>LNBX01000001.1 GCA_001567275.1 Bacteroidetes bacterium OLB10
AAAAAAGTCTTTTTAATGTTGATTAATTTAATCATAACTATCTGCTTTATAGAATGGAAAATAAACATCCCCTGTAATTGATGTCCATAAATTGCAATTAATCATATCTCCGGATATAGTACCAGTCATCATTATATTGGAATTGTTCCCATCAAATAAAAGCTTATTCCCTTCTAACCTACCTGATAAATTATCTAATACGTTATCGTAGATATCAGTTAATTGACCAGTGAATGTTCCATTATACATGATTATTATTTCTCCTTTAGTATCAACATTATTGCTGAATAAATATCTTCCGCGATACTCATTGACAGAATTTTGAATTGCTTTTCCTTCAACAGTCTTGTTAGATTTCCCAGAAAAAGATGAGTTATTATTACGGCAATCTGAAAATAAAGCCAATACCCCAGAAAAAATAAAAATGAGAAAAATTGCTTTATGAATATTCCGGTGATATTGACCCCCCATTCCGGTGATATTGACCCCCCTGGGATTTTGGTTATTTAAAAGAACGTTTTACCTGACAATATTACAGTTTTTTTCCGCCAACATTTGTAAAATCTGCAAGTAAAACAACATCTCCTGATGTTACTCCATCCTTGCTATCGCGACGTTCAAAACTAAGAGCACCACTAATTTCTGAGTCCCGAATGGTGTAAAGCCCCGAAAAATTATCAGAAACTTCCACATTCTTTTGTTCATTAGTACTATTTTCTTTTTGCGAGACTTTACTGTCAGCATTTTCACAGGAAAATAACAAAAACAATGTTATCAGAATGAAAAAAGGTCTTGACCACCGATTGTAAAATTTAAATAATTTATTTTCCATAGTATAAATTTTTGTTATCGTCATTTAGTTTCTTATAAATTTTGTAAAAAGCTTTCATAATACATATTACTCTACTGGTGATTTAAATTTTATCATCCAGACCAACATTCCTTATTTGATTTTAATCCGGATATATTTAAATTTTTATTGACTGGAAATTAAATCGAAATATATAATCACAGAATAAGATAGATCCTTAAAGTCAGTTTTAAACTGGTTTTAAACTGGTTGTAATCTGATTATGACAATTATTTCGACCCAAATTTTAATCATACTTGCCATCAGACAATGCGGAAATGTATTGGTAACAAGCATTTTAACAATATTTATTTCATTATTTTGAAAAAGTAGTGTTAACCTAAATTAAGCGATAGGAATTTAATACTAGAAAAAAATTGTAATATTCTACCGCGTAGCAATAGACATTTTATATGATAGTTTTTTCCGTAAGCTTTACCAATAAAGAGATTACGCCATGGGGCGGAATGGTGTTTTTGAAGCAAATGTTGGACAAAATGCAGTTTTCGCAAATTATTTCCAGTTGTAAGCACTTACCAGTTCCAGGATTTAATCGGGGCTACTTACCTGAAGTGACCGTGGAGAGCTTTATTGCCTGTTGCAAAATAACCAACTCCTTGGCCAGGGTATACCTGATGCAGCCCTGTTAAACCAAAACTGATTATCCAAATTTAGTCAGTCAGATTTCTGGATAGGTAAAAAAATCAAATTCAAAAAGACAACTCTCTGATTTTACTTAGATTTACAAAACCTAAGAGGACAGAAAAACGAAATTAATCCTAATTTTACTTCAAAAGAAATGGAGATAATACCGGATTCAAAACAACTGATGACCAGGCGATACGGGCGGATGATAACTATGGGATTTCCGTAATAATTAATTATAAATCAGGACATATACTTCCTTCCATCGACACAACATTTCAATTTTAAAAATAAGTTTAATACATCGAAAGAAATATTATGAAAAAGAACTATTTATTCATAGGCATAAGCGTGCTGATCATCGCTTTTTCGATAAATAATCTTACCCTGGACATAGATAACCGAGGGCATTATATAGGTAATGGAATTCTTTGCGGTATCGGCATCAGCATATTCGTTACACAGATGGTAAGACTTATAAGAAATAAGTAGGCACAACAGGAAAATTTTTCCGTACTTACTTTCAGGAGAGATTCATAGTGTATCATTCAGATTTTGTAATCTGAATGATAAGCTATCATCCATTTAAAAACGAATTTGTAAAACAGCTATTCGCCCTAAAAAATTAAATGTGTAAAGAGATCTGCATTTTCATTGAGGTATTGGAAATTGATGTTGTGTGAATTTAGATTTTCCTTTAGTGTGTTGAAATCGTCTTGCCGTTTTAGTTCTATGCCTACTACAGCAGGGCCATTCTCGCGGTTATTCTTTTTGGAAAATTGGAAATACGTGATGTCATCGTCCGGCCCCAATACATTATTGACAAATTCTTTGAGTGCACCTGGTCGTTGTGGAAAATTGACCATAAAATAATGTTTAAGGCCTTCGTACAGTAAAGAACGTTCTTTTATTTCTTCCGTGCGTGTGATGTCATTGTTGCCTCCACTGATGATACACACTACATTTTTACCTTTTATTTCATCTTTATAAAGATCCAGTGCAGCGATAGTCAAGGCACCGGCAGGTTCCACGATGATGGCTTCTTCATTATAGAGCTTTAAAATGGCAGAACATACTTTTGCCTTCCGGAACAGGGATAATATCACTTAATCCCTCTTGGCAT
>LNBX01000002.1 GCA_001567275.1 Bacteroidetes bacterium OLB10
CGCCGCGGTAGTAGTGCGGCTCGATCAACGCCACCAGCTGCGACCACGGCACCAGACGATCCAGGTCGGTCAGAAACTTCTCCCGCCGCGTCGGCTTGCGACGCGCCGAGTACTCGAGATCGGCGAAGCTGGTTTGCTGTTTCATCTGGATGGTTGCGCCTATCGGGATGACCGGGGCATTCTACGGGGACGGGGTTAAATCAGTGTTTCCCTAGGGCGATCCTCACGTTTACCTGAAGCCTGATCTTCGTACAGATGGGACGGATCGACCCCAGCAGCGATCAGTGCATCGTGCTGCAAATCCGTAGCTTGAGATCCGTCTGTCTTTGATACTCGCATGTAGCCAATCAGCATTTTTCACCTGTCACATATACGTTCGATTATGTGACAGTATGAATAAGAAATTTATAACCGTCAAAAATTGTCACTTAACCCGTCACTCTGTCTAAGACATACAAAGGGTTTATTAGGCTAATAATGTGACAAAAATTCCGAGGGGATGCTTTCCTTAGCAAAGGCGGCGCGCAACTGTTCCAGTGTTCTGGTCTAATCCATCCGGACACTTATCCACAAATTCTGTGGGTAAGATTCAGATTAAATTGTATTTTCTGTTTGATACTAAGGCTTTGATCCATCGCCTAAGCATTGGGCACTATTCGTGAACAAACAGATTCCTGCCCCAAATCTTCTTTTAAGTGGACAAGTAGTAATAGTAGTAATAATATTACTACTATTACTACTAAAAATCTTCAACCATGACAATTAATCAGGAAATAAAAGAACGCATCTTTACGGCAGCAGACGAACTATATGCGGCGAGCAAAGATGGGGAATATCCACGTATTGAAGATGTACGTCAACTGAGCCGGGCTGGTATGAACACCGTCGCGGAAGCCATGAAGGAATGGCGGCAACTGCGACGTAAACAGATACAATCCATTAGAGAACCAATACCAGCTGATTTACAGGTGGTATTGCAGGAAATGGGGCAGAGTCTGTGGGCAACTGCATTACAGCTGGTAAATAACAGCCTGGAAGCTGCACGAGCAACGTTTGAAGCCGAAAGAACCGATCTTATCGAGCTATCAGAACAACTATCGGAGGCATTTGATAAACAGGCTGAAGCTATAGAGCATGCAAACGATGAACTTGAGAAAGCGAAAGTACTGAATGAAAAGCAGGCATTAGAACTGGCTGATTCCATAAGCAGATCGGATAAGGCAGAAGCCAGGGTTACCGAAGTCGAGCGTCGCGCCACTGATCTTCGTGCAGAGCTGGACAGGGCGCACCAGGATATTGACCGGCTACGCACAGAGAATCAGCAGGCTATCGGAAAAATTGAAAGTATGGAACACACTCACCAGGAACAGAGGAAACAGGTAGCAGCTGAATCACTCCGACTTGCGGAGCGGATGACTAGAATCCAAGATGAGCGGGATAACGCTATCAGACAGGCAGCAGAAGCCAGAGAACGAGCAGCAGGATTGGCTGGACAACTTGAGGCAACACAAACACAATTGAATGCTTTGCTTTCCCGGTTTCCTAAAATAAACAATGCTACTGAATAACACGCATCACCGTGCTATTAGTCATCTACATTGAAACACCATAATCCGGTTGCATGGTTGCATGGTTGCATGGTTGCATGGTTGCATGGTTGCATGGTTGCATGGTTGCATGGTTGCATGGTTGCATGAAACTATACAATTACACCTTCAATCCAACAAGCCCTTTTTCCTCAAAAATCTTGGATATTCCACTAACAGCTAAATGCTGGATACTAACTCCCTCAGATACCGCAAGTTGATGGACACGCTCCCAATCCGCGCGTGAAAAACGAATTGTCAGGGCAACCACTTCTCCTTTTCCCCGTCCACGCTTAAGGGATTTTGCTATTGATTCGTTCCCTTGATTGACTGAAGTTTGTTGAATATCAGCAATCCCTTTTTTTGTAAAGGCCGCAAGCCCTGTTGGTTTACTACTCATTTTAATTCCTCCCTAAGCCACATCCAAAAAGCACGAATTTCAATTGCAGCCTTTCCATCACTTTCAAATTCGGTAACAGATCGGCCTGTAGCTACGGCACGCGCAAAAGCGCGCCTGTCGATAATTTCAGTTGGTGCCACCGGCAAACCATATTCCGCCAATACAGTACGAGTTTCTGCAATTTCAGGTGATCGGAATGGACAAGCCGACAAAACGAACACTGCACGAACGCCTGCA
>LNBX01000003.1 GCA_001567275.1 Bacteroidetes bacterium OLB10
CACCCCTTCAGGGGTAAGGGGTGAGTGCGAGCGATGTGAATTATTTATAAAAAAGTTTGATGTTATCTTTTAAATTGATTTCTTACTCCACCACCACCAACTTTTTTATTTACCCGTTGGTTGTTGCTTGTGATGGTGCACTGATACACTCCATCTGCAATTTTGGGCAGTGAAATATATTGCAGCGTACTCCATGGCGGCAAGTTTTGGTGGTATATTTCTTTTCCTGTTATATCAAATATATGCAACGTACCGCTTTTGTTTTGTGGCAACAGATACATGATTTTAAAATTACCGTTGTTGGGGTTGGGTGAAATGGAAAAGCGAAAATCATGCGCTGCCAAATCATGTATGCCTGTAAGCGTATCGCACGGGCTACCCACCAAACGACCTAAGTAGTAATTGGGGTGGACTGGAACTGAAGCTGCATGAAATTTCGGTAAATGCAAATCATGTAAATGAACATTGCAAGCTAATCCGGCACTATCAGGATTGTTTATGTAATGCAAATCAACGACACTACTTGTTGAAGTAATATATATTTTACTGTTGGCGGCAAGATACATAGTATAAAAGTTTGTGTAAAAGGGAGAGCTTGGAGAAGCAAATGTATCATTGGTAGCTACTAATTGCAAGCTACCAACTGAGTTTAAATAATCGGTATCTATTTGGTATAAATGGCTGTAGGAACTACAATATAAATATCTTGAATTTGAAGAAAATGCTGTTCCGAATCCTATTAAGCTATCACTGAAATTAATAATGGAATCAAGCGTGAAAGTTGCATCGCATCTGTCGAAATTAAATAGCCTCATGTATTGATTCCAATTGGAACTATTACCAAAGCCATGACGGTAGGCAAACTTACTTCCATCGGGAGAGAAAACAGGTTGGCCCGTCCATTCGCCATAGATTGGAACATTTAAGTTTTGGCTACCAACATATTGAACGTTGTTAGGAGACAATAAAAACTTATAAATAATATTAGCTGTATTGTTTAATGCAATAATCCACCAGTCGCGCCCATTGCCATGTTTACACGCAGCAAGACCGTAACCGAATGCGCCAGAAAGAGCAACGTTGTTTTTACTTATAACACCGCCTTTGCCTCCATCTAAAGTTTTATCAATTATAGTATAAAAGATTTCAATAGAGTAATTTGTAAAATCACCAAAAGTTTGATGAAATAAAACATATTTATTGGAATCTTCAGGCATTGGTAAAACAATGTTGCCATTCATCAAAGCCAAACCAAAAGGTTTCATGGAGTTAGTAGTTAGGTTTGGGTTGAGATTTGACCCATTTAACATTGTATCATTTGCTGAGTTTGCAATCCAAATTCCGTTACTACTCATTAACAAATTTCCGTTTTCATCTGATATATTTCCCTGTGTCTCTTGAAAAGGCATCTTGCGAATTTCTGTAATTAGTGTTGCAGATGTTGTAGAAAAATTGATTCTCATTAATGTATCAGTAGTAATATATCCTAAAAGCCATGTATGACTCAAGCCTTGTGAAAATGCATTGAGTGAAAAAAGCAAATTAACTATCAGGAAATACCTGATAGTTAATTTGAGTATTTTAAAGTGAACCATTATCTATTGATTATGAGTTTAGCATTTACTGTGTTGGAATTTGTAACGTTAACAGAAACATAATAGAACCCGGAAGTGATTTTTGAAATGCTTATTTCTGTTATGGAGTTTTTACAATTAAATTGCTTTTCTAATACGATAGCTCCGAGTGTATTTTTAATTTGAACATTACATAGTCCATCAAATTGACCTATCAATGAAATGGAAACTATATCATTGGCAGGGTTTGGACTAATGTTTATTGTTCTTATTTCATTAGTAATGGCTGTGATTGTTTCGTCTGCATGACGATATATTCCATTTTGGAGACAAACGTTATCATCCTCATAAAAAACAGTATCGTTAAGCAAAGCAATATATGCCCTGGCACGCTCAACGGCTGGACCTCCGGCATAAGGACATTGGGATGCAATTGCAAAAATACCAATATAGTTGTCGATAATAATCTGCTTATCGTAACCGGATTCCTGCCACTGCATTTCAATTTCATTCATGTACTGTGTGTTTTCCTGAGGGAGATTTTCTGGAATAACAATATCATTAATTAATTCTGCATTTGCTAAATTGCCACTAAGCATTGCCTCGCGTTGAATATTAATGTTCTGAATTGTTTGATTAATTAAATTGATAGTATTAATGTATTGTTCTCTAAGATATTCCCAATTAGGTGGTTGATGTTCTTCAAGCCAAACAATACTATCGTTTAGTTGCGTAATTTGATTATATGCGCTGTCAATTAGGTTTGTGTAATTTGAATCAGCGTAAGAAGTCGCCCGCAAGTAAGATTCAGTATCAAAAAGGTAACCAACTGCTCCATCAGAATTTTCAAGCATAAACTGAACATAGACAGAATCTTGAAGCATTAATGTAGAATCTTCTTCTAACTTGCGATACAAATATTCCTCTGCAATTGCGAGATTTTCCTCTACATAATCCACTGATTCCAATGTACCGTTTGCAATCATTTCTTCTAACTCTGAGGCTGTTAGTGCAGGTGGAGGTGTTGAACACACAAGGGAATTTGAGCATTGAAAAGAACCGCCTGACGTATGACGAAACCAACCACTCCATCCGGGAATGTTATTATTTGCTTTATATATCGGAATTGAATTGGAGTCAACAAAAAACAAAGAAGTAATATAATTATTAGTATTTGCATTTTCGGCTTGAAAACTCCAAGTTATATTATTCCATCGGTTACCATTCAAAGGCTGCCATCCTATATTAGCAGAAGTATTAAGGTATAAGCCATTTAAATGGTGATTAAACTCAGTACCTTTAAGATATGTACCGGGATTAGCACCACCGAAGTAAATGCCACGATGAAGTGAATCAACACTATTGCAATAAATAATTGAACTTGCACTTGCATTGCCTACATTAATGCCTTTAGAGTTAGATGCTCCAGAAGAATAATCACCATTGATTGTGTTACAACTTATAGATGAATGATTGTTTGATTGAACGGAAATACCTGTTGCATTGCCGCTAAAACGAATGTTGTTGTGCTTAATGCTTGCACGGGTTAAGAAACCGGAATAGATGCCAACATGAGCATTTGTCATATTGATAAAATTACCGGTTGCTGAATAGCGAACATTGCCGAAGAAAGTTTCGCGCATTTGAATTGCATAGTAAGCAGGTTTTATGGTGGCGTTTGGATTTATAATACCCTTAATTGTGATGGTGTTATAATCAGCGATAACAAAACGCGCCAATGGGTTAGCAACAAATAACAAACCGTGATTGCTTGCTGTGATAACGCAATTAGAAACGGAGTTTGTGCTTAACCAAGGCGCTGCTTCGCTGTACATGGCGGTGTTTACGTTTAATAAATGTATATAATTGATGTTGAAAGCTACTCTACGAGTGTAAATACCCCGAGTGCAATTGTCAACAGTGTTGTAAGCCAACACCTCCGGTAATACAGTGAGTTTTGCTGAATTGGTATTAGTTGCATCGGCAGCAATAGCTGTGCCCCGGTATTGAACAGGATATGATGCATCGGGGCTAAGGTCATAAAATTTACTTCGTTTAACTGTTAGTATGCTATTGTGAGCGATAATACCAGAACTCATTTTATAAAATTCATTTACCTTGCCCGAGTCACCTCCAAGTATCATTGTAACATTATTTACTTCAATTCCTGCTCTTGGCAAGTTGCCATGCGCAGGTTGACTGATGTAATCAGGTTTAAAGTTGGTTGATAGTTTACCAAATGATGAACGTGCAACTTTTATTGATGTATTGATGAAGCCTGACGTTGCCGGTGGCGCAAAAATTCCTCTCACACAATCGAAAATGCCGGATGAATCAACTGTAACAGTAGCACCAATAGCAGCTGTTATACCATCATTTGCATCATATAATTTAGTATTGTTATACATACGCAACCGTGCATCGCCTTTTACCGTTATTCCTCTCCACATCGTATCACAACTTTGTATGGTGGTGTTGTTTGTGATAAAAGTTGCTCCCGGCAATACCGTTATTTGCACTCCGGGATTAACATATACACTACAATTGTTTAAAGTAAGCGAATCGTTGATATAATAGCTTCCGGCAATCAGAATTGATTTATTGGCAATAACATTTTTATCCGAATAAGTTGAATCTGCAAAGGTGGTGTCGGTGTTTGCACACGGGCTTACCACTTCCACACACACGCTGTCCTGCCAGGTGGTGTTGGCAGGTGAGGTTACGGTGGCTACATTATAAAAACAACTTCCATACTGCGTAAAGTAGCCGCTCACCGTAA
>LNBX01000004.1 GCA_001567275.1 Bacteroidetes bacterium OLB10
TTTACGGTGAGCGGCTACTTTACGCAGTATGGAAGTTGTTTTTATAATGTAGCCACCGTAACCTCACCTGCCAACACCACCTGGCAGGACAGCGTATGTGTGGAAGTGGTAAGTCCGTGTGCAAACACAGACACCACCTTTGCCGACTCAAGCTATTCGGGAGGAGGTACACTTGGAGCAATGAGCATCTATGTAGCAGGACGATATTATGTAAACGGAACGCTTGTGCTGAACAACTGCATGGTGTATGTGAATGCAGGCGGACAGATAACCGTGCAAGGCGGAGGTAATCTGATTTTGAACAACACCACCATACAAAGTTGTGATACTATGTGGAGAGGGGTAACGGTGCTAGCAAATGGAAAAACAACACTTAATGGAAGTACATTAAGAGATGCAAACACCGGAATTTATGCAGTGCATCAGTCGCAGGTTGAAATATTGCAAAGCAAAATTTACGATTGTGTAACGGGACTTTTGATACCTGCGCAAGCAGGCAATGGTTATAACTCTATTTCATTAAAAGTGGACGGCAGCAGTTTTAAAATGCAAAGCCCAAGTTTTAAACCTGACTATGCAGGGCAACCGGCACATGGTGCAATACCCAAAGCAGGAATAGACGTGACCAACATGATAGCAACCATTGGCGATGCAAACCTGAATGAGTTTGAAAAACTGAACACAGGCATTGTAGCAAAAAGCAGCATATTAACTGTTAAGAGGAGTAAATTTACAAACATTGGTTATGATATGTTTTACACAGAGCCATACAGAGGCACGGCAATGGTAAGTGTGGGAATGCCAACAGGCGACATACACACAGGAAGCCTTACGGTATTGCCCGAAGCAATAACTTACAACACAGTTGATAATTGTTACAGGGGGATTTACGTTAATAAATCTGCATTGTATGCCGATTACATCCATATTTTGAATGTAACGCAAGGAGTTTACGGGACACAAACAACCTTATTACAAACAAGCATGGTTTCTAATTGTACCATTACCACATCAGGCACTGGTATATTTTGGGTAAATAATCCACTTGCCAAAGCAATGATGGCTATTGGCAATAACATTACGGTAAATGCATCTGTTATGCCCCCAGGACTGGCGAAGCGAATGAGCAGAGGAGCGATATATGCAGGAGAAACAACACTATTCAAACCGGTGGTTTACACTCTAAACAATAACAATATTCAATTGAGTAATGCCTTTTACGGCATTATGAACAATGCTGCATTAAATTCAAAAATTAAAGAAAACATGATACGGATAAGTCAATCGTCAGGCAATGCTGATGTAACGGGAATAGAGCTTAACAGCAGCTACAATGCAAATGTAAGCTGCAACACTATAAAAGGTGATTATGCAGGTGGCTCAGCAGGAAATACATATAGTATTTATGTCACGCAAAGCACAAGAGCCAACATTAGCTGCAACACTGCAGACAGCACATACAGGGGTATTTTCTTTGGGGGTGTTAGCCCGCAAACCAATTTAAAGGGAAATGAAATGAGTAATCAATTTAACGGGTTGTATTTAAACAATCTTGCAATTATAGGACAACAGCCACACAGGGGAAATGTGTGGTATGGACCATTCACAAGTTTTGGAGCGGTGAATATGGCACCTGTTCAATTGGTGCCAGGTTCAACATTTTATGTAGATTCATTATTGAGTTCTGTTTACAAGCCAACGGTAAATATTTCAGGATGGTTTCAGTTTAATTCGGGCAACACCTATTACTGTTGGCAGAAGCCTACAATGTGCAACAATGCACCGCCCGCACTGCTGTCATTAGACAGTCTGGAAATAATGATAGCCAACGGAACATTGGAATCAGAAGAGTATGTTGATGAAACGCGAGCCATAACTGAAGAGTATCTGTACCGCACTCTTTCGGAAGATTCGGCACTGTGGCAGGAAGATTCCTCTTATGTGACATTTATGACGGAAAACATGGGCGAGCCAACGGAATATTTATACAATGCAGAAGAATACATGAGAGCGGCTTACAGTTATGATTCTGTTTTTGTAAATTTAATTGATAGCGCATACTCACAGACGGAATTATTCAGCGACAGTATAAACCTTATAGATGAATGGCAAAATATAAATCCAGATGCCAATGCTGACAGTATGTTGCAGGTATGGACGTATAAGATTGATTTTTTAAATCAAACGATTAATAATCTGAAAGTGCAGCAAGAGGCATCAATAAATGACAACCTTGCTAATGCCGAACTTAAAAACGATTATGTTGTAAATGCCGAGTTGCCTGAAATGAATACTGCTTTCATGAATGAGGTAGAAATAAATTATATTGAAAGAGGTAACGATATTCAATATCTTATTGACAACTTTTCAGACATATTAGCTATTGCACAACAATGTCCTTATGCGGGGGGCAATGCTGTTATAAGAGCAAGAGTTTGGTTAAGCATGATAAATGACAGTATTGATTATAATGATAATGCTATATGTTTGCAAAGCGGTATTTACAGAATCTCAAATGACACTACATTCGAAAATAATAAATCAGAGGACATTAAAATTATTCCAAATCCTGCAAATGATAAAGTAACAGTTGAATTATTGGGAATATATGAAGGAATATGTAAAATACAAATAAGAAACACACTGAATGAAATTGTATATGGTGCGGTTTTTAATTGCAAAAAGCAAAAACATGTTATTGATGTTTCAAAATTAAGGCAGGGTGTTTATTCCATATCAGTAAATGCCAAAGGTAAAAAATCAATCATAAATAAATTAATTATTTCACGATGAAAAAGATTAGAAACAACGGCATTTGTGGAATGCTGTTGTTTCTAATACTGTTTTTTGTGTTAGAAGCAACAGCGTTTGCGCAAGGTTATAACCACACATGGTTATTGGGGTACTTGAATAACACCCCTAATGATAAAGGAAGATTAAATTTTACCGATACTTCTGTAACTTACATAACAGAGATAAGAAAAATTCCTTTTGAAGAAACGCAAGGGAATATTTCAGATGAAAACGGAAATCTGCTCATGAGTAGTAATGGCATTTTTATAGCCAATGCCACAGGTGACACCATGCAGGATGGCGGAGGATTAAACCCTAATTCATATACAGATGACTATAAACAATATGGATTAGTTCTTCCTTATGGTAATATTATTTTACCTGTGCCTTATGACACTAATAAATATGTTCTTTTTCATCAAACAGGGAATTATAATTCAGGTTCATTATTATCATCAACTGAAATTTATTACAGCATAGCGGATATGAGCTATAATGGCGGGCTGGGAAAAGTAATCAGCAAAAATAACATTGCTTTAAACGGATTATTTGGTTGGGGAATGGCGGCTTGTAAACACGGTAATGGGCGCGATTGGTGGATTATATCATTATCCGATAGCGGAAAAATTGCTTATAAATTCCTGTTAACACCTGATACCATTCAATACATAGGCTCTCAATTTTTAAATGTTCCGGGTTATCCGGGTTGGGGCGGGCAACCAACCTTTTCACCTGACGGAACAAAGTTTGCTTATTCTAATTATGATATTTCGATGGGTTATTACTGGCAGGATATTCGGCTGTTTGATTTTAACAGGTGTGATGGGAACTTTACATTTAATTCTATTGCTTATTTGCCTGACAGTGTTGGCGGTCTTGGAGTAGCATTTTCACCCAACTCGCAATATTTATATGTCTCATCATGGAAAAGAATTTACCAGTTAGATACTTATTCAGCCAATGTTTCTGCAAGTATGCAGTTGGTAGCAACCAATGATACATTCCTTTCCCCTTCACCGCCATTTTATACCGATTTTTGGGAAATGTATCTTGCTGCAAATGGTAAAATATACATTACATCGGGAAGCAGTGTAGTTGATTTGCATTACATAAATTATCCTGATAGCGCAGATACAGTTTGTGATGTTCATTTGCATGATTTACATTTATTGGGATTTCATTTCAGAGCCGTCCCCAACCACCCCAACTACTACTTAGGTCGTTTGGTGGGCAGCCCGTGCGATACGCTTACTGGCATACATGATTTGGCAGCGCATGATTTTCGCTTTTCCGTTTCACCCAACCCCAACAACGGTAATTTTAAAATCATGTATCTGTTGCCGCAAAACAAAAGCGGTACGTTGCAGATATTTGATATAACAGGAAAAGAAATATACCACCAAAACTTGCCGCCATGGAGTACACTGCAATATATTTCACTGCCCAAAAATTGCAGATGGAGTGTATCAGTGCACCATCACAAGCAACAACCAACGGGTAAATAAAAAGTTGGTGGTGGTGGAGTAAGAAATCAATTTAAAACATAACATCCAACTTTTTTATAAATAATTCACATCGCTCGCACTCACCCCCTACCCCTGAAGGGGTG
>LNBX01000005.1 GCA_001567275.1 Bacteroidetes bacterium OLB10
TTACTCCGGTTATATTTATTCCCGGATACCAGTGATAACTGGTTGCATTAGTTGCACTGGTACTTAAAGTATATGGCCCGTCTGTTGGGTTCGGACATACACTTGTTGGTGCTCCCGTAATTGGATCGGGTTGTGAAGGAAGTGGATTTACAATTACATTTGTTGTATTGTCTGCGGTACATCCATTATCATCAGTAACAGTAACAGTATAAGTTCCTGCTACAGGATTGCTCACTGATGGATTTTGTACAGAAGAAGTATAACCTCCGGGTCCTGACCATTGGTAACCCGTTATGGTTCCATCTGATCCTGTACCATTAGAAGTAAGATTGAGTGTTGCATTGGCACAAACAGGTGAATTGCTTCCTGCACTTACTGCAAGTAAATCACAAACTCCAAGAGTTGTAAGGTTAATCACATTGCTGTTGTCTGAAGTGTGTGTGCCATCAGTTGCACGAACACGGTAGTAATAAGTTGTACTTGCATTAAGTCCTGTAATGTCAGAAAACAAACCACTCTCAGATTGATTATAAACTACATAATCACCTTCATAACCCGTTACAAACAAGTCATCCATTCGGCTTGTTCCTGCATTGGTTACAGTACTATTATTAACAGATGTATTACTGGTCATAATCCAACGTAAATAAACGCTGCTCTGATTATCACATTCAGCTGGAAGTGCCACGTTTGACAAAACCCCTGATGTAAAATCATTAGCTACTGTAACAGTTGCTCCTGAAACATCCGTCCATGTTCCACCAGCACCAATTTTATATTGTAATTTAAAATCGCGAGGTCCTGTATTTGAAGAACGTTGTTTACTTGAAACTGTAAGGTCAAAGTAATTTTGAGTATTCACAATTACTTGCCAGTATTTTGTTCCCATACCGCCATCCCATCCTGTTGCAGTGGCCGCTTCAGTAGTAGCTCCGGCAACGTCAAAGGTGGGTGCATTAACACCGCCTTCTGTTGTAATAGTAGCCGAAAGATTAGCAACACTTCCTCCATCGGCTGTGGCATCATCAGGGTTATTAGGGAAATCCCAATATGCAATATCAGTACTTATAGGAGCAATAAAAGTGGGTGAGGTAGAAACATCCAGAAAATAGCCTGTAGCTCCTGAAACAGCATTCCAGTTGGCACGAAAACTATGAATACCTATGTTGGTTGCTGCTGTAGCAACAGGGGCATCAATATTAAGTGTGGTAAATGATTGCTCTGCACCATAGCTTGTACCACCACTGTTGGTTGCATAAGCATGATAATAGTAGGTAGTTCCTAATGTTAACCCACTGAGTGCAGATGAAAAATCAATTCCGGATAAATTTGTTGAAGAAACCGGTGTACCGCTACCATTGGCAAATCCCATGGTAGTGCTGTACTCAATTCCATAATCTATCAATGATGAACATCCAATATCAGGGATGGTTCCTGCTACAGTAGCCGAATTTTGAGTGATAGAACTGCTGGAGCCTGAATTTGTTGTAGGTGCACTGTTTACTCCATTGGCTGAAGATACAACACAGTTTTCGGTAGATGCACCGCCTCCTGTAACTGCTATATTTCCGGCATAGCTTTGAACAAGGGTAGGGTTAAACTTCACATATACGGTTGTGCTGCCAAGTGTTGGTGCTGTATATGGAAGATTTAGTGTTGAAGTATAAGTTCCGCCTGATGTCAAACAATAAGTAAATCCACTCAATGCACTTACATCAACAGAGCTACCATCAAGGTCAGTACCCGAAACGGTAAAGCTCTCATAACTACTTGTGGTATTTATACAAACATTTCCGAACTGATTACTTAGAGTACCTACTGACAAATTTGGTACCGGAGAAGAACTGTATGATAAAGAAAAATCATCAATGCCGGTAACAGGCCTGCTACCACTACCTGATGAACTTGATAATGCTACAATTCTTATCCAAACTGATCCATTATAATTATCAAGCGCAGAACCAAAATTCACTGTTACCGTTGTAGTTCCCCATGTTCCTTTAGATGTAGTTAATGTTGCAGGACTGGTGGTTGCAGTGGTAAAAGAACTTGGTGTTGTTCCAAATCCATAATCTACCAACCAAGTTGTAGTTCTTCCAGTACCGCTACCATCTAACGACATTAAATCAAAGCTTAAGCTAAAGCTGTTATATCCAAGAGTATTGGCAATTTGTAATACAAATGCAGCTCCCGGGTCACCAAAAGAACCTGTTTGTCTGACAGACAAGGCCCTGTCGGTATTATTGTTCTGAGTAGTAGTATTGTCAGAAGAAGTTGCAGGCGGGTTAGCCGAAGCACTATTTTGAAACTGACCGGTAGTATTACTCCAAACTGTATTTGCTGTTACGAGCGTTTGAGTTGTTCCTAAATTTGAAGCTGTTGCACCGGTTCTTACTGTCCATCCGGTTGGCAACCCTGATCCAATACTATTAAAGTCTTGTGTATAAGGAGACGACCCCAACGTAATTTGCGCCTTTGAAGTGTTAAAGGCAAACAGACAAAATACACCAAAAGCCATAACTGTCAGGCTTCGGAGAAATGTTAAATTTCTAATCATGATATTTGGTTTTTAAATGTTTACTAAAAAAGGTTCTGAAAAACAGACCGACAAAATTAAGAGAAGAATTGACTTTTAAAAAAAATAATTTATGCAGATTTTTTAGCTTACTCCGATTATCCTTTGCGTTTGGATGAACAATATTATCACACTGTTATTCATCGAATCTCTCAAAATTTAGTGGAATAATGATGATTAAAATGATTTTCTTACAATGGCTTAATGAAAAATTAAACTGTGCAAATTAATAGTCTTCAGGTCTTATTTCATTATAATTATTCGATTGGAATAATCTTACATGGAGTAAAACCTTACAAATGTCATCAAACCATTTATGTGATTTAAAATATCTGTAATAGCGGCAATGGCTTTGCAGGTGTATGTCAAATTCAAAAACAAATAAATTTATGGACTTACTACTTGCAATTTTAATTTCAATGGGTGTTAACGTTACACCACATGACATCTGTAATAAAGAATGGCGTTATAAACATGCCAGTGAATTACAACAGGCACAAACGCAGCTTCATAACCTGCAGATTGAATCTTCCAATCCACACATATCACCGGGTAAGCGCTTAGGAGCAACTCCTGTGATTGTCGGCCCTGTTGGCAAATAGCATCTGACTCATCTTCCCATACACAAAAGGCTTTCCAAATTGGAAAGCCTTTTTTATTTTCAGTTTATCAAATGTTGCTGAGCAATCTATGATAAAGCTGTTTTTCGATTTAACGAATGGTTACCAACTCTCTGTATTTTACAATTGGCCACATTTCATCATCAATAATCAGTTCCAGTTTATCAATGTGTTTGCGTATTACATCTAAGTAAGGTCTTACCTTATCGCAATAAGCAAATGCTCTTTTGCGTACATCGGTAATTTTGTTTGCCTTTTTACGCTCTTCTATCATTTCGTCCACACCGGTTTGTATCTGAGTAATATGATTACTGATATCGCGAATGAGTTTAAGTTGTGTACTGTAGCTATCTTCTTTAAGTCCGCAGTTCTGTAGTTTATTCACACATCCAGCCATAAAATTCTGATAGCGGAATGATGCAGGGATGATATGATTCTGTGCCAGATCGCCCATCACACGGCTTTCTATCTGAATTTTTTTAATGTAGGTTTCGAGCATGATTTCATGACGCGCTTCTGCTTCGCGATGAGTGAAGATTCCGTTTTCTTCAAACAGTTTCAGCGACTTTGGTGATACATAAGCATCAAGCGCTTCAGGAGTGGTTTTAAGATTGGACAAACCTCTGCGTTTGGCTTCCTGTACCCACTCTTCACTGTATCCATTGCCTTCGAAACGGATGTTTTTTGTTTCAACAATATATTCACGTAACACTCTTAAAATAGCTTCGTCTTTTTTAATGTTTTTGGCAATGAGTGCGTCCACTTCATTGCGGAAATGGCGAAGCTGGTCGGCAACAATGGTGTTGAGCACAACCATAGGTCCGCTGGTGTTTGCTGAGGATCCTACTGCACGGAACTCAAATTTATTACCTGTAAATGCAAATGGAGAAGTGCGGTTTCTGTCGGTATTGTCCAAAAGAATTTCAGGAATTTTACCTATATTTAATTTAAGAGCTGTTTTTTCTTCGATACTCATTTTGGTTGAGCCCACTTTTTTCTCAATGTCATCAAGTACACGGGTAAGCTGTGCTCCTAAGAAAACACTCATGATAGCAGGCGGTGCTTCATTGGCTCCTAAACGATGGTCGTTGGCAGCAGATGCTATACTTGCGCGAAGCAAATCGGCATGCTCATAAACTGCTTTAATTGTGTTTATGAAAAAAGTCAGAAACATCAGGTTCGACTTTGGATTACCGCCCGGAGAAAGCAGATTTTTTCCGGTATTGGTGCTCATGCTCCAGTTGTTGTGCTTGCCGCTGCCGTTGATGCCTGCATACGGTTTTTCATGAAACAATACTTTGAAGTTATGTCTGCGAGCCACTTTATCCATCAGGTCCATAAGCAGTTGGTTATGGTCAACAGCCAGGTTTATTTCTTCAAACAGCGGAGCACATTCAAACTGACACGGTGCTACTTCATTGTGACGTGTTTTAAGAGGAATGCCTAATTTGTATGCTTCATTTTCGAAGTCATGCATAAATGCATTTACTCTTGAAGGTATGGAGCCGAAATAATGGTCTTCGAGTTGTTGTCCTTTGGCAGGAGCGTGACCAAACAAGGTACGTCCGGTAACTTCCATATCGGGGCGTGCATGAAATAATGCAGCATCTACCAGAAAATATTCCTGTTCAATACCAAGTGTAGGAATGATGCGGGTAATGTCTTTATCGAAATACTGTGCTACAGGCACAGCAGCCATGTTGAGTGCATGTACTGCTTTCAGTAATGGTGCTTTATTATCGAGTGTTTCACCGGTATATGAAACATAGATGGTAGGAATACAGAGTGTTTTTCCGTTCAGGCTCTCCATAATAAATGCCGGAGAACCGGGATCCCATGCTGTATAACCTCTGGCTTCAAAAGTATTGCGAATGCCCCCACTCGGGAAACTGCTGGCATCAGGCTCCTGTTGAACCAAAGAACCACCTGAGAAATGTTCGAAGGAATTTTCTCCTTCCATCTCGAAGAAGCTGTCATGCTTTTCGGCAGTAGTACCGGTAAGCGGCTGAAACCAGTGTGTGTAGTGTTTGGCACCATGGCTAATGGCCCATTCTTTCATTCCATGGGCTATTTCACCTGCAATTTTACGGTCAATTTTTTCGCCTGTTTCAATGGCAGCAATCACTGCCTTGTAGGCATTCTTGGGTAAGAACTTCAGCATAGCCTCGTTGTTGAAAACATTGATGCCAAAGTAGTCTGAGATTTTGTTGGAAGGTGCTTCCACCTTTACCGGAGGGCGTGAGTTCAGAGATTCGAGCGCACGAAAGCGAACATTGCTCATAAAATGTGTTTTTGTTTAATGTTTATGTGCTGCAAACATAAATCAAAAATACAGGGCTTGTCAAGTTTTTTTGCATTTTTTTTAACATGACCCCCTAAAAAATCGGGTTAATTGGTGAAATTATTCGATTTTTTGAGGTCTTGACACCGAATTTGAGGGGGGTGTGCCGGAAATTTCACTTTTTTGATCTGTCGGCACATTGATTTCTTCAGGCAGCGGCTTTTCAGTTTCTGAGATTTCTTTTTTTGCCACCGGAGGTGTTTTCATACTTTCTTCTATCTCACGTTGAACTCCATTCATGGCATCTTTAAACACGCGGCTGGCACGTCCTAAACCACGGGCCAGGTCAGGAACTTTTTTGGAACCAAAAAAGAAAAGTACAAATACCAAAATAACCAACAACTCTCCGCCACCAAGATTATCAAGAAAAAGAAGCATGGATAACATTTAACTTAATTTTGTGCAAAGGTACAGTATTCAAAATGGGTTTTAGATTAAAGAATAAACATAGTTGTTGTTTTGATTTATTTATTTGTATCCGAAACGTAGTTTTTGATTTTAGCAGATAAATTTTTTTCAGCATGGAGACACCATTAAAAATTTCAACATCACTTCTGTTTCTCTCTGTATGGGTGGTGGCAGCTGCTTCGTGCAAACATGATATACCACAGATTAATATTCCACAGGCCGACAGCACCGTGTCTGCTTTTTGCAACAGCGATACCGTATATTTTAAAAACACCGTTCAACCACTCATACAAACTGCCTGTGCCTACAGCGGATGCCATGATGCCGCTTCGCATGAAGATGATGTAATTCTCGATACATACACCAACATTATCAACACCGGAAAAGTGAAAGCCGGAAATCCTGACGACAGTAAACTCTATAAAGTTATTACTGAAACAGACTCTGATGATATCATGCCGCCTCCACCCAATCAACCTCTGAGTGCTGCACAAATCAACATTATATATAACTGGATAATGCAGGGCGCAAAAAACAATGCATGCCTTCAGTGCGACACCTTAAATGTTACTTATTCGCAAACCATAAAACCAATTATAGAAAGTCTTTGCAAAACCTGCCACAATCCGTATATGCTTTCGGGAAATCTGATACTGACAACTTATGATGATGTGGCTGCCATAGCTGCCAATGGAAAGTTGGTTGGCACCATTACACATGCACCCGGATATGTAACCATGCCCGACTTTGCCGACTCTAACAAATATATCGGCCAATGCCAGATTAAACAAATTGTAAAATGGGTTAACGAAGGTTATCCTGATAATTAATGCAACATGAATAAAAAAATATATTTGCTCGTGGGCACATTCCTTGTAATGGCATTCAGCAGTTGCTACTATGATGTGGAAGATGAATTGTATCCGTCAACAAGTTGCGATACGACAAACGTAACTTACTCTGAGAGTGTGGCGCCTGTGCTTAAAAATTATTGTTACAGTTGCCACTCGGCAGCCATAGCCAATGGCAGTGTGGTGCTGGATAACTATCAGTCGGTAAAACAAGTGGCTGCAGACGGAAGACTTCTTGGAACGATTAACCATGAGAGTGGATATATTGCTATGCCGCAGGATCAGAACAAACTAAGCGATTGCGATATCAGAAAAATAACTATATGGATAAATGATGGTATGCAGGATAATTAAATGAAGAAAATATGTTAAGAATTTTTTTAATAATAATATCAGGAATGACACTGAGCATGATTGCCTCTGCTCAATCCGTGTATATGACAAACACAGGCAAGGTGACTTTTTTATTCTAAAGCACCTCTTGAAGACATTGAAGCAACATCAAATAAGGCTAACTGTATTGTGAACACTTCCAATGGTGAAGTACTTTCTATCATAGCCATTCGCACTTTTAAATTTGCAAAAGCGCTGATGGAAGAACACTTCAATGAGAAATATCTGGAAAGCGATAAGTATAAAGACGCCACCTTTAAAGGTAAAATTGCCGAAGCTCTTGTTACCAACAGAGACACTTCTTATAATGTAAACGTAACAGGCACCATGAAAATACATGGAGTGGAACAGCCTGCTTCTTATACAGCTGCATACAGCGTGAAAGGCGGAATGCCTTCGCTGGAAGGAAGTTTTAATATTGCGCTGAAGGATTATAATATTACCATTCCCAAGCTGGTAATTGAAAACATTGCCGAAGTAGTGAAGGTAACCTGTAAATTTGACCTTTCACCATATCAAAAGAAAAACTGATGAGAAATATACATACGGGAATGTTTATGAGAAAAGTACTGCTGACATGTGCAGTGTTGCTACCGTCTTATGCATTATTTGCGCAGGACGACCTTATGAAAATAATGGAACAACAAAACACCAAAACAAAAAAGGAAGAAGTTACTGCAACATTTAAATCAATAAGATTGATTAACGGCCACGACATTGAAACCTGCAAACAGGGTGAGCTGCTGTTTACAGTGCAACATCGTTTTGGACAAATCAATCAGGGCTCCTATGAATTTTTCGGGCTTGACCAGGCAACCATGCGACTTGGATTTGATTACGGTGTATTCAACTGGCTTACGGTAGGTGTGGGAAGAAGTACTTTTGAAAAAATGTATGATGGATTTCTGAAAGCCAAATTACTGAAACAACGCAAAGGAGGAACACCGGTAACTATTACAGGCGTAAGTGCTATGCAGATAAACACACTGAGATTTTCGGACCCTGACCGAAAAAATTATTTTTCCTCAAGGCTGACATATTCACATCAGTTGCTGATAGCATCAAAAGTGTCTAACACTTTTTCGTTGCAACTCATGCCAAGTTATGTACACCGCAATCTTGTGCCTACGGCATCTGAAAAAAATGATGTATTTGCACTGGGCGGTGGTGGTCGCATACGGCTATCGCGAAGCGTAAATTTCACTGCAGAATATTATTATGTTTTTCCGGGGCAGATATCATCAACTTATAAAAACTCACTTGCAGTAGGTTTTGATATAGAAACCGGTGGCCACGTTTTTCAGGTACATTTTACCAACTCACGCAGTATGGTGGAGAAAGGTTTTATTGCTGAAACAACAGGCGACTGGCTTGACGGAGGTATTCACTTTGGGTTTAATCTGAACCGGGTGTTTACGGTTTATACTCCAAAGGAGTGATAAAACTTTTTATGTATCTCCTTCCGATTTGTTGTCATCAGTTTCAAAATATTCCTGTGCCGTTCCTTTATTAGAATGTTCCTGAAGTTGTTTGATGATGGCATCAGTGCGCTTGCCATGAAGTTTTATTTTTTCGATATTTTCCTTCAGCAGGGTTAAAGCATTCCTTTTTTCGTCTTCGTTATCAGAATTCACTATTTCCTGTATTAAATCTTCAGATAATTCCGAAAAATTATTTACAAAGTTTAATGGGTTTTGAATCTCATGTGATATGCGTGAAGCCATTACACCAAAAGCAGCCATCTTTTCACTTTGCACCAGTTGTTGTTGTGTTGATTTAAGATTATCATAAGCAGTTGCAAGTTCGCTGTTGGCTTTTTGTTTTATTCTATAACGGTTGTACAATAACAAGAGCAACAGTAACATTAATACGACACCACCGATGAATGAATTACGAATATTTCGCTGCCTGATAAATTTTTTCTCCTGTTCGGCCCTGATTGTAGCTTCTTTCTTTTCAAAATTATACTGCATACCGATCTGGGTAATCTTTTTGTCTTTTTCAAGATTAAAAACAGTATCTTTTAAAGATGCATAAAGCCTGTAATTATCAAAAGCACTTTTATAGTCGCCCAAGCAGGAATCAATACTGCTCTGTTGCAAATAGGAGTTATATAAATCTTTTAAACTGCCTGTTTGTCTATAAATATTAATTGCACTGTCGGTATGAGATTTTGCAAGATGCAGACTTGTGGACAAAATATTATTTGAGCTCATTCCCGGAAAAAGTTGATTTGACTGAGCGTGCACACTGTCGGAATGAATATTTTTTGCAATGGTGAGATATGTTTCTCCGATGTTCACATGGTTCATTGCGTTAGAAGAAAGATTGCTGTTTTGGCTGTTGATCTGCAATGCCATTCCAAAATAATTAAGTGCTTTGGTGTACTCCTTAAGGTTCATGTGAGCTACCCCCAAATTGTTATAGATAAGGTTGTTCATGCTTGTAGATCCCATCTCCTGAAACACTTTATAAGCCTTTGTAAAATAATCTAGAGCGGTTGTGTAATCGTGAAGACCATCACAATAAATTGCACCGATATTTATATACTCTGTTCCAATGTTATATTTATCATCTGATTTCAGAAAATATTTTAATACGGACTGATTATATTCAAGACTTTTTTGCCAATCTGACATTTTAAAATATATATTACCCAATCCTAACTTGGCAGACTGCACCATTAATGAATCTCCGTTTTCTTCGGCAATTTTTAAGGATTTCATTAAATACTTTAAAGCATTCGGGAAGTCTGATAACTCCAAATAATTTGAACCAATGTATTTATTTGAATAAGATATTCCGCTTGCATAATTCAAATGAGTAGAAATATCCAATGCCTGCTGCCCATAATTAATTCCTTCAACAGGATTAATATTTGTATAATAATCTGAAATCATGATCAACGTAAAAACCTTTGACGAATCGTCAGGAATGTTCGGCAATTCCGCAATCATAGAATCAACTTCACTCTGAGACATCTGCTGAGCAATGGATTGACCGGAAAGAAATAATGAAAGAAGTAATAAGAAAAGTATTTTTTTCATATGGATGTAAATTGCAATTTTAGTTAAATCAACTCAGAATATTCATGACATATATCACTCTAAATCTACTCGGTGAAAATAATTTATTTTTTACGAATAAACAGTCGTTATCAATTCTTTTGATTAAAAACAAAAGATATTCACAGAAAAACATTGGGTCATTCGGCTTCAAGACTTTGGAGACCGATAATAACAAAAAGAAAACAGAAGGAATTACAAATCCCTTCTGTTATCCACCAAAATCATTAATAAATTACTTACTCAAATAAGCATTATACATCCAAACAAGTTTTTCCTGCTCGCGGATATAATCACTCATCATGGCATTGGTGCCTTCGTCATCAGCTTCGGCTGCAATAGCAAGAATATGACGTTGTTTAACAAGTATGGTGGCAAATGCATCCAGTACCGATTTGACTGAACGGGTTGCATCAGTAACATTTTTCACCGGTTTTACATCGGCTGTTTTCACAAAATCATCAAACGTATGCAATGGTGTTCCGTCAAGAGTGAGTATGCGCTCAGCTATCTCATCAATTTTTAAAAACAGGTTGTCGTACAACTCTTCAAACTTGATGTGCAACTCAAAAAATTTTTCACCTCTGATATTCCAGTGCAGCCCGCGTGCATTCTGATAAAATACCATATAATCAGCCAACAATTCATTCAGTTTGCCGACAAGTTCCTTGGTGTCTTTTTTGTTTAATCCAATATTAATCATATCCCTTTGTTTTAAATTCTGTATTAAAACACAAATTGACGACTATAGTTTGAGTCCGGACAGATGACTGTTATCATATAAAAAGTAAGTTCTCTGAAAAATTCTTTATGTTTTCTCTCGAATTCAATTTTAATCCGGCACATAAAACCTGAAAAGTCTTCTCTGAGGAAAGAAAGTGGTATATAACTGACAATTGGACTGAAAAAACTAACTTTTTGAAAAGCTAAACCAACCATCATATAGGCTAAAGGGCTGAAAATGTGTAATAAACATTGAGTATAACTTTTGTTAAAAACTTCTATATTTGCCGCTCTTAAAAAATTTACCGAAAAATCTATTATTCATGCAAAGCAAAGGCGCTATTAAATTTTTAGCCATACTGGTAACCATCATCTGCTTATTTCAATTATCATTTACGTGGGTAACTCTTAGAGTTGAGAAAAAAGCTCATGCTGCTACCAATGGCAACCCTGATGCATACAAGGCTTATATAGACTCCATTAGTCCCTTGACTGTTTATAACCTTGGAGTAAAACAGTACACTTATCAGGAATGTAAAGAAAGGGAAATAAACCTGGGTCTTGACCTTAAAGGCGGGATGAACGTAACGATGGAAATCAGCATTACTGATCTTATTCGCAATCTTTCCAATAATCCAAATGACCCGATGCTTTTGAAAGCACTGGAAGATGCTAATCAGGCAAAACGTACCAGCCAAAAGGGCCTTGTTCAGCTATTTGGTGAAGCATTCGAAAAGAATAATCCAAATGCAAAACTTGCTGCACTGTACAGCACAATGGATTTGCAGAACCGTGTAAATTTCAACTCTACCAATCAGGATGTTCTTAAAGTAATACAGGGAGAAGCAGATGCTGCCATCAGCCGTACGTACAATATTCTTCGTACACGTATTGACAAATTTGGTGTGGCACAACCTAATATTCAGCAGTTAGGCGGAGGACGAATTCTGATTGAATTGCCCGGTGTAAAAGAACCTGATCGTGTGAGAAAACTGTTGCAGGGAACTGCACAACTTGAGTTCTGGGAGACTTATGACAATGCAGAGATATTCCCTAAGCTTGAAGAAGTAAATAAAAAACTTGTTGCTCTTGACACACCTATCGGTAGCGACAGCCTTTTAACCGATTCAACTGCAGTAACAGACTCATCGGCAACGGCAGTTGCCGAAGCTGATACCGGTGCCAACAAAAAACCGGCATTGCTAAGTAAACTGAACAGCGATACCTCTGCAAAAGATACTTCAGCTCAGGCACAGTTTGCCAAATTTTCTAAAGAAAATCCACTGTTTGCAGTACTTACTCCTGCAATCTTCAACAATGCACAAAACCAGAGTGAATACCGCAAGGGACCTGTTGTAGGTTATGCAGCCATTAAAGATACCGGAAAAGTGAATGCCATTTTTCAGCGTCCTGAAATTAAAAATATTTTACCACGAGATCTTCGCTTGTTGTGGACAGCAAAACCTCCAACAAAAGAGTCCAAGTTTTTAGAGCTTATTGCTATTCGTGTAAAAAGTCGTGACGGAAAAGCTCCTCTTGACGGTGCTGCTATTACTGATGCTACACAGGAGTTCGGACAGTTTAACAGTGCTCCGGAAATTTCGATGAGTATGAATCCTGAAGGTGCCAAAACATGGAAACGCCTTACCGGTGAAAACATCGGAAAGAGTATTGCTATCGTGCTCGATAATTATGTTTATTCATATCCTAACGTACAGGGTGAAATCGCAGGAGGACGTTCTTCCATTACTGGAAATTTTGAAATTTCGGAAGCACAGGACTTAGCCAATATTCTTAAAGCAGGTAAACTTCCTGCTCCTGCACATATAGTTGAAGAAGCTATTGTTGGTCCTTCACTGGGTGATGAGGCTATTCAAAACAGCTGGATATCTTTTGCCGGAGCATTTGTAGTCATCCTGTTGTTCATGGGATTTTATTACATGCGTGCAGGATGGGTTGCCAACCTTGCCTTGTTTGCCAACATTTTTTTCATCATGGGTGTGCTTGCATCACTCGGTGCGGTGCTTACGCTGCCGGGTATTGCGGGTATTGTGCTTACAATAGGTCTGTCGGTGGATGCCAACATTCTTATCTTCGAACGGGTGCGGGAGGAGTTGCGCGCAGGTAAAGGAATACGATTAGCTATCTCTGATGGTTTCAAGCATGCCATGCCATCTATCCTCGACTCTAACTTTACACTCCTGATTCTGGGTATAGTACTTTATATTTTTGGTTCGGGTCCTGTACAGGGTTTTGCAACCACACTTGTAATTGGTGTATTGACATCACTGTTTTCAGCGGTATTGTTGTCACGCATCGTATTCGAAAGTTTATTAGATAAGAACAAACCTATTTCCTTCGGAAATAATTTCTCAAACAACGTTTATAAAAATATCCACTTCAACTTTGTAGATAACAGAAAGAAATATTACATTTTCTCTTCTCTTATCATCATTGGTGGTATTGTAGCTTTCAGCATGAAAGGGCTCAACTACGGTGTTGACTTTGAAGGAGGACGTACCTATACCATTCAGATGGACAAATCTGTTTCGACAGAAGATATACGTATGGCATTAGCTCCGTTGCTGGAAGATGCTCCTGAAGTAAAATCAGTGGGAACGGTAGATCGTTTTAAAATTACTACTGCTTATCTGATTCATGATACAGCATCGAATGTGGAGAATGTGATCATAGATAAATTATATACCGGACTGAAACCGTTGTATCAGACTGCACCCGATTTTGAGAAATTTAAATCGGTGGATGTGATATCGTCACAGAAAGTGGGGCCAACCATTGCTGATGACATTAAGAAAAGTGCTGTGTGGGCTGTGTTGATTTCATGTGCGCTGATGTTTGGATATATCTTTATCCGATTCAAAAAATGGCAATATGGTCTGGGTGCCGTAGTGGCGTTGTTCCATGACGTGTTGATTGTACTTTCTTTCTTTGCTATACTGAACGGAGTAATTCCTATTGCTCTTGAAATAGACCAGCATTTTATAGCGGCCATCCTCACAGTAATGGGTTATACGATGACAGAGTCGGTGGTTGTGTTTGACCGTATCCGTGAATATCTGGGACATCATCACACAGCTCCTGACGAAGTAGTGATAAACGAAGCGTTGAATGCCACACTGAGCCGAACCATCAATACTACACTTACTGTATTCTTCGTACTTATTGTGATATTTATTTTCGGTGGTGAGGTAATACGCAGTTTCATCTTTGCACTGCTCATAGGACGTATCATCGGTACTTACTCCTCATTGTGTATTTCTACACCAATAGTTATTGACTTTGGTGGAAAAGCCAATGCAGGTGTTGCCAAGAAATAATTAAATTAATTAAGATTTGAAATAAAGGGTTGCTCAAAGGCAGCCCTTTTTTATTTCAATACAAATAACAAAACTGGATATGTGATTATATACTCTGATAACGTTTGCGCACCAGATGTGCGGAAATGAGAAGTGATGCAAGTGCACCGATAACAAACACCACAGAAAAAACATTGACAAAATCCAACCACTGCATATCAACAGGATAATACTCTACAACAAATGACTCTGCATTGCCAAGTTTAATGATTCCAAGTGTCTGCTGCAGAAAACAAATAAGTGCTCCGCTCAAAAGTCCGCCAACAATTCCGGTGAGGGTAATCATCAGCCCCTGATAAAAAAACACATTGCGCACCAGCAGAAAAGGAGCACCGAGATATTTCAGCGTAAGTATATCTTCTTTCTTTTCGATGACGAGCATGGTGAGGGTGCCCAGAATATTGAAAATGCCAATAACCATGATGAATGATAAAATTAAAAACACAGCCCATTTTTCTGAATGCAGAATTTTATACATGAATGCATGTTGTTCCAAACGTGTTTTGACTACAAATTTTTCTCCACTGATTTTTTTTATTGCAGATAATACAGCTGCTTCGTCTGCTTCTTTATCAAGTATCACTTCTACTGCTGAGGAGCGGTTGTCATCGCCTGCAAGCTCGCGAACAAAACCAAGAGGAACGAGTACATACTTTGAATCAAAGTCCTGCTGAATTGAAAAAACTCCTCCGGGGGCAATATCTTTTTCTCTGAAAGCTGATTCGGGATTGGTAAGAGTGGTTACGTTTTTGTCGGGCATGTAAATGGAAAGTTGCGACCAGTCGCCCTCGAGGTGAACACCCAATGAATAAGCTATGCCGCTACCGATGAGAGCACTGATACGGCTGCCTTCCTGCACCTTGTCGGTACCTGAAACTACAGACGTTGCGATTCCCGTGCGCCTGATGAGTGTATCGTCAACGCCTTTGATGGTGGCAATAAACTGTTTGTCGTTGTATTTTACCAAACCGTTTTCTTCGAGCGTATAAGTAGCGTATGCCACACCCTTTAGGGAGCGAATAGCACTGAGGTCGAGTGAGGCGTTGTCAAAGGTTTTGCCTTTGGCAGTAACAATTTTGATGTCGGGGTCGAAGGAATCGTAGAGAGAAATGACCAGATTGCCGAATCCATTGAACACACTGAGCACTATGATGAGTGCCATGGTGCCTGTGAACACACCCATCACCGAAACAAGACTGATAAGGTTGATGATGTTGTGTGATTTTTTACCGAGTAGGTAACGTTTGGCTATTTTAAAAGACAGATTCATGCTGAGGGGCTAAAGGTACAACTCTCATTTTTAAATGAACACAAAAAACTAACGTACAGTGGTGAGCTAATTAACCTTTTCACATTACTTTTTAAGCGGCCTTTAGCTTATCTTCGCAGCCGTTAAAAAGAGTATTACAATGAGAAAAATACACATGGTTGACTTAATCAGCCAATATCAGAAAATAAAACCTGAAATTGATAAAGCAGTGCTTGATACCATTATGAGTTCGGCTTATATCAACGGACCTGAAGTAAAATCTTTTCAAGCTGAACTTGAAAAATATCTGGGCTGCAAACATGTGATACCCTGTGCCAACGGAACAGATGCATTGCAGATAGCAATGATGGCACTGAACCTTCAGCCGGGTGATGAAGTAATCACTGCAAGCTTTACTTACGTTGCAACAGCGGAAGTAATTGCACTGCTAAAACTGAAACCTGTTTTGGTAGAAGTGATTCCGGGAACATTTACCATTGACCCTGCAGCTATTGAAAAGGCAATTACTCCAAGAACAAAGGCAATAGTGCCTGTACATTTGTTTGGCCAGTGTGCCGATATGGAAAGCATCATGCAGATTGCCGGGAAACATAATCTCTATGTGATTGAAGATACTGCTCAGGCAATTGGTGCTGATTATATTTTTTCGGATGGAAGAAAACAAAAAGCAGGAACCATTGGAACCATTGGATGCACTTCATTTTTTCCAAGTAAGAACCTTGGATGCATGGGCGATGGCGGTGCAATTTTTACGAATGATGATACGCTTGCACAAAAACTGAGAATGGTGGCCAACCATGGACAGTCTGTTCAATATGTGCATGACGAGATAGGTGTAAACTCACGACTCGACAGTTTGCAGGCAGCTATTCTGAGGATAAAACTGCGACACTTAGATGAATATGCAGCAGCACGACAAAAAGCAGCAGCTTATTACGACAAAGCTTTTGGCGGAAATGCAAAAATTAAAGTTCCTGAACGTGATGCAAAGTCAACACATGTGTTTCATCAATATACACTGGTGCTGAACGGTGTGAACCGTGATGAGCTGAGACAACATCTTGCTTCGAAAGAAATTCCGGCAATGATTTATTATCCGATTCCGCTGCACATGCAGAAGGCATATAAAGATGATCGTTATAAAGAAGGTGCTTTTCCGACAACAGAAAAACTTTGTGCAAATGTGATATCGCTGCCTATGCATACAGAAATGGATGAGGAGCAACTGGAATACATCACACGTTCGGTGCTTGATTTTTGTAAATAATAAAAGTATAACCTTTAATAAAGAGTAAATTTAATAATGAATATTGCAGTAGTAGGAACAGGATATGTAGGATTAGTAACAGGAACTTGCTTTGCCGAAATGGGCAACCATGTCATCTGTGTGGATATTGACAAATCAAAAGTTGAGAGAATGCGGCAGGGAGAAATTCCTATTTACGAACCACATCTTGATGTGTTATTTGAACGTAACATTAAACAAAACAGATTATCGTTTACAACAGACCTTGCTGAAGCAGTAAAAAAAGCATCTGTAATTTTTCTTGCATTGCCAACACCACCCGGTGAAGATGGTTCAGCAGATTTATCATACGTGTTGGGAGTAGCTGATCAGTTAGGTAGTTTGCTTACCGAATATAAAATTGTCATCAACAAAAGCACTGTGCCTGTGGGAACGGCAGAGAAAGTGCATGATGCTATTGCCAAAAAATATAAAGGAGCATTTGATGTGATTTCGAATCCGGAATTTTTGAGAGAAGGTTTTGCAGTGGATGATTTTATGAAACCTGACCGCGTGGTGATAGGGACACGCTCGGAAAGAGCAAAGCAGGTGATGCAGGATTTATATGCACCGTTTCTGCGACAAGGTAATCCGATTTATTTTATGGATGAGCGCAGTGCAGAGCTTACCAAATATGCAGCTAACTCGTTTCTTGCTACCAAGATTACTTTTATGAATGAGATTGCAAATCTTTGTGAGAAAGTGGGAGCCAACGTGGATGCAGTGCGTATAGGCATTGGCGCAGACAACCGAATTGGCAAAAGATTTTTGTTTGCCGGAATTGGATATGGTGGAAGTTGTTTTCCGAAAGATGTGCAGGCACTGGAGCATACATCGAAGCAGTATGATTATGATTTCAGGATATTGCAATCGGTGATGGAGGTGAACGATGCGCAGAAACTTGTGCTGGTGGAGAAAGTGAAAAAATATTTTAAAGGAAATCTGAAAGGAAAACATTTTGCACTGTGGGGTCTTGCTTTTAAACCGGATACTGATGATATACGTGAAGCACCTGCGCTGTATATCATAGACGAACTGCTGAAGGCAGGAGCAACAGTGAAAGCATTTGACCCGGAAGCAATGAACAATGTAAAAAAACTGTTGGGTGATAAGATTGTGTTTGCAACAGATGAGTATGATGCACTGAAGGATGCTGATGCCTTGCTGATAGCAACGGAATGGAGCCTGTTTCGTACGCCTGACTTTGGAAGAATAGATACTTTGCTGAAAGAGAAAATTATTTTTGACGGACGCAATTTGTATGATCCTGCGAAGATGAAAGAGATGGGATATTATTACAACAGTATAGGCCGTGAAGTAATCAGTTAGAAAAAAATTTATGAAAAGAATTCTTATTACCGGTGCTGCCGGGTTTTTGGGTTCGCATTTGTGCGACCGATTTATAAAAGAAGGTTATGAGGTAGTGGGAATGGATAACCTGATAACGGGTGATCTGAAAAACATAGAGCATTTATTTAAACTGAAGGAGTTTGTTTTTTATCATCATGATGTATCGAAGTTTGTGCATGTGCCGGGAACGATAGATTATGTGCTGCACTTTGCCTCACCGGCATCGCCAATAGATTATCTGAAAATACCGATACAAACACTGAAGGTAGGCTCGCTTGGGACACATAACTTACTGGGTTTTGCACTTGCAAAAAAAGCACGCATACTTGTGGCGAGTACTTCGGAAGTGTATGGCGACCCCTTGGTGCATCCGCAAAACGAAGATTACTGGGGAAACGTGAATCCGATAGGGCCACGCGGAGTGTATGATGAGGCAAAACGTTTTCAGGAGGCGATAACGATGGCATATCATACCTATCATAAATTAGATACACGGATAGTGAGGATATTTAATACTTACGGGCCACGTATGCGACTGAATGACGGAAGGGCGCTGCCTGCATTTGTGGGACAGGCACTGAGGGGAGAAGATATTACAGTGTTTGGTGACGGAAGCCAGACACGCTCGTTTTGTTATGTGGATGATTTGGTAGAAGGGATTTACCGATTGCTGATGAGTGACTATGTGTATCCGGTGAACATAGGTAATCCGGTGGAGATAACGATAAAACAATTTGCAGAGGAGATTATACAACTGACGGGGACGACACAAAAAATTATTTACAAACCATTGCCACAGGACGACCCTAAACAAAGGCGGCCTGACATAAGCCGAGCAAGAGAAATACTTGGATGGGAACCTACGGTGCAGAGGGAAGAAGGGCTGAAGCGAACCTATACGTATTTTAAATCGCTCAGCCCTGAGGAGCTGACAAAATCAGCGCACCGATTTAAGTAAGGATGAATTTTATTGTTTGAAGTTTCATGTAATTACTTCTATAGTAATTACATTATGCATTGATAAATTCTCATCACAAAAAATATTGAATAATGTTTTTCTAAAATTTTACTCTTGTCTTTTTTCTTCGTAAACAAGAGCATCAGGTGTGAGGGTGATGGGTATTTTGTTGGCAGCGCACCATTTTGAACATTCAGAATAAAAGTGCTTCCACTGATTGGTTGCCCAAGCGGGTACGTTGTTTTTCCAACATTGTTCATCCGGAAAATACACATGATACTTGCCCATGGTTAACTCAAATACCAAAGCACCTTGGTGACATGAAGCAACAAGTTTTTCGCGCCAGCGAACAGTAAAATATATTGGGTTCATGTGATTAATGCTGATCGCTGAAAATCATGCTGAGCAACTGAATGATGAAAAGCAAGAGCCAGGGTGCAAGGCTAATCCACAAGGCGAGTTTGAGGTTGCTACGGAAAAACAAAAAATAAATTCCAACGGCAGCAAGGCTGAGGAAAATGATTGCATAGAGCAATGTGGCTCCCTGAGAATATTTGCTGGTTTGAAGCAGGCCAATGACGTTGAGGAAGAAACGGATGCCAAGGTATGCATCGAGGCTGAGGAAGATGATTGAGATGAGTTTGAGGAATGACATGGGGTGAGAGATTGATAATGGAGTAGTTGAGCGAAGGTAAATAATTTATGGTAACATTATGATGTTATTGCGTGGCTTATATGCTGACAATGATAATTAATTTCTTATCTAAATAAAAAAAATGTACTGCGCAATGGTATAGCTGAAAGAAATGGGTTTTTCTTACCATATTTGCACTATGGCAGAGCAAATAAAAAACCCCAATCCGCAAACAGACTCAGGTATTGAAATAAAACGAGTTTATACTTCGTGTAATCCCATGCAGGATATGCCCGGAAAATTTCCTTTTACGCGAGGAGTACAACAGGATATGTATCGCTCCAAATTGTGGACCATGCGGCAGTATGCAGGATTTTCTACTGCAGAAGAGTCCAATAAGCGTTATCATTACCTGCTGAAGCAAGGTACAACGGGATTGTCCGTTGCATTTGATTTGCCTACGCAAATAGGATATGACTCTGACCATACACTTGCCGAAGGCGAAGTTGGAAAGTCGGGCGTGGCCATAGACTCGCTGCGTGATATGGAGGCACTGTTTGACGGGATAAGATTGGAGGAGATAACCACTTCGATGACGATAAACGCTACGGCAGCAATACTGCTGAGCATGTATATTGCTCTTGCAAAAAGGCAAGGTGCCGATTTGAAAAAAATTTCGGGGACGATACAGAATGATATCCTGAAAGAATATGCAGCGCGCGGAACATATATATATCCACCCAAACCTTCAATGCGTATTATTACAGATATATTTGATTACTGCAGCCGCGAAGTGCCGAAGTGGAACACCATTTCAGTTTCAGGTTATCATATTCGCGAAGCAGGAAGTACAGCAGTGCAGGAACTTGCGTTTACATTAGCTGACGGCAAAGCATATCTGAAAGCAGCTATGGCAGCAGGATTAGACATTAATGTTTTTGCAAGAAGAATTTCGTTTTTCTTTAATGCACATAATAATTTTTTTGAAGAAGTAGCAAAATTCAGAGCTGCACGCAGAATGTGGGCTACCATAACCAAAGAACTTGGCGCAACAGATGAGCGGGCTATGATGCTGCGTTTTCATACACAAACAGGAGGAAGCACATTAACAGCACAACAACCGCAGAACAATATTATTCGGGTTACACTACAGGCAATGAGTGCTGTGCTCGGTGGTACACAGTCATTACATACCAATGGTTTTGATGAGGCACTGTCGCTGCCTACAGAGAATGCAGCACGCATTGCGCTGCGCTCTCAACAGATAATTGCCTATGAAAGTGGAGCAACTCAAACGGTAGATCCTTTAGGAGGTTCCTATTTTGTAGAAACACTTACCGATGAGGTTGAAGCAGCAGCTTGGGAATACATCAAAAAAATTGACGAAATGGGTGGCGCTGTAGCCGCCATAGAAGCAGGATTTATTCAGAACGAAATTGCAAATGCAGCTTATCGCTATCAGTCTCAGGTGCAGAACGGTGAAAAAATTATTGTAGGTGTAAACCGTTTTCAGGTAGAAGAACCTGCATTTGATGATTTGCTGAGTATTGATGATAACATCAGAAAACTTCAGATACAAAAACTACAGCAACTCAAATCAGAACGTAATAACGACAATGTGCAACAATCACTGGCAGCGTTGAAAACAGCAGCTCAGGATAATACCAACCTGATACCATTTATCATTACCTGCGTGGAGCACTATGCCACACTGGGTGAAATTTCGGATACACTGAGAAGTGTGTTTGGTGAGTACCGTTGATGTAAAAAAAATAGAGTATTGATAAAACTTTGTTGCCGCTTATGATGTTAGTCATCTGGGATATTGGCATCTTTTTATACTTTTGCATCAGTGAAAATCATAGTTTCAGTTTTTCTATCTGCAATAATACTATCAGGCTCTTTCAGCCAGAGTATGTTGTTTTTGCATTATGTGAAGAACAAAAGCTATTATGCCACTGTACTGTGCGAGAATAAAGCCAGACCCAAGATGCATTGCAACGGCAAATGCCATCTGGCAAAGGAAATGAAAGAGCAGGAAAAACATCAGAAGGCACCATGGAGCAATAATGTTGAGAAATCAGAATTGATGCTCTTTTGTCAGGAGATGGTTTCACCTGTTGCCACAACTCCAAAAATGACCAAAGCAGAATTTCCTGCTTATGAAGATGTATTAACAGTTGGATTCAGAACACTGATTTTTCACCCGCCATTAAGTTAGCCATAACTTTTTTTACAGCTGATAAGGTAATTGTCAGCATAAATAACCGGAGAGCGTATGTTTTCCTGAGATTGTTGCATCCTGTATGCATTAATATTTCTGTTTAATTTTTTAAAAAAGTTTATGATGAAAAAACAAATATTACTGATGGTGTTGCTGTTGCCATCCTTTGTGTTCGCCTGCGATTTTTGTAATGGTTATCTCGGATTAAATCCTCATTACAAAAAAAACAGCATTGGTTTTCGTTATCATTATATGTCAATGAGTGGAACGATGATGGATCCTGCCCACCTGCAAGAGATGGGATTAAGCAAGAATGATTTTTACGAAAATCGCAGTGAATATGAGTTACACGGACAATATTATCCGATTCAAAAGTTACAAATTGTAGCATCATTACCTTATGTTTATAACCGTGATGGCATGAGCGACAAAGCCAAAGATGCAATGGGAATTACTAATCATAGTATGCATCACGATGATATGAAAGCTCAAAATGTGTATCAGGGAATTGGTGACTTAACACTGTTTGTAAACTACCAGGTGTTTAATAAAAACAGCACAGATTCTTCAGGATTTAGTCACCGCTTGTTAGCGGGTCCAGGATTAAGAGTGCCTACCGGAAAAATTTCTATAAGTGAAGGAGCGGAAGCGCACTTATTCACACATCAACCCGGAATGGGCAGCTGGAATCCAATGGCAGCGATAACCTATATTGCACGCTATCAAAATGCTGGAGCAAGACTTAATGCTATCTATTTGGCAGGAACAGAAAACAAATTTGAGTTTGCTCCTGGCAATAAAGTGAATGTAAATTTTACGGGATACTATGAAATGAAGTGGAGTAAGTGGCAACTCTATCCAAGTGTTGGTGTCTATTGGGAGAGTGCAGCAAAAGATATTTATTATTCAGAAAAAGTAGCTAACAGTGGTGGGAGTATGACATATCTGCATATTGGCAGTGATTTATATTATCAGAAATTTGCACTCGAAGCAGCATTTCAACTTCCGGTACAAAAACAGTTGAATGGTTATCAGGCAGAAAATAATTTCAGGTTGATAACAGGACTTTCTTATACCTTTAATTAATTTTAATTTCTTAATTTTGTAACATTTAAATAATATAAAAAAATGAAAAAGAATATAATTATCATAACATTCATATTGTTTACATCAGCGGTAGTATTTACAGGATGTAAAAAAGATAAGGACAATGGACCTGCTGAAAGAAGTATATCCTTTCACCTCCACACTGTAGTTGGCAACACAGTAGCAAATTATACTTCAGTGTTTACTGATGCCACAGGCAGATCGTTTACACTAAGCGATTGCAGATATTATATCAGTAATATCGTATTCATCAAAGATGATGGAACAGAGTTGCCAATGACAGGAAAAGTTTTGTTGGCCAATCCTGCAACCATGAAGTATGAAATAGGCAAGGTGCCTGTGGGCAAATACAAAGGCTTCCGGTTTTTATTTGGACTTGACTCCGTAACCAATCATGCAGACCCTGCAACTTATCCTTCAACCAGTCCGTTAAGTTATCAAAATCCCAATATACATTGGGGATGGAATACCGGATATATTTTTATGAAGTTGGAGGGCAAGGTAGATTCTACGGCAGCAGCTAATGGCACACCTGATTTTGATTTTTACTATCACTTAGGTCTCGATCAGATGAAGCGCACCATAGATTTCAGTACTACGGCTTTTGAAGTTACAAGCACTGAAGACATGGAACTGGGAATTGTATTCGACTTAAAAAAGGTGCTGAATGGTGTGAATATTCCTCAGGAAAATTTCACGCATACAATGGATAATATGCCTCTGGCCAATAAAATTGTAAACAACATTCCGGCTGCCTTTGAAATAGAATAACACCATTTGGTTCTGAATTCATGAACGTAAAACACTGTAATAAAATTGAACGATTTTTATTCACAGCTGTTAAGTAATCAGCAACTGAATTGAATAATTTGGCATAAATTCGTAGAGTTATAATCAGATATTAATGAGGCAGGGAATTCTTTTATGGATATTGTGTATTGCACTGTTTGCGTCCTGCAAAAAGGATGATGCCGTGGTGCAACCGATAAACATTTCAGACTCCTCTAATCATGCTAATGCAACACAGACTTTGTCATTAAAAATTTCGCATCAATGCGGAAACAATCCATTATCATTAAACACAACTTATGCTGATACAACGGGAAGAATTTTTTCTTTCTCAGATTTCCGTTATTACATCAGCAATATTGTTCTGACAAAAAACGATGGAAGTGATTTGCCTCTTAGGGGTAAAATTCTGCTGGCAGATGTCCAACAGTCTGATTATACACTAGGTCAAATTCCCATAGGGCAATATCGGGGATTCCGATTTATGATAGGCATAGACTCGTCCATGAATCACAGCGACCCTGCATTGTATCCATCTTCCAGTCCGCTGAGTTATCAAAACCCTCCCATGCACTGGGGGTGGAATGTAGGCTATATCTTTATGAGAGTTGAGGGAAGTGTAGATACTTCGTTGGTACCATCAGGAAATTTAAACGGAGTACTTTCCTATCATCTGGGCACGGACGAGCTGACTCATGTGATAGACTTTCCTCAACACTCTTTCAGCGTAACGGCATCAGCAGCAGCAACCATTCAGTTACAATTTGATTTTCAGAAAATGCTGAGTAATGTGGATTTGCAAAACGAAAACATTACACATTCTCTGCCACGTACCGGCCTCGAAGGAAAATTAGCCGATAACTGGTTATCATCTTTCACTGTTCAATAATCATGAGCAATAAAATTACAGGTGTACTTTCGATAATAATTTTTGTAATTATTTCATCCATACTCATTACCTCCTGTCGTAAAGATGATGCAATAGATACGGGCAATGAAATATTAGAATTACAGGTTCCGACAGGATTTCCATATCCTGATATTCCTGAAGACAATCAACCTACAAAAAATCGTATTGCCTTAGGTAAGAAACTTTTTTTCGACCCCATCCTTTCACGCGACAGCACTATTTCATGTGCAAGTTGTCATCATGAGGATAAAAAAATGACAGATGGTCTGCCTGTTTCGCAAGGCATAGACGGACGACATGTGTTGCGTAATGCCATGACCGTTTTAAATACAGCGTACCAACCCAATATGTTCTGGGATGGAGGCTCACCTACTCTGGAACAACAGGTAGTAGCTCCTATTGAAAGTCATGAGGAGATGGATTTTAACGTGCTGAAAGTTGTTGAACGATTAAAAAATCATCCAGAGTATCCCGAACTGTTTTTAAAAGCATATAATCTGGAGCCTTCTCCTTATACACTTACTCGTGCCATTGCAAATTTTGAGCGTACACTGTTTACCGGAAAATCAAAATATGACGAGTACCAGTACGATAAAAACATGAATGCTTTATCAGAATCAGAGAAGAGAGGTATGGATTTATTTTTCGGTGAGCGCGCAGAATGTTTTCACTGCCATGGCGGATTTAATTTTACGGATTTTAGTTTTAAGAACAATGGTCTTTATTTGGTATATGCCGATTCAGGCCGGGCGAGAATTACAACCCTGCACAGTGATGTAGGAAAATTTAAAGTACCTTCACTTCGCAATGTAGCACTTACTGCACCTTACATGCACGATGGCAGCATGGCTACACTTGAAGAAGTGGTGGAGCATTACAGCTCAGGAGGGAAACCACATTTCAACAAAAGTTTTCTGATACAACCACTCAACCTCACACAACAGGAGAAAACAGACCTGATAAATTTTATGAAAGCACTTACGGATTTATAAATTTTAATTTAAATAAAATGAAAAACAGAATCACATTCACCGGAATTACTCTTTTTATAATGATAACGCTGACTATGGCATGCCGAAAAGAAAATGACAACTGCAAAGGAGGCACCGGAGGCGACAACAGCATGATGGTGTATCTGAAGCATCATTCAAAACTGATTACTGCTGTACCGGGACATGCAGATACATTATTTATTAAGTACGATACCAACGAACTTCCGGGAGAAGACCCTTCCGATTTCGACACTTTTTATGTTGGCGACACGCTTACAGATCATTTTATGATTACCGGTCTGAACTGTGGTGATTATTATCTCTTCGGTGCAGGATGGGATACTTCCATTACACAACGTGTAAAAGGCGGAATACCTGTAACAATTGACGATGATGCAGGACAGATAACAGTGAATGTTCCTGTTACCGAAGTACATTAAGACAAATATTTTGCAGCTACAGGCATTCTTCTTCCGAATCCGAATGCTTTGGCAGAAATACGCAGCACCGGTGCAAGTTGTCTGCGTTTGTATTCATTCGTGTTTACCATCTTCAGAATACGGTGCACCAGTTGTTTGTCAAATCCGTCTTCGATAATACGGTCAGGGCCTTTGCGCAGTTCAATATAATGATACAGTATTTTGTCTAATACATCATAAGGCGGAAGCGAGTCTGTATCTTTCTGACCGGGGCGCAATTCAGCACTTGGAGCTTTTGTAATAATATTTTTCGGAATAATCTCTTTATTGCGGTTGATGTAATTGCAAAGCTCATACACTTCTGTTTTGTATAAATCGCCAATCACACTCAGTCCTCCGCACATATCACCATACAAAGTTCCATAGCCTACAGCCAGTTCACTTTTGTTAGAAGTGTTCAGCAGTATATGACCAAATTTATTACTGAGAGCCATCAGCATATTTCCACGAATGCGTGCCTGCAGATTTTCTTCTGTAACATCAAAGGGTCTGTCACCAAACAAAGGTTTAAGTGAATGAAGCAATGTTTCAAACGTAGGATTAATTTCTATTTTTTCAGGTTTTATTCCAAGATTATTACACAACTCTTCAGAATCTGAAACAGAGTGGCTGCTCGAAAATGCTGATGGCATCATCACAGGCAAAACATTTTCTGACCCCAGCACATCACAGGCAAGCACAGTAACCAAAGCACTGTCCACTCCTCCCGAAAGTCCGAGTATTGCTTTACTGAAACCCATTTTTGAAAAATAATCTTTTATACCAAGTGTCAGCGCCTGATAGATGAGTTCATATTTTTCTTTTTTATTTTCGGTTGAAAGAACAGGATTTTTTGTGTCAATATAAATTATCTTCTCTTCGAAGTAAGGACCTTCATGTATCAGCTCTCCCGATGCATTATAGAACAAAGAACCTCCGTCAAAAATTATTTCGGTTTGTGCGCCCACATGATTTACATACAACAGTGGCAGCTGATTCTGCTTTACGTTGCGAAGCAAAATGGCTTTACGTTTCTGAGCATGTTGATAATCGAAAGGCGATGCGGCAATATTGATAATAAGAGAAGGGTTTTCTTTGATAAGATCTTCCATTGGTGAGTGGATATACATCGGATCTTCTTCCATGTTCCACAAATCTTCGCAGATGGTGAGTGCTATTTTTTGTCCTTTAAAAGAAACACATTCAAATTTTCTGCCCGGCTCAAAATAACGGTACTCATCAAAAATATCATAAGTAGGCAACAACGCTTTATGAATCACAGATTGAATATTGCCATCATTCAAAAAGAAAGCAGAGTTATACAGATTTTTACCTTCAATAACAGGATTTCGGGAAGGGCAACCTACTATAGCTGCAATACCGGTACATGAGGCTGCAATTTTTTCAATGGCAATATAACATCGTTCAATAAAATCATCAAACTCCAGAAAATCAAGAGGAGGATAAGCAGTAACGGCAAGTTCAGGAAAAACAATCAGGTCGGCACCTGCAGCCTTAGCCTCTTCTATTGCCTGAATAATTTTTTGAGTGTTCTGTTCAAAATTGCCCACATGAAAGTTGAGCTGGGCAAGAGCTATTTGCATAGTTTGAAATTGAGATACAAAAGTACAGTTATTAGAGAAATGAAAATATAAAGAAGAGTAACCTTTTTACAAATCATTTTTAATATTTTCGTGCGGCTGACAGCTTTATTGATATTAATATTGCAGGGAACTGTCACAAAAAAATAACACATAAAAATTAAATGTATGAACAGAATAATAAATCCCTGGGCTAACGATCGTGTAAAAGACTTTTTGTTGTTGTTTTTACGACTTGCAGTAGGAGCATTGCTGGTTTCGCAACATGGATATCCCAAATTGCTGAAGCTGATGTCAGGCGAACCCATTCAGTTTGCAGCAGTGATGGGAATGAGTGAAAAAACTTCTTTCATTCTCGCCATGTTTGCAGAATTTATCTGTGCCATACTGGTGATGCTTGGAGTGTTTACTAGACTTGCAGCAATACCAATCATCATTACTTTTCTTGTAATAGTTTTTCATGTGAAGGGTGGCAATCCTGTTTCAGATCGTGAACTCCCTATGCTTTATCTTATTTTTTATACCTACATATTTTTTTTCAGGGGCGGGAAAACATTCATTTGATAACATCTTCCGCAAAATGATGAAACGAAAACAATAAACGGTTGTTTATTTCATTACCGGTATTGAGTGTTTCGTTTGAAGATGAGTGTTAACTGATGCTGAAAAGATTCCTACTGTTAATTTTTATTCATCTTGTTGCAGCTACCTGGGGTGTGGCGCAGGTGATTACAGTTTGCACGTGGAATCTCAAAGACTTTGGTAAAAGTAAAACTGATGATGAGATAAGTTACATTGCCGGTACATTGAAAGATTTTGATATAGTTGCCATACAGGAAGTAGTGGCAGGCGATGGCGGTGCACAAACGGTAGCTCAATTACAGGATGTCCTTAACAGAAAAGGAGCCAAATGGGATTATACCATCAGCAATCCTACTTCAGGAAGCTACAAAACCGAACGCTATGCTTATCTCTGGAAAACAAAAAAATAACCAAGGTGGGTAATGCATGGTTAGAAAAAAATTATGCTGTTGAAATTGAACGTGAGCCTTATTTCTGCACTTTTAAATCAGGCAATTTGTTTTTTACCCTGGTAAATTTTCATGCTGTAACCAAATCACAACAACCGGAAAGAGAGATTAAATATTTCAAATTTATGCCGGCAGAGTATGCAAGTCTTAATCTTATTTTCTGTGGAGATTTTAACTGCCCGTCAACACATACTGTATTTAATCCGTTGAAATCACTCGGATATACACCTGCACTGCAAGGACAAAAATCATCGCTCAGGCAGCGTTGTATAAATGATGATTGTCTGGCCTCAGCGTATGATAACATCTTTTACAATAGTTATAAAATAAAAATTGTGGAAGCTGGTATCGTTCACTTTTACAAAGATTTTGTATCGTTTGATGCTGCCAGACACTTATCCGATCATGTACCGGTGTACATTAAATTTTCAGCGAAGTGAGTTAAATTAATAAATGAGATAAGGAATCAGGAAGAGTGATGCTCTTTGTCTTTTCTCTTTTTATAAAAAAAATAGGCACCAACACCTACTAAAACATAGGGCACAGCCATTAGGTATAAAATTCCTTTGTTCAGTCCTTTTCCTGCTGTATATCCCTGCTCAACGTTGCTCTCAGCACCAAGGCGACAAACACTGCACTGCGCCAATGCCTGATGCGTTGTAATGATTAGCAGCAGGAATGTGATGAGGTAAAAAAATCTGCGTTTCATTTTAAACCGTTAAAGTTCTCTTTACAGCAACCTGTTCATAGCCTTCAATAATATCGCCTATCTTAATATCGTTAAAGTTTTCGATACTCAGTCCACACTCAAACCTGCGGTAACCTCTTTCACATCATCTTTGAATCGTTTGAGAGAAGCAAGTTTGCCGGAGTAAGTAACAATTCCGTCACGAATTACTCTGATGGCAGTATTACGGGTCATTTTTCCGTCAAGCACCATACAACCTGCAATGGTTCCCACCTTAGGTATTTTAAATGTTTCTCGAACTTCAATATTGCAAACAATCTTTTCTTCAAACTCGGGAGCAAGCATACCTTCCATGGCAGCTTTAATCTCGTTGATGGCATCATAAATGATGGAGTAAAGACGGATTTCTATTTCTTCTTTCTCTGCCAGTTTGCGTGCATTTACTGAAGGTCGCACCTGGAAGCCTACAATAATCGCTTCGGATGCTGATGCAAGTAACACATCCGATTCTGTAATAGCACCAACCGATTTATGAATGATATTTACCTGTATTTCCTCAGTAGAAAGTTTGAGTAATGAGTCGGCAAGTGCTTCAATTGAACCATCCACATCACCTTTCACAATTATGTTCAGCTCTTTGAAGTTGCCTAAAGACAAACGTCTTCCTATTTCATCAAGAGTAATGTGTTTATGTGTACGAATGCCCTGCTCACGTTGCAACTGCAACCTTCTGTTGGCAATTTCTCTTGCTTCACGTTCGTCATCCAACACAAAAAACTGATCTCCTGCCTGAGGTGCACCGTTTAATCCGAGGATAAGTGCCGGTGTTGAAGGACCTGCATCTTTTCTTTTCTGTCCACGCTCGTTGAACATGGCTTTTACACGACCGCTGTAGCTGCCAGCAAGTACAGCATCGCCAACGCGAAGTGTTCCTGCCTGCACCAATACAGTAGCCAGATATCCGCGGCCTTTGTCCAGAGAAGATTCTATCACAGTTCCTTTTGCATTTTTATCAGGATTTGCTTTCAGGTCGAGTAATTCTGCTTCTAACAATACTTTCTCCAGCAATAAATCAACATTCAATCCTTGTTTTGCACTTATTTCCTGAACCTGATATTTTCCTCCCCAGTCTTCCACAAGAATGTTCATCTTCGAAAGTTGTTCTTTTATTTTTTGGGGATCAGCACCCGGCTTATCAATTTTGTTAATGGCAAAAACAATAGGTACACCTGCCGCCTGTGCGTGGTTAATCGCTTCAACGGTTTGGGGCATTACGCTGTCGTCAGCAGCAATAACTATGATGGCTACATCTGTAATTTTTGCTCCACGTGCACGCATGGCAGTAAATGCTTCGTGACCGGGAGTATCAAGAAATGCTATTCGTTTTCCACTTTCAAGTTTCACTTCGTATGCACCGATATGCTGAGTAATACCTCCGGCTTCACCTGAAATCACATTGGTCTTACGGATATAATCCAGCAACGATGTTTTACCGTGATCCACGTGTCCCATCACTGTAACGATAGGAGCTCTTGGTTTCAAATCATCCGGATTGTCCGGTACTTCTTTAATGGCTTCCTGCACATCTACATCCACAAACTCTGCTTTGGCTCCAAACTCTTCTGAAATTACACCAATGGTTTCAGCATCCAATCTTTGGTTGATGGATACCAGCATACCAAGAGTCATACAGGTTGAGATAATTTTATTTACATCAACATTCAGCAACTTCGCCAATTCGTTAACCGTTGCAAATTCAGTAACTTCAATTGTTTTTGATTCTGCAAGTTCTTTGTTCAACTGATCCTGTTTTTCAAGATTTTCTTCACGTCTTTGGGTTCTGCGTTTAGCTGCAGACGATTTTCCCTTACCACTGTTAAGCGTTGCAAGTGTTGCCTTTATCCTGTCGTGAATTTCTTTATCTGTCAGTTCAGGCTTTTCCTCTACAGGTTTATTTCCGTGTCTGTTTCTGAAATCACCTTTGCGTTTGAAATCGCTACGACTTGGTCCTCCCTGTGGGCGACCACCGGGAGTTTGACCCTGAGTTTGAGTTCCTGCTTTAGCAATATCAATTTTCTTGTCTTTGCGCTTACGTTTTTTCTTTCTGTCGTCTTCGGCTGATGTTGCTACCGGTTTTTTCTTAGGAGGGTCTACAGGTAAAATAATTTTACCAACAATGTTGGGCCCAGTGAGTTTTTTAGACTCTGTGCGATACAACTCTGCCGGAGTTGATTCTGATTTTGATTCAGTTTCCTCAGCAGGTGCTTCTGCAACAGGAGCTTGCTCTGTTTCGGCTGATGCTACAGGAGTAGTTGTTTCTTCAGCAGCAGGAGTGGTTGACAGTGTAACTTCCTCTTCTGTTTCAGCAACAGGTGTTTCTTCTTTCTTGTGAGTAGTTTTTTTCTTACCTGTTGTTTCTGCAGTTTCTTCTTTCTTACTTTTCTTTTTCTGTTCCTTATCCTTTGCTGCTGACTCTTTGTCTGCTTTTGCAGAAGATTTCTTCTTTGATTTTTCTTCCAGTTCTATTTTACCGGTAATCTTGGGTCCTTCCAGTTTCGAAGCTTTAGCTTTGATAACTTTCTCTTCTTGTTTCTCTTCAGTTTTTACCTCTGCAACAGGTTCTTCGGCAGCAGTTGTTTTTTCTTCCTTTACAGCAGATTTTGTTTTTGTGGCTTTTGGTTCTTTGGTTTTTGGTTTTGCAGCCTGATTTTCTGAAGCCTTTTGTTTAATGTTTAAAAGCTTAGAGGCCAGATCTTCATCCGACTCAGCTTCCTGCTCTGTTTTTTCAGTAGCAATTGGTTTGGCTTCAATAATGGTATTTTCTCTTTTCTGTTTTTCCTTGGTAATTTCAATAGCTTCCTGTCGGGCATGCATGTCAGGAGCAAATTCCTGCGTAAGCAGCGAAAAAGCCTCTGCCGGGATTTTGGTATTAGGGTTCTTCTCCACCAGAATTCCTTTCTTTTTAAGGAACTCAACAATGTGATCTATCCCCACTCCTAAATCCTTAGTGGCCTTGCTTAAACGTACGTCTTTTTTTTTTCTTCTGACATTAATTGCTCTATATTTCAACTACCCGAAAAAACCATTTGGTTTTCCGTACAAAGTTATTCAAACTCTTCTTTCAAAATGCGCACAACTTCTTTTATCGTTTCTTCTTCCAGATCAGCACGTGTTACCAGTTCATCTACCGGAATTGCCAATACATCCTTCGCTGTGTCGCAACCTATCTTTTTAAATTCTTCAATAATCCATGGTTCTATTTCGTCTGTAAACTCATCCAGATCCACATCTTCATCGTCTTCCACATCTGAATCGCGATATACATCAATTTCATATCCTGTTAGTTTACCGGCAAGTTTAATGTTGTTACCGCCTTTGCCTATGGCCAAGGAAACCTGATCTGATTTCATATAAACTGCGGCCTTCTTGTTTTCTTCGTCAATTTTTATCTCGGTAATTTTTGCAGGACTCAATGCTCTCTGAATGTAGAGCGAAATATTAGTGGTATAATTGATTACGTCAATATTTTCGTTTCGCAATTCTCTTACAATTCCGTGAATGCGTGATCCTTTCATACCCACACAGGCTCCTACAGGATCTATTCTGTCGTCATACGATTCAACAGCCACCTTGGCTCTTTCACCTGGCTCTCGTACAATATTTTTAATCGTAATAAGTCCATCAAACACTTCCGGTACTTCCAGTTCAAACAAGCGTTCGAGATACACCGGTGCTGTGCGCGATAAGATGATACGAGGACTTCCTCCCTGCATTTCCACTCTCAGAACTACTGCTCTGATGGTGTCGCCTTTTTTGAAAAAGTCAGCAGGAATCTGCTCACTCTTTGGCAAAATCAGTTCATTACCTTCGTCATCTATCACCAGAATTTCTTTTTTCCATGCCTGATAAACTTCTCCTGTAATGATTTCGCCAACGCGGTCTTTATATTTTTGATAGATAGATTCTTTTTCCAACTCCATGATGCGAGCCACCAGATTCTGGCGGGCACTCAACACTGCTCTTCTGCCGAAATCTTCCAGATGAATCTGTTCGGTAACATCTTCACCAACTTCAAAGTCGGATTCTATTTTTAATGCATCGCTTAATGCAATCTGCGTGTTTTCATCTTCCACCATACCATCTTCCACAATGGTGCGGTTGCGATACATTTCCACATCACCTTTTTCGGTATTGATAACCACATCCACGTTGTTTCCTTCGCCATATTTTTTTCTGACCATTGCACGGAAAACATCTTCCATGATACTCATCAGCGTAGCGCGATCAATATTTTTTGAGTCTTTAAACTCACTAAACGATTCTATGAGGACTGCGTGATCCATTTTACTTATTTATTTGAAATTTAAATCAAGTTTTGTTTCTTTAATCTGCTCCATAGGGATAACCGTATGTACAGGTTCCGGTTTTTCCTTTCCTTTTTTGGCACCCTTTGGTGGCTGAACGATTTCTATTTTTTCTTCAGTGGCATTCTGCAAAACTCCCCGGTAGTGCTGACCTTCAGTAGTGATGACTTTTACATTTTTGCCTATCCGTTTGAGATATTGCTTAAAAACTTTCAGCGGCTGATCCATTCCTGGAGAGCCTACTTCGAGTTCATGTTTTTCAAATATACCGGTGCTCTCAAGCGACTGATACAGGTGACGACTCAGTGCTGCACACTCATCAATGGTAATACCTGAGGTTTTATCAACCGACACCAATACCTTTCCGGGAGTGATTTTAGACTCCACCAGAAATATATCCTTATCCTGAATATAATCCGTAATATGTTGATTTATAACTCCGATATCCATCTCTGTGTTAGGTCTATAAGAAAAGGGGACATCGTCCCCTTCAACTCATCCAAATAACTCCACAAAAGTAAGAAAATAATTAACAAGTTTTGTAAGAGTAATTTTGTTTATTTTTAGCCTAAAATAAAACTATGCTCGAAAAAATCCGCCTTGACAAAATACTTTTCCTTGATATTGAGACTGTTCCACAGGAGCAGTCGTTTGAAAAGCTGGATGCAAAAAGTCGTGAACTCTGGCTGAATAAATCAAAATTTATAAACAAAACACCCTCTGACGAGGATCATCTGTATAACCGTGCAGGCATTTATGCAGAGTTTGGAAAAATTGTATGTATCTCCACCGGTTATTTCACCGTCACCGGAAAAGAAAAGCAACTTCACATAAAGTCATATTACGGTGATGACGAAAAAGCTTTGATTGCCTCATTCAAAGAGTTGTTGGATAAGCAGTTTTACAAATCAGATCACATGTTGTGTGCCCACAACGGCAAAGAATTTGATTTTCCGTACCTGTGCAGGCGTATGCTGATTAACCGTATTAAACTTCCGGCAATACTTGATATTGCAGGCAAGAAACCATGGGAAATTCAACACCTCGACACCATGGAGCTTTGGCGTTTTGGCGATTATAAAAACTATACTCCTCTTGCTCTGTTGGCTCATATTTTCGGCATACCCAGCCCCAAGGAAGAGATGGACGGAAGTCAGGTATGTAAAGTTTACTGGCAGGAAAAAAATCTGAAAAAAATTGCTGAATACTGCCGCAAAGATGTGATAACGATTGTGCAGCTATTTCTGCATTTTAAGAACGAAGAAATTTTAAGTGATACACAAATCAGAGTTGAAGATTAACTCACAACTGTTTAATCATACTCCCTTAAACTGCTACAGTAAAAATTACTCAGGAAGGATTTTCTAAAATTTTCTTCAGGTTATCAAGCCCTGTTTTCAAATCGCCTCCTACTGCTTTATCCATATCGAAAAACAAACCCATAATATTCATAGGATAAGGAAATGATCCTTTAAATCCCCACTTCACTTTGGTTTGATTCTCAGAAACACTTTCGGTAATAAAATAAGCATCATCCTGCGCTTCGAAAGGTACTTTGAAACGGAGTTTTAAATCAATACGCTCACCGTCTATAATGGCAGTAATTTCCTGTTCGCCTGCACCTACGTCCTTATTGTTGCTCTCCCATGCAGAAATAAATCCTACTGTTCCGTCAGTTCCCTGATATGTTTTTTTCATGGCCGGATCCATCATTGACCATTTGCTGTAATGGTCCTGATTTTTGATAAACTTTATGTAATTGAAAACTTCTGCTTTGGGTTTGTTGATGATGACTTCACGTTCTACTGCATAATCTTTCTTGACGAATAAAGCTACAATTAACGGGATTGCAATGATGATTGCAAGTACGACTAAAATCTTTTTCAGAATTCTCATTATTTCAAGTTTTAAATTTTTATCAGGTAAAGTTAGATGATTGCAAATTACATTTCGGCAGAGGTTGAAACTGAAATGCAAAGATTCATACAGCAATCAGATTTTTGCAGATAACCATTGAATAATTTTTTGCTACACATATTGTAGTTGATATGGTTTGGCTTCATTTATCTATATCAGATGTTTTGTTCTGTTTGTTTAGATACCTCAGCGTGTAAATTGCTGTTGCAATAAACGGTATGGTTGAAATCAGGATTTTAAAGTTCTTACTAATGATACCAATAAAAAACATCAATCCTATCAGCAACCCTATACAAACAATACCTGCATAAATCATTCGCTTATGTGGACTCCTCTGAAATAATGTTATCATAAGTGAAATTTGTCCTATGAGCGGAATTAACGTAAAAGGATGTATGACTGACTGAGTGTCAGTAAAAAGTTTAGAAAATACCTCATACTCTGCTTCAAATAAAAAAGAGTGGTTTTCTTTCCCCCACTCCAGATAACCAAACAAAGAAAAAAGTATCAACAGCGCACTTAATATTTTAGCTTTCATTGTAATATTATGTTTTCTTATGATAATGCTTAACGGCAAAGACAGAAGTTTATTTATTACGCACCTGTTTATCAAAAATAATTAGTGAACACTATTTTTGTAATTGCTTTGAAGTTGTAGCCAACAACAAACTGATTATTTTATGCATAACATCTTTATGTCATCTGGTTACAATTTGCAAAGAGAAAAAATTAAATATCTGACAATATATAGCTTCATAATAAAAGTTTTTAAATATGATAAAGAATATTTTTGATAAGCCGGTTGTTGATGAAGTGATAAACAGAATTAACAATTTAACTACTGACTCTAAACCACTTTGGGGAAAAATGTCGGTGAGTCAAATGTTGGCTCACTGCTGTGTTACCTATGAATTTATTTATGAAAACAAACATCCGGTACCTGGAACATTTAAAAAAATTTTGTTGAAACTATTCGTTAAAAACACTGTTGTGAGCGACAAGCCGTACAAACGCAACAACCCAACAGCCCCTGAGTTTCTCATTCGTGACAATAAAAATTTTGAAACAGAGAAAAAAAGGCTGATAGATTTTATAGAAAGAACATATATGCTGGGTGCTGCACACTTTGAAAATAAAGAATCACGATCTTTTGGCAAACTTTCGCTTAACGAGTGGAACAATATGTTTTATAAACATCTGGATCATCACCTGGGTCAGTTTGGGGTTTAAATTAAAAAGCCCTGTATGAAAATTATACAGGGCTTTCGGTTTTTATTTGCTGTTTTTATTGAATCACTAATTTACGGTAACTGCTTTGAATTCCATTTGTCACTCTTATCAAATAAATTCCGGGAGCATAATCTCCGATGCTGACGGAAACCTCTCTATTGTTTTTTACTTCAATGCTGTATAGTAATTTACCCTGCATATCCCATAAGGAAAGCGTAGTGTTTGCAGTCTGTTGATTCTCGTCAAAATGTATTGTCACATCATCAGAGGCCGGATTTGGGAACACTGAAAAATTATTACCTGCAACATCAGGTTCGTTTATATTTACCAACATTCCGTTGCTGCAAAGCTTTGCTCCGAAAAGATTTCCATTTGAGTTATCCATCCAGAATACCGCATTGCAACCATTGGCATCATCTACAGGTCTGTTTACATCGTATGGTAAAAATGCACTGTTTCCGGATGCCATTACCTTTCCATTGTCGCTCCAAGTAAGTGAGCCATTGCTTCTGATACGCTGTCCTGCTACTTTCCATTCTCCTGTAACATCGTTAAAATTATAATTACAAAACACCGAACCGCTGTCGCTTATTGCTACTTTTGGGTAAGAGTAATAACCATTGCACACAGCTGTTTGCACACCGTTGGCTGTCCACTGTGCAGCACCGGAAGTATTATATTTTTGAGTATAAATGGTGCTCTGCCCCGAAATGCGGTTATCCAACCAGGCAATAAACAAGTTGTTGTTATTATATACTGATGTCATTCGGCTTTGTGTTGTGTTTGCCAATGATACTGTTTGTTTAATGTTTGGTGTCCATACAAAATTACCTGATGAATTCATCTTGGTAAGAGAAACTCTGCTATTTGCGCTTTCCCACACAAAATAAATATTGCCATTATTGTCTGCCATCAAATTATGTGTGCCGCCAGCTCCATTGGACGATACTCCCTGCGAAACATCTACCGGTGCGGGCCACTGTGCAACACTTTGCATATTATACTTCTGAATATAAATTCCGGACCCAAGGCCATTACCTTGCGAAATGGAATAAAAAGTGTTTTGTAAACCGGCTTTTGTATAGAAAACATATCCCGGCAATGACTGTGTTTTGGGTGATGCCCATTGCAATACTCCGTTAAAATCAATTCGGTGGAACTGAATGCCTGATAGACCTCCAAAATAGTTTACGCTGTAATTGATAAATGCTCCTGAATCATTGGGAATAGCTCTAATACCATAGTCTTCTATTGACAATATAGGGCTTACACCTCCTGTAGCAATAAGAGTGGGCTGTGTCCACAAATTGTTACCACTGTAATTAATTTTTTTGCAAAACAATGAATCACCAAAAGATGCAGGCGCCTGACGCCAAGTAACCAAAATACCTCCGTCAAACAATGTGCATTGATATCCTACTACTGATTGGGTAACTGACGACACGATTAATTTACCGCCTGCTGTCCATTGTGGGTTGCCGTCATCATCAAACCGTTGCCCGTAAAGTTTAAACTGACCACCGCTTGGTTTAGCTCTCCAGAATGCAAAATATCCATTGGTTGGGTGTTTAATAATCTGCATTTGTTCTATACTGCCGGTGATGGAACAAAAGTTCATTGGTTGCAAAGTGTCGATACTGAATTGGGCTGATGCAGGAAGCATGGCGCACAGGCAAAAGATTAAGGTGTAGAGCTTTTTCATTTTCTGAAGTTTTTGATTTATGGTGTCAAATGTAAATTCAACTTCTGTGTGCAACAACACCAACTTAGTAAGCGGTATGCTTCATTTATTAAATGGTAAACAGGATATTTTTTTCAGGTGTAATATTGTACTATTGTAACTGAAATGGATAAAAAATATTTACTTCTCTTATTTATTATTCTCCATGTTTGGTCTGCAAGCTTTGCTCAGGATCCTTCAAAATTGAATGAAAACTTCAGTGAGTTATTTGATGCTAAGAACGATTCTGATAAAGTTGATGCTTACAGTCATCTGGGTTTTAATTTCAGCCTGCTGAATCCCGACAGTGGAATTTATTTCTCAAAAAAAGGATTAGAGCTGGCCCGGAAAATAAATTATGTTAAAGGTATTGGTGATTGTTACAACAGCTTAGGCTGGTGTTACTCCAAGAAGGGAATGAATAATGAGGCAGGCAAATATCTTGAACAGGCTAAAATCTATTTTGAAAAAACGGGCAATAATTGCTATGTAAGTGTAGCAGTGGGCAACATCGGGAATTTATATTTCAACCAGAACCGATATGCCGAAGCTCTTGAAAATTTTCTCAGAAGTGTAGAACTCAGCAAAAATTGTCCGGATAAAGGATTTAAATCATCAAAACTATATGCCATAGGAGCAGTTTACAATTCGCAGAAAGAGTATAAGAAAGCTATTGCCTGGTTCAGGGAAGCCAATGTGTTTAACTTCGCCAATGCCGATACCGTAAAAATGGCTGAATGTATCAACGGTATTGGCAATGCATGGCTTGGGCTTCAGCAGTATGACAGCGCAATGTTTTATTTCCATCAGTCGGTGAAGCTTTTTGAAGATAACAACAATCTGAACGGTATAGCTTATTCCAATGAAAGCATTGGCGGTGTTTATCAGGAACAGAAAAATTATACCAAGGCTCTGGAGCATTACGAAATAGCTTTAAAAAATTTCAGAGCACTGAACAGTCGTAATGATGAATGTTATGAGCTTATAACCATTGGCGAAACGTATGAACAAAAAGGAGATCTTAAAGCAGCTATCTTATGCCAGCAGCGTGCATTGCAAATTGCTGACAGCAACAGTTATTTATCGCTGAAACAAAAAGCGCTCACCTCGCTCAGCCGTTTGTCTGCTGCAAAAAACGATTATAAAAGTGCTTACGAATATTTCAGGCAGGCATCGGCAGTAAACGACAGCCTGGGGTTGCAACAGCAACAGATAAAACTGAATGAACTTAAAACAAAATTTGAAACCGAACAAAAGGACAAAGAGATAGCGCTGATAAAAAAAGATAAGGAACTGCAGGAAGCAATGGCGCTTAAACAACGTCAGCTTAAAAATATATTTATTGCCGGAGCAGTGGTGCTTCTGTTTATTGCACTGGGAATTTATAACCGTTATAACATCAAACGAAAAGCGGAAATTCAGCTTACGCAAAAAAATAAACTGATACAGGAAGAAAAAGAACGCGCGAAACAAAGCGAAGAATTCAAACAACAGTTTCTGGCTAACATGAGTCATGAAATACGCACTCCGCTGAATGCCATCTGCGGAATGACGGAGCTTCTGAGCGAAGAAGAACTTTCGGAACAACAGAAAAAATATATTGATGTTATCAGCGCTTCTGCTGCAGGTTTGCTCAGCATTATTAACGATGTGCTTGATTTATCGAAGGTGGAAGCAGGAAAACTGGAGCTTGAAAAAATACCTGTTGACATAAGAAAACTCACACAGGAAGTTTACAACGCTTTTGAATACCGTGCAGGACAAAAAAATATTTCTTTTGCCACAGATGTTGATGCAGGAGTTCCGCAGGTGATACGCTCTGATGCTTTCCGCATCAGGCAAATACTGGTAAACCTGCTTGGCAATGCCTTTAAGTTTACTGAAAAAGGAAGTGTGCAACTGACTGTTAAATCATCTCCACTACAAAACCATTCAGACAATAGGATATTGATTTCGTTTTCTGTTGCCGACACGGGGATTGGAATTTTACCTGAGAATCAGGAAAAAATTTTCGAATCGTTTATTCAGTCCGACACCGGTACTGCGCGATTGTATGGCGGAACGGGATTGGGGTTGAATATCTCAAAAAATTTGGCCACACTGTTTGGAGGAACCATTACGCTTGACAGCACTCCGGGCAAGGGAAGTGTATTTACTTTTTCGATGCCCTGCGAAGTATTTACTGCATCTGAAAGCGAACAACCAACTAATCATGCAGCAACGGTGGCTGATTTAAAAAAAGAAATCCATGTGCTGCTTATTGAAGACAATGTTTATAACCGAATGTTGGCAACAGATGCACTTGAGAAGAAAATTGAAAACATTAAAATAAATGTATTTGAAAATGGCAGGCAGGCATTAGCGTTTATGCAAACTCAGAATCGTGAAATTGCATACGACACGGTGATACTTCTTGACGTACAAATGCCCGACATGGATGGATATGAAGTAGCAAGGCAGATTAGAAACAATGCATCCAATCCATTTTGTGCAACACCAATTATTGCCGTTACGGCCAATGCTTTTAAGGAAGATATAGAGCGTTGCAAGGCTGCCGGTATGAATGATGTAATTGCCAAACCGTACAAAACAAATGTGCTGGTGCAGGCGGTATTGAAATATGCAGGGCAAACGGCCACGTCTACGATTGAGCAAACAACAGCTGTTGACTACAAACAGGAAATAACAAATATTGATTACCTGTATGAGTTTACGGGAGGCGATATGGATGAAGTGAAAAAATATGCAGAAATTTTCAGAGAAGCTATACCGCAAAGAATAGAGGAAGCTGAAAAACTTTTGCGCAACGGTGAATCCGATGCTGTTATACGCATACTTCACAGCATTAAACCCATGATTGTGTCTTTTGGATTGACGGACTGCGAAACCATCATTACCCATCTGGAGCAGAACAGGAAAAACATAAAACCTAATCAGCTGTTACCGGACTTTATAAAAATCAGAAAACAAAGCCTTGCTGCTGTTGATGAATTGAGCAGAAATTTTAATATTTGAGTTTTCAAATTGAAATGATAAAGGTTTTGATAGCGGAGGACGACTTGTTTGGGCGTGAGCAGGTGAAGTCTGTACTTCAGAAATCGTTTCCGCAAATAGAGATAGTGGCGGAAGCGGTAAACGGAACCGAAGCGGTGAGCCTTATTCATTATCATAAACCCGACCTGGTGTTTCTGGATATTGAAATGCCTCATAAAACAGGATTTGAAGTATTGGAAAGTGTGAACGAACCGGATTTTGAAGTGGTGTTTATTACAGCATTTGATCATTATGCGCTGAGGGCTATAAAATTTTCGGCATTAGATTATTTGCTGAAACCGCTGAACCGCGAAGAGTTTATAAAAGCAGTTGAAAAATTTATTGAGAAACAAAAATTCAATTACGACAAAAAAAGTCTGATAAAAAATTTTATACAGAATATTAAGACCGTCACAACTGAAAATTTTAAACTGGCAGTGAACACTACGGGCAAAACTTATTTTTTGGACCCTGACTCCATCATCCGCTGCGAAGCTGACGGCAATTACACGCGCATATATGTGACGGGAAGTGCAGCCATTTTTACGGCACGAACATTAAAAGAGTTTGATGAGCTACTGCAAAGCCAGGGATTCATCAGGGTGCACCGCACACATTTGGTGAACAAGAAACATATACGCTCGCTGGGTAATGACAATCATGTGCAGCTGCACGACAACAGCTCACTGGAGGTATCGCGGAGAAAACTTGCTGAAGTAAGAATGCTTTTAGGGCTGGCGAATAATTGAAGTTTTTTTTTTGAGAAGCACGCAGTACTGCGGGATGCCGGGTGTTGGTGGACAAGGCGACAGTGACTCGTCCTGAAAAAAGTTTACAGTTTAATTGATTAATCCTGCTAATAGTTTACAGTTCATTTTTAGTCCTGAAAGTTGTTTACAATTGTATTTTGTCTCCGATAGTAATTCTTCCATAATCTTTCTGTTTTTATTTTAGTTATAAGAATGATTTTTTTTGTCCATTGTTTACACTTTTTTGTGTAAACCTATTTTAGTACAAGGCAGTGTCACCTTGCTCGCGCGCACCCCTGCCCCTGAAGGGGTGACTGCGCGCTTTGGTGGACAAGTGTGTTGTCATTTTTTTGAATTGATTCGCATCGCTCGCTGCTCACCCCCTGCCCCTGAAGGGCTGACGTGCGC
>LNBX01000006.1 GCA_001567275.1 Bacteroidetes bacterium OLB10
CTTTCTGTTACGGTTATTCAGTGATAAAGCTTGTGTTGTATTTTGAATATTTTCCTATTGCATATCCTGCTGTGATGCTGCCATTGGTTCCGTAGTTTTTTATTTTTTTTTCAGTTTAATATTGATAATACCTGCAGTGCCTTCAGCATCATACTTGGAAGAAGGATTTGAGATGAGCTCAATAGATTCCACATCGGTGCTTTGTATGGATTTCAGGTAGTCGGCAAGTTCTGTCTCCGACATGTGCACGGAGCGGCCATCAATCTGCACCAGCACACCACCGCGTCCCTTGAGCATGATGTTATCGTTGTTGTCAACTACCACTCCCGGAGCTTTTTTTAATACTTCGAAAGCAGTACTCCCGGTAGAGTTGATGCTGTTTTCTACATTAAAAACTGTTTTGTCGGCCTTTACTTCAACCAGGGGTTTAATCCCTGTAATTTCTGCCTGTTTCAGAGTTGTAGAAGAAGCTTTCAGTTGAATAACCGGTAATTCTTTAACAGCAGTTTCAGTCGTATGAAATGCAGCGCTCTTATAATTTTCGAAACCCAGAAACGATGCTTTAAGGAAATAATCGCCTGATTTAATATAATCAAAAATGTAATTACCACCTGCATCGGCCACTGCTGCTTTCACTAATGACGAATCAGGAAGCTGCCGTAACTCGAGCACAGAACCTGTAAGTGGCTCATTGTTGTTGTCGGTAATTTTCCCTTTAATGGATTGCGCATGCAACTGAGCAGTTGTGAGAAGGCAACAGAATACTGTTGTCTTAATATAATAATGTAGGTTCATAATGTCAGGATTTGATGCGGCTAAATAAGATAAAATGCAAAGTGTTTTTACTTTATTAAATGTTAAAATAAAACAACCTTTAACATATTCATATAAACTATCAATTTAATAATGATAGAAAATGATTAAATACATAGTTATTAGCTAAAACATATTTTTTTTAGTATCGGCACAAGCAGGACTGTTAAACAACTTTCAAGAACGGTTAATAAAATTCTTTTCAGAAATGTTTTATTTTTT
>LNBX01000007.1 GCA_001567275.1 Bacteroidetes bacterium OLB10
GTAAGCACCTGCGACATCTCTACCTTGCTCACATCATTATCACTCCAGGTGGCATATATCCCGCGGTCGCATTGGGTTACGGTACTTCCTGTGCCCGTTGCCGGTCGCATGGTAAGTGATGACAGACTGTTCCATTTGTTGCCCCAGCTTACTACTGCTGTTCCCTTTGCCTTAGCAACCCAACTTGCATGATTATGTATGTTTGTAAAACGGCTGTTCGTGAGTGTAAGATGACTGTTTTGGCTGTAAATGCCATACACCATCTTACTGAAATTATTTTCCTGCATAAGGCTGTCGCCAATGGTGCAATACATTTTGTTGAGCCATATCCCACTCAGTGGTACTGTGCCATGAGCACTCTGCTGCTGATAGTCTTTCTTAAATCCGCTCAATGGCGCAAATGCCGTACCCGTTACATACAATTGAGCCTGCCCGTAAACATCTGTAAGTGTCAGTTCCGGTTGTGCATTTATACCTATAATGTTATCATAAAAATAACTGTTTGCCACTTTTAACACTCCCCCATCCTGCAATAATACTCCATTTTCGGCATCCCTCACTGTGCTGCCGCTTAATGTTGCAACTCCATTTGCAAGCACCGTTACCCCTCTCCACATAGTATCACAACTTTGTATGGTGGTGTTGTTTAAAATCAGATTACCTCCGCCTTGCACGGTTATCTGTCCGCCTGCTTTCACATACACCATGCAGTTGTTCAGCGTAAGCGCTCCGTTTACATAATATCGTCCTGCTACATAGATGCTCATTGCTCCAAGTGTACCTCCTCCCGAATAGCTTGAGTCGGCAAAAGTGGTGTCGGTGTAATATCGTACATTCTTTGAGATTAATTCTTGCGACATACTTTCTTTTGGTGATAAGAGAAGTATTGCAACAAGCAAAAAATATATATCCGGATGAACTCGCACAACGGTATTCAATTAATTTGGTGAGCCTAAATTTACTAAAAATTATTTTACACACTCCCTTTTTAGTCTCTACTCCCTCACCACCACCAACTTTTTATTTACCCGTTGGTTGTTGCTTGTGATGGTGCACTGATACACTCCATCTGCAATTTTGGGCAATGAAATATATTGCAGTGTACTCCATGGCGGCAAGTTTTGGTGGTAAATTTCTTTTCCTGTTATATTAAATATCTGCAACGTGCCGCTTTTGTTTTGTGGCAACAGATACATGATTCTAAAATTAC
>LNBX01000008.1 GCA_001567275.1 Bacteroidetes bacterium OLB10
TTTTTTTTGATAGGATGCGTAGATGCACCGGCAAGTCTTATCCAGATAAGCCACTCTACATTGTGAGCGCGCAAAATCATTTTTGCTTTGCTGTACTTGCGTGCTGTTTGGAGATAAGGACTCAGAAAAAGTCCTTCGAACTGGATGATGTCGAATGATTGAGCCTGCAGTATTGTTTTCAGTTTGTGATGAAAAACATCAGAGTCGAAGCGAATGATATTATAACTTTCGTTTTTGCGGAAAAGATTTTTTATGGCACCTGAAATTTTTACGGATGCATCGAGATAAACAGTTTCCAGTTTATATTTTTCGAGCAGTTCAGCTTCAATAGTTGATAGATCAATAAAATGTTTTTTAGTGTTGAAAGAAAGCATTTTTACTTCAGCACCGCTGAGCGTGAGCGATTCGGCAAGGTTGTACATGGCAATGGTGGCCCCGTCATAAGGAGGCAAAGGAACCCGCAGACAAAGTTGAAGTATTTTCAAAATTTATGGGTGTTGAATGGAATGCAGTGCATAATTGCAAACGTAGCAAATTAATTTTTCTGAAAAATCAGCTGACCTTTCTGCGGAATAACTTTCTGAAAAAAGATTTGTATGCATCCATATCGAAAAGTGCAGAGTCGTGAGTGGCCTTATACACCAGAAACAAACCTATAGGCAGCAACACAATTGACGATTGCCACATGCCTCGTTCGACACTGATGACGCCTTCTTTTGCAAACTTCTCGCCTGTGATGGAGATGATATGATAGCAGAGAAAAAATGCAATAGAAATAACGATAGGCAATCCAAGTCCGCCTTTGCGGATGATGGCACCGAGTGGTGCACCAATGAGAAACAACAACAGACAGGCAATGGATAAAGTAAACTTGCGATGCCATTCAATGTTGTACTTGATGTATGCACGGTTTCGTGAGTCGAGATCGTCTTTGGTAGATTCAATATATGATTTAAGGGTACGCGCTTGAGCTGTAGCAGTTTCGAAAAGAAGAGAAGCCTTTTTAGAATCGGATTTTAGTATAGGCCATTTTGCAACAGTAGCAGACGAAGCAGCTGCCATCAGCGAGCTGTTTTTTAAGAATTGATAATATGGTATTAAATCTTTTTGGAAGCGATATTTGCGCATGTTCATCTGCATCTGAAAAGTGTCAATCATGGCATTGAGCTGATAGATATTCAGCATCTGATAATTGTCTTTGAAAAGATCTTCGTTGGTGCGGTTGAGTTCGAAAGATGAAAGATCGAAGCGGATGATTTCTGACTGAAAAGTAGTGCGCAGCAACGGACGAGTATCATAATTTCTTCTCCGGTTTTGCTGTTCTTCGTAGGAGTGGCCATTAAACAGTGTAAGAATCAGATAACGCTTGTCGTCTGTCATCACCATGCTTCCACTGTCTGCAACAACCACTTTATGATTGCCCATGTTGTTGGTGTGATCATAAATCATGATGTTGCGTATGGATTTACCATCGCTGAGTTTCTTTCCGATTTTGATGCTGTAGCCATCAATGCCATTATAAAAAATACCTTCTTTGATAAACAATGCAGGCTTTTGCTGTCGCACATCGTAGAGCAGCGATCCCATTTTCAGATTACTGTAGGGTAATACATAATTAGAAAAGAAAAAGGCACCCACAGAAATGCAAATTGCCACTACAATGAGGGGGCGCATCAGCCGTTGCAGCGAAATGCCTGCTGACTTTGCAGCCACAATTTCGTAATGCTCTGCCAGGTTACCAAAAGTCATGATGGATGAAAGCAGAATTGCAAGAGGCAATGCCAGCGGAACAAGTGTGGTGGAAGTGTAGGAAAGAAGTTTGGTAATAGTCCACCAGTCTAATCCTTTGCCAACAAGGTCGTCAATGTATTTCCACAGAAACTGCATCAGCAACACAAACAGGGCAATAAAAAACGTCATGATAAACGGCCCTATAAATGACGTTAATACTAATGATGTAAGTTTCTTAACAGGAAGCTTCAAGTACTGCAACGTTTAATATTCAGTTTTGTCTGTTTTGTTTTTCCATGCATCAAAAAATTTCTGATGCACGTTGATGTGGCAGATGAATCATTTTTAGTTTTCTCTCTGAAGGATCAACCGGAATTTCATCATAGATAAAGGCATCATCAAATCCGATATTGGCAGCATCCTTGCGCGTGTTGGCATAATACACTGCTTCCGGCCGCGCCCAGTAGATAGCTCCCAAACACATGGGACATGGCTCGCAGGAAGTATAAATTTCGCATCCAGTAAGCTGAAAAGAATTCAGGTTTTTGCATGCTTCGCGAATGGCTACAACTTCGGCATGAGCAGTAGGGTCGTTGGAGGAAGTAACCTTGTTGTTTCCGCGCGCAATTATTTTTCCGTCTTTCACCACTACACAACCAAAAGGGCCGCCTTCGTTTTGTTCAATTGCTTTAAGTGAAAACTCCACAGCTTCAGTCATAAAATCTTTTGCGTTGCTCATATCAGAAATGGAGTGTTATATTTTGTTTTAAATCAGGATGCAGACTCAGTGCAACAGGGCAGGTGTGTGCAATATGGTCAATGATTTTCTTTTCTTTATCGGAATAATTATTCGGAGGAAAATATAGTTCAATTTTTACTTCGGCAATGCGTCTTGGGTCGGATGCCATTATCTTGGTAACTTCTGCCCGGGTGCCATCAATGCTGAACTGATGTGTGCGCGCTGCAATGCCCATGATGGTAAGCATACAATTGGCCAACGATGTTGCCATAAGATCGGTAGGAGAGAAATAAGCTGCCTGCCCCTGATTGTCGAGAGGTGCATCAGTAAATATGTCGGTGCCCGAATATAAATGAGTGGATTTACATCTTAAATCTCCTGTATAAATCACTTCTGAGGTAGCCATGTTTTTAAAATTTAATTCAGTAATAAATCTTTGGCATTTTCTATACTTGCTTCGGTAATGCCTTCACCGCTTAACATTTTTGCAATTTCTTGAATGCGTTCTTCTTTTGAGAGTAGTTTCACTCGTGTTTCGGTGTTGCTGCCCAGGGTTTGTTTGTAAACGAAGTAGTGCATCTCACCTTTACTTGCCATCTGTGGAAGATGTGTAATAGCAATAACCTGTCTTTTCTTTGCAAGTGCTTCAATCATATTGCCCACTTTAAATGCAGTTTCGCCTGAAATTCCTGTATCTATCTCATCAAAAATAATGGTAGGCATGGAGGTAACTTCAGCAAGAATAGCTTTGAGGCATAACATCAGTCGCGACATTTCACCTCCCGAAGCTACTTTCGAAAGCTCCTGCGGCTGCACACCTTTGTTTGCAGAAAAAAGAAAACGTATTGCATCCATTCCTGAATGGCTGAAATGCTGAAGCGCAGTAAGTGAAACTTCAAACTGTGCATCAGGCAATGAAACCTCATGAAGCAGTTTCAAAATTTTTCGTGTAAGTTTTTTCGCTGCATCTCTGCGGTTTTCTGAAAGGGTTGATCCCTGCTTATTCAGTGTGGATTCTATTGTGGCTATTTCTTTTTTTACCTTCTCAATATCTTCTGCCACTGAATTGAAACCACTGAGTTTTTGTTCGAGAGAATCTTTTAGCTGAATCAGGCTGCTTACTTCATTCAACCGGTGTTTCTGAAGCAGATGATTGATTACCGAAAGTCGCTCCGAAATAATTTCGATTCTCTCCGGATTATACTGAATACTGTTTTGTACCAAATCCATTTCTGAGGCAATATCTTTTAACTCGATATTGCATGACATCAGCCTTTTGAGAATACTTTCTGTTTCGGGATGATATTTTGCTGCCTGTTGCAACTGTTGTATGCTCTGATGAATCAGCTGGACAACATTTTGCTCATCTTCGGAAATTAGATGACGGGCTGTTTCAACTGACTTTAAAATGGATTCTGAATGGGTCAGTATTTCAAGTTCTTTTTCCAGAGATTCCGTTTCACCGTCTTTCAGTGCGGCAGCTTTCAGCTCTACATACTGAAACTGTATGAAATCAAATTCAGCAGAAGCCTGCTTTTCTTTTTCAAGCAAATCGTTCAGTGTGTTTTGCAGTTGCCGGTAGTGATTGAAATTTTCGCGATAGGAGTGAAGCAGTTCACTGTGGTTGGCAAGTGCATCTGTTACGTTAAGCTGAAAGGATGAATTGCCTACAGTGAGCGTCTGATGCTGTGAGTGAACATCCACAAGTGTGCTGCTGAGGGTTTTCAGTAACGAAAGATTTACGGGAGTATCATTTACAAATGCGCGAGACTTTCCTTCTGCATTTATCTCGCGTCTGATAATGGTCAGAGTTTCGTAATCAATTTCATTTTCGTTGAAAAACTGCTGGAGAGGATATTCGCTGATGTCGAACTCAGCTTCGATGATGCATTTTTTGTTTTTATCGGAAAGTGTTTTTGCATCAGCACGTTCGCCCAATACCAGTCCGAGTGCACCCAGCAGGATGGATTTACCCGCACCGGTTTCGCCTGTGATAATGCTCAATCCCTTTGTAAAATCTACATCCAGTTCTTTTATCAAAACGTAATTGGATATGTGCAGTTTTTTCAGCATTCGGAAGGGTGTTGATATGGTGACAAAAATATTTTCCTGAAAAAACCGTATTATTTCATTGACTGTGTAATCAGATGTCCCATTTTATCTCTCTTGGTCTGAAGATACAGTTTGTTATGTTCGTTCGATGCAATTTCCAAAGGCACTACTTCGACAATCTCCAACCCGTAGCCAATTAATCCTGCACGTTTGGTTGGGTTGTTGGTCATGAGTTTTATTTTGGAGACTCCCAAGTCACGAAGAATTTGTGCACCTACACCATAGTCGCGTTCATCAGGTTTAAATCCCAGAGCCTGATTGGCTTCAACGGTATCTTTGCCGCCTTCCTGAAGTTTGTAGGCTTTCAGTTTGTTGAGTAAGCCAATTCCTCTTCCTTCCTGATTCATATATACAATCACACCTTTACCTGCTTCTTCAATCATCTCCATTGCTTTATGCAACTGTGGCCCGCAATCGCAGCGGCACGAGCCGAAAATATCGCCTGTCATGCAGGACGAGTGTACTCTAACCAGAATAGGTTCGTCTTTTTCCCAGGCACCTTTTATCAGCGCAAGGTGCTCCTGACCGGAAGTAACCTGACGGTAAGCAATCAGTTCAAAATTGCCATGACCGGTAGGCAGTTTCACTTCCACTTCTTTCTTAATAAGGCTTTCAGTTTTCAGGCGGTACGAAATCAAATCTTCAATTGAAATTATCTTCAGGTTGAAACGTTGAGCAATTTTTATCAGGTCGGGCAGTCTTGCCATGGTGCCATCTTCATTCATTATCTCTACCAGTACACCTGCTGGTTCAAAACCTGCCAACCGCGCCAGATCCACTCCGGCTTCGGTATGTCCTGCTCTGCGAAGTACACCACCGTTTTTACTTTTAAGTGGAAAAATATGTCCCGGGCGGCCCAAATCTTCCGGTTTGGTAGCGGGGTCTATCAATGCTTTTATCGTTTTGGAACGGTCGGAAGCAGAGATGCCTGTCGTGCAACCATTCCCCAGCAGATCAACGGAAACGGTGAAAGGTGTTTCGTGAGAGGAAGTATTGGTGCTGACCATCATCTCCAGATTCAGTTCGTTGCAGCGTTGCTCGGTAAGTGTGGCACAAATCAGTCCGCGGCCATGACTTGCCATAAAGTTTATCATTTCGGGAGTAGCATTTCGCGCTGCCGTTATAAAATCGCCTTCATTTTCCCTGTCGGTATCATCTACAACAATCACAGCTCTGCCCGCTTTTATCTCGCTGATAGCTTCTTCAATGCTGTTGAGTTGTATGTTTTTGTCAGTATTCATCTTTAAATGACTGTTTTTGCAAATTTACAACATGGAGCGTTATGATTTGTTTATTTCTTACAGATGAAAAAAGCATTTTTCTGATGATTGGTATGCATGTTAAGAATGTATGAACATGTAAACAGTTGCATAATCTTACAATGGTATTAAACGTTATTAATGATGTAACAAAAGGCTAAACAGTCACGTTAAATTAGCCATATCGTTCTTAAAGAAATTGAATAAAGATAGTTTGGTTTTAGGTTAGTTTTTCGAAACTGATTCAGTGCTAAGCCCTGTAAGGCTTAATTCTGAATCGCCTGAACCGCAGAAGAAACAGTTTAAGGTTGGTTTCAGGTGGGGGCTGCCCCGTAAGGCAGCCCGGCATCTGTTCAGTAAAATTGAGATTTGGTTTTAGGGTTATACTTTTAGAAATCACCGCCAACGTGGCGGTGATTTTCTATTTTTAAAGCGTTAACAATTCTAAGTTAAAAACTTTAAATATACACTTTGTTATTCGGGTCGTTTCTTGTATATTTGCCCCCGAAACAAATAAATATTATTAATAATGAAAAAATTAAACTTAACAAAAACGCTCTTAACAGGTGCTGTATTAGCCCTTATGACTGTAGGATTCACTTCTTGTAAGAAAGACAGTGATCCTGATCGTGAAAAATTTTTAGGTAACTATACCGTTACTACAGGAACAATTGCTTGTGGTGTTACCGGTAATGGTACTATCGCTGCAGGAACTGCAGTAGTAATTACAGAAAACTCAGGTGGTGATGAAAAAGTAAGTGTAAACATTGGTGGCCAGTTGTCACTTGTTGCTACTGCTGATGGAAATACCATTACAATTGATAACCAAACTTTGAATGGTTTTACCTATACCGGTTCAGGAAATCTTAGCAGCAACACTTTAACTCTTTCTATCAATGAGTTTGATGCAAGTGTTCCTGAAAATTGTGTTTACAGTATCACTGCAAATAAATAATCAGAGATTAATAAAAATTAAAAGGCTGCCCGATAAGGCAGCCTTTTTTATTTCAGACATTCAAAAAATCAGAGTATATTTTGAATAGTTCCTGTTTGATATTAACCGGCACGAATAAAAAAAGCCGTCTGAATTTCTCCGGACGGCTTTTTAATTTTTATTGAATGATTATTTCAATTTATCTTTCAGCTTTTGAGGCTTATTGGGATCTGACTGTGTTCCCCCTTGATTTTGTTGTTCAGCACCAATTTTATCTTTCAAAGATCCTGAACCTTTTTTAGGTTCTTCTTTCTTAGGCTCTTCAGTCTTCTTAGGTGTAGTTGCTTTTCCACCTTTTTTATTCTTTGCAGCTTCTTCAGCAGCAGTAATAGAATCTTGCTTAGCTTTTTCAGCAGCAGCCATTTGTTCCTGTACTAACGCTAATGAATCCTGTGTTGCTTTTTCAGCAGCAGCAACAGCAGCATTGGCTGCATCAATAGAATCCTGTACTCGTTTTGCCTCAGCAGCTTTCTCTTCTGCACTGGGGCCACATGCGCTCATCAGGAATAATCCTGCAACAGAGAGAGCAATTAGTGATTTTTTCATAATCCTTTTACTTGTAATTGATTTATGGCGCAAATGTAATATAATATTAACCTGTTTTAACAAATCTTGCTATCAATAAATATTAACAACTTAAAGTTAGCACATCGGCATTTTCCAAGCATCCTCATTTAAGGACTGAACAAATGCTAAACTCTATCTTTGTGAGGCGTATGAAATGCAACCTCTCGCCATCATTCCGGCTGTTATTTCTGTTAGTCTGCAATTATTTTCTGCTAAGGCTGATATTTATTGTGGCCAACTACAAACTGCTGAATATAGCATCTGCCGGAGATATTTCAACCATTTTTCTTTCAGGATTTCGTTTCGATTTTGCTGCTATAGCTTTCACCAATGGTATTTTTTTCTTAATTTTCAACTTGCCTTTAGACTTTAAATCAAGACCGATAAAAAACTTAATATCAATACTATACATATTTGTAAATTTGTTTTTTATTTTATTGAACCTCATTGATACAGGTTATTACCCTTTCACTCAAAAAAGGCTAACGGCAGACTTTTTTGAGATGGCAACCATGGGTGATGATTTTGTAAACATGATTCCTTCTTTAATCAGGGATTACTGGATTTTGCTTCTGCTGTTTGTTGTGTTTGTCATTCTTAATTTCAAATTGATTAAGGGAATCACCGGCAGGCTTCAGAAAATCAGCGGCAGGACATCCTTTATCTCAACAATTATAGTGGTGGCTTTGCTGATATTTTTTGGCAGAGGAGGACTTCAGTACAAACCTATCAACATCTTGTCGGCTGCTCCTTACACATCAGCTCAAAATGTAGGGGCAGTACTTAATTCAACTTTTACCATCATAAAAACAGCAGGTAAGGATGATCTGCAGGAAATTGAACTCTCCATACCTGATCCTCAGTCTTATTTTAATCCGGTAAAGAATTTTGCCAATGATACACTTGCATTTAAGCCAATGAATGTGGTCATCATCATCATGGAAAGTTTTGGGAAGGAATATACAGGATATTTTAACCAAGGGCATGGTTACACACCGTTCCTGGACTCACTCATGCAGGAAGGGTTGATATGTACGGATGCTTATGCCAATGGGAAAAAGTCTATTGAAGGGATTCCTGCTGTTGTATCCGGAATTCCTGCTCTGATGACTTCACCTTACATTTCAGGGTCGTATAATGGCAATAAATTACTGAGTATTGCATCTCTTCTGAAAACACATGGTTATATTTCTTCTTTTTTTCATGGAGGCAACAACGGAACCATGGGTTTTGAAAATTTTACTAAGATGGCAGGATATGACAAGTACATAGGCCGAAAAGAATATGGTACGGATGATTATGACGGCACATGGGGTGTATATGACCAACCTTTCTTCAGGTATTTTTGTCATGAGATGAACAACATGAAACAACCATTTCTAACTACGTTCTTCTCCTTATCATCACATCATCCTTACAGTGTGCCCGACTCTTTGCAAAATCGTTTCAAAGGTGGCGACCAGCCGGTTTATAAATCGGTAGAATACGCAGACTATTCATTGAAAGAATTTTTTTCTATGGCAAAAACTCAACCCTGGTATAAGAATACTGTTTTTGTGATAACAGCTGATCATACCGGGCCTTCCTTTAATAGCAAATACCAAAGCCGTACCGGTATTTACGAAATTCCTGTACTTTACTTCATACCTTCAGACAGTACCATTAAAGGCATTTATTCTTACACCACACAACAAACGGATATTGTTCCTTCTGTTTTGGATTATCTGCATTATCCTGAAAAATTTAAAATTTTTGGAAACAGTATTTTCAGAAAATCTGATTCAAAATGGGCAATTAATTATCTGGATGGGATGTATCAGCTCATTACACCGCAGGCTACAGTGAGAACAGATTTGGTGAATGATACAGAGTATATTGCACGAGATGGCCATACTCCTGACAGTACCATGCTGATGAACCGTTTAAAAGTGATTGTCAGTGATTACAACAACAGTATGATAAAAAATAAACTTACGGATGTTGAATAGCCGCAGGAAGATATTGTTCATACTGAATCCTAAAGCCGGACATGGCAAAGCAGGAAATATTGTGAGGGAGGCAGAGCGTTTATTGGATCAGTCGAAATTTGAAATACATTTTTCTGAAACGGAGTATGCAGGTCATGCCAAATTGCTTGCTAAAAAAGCTGCTGACGAACATGATGATTATGTTGCCTGCGTTGGAGGAGATGGTACTGTTAATGAAGTAGCCTCCTCTCTGAAAGATACAGAAACTACATTACTGATTATTCCGGCAGGTTCAGGAAACGGGCTTGCACGTCATCTGCAAATTCCAATGAATGCTGCAAGTGCCATTGCACTTTTGAATAAGGGAAAAACTGTAAGTATTGACACTTTCAGTATCAACAATCTGTTCACCATCAATGTAGCAGGCGTGGGCTTTGATGCGCTGGTAGCTCACCGTTTTGCTGAAAAGAAAAAACGTGGACTTAAAACCTATATCAAAACGATCCTTGCAGAATATTCAGCTTCTAAAGAGTTTGAAGCAGAAATAAACGGAACTGTTTATAAGGCCTGGCTCATTTCCATAGCCAACTCCGGGCAGTTTGGCAACAATGCATGGATTGCACCTGTAGCATCGTGTACAGACGGTATGCTCGATATTATTGTTTGCAAAAAACAAAAAGGTGTGAAACTGTTGACATTTGCAGTCAACCTTTTTTCAAAAAGACTGTCATCGGCAGATTATACTGCTTTGCGTAGCAACCAAATGACCATTAAGCTTTTTTCCAAGCAACCACTTCATCTGGATGGAGAACCTGCTGGTTTCACTGATGAGCTGAATATTTATTGTAAGCCTTTATCACTAAAAGTAATTGTTCCGCAACATGTCGAATAAAAATAAAAACCGCTCCGGAATTGTTTATTCCACCAATCCTGATTTCAAACCACAGCAGGAAGAAACTCAACAGGAAACATTACCTCCTTCACAACAGGATTTGCGTGTATTACGCGATTCCAAACAACGCGGAGGAAAAACGGTGACGCTCATTCGCGGATTTGTTGGCAGTGAAGATGATTTGGAAAAACTAACCAAACTTTTGAAAACAAAATGCGGAACAGGAGGAAGTACGAAGGATGGCGAGATAATTATTCAGGGCGATAAGCGCGAACAGGTGATGGAAATACTCCTGAAAGAAGGATACAGAGCAAAAAAAGCAGGAGGCTGAAAAAGAAAAAACCGCCTTGTATAAGACGGTTTCTTTTCTGTTTGAGGTCGAGAGTAGATTCGAACTACTGTAGAAAGTCTTGCGGACTTTTGCCTCTTCTCTCGGCCACTCGACCTTATTTTGTTGTTTGGTTTAACGAGAACAAATTAAAATAGTTTCATTTGATTGACAAAATCATATTTGGCGAATGGCATTTTACTGAGGGTGAAAGTTTTCAACAAAAAAATCTTTGTTGTTAACTTCTCAGAAAGCCGGGAAGAATATCATTTGATACAGCAGCCATTTCTGATTGCATTAGTTTTTCTGACGATTCCAAAGCTCTGTTCACAGCTACTGTAAGTAATTCTTCAATCTCTTCGCGTTGACCTATTTTAAATAACGAATCATTGATGTGAATGGATTTGATTCTATTGGTTCCGGTGGCTTCCACTACAATTTTTCCGCCTTCCGATTCGCCTGTCACGGTAATATTGTCCAGACGTTTCCTGATTTCTTCCATCTTTTTCTGTGCTTCTGCAAATTTTCCGAACATGATTTTAAATTTTTACCCGAAGATATTAAAAATTTCCATTGCAGGATTTGATGTTTTAATATGTAAGATTTTGAGAAAATCGTTGAAGAAAAACATCGCATTCAGCGTAAACCATCCTGAATTTAATGAATGGGAATATGCGTATTTTTTCAGTTTTACTTTTTGTTTTTTTTACTCTCCTCGGCCACCACTTTCGCTCAGCGCGATTTGATTGAATGGAATGATACTTTGCAGTTGTCTGTAGAAGATTATAAAGGAGCAATTACCTCTAAAGATACGAGTCAGCATATATCATCCAGTTGCGGACTTTATTGTATCCCTCAAATCACCGGTGATACAGCTTCGGTAACCATCATAGCTTATTTCGACAGAAATAAATCCTGGGCAAAACGCAAAAGAGTGACACCCCTGTTGCTGCAACATGAATTGGGCCATTTCGACCTGACTGAAATTTTTGCCCGCAAAATGAAAAAACGCATTCTCGCGATGAAGACAAAGAAAAGTACTTTCATCAAAGACGTACAGAAAGTGTATGAAAAGACCTGGGAAGACCTGCAGAAGCAAAATGCAGCTTACGACAGGGCAACCGATTTTTCGAATGTGGAATTTGCACAGCGTACATGGCAGAATTATATCAAGGAAAATCTGGTACATTATCACATGTATTCCTCTCAAACCATTCGTTTTCCGATACGCGATTAAAGAACCATTGGGATTTTTACTTTTGCACCGATGGAGCAACGCCTTAAAACCGATTTGTCAAAATTTGATCCGCGTGAATTTGACCGTGGTGCATCATCTCTGAAATTTTTTATCTGGCATTGGGTGAATGTTATTTTTTTCATCAGCCCTTTTTGTCCTTCCAGTGCAATACGATGTTTTTTGCTGAGGTTGTTTGGTGCCAAAGTGGGTAAGGGTGTTGTTATCAGCAAACCGGGTGTCAATATTAAATTTCCATGGCGGCTGCACATTGGCGACCATGTGTGGATAGGAGAGGGGGCATGGATTTATAATCTCGATGAGGTAACCATCGGCAATCATGTAAACATTGCACAGGGAGCAATGATTCTGACAGGAAACCATAACTATAAAAGTGTACGCTTCGAAACCATTTTCGGGCCGGTAACCATTGAAGATGGCGTTTTTATTGGAGCCAAATCAATTGTTTGTCCGAATGTAATTTGCCGTTCTCATAGTGTACTGGCAGCAGGCTCGGTGGCAACATCCACATTAAAAGAATACGGAATTTATCAGGGCAATCCTGCAGAGTACAAAAAGGAAAGAATTATTTCCTGATCAGCAAGAATTTCTGAATCACTTTACAATTATTTCAGAGGGCGCGACAGCCTTTCAAGTCCTTCTTTTGCCGGAGGATAATCGTTGTGACGCAGTTCCAGTGCCTTTGAATAATCATCTTTGGCAGCAGGCACATTACCAAGATACTCATAACACATACCTCTGTTGTAATAAGCCTGTGAAAAGTTTGGATCCACCTCTATGGCCTTGGTGTAATGCTTAATGGCTTCGTGATATACTTTAAGGTATTCGTGATGGATATATCCAAGATTGAAATAGGCATCTTTATTCTTCGGGTTGATTTGAATTATATCAGTGTATAGCTGAATGGCTTTATTGTAATCGCTGTGATCCTGATACCAAAGTGCAAGCCCATACATGGCTTCTTCGCTGTTGGGTTTTATACTAAGCGCATTATTGAAATAGTCCACACACAGTTTGTTATTCTGTGCATACATAATGATGCCTAACTGCATTTGTGCTTCGTAAAACTTAGGGTCAACTTCTATTGCCTGACGAAATGTATTAACGGCTGCAGCAGTATCATGCTTTTCTTTCAGATTAAAACCTTTCATCAAAAGTGCTTTGGTATTTTTAGCATCTTTCTGCAATACGGTATCAAGATATTTCAATGATAAATCCTGGTTGTTGGTGTATAATGATATCTCTGCAAGTTTAAAAGCAGCATCATAATTTCCGGGGTTTAGTTCTCTCACTTTCAGCAACACATCGCGCGAAGCTTTTACTTTATTCATTCTGAAACTAAGGTCGGAGTAAAGCATCATATACTCTGTGTTGAGACTGTCCAATGACATCACTTTCACCATATCAAAATAAGCTTTGTCGAACATGGATTTCTGATAATAGGCATTTGCACGGTCAAAGTATAATTTCGGATTCATGCTGTCGGAAGCTATTTTATCGGTCAGCAATGTGATTTTATCCTTTGTTTCAGCCGTGTTTTCAGTGCTTTTAGGTTTGCATGCGTAAATCAGGAGGGCAAACGCTGCAACGGCAAATAATTGTTTTATCATTATGGATGAAGTATGCTTAATAATCTTTTGGATGATTGTATGGCAAAAGTCTGTAATTGTTTCTACAAAATGAAAGAAGCCACCGGAAATCCGGCAGCCTCTTTCTTTTACCAATAAACAAATAAGTATTTTTAATTAAGTTTTAATATGCATTGTTTCTTTGATTTTGTGTTCAATCTCATCGGCAAGTTCAGGATTGTCGGCAAACAGTTGCTTTACGGCATCACGTCCCTGTCCGAGTTTGGTGTCGCCATAGCTGAACCATGAACCACTTTTCTTAATGATATTGAGTTCAACACCCAAGTCAACCAGTTCACCGGTTTTAGAAATTCCTTCGCCATACATAATGTCAAACTCTGCCTGACGGAAAGGCGGTGCAACTTTATTCTTCACCACTTTCACGCGTGTGCGGTTGCCTACAATATTATCAGCATCTTTTATTTGTCCAATTCTACGGATGTCCAGTCGTACAGAAGCATAATACTTCAGTGCATTACCTCCGGTAGTGGTTTCAGGATTTCCGAACATCACTCCGATTTTTTCGCGCAGCTGGTTGATGAAAATGCAACAACATTTGGTGCGGCTGATGCTTGCAGTAAGTTTGCGAAGTGCCTGTGACATCAGTCGTGCCTGAAGTCCCATTTTCGAATCGCCCATTTCACCTTCGATTTCACTTTTAGGAGTGAGGGCGGCTACTGAGTCAATCACAATAATATCTATGGCTCCTGAGCGGATGAGGTTGTCAGCAATTTCAAGTGCCTGCTCACCATTGTCGGGTTGTGAGATGAGTAAGTTCTCAATATCCACACCCAGTTTCTGAGCATAGAAACGGTCGAAAGCATGTTCAGCATCTATATATGCAGCAATGCCGCCATTTTTCTGCACGTTTGCAATAGCATGAATTGCCAGTGTTGTTTTACCGGATGATTCAGGTCCGTAAATTTCAATCACACGTCCTTTGGGAAGACCGTTAATTCCGAGAGCTATGTCAAGAGAAATACTTCCTGTTTCAATAGCTTCAACGGGTTCAACAGCTTCTTCACCCATGCGCATTATGGTTCCTTTGCCATAGGTTTTGTCTATACGTTCTATAGCCGCTTGCAATACTTTCAGTTTCTCTTTGTCGGGTGCTTGTGTGCTCATTACAGTAGAATATTATCTGTTTTGTTGACACAAAGTAATGCTTTTAGCCCAAGCAAAAGTTTGATTTTTTGAAATTTTGTTTTCAACAATGCCCAGACCGTTACTTTATACTCTGAAAATGCGTGATTTATAAAGTTTTACAAGAAAAAAATAAACAATCGGAAAGATTGTAATATGGTCATTTTGGATGGTATTATTATCGTCAAAACATAAAAACCGGAGGTCAAAACCCGAGGTTCATAGCAGATTGAATGAAATCAACTGCATGAATTAAACTTAAAATGGAAAAGGATTAAATTTTTTGTCAATGAAAAACCGGTTTGAAGTATGTATGATACTTCATGCTATACTAAATGCAACACTGAACAATAAAAAATGCAGATTGAATAAGTTCAAAAAAATGATTGCTGAAAAATTTAATTTAAGACCTGAGCATCTTAGTTCTTATCTTCTTCCTGTGTTACGCCCAGCAGGTCTTTTATTTTATTCATTTCATTCTGTATGCGGGCTACCGTATTGGATAATTTTGGATTATTTGTCACCGGTTCAGGAAACTCATTGCTGATGTAGTTTACAAACCGCCAAATTTCTTTTACATCATTAATGTTTACTTCGTAAGGTTTGTAAGCAGGGTTGAGCGATTTAAGCAACAACTTTTTCATATTGCTGATGTGGTTATATACCACTTTGAATACAATGCCATCGTCATGAGTGAGGATGATGTAGGCATTGCCGTCTTTTACTTCCATCCAGTTTTCTACAAACTCTGCAGTTACATACGACTTGTCGGGGATAGGCAGCATGCTGTCGCCACTGATCTGGAATGTCCTGAATTTTTTATCAGACGAAAGAAAAGGCAGCTGAAAGGTGGGAAGGCTTCGGATAAATTCAGTGTCATTATAGCCTGCTGTATATCCGGCCTTGGCTTTGGCAGGTACCAGCTCAATGTTTTCGCGGTTTTTACTGTCAACGGTAGTGGCCAGCACACGCAACTTGGTGCCGCGCACGTAGGAGTCGTAGCCTAATTCCAATTCGCGCAGCTGCAAATCCGACAGCTTGCTCATATCAACACGCAGAAGGGTGTCAATAGATATTTTAAAGTAGTTCGAAAAATTTATCAGGGCCTCCACCGTAGGGTTGGTAATGGCACCGTTCTCATAACTGTTAAGTGTGGAACGTGAAAATCCTAAGGCTAATGCAGCCACTTCCTGAGTGCGTTTTTTGCGTTTACGCAGAAGTCTGATGTTTGAACTGAAATACATACCGTGTGTTTATTAGAGGAAACAAATATAATACTGCGATTGTAATTTAACCAAATACATGATTGTAATACTGCCAAAAAAATAACTAAGTATATCATTGACAGTTCACTATTTTTGCATCCTTCAATCATCCGTTTTTTATGATCAGGCACATAGCCATTTTTGCTTCAGGCTCGGGAACCAATGCCGAAAATATCATTGCTTATTTCAAAGACCGAGAGTATGCGCGGGTGCAGGTAGTGCTCACCAACCATGCTCAGGCAGGTGTGATTGCACGTGCTCACCGCTATCATGTGCCTTGCGAAATATTTACGGGAGAAGACCTTGCACAGCCCGGAAAAATTCTTTCGCTGTTGCAAAAGCATAAGACCGATTTTGTGGTGCTTGCCGGATTTCTGAAGCTGATGCCTGTTGATGTGGTGAAGCATTATGAAGGCCATATCATCAACATTCATCCTGCACTGCTGCCTGCCTTTGGCGGCAAAGGCATGTATGGCGAGCGCGTTCACAAGGCAGTGATTGCATCAGGAGCCACAGAGTCGGGCATCACCATTCATTATGTGAATGAGAAGTTTGACGAGGGCAAAATTATTTTTCAGGACAGGGTACCTGTGTCAAAGGACGATACACCGGAGACGCTGGCCGATAAGATTCATCAGTTAGAGTATCGCCACTATCCGACAGTGATTGACAGGCTATTGCAAAACATGCCGGATAATTAACATCCGGTAACATTAGCCGTTTGATTATTTTTTTTCTTTGTCGGGCTCTTAAAAAATATGAATTATTGGTTAGTTAAGTCGGAACCTTCGGTGTATGCATGGGAGCAGTTAGTAGCTGATGGCAAAACCTGCTGGGATGGTGTGCGCAACAATGCTGCACGGCTTCACCTGCTGGCTATGAAAAAAGGAGACCACGTAATGTTTTATCACAGCAACGAAGGGCTTGCAGTAACAGGCATTGCCAAAGTAGCAGCCACTGCTTATCAGGATCCAACAACCGATGATGAAAGATGGGTAGCTGTAGATTTGGTACCATACAAAGCTTTGAAGAAGCCTGTGACGCTGACACAGATTAAAGCTGAGCCGGGTCTAAAAACATTGCACTGGTGCGCATCGGTCGGTTGTCGGTGATGCCACTCAGCAAAAAAGAATATGAAATAATAATTGAATTAAGCAGACAGAAGTAGTTTATGTGGATTAAAAAAAGTTTTCTCACCATGCTGTCAGTGGCAGCAGTGTGTTTTGTTCAGGCACAAAATGCCAGCATTAAAGGATTTGTGTATGATGCAGGTAATGGAGAGCCTATGCCTTTTGCAAGTGTGTTTCTTAAAGGAACTTCGCTGGCATCATTTACCGACCTTAACGGATATTACTCTATTGTAAAAATAAAGCCGGGGAAATATACACTGGCTGCAACAACACTGGGTTATGACTCCACCTTTGTAGAGATAGAACTGAAGGAAGATGAAGTCATCAATAAAAAAATTGTTCTGAAGAAGAAAAATGTAGAACTCACACAGGTTGAAATTTCTGCGGAGAGAGAAACCAAAAAAACAGAAGTGAAAATTGCTGTTGAATCGGTAACACCCAAGGAAATAAAATCATTGCCAAGCCTCGGTGCCGAAGGGGATATTGTTCAGTACATGCAGGTGGTTCCGGGTGTGGTATCAAGTGGCGACCAGGGCGGACAACTTTACATACGTGGTGGAACACCGGTGCAAAACAAAGTGTTGCTGGATGGAATGGTTATTTACAATCCGTTTCACAGCATCGGACTTTTCAGTGTGTTTGATACCGACATTCTTAAAAATACAGATGTTTACACAGCAGGTTTTGGCGCACAATATGGCGGACGAATCTCGTCCGTGATGGACATCACCACGCGCGATGGAAATAAGAAACGTTTCGGAGGAAAAGTTTCTGCAGGAACATTTATGTCCAAACTCTTACTTGAAGGACCTATCAAAAAAGCAAAAGACGAGAATGACGGAACAGCATCATTCATTTTCTCAATAAAGAATTCTTATCTCGATCAGACTTCCAAGTCACTTTACAAATATGCTTCTGATGATGGCTTGCCTTACTCTTTCAATGATGTGTATGGCAAAATTGTGGTGAACAGTGCCAGCGGAAGCAAGGTAAGTTTCTTTGGTTTTAATTTCAGAGACAAGGTTGACTACAGTGGTGTGGCACGTTACGACTGGAGTTCGTCAGGCGGAGGAATGAACTTTGTGCTCGTACCCGGTTCATCCAAAGTGTTACTGAGGGGTAATCTTGCTTTTTCAAGTTATAAAATAAAATTGGATGAAGGAGATGACAGGCCACGCAGCAGTCTGGTAAATGGATTTAATTTGGGCTTTAACTGGCTTTACTTCCTGAATAATGATGAAATAAACTATGGTATAGAAGTGCAGGGTTTCAAAACAGACTTTGAATTTTACAATTATGCCAACAGACATATTTCGCAGGCTGATAATACTACAGAGTTTGGAATTTTCTTCCGCTATAAAAAAATCATCAACAAGTTAATTATTGACCCGTCATTTCGTGTGCAGTACTATGCATCTATCTCAGAGTTCTCTCCAGAGCCACGCTTAGGGCTAAAATATAATATCAGCGACAGAGTAAGACTGAAAGCAGCGGGAGGATATTATGCACAGAACCTCATAGCAGCCAACAGCGACCGTGATGTGGTGAATTTCTTCTATGGATTTCTTTCTGCACCTGATGATTTGCCTACCACTTTTGATGGCAAAACCATTAAGAAAAAATTGCAGCTTGCACGTCATGCAGTAGCAGGAGTGGAGGTTGATATCAACAAACATCTTGATCTGAATATAGAAGGATATGTAAAAGATTTTTATCAGCTATCCAACATCAACCGCGACAAAGTGTATGATGATGTAGCAGATAATTACGACAAACCTGACTCCACCAAGAAAAGTTTTATTGTAGAGAAAGGTTTTTCGCAGGGAGTGGATGTGGTATTGAAATATGAGTACAGAAGGTTTTATGCATGGTTGGTATATTCCCTCGGCTTCAACACACGAAACACAGGGAACTATACCTATGCTCCGCACTTCGACCGCAGACATAACCTGAATGTTGTGTCCAGTTATAAGTTTGGAAAGAAAGTGGACTGGGAAGTGGATTTGCGCTGGAATTTCGGAACAGGCTTTCCATACACACAAACACAGGGATTTTATCCTTATCTGAATTTTCAGGATGGCCTGGCAACAGATTATCCTCATGAAAACGGACAGATGGGAATTATTTACGGACCGTATAACAACAAAAGATTGCCTACCTATCACCGCCTGGATATTTCTGTAAAAAAACTTTTCCAGATAGCGCGCAACAGCGAACTGGAAGTGGTAGCAAGCGTGGTGAATGTGTATAACCGTAAAAATGTTTTCTACATTGACCGTATGCGGTATAAAGTAATTAACCAATTGCCCATCATGCCATCGCTGGGTGCATCGTTGACATTTTAAATTTTAATGATGCGAATTCTCCTCACAGGCAGCAATGGTTTGTTAGGGCAAAAAATAATTTACGCCCTCCGAAATAAAAAAAGAAGTGGAACTGATAGCTACTTCCAAAGGAGAAAACCGTACTGCAGCAAAAGATGGTTACACTTATATTTCGATGGATATTACCAACCATGACGAAGAAAGTGCAGTTATCATCCGACATCAGCCTGATTGTATTATTCACACAGCAGCCATGACCAATGTGGATGCCTGCGAAATGCACCGGGAAGAATGTTACAGAATGAATGTAGATGCAGTAAAAAATTTGGTAAGCCTGTGCAAGCAGCAGCAGATACACCTGGTACATCTCAGTACCGATTTTGTTTTTGACGGCACTGCAGGACCTTATCGCGAAGAAGATAAACCCAATCCGCTGAGTTATTATGCATGGAGTAAACTGGAATCTGAGAAAATTGTCTTACAGTCAGGAATTGAGGCAGCCATATTGCGTACCATCATCATTTATGGAGTGGTGGACGACAAACAACGCAGCAATGTTATTGTGTGGACTGTAAATTCATTACGTCAGAAAAAAACAATGAATGTAATCAGTGATCAGTTTCGTTCGCCCACATTGGCAGAAGACCTTGCAGATGCATGTATGCAGGCTGCACTGAAAAAAGCAACAGGAATTTATCATGTTTCGGGAGCAGAAACTTTCAGCATTCTTGAAATTGTGAACCGCACTGCAGACTTTTTCGGATTAGATAAACAATATATTCATCCTGTTACAACTGCCGAATTAAATCAGCCGGCAAAAAGACCACTGGTGACAGGTTTTGTCATTGACAAAGCAATCCGCGATTTGGATTTTCATCCTCACTCATTGCAGCAAGGACTTGAAATAGTGAAACAACAATTAGAAAAGTAATCAGTATCTCCGATTAGAACGGATCATCATCCGACATTTCATTCATGCGCGAACCACGTGTGTAACGATGTTCGGCTTCAATTTCGGGATTGGGCATTTTTACAGTAAGACTTTCATCAGAAAACTCATAGTCTTCCAAATCTGCGAACTTGGTATATTGTCCGATAAACTTGAGATTAACTGTTTTCAAAGAGCCATTTCTGTTTTTTGCCACAATAATTTCAGCAGTGTTTTGTGTTGACATTCCGCTCTCATCTTCCGTGAGCCCGTAATATTCCGGACGGTAGATAAACATAACCATATCGGCATCCTGCTCTATGGCTCCGGATTCGCGAAGGTCGCTCAGTTGTGGTCTTTTTACACTGCCCCGTTTTTCAACTTCACGGCTTAGCTGCGACAGACAGATGATAGGTACTTCCAACTCTTTTGCAATAGCTTTCAGCGAGCGTGATATGGTACTGATTTCCTGTTCGCGGTTTCCCGAGCGGTTGTCAGTACCTGCAACCATCAGTTGCATATAATCAATGATGATGAGTTGCACTTTTTTCTCAGCAACTAATCGTCTGCACTTAGCACGCAATTCAAAAATGGAAAGGGCAGGAGTGTCGTCAATATAAATAGGGGCGTTGGTAAGAGGAACAATTTTATTATTCAGTTGCTCCCATTGATAATCGGCAAGCTGACCTTTTTTAATTGTTTCTGATGAAATTTCAGTTTGTGATGAAATCAGACGATTCACCAACTGAATACTCGACATCTCAAGAGAGAAAAATGCAACAGGTATATTAAACTTTACAGCAGCATTGGAAGTGAGAGAAAGTACAAAAGCTGTTTTTCCCATACCGGGGCGCGCTGCAATGATGATGAGGTCAGACTTTTGCCATCCTGCAGTAACGCGGTCGAGTTCGGTAAATCCACTGGGCACACCGGTGATACCCTGTGTTTGTTTGGAAGCCACTTCAATTTCTTTAATTGCTTTCAGAATCAAAGAACTCATACTTTCATAATTTCTGCGGATATTACCTTCGGCAATGGCAAATAAATTTCGTTCGGCATCGTCAAGCATCTTCAATACATCTGAAGTATCTTCGTATGCAGTTTTAATGGTTTCGCTTGAAATACGTATCAATTCACGCTGAATAAATTTTTGCAGAATAATTCTTGCATGAAATTCAATATTAGCAGCTGATGCAATTCTGTTGGTAAGCTGAGTGATATAAAAAGCACCGCCTACCAGTTCCAGTTCACCGGCTTTTTTCAGAGCATGTGTTACGGTGAGAATGTCAACCGGTTCGGCACTGTGAAATAACTGATGTATGACTTTGAAAATTTTCTGATGTGCTTCTTTATAAAAACTTTCAGGGTGAAGTATATCAATAACAGCAGTAAGTGCATTTTTCTCAAGCATCAGCGCACCCAACACTGCTTCTTCCATATCTATAGCCTGAGGTGGTATTTTACCTAACCCTAATGCTATCTGCTGATTTGTTAAAGTTTTGGGAGTGGTTTTTTTACGATGACTCCGGCCTGCATCCACATTTTCTTCCATGGCAGCAAAATTAGTTTATTGCACCTCCTGAATTCAGAAAATAATTTTAAATAATTTTCAACATGCTATTCACAAATATTTTTTGTATGGCATGCGTTTAATGCACACGTAAGATTGTAATTTCAGTTCTTCTGTTTTTGGCTCTGCCATCCTCCGTAGTGTTATCGGCTACAGGTTTTGTTTCACCATATCCTTTTGAAGTGAGTCGCAAAGCTTCAATTCCTGATTTAATCAAATAATCGTAAACCGCTTTGGCACGGTTCTCTGACAGTGTCTGATTCGATTTGTCATCACCAACATTGTCGGTATGTCCGCCTACTTCAATCTTGGCTATTGCATTGCTTTTGATAAACGCAACTAATTTGTCTAACTCAGCTTTTGATTCCGGCTTAAGTGTAGCGGAGTTGGTATCGAAGAAAATATTATTCAAATCCATGGTACTACCTTCTTTCAAAGGTTTGAGTTTTACATTCAGGTGAACGGGATGTTGCAAGTCAGCAGCTTCTGTCATCGAAAAATGGTCGGAGTAAAACAGGTAATTTCTTTTTGAAACATTCAGCGCATAATTTTTCCCTGAAGGAAGTGTAAGCAGAAATTCCCCCTTGCTTTTATCTGAATAAGATTCAACAACGGTTTGCCCGCTTTCCAGATCAATCACTTCAAACTTAGCATCAACAGGTTTGTTGGTTTCAGCATCTGTCACAGTTCCCTGAGCATAACTTACAGGCACAGGTTTGGCATTGTCATACAGGTTGAATGAATACACATCAAGCCCACCATAACCTCCTTCGCGGTTGCTGCTGAAATATGCTTTGTTTCCATCAGGGCTTACTATCAATCCTGTTTCATTTGCAAATGTGTTGATGGGATAACCAAGGTTCACAGCTTTTCCCCAGCTGCCATCGGCTTGTTTTCTGCTCATATAAATATCAGTTCCTCCCATGCCCGGCCATCCATCAGAAACAAAATACAAAGTTTGATTGTCGGGATGGATAAACACTGCTTCTTCTTTGCCTGTCGTATTGATGTTGTCGCTGAGTTTTACGGGAGTGCTCCAGCCTTTTTCACCCACCTGCGACATATAAATGTCCTGATCTTTTTCGTCACGCATTCCGCTGCCTCTTACAAAATACAAAGTCTTGCCATCGCTCGAAAACGAAGGTTGCGATTCCCATGCACCGGTGTTCACAGGAGAACCAAGATTAATAGGTCGCCCCCAGGTGTTGCCAAACTTACGGGCATAGTAAATATCACATGAGCCTTTTCCTTCAGGGCGATCACAGGCAGTAAAGAATATGAGCTGACCATCGGCACTGAAAGAGGGTGCACCTTCATTCAATTCGGTATTTACAGGCGTGCCTACATTTTTCGCTTTCTGCCATTTTCCGTTTTCACTGTTGCTGATATAAAAATCTTCCTGCCATTCAAATCGGTCACTTTTTATTTTTCGTGTAAACAACATTTGTTTGGAGTCAACTGTAATAGAAGGAAAATATTCGTCATACTCTGAGTTGATGCCGTCACCTAAATTTTCAGGAGCAAAAGGAACGGGATGTTTCAATGCATCGAGTGCAAAATTGCAGGATGTTATCATCAATCCGGCAGCTTCTTTTTTTTCGGGTTGTGCATTGGGCAGTTTCACAAATGCATTAAGATGCTCAAGTGCATTTTCATATTGTCCTAATTCAAGCTCGTAATTTGCAAGTGCAAAATAGGTGTTTGGAAAAAATCCCGGATTAATAGCAATTGCTTTTTTATAAGCATCAATTGCCGCAGGAAGGTTGTTGTTGTCGGCTTGCAAATCGCCCAACAGCATCCAGGCTTCAATGAAGTTCGGGTCAATTTTGGTGGCATTTTCAGCTTCTGAAATAGCTTTGATATTCTGACGTGAATCGTAATATTTCATGGCACTTTCCAAACTTTTTATCGCTCTGGAAGAAGTACTGGTGTAAGTTCGTTTCTGAGCCGTAACAGTGGCTGCCGACAGAAGAATGATTAAACTAAATGCTGCAAAGCGAATCATGTTAAAAATATTTCAGGCAAAAATAAAATAAACTGCTTACTGCATGAGAATATAAAAGTCAGTAACGCTGTTTTAACAGCAGAAAGTTTACCAATCAGCGAAGGTTGGACAATGCCTTGTTGTTATTCATTTTAATATCATGAGCAAGTTCACTGCTGAACCGTTCAGCACCGGTTTGGTTAAGGTGCATGGAATTATAAAACAGATTTTTGTCGAAGCAGATGCTGTCATTTGAGTAATCGAAAAATGGGAGGTGATATTTTTCGGAAAAATTCCTGAAGGTGTCAAGAACTTCTTTCCTGTTGCCAATATATTTTTGACCTTCGATGTATTCAGGGGCGTAAACAAGAATCAATGAAATGTTTTGAGACTTACATTCCTCAATAAACTGTTCAAAAAGATGAATGGTTGCAGTATCAAATTTTACGATGTAATGTTCCTGCTTCTTTTTGGCTGCGGCAAGATCTTCGTTCCATTTGCTGTTTTCAGGTCTGTAGCCATGATCTCTGTATTTGTGCGCAGGTTTTCCTTTGATTAAAATTTTAAGACAGTTATTGAGTGCACTTGTTTTACCTGCATAACGGATTAAAGGAAGCATGTAATCCGTAGAAGTAAAGCCTTCGTAGTTGGATGTGTATTTCTGAACATTTTTATTCCAAAGCATAAAGGGCAGAAACTGTTCGAACTGGTATAAGTCTTTTCTTTTTTGGAGAGTAAAAATATCAACAGAGAAAATAATAGTTTTTGGTTTATTGTTATGCTTCAAAAGTTCAAGATGTCTCAGATATTCCAGTCGGAAGTTATGTCCGTCCACACCGAAATTGTAGGCACTTCCTCCAAGCGTATCAGCAATAATTTTCGGGTCTATCTGAACCCAGGCACGTGAAGAACCATAAATAGCAATATCACAGTTTGCATTGGAGTTGTATATATCATTCCACACTTCCAGTTCTCCGGGATACAAATCAGACTGTCGCAATAAATATGAAAGTCCGTAATCCAGTGGAACTGCAAGAAGAATTACCGGAGCTATGAATAAGATTACTTTGATGAGAAATTTCTTCATGGCTCAGAATTGAAAATAAATAAACTGTTGTTCTTTTCCGCCAAACCAGAATATGGCTATGATGATTGCATAATACAATGCATAGCGCAAAGGCCATTTCCATTTAGCTCCAGTGTGTGCTATGGCATATTGATTTTCACGTCCTGTCCATTCTATTATCATAAACAGGAAAATGAGAATGGATAAAATAACCGCTCTGCCCATGCCTGTAAACCTGGGCGCGCTGAAGAGTGATGCTGAAAACATTTCAGCCAGATATTGAAAAGCATGTTCTAAGCTGTTGGCTCTGAAAAACACCCAAGCTATTACGGTGAGGAAAAAAGTAATAGCCATCATGATTACTTCTTTAAGATTTGGGAGTAATCGCCCCTGAGCAACTATTTCAAGATTGTTTCTGTTGCGATGAGTAAGCAACAATGGAAGAAAGTACAACGCATTCAGTGCACCCCAGACAATGAATGTCCAGTTGGCACCATGCCAGAAACCGCTTACGATAAAAATGATAAACGTATTCCTCACTCTTGTCCATGTGCTGCCACGGCTTCCACCTAAAGGAACATAAAGATAATCTCTGAACCATGATGAGAGTGAAATATGCCATCTTCGCCAGAACTCGGCAATATCTCTTGAAAAATATGGAAATGCAAAGTTGCGCAGCAACTCAATTCCAAGTAAACGTGCAGTTCCTAAAGCAATATCAGAGTAACCTGAGAAATCACCATAAATCTGAAAAGTAAAAAACAATGCACCCAACAACAATGTGCTTCCATTGTAATCAGCAGAATTGTTAAATATTTGATTGGCATATTCTGCACAGTTATCAGCAATGACGATTTTTTTGAATAACCCCCACAAAATCTGCCTCAGCCCGTCAATGGATTTTGCATAATCAAACTGCCTTGGTTTTTTAATCTGAGGCAGCAGGTGTGTGGCACGCTCAATTGGTCCGGCAACGAGTAATGGAAAGAAACTTACGAAGACTGCATACTCTACAAAATTTCTTTCAGCTTTAATTCTCTTATGGTAAATATCCAAAACGTAAGATAAACCATGAAACGTGTAAAAGGAAATTCCTACAGGCAAAATAACCTGAATGGTGTAAGGGTTTATTTTGAAACCAAGCTGAGCGAGTGCAGTTGCAAAACTGTCGGCAAAAAAATTGTAATATTTAAAAACACCAAGAAATCCTAAATTAATAATGACACTCAGCCACAGCCAGAACTTTCTGTTTTTGGAGTCGGGTGCGTCACACATTTTAATCCCTGTATAAAAATCGAGCAGGGTAGAGAACATGAGCAGAAACAAAAAGCGCCAGTCCCAGCAGGAGTAGAAAAAATAACTTGCCGCAAGCAACAATATATTCTGCAGATTGAGGTTACGATTAGTAACAAACCAGTAAAGAATATAAACAACCGGTAAAAAAAACGCAAAGTCAATGGTGTTGAAAAGCATGTGATGACTCTATATTATTGCCGAAACCGGAAGCACAAGTTTGAAAAAATATTTAATGATAGAATAAAACAGAAAAGCAAAAATAGCCAATTGAATTGTTAAATGATATAGCAGTGATTAAAAAAAAGAACGCTGACAGGCTGATGAAATCAAAAATAGAATTAATAATAAAAAGTGTAGTTATACTTCGTCATAAAATGTGTATAAAAACATTTGTGGTTTTAAAAATAATCCCGTTAACTTTGTAAGACAAACCAAAGACGTATGAGACAACTTCGCATACAGAAATCAATCACTAACAGAGAAAGTCAGTCACTTGACAAATATCTGCAGGAAATAAGCCGTGAAGGAATGATTACAGCTGAGGAGGAAGCTCAGTTAGCGCGAAGAATCCGGGAGGGAGATCAGAATGCATTGGACAAACTTACACGAGCCAATTTACGTTTTGTGGTGTCGGTAGCCAAGCAATATCAGAATCAGGGTTTAAGTTTGCCCGACCTTATCAACGAGGGAAATGTAGGACTGATAAAAGCTGCATCACGTTTTGATGAAACGCGGGGTTTTAAATTTATCAGTTATGCAGTTTGGTGGATACGTCAGTCTATTTTGCAAGCCATTGCTGAGCAGGCGCGGATTGTTCGTTTACCCCTCAATCAGGTGGGGTCATTAAGGCGAATCAATAAAGTTTTTGCAAAACTTGAGCAACAATATGAAAGAGAACCATCAACGGAGGAGATTGCTGAAATTATGGAAGTGCCCATTGAGAAAATAGCCGAAACACTGAAAGCACCGGGTAAACACATCAGCATGGATGCTCCTTTTACGGGCAATGAAGAGTCAACCCTGCTTGATGTGATTGAAAATACAGATTCTCCTGAAGCCGATTATGGCCTGATGAATGAGTCGCTCAATAAAGAAATAGAACGCTCTCTGCGCACGCTGAGTGAACGCGAACGTGAGATAGTAAAAATGTTTTATGGTATAGGAATTAATCACAGCCTTTCAATGGATGAGATTGGTGTTTTATTAGGGCTAACACGTGAGAGGGTGAGACAAATAAAAGAAAAAGCCATTCGAAGACTGAGAAACAACTCTCGTAAAAAATTGCTCAAAGACTATCTTACGTGAAGATATTAACCAACTGTCAATAATCTTATTTTTGCGGGCATAAACTGCTCACTTTTGTCTAAGCGCGTAATTATTTCCGTAATTAATGACCTGGCTACTGATCAGCGTGTGAAGCGTACAGCTTTGACTTTTGCTGAAATGGGATATAATGTCATTCTTGTTGGAAGGCGCTTGCCCGAAAGTCTTCCTGTATATAACCATCCTCAAATTAAACCGGTACGATTTAAATTTTGGAAAAACAGAGGTGCTGTTTTTTATGCATTATACACTATTCGGCTTTTTTGGTTCTTGCTTTTTAAAAGAGCTGATATCCTGTATGCAAATGATCTGGATACCTTACTTCCAAATTTTGCCATTGCTAAACTGAAAAACATACCTCTGATATACGACAGCCATGAATATTTTACGGGAGTACCCGAACTAAAAAATAACCGCTTTGCAAAATCTGTCTGGCTGACAGTTGAGCGTTTCATATTTCCGAAGTTGCAACACATTATTACCGTTAACGAATCCATTTCTGAATTGTATTTCCGCCTCTACAACCAAAAACCGGTAGTAGTCAGAAATGTACCTATTACTAAAGTTACATTGGGAGTTGATAAGGAATCAGTAAAAAATAAATATGCTTTACCGTTAGATGAAAATGTATTTATTCTTCAGGGCTCAGGTATCAATATACAGCGTGGTGCCGAAGAGGCAATTGAAGCCATGCAGTGGGTAGAAGCAAAACTATTGATTGTTGGTGGTGGAGATGTATTTGCTATGCTGCCTGAACTGGCACAGCGATTTAAAGTTCAGCATAAAATAATTATACATCCCAAAGTTAAGCAGGAGGAACTTAGGAAAATAACTTCAGTTTGTTTTGCAGGATTAACGCTTGACAAAAGTACGAACATCAACTATCGTCTGAGCCTGCCGAATAAATTATTTGACTATATTCATGCAGGTATTCCGGTAATTGCATCGCGCCTTCCTGAAGTAGAAGCCATTGTTATGGACTATGAAGTAGGAATAGTGCTGAGCGATTTCAGAGCTGAAACTGTTGCTGCAGGTATGAACAGAATGTTAGGAAATAAAGAAGAGTATAATCTGTTCAGCAAGAACTGCAAACGTGCTGCAGAAGAACTTTGCTGGGAAAAGGAAAAAGAAAAATTAATTAGTGTAATTTCGTCAGCAGTTAAAAACAATTAACCGAAGGTTGTGAAGCATAGCGGAAAGCATTTACATATTGTCAGTTTCGATATTCCATATCCTGCCAATTACGGAGGTGTTATAGATGTATTTTATAAACTGCGTGCATTGGCTTCCATAGGCATCAAGATACATTTGCATTGTTTTCAGTATGGAAGGCAACCGAGTAAGCTTCTTGAAGAGCTTTGTCACAAAGTATATTATTATCCTCGCGATGTTTCAAAATCGCAGCTCTTTTTGCGTATTCCTTATATTGTTGTGTCACGCTCTACCATGGAGTTGTATCACAACCTGCTGAATGATGAGCACCCTGTGCTTTTTGAAGGAATCCACAGTACATTTTTTCTTTCGGAAGAGAAATTGCAGAGGCGAAAACTGATAGTGCGCACTCACAATATTGAACATGAGTATTATAAAAATCTGGCTAAAGCAGAGAGCAATATTTTTAAAAGATATTACTTTTATAATGAAGCAGCCAAACTCGAAGGATATGAAAATATTTTATCCAAAGCTGATGTAATTGCATCCATTTCACCCAATGACACGAGTTATTTTAACGAGCGTTATAAGAAAGCACATTACATACCGGCTTTTCATGCCTATTCGAAAGTAAACAGCAAAACAGGAAAAGGCACCTATGCATTTTACCATGGAAACCTTGCCATAGGCGAAAACGATATGGCTGCACTTTATCTGGTTGATGTTTTCAGATCATCACCACTGACTTTGATTATTGCAGGCAGTAAGCCAAGTGTAAATTTGAGATCGGCAGTGCAGAAAAGAAATAACATTACCCTGCTTAGTGATTTAAATACACGACAAATTAATGAGCTGATAATGGATGCACAAATTAATGTGCTGCCTACCTTTCAGCCCACAGGGATAAAACTTAAACTGCTTTCAGCATTATTCAACGGAAGGTTTGCTCTCGTTAACACGCCTATGATTGAAAATACAGGGCTTGAAGAATTATGCACAGTTGCAGATACAGAGTCATCCATGCGCGATGCCATGAACAGAATGGTACGTTCAGATTTTACGCAGTTGGACATTACTCACAGAGAAGAAATTTTGATGGAAAACTTCTGCAACAAAACCAATGCTGTTAAACTGGCTGGACTTATATACTAATGGATGAATAGTACTGTTTCCTGATGCAGGCGCAGAAATTTTATTGTTGATAAGTTTGAGTAAAGATTTATTTATACTTTTGAAAAAAAATAAACTATGCTACAAGTAACCGGAACCATTAAAGTAAAGTACGACACCAAGAATGTGAGTGATAAATTTCGTAAACGTGAATTTGTACTTACCATAGACGAAAAGTCATCATTCCCCCAAACAATATTAATGCAGCTTACTCAGGATAAATGCGCATTGCTTGATGGATTTAAAGAAGGTGAAACAGTTACAGTTTCATTTAATCTGAAAGGAAGAGAATGGAAAAGTCCGCAGGGTGAAATTAAGTTTTTCAATTCTATTGATGCATGGCGGATTGAACGGGCAGGCATGGAAGCACCCGCTTCACCTGAAAATGAAATTCCACTACCTTCGTCTTCCGATATGCCACAGGAAGAATATAAAGATGATTTACCCTTTTAATTCAATTTATATTTTAAAACCCGAATGCTGGTAATTTAAAATTTGCTGACAATGAATAATGATTTCAGAAACGAGAAATGGGTGGTTGTAACGCCTCCGTTTAAATTCACCAATAATCTTAAAATTGAAATTTCAAATCATGGTCGAATCCGTACCACTACCAAAATTGCGGAAAAGCGTATTCTCAAAGGGACTCTGATTAACGGTTATCCCATTGCAAGGTTTAAACTGTTTGAGAAACGAAATAAGCAGGCAGAAGGTGTTCTGGAGTTATATCGTAACAAACTGAATAAACTCTCAGAAAAACTAAAATCATCTAAAGTTGCATTAAAGGCAGCTAAAAGAAACTCGCCTGAATATAACGCACTGAAGAAACAAATCGAGAATCAGAAAATTCAATTAACAGAGCAGAAGAAACGATATCAGAGTGAGTCGAGAAATGATGAGTTGGGTCGTACCATAAATTATGCACCTCTCATTCACAGGTTAGTGGCAGAAAATTTTGTGCGTCAGCCTTCAAAAAATCATTCTATTGTTGCTCATCTCGATCACAATAAAAAGAACAACCACTATACCAATCTGAAATGGATGACGCTGGAAGATAATATCGAGCATCAGAAAAAAAAGTCCTCATGTAATTAAAGAGAAAAAGAAAAGAATAGGGAAACGCCCTGAAAATGTTTCAGGATATAAATTAAATGAGAGAAAAGTAATTGAGATTAAAAAACGAATCAATAAAGGCGATTCACTTGCAAATATTGCAAACACATTTAAAGTTTCAGAAACACAGTTACTGCGCATCAAACGTGGAATAAACTGGGGTGATATTAAGGTTTCGAAGCGTTAAAACTTTCTGAATAGTCAGGTGATGCAGGAAAAGCCCTAATTTCGTTCACAATGCAGCATCTGTTTTTTATTGCCTCCAAAATTTTTGATTTCCTGCTTTCGCCACTAAGTTGGATTATATTGCTATTGCTGATTGCATTATTTACCAAAAACAAACACAGAAAAAGAAGATGTTATAGGTGGGCTGTCATCACACTGATTTTTTTCAGTAACCCACTCGTACTTCACTTTGCCATGCATAGTTGGGAAACACCTGCTGTGCGAACGAGCGATTTGCAAGGCACTTATGATGCAGGCATTATGATGGGTGGAGCTATCCGTTATATCAACGGTGATATGGATCGTCCGGTTTTTGGTTCGGGTGCTGACCGTTACATGCAAACTATGGAGTTGTATTATGCGCATAAAATCCGGCATATTATTATCACCAGCGGGTCGGGGAGTTTGTATATGACCAAACTTAAAGAAGCAGATTTGTTGGCAGCGCAACTCAAACGAACAGGCATTCCTGACAGTGTGGTTTTAGCTGAAAGTAATTCGAGGAATACCTATGAAAATGCATTATACACTGCCGCTCTGATAAAGGAAAAGAAACTAAAACCTCCTTTTGTTTTGGTAACTTCTGCCTTGCACATGCGCAGATCACTGATGTGTTTTGAAAAGCAAAATATTTCTGTCATTCCATTTCCTGTTGATCAACACTCGGGAAAACTGATGTTTACACCGGATAAGCTGTTTATTCCATCCATTGAAGTTATGCTCGACTGGGATTTACTTTTTCATGAGTGGGTTGGAGTGATAGTTTATAAGGCAATGGGTTATGCCTGAATTTTCTTAGTTTAAAAATCAGTTGATAAAACCATAAAACATAAATCAATCCTTTGGAGAAAATTTTGTTGCTTTGATTTATGTTCATCGCAAAAATCAAAATGGGTTTTGTTGGGTTTCTTTGTTATTGTCATTTGCATGATGCAATTTTCTTTTGTTGAAGTACAGCAAAGCGAATTCAACAGAACAGGATTAGAGCAATATCTTTCTTCAAATGCAAATACATTGAAATATGAATTCATCCGGCTCAGGCAGTTGGTTGAAGTTGCTAACCCAAACCGTAAGTCTCTCATCAATCAACTTAAGAAATGTCGCATTCAATATAAAAAGTTAGAAGGCTTCACCGGTTATTATTTTTCTTACAGCGAACGCGATTTAAACGGCCCTGCCATCCCTGTGGTAGAGGAAGAACCTGAGAGTAAATTCGTAAGACCACCACATGGATTGCAAGTGATTGAAGAAATGATTTTTCAGAAGGAAATACCTAAAAAAGAGTTGACAGAAGAAGTCGATTTTGTCATTAAGCTGACTGAAAAATTAGCCCAGACATTTACTACCCTCCGGCCTTACGAATATCAGTTGTTCGACATACTTCAGTTGCGCACGGTGAAGGTTTATACCATAGGAGTGAACCATTTTGATTGCCAAAGCCTTAAAACAGGACATGCAGAAACTATAGCATCGTTAAACAGCCTTAAAGAAATTTTAAAAGCAAGCTACGCTCATGCAGATTTCAGCAAACTATTTGCAACAATTGACAGTACAACAAATTTTATTAAGGAACAGGAAAAACACACGGGCAAAGAGAAGGAATTTGATTATTTCACATTATATAAAAACTACTTCATCCCCCTGAATACACAGCTTATTGCCGTAAGAAATGCAACATTAAAATCAGGTGCAAAAAATATCAGAGCATTAAACCTGAATGCACGTACCATATTCGAGAAGGATGCTTATAACACTTATTTTTTTACAAAAATGCAGTTGAATAAAAGTAATGCTTATCTGCCTCTGCTTGGTAAAATATTATTTTTTGATCCTATTTTGTCAAAGGACAATTCAGTTTCATGTTCCTCTTGTCATAAACCGGAGTTGGCATATACAGATGGAATGCCGAGAGCCATTGGTTTTTTGTTGCACGATACATTACCACGAAATACACCTACCTTGCTGAATGCAGCATTACAACGCAATCTTTTTCATGATGCCAGAGCTTTGGTTCTTGAAGATCAGGCAAAGACTGTAGTACAGAACGAACGCGAAATGCATGGAGATTTTGGCGAGGTCGTAAAAAAGTTGCGGCAGTCTGACGAATACAGAAAACTTTTTGCAAAAGCATTTTCGGGTACTAAAGATACATCAATAACAGAAGGCGGAATACTTACAGCACTGGCCGAGTTTCAGAGAACTTTGTTGTCATTTGATTCAAGATTTGATAAGGCCATCAGAGGACAGGAAAACGATCTTTCTGCAGATGAAATTAATGGCTACAATCTTTTTATGGGAAAAGCAAAATGTGGTCATTGCCATTTTGCAGGACTTTTCAATGGAACCACTCCACCTTTATATACCGAAAGTGAATTTGATGTCATAGGAGTTCCGGCACAGAATAAAAAGCCCTATACTCTGGATGCTGACCCTGGAAGGTATTCGGTATTTAAAAATGCTGAATTGTTTTATGCCTTTAAGACGCCTACCATACGTAATACTGAAGTTACCGGGCCGTATATGCATAATGGTGTTTTTAAAACGTTAGAAGAAGTAATAGATTTTTATGATGTTGGAGGCGGGGTAGGATTAGGAATAAATCTTCCGGGACAAACCTTGCCATCGGATAAGCTGAACCTGACTGCATTGGAAAAAAAACAGTTAATCCTGTTTATCAAATCACTCACTGACACCTCTGAAGTAGTTTATTTTAATCAGCCTCTTCCTGCAATGGATGATATTAACTCACCGTTGAATAGTAGAAAATCACGTGGCTACTGATAATATCATTTGTTCATTTTTCTTACTTTAGCCCGAAATCAAATTGCTATGTATAATCTGTTGAAAGGGAAAAAAGGAATCATATTCGGAGCACTGGATGAAAATTCTATTGCATGGAAAACAGCTAAGCGCGCTCATGAAGAAGGTGCTGTATTTACACTGACCAACGCTCCTGTTGCAATGCGTATGGGCGAAATAAACAAACTTGCTGCAGAGTGTAATGCTCAGGTAATTCCTGCCGATGCAACCTCTGTAACTGATTTGGAAAATTTGTTTACCAAGTCAATGGAAATTCTGGGAGGTAAACTGGATTTCGTTTTGCACAGCATCGGTATGTCACCCAATGTGCGAAAAGGAAAACCTTATACTGCACTCGACTATGATTTTTTTGTAAAAACATTAGATGTTTCTGCAATGAGTTTGCACAAAACTTTGCAAACGGCTGTAAAACTAGATGCCATGAATGAGTGGAGCAGTGTAGTTGCATTAACTTACATTGCTGCACAACGCGTGTTTCCTGATTATAATGATATGGGCGATGCCAAGTCTCTTCTCGAAAGTATTACGCGCAGTTTCGGTTATCATTATGGAAAAGCAAAAAAAGTTCGTATCAACACAATTTCCCAGTCACCAACCATGACTACAGCCGGAAGCGGAATCAAAGGATTCAATGCATTTTATAATTATGCTGATTATATGTCTCCTTTGGGAAATGCATCATCAGAAGAGTGTGCCAATTATGTTGTAGTGATGTTCAGCGATTTAACAAAGAAGGTTACTATGCAGAATTTGTTTCATGACGGAGGATTTTCATTTACCGGTGTAAGCACTGAGGTAATGAATAAATTTATGGAAGACTAACAGTACAATACTGTAGTCAAAGTTATTCCTTCTGCCATAAGGTAGTTTTTAGAAAAGTTATAGAGCATGATTGAGTTTTTTCGACATTTACTCGAGGAGTTTGCCTTGCCGCTAAAAAATCCTGTTTTGGTTTTTTCGCTGATATTGCTGATCATACTCCTTTCTCCAATCTTGTTGCGAAGGTTGAATATTCCGGGGATTATAGGACTTATAATTTCAGGAGTAATCATTGGCCCCTACGGATTAAATATCCTTGAGAAAAATTCAGCTATTGACCTGTTCTCAACAATAGGTCTTCTTTACATTATGTTTATTGCAGGTCTGGAACTGGATTTAAATGAATTTAAGGCTAATCGAAACAAAAGCTTGTTGTTTGGGCTTTTAACATTTATTATCCCTTTAGCAATTGGTTTCCCGGTTTGCCATTACTTACTGCATTACGATTTTAATGCAAGTTTTTTAACTGCAAGTATGTTTGCCACACATACACTTGTAGCTTATCCAATAGTAAGCAAACTGGGGGTTTCTAAAAATCAGGCTGTAGCAGTTACGGTAGGAGGTACCATCCTTACAGATACTGCTGTTTTGATAATACTTGCAGTGATTTTAGGAAACAAACAAGGCAATTTAGGTCAGGAGTTTTGGATAAAACTTGGAATTTCTCTGACAATCTTTTCAGCAATTATGTTTTTAATTATTCCGAGAATTGCTAAATGGTTTTTCCGAAAATTAGAAAGTGAAAAACATTCTCACTATATTTTTGTACTTGCTGTAGTCTTTTTCGGAGCATTCTTAGCTGAAGTTGCAGGTGTTGAAGCTATCATAGGTGCTTTCGTGGCAGGACTTGCATTGAATAAACTTATTCCACATTCATCAGCATTGATGAACAGAATTGAATTTATTGGCAACTCACTTTTCATTCCTTTTTTTCTTATCAGTGTAGGAATGTTGGTTAATGTAAGGGTTTTGCTTAGTGGCCCCACAGCATTAATAGTTGCCGGAGCACTAACTGTTGTTGCACTTTCAGGAAAATGGTTGGCTGCATTATTCACTCAGTTAGTATTCAGATATTCAGGTGCGCAACGACAATTAATTTTTGGACTTAGCGGGGCACATGCAGCTGCTACCCTTGCCGTAATACTTGTTGGATATAAAGAAAAAATATTAGACGAGAATATTCTTAATGGAACAATTATTCTTATTCTCATTACATGCATTGTGGCTTCGTTCGCAACTGAACGTGCAGCCAAAAAAATCATTGTTCAGACTGATGATGATGTTTCTGATTTAATGCGTGTTAATGGTTTTGACAATGAACACATACTGTTGCCGATAGCCAACATTGACCGAATTGAAAAATTACTGGAATTTACCATATTCATCAAAGACAAAAAGTCTGTCAATCCCATTTCTATTCTTTCTGTAGTTTCCAACAACGATGAGGCAGAAGTAAATATTCTTAAAACCAGAAATAAGCTTGAAGAATTTGTAAGACAGGCATCAGCATCTGAAACAAAAGTAAATGTAATCACTACAATTGACCATAATCCGGCCAGCGGAATAGCCCGAATTTCGAGAGAGATTATGGCTGATATAATTCTTCTTGGCTGGCCAAGAAAGGTTGGTTTAATTGACAGATTGATTGGCGAAAAGATGGATAATATTCTGAACAGTACTGATAAATGCACTTTCATCTGTCATATTGAAAAGCCTTTGGTGTTACATAAAAGAATTGTGATTGCTGCACCACCTTTAGCAGAGCATGAAAATGGTTTTGAGCAATGGCTGCAGAAAATGTCCAAGCTTGCTCAGGAATTGAGTATTCCCATTCAGTTATTTTGTAATCAGCATACTGAAAGGATGGTTCATAAAGCAGCAAAAAGATTAAAGCTGTCAACGCCTTTTTCAGTTTCATTATTTGATGCATGGGATGACTTTTTGGTATTGTCAAGAGAAATCAAAAACGATGACCTTTTGGTATTAATATCTGCACGTAAAGGAGCAGCATCTTATATGAAAGCACTTGATGGCCTACCTGTAAAAATTGAAAAATATTTTTCGAGTATCAGCAGAATAGTAATTTATCCGCAACAGTTCACTCAGAGTAATAAAATAGAGGGTTTTGAGGATATCACAGTTGAGCCATTGAGTAAGAGTATTGAGACTATACAGAAAATCAGTAAGGGAATTGGAAGTATTTTCAAAAAGGAATAAAGCAATTAAATAAATTGAACCTCCATCAGGTACTTTAAAATGAAATCTAAAGTGTTTAGGAATTTCGGAGTCTTTAATATTAATCGGTTTAAGAGAAAATGAACTGTATAATTGTTGATGATAATAAGCTTGCCAGAACAGCCATGAAACATTTGGTTGAACAGGTAAATTTCCTGACCTTAATACAAGAATGTGAAAACTCTACAGAAGCTTATAATGCTATTAACAATGGAAATATAGATTTGGTGTTTCTTGATGTTGAGATGCCTGATATGACAGGCATTGAGTTGATAAGAAATATTGATAAAAAACCAATAGTCATTCTTATTACTGCAAAAACAGATTATGCGGTAGAAGCATTTGAACTAAATGTTGCAGATTATTTAGTGAAACCTGTTACACTTCAGAGATTCTTGACTTCTGTTTCAAGAGCAAAAGAGCTTTATGACAGCCATGGTGGTCAGGTTGAAACCAATGCTTCAGAAAATGATTTTATTTTTATCAGAAACAAAGGCGTATTGAATAAAATCAATTTACAGGATATAGAGTACCTTCAGGCATTGGGTGATTATGTGAATATCTATACTGCAGAAAGGAAATTTACAGTCCATATTACACTTACAGGTATTGAAAAAAAAGTTGTCGTCAGCAAAGTTTTTTAAGAATCCACAGGTCGTATATAATTTCCTTATCAAAAATTGATCATATTGAAGGCGAAACACTTTATATTAATCATCATCCCATACCGGTAGGAGAGCAGTATAGACAAATATTACTTAAGAAGATTAATTTTATCTGAACCTGAAATATTCCGTTTCAACTAAGGTTATCACTGCTTCATCGAATTAATTTCAGAGAAAAACAAGTTTCATAATTATCTTTGAGGAAACTTTCTGAAGAGAAACTGCATGAAGAGATTTCTACTGTCCAACATTAGCATCAAAATAGGTATAGGCTTTTTTCTTGCACTTATTGCCATAATTATTGTGCAGTACCTTACAGATAATAGTATTGAAAATCTTAAAACCTCTCAGCAGGAAATGTTGCGAAGTAATTATCTGACATCAAAAGTCAGCCTGATAGAGTCATCGGTTTATGCGTATGATAATAAGATTTCCGATTTCGTCTGCACCGGTAATTCCTACTTTTTAAAGAATAACGAAGTTAATCTGAAGCAGGCTATTGTTAATATGCAATTTCTCCTAGATCAAAACCTGAGTGGTGATCAAAAGATATTGGTAATAAAACTCGACTCACTTGTGAAGATGGAAATTAATGCGGCTCAACAAACTTTGGCAGACTATCATAATGAGAGTAAGAGTGATGCCATCGCACAGGTGAGTTCAGGGATTGGTGAAAGAATACTTGATGACATTTCCTATGTTGTATCTTCTTTTCAAAGAATGGAATCAGAAAACCTGAGCCGGATTATTGAAAGACGTAATCAGCACACACGCGAAGTTGAAATGATGAATAATATGGCAACAGGCTTTGCCATCGTTGTAATAGTTATTTCTATCATGGTTTTGTTTCGTGATATTAAAAGACGTAACAAAGTTGAACTTGAATTGCGTAATGCAGAAAAGCAAGCTTATAAAGTAGCCGAAATGAAAGAACAGTTTATGGCCAATATGAGCCATGAAATCAGGACGCCTATGAATTCGATATTAGGTTTTGCTAATTTTCTAAGCCATACAGAGCTTAATAAAGACCAGCAAGATTATATCCGCGCTATTCAGGCGTCAGGTGAAAATTTGTTGACAATCATCAATGATATTCTTGATTTTTCAAAAATTGAAGCTGGGATGCTGCATATTGAGAAAGTAGCTTTTAATCCCGCTGAGCTTTTTCACTCTTTACAGGTAATGTTTCAGCAAAGAGCTGACGAAAAAAATTTATCATTGAATTTTAATGTTGATGATATTCCTGTTACACTTATTGGTGATCCAACACGATTAACTCAAATTCTGGTCAATTTAATTAATAATGCCATTAAGTTTACCAAACAGGGTGGAGTATCTGTTACTGTCAGAAAACTGACAGAGAATGATGATGAGATTTTTCTTGATTTTCAGGTCAAAGACAGCGGAATTGGAATTCCACATGAAAAGTTGGATGCAATTTTTGATAGATTTAATCAGGCTGACACAGATACAACCAGAAAATTCGGTGGAAGCGGACTTGGCTTATCTATTGTGAAAAAGTTAATAGAATTGCTGAATGGTAAAATAAAAGTTGAAAGTAATGTTGGAATAGGCACGGTTTTTATTTTTCAGTTACCTTTTAAGAAAAATAGTGTAGCATTTAAAGAAAATTTATCTGATAATAAAATTGAATCTCCTAAACCCGCGACTTCTGCTGCTGTTTTAGTTGTGGAAGATAATATTATGAATCAAAAACTGGCTCAGTCATTATTGCAATATTGGGGATTTAAATTTGAAATAGCAGAAAATGGAAATGTTGCAATAGAAAAACTTAAAGTAAAATCTTTTGATCTGATATTAATGGATATTCAAATGCCGGAATTGAATGGTTATGATACAGCTTTCTTTATCAGAAACAATTTAAAACTTGATACACCAATAATTGCCATGACGGCACATGCCTTACAGGGTGAAAGAGATAAGTGCATCAGATATGGCATGAATGACTATATTTCAAAACCGATTCATGAAAAGGAACTGCTTAAACTTATTGAGAAATACCTGAATATTGGACAGCCTGAGTTAAGCAGTAATCAAAACCATTATAAATCTTCGCAATCAAATAATAAAATCACCAATCTCCAATATCTTAATGATTTGTCCAATGGGAAGCCTGAGTTTGTAAGACAAATGGTTGATCTGTTTATACTGGAAGCACCTGAAGAAATTGCAAAGCTGGAACAAGCTATTAATCAAATGCAATATGAAGATATTTATTCCATAGCACATAAATTTAAATCTACGGCATACTTTGTTGGAATAGATTCTGCGAAAAGTGATCTTATAACGATTGAACGTTGCGCTTCGGAAAAGTCTAATCCTGAACTGATAAGGAGTTGTTTTATAAAAGTTAAAGATGTTTGCAATAGAGCTGTTGATGAATTAAAGAGCCTGTGATACCGGAAATGATTTACATTTCTTCAGAATCCGGATTCAATTTTCATGGTTTCAACATTTAAAATGACGGTTTAGTCTAAAAGTTTGTCATTCCTGTCCTGTTAAATTTAACTTTAACATAAGTTATAAAAAATCAATCGCAATTGAACTTAATTTGTATTAGATACAAGAAGCTGAAAAAGAAAGCATAAAAAGACACCGGAGAATTGTTTTCATTAGTTTAGAGTTGTTTTTCACCTCACATTTATTTTAAGTGTGAGGTGTTTTTTAATAAAGCAATCTGCCGGCATCTGAATGTTGTATCACATAGCGGGATAAAGATTTGGTTTTTCATATAAATGAAAAATGTAAATACAAACAAATTATACTTCAATTCGGCAAAGAGAAACTGGCTTTCATCGAAAATTACAATACTAAAGTTATTGCGATTGTACATTTGAATTACAATTTCAACAAAAGTTAAACAGTTAAATAGAAAAGAAAATGAAAACCTCAGTATTAAACATTACTACTTTAAACCTGACAGCCCTGGCTATTATTTCATTATTGACTTTGTCAAGTTGTGATAAAACTGAAGTGCCGATTCCGGGACTAAATGAAGCACATAAAACTGAAGCCAATTTAACTAAAGCACCGGTATCCGGTTCAAACAGTGATATTGCCCCACCATTGATGAACCAGAACCGATATGCAATTGTGTCAATACAACATCAACCCGGATATACAGCAAATCCAACACCTGACTATATTGTTACGCTATATAATAATGGTGATGTAATATTTCAGGGATTGAATGGTGTTACTAAATTAGGAACCTATAAATATAATGTTTCACTTGATGTTGTCAATAATGTACAGAATTTGTTAAGCCCGGTTTTTTATAAAATAAAAGATGTGTTAACAGATGTACCGGATGTTCCTGATGTAATTACAACCTATCAGATGGCAGAAGATATTGCTCCAATGACACTTATTGATAACGGACAGAATTATCCTGTTCAGTTAATTCAGCTTAGAAAAAATGTTGAGAGTATGATTAAAGATCAACCTTATGTTGGAATTTTAAACGAACAAGTAAACCATATTGAAACACTGACCGGGGCAAATTAGAAGTAATATTCAACAGAGGTTTGTACAATGCCTGCTGCGATAATAAGCAGCAGGCATTTACTTTTTTAAGTATTATGTGAATAAAACATTAATAAATTTAATGAAATATTGAACCCGAAAGGCAGCAAGATGATTTCAACGAGGATTTTATCCATTTTGTCGAATAAACAAATTATCCGGAATGGCTCATATTAATTTTGAATTGAAAAAGCAATTGATAACTATTAAAACAAAAAAAATGAAAAATCTAAAGTTTAAATATGTAACTGCAGTTTTAGCTTCTTTGGCTTTTGCAGAAACTACTCATGCACAAACATGGGATTGGGCAAAATCATTTGGAGGAAAAGAAGTGGACTATGTATCAGGAATTACAAATGACGCTGCCGGAAATATTTATATGGTAGGCAACTTCAAGGGCACAGCATCTTTCGGAAATAAGAGTCTTACCAGCAAAGGATATTATGATATATTTCTTGCTAAATATAATCCGGAAGGTCAGTTGATATGGATACAGCAGGAAGGTGGTTCAGATTTGGATGAAGCCAATGGAATTGTCCTTGACAAAAAGGGTAATATATACATAACCGGATATTTTACATCCGAAGCTGATTTCGGAGGAGTGAAAATGAAAAGCAGTGGCGACCGTGACTTTTTTCTTGCAAAGTTTGATAATAACGGAAAAATAAATTGGATTCAAGCAAGCGAGGGAGTTAATTCAGAGTATGGCAAAGCACTGGCATTGGATAATAACGGGGATATTTTGGTGACAGGCATATTCTCCAAAGAGGTCAAGTTTAGAACCAACACCCTTAAATCCAAAGGGAATACTGATGTATTTGTTGCAAGTTATAATGCCGATGGTGCACTCAATTGGATAAAAACATTAGGAGGAAACGGTAAAGACGAAGCTACGGCAATTACATGCGACAGTAAAGGCAATGCTATTATCACGGGTTGGTTTAGCGGCTCAGCTGAATTTGGAGAAATAAATTTAATAAGTTCAGGAGATGATGACATTTTCATTGCAAAAATAAATCCTTCAGGTCGTGTTGAATGGGTTGATCAAGCCGGAGGAAGTGAAAGCGTGGATCGCTCTTACGGAGTTGCAGCCGACTCTCAGAACAATTATTACATAACAGGGTCAATTAAAGGAGAAGCTAAATTTAATGATCAGATAATTAAAAGTGTAGGAACAGATGATTGTTTTCTGGCTAAATACAATGACAAAGGTGTTCTGTTATGGGTAAAATCATCCGGAGGAAAAGGTGGTGAAATCGGAAGAGCAATAGCTTTGGATAAATCAGGAAATATTTATGTATGTGGTGATTATAATTCAACTTTCGCAGCCAATTCCAATTCAAGTTCCTATGATGACTGGGATATTTTTATTATAAAATATAACGATAAAGGTTTTGCCCTTTCAGCAAATAGCGCTGGTGGTAATGGTTACGACCGCCCTATAGCAATGAGTATTGACAATAATAATAATTGTTATATCACAGGCGTGTATGAAAGAGATTGCTTTTTTGGAAAACAGGAAATTATCAGCCAGGGAGACTCCGATATTTTCGTAGCAAAAACCAAATCCTTTGAACCATTGCGTAACAATTAAATAACTTTAAATATTTATTTTTATGAAAACAAGAATTAAAATCCGATTTATCCTGATGTTTATGTTGATGATAAGCATCAACAACAGAAATTTTGCAAGTAACATTCATGTAAGCCGTCCTTCCGGAACGATTACAGTTCAGTATTTTTATGATTACCTTTCGCCATTCGGAAGATGGGTTGAAATACCTGATGAAGGTTACTGCTGGATTCCTGATGTACCTGCAGGTTTTGTGCCTTATAACACTAATGGTCATTGGGTTTTTACTGATGAAGGAACTGCATGGGTAAGTTATTACGACTGGGGATGGGCTCCATTTCACTATGGAAGGTGGTTTTATGACGATTTTTATGGATGGGTCTGGCTACCCGATACCGAATGGGCACCGGCTTGGGTTTGCTGGCGACATGGCGGAGGTTACTTCGGATGGTATCCATTAGCCCCTGGCTGGTCAATCAATATAAATTTTGCATTCATTAATAAAATTCCTGATAACAGATGGATGTTTTGCAGAGAAAATGATTTGTTTCATCCAAGGATAAACAAAGTAATATTGCATAGCAGTGATAATATTAAAATTATTCATCAAACAACTGTAATCAATCACATAACAACTGTCCATAATGTTACCTATGCATCAGGACCGGAGCGTCAGGAAATAAGGGATACAAAATTCAAAGAAGTCCCTGTATATAAAATTCAGAAAATGGAAAAACCGGGAAGACATGTTATAGTAAATAATAACATTAAAATGTATCGGCCTGAGATTATGAAACCCAGAGAAAATGAACCGGCCCCAATGCCGCAACGGATTTTTAAACGTGAAGAATTTCATCCTGCGATGAGCCCTGTACGTTCTAATGAAATAAGAAGAACGACTAAGTAATGTATCAGTTTGAATGTATGATGCCCCTGTTTTTCGGGGCATCATTTTTAATAGCTAAGATTAATCTATTTTAACTTTGAATTTTGTCTATGTCCGAAAGACGATCACGAAATAATAACTCACCCTATATTCTTAATGCAAGTTCAAACCTGGTAGGTCTTTGCTTTATAGTATTAACTTCTATACGCATGCTGAAAATCGGAGAAGCAACGTTGGTTGATGAATTTACGACCATAGCATTTCTGATTTTTATGGTAAGCACTATTTTAAGTTTCTTAAGCATGAGACATAACGGTGCTTATGCTGAAAGACTGGAATTGTTGGCCGATTATATTTTCATGGCAGGACTTTTTCTATTGTTTGTTTCTGCATTACTTATTACTTTTAAAGTAATTTCCTGAATAAATATTAAGATATGTCTATACCTTTGAAGCCAAAGAATCAAGGAACAACAGGAAAAGGTTCAATGCAAAGCTCAAAGTTGCAAATATTAAGAGTGAAATTGTTTCCTTATCTCCGCGAAAATGGGAAGATGATTATTCAATCTGTTTTCACCATATTTTTTATTGGAGTTGGTATTTGGTTTTTCGAGCATGAGCGTACAGAACTTGGTCAGATAAGAAGCACTATTGAATGGTCCGATAAATACTGGATTGGCGCGGGAATTCTGTTATTTCTGTTTTATGTTTTATTGCAGGCTCTGATGTACAATATGGCGTTCAGGTCAGTTAATTCAAAAATTAATTTTACTGATGCCATTCTATTGTTCCTTAAGAGAAATTTTATTAGTGTTTTTCTTCCGGCCGGAGGTGTTTCATCTCTGGCATTTTTCAGTGGTGCACTGGAGAAGAAAGGGATTAAACAAACGCATGTTCATTTAGCGTCTTCTATTTATGGCTTTGTAGGAATACTCACAGTTGTAATGGTAGCCATTCCTGTTTTTATCATTTTTCTTTTCAATGGAAATTCATCTGCGGGGGTTTGGTTAATGCTCATTGTTGTTTCTATGCTACTTGCAAGCATTATTTTTATATATCGCTCTATACTTATACAAGGTTCTGTTTATAAAATTGCATCAGTGCGATTTCCTTCATTGATTTCTCTGTTGGATGAAATAAAAGAGAACAGAATCAGTAAGCGTTATGTCTTTTTAACAATATTAATTTCTCTTGTCATTGAGTTGACAGGTGTTCTTCACATTATAATAGCAGCACGTGCATTGCAATTGAATATTGGCTGGCTGGCAGCTTTCGACAGTTATGTGGTATCTGTATTGTTTCTGATTATTTCACCATTTCTCAGAGGGTTAGGAGCAATAGAGTTTTCAATGTCATATTTGTTAGTTCATTTCGGACTGTCGAATGTAGAAGCTGTATCTACAACATTGCTATACCGTTTTTTTTGAATTCTGGCTTCCGTTAATATTGGGTGCATGTTCATTTCTCATTAAAATAAACAGGTTGTTGATGCGGATTTTCCCGGCATTGTTATTACTTGGAATGGGAGCAGTGAATATCATTTCAGCAATAACGCCTGCCATACATGAACGATTTGTATGGGTAAAGAATTTTATACCATTAGAGCTGATGCATGTTTCAAATTATTTTGTATTGATTTCAGGGATGCTGATGCTGATAACTTCTGCTTTTTTGCTCAAAGGATTAAGATTGGCGTGGTGGTTTGCTGTTATACTTTGCATCATTTCTGTAGTTGGAAATATTTTTAAGGCATTCGATTATGAAGAAGCATCTTTTGCTGTTTTCATCATTGCAGGTTTAATTATTACACGAAAAGAATATGTAGTGAAAACTGACCCTTCGCTCAGAAACTTTGGATTGCAGACTTCACTGATAAGTATGGGTGCTGTTATTGTTTATGGGGTAATTGGTTTTTATTTTCTGGATAAGAAGTATTTCAATATAGATTTCAGTTTTCTTCAGTCTCTGAGATACACCATCGAAAATTATTTTCTGATTGGAAGTTCTGACCTCGTTACTACTCACCCATTTGCCGAGAACTTTATTTTATCCATTAAAATATGTGGCTTTTTGTCAATATTGTTTCTTGTAGTTACATTGATCAAGCCGTTTTACATGAAACAGGAAAATTTGGAAGAAATTGAACATCACTCCAGGCAGCTCATTAAGAATTATGGAACATCAGCACTGGATTATTTTAAATTATACTCTGATAAACAGATTTATCTTGCACAAAACAAACAGGCTTTCCTTTCTTATCGAATTGTAAATAATTATGCTGTAGTACTTGAAAACCCTGTTGCAGAAAATGCTGATGAGCTGAAGAACTGTGTTGTAGAATTTGATAAGTTTTGTATTACTTCAGGCTTAAGAAGTATTTTTTACCGGGTACCCGAAGAGACTCTGAAGCTTTATACCAATTTAAAGAAGAAAACAATTTTGTTAGGGCAGGAGGCTGTTGTCAATCTGGATACCTTCAGCCTGGCTGGTGGAAGTAAAAAATCAATTCGCAATGCTATCAAGAAGCTGGAGGAATCAGGATACAAATCAAAAGTATATCAGCCACCTGTAATGGATGGTGTATTGCAGAAAATTAAATCAGTGAGTGATGAATGGCTTTTTTCAAAGGGAAGAAATGAAATAGTTTTTTCACAGGGAATGTTTGTCTGGGATGAATTAAAACAACAAACTATTATTACTGTAGAGAATAGTGAGGAAAGAGTTATTGCATTTCTCAACATTATACCTGATTATGCTGAAGGTGAAGCCACCTATGATTTGATGCGTAATATTAATAATGCACCAAATGGCACCATTGATTTCCTGATGATTAAAATGTTCGAAAACCTTAAATCACGTAATTGTCATAAAGTAAACCTTGGATTTGTAGCTATGAGCGGAATTCAGCGACCAGAAAATATTTCGGAGAAATCAATGAAGTTTGCCTATGAGAAAATCAAATCGTTTTCTCACTACAAAGGGATGAGAGAATATAAAGATAAGTTTGATCCTGAATGGTTCAATAAATATTTGGTTTACTCGCATGACTATGATTTATTGCAATTACCTTTGATTATGTCAAAAGTTATTAAGCCATATTAATTTGATTTTATAAACTTAAAAAATTATGCCGGTTATGTTCAAGAAAGTTGTTATAAAAAATATGTTTAATTTTTTGTTTATGGTAATGGTCTGCATTCCAGAGTGGTCTCATGCATTAACAGTAGATACTTTAACATATGGTTCATTTGGGAAAGTTGTTATTTATCATCCTGAAACTGCACCTAAGGCAGTGGTGTTATTCGCTTCAGGAGACGGAGGATGGAATTTGGGAGTAGTGGCAATGGCCAAACAAATTGTGAAAGAGGGAGTGATGGTAGCAGGATTCAATATCAGACATTATTTTAAGTCATTGCAAAAGCAGAAGGTTGGTTGTTATTATCCTGCAGGTGATTTGGAAACACTAAGTATGACGCTTCAAAAAAAATATAAGTTTAAGCAATATATGAAACCGATATTGGTAGGCTATTCTTCAGGTGCAACTTTGGTATATGGTGCACTTTCACAGGCTCCAGCCAATACGTTTAAAGGGGCTATATCATTAGGATTCTGTCCTGATATTGAACTGAACAAAACATTGTGCAATGGATCAGGACTGAGTTCACATGTATTAAAAGAAAACAAAATGTATTATCTGGAAGAAAGCAAAAAGCTGACTGCACCATTTATAGTTTTGCAAGGCGTGGCAGACAGTGTATGCAGCCATAAAACATCATTGGATTTTGTGCAGAATTGCGGACAGTTTGCAGAAATGGTATCTCTGCCTAAAGTAGGTCATGGTTTTTCTGTACCTAAAAACTGGATGCCACAGTTCACGGCAGCGTTGAATAAAATTGTCAATTCTCCCTCGTATGCCGAAAGAATGAACGGTACTCCTTTGATTCGTGATTACAACAATCCTGAAGAATCAGCATCAGAGAATCTTCCTTTAACAATAATTCCTTCTGCTGAAAAAGATGCTAAGTCGCTTTTGTTTTTTATTTCAGGTGATGGAGGTTGGACCGGGTTTGATCAGTCACTTTGCAAATCTGTAGCAAGCAAAGGAGTTTCTGTTGTTGGGCTCGATGCTCAAAAGTATTTTTGGAATTCTAAAACACCTGCACGGGCTGCAGCAGATATTGGCGGTGTTATTGAACGCTATATGCAACTCTGGAAAGTAAATAAATTTATTATTGCAGGATACTCCTTTGGTGCTGACGTTTTACCTTTTATTATATCTGATTTACCGGCTGAACTAAGTCAAAAAATTGAGCATTCATATATGATTTCACCTTCTGAAAACGCAGATTTTGAAATTCATATTTCTGATATGCTCAACTTTGGAAGCAGCAGTGATACTTATGATGTAATTGCACAACTTAAAAAAATGGCAAACCTGAAACCGGTATGTATTTTTGGAGATGAAGAAGAGGAAAGTACTAAACTGAATTTTATAAGAGCAGGTGCAGAGATAGTGGTACTCCCGGGATCGCATCATTATAACAATGATTTTGAAAAACTGTCAAACGTGTTATACAAAAAATAAATGAAGAGCAGCTTGCAGAACAAAAACATGAATAAGAATTAAAAAACAAAAGGCTTCAGTATTTCCGAAGCCTTTTAAAATATCAGCAATATTATTTTCTAACCTTTCTTTCTGGCAAATTCTTTCATTACATCCACCAGCACTTTTACACTCTCCACAGGCAAAGCATTATACATACTTGCTCTGAATCCACCCACGCTGCGATGACCTTTAATGCCAACAATGTTGGCTGCCTTAGTCATTGCCAAGAACTCTTCGTCAAGAGCACTGTCTTTAAGCAGGAAACAGGCATTCATGGGTGAGCGGTCCTCAGCGGCAGCAGTGCCGGTAAACATTGGATTGCTATCCACTTCATTGTAAAACAAATCATATTTCTGCTGATTGATTTTTTGCATGGCATCTACACCGCCAATGGATTGCAACCATTCCAACACATGCATGCACACGAGAATTGCAATAACAGGAGGAGTGTTGTAAAGCGAATTATTTTCCAGATGGGTTTTATAATTCAACATAGTTGGTTTTACTCTGTCGGTTCTGTCAACAGAATCTTTTTTAATAATTACCAGTGTAACACCTGAAGGCCCCATGTTTTTCTGTGCACCTGCATAAATCAAATCAAATTTGGATACATCAACAGGACGAGAAAAAATATCGCTGCTCATATCACAAATCAATGGAATAGGAGAGGAGGGGAATGTCTTCACCTGTGTACCATGAATAGTTTCATTGGAACAAATGTGCAGATAGTCGCAGTCAGTTGGTATGGTATATCCTTTTGGCTGGTAGCTGTAGTTTTTATCCTTACTTGAAGCAATTACATTTACTTCACCAAACAGTTTAGCTTCCTTAATGGCTTTTCCGCTCCATGCACCCTGATCAATATATGCTGCTTTTTTATTGAGGTAATTCATAGGTTCCATAGCAAACTGTGTGCTGGCACCTCCTTGCAAGAAAAGTATATCATGTGTATCGGGAACCTCCAGTAATTCTTTTACAAGTGATTTTGCTTTGTTCAACACGGCTTCAAAATCTTTGCTGCGGTGCGATATTTCCATCACACCCATACCAATTCCGTTAAAGTCTAACAGTGCTTCCTGAGTTTTCTTCAATGCATACTCGGGTAATATTCCCGGGCCTGCTCCAAAATTATGTTTGCGCATAGTATTTTATTTTATTTTTTAATATTCAATTTAAGAGTGCTAAGGTAAGGGTTTAACGACAAATTTCATTTGTGTAGCTCAGAATCTTTTATAGGCGCGGTTTTCTTTCCGTCCGTATTGTTTTTATTCCTTATATCAATATCGGCTATACCATTCCATTTCCCTTTTTTCCATTTGAAAGCATCATAGCTCATGTCAGGCCCGTAAAATTCTTCAAGTCCTTTAAGAGATTCTTTGGAAGGGCTGATATGGTCAAAAACAATCTGCTTTTTATTCGGATAATATTTAAGACTCATCACTGCATTAGCGTTGTATTCAAAAATTATTCTGGCACACTTATTTGCCGGTAAAACAGGTAACATCTTGGGTGGTGATGTAAATATTTTTTTGCCGAAAACCGGTTTGTTATTTTTAAAAGTTAAGACATCAATCACTTTCAGACTGGTACGCGGAGTATTTCCCCGCCATCCTAATAATGTATAGATGGTCTTTTTTCCTGACTTAAGAGGAATGATGCTGTAATATACCGCTGCGTAATAATTATCTGGTGTCAGAATTTTTTCAGAAACACTGTATTTGTCTTCATTGATATCAGTTAGCTGCCAAACATTCAGGGTTTTTGTTTTCTTATCCTGAACCTGCATAAACCCATAAATCTGAAATGTATTACTTTCCATTAACGGCATAGCCCACTGATAAAACCTGATAAGTCCGTCAGATGATTTGATGGTGGAAATTGATTTTACAGAGTCAAAAGAAGTAGTAAATGATTTATCTGCTTTAAGAAATTCCGACATCTGTTGAATGAGTATGTTATTGGATGAAATGCGCACCGAGTCAGTGCTTCCTCTGAGCACACTGTCGGCCAGTTGCCTTATTTGTGCCTGTAATGGCAGCGTAAAGGTAACGCACAATATCAGGTTCAGAATTTTTTTTCATCATGCTACATAAACGAAAAAATCCGCCAAAAGTATTTCAGGCGGATTTATATTTTTAGAAGTGAAAGATTAAAAGTGCATTCTGTTTTTCTTTGCCAGAAGTTCTTCTTTTGTCTCTCGTACATTTTCGTCATCCACACAGCAATCTACCGGACAAACCGAAGCACATTGCGGTTCGTCATGAAATCCAACACACTCAGTACATTTATCCGGAACAATATAATAGTGATCCATATTAACAGGGCCTTGTGCAGCATCACTGTCAATTTCTGTTCCATCCATTTTCTTAAAAGGGCCTCTCAAAGAAGTACCATCAGAAAAACGCCATTCTGCACCACCTTCGTAAATTGCATTATTCGGGCACTCGGGCTCACAGGCTCCACAGTTTATACATTCATCGGTTATGATAATTGCCATAATTTTGTTGTTTTTAAAAAGTGTTGGGGCAAATATAATAGATACAGAATAAGAAAAAAACGTTTATTTATTTGTTTTTAACAAACATTAGTTAACTAATATTCGAATATGCTTACATTATCAGAGCGGCTAAAGGCGTTCGCCCACTTGGGAATTTACCTCGATAAAACGTTAAAGGAGCCTGATCATTTTCAAAATGACTTTGATTCAGTAATACAAAAAGCTGAAAAAATGAACCCCTGGTTTACGAAAGAAAACCAAATTATGGCACTAAATGCTATTGCTCAGATGCTTAAGCCTGATGTGCTTCAGCATTGGACAGAGAAGTACCTGATGAACGAAAAAACCGGATCTGTGGGGTTAATTATGGCAGGCAACATTCCGGCTGTAGGTTTTCATGATTTACTTACCGTTTTAATTGCAGGCAGAAAGGCTATTGTTAAACCATCCTCATCAGACACTGTGCTGATTGAATTTCTGGCCGCCAAGCTTGCAGCATTTGAGCCTCAGTTAAAAGACTACATTGAATTTGTGGATAAACTTCAGAAACCCGGAGTAGTTATTGCAACCGGTTCGGATAATTCAGCTATGTACTTCGAACATTATTTTAAAAATATCCCCCATATCATCCGCAGAAACCGAAACAGTGTAGCCATACTCTCAGGAGATGAGACTAAAGAAGAATTATCACTTTTAGGAAAAGATGTTTTTTCTTATTTCGGGTTGGGATGTCGCAATGTATCTAAACTGATGGTACCTGAAGGTTATGATTTCAAGAATTTTTTTGAAGCAATTCAGCAGTATGGTGACACCCTGATGCAGCATACCAAATACATGAATAACTATGATTATTACAGGGCCATATTCCTGATGGAACAAAAACCTTTTCTTACAAACAATTTTCTGCACCTTGTGGAAGATGCAAAAATTGCTTCACCCGTTTCAACGCTGCACTATCAGTATTATCATTCACCGGATGACTTAAGGCAATCGCTTACCTTTAATCTTGAAAAAATTCAATGTATCGTAAGTCATAAACCTCTGCTGGGCGATGAAGTAGCTTTTGGCCGGTCACAATATCCTTCAGTTACCGACTATGCCGATGGCGTTGATACGCTGGAGTTTTTACTGTCAGTTTGATAAAGCCTTTTTACAGGTGAATCACTTCACCATAGGCAGCTGCTGCAGCTTCCATAATAGCTTCGCTCATGGTAGGATGCGGGTGTACAGCTTGATAATTTCATGACCTGTAGTTTCCAGTTTGCGGGCAAGTACAAGTTCAGCAATCATCTCTGTAACGTTGGCACCAATGAGGTGAGCACCTAACAACTCACCGTATTTTGCATCAAAAATCAGTTTTACAAAACCATCGCTGCTACCTGCAGCTTTTGCTTTACCTGATGCACTGAATGGGAATTTACCAACCTTTATTTCAATGCCGGAATCTTTAGCAGCTTTCTCAGTCATACCTACCGAAGCAATTTCAGGAGAGCAATAAGTACATCCGGGAATGTTGTTGTAATCAAGTGGCTGCGGATGATGTCCTGCAATTTTCTCAACACAAATTATTCCTTCAGCTGAAGCTACGTGTGCCAGTGCCTGACCTTTTACAATATCACCAATTGCGTAAATGCCCGGTATGTTGGTTTGATAATAATCATTCACCACTACCTTGCCTTTGTCGGTGATGATACCACAGTCTTCCAAACCTATGTTTTCGATGTTGGGAGTGATACCTACGGCAGACAGTACGATATCACATTCTATGGTACTTTCTCCTTTGGCAGATTTAACTTTCACCTTGCACATTGCACCTGTAGTATCAACTGCTTCTACCGAACTGCCTGTAAGAATTTCCATACCGTACTTTTTGAAAGTGCGCTCCAATTGTTTGCTCACTTCCTCATCTTCCACAGGAACAATGTTAGGCATGTATTCCACAATGGTAACCTTGGTGCCCATTGCATTATAGAAATATGCAAACTCAACTCCAATAGCTCCTGACCCAACTACAACCATTGATTTAGGTTGGGAGGGAAGATTCATCGCTTCGCGATAACCAATAATTTTTTTGCCATCCTGTTTCAGGTTAGGCAATTCCCTCGAACGGGCACCTGTTGCCAGTATAATATGTGGTGCACTGTAATTCGTTTTCTTTCCATCAGCACCGGTCACTTCCACTTGTTTTCCGGGTAACACTTTACCTGTTCCTGTGATAACATCAATCTTATTCTTTTTCATCAGGAACTGTACGCCTTTACTCATTCCCTCTGCTACACCGCGACTGCGTTTGATTACTGCACCGAAGTCTGTCTTTGAGCCAGAAACAGTAATTCCATAATCAGCAGCATGATTGATATATTCAAAAACATTGGCACTTTTTATCAGGGCTTTGGTAGGAATACATCCCCAGTTCAGGCATATTCCACCTAAGTTTTCACGTTCAACTATTGCTGTCTTAAGGCCTAACTGTGAAGCTCTTATGGCGGCTACATAGCCACCGGGGCCACTGCCTATGATGATTAAATCGTAATTCATTTTACTTGTTAATTTGTGTGCGAATTTAACGACTTATTGGATATTTTTCATACGCACAATAAAAGTAAGAAATTCGAGGTTAAACTTTTGATTTATTAAGATTGTTAAATTCCTTGTTCACAAGGGATTGATAAATCTTAGAAATTTAGAAATTTGTTGAACTATTTAGTATGCATTTAAAATTATTACTGTGTGCAGTTATGGCGGCAACGATGTCGTGTAATGCTCAAAATTCAAAAAAGATGGAATATAATAAACTTACTCCTCAGGAAGAACGTGTACTGCTGCATAAGGCTACGGATATGCCATTTACGGGGGCTTATTATAAAAAAACGGATGCAGGAACTTATTTATGCAGGAGATGTAATGCACCGCTTTACAAAAGTCAGGATAAGTTTGATTCAAGTTGTGGCTGGCCCAGCTTTGATGACGAAATAAAAGGTGCAGTGAAAAGGGTGCCTGATGCTGATGGTATGCGTACTGAAATTATTTGTGCCAACTGTGGTGGTCATCTCGGTCATGTTTTTACAGGTGAAGGATTGACAGATAAAAATGTTCGTCACTGTGTAAATACCAGCTCATTGCGATTTGTACCTCAGGGCGCAGTTTTGCCTCCTGTGATTAAACCATAGCAGATTAATCACAAACTGTGATTTTTTTTAGTGAGAATAAACCTGTCCGTAATTATTCTGATGATATAGGTGCTATTGGCTAATTTAACAGGCAACTTAAATTGATTATTCCCTTTGTGCAGACTTGAAAATTGATTTAATAACTGACGGCCATTCATGTCTGATAATTCAACCTGCATATTATTTGCATCGGTGTTTTGTATAGAAAGATTAATTGTATTTTCCTTAACAGCGTAACTCACATTTGCTGATGGATTATCATCATTCACTCCTGTGGGTGACCACACAATCTTATAAAGCGTTCCATTATTGTTGTCTCCCAGATAAAGTTCACCGCTCTCATCTTCTCCGAAAGTGCCGAAAAATCTTCCGGGAAATGTTCCTGCAGTGACAACAGTATTTTGGTTGTTGGGATCCAAGGCATAGACTGAGCCATTACAATAATCAGCAAAAAATAAATTCCCTGTACCGAAGGATTTACTGTTCCTCTGTAAACATACCCACCGGTTACAGCACAACCTCCTGTTGCTGTATGGCTGTAATCATACACCGGAGAAGTATAGGAGCCATTGCAACCTGCAGAAGTATTAAATGGGGCATTACCCTCATAACATCTCCAACCATAGTTTTCTCCTCCTGATGATGATGCCGGTTGAAAATCTATTTCTTCCCATGTTGTTTCACCTACATCACCAATCCATAAGTCGTGTGTGAGTTTATCAAAGCTGAACTTCCATGGATTTCTGAAACCTGAAGCCCAGATTTCCTGTTTTGCTCCAATTACACTGTAGAATGGATTTGTTGGAGGAATGGTATATCCAGTAGGTTGCGAACTGACATCTATTCTCAGAATTTTTCCAAAATACTCATTCATATTTTGAGCAAGGTTGCCCGGGTCACCATTGCTGCCACCATCACCCAGACCTAAATACAGAAAACCATCATTTCCGAACTTAAGACAACCTCCGTTATGATTGGTATATGGTTGTTGAATATCCAACAATATTTCTTCGCTAAGTGAGTCTGCAATATCAGGATTGGAGGTCACTTTATATCGTGCCAGAATACTGTTTCCTATGCCTGATTTGTTGGTGTAATAAATATAAAATGTCTGATCGTTTGCATAATCAGGACTGAATGCAAGACCCAATAAACCTTGTTCACCGGTATTGTTTACTGAAGTAGGAGTAACTTTTGGTTGTATGTTTAAAAATGGTACAGGATTCAGCACACCACCCTGACTGATAATATAAATAGATCCCATTTGAGTAGTAACATAAAGTCTTCCGTCACCATTGGTGGCAATATCCGAAATTCTTCCTGCTAATCCTGTGGCGTAGGGTGTGATATAAACCTGTGCTTTGGCAGAATATAAAAGCACGCAGCATAAAAAAGTTAAACCAAAAAATTTAAGTTTTAACATCCTGAAGAAATTAGTTTATAAAAATAACAAAAGCCATGATGTACACCATGGCTTTTGCAAATAGTTCAGTTTATATGCAACTTTATCTGATTACAGAAATTTTTTCTGATTTGACAAATTTTTCTCCTTTAAGCTGAAGAGTGTATATTCCATCTGCAATATTTCTTAATGAGACAGTTTCATTTACTGACTGTCCGTTATAAGTTTGTTGGAATACCACTTGTCCTGCGTAGTTAATTAAAGTTACTTTCACTTGCTGATCATTACCTTTCCATCCGAAACGAATGTAATCTTTAGCAGGATTTGGGTATGCATACCATGATTGTAATGAAGGTTGATTCAATCCTGTTGGTTCTGCACTCCATATTTCAATATCGTCAATCATCGCTTCAATTAAACTGCCTGCATTGGCATCTTCGGCTACAAATTTTAATCTGACATTTGCTGTTGGTGTCAGGTGATCTGCAACACGAAATGCAAACCTGCGCCAGTCATGATCGGATACATCAGTGTTTTCCAAAGGTATGTAGGTAGCTCCGCCATCATTACTTAAATACACTTGCCAGAAATCGGTTCCAGGAGTTGCTCCCTGATCATTGGAATACATCCTCCAGTAGCTGATAGCAGGATTGCTATATCCCGACAAATCAAAGATTGGTGATACAAGAGAAGTCTTACCATCATCCACATCGTTTGTACCTGCCGGATCATTTGATCCTGCATTGCCTGTTACAGCACAGATATTGTTATTGGTTGGTGTATGATCAACCGGTAGCTGAACATAATTAGGAGGGGGGAAGCCCTGGTTTAAATCAGATCCTACTGTTGAAGCTATTTCCCACATTCCGGTAGTGGCATTGTCGCCCGGCAGTGAGGTAGTCCATCCCTGACTGTTTCCTGTATCAAAATAATCACTGTGCATAAGACTATAACCAACCAATGTGTAATATGGAATATTAGGGTTACTTGCATTTGCAAGGCTTGGCATCACATTAAAATGTGTTCCGCACTGATCATTTGCATCAATATAATACTCAATAATAGTTCCATTAGGTTGTGCAGGAATGTTTCCCTGAAATACAGTTCCGTTATAGGTAAATGTAAAATTGTTCCATGAACCGGTACCATTGAGACGATAGTACCCATTAACTGCTGAACCTGCTGCAGTAGCAAATGAAGCAGGAGTTGTTACATTTAAAGTAACCTGTTGTTGTCCTGCTGCACTTAGCAATGGAGTATGGGTCAGTAAAGTTCCTGCACCATACATCACTATTCCATGAATGGCAAATGCAGAAGTTATATCACAGTAGTTAGGAGTACCATTGGTAAGGTCTCCATCATTGTCATCATCAGTAAGTGCTTCAATCAGTATGTCAGTATATAACTGTCCTTCCTGTCCGTCAGGATACATTATGGTAGCTGCAAATGTTTCGAAGAATAAATCCTGACGTTGCTGAACACTGTTGAAGTTTAATGCAACATCCCACCAAGCACCGGCAATAATTTCACCGTCAGCATGAGGCTCACCCATGATGTCCTGAGGATATACTTTTTTGTCAATATCATATCGTCTTACATATCCGTTAGGATCATTTGAAAAAAATCCTATTCCTAAAACAGCGTCTTCAGTCAGTCCGTTAGCCCAGGTATCTGCATAACCTTCATGCAATGCGCCATTATTAAAAAATCCTCCGTAATAGTCATACAAATATTCGTTCACACCATGGCCGTATTCATGATATACAACATCATTGACAGTGGATGTGGCATTACAGTTTCCTCCGGCTGCATAAAAGTTAAGGTCGCCATCATAGTAGGCATTACAAGTACCGGCAACATCAATATGACTCTGCATCTGAAAGTCCATGATAGCTTCAGCTCCTGAACCCATTGCTTTCATCACATAATAGTCGTGAATTTCATTCACAAAATTGTAAGCGGATAACTCACGGATATTGGCATTTGAAAAGGTGATATTATTTACACCAGGATTTAAAGTTGCCGTAAATTGTGGAGTATTATTGCCTGTGATAATTTTTGCCCAGGTTCCCTCTAATTTGAAATTTGCACTTGTAGATGAGGTATTGGCTAATCCGAGATATCCGTTGGCATCGGTTACAAACTGCACACTTGAAGAAGTTACATATAGATTTGGTAATGGCTTTACTGCAGTTGGCTGATATGGATTGGTAGGATATACAGTGGCAGTGAGGTTGATGTCGGTATTGGCAAAATAACTTACATTATTATGTCTGTATAAAACTTCTCCGTTATGAGCATCCACAAGGGTATAATATTCTCTTGGGAATCCTTCGCTGTCTGTAGCTTTTACGGTTACTTCATACACCAGATGATAAATATTTTTTCCGGTTGAAGGTACAGGTAAAATTTTTAAATCGCTGTTTGCCGATGTAGAATTAATGGAAAGATTCAATCCGTTGGTAGCTGAAGAAATTGCAGCCTGAGAGCTTAATGTTGGATTAATATTTACATGGATATCTTTATAAGCATCACACAAAAACTGATTGACTCTTCCGTCTTTGGTAATTTTAATCTGCACTTTTGACCAAAGTACTTCCAGGTTATTGTATTTCTGTGTGTAATTCACATAATAATACTTTTTGTTCTGAGCTGTATTTCTGAAATACAATTCGTTCAGCGGAAGCTGAAACGGAGTAAGTTTGCTGCTGATGAATGCCCAAGCTGTAGATTGTGGGTCGAGCGGAAGACCCATCATCACAGGCTTGCCATAAGCATTATGCGGAAGTCCTGTTTCCTCATTGAAAATAGCTGTCCATCCTCCGTTTTGTTCAGAGAATTGTTTCCAAACCTGACTCTCGGAAAGTTGTAATTGTCGTTTTGCATCAGGCACACGTTTAATGTCCTTTACAAAAACTTTTAAGTAGGGATCTTCATTGTGATTGAAGCGATTGAAATCATGGGATGCCATTAGCATCAGAGGCGCTAAAAGCGCCATAAGTAGAAATCTAAATTTCATGTTATGATAGATTTGATTTTTTGGGAAGACAAATTTATTCATAAAAAGTTTAGTTGCAAGAGTATTTAAGTCAACCGTTAAACTTATTTTTGGGCTTTATGAAATTCATCAAGAGCATAGGTTCCGGCAGGGTGATTTTAATGGCAGGATTGCTGTTATTAATCAGCTCATTCAAGCCTGTGGACTACACCATTAAACTGGCAAAACTCAAGTATGCAGGTGGGGGCAACTGGTATGTAAGCCCTACGGCATTGCGCAATCTGGCTCAGTTTTGCAACCAGAATCTTGGTACCAATATCAATCCTGAAGAGGCAGTTGTTGAGCCGGGAAGCCCTGAAATATTTAATTACCCATTTGTGCACATGACAGGCAACGGTCGCTTTGTGTTTAGCAATGCAGAAGCAGAGAACCTTAGAAAATATCTCATCGGAGGAGGGTTTTTAAACATCAACGATAGCTATGATATGGACAAATATGTTCGCCCGGAAATGAAAAAGGTATTTCCCGAACTGGATTTTGTAGAACTGCCTTTTAACCATCCGATTTATCATCAAAAATTTGATTTCCCTAATGGATTACCCAAAATTCATGAGCACAATGGCAAACCTCCTCAGGGTTTCGGGTTAATTTATAATGGCAGGCTGGTGTGTTTTTATGAGTACGAAAGTGATATTGGCGATGGCTGGGAAGATCCCGAAGTACACCACGATACCCCTGAGTTAAGACTCAAAGCTTTGCGCATGGGAGCCAATATTATACAGTATGTGTTTTCAAGTGATTAATTAACGGCCCATACCCAGATTCATCAGGCTGTCAATCTTAATATCTTCGAGGTAAGGAGCAAGCAAAGCTGAATTTTCAAAGGCTTTTATTCTCTTAATGCTGTTTTCCTGAATGCTGTACCATAACTCAATATAATAACCGTTGAACGAGAAAAGGTTTACACGATAACCATATACTTCGCGCACATGGAGATGTATAGCACCATTCCAGATATACCAGGTTTGTTCATCATGGCTCAGGCTGTTAAATTCTTTGCAGGTAATCATTGACATAATTTCTTCGATTTAAATTTCTTGTGTTGTTATGTAAACAAGATGCATAATTGGCAATGACACTTTGCAAACCTTTTGGCGAATAGCATTTTTATTGTGGTAAATTGTTTCTAAAAGTTGCTGAGGGTAAAAGTACCATTCTTTTGCAATTATTCAGTCATGGCAAACTGATCGGTAGCTGATGAAAAGTGATATATGTTGACACAAAGCACAGGCAACTGCAATTCATTGGCTAATAGTTTTTGTTCTTCAACACCCATGATATAATCTGTAATGCCTTTATCAGGATCAATGGTAGTAACAATGATGTCGGCATTGGTTTCGGCAGCTTCTTTGGTAACAACTTCACATTTGTCATCGAGCGAAAATTCTTTTTTAACGATTTTGAAAACAATTTTTTCGTCATTCAACACTGAGGTGAAATAATTCAGATTGTTTGTGATTCGGTGTTGGATAAAGCTATCCCTGTTCAGCTGTTCAAATAATATTACCTCAGCATTAAACAAATGTGCATACCGTATAACTACCGATAAAACCTGTTTGACTTCACGTGTAAAATCAACCGGAATAATCATTTTTTTAACGGGGCGATAAGGTTTGCTCTGCACAACTATGTAAGGTGTTTTTGAATGGGTGATAACCTTCATGGCATGGCTGCCTGCAATATGCTGCCAGCCTTTTACTCCGTGAGTAGCCATCACTATGAGTTCGGCATTTTATTTCAGTGGCTGTTTCTCCAATCAGGTCGTAAAAGTCTCCTTGTTTGATGAGTGTACTTACAGTAATTTGTGATGGAATCTTAAAATCATTTCGGATTTTGTTCAGTTGCTCCATGGCTGATGTTTTCTCTTTTTCGGTAGCTGTTGCGTGAAACAAAACAATTTCATTTACGAAAGGTAGTTGCAATGCATAACTGTAAGCATTTTCAGTGAGGGAAGTAAAGTCAACGGGAATTAATAATTTCATGATTTGCAGAATTTGATACCTACCAAATCTACAACAAACAAAATCAATTACAAACCATTGCCTGCATTACCCCACCAACCTTTACGTCCTGAAAACATTTTTTTGAAAGCACCCGGCCCACGATAACGCGTAGGGTTTTGCCTTTGTGGGTTGTAAACAATGCCAATACCGACATGAATGTAATTGTCGTTGCGGGTAGCATTGGAGCGGTTGTAACCCTTGGGGTTAGGAGGTGATTTAGTTTTTCTTCTGTCTGAAAAATACACTGCAAGTTCACCTTTTGGAGTTTGTGCCAATGCATCCATGTCAGGATATTTTCCACTGGCATCATCCAGATAATCAGTAAAGGTAAAATGTTCTGCAAATTCTACCTTAATTCTCCATTTCTGATTTATTCTGAAATAAGTTCCGATACCAATCGGAATTACTGCCTGATAAAGTTTATAAGGTTCAGGATGTTCACCTTCGGTCAGGTATTGTCCTTCGGTGCCCAAAGGCTGCAGTGCAATTAACTGACCGTAATAGTCGGGATTACTTCCATAGTAACGTGCTTTAGGGTTGAAGAAGAATATTCCTCCACCTGCAAATACATAAGGTATAGCAAGCCGTTTGGTACGGTTTGAAAAAAGACTTAATGAAAACAACATGGATATTTCATCAATCCGTGATTCGAAACTGAGGTTACGCTTTTTATTATCACTTTCCTTGGTCAGTGAATCAATTCCTTCTACACTGCCATGATAATAATTCAGCTGCACATTCAGATGTCTTGTAATATGTGCACCAATGGAAGCATTGCCATAGTTTCTGAAAATTTTGGTTGACGGAACAATACTTTTATCATTCAAATCACCATTGTAGTAGAGTATCCCTCCCGACAATGAAAAAAAACATTCTGCTCTGACTATGTGATGAGAAACCGGCAGAAACTAAAATCAGAATAATAATGATTCTTTTCATGTTTGTCAATCAGTACAAAAGTAACAAGTTGCACCGATTCTACAGAGTCTCCAATCTTGAAAACGCTTATGTTATAAACATAACCGTGTTAACTCAACAGAGCTAATCCAGCAGTGATTGTCCTGTCATTTCAGAGGGAGCCTGCACGTTCATCAGTTTTAAAACAGTAGGAGCAAGGTCAGCAAGAATTCCGTTTTTGAGTTTGTGTGTTTGAGTTTTCTCAATCAGAAATAATGGAACAGGGTTGGTAGTATGCGCAGTATTAGGAGTACCGTCATCATTAATCATAAAATCAGCATTGCCGTGGTCGGCAGTTATCAGGAAGGAATAACCGTTTTGCAAACCACATTCCACGATTTCTTTTACGCAACTGTCAACAGTTTCAACAGCTTTCACCGCAGCACTGAAAACTCCGGTATGTCCAACCATATCGGCATTGGCGAAATTGATACAAACAAAATCTGTTTCACCTTTTTTGAGTTCAGCTACCAATGCATCTTTCACCGAATAAGCACTCATCTCCGGTTGCAAATCGTAAGTAGCCACCTTGGGTGATGGTATGAGAATTCGTTTTTCTCCTTTGAATTCATTTTCTCTTCCTCCCGAAAAAAAGAAGGTTACGTGAGGATATTTTTCAGTCTCTGCAATTCTTATTTGTTTTTTGCCTGCATTCTGCAACACTTCTCCAAGTGTATTATTCAGGTTGTCTTTGGTAAATATCACCTGAACATTTTTGTATTTGTCATCATAAACAGTCATGGTAACATAATGCAAATTCAGTGTATGCATGTCTTGTTCAGGAAAATTCTGCTGAGTGAGTGCCATGGTGATTTCGCGGCAGCGGTCGGTACGGAAATTGAAACAGATAACGGCATCACCATCTTCAATCACTGCCACCGGTTTTCCGTCATTCACAATGCTGATGGGCTTAATGAATTCATCGGTAACATTGTTTTGATACGAAGATTCAATACCATCTTCAGCTTTTGAAAATGGTTCGCCTTTGCCATGCACCAGCAAATCGTAAGCAAGTTTTACACGCTCCCATCGTTTATCTCTGTCCATGGCATAATATCTTCCTACAACAGATGCTATTTTTCCTCCTGTTTTCTTCAGATGTTTTTCCAAATCATTTATAAAACCTTTTCCGCTCTTTGGGTCGCAGTCGCGCCCATCGGTAAATGCATGTACATAAAAATCACTCACTCCGTTTTTCTGAGCAATGCTACACAGTCCTTTCAAATGTTCAATGTGTGAATGTACGCCTCCGTCACTCACCAAACCAATGAAATGTAACTTGCGTTGATTTGATTTTACATAATTGAATGTATCTGACAAAACAGGATTGGTGTCTATGGTATGTTCTTCAACTGCTTTATTGATAAGAGCCAGTTCCTGATAAACTACACGACCGGCACCTATATTGAGGTGACCTACTTCGCTGTTGCCCATCTGACCGTCAGGCAGCCCTACATATTTACCGGAAGTCAGCAGTTCGCTGTGTGGATATTTGTTGTAACACGAATCAATAAAAGGTGTCTGTGCATTGAAAATTGCATCGGATTTATCTTTGCGGCCCTCTCCCCAGCCATCCATAATTATCAGAACTACTTTGTTGCTCATTTTATGCGTTTAATGGAAATTTAATTTCGAAAATACTTCCTTGCGGATAATTGTCTTTAACAGCCATAGTTGCTTTATGTTTTAAAGCAATGAAGCGGCAAATATACAACCCTAATCCTGTACCCTTGGAACTTCGGGTTTCTTCGTTGCCAATACGATAAAATTTCTCGAAAATTTTTCTCTTTTCGCTGTCAGGAATTCCGGGTCCCTGATCACATACCTGAAGAAACACATCGTTATTTATTCGGCTGAGTTTTATTTCAATGGGAGTAGTGGCAGGAGTATATTTTTCTGCATTTTCCACCAGATTCATCACCAGAGAAATTACAGCATTCTTATCGGCCATGATATGTATATCAGGATCTATCATTCCACTGAAAGTGTGATTTGCTTCAGAAGTTTTTTTTTGTCTGAAGATAATCTGTAATGGTTTTTGATAAGTCAATATCGGTAAGATGCAGCTCCATGTTGGCTGCTTCTATACGTGTTGCAGTAAGAATATTTTCTACTAAAAAATTGATTCTGTCAGTTTCGTTCAATGCCCGTTGCAAAACAGTGGTTTGCTTTTCTCTTTCCATATCCCGTTTCAGCAAGGTTTCCACACTTAATCTGATTCCTGCAATTGGCGATTTAAACTCATGTGTAATGCTCATCATAAAGTTTTTCTGTTGCTGCGCTACCTGAAATTCTCTCAGATAAGCTTTTCGCGCCTGATAAATTCCAAAACCGAGAAGCGATAGAAACACAATTCCTTCACCGGCAACCATCAGATATTTTTCGTTCAGTCGTTTTTTCAGCCAGGCAATTTCACTTACGGTTTCAGAAGTTTGCTCCTGAGTAAGAATATGGTTGATCTTGGTTTCATAGTAATCTTTATTCAGGTCAACCAGCAGATATGACCACCATCCTAATTGCAGAACAACATATAAAACGAGTAAATAAAATATATTAATGGGTTTCATCAGCGGTGCTTTTTAATTTTTGAAAATAAGAATGTATGATGCCGGCTTTTTGTTTGCCGACTACCTGTTCAATTTCTTCTTCTGTTGATTCTTTCAGTTTTTTCACACTCTTAAATGCAATCATCAGTTTTTCGAAAGTAGATGGACCTATTCCCGGAATTTCAAGAATTTCAGACTGAAGAAAACTGCGGCTGCGCTTGTTGCGGTGATGTGTGATTCCAAACCGGTGCACTTCATCGCGGAGCTGCTGAATGATTTTAAGCGTTTCGCTTTTTTTGTCGAGATACATCGGAACAGGATCTGAAGGGTAGTAAATTTCTTCCAGCTTTTTTGCAATACCAATAGTTTGTATCTGATGTCGAAGTCCTAATTTTTCGAGACTTGCAAGTGCAGCATTCAGCTGACCTTTTCCTCCGTCAATTACTATCAGTTCAGGCAAGGGTTGTTTTTCTTCAAGTACTCTTTTATATCGTCTGTAAATTACTTCTTCCATTGATGCAAAATCATCAGGACCTTCAACAGTTTTGATGGTAAAATGGCGGTATTCTTTTTTTGCCGGTTTGCCATTAATAAACACACTCATGGCAGCTACTGCATTTGTTCCCTGAAAATTGGAGTTGTCAAAACATTCAATTCGTCTCGGTTGCACCTGCATGCGTAAGTCAGTTTTCATTTTATCCATCAACTGGTTGATTTTATGGTCGGGATTTACTTTGTCATACTGCTCTAACTTCTCGAGCATATAATAGCGTGCATTTTTCTCCGACAAGCTGAGTAAATGCTTTTTGTCACCGATTTTTGGAACCGTACACTCCAGTTCTTCAGGCAGCGAATCGGGGATAACGTTTACCAATAATTCCTTTGAATCACTTTCATAACGTTGTCTCAGTTCAGTGATGGCAAATGCTATCAGTTGCGAATCACTCTCATCCAGTTTTTTTCTCAGCTCAATGGTTTGCGACTGCAGAATAGCTCCATTGATTACTTTCATATAATTTACAAAGCCATAGTTTTCATCCGAAATAATACTGAACACATCTACATTGTTGATGTTGGGATTAACAATTACCGACTTGCTCTTAAACCTCTCAAGAATATCTAATTTATCTTTTATTACCTGAGCTTTTTCGAATTCAAGTTTCTGCGCCAATGTCTGCATGTTGGATTCAAGGTAGCGGATAACCTGATTGATATTCCCTTTCAGAATCTGGCGGATACTTTCAATATTGGCATTGTAATCTTCTTCGGTTTGCAATCCAACACACGGCCCCAGACAATTACCCACAAAATATTCCAGACACAAGCGAAATTTCTTTTTCTGAATATTCTCTTCCGACAAAACGAGATTGCAGTTCCTCAGTTTAAAAAGCTGATGTATCAGGTCGAGCAGCACGTTAATCATTTTCACCGATGCATACGGACCAAAATATTGTGAACCATCATTTATTTTGTTGCGTGTATAAAATACTCTCGGGAAGCGTTCATTTTTAATACAAATCCAGGGGTAGGTTTTATCGTCTTTCAGCAGAATGTTGTAGCGCGGCTGATGTTTTTTTATCAGATTGTTTTCAAGTAACAGTGCATCCAGTTCAGTCTCTGTGATGATAAATTTAATATCAGTAATCTGTTTCACCAGTACAGCTGTTTTCCCGCTTACATGTTGCTCTTTGTGGAAATAACTTGATACTCGCTTCTTCAGATTTTTTGCCTTACCCACATAAAGAAGTTTATCGCTTTTGTCAAAAAACTGATACACTCCCGGCATTCCGGGCAGATTCTCAAGAATTGATTTTATGTGGTCACTGTTTTTCAATATGGCAAAGAATGAAATATTACTCAACTGTTTTCGCCCAGAACTTCCTTATAAATCTGCAGCGTCTTTTTTGCGGTAGTACTGTAGGTAAAACCATCAACAAATTTAAACGCATTATCGGTCAATCGGTTTTTTAATTCTTTATTTTCAATCAATTTTATAACCTGACGCGACAGATTTTCAGCATCTCCCACATCAGAAATCAAACCGGTAAATCCATCCTGTACAATTTCGCTGATGCCACCTGCATTGGTTGCCACCACAACAACTTTAGCAGCAAATGCATCCAGCAGGGTAGTGCCTAATCCCTCTGTTTTAGAAGTCATCAGAAAAATATCAAGTTCAGGAAGTATTTCAGCCACATCTTTTCTGAAACCTGTGAAGAATAATACTTGTTCCAGTTTTTTATTCTTTACTTCTGCTTGCAATGCCGCACGTTCAGGCCCTTCGCCAATCAGAAAAAAGCGAACTTCAGGCATGGCAGCATTGATTTTTTCTGCCGCTGCAATAAACGTAAACAAATCTTTATGGTCGGCTAATGCTGAGACATTGCCTACTAAAATTGAGTCATTGCTCAGATTAAATTCAGACCGTAGTTTGTTCTTAATTTGTTGAAGGTTAAATTTATTTTTATCAATTCCGGAGTGAACTACCGAAAGTTTGCTTTTGTCGCGGATGGCAGGTGCTGTAAGTTTTTGGATAGCTGCTGAAACACAAATAATTTTTTTGATGCAGGGATGATTGTATTTCATTCCGGAAAAGAAATTTCCGGATACTGCAAAATCAACCCGCCTGCTTATGATGACGGGAGTCTTATTTCCAAACAGCCATGCTGAAATAAAAGCAGCAGTGTGTGCATGCGAATCATGTGTATGAATGAGTGAGATTTGGTTGGCGATGCATATTTTTTTAATCTGTCCTGCTAAAGAAAAATTTAAAGATCCTTTTTTCCGGAAAGTAAAAACCTGTGGGCAGGATGCTCTTTTTTGAATTTCGCTGTCTTGGGGGCAAAGCAGCATACATGCAACATTCAGTTGCTGAAGTTCGGTAATCAGATAGGTGGCCTGTTGTTCACCACCGCGCCATCCGGTAGCCGTTGAAATATGCAGCACCTTCATAAGTATTGTTTTAATTTTGAAAAGTTGCGTTTTTCCAAAAGCGAATAACGCAGATAAACACTTTTAGCAGAATATTTAGCAATGAGCCAGCCATAATATCCATCCAGGAATCCTGCTTTGACAATATAGGTTTTAAAAAATCTTACTCCTGCATGCAACAGTGTTTTCATTCGGTTTGAAGTTTCATTTCTGTTGTATTTGGCCTTAGCACTTATGATAGCAAATTTCGTTGCCTGTTCTTTATGCTGTTCTATACTGTCAATACTGTAATGAAGCAAATCACCTCTGAGATGTTTGGTTTTGCTTCCGGCTTGCATGATGATTTTGTCATGCGGATTGGTGCCACCCCATGCACCTTTGGTTTTGTCGAAGAGCCTGAGTTTGGTATCAGGATACCAGCCCGAATGATGAATCCATTTATCACAATAGCGTGTCAGTCGGTTCATGGTATAGCCATCGTGAGTGTTTTGTTGCTTAATCTCTAAAATTGATTTTGCCAGTTCTTCCGACAAACACTCATCAGCATCAAGCGACAAAACCAGATTATGCGTTGACAGCGAAAGCGCATGATTTTTCTGTTCTATGTATCCCAGAAACTTCTGTCTGACAAACCTGACTCCGTAAGCTGCACATATTTCTTCAGTCCGGTCTGTTGACAAAGAGTCAAGTACCACAATTTCATCAACAACAGGTAAAATGCTTTTCAGGCACTGCTCAATTTTCTTTTCCTCATTGAATGTGATGATTACCCCCGAAATGGCTGTCATATAATGTTGTTGATATGTTGCAAAAATAACATTCCTTGTGCAGCATCAGGTTGATGATTGTATGGTTAAGCTATTCTATATTTGCAGACATGAGTATATATAAACTCAACAAAGACGAAATAAGAGCAGGTAACTACCGTCAGCTTGCCAAAGCCATATCAGCCGTTGAAAACGAGTACGAGGGTTATTTTGAATTTCTTGAGAACTTGCAGATTGACTACAGCATTCCTGTGGTTGGAATCACAGGCCCTCCCGGAGCAGGTAAAAGTTCACTGCTGAATGCTATTTTAAAAGAGCTGAGTTCCGATAAAAAAGTAGCGATTTTAGCTGTGGATCCGTCATCACCGTTTACTCACGGAAGTGTACTTGGCGATCGTTTCAGGATGAATGATTTTTTTGAGCATCCCAATGTTTACATCCGTTCATTAGCCACAAGGGGCAACCTTGGAGGTCTGTCGCCAAAATCTATTGAAATTTCAGATGTGCTGAGGTCAGCAGGTTTTGATATTATTTTTATTGAAACTGTTGGAGTAGGACAAAGCGAGGTTGAAATCGCCACTCTTGCCGACACCACAGTGCTGGTGCTAAACCCCGGTGCCGGTGACGATATTCAGGCACTTAAATCAGGAATACTTGAAATTGCAGATATTTATGTAATAAATAAGTCTGATCAACCTAATGCTGATGTATTGGCCAGACACTTATATAATATGCTGAATTTGCGACCTGTCAGTGAATGGATTCCACCGGTGATAAAAACGATAGCTACTGAGTTTAACGGGATACAGGAAATGATTAAAACCGTGTATGCACATCAGGGCCAACTTGACACTCAAAAACGTCAGCGATTACTCTATGAAAAAGCGGTCAGACTGATAGCTGCCGATAAGATGAAACGATTTGATTACGTACACTTACAGAGTGAAATTCAGAACCTTTCTGCCGGAACAAATTTCTATCATTTTCTTAAGAAAAATTATCTGGAACGTGTCTGAAATAGTCATTAAGACTTGAAATATTCCGAATTAGAGTCATTCATGAAGAAAAAAGCCACAACAAAATTCAGTTAAAAAATTTGTGGTTTGAATATTTTTACATTGTTTTGTGCACATAATACCTAAACGCAGTTATGCAGGAATCAGAAAATAATGGTAACTCAAGAGAAGTTATCTTTACAAAAGCGGTTAAAGCGGGAAAGAGGACGTATTTTTTTGATGTGAAGTCAACGAGAGCGAATGATTTCTTTGTGACAATTACCGAGAGCAAGAAGAAGTTTAACATGGGTGAAGAAAAACCCTTTTACGAAAAACATAAAATCTTCCTTTATAAAGAAGATTTCGAAAAGTTTATCGAAGGGTTAAATGATGCCATTACTCATATTAAAGCGAACGGACTGAATGGTGAAAGTAATAGCAATACTCAGGAACCCAAACAGGACAGTAATCCGTTTACCGACATTAGTTTTGATGATGATGTGAAGTAATTCACCCAATTTATGGGGGTGTTTATCAATTTGTTAATAACTTTCGGCAATTAAAATTTGTTTTTACAGTAATCTGACCTATATTTGGGTCAACAAAAATTAAAAACCATGGCAGTAATATCTCTTTCAAAAGCAGAATTGCAAGGCATTCAGAAAATAGGTTCAATGCTTGCTGGCCTCTCTAAAGTTATTGGAGAAGAACAAATGAATGAGTTTAAAATGTATGATGAAATTGAGGCTGAAAAAGCAGCTTCCAAATCATCTTCAAGAAAGCAGATGTACTCTGCCAAGTCAACGATTGAACGTTTAATGTAAAATTTCCATAAGATTGAATTTGTCCGCATCCTGAAAAAGGGTGCGGATTTTTATTTTTTAAGCCGGATTAAACCAACCTGTACTTCTTACTCTGAAACTTCAATAATCTTTGTAGGTTTGAGGCTTCAATTCAAAGATTTTATTGTATGATTAAAAAAGCAACATGGCTTATCCTTTTAGTGGTTTTAGCCTCAGCGAATCTGTATGCACAAAAGAATCTGACCTATGCCGATATTTGGGAAAGCAAGCAGTTTTCGACACGTACTGTTTCTGAACTTAAGAGTATGAAAGATGGCAAAAGCTATTCGGACATGGATTCGGAAGGTAACCTCATCAGATATGATTTCAGAACCGGAAAAATGCTGGACACACTGTTGAATAAAAGAGATATCAGCAGACAGGTTGCTGACTTAAGAATCCGTGATTATCAGTTTAGCAATGACGAAAAAATGATTCTTCTGTCAACAGAAGTTGAGTCCATCTACCGCCATTCTACTAAAGCAAACTACTATGTATTCAACCGTTCTGATAAATCTTTGAAGAAGGTTTCTGAGAATGGAAAGCAAATGTATGCTCAGTTCAGTCCTGACGCTACAAAGGTGACTTTTGTTCGCGACAATAATCTGTTTATTAAAAATTTAATCAGCGGAACTGAAACAGCCATTACAACCGATGGTAAGAAAAATGAAGTCATCAATGGTGCCAACGACTGGGTTTATGAGGAAGAATTTGCTTTCAGTCAGTCGTATCAGTGGTCGCCTGATGGCAGATATATTGCCTATTACCGCTTTGATGAATCACATGTAAAAGAGTTTACACTGACTTATTATGATAGTCTTTATCCAAGAGAAGAAAAGTACAAATATCCCAAAGCCGGTGAAGAAAATTCAGTGGTTGAAATTTATATCTATGATTTGAAATCAGGTAAAACTGTCAAAGCAGATTTGGGTACTGAAAAAAATCACTACATCCCACGTATCAAATGGACATATAATGATGGTGTGTTATGTATTTTGCGAATGAACCGCTATCAGAATATACTGGATTATCTGTTGTGTGATGTTGCTACAGGAAACTGTCGCACTCTGATGACAGAGAAAAGTAAAACCTATATAGAAATAAACGATGATTTGACTTTCCTCAAAGACAAGGTTCATTTTATTTACAGCAGTGAAAAAGGAGGCAGCAATCAGTTGTATTTTGCAAGTCTCACCGGAAGCCATGAAGTGCAATTGACCAAGGGCGGTGATGTGATGATGTACTATGGCTATAACGAAAAACAAAAAACATGTTATTATCAGTGTGCAGATCCAACACCTATGGACAGACAGGTATATGCTGTTGATTTGAATGGAAAACGTAAATTACTTTCTCCTGCAAATGGTACTGCAACCGCTACATTCAGTGAGGGTTTCAGATATAGTGTGATAACATACAGCAGTATGGGAATGCCTTATGAATGTTATGTGCAGGATGCCAATGCAAAAAAAATACGTGTACTTGAAAACAATCAGAAAGTAAAGAAAGCACTTGGCGAGTTTGCCATTTCACCGACATCGTTTTTTAAGTTTAAGACATCAGAAAATATTGAACTGAATGGATGGATGATAAAGCCACCATCATTTGATGCTTCAAAAAAATATCCCGTAATAGTGTTCGTTTACGGAGGTCCTCACGTTCAAACGGTACTTAACCAATGGTTTGGAACCAGATATTTATGGCATCAGATGTTAGCACAGAAAGGATTCATTGTGGTGTCGGTTGACAACAGAGGAACACCTGCTCGCGGAAAAGAATTTGCAGATTGTATATATAAAGATTTAGGGAATAAAGAAGTGGTTGATCAGATTGAATTAGCCAGGTATTTAGGTACATTAAGTTATGTTGATAAAGAGCGCATAGGAGTTCACGGATGGAGTTTTGGTGGGTACATGACTTCGCTGCTGCTGACCAAAGGAGCCGATTATTTTAAAACAGGAGCAGCAGTGGCACCGGTTACCAACTGGAGATATTACGACTCTATTTATACCGAACGCTATCTTTCATTGCCTCAGGAAAATGCAAAAGGATATGATGAAAACTCTCCTGTGTTTTATGCAGACAAACTGAGGGGAAAGTTTTTGTTGATTCATGGATTGACAGATGACAACGTACATTTTCAGAACAGTGCAGAGCTTGTTTTGGCACTTTTAAAAAGCAAAAAACAATTCGACACATTTTATTATCCCAATCAGGCACACAGCATTAGCAGTTACAGAGGGCATGTATATGAAATGATGACAGAATATTTTCTGAAAAACTTATAACACCAGTACGTAAAGCAGAGAGCAGTATGAAGGTATTTATCAATATAAAAAAGCTGGGAGGTGCAGGCCATACATCAGTGAAGAAGGGAAAAGAAATGTCAGAATTTCATTACCTCGAAAATGCATATATGTCCGTCAGCAATGGGAAAATAGAAGACCTGGGCTTGATGAAAGATTATGATGCCGGCAAATTCAGTAGTTATGAAGTAGTGGATGTAAAAGAAAGGTTTGTGATGCCCGGCTGGTGCGATTCGCATACTCATTTGGTTTATGCTGCTTCGCGTGAAGAAGAGTTTGTTGACAGAATCAATGGATTGACCTATGAAGCCATTGCCAAAAGAGGAGGAGGCATACTGAACTCAGCCAAAAAACTGGCTGCTGCTTCTGAAGATGAATTGTTTCAGTCGGCATGTGAGAGAATACAATCCATGATTGCCAAAGGAACAACATCGCTTGAGATAAAAAGTGGTTATGGATTGAGTTTTGAAGGGGAAATGAAAATGCTGAGAGTGATTAAACGGCTTAAAGAGCATTTTCCGATGATTATCAAATCAACCTTTCTGGGTGCGCATGCTGTACCAGATACATTCAAAAATAACAAACAAGGTTACATTGATTTACTCACGGATGAACTGATGCCTGCAATACAAGCTGAGAAACTTGCTGATTTTTGCGATGTGTTTTGCGAGCAAAATTATTTCAATCGGGATGAAACCATTCATATTCTCAACGAAGCAAAAAAATTTGGAATGATTCCAAAAGTTCATGCCAATCAGATGAGCAGTTCAGGTGGTGTACAGGCAGGTGTTGCCTGCAATGCCATCAGTGTAGATCACCTGGAGTATGTGGGTGACGAAGAAATCAGTTTGCTCAAGGGCAGCAACACCATGCCTGTGGTTTTGCCCGGAGCAGCATTTTTTTTAGGACTGCCACTGCCACCTGCACGAAAAATGATTGACGCAGGACTGCCTGTGGCTGTTGCTACCGATTTTAATCCGGGAAGTTCACCCACCAGTGATATGAATTTTATGGTAGCGTTATTGTGCATACAGTACAAACTTAATCCCGATGAAGCATTCAATGCGGCTACAATAAATGCTGCTTATGCCATGGATGTAATAAATGAAACAGGAAGTTTAAGTGTTGGGAAAAGGGCTGATTTTTTTATAACAAAACAAATACCTTCAACTTCGTATATTCCGTATTCGTTCAATGAAAACACAATTGACGAAGTGTATATTGGCGGAAAAAAAGCACATTAATGTATGAACCATCTTGTTATTTATACCAAGCAGGACATCCTGAATGAAACCCGTATTCGCGATAATGAAACCAAGGTAGGAGAAAACATTCAGGTGTTGCCTGATGAAGGCAATACTTTGTTGGAGCGGTTACAAAATTCAACTGCACGTTTTGTATTGTTAGGATTGCCTGAAGACATTGGTGTTAGAGCAAACTTCGGTCGTGGTGGTGCTTACAGCGCATGGAAGCCGGCATTATTCAGCTTGCTGAATGTGCAGAGCAATGCATTTGGTGATGGAAGTAACATGATGGTTTTAGGACATGTTGCATTTGATGATCTTATACTTGCTGCCGACAGCATCAACTTCAAAACTAAAAAAGGATTGGAAAAAGCCCGTAAACTTGTGGCGCAGGTTGACGAAAGAGTTATACCTGTCATCCGTGATATTATCCGGTCGGGCAAAGAAGCTATCATCATTGGCGGTGGTCACAACAATTCATATCCAAACATCAGAGGAGCAGCCGAAGGACTGCAGCTTGCAGGTAAGATAAAAAAAGCTGCAATTAACTGTATCAACAGCGATGCCCATTCTGATTTTCGTACCATGGAAGGACGACATAGCGGAAACGGATTTCGCTATGCATTTGAAGAAGGGTTTCTCAAAAATTACAGCGTAGTTGGTTTGCATGAAAGTTACAATGCAGGTAATGTGCTGGACTCAATGATTGCAGAGAAGGAAAGAATCTCGATAAATTTTTTTGAAGATATTTTTATTCGTGAAAATATTTCGTTTAAAGAAGCTGTTCAGCAAGGTATCAGCCATGTAAATGACGGATACTGCGGTATTGAAATTGACATGGACACGATTCAGAATATTCCTGCAAGTGCGCGTACTTCGAGCGGACTGAGTACTATTGATGCCAGAAAGTATGTAACATGGACAGCTCAGAATCTCAAAGCCTGTTATTTTCATATTGCTGAAGCTGCGCCTGTTCTGTCACACATCAAAACCGACAACAAGAGTGGAAAACTGATGGGTTATCTGATTGCTGACTACATCAAAGCAAGAATTTCTGCAGCAGAATAATTGTTTTCTCATTTTTTCGGAAGTGATTCTCAGTAAGTAACTTTAAGTTGTTAAAATTTAAGGCATACAGAGAGATTCAATATTACCTTTTGTTTTTTTCTTTGTAAGGTAATTGAGTTAAGGTTTGTTCATTTCGTAAAAAAATTATAATCCTTTTATATGATACAATTAATTGAATGTGTTCCTAATTTCAGTGATGGCAATGACTTGGGAATAATCAAACAAATAACAGATGCAATAGAAAGTGTTGAAGGTGTTAAGCTCCTGAATGTAGATCCGGGCAAAGCTACCAACCGAACAGTGGTAACTTTTGTAGGTACACCCGAAGCAGTTTGCGAAGCAGCATTCAGAGGAATTGCAAAGGCAGCGCAGATAATTGATATGAGTAAGCATCATGGTGAACATCCGCGAATGGGAGCTACTGATGTGTGCCCTATGATACCTGTTGCAAATATTTCTATGGAAGAAACAGCTGAATGGGCGCGTAAATTAGGGCAGCGTGTGGGCAATGAATTAAAAGTTCCGGTATATCTCTACGAAGAATCACAACCCGATAAAAAGAGAAGTAACCTTTCAGTAATTCGGACAGGTGAGTATGAAGGATTTTTCAAAAAAATTAAATTACCGGAGTGGAAACCTGATTTTGGTCCAGCAGAATTACCTGTTCAAAGCGGAGCCACAGTAATTGGTGCTCGCGATTTTTTGATTGCTTACAATGTAAATCTGAATACCAAATCAGTAAAACGTGCCAACTCCATTGCATTTGATATTCGCGAGGCCGGAAGAGTAAAGACTGATGACAAAGGAAAAAAAATGCTCGATGCTGATGGCAAAGAAATTCGTATTCCCGGAAAACTGAAAGGTGTTAAAGCCATCGGTTGGTATATTGAAGAATATGGTATTGCACAGGTGTCCATCAACATCACCAAATTCAGAGATACACCATTGCATATTGTTTTTGAAGAGTGTGCAAAAAGTGCTTTTGAAAGAGGTTATCGCGCCACAGGAAGTGAGTTGGTAGGATTAGTGCCATTAAGTGCCATGCTGGATGCAGGACGTTATTTTTTGCAAAAACAAAGATTGTCCTCAGGTGTGAGCGATGCCGAACTTATACATATTGCAGTGAAGTCTATGGGATTGGATGAACTGTCGCCTTTTGATCCCCGTCAGCGAATTATTGAATATGTTATGGCTGATGATAAGTCCTCACCTCTGGTAAATATGAAATTGAATGCATTTGCTGATGAAACAGCAAGCGAATCACCGGCTCCCGGAGGAGGTTCTATCTCTGCCTATTGCGGTACTTTGGGCATTGCACTGGCAACAATGGTAGCCAATCTTTCTGCATCAAAAAAGGGATGGGAGACAAGATGGAAAGAATTTTCAGACTGGGCAGATAAAGGGCAGGTGTTGCAAAAACAATTACTTGCCTGTGTTGACGAAGATACTGCTGCATTCAATAAAATTATGGATGCATTTAAACTTCCAAAATCCAGTGATGAGGAGAAAGCTGTAAGATCAAAAGCAATTGCAGGAGCAACACGTTATGCCATTGAAGTGCCATATAAAGTGATGAAGCTCTCGTTACAAAGTATGGAAATCATTCAGGCAATGGCTGAGACCGGAAATCCTAATTCTGTTTCGGATGCCGGTGTAGGTGCATTGTGTGCACGTACTGCAGTTCTTGGTGCAGGACTCAATGTTCGTATCAATGCCATGTCGTATAACGACAAAGACTATGTGCAGGCCATACTTACACAGGTGAAGCAGATGGAAAATGATGCCATGACTGCTGAACAGAAGATTTTAAAAACCGTAAATGATAAGATTTCAGGCATATAGAAACTTATATGGGATAGTTGCGTAAAATAATATTACAGTATTTGAGAATGAAGAATCCTGTTTTAAGAACAATATATTATTCCTTTCCGGTGCAGCTGATTATTCTGCACGTTAAAAAGGGACAGTTGTTGTTGTTATACTGGATTTTTTTGTTTGCCTGTGTGCTTCAGAACTTCGGAAACAACTTCGGAATTCCATATCTCTTTCTCGACCCTGAATATATGGGCAAGGTTAGCTGGCTTGCATTTTTTATCATCGGTGTATGTCTTGGAATATTTATCATGGCATACAACATTTCAAGTTATATGCTCAACAGTTTCAGGTTTCCTTTTTTGGCCTGTTTGTATAAAACATTTGAGAAATACTGTTACAACAATGCTGTGATGCCTGTATTGTTTTTATTGACCTACATCATCAGCATTTATCATTTTCAGCTGAAAAATCAGTTGTTGCCATTCTGGATGATTACCATTCAGGTGCTGTCGCTGCTGGCAGGAGTATCGTTTGTGATATTCTCAACACTGAAATATTTTCAGCATACCAATAAGGACATTTACAAACTCTTTGGTGTAGCTACACATGATGGGACACATGATGATGTAAAAGTAATTTCTCCGATTCGCGATACACATCTGAAAAAACAGAGGCGCAGAGGATGGCGTGTGGACACTTACATTACATTTCCTTTCAAACTTAGGTTGGTGCGCAGCACTTCGCACTATAAATCGTTTATGCTGGCATCGGTATTTCGCCAGAATCATATCAATGCAGCTGTGCTGGAGATGGTGATATTTTTACTTTTTATCATCCTCGGGTTATTTCGCGATTACAAAGTTTTCAGAATTCCTGCCGGAGCAAGTATATTGCTTTTATTCACCATGATAATTATGATTGGCGGAGTGTTCCGCTTCTGGTTACGTGGCTGGGCTTATACTGTACTTGCACTTTTACTCATCGTCATCAATTTTTTATCCGGGTTCGAAGTTTTTAATTTCAAGAACAAAGCGTACGGACTGAATTATGACACCACGCCTGCAGTTTATTCCATAAAATCACTCGAAGAAAAACTCAGCGACTATCAGTTGCAGAAAGATTATGAAACAGGAATTGTAAGTCTCGAAAACTGGAAGAAAAAATGGCAAGAGCGTGGTGTGCAGAAACCAAAACTTGTAGTGCTCAATGTGAGTGGTGGCGGTGTGCGCTCGGCATTGTACACTTTTAATACGCTTGCAGAGATAGACAGTTCCATGAACGGACAACTGCTGCAACATGCACAACTCATCAGCGGATCATCTGGAGGACTGATTGGTGCTTCATATTACCGTGAACTTTTTCTGCGTAATAAAGGTGCTTCGGAAATATTGAATCATAAACAGAAATACCTTAACAATATTTCGAAAGATTTGCTCAATGCAACAGCATTCAGTTTTATCATCAGCGATTTGTTTTTAAATTTTCAGCAGTTTAAGTACAACGGACAAACTTATTTAAAAGACCGTGCTTATGCTTTTGAAGAACAATTGAATGAAAACACAGGACATATTCTCGATAAGAAAATCAGTGAGTATTATCTTCCTGAACTGAAAGCTGATATCCCTCGACTGATAATTACTCCAACCATTGTAAATGATGGCCGGTCTATGGTTATTTCACCCTTGCAATCATCCTATTTATTAAAAAGCAAAAACAACAGTGAATACAAAGAAGCACTGGCTGATGGACTGGACTTCATGTCGTTTTTCGAGGATCAGGATGCGCAGAATCTTCGTTATCTCACAGCATTAAGAATGAATGCAACATTCCCATACATCATGCCTGCTGCACAACTTCCTTCTGACCCGGCATTTCAGGTGATGGATGCAGGTGTTCGTGATAATTATGGAGTTCAGATTTCCATTCGCTATCTGATTGCGTTCAGGCAATGGATATTGCAAAATACATCAGGAGTTGTGTTTGTTCAGATTCGCGATAACAACAAGTATGAACAAAGCCAGATGAAAACAATTCGCTCTTTATGGGAAAAAACCATGTCGCCATTCAAAAATCTGAGCAGCAACCTTATTGTTATGCAGGATTATGTGAATGATAGCTTTTCGGAATATCTAAAAACACTTTATGGCGATAATATCAATTTTGTGGATTTTCAGATGCACCAGAATGAAGACAGAGTCTCGCTTAGCTGGCACCTGACTGAAAAAGAAAAGCAATATGTTGTTCAGCAAGGCAGCAGCACCGACAATATAGCTGCTATTAAATACCTCAAGTCTATATTAAAAGAAAAGTAAAATCTGAATCAGATACTTTTCCTTATTTGGCGCCAGTCCTGAAAGTGTGTTTAATTTACTCCTGAAAATAGTTGTTTTTTTTAATGAAACACTTGTCATTTACTTTGCCGGAAGATAAGGTATATTTCCATATTTTTGTAAGATATTAATTTTCGAACAATGAAAAAAATTGGTATTTTATTCGGGCAGGAAAATAGTTTTCCGCCTGCTGTGGTTGAACGCATCAACTCAAAAAATGTATCAGGAGTAATAGCCGAAGCTCTGATGGTGGATAAAGTGGTACAAGGTGAAGCAATGGATTACGCTGTAATTGTTGACCGCATCTCACACGATGTTCCTTTCTATCGTGGTATGCTCAAAAATGCTGCTATTTGTGGTACTGCAGTACTCAATAATCCATTCTGGAACAGCGCAGACGAAAAATTTTTCAATAACTGTCTTGCAACTAAAATTGGTGTACCTGTTCCAAAAACTGTTCTGCTGCCCAGCAACGTACATCCACCGGATACCAATGCCAATTCATTCCGGAATCTTAAAATGCCTCTCGACTGGGAAAGCATTTTTAGATACATTGGTTTTCCGGCTTACATGAAACCGTTTGCAGGAGGAGGATGGAAGAACGTGTATAAGTGTACAGACCCTGCTGATTTTTATACCAAACATCAGGAAACCGGGCAACTTGTAATGCTGCTTCAGGAAGAAATTGTTTTCGAAAATTATTTCCGTTGTTATTGCATTGGCGGAAAGCGTATCAAGATTATGCGTTATGAACCACGCAATCCGCATCACCTGCGTTATGTAGTTGAAGGCCCTCAGCCCGATCAGCGTATTTTAAATATTGTTGAAGAATATACATTTAAACTGTGTAATGCTTTAGGCTACGACATCAACACTGTTGAATTTGCAGTGCGTGATGGTATTCCTTATGCCATTGACTTCTGCAATCCTGCTCCCGATGCCGACCGCAACAGCGTTGGTGAGGAAAACTTTAACTGGGTAATTGAAGCTGTTGCAGATATGTGTATTGAACGCGCATTGGCACATCAACCCGGAAAAGACAATCTTACCTGGGGTGCATATATCAAACAGGCTGCTCAGGGAAATATTGTAAGCAAGAGCAACATGGACTCTATGCTCGAAACATATATGGTAAAATAGTTTCAGGATAATTTATGGTTTACTTAAAAAGGAAAATTAATCTCCCCGCATTTACCATTGGAATAGAAGAAGAGTTTCAGGTAATAGACCCGCACACCAGAGAGCTTCGCTCACACATGCATCAGATTGTTGAAGGTGGCAAAGTTGTTCTTAAGGAACAGGTAAAAGCCGAAATGCATCAGAGTGTAGTGGAGGTAGGAACCAACATCTGCAAAGATGTGAAGGAAGCACGCAAAGAGGTAACATATCTTCGACAGATGGTAGCTAAACTTGCACACAAGCAAGGACTCGTTATTGCTGCAGCAGGCACACATCCTTTTTCGCGCTGGCAGGATCAGCTTATCACCGACCATCCGCGTTACGAAGAAATTATTCGTGAAATGCAGGATGCAGCACGCAGCAATCTTATATTCGGATTACACGTGCATGTTGGAATTGAAGACCGCGAAACAGGAATACGACTGATGAATCAGGCACGGTATTTTCTTCCACACATATTTGCTTTGTCAACCAACTCTCCATTCTGGGAAGGACGTAATACGGGTTTCAAATCATTCCGCACCAAGGTGTTTGATAAATTTCCGCGTACAGGCATTCCCGATGAATTTTACAGTGCCACACAGTATGATGACTACATCAAACTGCTCATCAAAACAAAATGTATTGACAATGCCAAGAAAGTATGGTGGGACATTCGTTTGCATCCGTTTTTCAATACCATTGAGTTCCGTATCTGCGATATACCCATGCGCATTGAAGAGACCATTACGCTTGCAGCCATCATGCAGGCCATCATTGCCAAACTCTACTGGCTGATGCAGTACAACCTGAGTTTCCGTACTTATTCCCGTGCCTTAATCAACGAAAACAAATGGCGTGCTGCCCGTTATGGAATCGAAAATAAGCTCATTGATTTTGGAAAAGAAAAAGAAGTTGAAACCACTCAGCTTATTGAAGAACTGGTAGAGTTTATTGACGACTTGGTGGACGACCTTGGCTCGCGTAAGGAAGTAGATCATGTTTTCGACATGATGAAAAAAGGTACCGGTGCCGACCGCCAATTGGATGTGTATGCTAAAACAGGCGACCTGAAAAAAGTAGTAGATTACATTATTAATGAAACTAATATTGGAATTAGCGTAAAAAAGGATAAAAACAAAGCATGAATATAACACCAGTTCGCGTTGCTGTTCTCGATATGTATCAGGGCGAACCTAATGAAGGGATGCGCAATATTAAAGCAATCCTTGAACGATTTAAGAAGTTTGTTGATTACAAAGTTTATGATGTGCGTTCTGCATTGCAGGTGCCGGATTTGGAGTATGACATCTACATTTCATCAGGCGGACCCGGTTGCCCGTTGCCTGTAGGTGAGGAGTGGGAGCAACCTTTCTTCAATTTGTGGGATTCGCTTTTGGCACACAATGCCACTGAAGGCACACGAAAAAAGTATGCGTTTCTCATTTGCCATTCTTTTCAGATGATGGCACATCATCTTGGTTTTGGAAAAGTAAGTGAGCGTCATTCACCTTCGTTTGGAATATTTCCTGTTCACAAAACCGAAGATGGATTTAAAGATCCGATTATTGGCAGATTGCCGGAACCATTCTATGCAGTTGATTCGCGCGAGTGGCAGGTAACTACACCTGATATTGGAAAAATAGTACAAGCAGGCGGCAGCGTGCTTTGTCTCGAAAAAATAAGACCGCATGTGCCTTATGAGCGTGCCATTATGGGCGTTCGTTTCAGCAATGAAATGTTGGGAGTACAGTTTCACCCTGAAGCAGATGCTGAAGGTATGTACCGCTATTTTGCACGACCTGATAAGAAAGAAAAAATCATTGAACATTATGGTTTAGACAAATACAATGAAATGATTAATTCGCTTACTGACCCCAATAAGATTGAATTAACACATCATGCCATCATACCATGTTTTCTTTCAGATGCCATTGAATATTTCTATCCTCAACTAAACTCCGTTGGAGTAAAAATCTGAAGGAGCGCGAATAAACTACTTAACTTGTTACTTATTTAAGCAGGTATTACTGATTTGAATTTAATGTAATTCGATAGTCATATTGAATTATATTTTTTTGAAATGAATTACTTCCTTGAAATGTAACAAAATTGTATCTACCTTGAAATAAGTTCGCAATTTTGTCTCTGTTCTTTTGCATTAAATTTAAAAATTCAAGATTTAATGAAAAAGACAATTAAATTATTAAGCTGTATTTTATGTTTCACAACAGCTACTGTTGCACAACAAAACGATGAAACGACAAATACATTAGAGCAACTGGAACAACAGGTTGAGTCACATGAAAAGGTAATCAAACAACTAAAGCAGTTCAAAGTTTCAGGCTATGTGCAAACACAATTTCAGTATGGAGAGAAGAATGCATCATTAAAAGTGGGTGGTGCCAACTCCAATACCAAAGAAAGTTTCAGCAGGATTGGTGTCAGACGAGGACGTATTAAGTTTACTTACGAAAAAGGAATTGCTGCGGGGGTATTTCAGTTAGACATTACTGAAAAAGGAATAGGATTAAAAGATGCTTATGTTTCCATTAAAGATCCCTGGGCAGGAAGCAATATTTTTAAAGTGGGCGTATTCGACCGCCCGTTTGGATATGAGGTTGCTTACTCATCGTCACGAAGAGAATCACCGGAACGTGCAACAGTAACCACTACACTTTTCCCTGAAGAAAGAGATTTAGGAGCAATGTTAACCCTGCAAGCACCTAAAAATTCGCCATGGAGCATTGTGAAATTAGACGCAGCAATCATTGCCGGCAATGGTATTAAAGCTGATATTGATAATCGCAAAGACTTTATCGGACATCTTAGTTTCAACAAAAATTTCAAAGAGAAAACTACTTTAAGCGGAGGTGTTTCATGTTATCTGGGAGGAGTATATCAGGGTTCATCTACAGTTTACACCATGAACGGAAGTTCTTTTGAGTCGAGCAAAGACACATCAAATTATGGAGCTTTTGCTAAGAGAGAATATGTAGGTGTAGATGCACAGTTTGCAACTTCTACGGTTTTAGGGATGACAAGTATTTATGGTGAGTATCTTTTCGGTACGCAACCCGGTGACAAGAGCAGCTCAAAAAGCCCCAACTACTCTTCGTTACCCACAGGCAATACCTATATAAGAAACTTCAACGGATACTATGTAACATTGGTACAGGATCTGGGAACATTACCGTTTTCTCTGATTGCAAAGTATGATTATTATGACCCGAATATCAAGGTGTCAAAAAATGACATCGGACTTTATGGTACAGGTAAAGGTGATATTGCATATTCAAACTTTGGTGGTGGACTGATGTGGCGCATCAATAGCAGCCTGAGGCTCACTGCTTATTACGACAAAATTTCCAACGAAACTTCCTCTAATCTGACAGGTTACACCGATGATTTATCAGACAATGTATTCACATTGAGGTTACAGTACAAATATTAAATCGTAACCAAAACGTAACATCATCTACAAACTGTTGTAATAACATCCTGAGAATTTTGCATCAGAAAATTAAAAGAAGAAACAAATAATAATGAAAATGAAAAAACAAATTTTATTAGGCTTAACGCTATGCAGCCTTGCATTTACAACTTCAGCACAAAAAATTAAAGGATCTGAAACGGTGTTGCCAATTTCAGAAAAAGCAGCACAGGTATTTATGAAATCGAACAGTGCCAACAAAGTTACGGTTACGGGAGGTGGCTCAGGTGTAGGAATATCTGCACTTATTGAAGGCACAACAGATATTGCACAGGCATCCAGAAAAATTAAATTTTCGGAAAGACAAAAATTACAGGAAAGCGGGAAAGCGGTAAAAGAAATAACTGTAGCAATAGATGCTTTGGCTGTAATTGTACACCCCGGCAATAAGGTGAATAAACTTACCAAAGAACAACTGGAAGGAATTTTTACAGGTAAAATTAAGAACTGGAAAGAAGTGGGCGGAGAAGACTTAAAAATTGTACCGTATGCTCGCGAAACTTCATCAGGCACCTATGAATTTTTTAAAGAACATGTATTGAGTAATAAAAACTACATGTCAGGAATTATGAGTATGCCTGCCAATGGCTCCATCATTCAATCAGTAAGCCAAACAAAAGGTGCAATTGCTTATGTGGGATTAGCATACTTAAATAGCTCAGTACAGGCAGTATCCGTTTCCTTTAACAAAGGTAAATCCTTCACAGTTCCATCCGTAGCTAATGCAAAAAACAAAACCTATCCGGTGGTAAGACCATTGTTCTATTATTACTTAACTAAATCAGAATCCAAGGTGAAAAAATTCATTGATTTTAGTCTTTCTTCTGATGGACAAAAAATTGTTGAAGAAGTAGGATACATCAGTGTTAAATAATACGAGGAATTGATTTTTTAAAAATGCAAAAAAGAAAAATCATCAGGCGCATTTTAGATAATATCACTGAAAAACTCTTAACTATTAGCGGTGCTGTTACAGGCATCGCTATTCTTTTTATTACTTTTTTCCTTTTTACTGAAGGTGCTGCATTATTTCAATCACCACAAGTAGAACATGGATATGCATTGTATGTAAATAGTAGTAATCCAGTAAACACCTTACAACCGGAAGAAAACAAAGCGATATTTGATGGTGAGATTACCAACTGGAATGAGTTAGGAGGTAAGGATGGTGAAATAAAAATTTTCAGAATTGATGATGCATTTCAGATATATCCTGAAAGTGAATTAGGCGAGAATTATGAATTGCTTCCTGCTAAATTAGGTGAGATTATAAGCAAAGAGGAAAACATTCTGGCTTTCCTTCCAACACAATATGCACCACAGGGAGCAGCAGTAAAAGCATTAACCGCAAAAAACATTCAACCAAAAGACTACTTTTTAGGTAAAGGATGGTTGCCTACTGCCACACCGGTTCCTCTGTTTGGAGTATTGCCATTGGTATTAGGCACACTCTTAGTAAGCATAGTTGCATTGCTTATTGCATTGCCTTTAGGCTTGGGTGTAGCCATCTATTTATCGGAACTGGCAAGTGATAGACAACGCAGGTTATTGAAACCTGTGATTGAATTATTAGCAGGTATTCCATCGGTTGTGTATGGCTTCTTTGGTTTGGTAGTATTGGTTCCTATCGTTCAAAAAGCATTGAATTTACCGGTAGGTGAAACAGCCTTTACCGGAAGTTTGCTTTTAGCCATCATGGCATTGCCAACTATCATTTCTGTTGCAGAAGATGCACTGCGCAATACACCAAGAGCCATGCGCGAAGCAAGTTTAGCACTTGGTGCTACACAATGGCAAACTATTTACAGAGTAGTAATTCCTTATGCTAAATCCGGAATATCAGCAGCGGTTGTACTTGGTATAGGCAGAGCAATAGGTGAAACCATGGCAGTAATGATGGTAACAGGAAATGCTGCTGTAATGCCTCAATCATTGATGGAATCGGTGCGTACCATTCCTGCAACCATAGCTGCTGAGTTAGGCGAAGCTCCTGCCGGAGGCGCACATTATCAGGCATTGTTTTTATTAGGTTGCATACTGTTTGTGTTCACAATGATAATTTCCATTTCTGCCGAAATAATTTCAAAAAAGAAAAACTATAAAGCACATTAACCGAATGAATAAAAGACTTAGTCAGCAAATAGCATTTATAATTTTTAAGTTGTTTGGTGTATTGGTAGTTGCAATACTGATAAGCATCTTAGGATTTATTATTGTAAATGGAATAAGTGTAATCAACTGGGAATTTTTAACCGCCTTCCCCGAAGAAGGAATGACTACCGGAGGTATATTTCCTGCAATAGTTGGTACACTGTATTTAATCATCGGAAGTTTACTTTTTGCATTTCCATTAGGTGTAATGTCAGCCATATACACCCATGAGTATGCAGGAAAAGGATGGATTGTAAAAACCATTCGCATGATGACAAACAACCTTGCAAGCATTCCATCCATCGTATTTGGTTTGTTTGGTATGGCTTTGTTTGTAAACAAACTCAACTTTGGCGATTCAATCATTGCAGGCTCACTAACCTTGGGACTTTTAGCATTACCGGTAATTATCCGAACTACTGAAGAAGCATTGAAAGCCGTACCCAACACCTATCGGGAAGCGAGCTTGGCATTAGGAGCAACAAAACTACAAACCATAAAAAAAGTAGTAATACCTGCTGCTATGCCCAATATTATCACGGGTTTGATATTATCCATAGGAAGAGTTTCGGGAGAAACAGCACCAATTTTATTTACAGTAGCAGCTTATTTACTTCCACAGCTACCAACAGGAATTTTTGATCAGGCAATGGCTTTGCCGTATCATTTATATGTATTGGCTACCAGCGGCACCGATTTGGAAGCATCGCGACCAATGGCGTATGGCACTGCATTAGTACTAATTATGATTGTGCTTACAATGAACTTGCTTGCATCTTTTATGAGAAGAAAATTAGAAAAGAAACGCTCAAAATAATAACTGAAAACAAAAATGATTGAAGCAAAAAATATAAACTTTTACTATGGCGATTTTCATGCACTGAAAAACATAAGCATTGCCATAAAACCCAACACAGTAACTGCATTTATCGGACCATCCGGTTGTGGCAAATCTACATTTTTGCGCTTGTTTAATCGAATGAATGATTTGATTGAAAACACGCGATTGAGTGGAGAATGTTTGATTGAAGGGAAAAATATTTATGACAAATCGGTTGATATTGATGCATTAAGAAAACGTGTAGGAATGGTTTTTCAAAAACCGAATCCGTTTCCTAAATCAATATTTGAAAACGTAGCCTATGGCTTACGTGTAAATGATATGGGCAACAAACAATTTATACAACAACGGGTAGAAGAATCGCTTAAAGGTGCTGCACTTTGGGACGAAGTGAAAGATAAATTACATAAGTCAGCCTATGAATTATCAGGTGGGCAACAACAACGCTTGTGTATTGCACGAGCATTAGCAGTTGCACCTTCAGTTATATTGATGGATGAACCGGCATCTGCTTTAGACCCTATTTCTACTTCAAAAATTGAGGAGCTAATACATGAATTAAAACAACAATATACCATTGTTATAGTAACTCATAACATGCAACAAGCTGCTCGAGTGAGCGACAATACTGGATTTTTTATGCATGGTGAATTGGTAGAATACAGCGATACCAAGAAAATGTTTTTAAACCCCAACAAAGAATCTACACAAAATTATATAACAGGAAGATTTGGATAACATTATCAGAAAATATAAAACACATTGAAAATATGAAAACAATTAAAAGAATTGCTTTAGTTGCTCATGACAACTGCAAACAGGAATTACTGGATTGGGTAAAATGCCATTGGAATGAACTTATTCGATATGAATTGGTTTGCACAGGTACAACAGGAAATTTGGTGGAAGATATGCTGCAAAAGTGCATGGACGCAAATGGAGATGATTTTAGATTAAATATAACAAAACTTAAATCAGGACCTCTCGGTGGCGACCAACAGTTGGGTGCTGCTATCTGTAATGCAGAAATAGATGCATTGTTCTTCTTTTGGGATGCAATGGAACCACAACCACATGATGTGGATATTAAAGCACTGCTGCGCATAGCTACGTTGTATAATATCATTTATGCATGCTCACGCTCAACAGCTGATTTAATTATTACATCTCCATTTTTTTCAAATGGATTTCATTTTGGTAAAAATGAACAAATAGATAAATACAAAAACAGAATATTACAATGAAACACAACCAACAAGAGCTGCTAACACTCAAAGAAGACATAAACCAAATGTGGCGATTGGTCATTTCGCAGGTTGAAAAAGCCAAACAATCGCTTATCGGGAACAATGAAGAACTGGCACTGGAAGTTGTGCGATTAGAAAAACGGGTCAATGCCTTTGAGTTAAAAATTGAGCGCTCGTGCGAAAACTATATCGCATTATTCAATCCTGTTGCAGTTGACCTGAGATTGATCTTGTCTTTGATAAAAATCAACATCACACTTGAGCGAATTGGCGACTATGCCGAAGGTATAGCACGTCAGGTTTTAGACAAGGATTGTTCAGTTTTGCATCATGAACTAATTGAAGAACTGGAGCTCGAAAAAATGTTTAACCTGTTGCTGCAAATGATGGAAGACAGCTTTGTAGCTTTAAGCTCTGAAAACACCCGGTCATCAGGAAAAATCCTTATGAAAGATAAAGAAGTAAATGAAATATACCACAGGGCATTTAACCAACTGGAAGCCTATCTTTTGCAAAATCCTGCAGAAATACAATGTGGATTAAAAACAATTTTGCTCATTCGTAAGATGGAGCGCATTGGCGACCATTGCAGCAATATTGTTGAGGAGATTGTTTTTTATGTTGAAGCAAAAGTTTTAAAACATATTGGTACTGCTGAGTAATAATTATTTATTATTGTAATCAATATTTGAATATTCATGCAGCAAAGAATATTGTTGGTTGATGATGATAAAAACATTTCGGAGATTCTGGAATTTAACCTGAAGAGTGAGGGGTTTCAGGTAGACAGTGTTTACTCTGCCGAAGAAGCTTTGAAAAAACCTATCAGAGAGTATCAGTTGCTGTTGTTGGACGTAATGATGGGAGGCATGTCAGGATATAAATTAGCAGAACAACTGCGAAAAGAAAAAAAATCAGTGCCTATCATTTTTTTAACGGCAAAAGATACCGAGAACGATATGCTTACCGGATTTTCCGTTGGTGGTGATGACTATATTTCAAAACCGTTTTCCATCAAAGAAGTAATTGCCAGAATAAAAGCTGTTTTGAAACGCACCGGTAATGTTTCAGGAGAGGAATCAACAGGCAATCTGATTACAATTGGTGCACTTACATTAGACTTGAATACAAAAGAAGTACTGCTGCAAAGCGAAAAAAATTGCACTTACGAAAACAGAATTTGAACTGTTGGCATTGTTTGCACAAAAGCCCGACACCTTGTTTTCAAGAGAAAGAATTATTGATATCATCTGGAAAGAGACTCCGTATATTACCGAAAGAACTGTTGACGTTCACATTGTGCGGTTACGAAAAAAACTGGGTAAATACAGTGATGCCATAACCAGTCGCACAGGATATGGTTATCGTTTTAATGCTGACGTGTTATGATGAAATTAAGTTTCCGGCAGCGGCTGTTCATCTACTTTGCTGTTTTGTTTACTGTTTTTACAGTGGGTATTGCCATTATAGAACAGTCGCAGGAAAAAGATTACAAAACGGAAGCATTAAAAGAAAAACTAGACGTATATACAAACATTATTCAGGCAGCAATTTCAGGCAATTCTTTAAAACCGGAAATAGCAGTTGCTTCTGTCAAACAAATGTTGCCTTCTGATTTAAGAATTACGCTTATTGATGCAAAGGGAAATGTGCATTACGACAATAAGGTTGATGATTACTCCCAAATGGATAACCATCTCAATCGCGAAGAGATTCAATTAGCATTGCAAAATGGCACAGGCAGTTACATTCGTGAGTCCGAATCCACACATCAGCCTTATTTGTACTATGCAAAAAAGACCGGTGATACCTATATTCGTGTTGCATTGCAATATAACATTCAGTTGCAGCGGTTCTTAAAAGCTGACAATCTGTTTTTGTATTTATTAATAGCTTTATTTGCAATTTCCCTATGGGTAATTCACCGTATTACCAGACAGTTTGGTACTTCCATACAACAACTGCGCGACTTCGCTTTGCAACCTTCTGCACATTCCACAAATTTTAGCTCTGACGAACTTGGCGAAATAGGGAAAAAAATCTCGGAGAATTACCAACAAGCCGAAGAAGGCAAGAAAAATCTTCAGCTCGAAAAACAAAAGCTTTTACAACACATTTCAATTTCTGAAGAAGGAATTTGTTTTATCTCTGCTGCACATCAGGTAGAATTTCACAATGGATTATTCATGCATCATCTCAACCAGATTACAGATACGCCACAAAGTAACCCTGCTGTAATTTTACAAGATGAAATATTTTCTTCTTTACATCAATTTCTATCTTCTCCTCAGGAAAATTATTTCGAAACCCAAATTAAAAAACAAGGAAAGATATTTTCCTTACGAGCATCAGTTTTTGAAGATAGGAGCTTTGAGGTTATACTTACTGATATCACCCAGCACGAAAAGACAAAACAGCTTAAGCAGGAGATGACAGGTAATATAGCCCACGAATTGCGCACACCTATCACGAGTATCAGAGCTTACTTAGAAACCATTTTAGAACAATCATTACCTGAGGATAAGCAACAGCACTTTATTACACAGGCATACCAGCAAACACTCACGCTTTCTGAAATGATAAAAGACATGGGTTTGCTTGCCAAAATGGAAGAAGCTCCAAATACTTTTGCTTTGGAAAATGTAAAACTGATACCGTTACTGGAACAGTTAAAAACAGATGTAGGAGATTCCTTAAAACAGAAGAATATTCAATGGCATTGGCAGCTACCCGACAACATTACTATTCGTGGCAATGCAAGTTTATTGAATTCTATTTTCAGAAACCTGATAGAAAACTCCATTCGCTATGCTGGAGAAAGTATCGAAATTAATTTGTCTGTTTTTAATGAAGACCCTGAATTTTACTATTTTTCGTTTTATGATACAGGCATGGGCATACCCAACGAGTCACAACTGAATCGTTTGTTCGAACGCTTTTATCGCGTACAGGAAGGCAGAACAAGAGATACAGGTGGCAGCGGTCTTGGATTATCTATTGTAAAAAATGCCATACAATTCCACAGAGGAAGCATCACTGCCAAAAACAGAACAAACGGTGGGCTGGAATTTATATTTACGTTGCACAAATAAGATTATGTATAAGATGTAATCTTAAATGGATTGAAATATAATCTATAAAAGTTAAATTAGCTATTCATGCCATCATACCATGCTATTTATTGATTTTACCTAAATTTTAAGTTTTGTATGAATTTGAATTAAACAAATGATTAAACAAGTTGCTTAATACAAATGCTTAAAATATTTTTGTGCCGTTAATTTGAAATAGCATGGCATCCAGGAATAATAGTAAGATAGCAGAACAGACTACTGAAGAAAGAATTAAAGAGGCGGCACGCAAAGTTTTTCAAAAGAAAGGTTTTGCGGCTACCCGTACGAGAGATATAGCAGAGGAAGCAGGTATCAATCTTGCATTACTTAATTACTATTTCCGCAGTAAAGAGAAGCTGTTTGAAATAATTATGCTTGAGACTTTATTCGGATTTATGCAAAATCTTGCTTTTATTATGAATGATGATAAAAGTACTCTTCAGACAAAGGTTGAACTGATAGCCTCAGGGTATATAGATTTTATCATCAGGAACCCAAACGTTCCGTTATTTATGCTAAGTGAGATGAGAGCCAATTCAGGAGGTCTACTGAAAAAACTTCCGATAAAACAGTTGGTGTCGAATTCAGCATTTCTGAAGCAGCATCGGAAAGCTGTTGAAGAGGGAAAAATTGCAGAGCCGCATCCTTTACACTTTTTGATGAACCTGTTGGGTCTGATTGTTTTTCCTTTCATAGGTAAGCCAATGTTGCAGGGTATTAGCGGAGTGAGTGATAATCAATTTAAAAAAATTGATGATGCAAAGGAAGAAGTATATCCCGGTCTGGATTAACACCATGATGAAGGTGAGATAAAATCTATATATTAATTGATCAATTGATTAAGGCAAATAATTAATAATTTAACGTATGTCTGATTTCATGCAAAAATGCAAATGGCTGTGTATAATTCTCATGAGTTGTCATTTGGCTTCAGCACAGAATAGTAAAAGTTTAACCCTGACAGAATGTGTGGAGAGGGCTAAGAAAAATTATCCTGTAGTAAAGCAGTTTGCATTGATTGAAAAATCCAATGGCTATTTAGTGGCAAATGCAAAAAAAGGATATCTGCCGCAGTTTAATATTTCAGGTCAGGCAACCTATCAGTCTGATGTAACTGAAATACCTATAAATCTTCCGGGATTGCAAATTCCGGCTATGAGCAAGGACCAGTTCAGAGTATATGGAGAAGTTTCGCAGTCGGTTACAGACCTCTTTACTATTAAAGATCAGAGAACATCTTTAAATAATACGAGTGAAATAGAAGCCAGGAAGACAGAAGTTGAGTTGTATAAACTTAATGATCGAATAAACAATCTGTATTTCGGTGTATTGTTGATTGATGCTCAGCTAAAGCAAAACCAACTGATTCAATCTGACATTCAGAGAGGAATAGAAAAATTGAATGTTGCCATAGCCAATGGTGTTGCATTGAAAAGTTCAGCAGATAATCTGCAAGCAGAATTACTGAAAGCACAACAACATTTCATCGAATTAAATGCAACCAGAAAAGGATATACTGATATGCTGGCATTGTTTATTGGCAAACCGGTTGATGAAAATACTGTTCTTGAAACACCCCAGGCTTTGGTGCTTTCGGATTCAATTCATCGTCCTGAATTGAAAATATTCGATTTGCAGTATAAATCTTATGAAATACAGAAGAAATTAATCGCTGACAAAAACTATCCAAGGGTAAGCTTATTTTTTCAGGGAGGATTAGGAAAGCCCGGATTAAATATCCTCAATACTAAGGTTGCTGATTATTATATGGGTGGCGTAAGGTTAAGCTGGAACATTGCAGGATTTTATACTTACAGAAATGATAGAAGAATACTTGATTTAAACAGGAACGTCACTGACATACAACGTGAAACTTTTATGTTTAATACCAACCTCACATTAAAACAACAAAACAGCGAAGTTCAGAAAATGATAAGATTAATTGAAACTGATAAAAGTATAATTGCTCTGCGTGAAAAAGTAAAATTAACAGTGCAGAATCAGCTTGCTTACGGCACAGCAACAACGAACGATTACCTCAAAGCAGTAAATGATGAAGACCAGGCAAAACAAAATCAGATACTTCACGAGATACAGCTTTTAATGTCACAATATAATGTACAAATAACATCAGGAATTGAGAATTGAAAGTGAAAATTAATATGAAAGATAATTTAAACAATAATTTGGAAATTGTAATGAATACTGATAAAAAACCAATGAAAAACAGAGGTGATTTTCACTTCTCAGTGCTAAACTTTCCATTTAAAATACTTGCAATCGCAATTATTTTATCATCCTGCAACAGCAATAAAGTTTCATTTGATGCTTCCGGAAGTTTTGAAGCAGATGAAACCATTGTTTCGTCAGAAGCCACAGGAGTGATAAAAGAGTTTAATGTGGAAGAAGGTCAGCTTTTAAAAGCAGGACAGCATATGGGTTATATTGACAGTACGCAATTGTATTTAAAGAAGAAACAACTGGAAGCGCAGGTTGCTGCTCTTAAAGGAAAAACTCCTGATATACCGGTTCAGCTCTCAGCATTAAAACAACAATTAAAAACAGCTGAAAAAGAAAGGGACCGTGTTGCTAATCTTGTAAAGAACGATGCTGCTACACAAAAGCAACTGGATGATGCAAATGCACAGGTGGAAATACTGAAAAGACAGATAGATGCGCAAAAATCAACCCTGAACATTTCGAGTACAACTATTCAAAAAGATGCACTTCCGTTACAGATGCAGATTGAACAGCTGAATGATCAACTTGCAAAATGCAGTATCATCAATCCGATAAATGGAACGGTGCTTTCAAAATATGCTGAGATGAACGAAATGACATCAGCTGGTAAACCACTTTATAAAATTGCCGATTTGACTTTTATCACATTGCGTGCTTACATCACAGGTAATCAATTGCCGGAAGTTAAGTTGAATCAAAAAGTGAAAGTCCTCACAGATGATGGCAAAGGGGGCTACTTAAAAACAGAGGGAACTATAATTTGGATCAGTGACAAAGCTGAATTTACTCCGAAAACCATTCAGACAAAAGATGAGCGCGCAAATTTGGTTTACGCAATAAAGGTAAAAGTAAAGAATGATGGTACTTACAAAATAGGAATGTATGGCGAAGTTTTGTTAAATTAACAATTGATAGTGGAGCATGAAACGTACTTTCAGTTTTTAATTTTCAAATTTCAATTATGAAAAGCGTTGAACTAAACAATATCGTAAAAACCTACAACAAAGGCGAAATCAAGGCAGTAAATAATGTTTCATTTTCAGTGAACAAAGGTGAATTATTTGGACTGATTGGAGCAGATGGTGCCGGGAAAACGAGTATTTTCAGGATACTTACCACATTGCTTTTGCCTGATAGCGGTACAGCCAGCGTAGATGGTTGTGATGTAATAAAAGATTATAGAACAATTCGCAAAAAAGTTGGATATATGCCCGGCAAATTTTCACTTTATCAGGATTTGTCGGTTGAAGAAAACCTCAACTTCTTTGCCACGGTATTTGATACTACCATTGCAGAAAATTATGAATTGATAAAAGATATATACGTACAGTTAGAGCCATTCAAAACACGAAGAGCAGGAAAATTATCAGGTGGAATGAAACAGAAATTAGCACTGTGTTGTGCTCTGATACATCGTCCAAATGTTTTGTTTTTAGATGAACCTACCACCGGAGTGGATGTGGTATCAAGAAAAGAGTTTTGGGAAATGCTTAAAACATTGAAGCAGCAAGGAATCACTATTTTGGTTTCCACACCTTACATGGATGAAGCTACACTTTGCGAACGAATCGCATTGATTCAAAGCGGTAGTATAATGATGATTGACACACCCGGTCAGATCATCAAGAACTATCCTGATAAATTATACGCAGTGAAAGCAGATAACATGAGCCGGTTACAAAATGTTTTGCGAAGCAATGAACAAATTAAGAGTTGCTATTCGTTTGGCGACTTTCATCACATTACAATGGATAATGTTCAATTGACCGTTGACAATTTGTTGGTTTCGTTACAGAATGAGGGATTGAATGATTTAGAAGTAAAGGAAATTATTCCAACAATTGAAGATTGTTTTATGAATTTAATGAGCAGCTGAGAATTGAATATGGAGAATAAATTACAATTACAAAGAGAAGATGGAATTAAATAAGGATAATAATAAATCTTTGTCAAATGCCGGATCACAATTGTCAGTTGAAAGGGAAGTAGTTATAAAAACGGATAAATTGACCAAACGTTTTGGCGATTTCATTGCAACAAATCAAATTACATTTGAAGTATATTCCGGTGAAATATTTGGTTTTCTGGGTGCAAACGGAGCAGGAAAAACTACTGCAATGAAAATGTTATGTGGACTTTCTAAACCATCATCAGGTAATGCTACCATTGCAGGGTTTGATATTTATAGGCAGACGGAGCAGATAAAAAGACACATCGGATATATGAGCCAGAAATTTTCACTGTATGAAGACTTGACTATCGTGGAAAATATTCAATTCTTCGGAGGTATATATGGATTGTCTGACCAACAACTGAAAACAAAAAGTAATGAGTTAATAGAGACTTTAGGATTGCAAAAGGAAGCGAATAAATTGGTAAATTCATTGCCATTGGGATGGAAACAGAAATTAGCATTTTCTGTAGCGGTGTTACACGAACCCCGGATTGTCTTCTTAGACGAACCTACAGGAGGTGTTGATCCGATAACCAGACGACAGTTTTGGGATTTAATTTATCAGGCAGCTGACAAAGGCATTACCATTTTTGTAACAACACACTATATGGATGAAGCTGAATACTGCAACAGAATTTCGATGATGGTTGATGGTGAAATAAAAGCACTGGACACACCGGCTGACTTAAAGCAGAAATATGCTGTAAGTTCAATGGACGAAGTTTTTTATGAACTGGCAAGAGGAGCTAAGAGGAATGAATAGTGGAGAATTGAAAATTGAAAGTTATTTCATTTGTCAATTAAATCAACAAAATGGTTAATACATTAAATAAATGACTACATAATAATCGGGTAAAGATTTTGATTATCAATTAAAGGAATGAAGCAGTTTATCACATTCGTTAAAAAAGAGTTTTATCATGTTTTTCGTGACAGGAAATCTTTGATGATGTTATTCGGTATGCCCATTGTTCAGATTTTGTTGTTTGGCTTTGCTCTGACCAATGAGATTAAGAATGCGAAGATTGTAATATGTGATTATTCTAATGATGTTACCACTCAGCAAATCATCAACAAACTGGAAGCTAGTAAAAGTTTTGAAGTACAAAGAGTGGTGTCGGATCATTTTCAGATTGAAAAATCTTTTAAATCAGGAGATATTAAACTTGTTATTGTCTTTCCTGAAAATTTCAACCGTGATTTGTTACATCTCAATAAAGCACAGGTGCAGATTATTGCTGATGCTTCAGACCCCAATGCTGCTAATACATTAACCGGCTATGCTACCAATGTCATAAGAAGTTATCAGCAAGAATTAAGCAGCAATTATTCAGCTCCGATGCAAATTATTCCGGAAGTGCGGATGCTTTATAACCCTCAACTGAAAGGCGCAACAAATTTTGTTCCCGGAGTGATGGCACTGGTGCTGATGCTTGTTTGTGTTTTGATGACATCTGTTTCCATCGTCAGGGAAAAGGAGAGAGGAACGATGGAAGTGTTACTGGTTTCGCCCATCAATCCCGTACTGGTTATTATAGCCAAAGCCATTCCATATTTATTGCTTTCAGTCATAAACTTAGCCGTTATCATTTTAATGAGCGTTACATTGCTGGATATGCCTGTAAACGGCAACATCGTATTGTTGTTTGTTGAAAGTATCCTGTTTATCATTACAGCTCTTGCCTTAGGATTATTGATTTCAAATTCGGTTGAATCTCAACAGTCAGCCATGCTGATATCCATGATGGGAATGTTGGTGCCAACGATGTTGTTTACCGGATTCATGTTCCCCATTGAAAATATGCCTGTTGCTTTGCAGTTAATCAGTAACATCATTCCCGCCAAATGGTATTATATCATTGTAAAATCAATAATGATAAAAGGACTTGGATTTGCATCGGTATGGAAAGAAACTTTGATTCTTACTGTAATGGCCGCTGTTATTTTGGTTATTAGTTTTAAAAAATTTAAAGTCCGGCTTGAGTAATAAATACAGTTAGTTGATGATTAATCACAATACAAACAAATGCGAGTACTGAAATTTTTATTGCAAAAGGAGTTCAAACAGATTTTTCGAAACAAAGGTTTGTTGCCTCTGATTTTTGTTGTGCCATTTGTGCAGTTGCTTATCCTGCCATTGGCGGCAGATTATGAAGTGAAGAATATCAACATTTCAATAGTAGATCAGGACCATTCTTCTTACTCCCGGCATTTGATTTCAAAGATTACTTCTTCAGGATATTTTAAACTTGCAGGTTATGCTCCTACATTTAAAGAGGGATTCAAACAAATAGAAAATGGTCAGGCTGATTTAATATTGGAAATACCCACCGGCTTTGAAAGAAATTTAATACGTGAAAATCAACAAAAATTGTTTATTGCAGTCAATGCCATCAATGGCGTTAAGGCAGGTTTAGGAGGTAATTATCTTTCTCAGATAATCTCTGATTACAACAACGATATCCGCTTGCAATGGATTCAACCCGGAAGGTTCAAAGATGCGCCAACCATACAGGTGGTATCTTCAAACTGGTTCAATCCATTTATGAACTACAATTATTTTATGGTTCCGGGAATTTTGGTTGTGTTGGTCACTATGGTTGGTTCCTACATGTGTGCTTTAAATATTGTTAAAGAAAAAGAAGCAGGAACTATTGAGCAAATCAATGTAACACCTATAAAAAAGTATCAGTTCGTGTTAGGCAAGCTGATTCCGTTTTGGGTTATTGGCATGATGGTATTTACAATAGGTTTATTCATTGTAGCTCGCCTGGTTTATGGTATTGTTCCGGTGGGAAGTGTACTGCTTTTGTATGGTTATCTGGCAATATATCTGATAGCGTTATTAGGCTTGGGACTACTCATTTCAACATTTGCAGAAACGCAGCAGCAGGCTATGTCGGTAGCATATTTTTTTATTATGATATTTATGCTGATGAGCGGATTGTTCACACCGCTTGACGGTATGCCTCAATGGGCTTATGTGATAGCCAAAATCAATCCCGTCACTTATTTTATTGATGTTGTACGAATGATCATTCTCAAAGGAAGTGGATTTTCAGATTTGGTTTATCATTTTACAATTATGACAGGTTTTGCATTATTGCTGAATGGACTTGCCATTTGGAATTATCGAAAAACGAGTTAAGCAATGAGTTTTCATTTAATTTTAAATTTCCTTTTCAGTTATTATTCCCGAAAGTAATATCCGATTGATTTTAAAATTTTCTTTTATTTTTGGCTGATGATTATTTAATATTCAGGGATTTAATCAAGTCAGTTAATCACCATGGGTTGAACAATATTAGCAGTTAGTTTTTTTGAAAAAAAAGTTATGACAGAGAGATATCAATTAAAACATCCGGAAGGTAAGAAATTATCGTCTATTGATTTATCAAAATATAAGTTGATAAAAGAAGCTATCATTCATAGTCTAAGTAACAGCGCACCCATTTCGCATAAAGAAATGTTTTTGCGTGTGAAGTCATATCTTCAGAAGAACAAGAAAGAATTTACAGGTTCTGTTGAATGGTATATGGAAGGTGTGAAGTTAGATTTGGAGACAGAAGGAATGATCATCAGAATGAAAGAGAAACAAAGAATGATGTTTAAACTTTCCTGAATATCTCAACTGAAATCGTAATATAATATCTGTTACGGAATATTTATTTTTATCTTAATATTGATAGCTTCTGTTTAAAAAAAACAGGACAATTGATGAATGTTTGGTTTTTTATTAAAAGTGTTTAAACTTATTTACAAATTAATCGTCCAACATGATATGATTAATTTCAACAGCTTTTCTTTTTGAACAGCAAAAGCATTTTTAAAATCAGACAGAATTACATTATGCATAGTTGTAAAAAAATTTTCGCCATCACCATATCATTATTTATGGCAAAAGGAATACATGCGCAATCGCTTTATTTTCCTCCGTTAACCGGAAGTGCATGGGATACTATTTCTCCAACAACATTAAACTGGTGTCAGGATAAGATTGACAGCCTCTATACCTATCTTGATACGAATAATACAAAAGCTTTCATCTTATTAAAGGATGGAAAAATTGTTCTTGAAAAATATTTCGGCACACAAACACAAAATTCAGTTTGGCAATGGGCATCGGCAGGAAAAACGCTTACTTCATTCTTAGTGGGTATGGCTCAACAGGAGGGCCATTTGTCAATTACAGATACTTCTTCTCAATATCTTGGTCAAGGATGGACAAGTTGCACACCCGCTCAGGAAGAAAAAATTACAATCAGAAATCAACTCACCATGACCAGCGGACTGGATGATGGTGTACCGGATAACCATTGCACTTACGATTCATGTCTGGTATATTTAGCAGATGCAGGCACACGATGGGCATATCACAATGCACCTTACACTTTGCTGGATAGTGTGATTTTCTATTCTACCGGAATGACCATGAATGCCTATGCTACTCAGAAACTGAAAAACCCTACCGGAATGACGGGAGCATTTATACCGATTGGATACGACAACGTTTATTTCAGCAATGCACGCAGCATGGCGCGTTTTGGTCTTTTGATTCTGAACAATGGCAACTGGAATGGCAACCAGATTATGACAGATACTGCATATTTCAACCAGATGACGAACACTTCGCAAATGCTCAACAAGTCATACGGATATTTATGGTGGCTCAATGGCAAGGCATCTTATATGTTGCCGGGTACTCAGTTTGTGTTTCCCGGATACTTAAATCCACATGCACCTGCCGACATGATTGCTGCTTTAGGAAAAGATGGTCAGTTTTTAAATGTAATTCCAAGTGAGAATATGGTTTGGGTAAGAATGGGAGAAGCGCCTGACAGTCTTCCTGTTCCTTATTTGATGAACGATGTGATATGGCAATATATTAACGACCTCAATTGCAGCACAGGCCTGAATGAAATGAATGAGAAGAGTCCGGCAATTCAGATATTTCCTAATCCGATAAGTTCAGAATTCAATCTGACATCGGATGAAACCATAAGCAAAGTTGAAATCATCAATTTGCAGGGGCAGGCAGTAACAACTGAAACAGTGAATGACAAGTTTGTCAAAATTCAAAACATTACACTGCCAAGTGGATTTTATTTTGTGAGAGCATACCTGACCAATGGAAATGTGTGGACTGGAAAGATGTTGAAGGATTAAGAGTTATTTAATTCTCTACTTAATATTATGCTGCATCAACTAAAATCAATCTCAGTACTGTCGCCAATATTGAGGCTTTGGCTTAATCCTTTAAGATAGGCATCGCTTCCGATAACGGAATGATGCAACACTGCCGTTTCGAGTTGTGAGTAGGAGCCAATGATAGAATCCTTAATGACAGAACTTCGCACAATGGTATGTTCGCCAATGGAAACATCGGGCCCGATGATGGAGTCTGCAATATCACAATTGTAGGCTATGCTTACCGGAGGAATGATGATGGTATTCGGAAATTTTTGTGTGGTAGGATGCGCTTCTTCCATGCGGCTGAGCAGTGTGGCATTGGTTTCGAGCAGGCTGTCCTTGCCTCCGCAGTCGAACCAGTTGCCCACCTGAAAAACGCCTGTTTTGGCACCCTGTTCAATCATACGCATGATGCCATCGGTAAGATGATATTCACCAAGAGTCTTAATCTGATTGTCAATAAGCACCTGCAATTCATCGAATAAACTTCCGGCATGTTTGATATAATAAATTCCCACCAGAGCAAGATTGGATTTTGGAATCACAGGTTTCTCATATAATTTTTCTACAAAGCCATCCTCATCCAGTTCTACCACACCAAAGTTGCGCGGGTCTTCCACTTTTTTTACTCCAAGCAAATTATTTTTAGCTCCCTGAAAAACTTTAATGTCAAAATCAATAATCGTATCACCAAGTATTATCAGCATCTCATCATCAGCATGCACACTGTTGCGTGCACACCACACAGAGTGGCCTGTTCCTTCGCGGGGCTCCTGAACTACAAAAGCAGTTTTCAGCGAAGGGTATTTGGTGTTTACAAACTCTTCAATTTTTTCGCCCATATAGCCTATGATAAAAACAAACTCATCATAGCCCGACTCTACAAAGTAATCAATGATATGAGCAAGTATAGGTCTTCCGGCTACAGGTACCAGTGTCTTGGGTTGTGTGTGTGTATGCGGGCGCAGTTTGGTGCCAATTCCGGCAACAGGTATTACTATTTTCATTTCTGTTATCTAAAAAAATCCGGCATAAAAGTATTAAACTATGGCTTAAAGAGAGTTACATTTTAAGGTCTGATACAATCGGGAAAAAATGTAGTTTTGCAGTCATTAACTAAAAAAGCGAAATAATTTAATTTATGCTCAAGAAAATAACAGAACTCTTAGGCAAAGATGCCGATTCACTGTTGAACCATGTATGCAAAACAGTACCCAAGGATTCACTTCATCAGCCGGGTGCCGATTTTGTTGACCGCATTTTTATTCCTTCCAACCGCAATAATCAAACGGTGAGAAGTATTCAGTCATTATACAATCATGGTCGCCTTGCCGGAACAGGGTATATGTCTATTCTGCCTGTTGACCAGGGCATCGAACATTCTGCAGGTGCGTCTTTTGCTCCCAATCCAATGTTTTTCGATCCTGAAAATATTGTAAAACTTGCCATTGAAGGAGGTTGCAATGCAGTGGCTTCTACCTATGGTGTGCTGGCATCTGTATCTCGAAAATATGCACATAAAATTCCTTTCATTGTAAAAATCAATCACAACGAGTTTCTTACTTATCCGAATAAATTCGATCAGATCATGTTTGGCTCGGTTGACGAAGCATGGAATATGGGAGCAGCAGCCGTTGGTGCCACCATTTATTTCGGCAGCGAAGAGTCGTCACGTCAGATTGTGGAAGTGGCTCAGGCTTTTGAGCGTGCTCATGAGCTGGGAATGGCAACCATACTTTGGTGTTATCTGCGCAACAGCGGATTCAAGAAAGATGGTGTGGATTATCATACTGCCGCTGATCTTACCGCTCAGGCAAATCATCTTGGTGTAACTATTCAGGCTGATATCATCAAACAAAAACTTCCAACCAACAATGGTGGTTATACAGCTATCAATTTTGGCAAAACACATAAGGATGTGTATGCAAAACTCACTTCAGATCACCCGATTGACCTTTGTCGTTATCAGGTACTTAACTGCTACAACGGTCGCATGGGACTGATTAATTCCGGTGGTGAATCCAAAGGTGCTACCGACATGGCCGAAGCAGTGACTACTGCCGTTATTAACAAACGTGCCGGTGGTCAGGGCCTTATTTCAGGTAGGAAAGCGTTTCAAAAACCTTTCAAAGAAGGTGTTGAAATGCTGAATGCCATCCAGGATGTTTATTTGTCAAAAGAAATTACTTTAGCCTGAGAAATTCTGCCGGTACCCAACCATCCGAATTAAGGATTAAGCAGGTATGAGTTTCTTTTAAAATAAAACAGCATGTCGTGGTTTAAACGAATAAAAGAAGGTATTACAACTTCTACCAAAGAAAAAAAAGAAACCCCCGAAGGACTGTGGTATAAATGCCCGTCATGTAAATCCATTGTGGCATCGTCTGACCATGAGGAAAGCAAGTATGTTTGCCCCAACTGCGGATTTCACGAGCGCATTGGCTCTGAAGAATATTTTGCCATTCTTTTCGATAACAATCAGTTCAAGGAGTTTAATGAGAATATTACTTCAGGCGATCCACTGGATTTTGTGGACACCAAAAAATATAAAGACAGACTTCGTGATACGATGTCTAAAACACATCTGAAGGATGCCATACGCACTGCTCATGGTCAGGTTTATGGTCATGATTTGGTGATTGCCTGTATGGATTTTGAATTCATTGGCGGAAGTATGGGCTCTGTGATGGGCGAAAAAATTGCACGTGCCATTGACTATTGTCTTCAACATAAACTTCCGTTGATGATCATCAGCAAATCGGGAGGAGCACGAATGATGGAAGCTGCATTTTCGCTGATGCAAATGGCTAAGACTTCAGCCAAACTTACTCAGATGTCGGAAGCAAAACTTCCTTACATCAGTTTACTTACCGATCCAACCACAGGAGGTGTTACGGCATCGTTTGCCATGCTTGGCGATTTAAACATTGCTGAACCCGGTGCTTTGATAGGCTTTGCCGGACCACGCGTGGTGAAAGAAACCATAGGAAAAGATTTACCAAAAGGATTTCAGACGGCAGAGTTTGTACTCGAGCATGGTTTTCTCGATAAAATAATTGACAGAAGAAATCTGAAAGACAGCCTTGCCAAATTGCTGGTGATGCTGAAAAGCTGATGCCTCAGCGTTTTTTCTTTTCGGGAACAATCAGATAAGTTGCTATCAGCGACCCATCTAAAAAAATGTTAATTGATTTTTTCTTTTTTGAACTGTTGAGATAGTCAAACTGAATCACATTGTCGCTTTGTCTGAAGGTAACGGGAATCCGCTCAGACTTTTTTCCTTCGGTGATTTCTATTTTTCCTACAAGAAGGCTGTCCATTGTTTTGAAATAAAATTTCTTGAGCTGACCATTATTCAGTTCTACAATTCCATCAGCGGGAGTAAGTGCATAGAGTCCGTTTTCGAAAAATGCATCATACACTTCAGGGAAATTAAAAAAATGTTTTTCGGTCAACAATGGTGTCAAGATACTGACGGCTGCTGTTCATAGGAAGATGTGTGAGAATAATCTGCCGCGGATGCAGTGCATAATACATATCGTTGAACCGTTTGGTGAATACACGACCTTTCTTTTCGGTAAATCCGCTGGCAAGTGTCACATCCAGCAAATACCACTTGTTGTATAACTTAACTGTATTCCAGCAATGATTCATTTTCTTCAGTGATTTTCCGGGCAGTAATCCTTTGCGTAAAAATCCGGGCACTGTTTCAGATTGTATTTTCATTTTAGCGCAGAGTACATTCAACAGATTACAAAATCCTTCGGCATTTGCCTTTCGCAATCTGAAAACTTCCTGTGCTGAGGCAGCAGGCTTTTTGGAGCGAACATCATACTGTATGTTTTCTGCAATCCATCTGAAAGCAACTCTTAAACGGAAGTGTGGCTTGTCGTACTCGTGCATAATGCGTGAAGCAAGCGTATCGGCATTGTCAATATTTTGTGCTGAAAGTTTTAATGCAAACTCATCCATAGAGCTGTAATCAAGCACAGGCACACGTATGCGGGTTTGCGCATTACTGCTGAGGCTGATGAATACAGCAATAAAAGTAATAAGTCTTGAAACAGACATTCGGTTTTGCTGAAAAGAATGGGCAAGTTAATCAAAAACATGATACCGTCAACGTGCGGTAACAGTTTTTCTTCTTTTCAGATAAAAAATAAGAGCAATGGAAATGACTATTAAAAAGGATGAAATGAGTTCAGCTTGCGTGATTCCATGACCAAAAATATGATACTTGGTATTTACCCGTATTTGTTCAATGAGTAATCGTTCCACTCCTGTAAACAACAGATAAACGCCAAACAACATTCCCGGAATATGAATCTTTTTGCGCAACTGCCACAGTACAAAAAACAAAATGATACACGCAGCTGCTTCATAAAGTGGAGTAGGGAATACGGGAGGTATCAACTGAAAACAATGATTGCCGGTGCAACCATCAATAGGAACACCTTCGTTGATGACATTATGAGGATAATTGTAACTCCACATCCAGTCAGGAAATGGAAACCATGATGGTTTGGCTGCTGTATTTACAATTCCCCAGTCGCCATCGCCTGCCAGATGACAACCCAAACGTCCGGTACCATACGATAACATCAACCCGGGAGCAGTGGCATCGCAGATAACCCATGCAGGCACTTTTAATTTTTTGCCGCTATACCACAGCACTGCAGCTGCTCCGCAGATAAGCCCTCCGAAAAATGTAAGTCCGCTGAATGAAATAAGAGCATCCACAGGGTCGCGCATGAAATCATCTATGTTTTCGAGGTTGTGAAAAATTTTAGCACCTATTAGTCCCGCAAGTGCTGCAGCCATTGTTATGTTCATCACAAACTGATGCGGATATCCTGTTTCGGTGATGGTTTGCGGCACAGCTAACTGTTGTTTTTTCTTCTCATTGTATTTGCTCCATGCAGAATAAGCTGCTGCGAGCAATCCACCCCAAATATTTCCTCTTGAAGACAATAAAAACTCCTGCGGATTATTTACCAAATCGTTATAATTCAATATTGCTTCCAGAAGTTTAAACCCGATAATAAAACCTACAATCCCTGCAACAATTAATTCACCGGTGGTCGCAGGTTTACCTTTGACATAGCTGTAAGTAAAAGATTTTAATAATCCGTTTTTCTCTTTACGTTTCAACTCAAGAGTGAGTGTGTAAGCAGCCAGAAAAAACGACAATGCCATCATCAGCCCAAAAGTTTGAATAGGCAAAGGCAGGTTTATTCCGAAAAGGTCGTTCAATAAATCGGAGAGGGTAGGATACATCAGTATGAAAAGCAGTTAAGCAGTTTGTAGTGATAAAATTTCACAGGACATCTCATTATATCTGTCGGGGGCAATAAGTCTGCATGGCTCCAGGGTATTAATCAACTCAGGGTTGAATGGTGTTTTTACTTTTACATAATTCTCAGTGAAACCATGCATCCAACCATTTTTGTTATCGCTTTCAAACAACACATTCATGATTTTATTTTCCTGCTGTGAGTAAAAAAAGCGTAGTTTCTTTTCAGACAAAATACGCAGCATCTGAGTGCGTTTTTTGCGTTCTTTCAATGGCACTTTCCCCTGCATGTCTGCTGCCAAAGTATTGGCTCTTTCAGAATAGGTGAACACATGCAAATACGATATGTCAGCCTCCTGAAGGAAATTGTATGTCTTTAGAAATTCTTCTTCCGTTTCGCCCGGAAAACCAGTAATCACATCAACTCCTATACAGGCATGAGGCATCAGCTCTTTTATTTTGTTGATGCGGGAAGTGTAAAGAACAGTAAGATAACGTCTGCGCATCAGTTTGAGTACCGTATCAGAACCACTCTGCAATGGAATGTGAAAGTGAGGCATAAATTTCTGAGAGCGGCTAACCCATTCGATAATTTCATCTTTCAGCAAATTGGGTTCTATGGATGAAATGCGATATCGCATTTGCAAAGGTTGTTCATCGAGTGCACGCACCAGATCAAAAAAATCATACTGATGCCTGCCTTCTGAATCCTGTTTTCCAAAATCGCCAAGGTTTACTCCGGTAAGTACAATTTCTTTTGCACCACGTGCAGCAATAGCTTCTGTTTGCTGCAGTACATGTTCAATATTGTCGCTACGACTTTTGCCACGCGCCAATGGTATGGTGCAGTAGGTACAGGTGTAATCACATCCGTCCTGAACTTTCAGAAACACTCTCGTGCGGTCACCGGAAGAATAGCTGCTTACAAAGGTGTGATGCGTAGCAATATCGCATGAAAAAATCTGTGCATCAGTTTTTTCTTTCAGATGATGTATGTAGTTGGCTACATTAAATTTTTCAGTAGCTCCGAGCACCAGACTCACTCCCGGAATGGATGCAATTTTTTCGGGTTTCAGCTGTGCATAGCAACCTATCACCACCACATGAGCTTCAGGGTTCGACTGCAAAGCGCGGTTAACCCAGGTCTGACATTCGCGGTCGGCACTTTCAGTCACTGAGCATGTGTTAATCACATACACATCAGCAAAGTCATTATAGTCAACACGCTGGCAGCCATTGTCCATCAGTTCACGGGCAATGGTTGAAGTCTCTGCAAAGTTTAATTTGCAGCCCAATGTGTGAAAAGCAACTTTTAATACGGGATTCATGAGTGTGCAAAAGTAACAAATACCAACGGCATGATGCTTTGGCAGGTATAAAAATTCATAACAATTTCCTGCATTATTTTGAATTGACAACATATAGAGGCAAATTTGCAAACTGCTGAATCATTATATATCCTAACATTTTGTCGTCAAGCGGATCTGCATTTAACTGGAAACTACTCAAGCGGGTGATGGTATTTGTCATGCCGTTTAAGTTGTTTTTCATTCTCACCATCATCATCACATTAGCGCTTGCAGCACTTGCGCCCGTTATGCCATGGCTTACACAAATTGCGCTTGACGATTATATTGCAAAGGACGACATGCAGGGATTGCTGAGGATTACTTTAATCATGTCGGCAGTGTTGCTGTCGCAAGGTATTCTGCAATACATTTATACAACACTCACCAACAGGCTGGGGCAGGAGGTGATTTATTCCATGCGAAAAACATTATTTGAAAGAATAGTAAGATTTTCATCTTCATATTTTGATAAAACTCCTGTAGGAATTACAATTACCCGTCTGGTAAGCGATATGGAAACCATTGCCGATATTTTTTCAGATGGCATTATTCTTATCATCAGCGATTTGCTGCAGGTAGTGGTCATCATCGTTATCATGTTTTATATTGATTTCAAACTGGCATGCATCAGTCTGGTAACGCTGCCCGTGCTGATGATTGCAACACGTGTTTTCCAGAAGAATATTCGTGTAACTTTTAATGATGTCCGCACACAGGTAGCACGACTGAATGAGTTTATACAGGAGCATCTTACTGCCATGCGCATTGTTCAGATTTTTAACCGCGAAGAGCAGGAGATGCATAAGTTCGAAAAAATAAATGCATCACACCGCGATGCCAACATACGCTCCATTTGGTTTTACAGTTTGTTTTTCCCTGTTGTCGAAATTCTTTCAGCCACTTCCATCGGACTTATTGTGTGGTATGGTGGCGGAAGCGCCATCAAAGGTCTTGCTTCCTTTGGAATACTGGTGGCATTTATACAATACATCAACCAGTTGTTCCGGCCTATACGCCAGTTAGCAGATAAATTTAATACACTGCAGATGGGCATGGTAAGCTCCGAACGCATTTTTAAACTCTATGACGAAACCCACAGCGAAGTGAATGAAGGTAAGCTTGTTGCTGAAAACATCAAAGGCAAGATTGAATTCAGAAATGTGTGGTTTGCTTACAAAGAAAACGAATGGATACTTCGTGATTTATCCTTCGTAATTCCTGCAGGGCAGTCAGTAGCAATTGTTGGTCACACCGGAGCAGGCAAAACCACCATCATCAACCTGATCAACAGGCTTTATGAAATACAGAAAGGAAGCATTCTTATTGATGATGTTGATATTCGGGAGTATGATCTTCAGTCGTTGCGAAAGGTTATTGGAATTGTGCTTCAGGATGTGTTTTTGTTTTCCGACAGTATTTATCAGAATGTTGCTTTGTACGATTCTTCCATTACCGAGTCAGAAGTACAATTAATTCTCGAAAAAACCGGTGCATGGGAATTTATCAGTCAGCTTCCCGAAGGACTTGACTATAATCCCGGTGAAAGAGGAGGATTGCTGAGTACCGGACAGCGACAACTCATATCTTTTGCAAGAGTGCTTGCACATAAACCTCAGTTAATTATTCTGGATGAAGCAACCAGCAGCGTTGATTCAGAGCTTGAACATTTGCTTGTAAAAGCCACTGAAATGGTTACTCAGGGGCGCACATCGCTGATTATTGCCCACAGGTTGTCCACCATCAAAAATGCTTCACGCATTATGGTTATGGAACGTGGAAAAATAATTGAAGAAGGCAACCATCAAACCTTACTTGCACTGAAAGGCGTTTATTCCCATCTGTACAACATTCAGTTCAGAGTAATGGAAGCTCAGGATTCAGGCTCATAGTGTTCAGTAAATTGTCAATAAAAAACTGCTGTTTTATGGTATAGTGAAGCAATCAGCAAAAAAGTATTTTACTTTCTTTGCATAAGATTAAAATAATTAAGGTTGATGAAAATATTTTTTTATGCCATGACATCCGTGTTGCTGTGCATGCCGTTTTTTTCTGAGGCTCAGGATATTCAAAGTGCTCCTGCAGATAACGTAACGCCTGTTGAATCTTTTTTTGCTGACGGAGTATATTTCACGCTGGCAGATTTGCAGCATCACAAACCATCAGTTGGAAGAGATCAGTTGGCAAAATCAGACAATGATAATTCCGGTTTCAGTATTGGTCAATGGGCTGCTACTCAAAACCTGTTTTACTTCGACAACCGGGGTGTGAAACGCAAAATGGAGCGCGACAGTTTGTGGGGTTATGTAGAAAACGGAACCCCTTATATTTTTCTAAACGATCGTTTTCACCGGTTTTCTGCCATTGGCCCGGTTTCTATTTTCAAAGAAAGTTATCCCACCATCAGAGCAGGACTGGCACCTGTGGTAACCGAAGCCAATGCAAGTATGACCATTAACTTGTTTATTTTAGCAACAGGCCAAATCATGGAACTCACACCTGAAAATGTTGCAGCAGCTATTTCCGATAATGAAGCATTGTATAATGAATTTACAGAACTCAAATCCGGAAAAATAAAACGGAAGAAAATGTATAGATTTGTTGAGAGATACAATGAACAAAAAACAGGATATGGTTTGTGAAGATTAAAAAATACCTTATGATAAAAAAATATTTACTTCTGCCTGTAACAGTTATTATTTGCATACTGTTTTGCTCTTCATACAAAGAAGAAAAAAAAAACAGCAGCACCATCTCATTTTGTCTCCATTAAGAATGGTCATTTCAGTTTAGACGATAAGGAATTTTTTCCATTGACTATTAACTATAAAGTGAGTATGTTACATTCAGGTGGAAAATTTTACCCTGCCCCTTATAACGGATATTATCCTGACATAAATTTTATAAGCCGGAATCCGGACTCATGTAAGAATGATTTGCTGAAGGATTTTATGTGGATTAAAGAATTAGGTTACAATTCCATGAGAATTGTTGGTATAGGCGAAGAGGTTATCGAAGATTACAGTAATGGCAAATTAGCTGTATCAGCCTGCTGTAATGAAAATAACAATCAAAGTACTTATGAATTAAATGAATCAACTTATCAGGAATATTATTCTGCTCTTGCAACAGTTTTTAAATTAGCTGAACAGGCAGGTTTAAAAATAATCCTGTTGGTAAGGTTACACCCAAACTATAGTACTACAGAAACTCATTTTGCAAAATTGGCCAAACATTTCAGTACTACAACTACACTGATGGCTTATGATATTTTTAACGAACCATTATATTTTGATACACTTGAAAGGGAAAAGAAAGATATTTATGAATTAGTGAAAAGATGGCAAAAGATAAAGAACGACAATGCACCAAATCAGCTTTCAACTATAGGTATGACAGGTGTGAGGGAAGTAATTGAGTGGGATCCTAATATTATGAGTGTTGATTTTCTTTCATTTCATCCATATGAATATGAGCCGAATCAGGTGATGAGCGAAATATTTTGGTATGGAAAACATGTAAAAGTTCCATGGATGATTGGTGAAACAGGAGTGCCTGCAGACAATGATTCTATAAGTTATGATGTTCAGAAGAATTTTGCGGATAAAACATTATATCAGACTTTCAACTGCGGAGGTATTGGTTATTCATGGTGGCAGTTCAGAGATGTAAAATGGTTTGACTTTCATCAGGACTTTTTGGGTGTGGTAAGCAGGGATGGAATTACAAAACTTAAGGATGGAAGTGTTGTGCACGGCACAGCCAAACCTATGAACGATGTGATTAAATCATTTGAGATTCCAAAGACAAAAGGCGAATGTGTGCAACCGGATAATTACTATAATTATTCCCGAAACACCTATTTTAAGCTCACAGGAAAACTGACAGATGCGAAAGGAACTCCAATTGAAGGAGGAATAATTTTAGCATGGAGTGAAGATTGGACACAATTATATCATACAGTTTCTAAACAGGATGGAAGTTTTGAGTTGTTTTCTCAGTATCCGTTTTATCACTGGAAAGCTTCTGCAACTGAATATTCAATGGTTCGTGGAGATGTGAATATGACTCAGGTTGTAACTGATCAGTCAAAGAATACAAAAAAAGCTGACTTGGGAAATCTCACCTTGTCGCCACTTGGTTTCTGATTTTTAAGAAATGATCAATAATAAACGAAGGAAGAATCTGATACTGGCAATTATTGTTGCTTGTTTCGGTTTAGTATATTCTTCTATTTCGCTCGTCAATCATTACAATTTCAGAACTTATGCATGGGATTTAGGCATCAACAACAATGCAATTTACGATTATGCACATTTCAGGTGGAATGACTGTATGCTTATGCAACCTCAGTTTGATAACGTACTGTCAGATCATTTCAGTTTATTACCCATACTTGTTTCACCATTCTATTGGATTTTTGGTTCTTATACCATGTTACTGTTTCAAATTGCAGCAATACTTTCTGGCGGTATAGGAATTTATAAATACTTCCATAAGAAAACTTCTGACTTTAATTTGTCGGTTATCGCAGCAATACATTTCTATTCGGTATGGGGAATATATTCTGCTCTTGGCTTCGATTACCATGATAATGTCATTGCCGCCATGTTAGTCCCTTGGTTGTTTTATGCATTTGAAAACCGCCATTGGAAATACTCGATTCTGTTGTTCTTACTCATTTGCATCAGTAAAGAGAATATGGCGTTATGGGCAATATTTATTGCCGTGACACTATTTTTACTGAATTATAAATCACCGGATCAAAGGAAAAAATCGCTTTATCTCGGAATTTTTGCACTATGTTATTTTGTTTTAGTTGTTAAAGTGCTGATTCCCTCCATGGCCAATGATGGCAGAGAGTATCTGCATTTTCATTATAAAGCATTAGGTGAAAATTTCAGAGAAGCTATCAAAACAATTATAACTAGGCCACAATATGTATTCAGTTTGTTTTTTGAAAACAACACGGGTTGGAATGAAGCGAATAATATAAAGTCTGAACTTCACTTTTTTGTACTCCTGTCGGGAGGATATGCACTGTTTTATAAGCCTCAGTACATTCCTATGATACTTCCAATTTATGCGCAGAAGTTGTTTAATGATGACATAGGCAAATGGGGATTAAATTATCAGTATTCTATTGAGTTGGTTCCTATTTTGACGCTCTCGCTCTTTACTGTTTTAAATGAGTGGAATAAAAAGAGAATTTTTCTGGTTTATCTGATTCCATGTTTGATAACTATAGGCGCAACTATTTCATCTTTGGATCACAGAGTGTCCAAATGGTATAGTGCTGAACGAATTCAGTTCTACAATAAAGACCATTATGTAACTCCCTATAATGTAAAAAAAGTTCAGGCAGTATTAAAGGAAATTCCCAAAAATGCACCTGTTTCTGCAACAAATGGATTAGTTCCGCATCTGGCATTCAGAGATTATATTTATCAGTTTCCGGTGATAAATAATGCAGAGTATATTGTTATTCTGAAATCAGGAAATATATACCCAATGAATGAGAAGGAGTTTGAAGATAAACTGAATGAACTTAATAGTTCTAAGGAGTGGGTCAAGGTTAAAGAAGACGAAAATATTGTATTGTTTAAACATCAATAAGTCTTTCAATTTATTAATCGCATTTATAAAAGCTATTTGTACAAATTATTAGGCCATTATACCCATGAATTACTTCTCATAAAAAAACTAACAATTAAAAATGGTTTTCAGCAGCATAATTTTTCTACTATATTTTTTACCCATTTTTATTCTATTCTATTATATTGTCAAGCCGGAATTAAAAAATGTTGTAATCTTAATAGCAAGTGTTTTTTTTCTATAGCTGGGGCGCACCAAAATTTATTTTTGTAATATTAGGAACTACATTCATTGATTTTCATCTTGTAAAATGGATGTATCATACAGAAAACGAATTAAAGAGAAAGTTGATTCTAACATTCTCCGTATGCATGAATTTCGGGTTGTTGTTTTATTTTAAATATTATAATTTCTTTATTGAGAATGTTGATTATGTATTGCAGGCCTTCCATTTTTCAAGCATAAGAATAGTAAAAATCATATTACCAATTGGGATTTCATTTTACACTTTTGAGACCATCACTTATGTAGTAGATGTTTACAGAAAATTGCATAAACCACTTGATAAATTCTGGAATTATCAGCTTTATATCATTTTATTCCCTAAATTAATTGCAGGTCCCATAGTTCGCTATCACGAAATTGCCGATCAGATTGAAGACCGTTCGCAAAATGAAACCATTGATAATATACTTGCCGGTTTTTATCAGTTTGTAATTGGGTTAGCTAAGAAAGTGATTTTAGCAAATAATATTGGAGTCATTGCAGATGAAATTTTTAAAACAGATTCTGCCGAATTAAGTTCATTAAGTGCATGGACCGGAATTGTAGCTTATTCATTTCAAATCTATTTTGATTTTTCCGGTTATTCAGACATGGCAATAGGAATAGCAAAAATGATAGGATTTAAGTTGCCGGAAAATTTTAACAGTCCTTATATTTCAAAGAATATAACAGAGTTTTGGAGAAGATGGCATATCACACTCGGCAATTGGATGAAAAACTATTTGTATATCCCTTTAGGTGGAAACAGAACTTCTAAATGGAGAGGATATTTAAACTTATGGATTGTATTCTTAGCTTCCGGAATTTGGCATGGTGCATCATGGAATTTTGCTATATGGGGTATTTTTCATGGTTGTTTTCTGGTGTTTGACAGAACAAAGATTGGCAATTTAGTATTAAGAGCCGGTAATTTTATTAACATCGTTAAAACGTATTTTATAGTATTAATTGGTTGGGTGTTTTTCAGAGCAGATAATCTACACCATGCATTCAGCTATTTAAAAACAATGTTTAGTTTAAAGATGGGCGATTTTCAACTTGATAGTGAAGGGACATTTTATATGTTTCTTTGTGCATTGTTCGCATTTTGGGGTGCATTTAAATTCGGGCAGAAAATCATCAATAAATTCTATTATACAGTTTATAACCTTTCGGAGCATTTTGTATTATCAATTTTTGCAATATCCCTCATGATTATTTGTATAATGATGATTGCTTCATCCGATTTCAATCCGTTTATTTATTTCAGATTTTAAAAGGATATGGCAGCAAAAACTAAAATATTTCTTTTAATACTAATAGGAGTTCTATTATATCTTCCATTACTTCAGACGCAACTAAACTTTTTCGACCCTATACCTCTTAAAGGTGCAATTGCAGAAGTAAAGAAACCGGTATTCAAATTGTCAACTTGGTTTGCCGGTGAATTTTCAGATTCTTCTGAAAACTATCTCAACAATCATTTTGGTTTCCGAGAGTCGTTCATTAGACTTAACAACGAAATGTTATTCAGATTTTTTAATAAAGCAAAAGCTAAGGATGTTATAATTGGAAAGGAGGGTTATCTGTTTGAGAAAAATTATATTAAAGCGTTTAATGGCGATGACTTCAAAGGATATGACAGCCTTCAATTAATGGTAAATAAATTAAAGTTTTTACAGGATACATTAAAGAAATTAAATAAGGACTTATTAATTGTGTTAGCTGCCGGAAAGGGAACATATTTCAGTGAATATTTCCCTGAAAAATATGCAGGGAAAGAATCTGACCAAACCAATTATAAGGTATTGAAAACTCTGCTTAATGAAAGCCAAATAAATACCATTGATTTTAATGATTACTTTTTAAAAATTAAACATACGGCAAAATATCCTTTATATCCTCAGTATGGAATTCACTGGAGCAGTTACAGCATGTGTCTGGCAGCTGATTCTATTATTAGTTATATTGAAAAATTAAGAAATATCCATATTCCACATTTAAAATGGGATTCGATAAGTATTGAGCAGCCAAAAGAATCTGATTATGATATTGGTGATGGTATGAACCTTATGCATAGATTGAAAAGTTATAACATGGCATATCCTAAAGTATATTTTGAGAATGACATTGGTAAGACAAAACCATCAGTTTTAGTGATATCAGATAGCTATTATTGGGGGATGTTTAACTTAGGAATTTCAGAAAATGCGTTTAGGGATAGTCATTTCTGGTATTATAATTATGAGGTTTATCCTGACTCATATAAATCTCCACTTATCGCTTCAGCTGTTAACCTAAAAGATGAGATCAGGAAAAGAGATGTTATAATAATTATGGCAACAGAAGCAAATCTGTCAAAATTTGGTTGGGGATTTATTGACAGAGCATATGAAACATTTTCGAAAGAATATGAATACTCAGTTCGCAATCCTGAATTCATGAGAAAAGTGAATAGTTTGATTGAATATATACGAACAGATAAGAAATGGTTAGAAGATATTAAATTAAAGGCCGACAAAAATGGAGTATCTTTAGACTCAATGCTTTTTTTAGATGCTGCCTGGCAAATTAAAAATGTAGGCAGATAATATATTGGCTTTTTAAAAATAAATTGACAATGTAACATTTATATTCAATCTACTTAGTCCATATTTGTGAAACACTTTTTTCATTTCATGTCAGTTGTCAAGATTTTTAATATCCATTTAGAGCATTGTTTTAATTTAATAGAGGCGTGATTACAGGAGAATTATAGGATTCAGAAAAAAATTATATTTACATTAATTAAATTGATTATATATGAGAATGAATTTTGCTATTTTAATGTTTGGGATTGTTGTATTAATTTCCTCATGTAGTGATACTCAAAACAAGCAATTAAAGGATCCTTTTATTTATAGTAATAATTTTGAGTCCTATGTTGGGTGGACAGGGAATTCATATCCTAATGTCAGAAAGTGTAATGCTGCTTCCGGAAAGTACGCATGTTTAATATCAAAAGAGTTTCCATATTCATTAGGTTTTGAAATAAAAATTGCCGATATTGGTAAAGTTATTGATAAAGTTATCGTTTCAAATTCTTATTTTAATGACAATTTGAAGGAACCATGTAAAATGGTATGTGAAATAAGAAATGATGCCGATAGTGTAATATTCTGGCAAGGTGAAATCATGAATAAGGATGACGAAAGATCACAATGGAAAAATTTTGAATGCACTTTTAAGATTCCACAAAATCTTCCTGAAAATAGCAAAATAAGATTTTATGCATTTCATTATGGTGATGGTAGATTTCTGATTGATGATTTTACAATACACTTTTAAAAGATAATTAAACTCATTTCAATTTAGCAAGGTAGAAAGTCAGGAATAATAGAATATATTCTATTCTATTCCTAATTTTCATCATATATAAGCTGATCTTTTAGCAATGATGCTATTGGCAACCAGCAATGGCTTTATTAATTCGTATTCTGTAAGTTCAGATGATATGATGCTTATCAAACAACATTTTCAAATTTGATTTAATAGAAAGTTGTTTTGGAGTAAAAGTATATTGTATAAACTCAATTAAACAATCTATATTTAAAAATACACCACAATGCCCTGAAACCGTCTTTCCAACCGATTTTTTTTCCTTCGGCATAGGTGCGTCCGTAATAGGAGATGCCTACTTCGTAAATACGTACATGGGGTATTCTTGATATTTTGGCGGTAACTTCAGGCTCAAATCCAAAACGTTTTTCTTTCAGTTTGAGTGACTGCACCATTTTGGTGTTGAATAATTTGTAGCATGTTTCCATGTCTGTAAGGTTGAGGTTGGTAAACATATTACTCATAAAGGTGAGAAATTTATTACCTATGGAATGCCAGAAAAATAATATGCGATGAGGGTTGCCACCAAGAAACCTTGAACCATAAACCACATCGGCAAAACCTGACAAAACAGGTTTGAGCAACAGATTGTACTCTTCAGGATCATATTCCAGATCGGCATCCTGAATGATGAGATATTCGCCTGTAGCAAGTTCAATTCCTTTATGCAAAGCAGCCCCTTTGCCTTTATTCACCGGTTGGTTAAATAACCGCATGTTGACATCAGGATGTGCTGCAATATATTTTTCAATAGTCTCTTTGGTCTGGTCCTTGGAACAATCGTTCACAAGAATAATTTCCTTTTCAATGCCATCGGCTAAATTTACGGCAAGTACTTTATCCAGTATCAGATGGATGGTTTTTGCCTCATTGTAAGCAGGGATAATGATTGAAAGTTTTGAGATTATTTTCATTAGGCAAACATATTAAAATATAGCAGATTGATGTCAGGAAATGGTGTGTTTATTCACTTGCATCAAGGAAAGAGGACTCACGGATGTAAATATTAAAATACATACTGAATGATTACTTTTGTGCCCCTTAATTATTCAGAAAGAAATGTCGCTAAAGACGGAAATAGAAAAACGAAAAACCTTTGCCATCATATCGCACCCTGATGCCGGTAAAACAACGCTTACAGAGAAGTTGTTGCTTTTTGGCGGAGCCATTCAGGTGGCAGGTGCTGTAAAGTCAAACAAGATAAAGAAAACTGCTGCCAGCGATTTTATGGAAATTGAAAAACAACGGGGTATTTCTGTTGCTACATCGGTGATGACTTTTTTTTATAAAGGAACTCAGATCAATCTTCTCGATACTCCGGGCCATAAAGATTTTGCTGAAGATACTTACCGCACACTCACAGCAGTAGACAGCGTTATTCTGGTGATTGACTCAGTAAAAGGAGTGGAACCGCAAACCGAAAAACTGATGGAAGTTTGCCGTATGCGAAATACTCCGGTGATTATTTTCATCAACAAAATGGACCGAGAAGGGCAGAACCCTTTCGACCTGCTTGATGAACTGGAAGAAAAATTATTTATTCATACCCGACCGCTGAGCTGGCCTATAAGCAGTGGTTCTACTTTTCAGGGAGTTTACAATCTTCACCATAAAAGCCTGATGCTTTTCAGAGCTAATCAGAAGGCCACTGAAGAGGATGTGCTTCCGATAAAAGATGTGAATGATCCTGTACTGGATAAACATCTTGGAAGATATGTTGAGCAGTTGCGCGAAGATGTAGAACTGATAGAAGGTGTTTACGAACCTTTCGACAAACAATTGTATCTTGAAGGTCTGTTGGCTCCTGTATTTTTTGGTAGTGGTATCAATAATTTTGGTGTGAAAGAATTGTTGGACACCTTTATTGAAATTGCGCCTGCACCTAAATCGCGCACCACCGACTTAAGAGTGGTGAAACCTGAAGAAGATAAATTTTCCGGGTTTGTGTTTAAAATTCATGCCAACATTGACCCACGCCATCGCGACAGAATTGCTTTCCTGCGTGTGTGCTCAGGCACTTTTGAAAGAGGAAAATTTTATCACCATGTTCGACTGAACAAAGATGTTCGCTTCAACAACCCGGCAACATTTCTTGCTCAGGAAAAGAGCATTATTGACCAGGCATTTCCGGGTGATGTGATTGGATTGTACGACACAGGAAATTTTAAAATTGGCGACACACTTACGGAGGGAGAAGATATGATGTTTAAAGGAATTCCGAGTTTCTCTCCTGAAATTTTCAAAGAGCTCATCAATACCGATCCGATGAAAACAAAGCAGCTTGAAAAAGGAGTGGAGCAGTTAACGGATGAGGGAGTTGCGCAGTTGTTTGTACAGAATGGCGGCAACAGAAAAATTATAGGTACCGTGGGCGAACTTCAGTTTGAAGTTATTCAATACCGTTTGCAGAATGAGTATGGCGCATCATGTAAGTTTATTACTCAGAATATTGCCAAAGCCTGCTGGCTGACTTCAAAAGACAAATCGAAACTGGAAGAGTTTATGCGATTTAAGATGAACAACATCGCTTATGACAAAGACAACAATCCGGTTTATCTTGCCGATTCGCAATGGATGCTCGACCAGATGATTAAAAATTATCCTGAAGTGCAGTTTCATTTTACCAGCGAATTTAGAATGGAAGCATCGCCTGCACAGGCTTAAAATTTTATTACTTTTATAAGCGATAATTTTTTTCATTTTAAAATGGACATCAGTATTATCAGTGCAAGTGTAAGACAAGGTCGAAACAGCCACCGTGTAGCATTGTTTTTTCAAAAATTTCTTGCTGAGCATTATCATGCAGCTATCACCATTCACGATTTGAATGAGCTGAATTTTCCTCTGTTTGATGAGCGGTTGCGTTTTCAGCAAAATCCATTGCCTGAAGTGAAAGTATTTTCTTCACAGATACATGCCAGTGACGGTGTGGTGATTGTTACTCCGGAGTATAACGGAGGTTATCCGGCCTCACTCAAAAATGTGATTGACCTTTTGTATGACGAATGGCATCGCAAACCGGTTGCTATCGTTACTGTATCTGACGGAGTTTTTGGTGGAATGCAGGTGATTACTTCGCTACAATATGTTTTGTGGAAAATTCGTGCTTTTACCGTTCCTGCCATGTTTCCTGTTCCCTCGGTGCTGGAGCAGTTTACCGAAGACGGTACGCCAATGAATCCTGAATCCATAAAACGGAGAGCACAGAAGTTTTGTGATGAACTGGTATGGTGCATCAATGCCGTACGTAAGATGAAAAGCTGATTAATCAGAGTAAGGACCCGTACGAATTAAAACCATTTAACCGTTGATGTTGTTATTTTCGTCAGATGTTTTATAAATCACTGATTATTCTTTGCTGTAGCCTGTGGGCTTGCGGCAATGTTACTCAATCCGCAACAACTATGTCAACAGATCAAATGCCTGCTGCAGGCGCAGACACAGCAACTTTTGGAACAGGATGTTTCTGGTGTACTGAAGCGGTTTTCCAGTCGCTGAAAGGTGTGGAAAAAGCTGTTTCAGGATATTCGGGAGGCACGGTAAGTAATCCAACTTACGAGCAGGTATGCACAGGAAACACCGGACATGCTGAATGCATTCAGGTAATATACGACCCTAAAATTATTTCATACAAAGAATTACTTGAAGCATTTTGGGCAAGTCATGATCCTACAACGCTCAACCGACAGGGTGCTGATGTGGGCACACAATACCGTTCTGTAATTTTTTATCACAATGCTGAACAGGAAAAAGAAGCCGAAGCATACAAGCAAAAACTCAATTCAGAAAAAGCATTTGAAAATCCTGTTGTCACCGAGATAACTCCATTCAAAGTTTTTTATAAGGCTGAAAATTATCATCAGGATTATTACCGATTAAACGGTCATGCTCCTTATTGTCAGTTTGTGATTAAACCCAAACTTGACAAGTTCAGAAAAGTTTTTCACGATAAGATGAAATAAATTGCGAAATAGCGGTCGTAATTTTTCAATTACATATTTCTTCTGTACTGTCCGCCTACTTCAAACAGGGCATTGGTAATTTGCCCGAGAGAACAATACTTGCTTACTTCCATCAGTTTTTCAAACATATTCTCATTGTGAATGGCCGTGAGTTGCAAATCATGCAGCAGCTTGCCCGACAGCGATTCATTCTTTTTATTGAGGTTTCGTAATGTATCTATCTGATGTTGTTTTTCTTCTTCAGTTGCTCGAATGACTTCCTTAGGCAAAATAGTCGGAGAGCCTTTGCTCGAAAGGAAAGTATTTACACCGATGATTGGATATTCTCCTGTATGTTTCAGTTTTTCGTAATAAAGACTTTCTTCCTGAATTTTTCCGCGCTGATACATGGTTTCCATTGCACCAAGAACGCCACCACGCTCAGTGATGCGGTCAAACTCCATGAGTACTGCTTCTTCAACAAGGTCGGTAAGTTCTTCGATGATGAATGAACCCTGCAACGGATTTTCGTTTTTCGCCAATCCTAATTCGTGATTGATGATAAGCTGAATGGCCATGGCTCTGCGTACACTTTCCTCAGTAGGAGTGGTGATGGCTTCGTCATAAGCATTGGTGTGAAGTGAATTGCAGTTGTCGTAAATCGCATACAGTGCCTGCAGAGTGGTGCGTATATCGTTAAAGTCAATTTCCTGAGCATGCAAACTTCTTCCGCTGGTTTGAATATGATACTTCAGCATTTGCGAACGCTCATTGGCTTTGTATTTTAGCTTCATAGCTTTTGCCCAGATTCTTCTTGCCACTCTTCCAATCACTGAATATTCCGGATCGATACCATTGCTGAAGAAAAATGAAAGGTTAGGAGCAAAGGCGTTGATGTCCATACCGCGGCTGAGATAATATTCCACATAGGTAAAACCATTACTCAGCGTAAATGCAAGCTGCGAAATAGGGTTGGCACCTGCTTCGGCAATATGATAACCACTGATGGAAACGGAATAAAAATTACGGATACCCTCATTGATAAAATATTGCTGCATGTCTCCCATCAGCCGCAATGAAAATTCTGTTGAGAAAATGCAGGTATTCTGCGCCTGATCTTCTTTAAGTATGTCGGCCTGCACCGTACCACGAACCTGTTTTAAAGTGTCTGCTTTAATTTTTTCATACACATCTTTAGGTAACACCTGATCGCCCGTTACGCCAAGCAACATCAGTCCAAGCCCGTCATTTCCCTCGGGAATTTCGTAATTGTAGGCAGGACGTTTTTATTTTTTTATCGTGATAAATTTCTCCAATCTTTTTTTCTACTTCTTTTTCAAGCTGATGCTGTTTGATGTACAACTCACATTGCTGGTCAATGGCAGCATTCATAAAGTAAGCACACAGGATGGATGCAGGACCGTTGATGGTCATTGATACCGATGTGGCAGGATTGCATAAATTAAATCCGCTGTAAAGTTTCTTTGCATCATCCAGGCAACAAACACTCACACCGCTGTTTCCGATTTTACCATATATATCAGGACGTAAATCAGGGTCGTTGCCATACAACGTCACACTGTCAAACGCAGTTGAAAGTCGTTTGGCAGGCATGCCGAGAGATACATAATGAAAACGTTTGTTGGTGCGCTCAGGGCAACCTTCACCTGCAAACATACGTGTGGGATCTTCGCCTTCGCGTTTGAAACGGAACACACCTGCCGTGTAAGGAAATTCTCCGGGAACATTTTCCTGAAGTATCCACTTAAGCAAATCGCCCCATGCTTTGTATTTAGGGAAAGCTACTTTAGGAATACGGTTATGCGATAACGATTCGCTGTAAGTTTTAATCTTTAAAACTTTCTCTCGTACTTTAAATTCGTAGAAATCTTTTTTGTATTCATCAACTTTTACAGGAAAATCTTCGAGCAGCTTTTTGTTGTTTCCATCAAAATTACGTTCCAGAGTTTCATATTGTTTTTTCAATACCTCAGCAACAGCTGCATCTTTAATCATCTGCAGCGACTCGTGAAGTGCATACAGTTTCTGAGCAAGTGTACTTTGTTCTTCAACCCATTTATCGTAGCCACGGTTATTTTCAGCAATTTCAGAAAGATATCGTGTACGCCCCGGAGGGATGATATACACTTTCTCACTCATCTCTTCCGAAGTGTGATAATCACTTTTAAGTTCAGCACCCGTTTTTTCGGCAATGGTATTCATCACCGCTTTGTAAAGCTGGTTCATTCCGGGGTCGTTAAACTGCGAAGCAATGGTACCGAATACCGGAATTTTAGAATCGTCTGTATCAAAAAGTTTGTGGTTGCGTTTGTATTGTTTTCTCACATCGCGCAAAGCATCCGGTGCGCCACGTTTGTCAAATTTGTTGAGTGCAATGAGGTCGGCAAAGTCGAGCATGTCAATTTTTTCGAGCTGCGATGCTGCTCCGTATTCCGGTGTCATCACATATAAACTCACATCGCTGTGTTCTGTAATTTCAGTATCGCTTTGTCCAATGCCTGATGTTTCAAGAATGATTAAATCAAACTGAGCTGCCTTGAGAATATTCAATGCTTCATCCACACTTTTACTCAGTGCAAGGTTACTCTGTCTTGTTGCCAGTGAGCGCATATACACTCTCGGATTGCGAATGCTGTTCATGCGAATGCGGTCGCCAAGCAATGCACCACCGGTTTTTCTTTTGCTGGGGTCAACAGAAATGATGGCAATATTTTTTCCTTTGGTAACGTCATCAGGATCTTTAAATTCAAGCAGAAACCTTCTGACCAGCTCGTCAATGAGGCTTGACTTTCCGGCACCACCGGTGCCGGTGATTCCGAGTACGGGAGTAATTTTTTTCTTCTTCTCTTTTCCTTCCAGTATCTGTGGATAAATTTTGTCAAACTCCGCCTGATTATTTTCTGCACATGAAATAAGTTGTGCTATGGTCTTAGGATTTTTTTCAGCAAGTTTTTTCACTTCGCCATTCAGATGGCATCCTGTAGCAAAATCACATTGTTGAAGCATGTCGTTAATCATTCCCTGCAAACCCATGGCGCGTCCGTCATCAGGATGATAAATCCGTGCAATACCATATTGTTGCAGCTCCTTAATTTCTTCCGGGAGAATGGTTCCTCCGCCACCGCCAAAAATTTTAATGTGTCCACAGCCACGTTCCTTCAGCAGGTCGTACATGTATTTGAAATATTCCATGTGGCCACCCTGATAACTGGTCATGGCTATGGCATTGGCATCTTCCTGAATGGCACATTCCACCACTTCGAGTACACTGCGGTCGTGACCGAGGTGAATCACTTCGGCACCGCTGCCCTGAATAATCCGCCTCATGATGTTGATAGCCGCATCATGACCATCAAATAACGAAGCTGCCGTAACAATTCTTATTTTATGTTTGGGTGTATATACTTTTGGCTCTTGCATACTTACTGATAATTATGAGTGCAAATTTAAAATTTAACACGGATAAAACACGAAACTTTCATCCGTTTGCCAAATGTTTGTTTTGCATAGTGATGAAACCTGAATTCATAGCTTAAAGATTGTATTTTTGCCACCTGAATGAACAAATTTCAGACCTTACTTTTTTTGCTGCTGTTCCAGTGTTTTCTGACGGCTTCGGCACAGTCGCCTTCAAAAATTGAACTGGTGCATGCCAATATTCTTGAAGGTGATGATCAGTTTGGAAAAGATGTAAGAAGGCTTTTAGGTGATGTAACTTTTAAGCAGGAAAACACCTTTATGTACTGCGACAGTGCTTATCTGTATGCATCTACCAACAGTCTGGATGCCTATGGCCATGTGCGTATAGTGCAGGGCGATACCATCAATCTTACAGGTGATGTATTGAAATATAACGGAAACACACGTCAGGCTCGACTGCTCAACAACATCGTTCTCAGAGACAGAACAATGACACTGACTTCTCAAAATCTGAATTACAACCTCGACACCGGTGTTGCCGATTACAGCGAAGGAGGAAAAATTGTAGATACGGATAATGTACTTACAAGCGACAGGGGATATTATTTTTCAAAAGAAAAAAAGTTCTCTTTCAGAAAAAATGTAGTGCTGCTGCACCCCGGCTACCGAATGGAAACCGACACATTGGTTTATTACACTGTTTCAAAAATATCGGAATTCTACGGACCCTGTTATATCCGCTCCAACGACAGCTCCTACATTTACTGCGAGAATGGTTGGTACAATACCATTACCGATAAATCTTTTTTCAGTCGCAATGCCTACATCAGCAGCAAGGAGCAGACACTGAAAGGTGACAGTTTGTTCTACGACAATAAACTTGAGCGTGGCGAAGCATTTTCAAATGTGCTTATAAGCGATACACTTCAGAAAATTGAAGTGTTTGGCGATTATGGATTTTATAACCGTGCAACAGGTAAATCTTTTATCACAGGCCATCTGCTGATGAAACGTGCATTTGATGCTGATACACTGTTTGCTCATGCTGATTCCATTCATATTTTTGAAGATACACTGACGCATCAGAAATCTGTTTTTGCATACCATCATGTGCGCATGTATAAGAAAGATCTTCAGGCTGTGTGCGACTCTGTGGTTTATACTTCAGCGGACAGTACCATGAGGATGTATGTGAATCCAGTTTTGTGGAGCGATAAAAATCAGCTTACTGCCGATTCGGTTTCTCTGGTTGTTTCCAACAAGAGTATGGAAAGAATGTATTTGTATAACACAGCCTTCATCACTTCGATGGAAGATACCATCAGGTTTAACCAGCTCAGAGGGAAAAATATGATTGGATATTTTACCGATAATAATCTTACCCGCATTGAAGTTTTCGGAAACGGGCAGAGTATTTATTATGCAAGAAACAAAAAGGACCAGCTTACCGGAGTGAACCGTGCAGACTGCAGCAATATGATTATTCTGATTAAGGACAACAAAGTCTCCAAACTGAAACTGATTGAAAAACCGGATGCAACATTTTATCCAATTAATGAACTGTCGCCAAATGAGCTGAAGCTAAAAGGTTTTACCTGGCAGGAAGAAAAAAGGCCGGTTGATAAGAATGATATTTACAGAAAGAATTATTAATAATGTTTAAGTTAAAATTGCCAACAGACCCACGATGGGTAAATATTGTAGAGAAAAATATTTCTGAAATTCTTACAGACCATGCATGGTGTGAGCAAAAAGCTGCAAGCAATGCAATTTCATTGATTGTGCGGTTTCCTGAATACACCGAAATGGTGAAAGTATTGTGTGATATATCGAGAGAAGAAATGGAGCACTTCAGAATGGTAGTGGAAAAAATAGAAAACAGAGGTTGGACACTTGGCCCTGAGCGAAAAGATGAATATGTAAATGAAATTTATCAGTTTCAGCGCAAAGGCGGAACACGTAACCAACGTTTGGTAGATCATCTGTTGTTTGCTGCTATGATAGAAGCACGCAGTTGTGAGCGTTTCAGGGTACTGAGTGAAAATATCAACGACAAAGAACTTGCTGAATTTTACCGTGAGCTGATGATTAGCGAGGCAGGACATTACACAACTTTTATCAACTTTGCACGCAAGTACGCCACCGAAGATGATGTAGATAAACGCTGGGAAGATTATCTGGAGTATGAAGCTAAAGTTATTGCCCGTTTCGGAAAGAAGGAAACGGTACACGGTTAAAATGTATTTATAAAAACACAACCATGCCTGATATTTCTATAATAATACCGGTTTACAACGAAGAGAAAAATATTTACAAGCTTCATGAGCGCCTGACTGACATTATTGAGAAAATGCAACTTTCATACGAGTTTATTTTCGTGAACGATGGTAGTCGCGATAACAGTTTGAATCTTGTAAAAGGACTTGCATCTACCGATCCGCATATCCGGTTTATAGATTTCAGCCGCAATTTCGGACATCAGGTGGCTGTTACTGCCGGTCTTGATCATTGCAAAGGTGATGCAGTGGTGATTATAGATTCCGACCTTCAGGATCCTCCTGAACTGATTGCAGAAATGTATTCGAAGATGAAAGAAGGTTATGAAGTAGTTTATGCCAAAAGAAAATCGAGAGCAGGGGAGAACTTCCTGAAAAAATTTACAGCAAAAATATTTTACCGCCTGTTGGCAAAAATTACCTCCGTAGAAATTCCGGTTGATACAGGTGATTTTCGCATCATGAATAAAAAAATTGTTGAAGTGCTGAAACAAATGCCTGAGCAGCAAAAATACCTTCGCGGACAAATTCCATGGATAGGATTCAGACAAACCTATGTGGAGTATGACCGTGATGAACGGCATGCTGGTGAAACAGGTTACACCTATCGCAAGATGCTCAGGTTTGCCATGGATGGTATCACATCATTTTCGACAGCACCACTTAAGTTTGCAACAGCAAGTGGTTTTGCAGTTTCATTTATTTCATTCATCTGGATTATTTATGCACTGTATGCACGATTCATCATCAGGGATTATGTGCCTGGATGGACATCCATTATGATAGCTGTTTTATTTATAGGAGGTGTTCAGCTGATTTGTATCGGTATCATCGGAGAATATATCAGCAGGATGAGTGCCAACATCCGCAACCGGCCTCTGTACGTTATCAGAGAAACCAACGTGGAATAATACATGAGATTGATTTTGTTGCATTCATCAATCAGCAACAAAATACTGCAAGACTTTACTTATTTTTTCGCAGAATTCTTCTGTAAATAATTCTGTTGCAGAATGACAGATCGTGAGTGTCGTTAACTCTTACGCCTCACCTTATTTGAATTCTGATTCCATTCAGTTAACTTTGCTTTTGTAACTCAAAAAATAAATAAAATGGAAGACGACAAATCTGCTGGCAAGGAATTAAGAAAACTACTTGAGAAATTATTCGGAGTGAGTTCAATTCCGGATGATGAGCTAAATGAAAGCGATGAAGCAAATTGGGATATTAAGAGAGAAAAAATGAAATTATATATTCACGAAGGAATTCGTGCAATACCTGTTTATGATGATGACAGAGTGTTTGAGTTGACCTACAAAGTTGCTTATGTAACGTTTGGTTGTGTGCGCAAAGACATGGACTATGTATTGTACAACCAAACAATTTTTAAATATCTCGATAAAGTTTACGGAATGTCATGGAGATTATGTGTCAGAGCGGATGTTCTCGGACTTTTACCTGACAATAAGTGAAGGAGATAAATCCGTGAAGACATCATTTTCAAACCTGTTCGATTAAACACATTCAACATAAAACTTTTCAAACAAGCTAAAACAAAAAAGCCTTTTGCTTCTGATGCAAAAGGCTTTAACAAACCAAAATGAAACTAACTTTACTTCGCTTTTTTATCTGAAGTTTTAACAATCTTTTCTTCAATACGAGCTGCCTTACCTGAAATATTACGCAGATAAAAAATACGTGCTCTGCGAACTACTCCTCGCTTATTCACTTCTATTTTTGTAATCTTTGGGCTGTACAGTGGGAAAATACGCTCAACACCCACGCCATTTGAAATTTTACGAACGGTGAAAGTCTGTGTAGCACCACTTCCTTTGCGCTGTAAAACAACACCCTGGTATTGCTGCTCACGCTCTTTGTTTCCTTCAATAATTTTATAAAATACGGTTACTGTGTCACCTGCTTTGAAATCAGGAGTTTCTTTTACCGGAATCAGGTTCTGTTCTGCTATCTTTATTAAGTCCATGCTGTAGTGTATTAAACGATTGACTAAAATTTTGGGAGTGCAATAATAGTGAAAATATTTGTATCACCATAACTTGTTATCGAACTTTTTAAAACAAGAAATAACATTTTTAATATATTGATAATCAGATATTTGAATTGTTTTTCAGCATATCAGGTCTTCGTTTTTGTGTACGTTCAAGGCTGTGTTCATATCTCCACTCGTTAATCTGCCGCTCATTTCCCGACAAAAGTACCTGCGGAACTTCCCATCCTTTATAAACTGCCGGCCGGGTATATACAGGTGGTGCCAGCAGGTTATCCTGAAAAGAATCGGAGAGGGCAGAAGTTTCATCATTCAGCACTCCGGGCAAAAGTCTTACAATGCTGTCGCACAAAACCGCTGCCGGAAGTTCACCTCCTGACAGAACATAATTTCCAATCGAAATTTCGCTGGTAATTAAATGCTCACGAATGCGTTCATCAATGCCTTTGTAATGTCCGCAAAGCATGATAAGATTTTTATGCAGCGATAATTTATTGCTTAAAGGCTGATCGAGCATCATGCCATCCGGTGTGAGATAAATGACTTCGTCATAAGATCGTTTACTCCTGAGGTCGGTGATGCAACGGTCAATGGGTTCAATCATCATCACCATACCGGCACCGCCACCAAAGGCATAATCATCTACTGTTTTATGTTTGTTTTGTGCATAGTCTCTCAGGTTGATAATATCTATCTCAACAAGATTTTTTTCTCTGGCTCTTTTAACAATGGAGTGAGAGAAGGGACCTTCTAACAAACCGGGATGAACCGTGATGATATCAATATGCATCATTTTGTTTCAGTAGTTTTTGCTTCGTTCCAGTAAACGTCCATTTCGGCAAGCGACAAATCGTGCAGTTGCTTACCTGATTCACGTACTTTTTCTTCCATGTATTTAAAGCGGCTGATAAATTTTTTGTTGGTACGCTCTAATGCTTCGTCAGGATTGAGCTGATGAAATCTTGCATAGTTAATCAGAGCAAAAAACACATCTCCCAGTTCTTCCGTCATTTTATGATGGTCAGAAGTGTGCACAGCCTGCTGAAATTCTCCAATTTCTTCTTCAACTTTTTCCCAAACCTGTTCCGGTTTTTCCCAGTCGAATCCTGCACCTTTGGCTTTTTCCTGAATACGTTGCGCTTTCACCATGCTTGCAAGTGAGCGTGGCACACCTTCGAGAACGGATTTTTTGCCTTCTTTCATTTTTAGTTTTTCCCAGTTGCGTTTTACCTCTTCTTCGTCTTCAACTTTTACTTTCTGTCCATTGGCAGGAGGGTAAATATGCGGATGACGTGAAATAAGTTTCTCACATTCGGTATTGATTAAATCAGCCAGCGTGAACCATTTATTTTCATCAGCTATGCGTGCATAAAAAACCAGATGCAACATAATGTCGCCCAGTTCTTTTTTTATTTCGTCAATATTTTTGTCGAGTATGGCATCTCCCAGTTCATACACCTCTTCAATGGTCAGATGGCGCAGGGTTTCCATGGTTTGTTTTTTATCCCACGGACATTGCTCGCGCAGTTCGTTCATGATGGTGCAAATTCTGCTAAATGCTTTTAAATTTTCTTCCATGTATAAAATGCATTTCTTTGCAAAGGTATGATAAGGTATTGGTGTAGCCAACTTGTTGCAACATTGTTTTGGGTAGCAATGGTCACTGCTGCTGATGCACAAACCACATCAGGCAGCATCATCACCGGTGTGGAAGGGCATTATGGTTTTGTATTTGCTCACCGCCCTTCGGTGCAGCCTCTGCAGCACAGTCATCTCGGAGCTTTTGTGGTTACTGTATCCAAACAAACTTATGGCAACAAACAATGGCATTCATTATATCATTATCCTGAGATAGGAGTGAAATATGGATTTTATGGCCTGGGCAACAGAGAGCAGTTGGGTTATGGTCATGCCATCTATCCGTATATTGATGTTCCGCTTGGCAAATCGTTCAGGCATCCTTTGCATTTTCAATTTGGCTGGGGACTGGGATATATTACCAAACCCTATACACGACTTGAAAATTATAAAAACGTAGCCATTGGTTCGCATCTCAATGCTGTGATAGCATTTAATTTTCATACCGAAATAAAACTGACTGAAAGAGATATTTTAGCTCCTGCCATTGGGCTTACCCATTTTTCGAACGGAAGTGCAGCCATGCCCAATCTGGGTATCAACCTTACCACTGTTCAGTTGCATTACCGTCATGCCTTTGGCAAGAAAACAGAAATGATTCAACCGGAGAAAATCAGTTTTGAAAAACATTTGCGTGTTGCAGCATTTGGTGCATGGGGATTCAAACAGGTATATCCTTTGGCAGGCAAAACATGGAATGCATATTCACTTTCGGCAAATGTGCTGAAACAATACAGTGAGAAATCAGCTGCAGGACTGGGTGCTGATGTATTTTATGATCCGAGTATCAGTTTCAGGAGGAAGGAAGAACTCATGGCAACGCATGGTACCATGACCGATATAAGAATAGGATTTGCTGCTGCTTATGAAGTGATTATGTCTGATTTTTCTGTGATTCTTCAGATGGGATTGTATGCTAAATCAGACTGGAAAAAAGATGGAATATATTATAACCGGTTAGGCATGCGATATGTTGTTACAAAGAATATGTTTGCAACCATTAATTTAAAAACACATATTGCCCGGGCCGACTATATTGAATGGGGAATAGGATATTATTTTAAAAGATAGAAAATGGAAATAGCCAAACTGATGATGTGGACGCTGGCAGCTATACTGTTGATGAATTATCTCATGAGCATGACGCTGACTTTGTTAAACCTCAGCAATCTTTCAGTGCAGCCACCGCAAGGACTTGAAGATTTATATGACAGGGAAAAATACGAAAAGTCGCAGCAGTACGAAAAAGATAAAAGCCGTTTCAGCATGATAGCCGATACGTTTTCGTTTTTGGCATCTTTTATTTTTCTCGTTGGTGGCGGCTATGGCTGGCTCGATGGATGGACTAAAACAATTACACCGGATGTCATGTGGTCAACTTTGTTGTTTTTTGGAGTATTTGCTCTTGCAAGCGATCTTATCAGCATTCCGTTTTCTCTGTATTCCACATTTGTTATTGAAGAACGTTATGGATTCAACCGCACAACTGCAGCAACTTTTATTTCTGACAGAATCAAAGGTTATATACTCGGGGGGATGTTGGGAGGAAGTCTGCTGGGGATGTTTGTATTGTTTTATCAGTTTACAGGAACATCCTTCTGGATTTATATGCTGATAGTTTTTTCACTTTTTATGATTGTGATGAATGCATTTTATGCTTCGTGGATACTGCCATTGTTTAATAAACTTACACCCCTGCCGCAGGGTGAAGTGCGTGATGCCATTGAATCCTATTGCCGTAAAAATAATTTCACGTTAAGTAATCTGTATGTCATGGATGGAAGCAAGCGGTCAGCCAAAGCAAATGCATTTTTCAGCGGGCTTGGACGAAAGAAGAAGATTGTACTGTTCGACACACTGGTGAATAATTATTCAAAAGAAGAACTGGTAGCAGTGCTGGCACATGAAGTAGGGCATTACAAAAAGAAACATACATTGTGGTCGCTGTTGTTTTCCATTTTGCAAATGACGCTGATGCTATATCTGCTTTCATTTTTCATCAACAACAAATTATTTTCAGAAGCGCTTGGAAGCACCGATTACAGTCTTGCTCTCAGCCTGATTGCTTTTGTGTTGCTTTACACACCACTGTCGGTTATCACAGGTATTCTGATGAATATGTTTTCGCGAAAAAATGAATTTGAAGCTGATGCCTTTGCCAAAAACACCTACGGAGCGGCATCATTAATCAGTGCCTTAAAGAAATTGTCATCCGACAGTTTATCCAACTTATCACCTCACCCGTGGTATGTATTTTTTTATTACTCACATCCGCCATTGGCACAACGTGTAAAAGTATTGCTTTCCTGAATGTAAATAATGTTGTGAGTAAGTAGGCTGTAACATCATCTAAATCGTGATGAAAATTTATTTATTTTGCACTCAGCGCAATTAAATGGAACTTTTTCACATCGGGTTTTTATCGGTAAGGTTGTTGGATATTATAGACATCCTGATAGTGGCATGGCTGCTGTATAAACTATACCGTTTGCTCAAAGGCGGAGTGGCAATGAACATTCTCATTGGCATTCTTACTATCTATTTTCTGTGGTGGCTTTTTGTGAAAGTTTTAGATATGCAGTTGTTAGGTGCTTTGCTGGGGCAGTTCATTGGTGTAGGTATGATTGCACTCATTATTGTTTTTCAGCAGGAGTTAAGAAGGTTTCTGATATTTATAGGCTCCAATACCATTTTCACCAGAGGTGATTTTTTTAAGAACCTCCTGCATAGTAATTTTAAAATCAATCAGGATGCTGAAGCAAGCATAACTCCAATTGTAAGAGCATGTACCTCTATGTCGAAAACAAAAACAGGAGCGCTGATAGTTATAGCACGCAAAACAGATCTCAACTTATTTGAAGGAACCGGTGACCTTATGGAGGCAGATGTAAGTAAACGGTTGCTTGAAAGTATTTTCTTTAAAAACAGTCCCTTACATGATGGTGCTGTAATTGTTGCAAACAATAAAATTAAAGCTGCTCGCTGTGTGTTGCCTGTAACTGAAAGTGTTGATGTGCCTGCTAATTTTGGTATGCGGCATCGTGCTGCATTGGGAATTACCGAGCAAAGCGATGCCATAGCCGTAGTGGTGTCTGAGGAGAATGGAAATATAGCTATGACAATGAACGGGCAGTTGTTTCCCAACCTCACTTCAGACGAACTGGAAAGGAAATTAAAAGAAGCATTAGGCTAAGCGTTTTTCCTGTTCAGCATTTCCTTTATTGCAAATGCAATAACTCCTCCCAGCATAACTATACAACCTGAAATGACAAATTCTTTTCCGGTTGAAACAAAAATCCACAACCAAACCGTTATGGCAATAATTACCGGCAACGGATAAAGCGGCATCCTGAACACCAAATGAGAACGCCCATGGCGTTTGCGCAGTAACACCACACCAAAAGCCTGGCCGATAAACTGAACAATGATGCGCATAGCCAGAATGGCGGAGATAACCTGTGTGAGTTTAAAAAGCATACTCATGATAAAAGCTGCTCCGGCAAGAGTAAGCAGCGAAACATAAGGGAAATTTTTGGTAGGATGCAGTTTTGCAAAAGCACTGAAGAACTGACCATCCACTGCAGCTGCATAAGGCACACGCGAATAACCTAACAACACTGCAAACAACGAAGCAAAAGCAATCCACAACACCAGCACTGTTGCAGCATTGGCAGCAGCAGTGCCATAAATGGATTCAATATACGTACTGATGACAAATTCACTTTGTGCTGCCTGTTGCCAGGGTATAACTTCGGCTACACAAATGTTCATCAGCAAATACAAACCTGCAATAAGCACAATTGAAATCAACATGCTTTGAGGGATAACTTTACCCGGATTTTTTATTTCTCCTCCAAGATGGCATACATTGTAATAACCAAGATAACTGTAAATCGTCTTAACGGTAGCCATTCCCAGTCCTGCAGCAATCAACTGACTGAAATTAAAATCTGTGTTTACAAATTCGTGCATAAAGCCTGTGTGATGCTGAGCTGAAAAATACCCTACAAAAATCCATGTAAACATCAGCAAAACACCACTCCACAACAGCAAACCAATTTTGCCAATCGAATTTATTTTTCGGTAAAGCAAAATAGTAAGGAGCACTATAACCATTGCCGATACTATTTTTTTCTGCCATTCATTCACCGGAACCAGATAGGCAAAATACTGAGCAAAACCAATGGCTCCTGAGGCAGCTACCAATGGTGCCTGAATAAGAGTTTGCCACACAAACAAAAACGACATCAGTTTGCCGGCTTTACCCGGATATGCTTCCCGTAAGAAATTATAAGAGCCTCCTGCTGCGGGGTAAGCACTGCCCAGTTCACTCCAGATCAGTCCATCTACTAAAGAAATCAGTGCACCGGCAATCCAGGCATAAAGAAAGTAAGGACCTTTGAGATATTGGATGACCAGCGGCAACACTATAAAAGGACCTATTCCAACCATATCTATCATATTGATAGCAGTAGATTGTAACAATCCTAAATCACGTTTCAAGGTTACCTCAGCCATTTAAAAACTTTGTGCTAAAGTAACATTCCAAACATTCAAACTACATAACCATAGGTTTTATAATCAAAAATGAGGTGCAGCAACCATTAAGAAAACTCTGCCATGACCAAATATTTAATAATTTTACACAGTATTTTTAAACTGAATAACATATAAAAGTTATGAGTAAGATAATTATCAACCGGCTGGATTATTCGCGTATTAAGAAAAGCATCAATGATGCCAAGCAATTCAGATCCATCAGCAATGACGAAGCAGAAAAACTGTTAAAAGAACTTGACTCATCCAAAATTGTGAAACCCGAAGCCATTCCATCCAATGTGGTGACAATGAATTCCATTGTGAAGCTGAGTTTTCAGAATAATAACAAGCAAATTCAGTTTCAGATTGCGAAATAATCTTAAATAAATAAGCATAGCAATGATGGAAAAAATCAAGTCGGTGTATAGATTTCTGTCACCAAAATTTCAGAGTGTCCATTTAGAATACAAAGTAACTCCTAAACCAAGGTATGGACATGGTAATCCTTCCCATACCCTTTTATTCGATTTAATAAACAGGGGCAGACCATTGTACAAAGACCTTTTAGGGTCATTCTTAAAATACATTGAAAGAATTCACGAAATAAAAGATTCAAGTAATGAAACAGATGAAAATAACCCTACTTGGAATAATGGTTTTCTGCCGGGACTTGATATTGTTGGTATTTATGGCATTATTGCTAAATATAAACCAGCAAAGTACATTGAAATTGGTTCAGGGAATTCAACCAAAGTG
>LNBX01000009.1 GCA_001567275.1 Bacteroidetes bacterium OLB10
CCCAAAATTGCAGATGGAGTGTATCAGTGCACCATCACCAGCAACAACCAACGGGTAAATAAAAAGTTGGTGGTGGTGGAGTAAGAAATCAATTTAAAACATAACATCCAACTTTTTTATAAATAATTCACATCGCTCGCACTCACCCCTTACCCCTGAAGGGGTAACAACGCACAACATATTTGAAGCGTGTCTGCACACTATAGGGCTACGGGTGCGCTAAGGCATGTAAAAAAAATTATTGCGCCAGCGCCCTCTAAGGCTACGGGTGCGTGGAGGCAATGCAACTGTGCTTAAAAACATAACAGCACTATTTGTTATGCAGTATCAAATCTTTCTTTAAGTATTTTCTGCAGTTCAACCATTTCATCACGCAGTTGTGCTGCTTTCATAAAGTCCATTTCCTTTGCTGCAAGTTCCATTTGTTTCCGGGTGGCTGCAACAGCATTGTTCAATTGTTCTTTGGTCATATACTGCACCACCGGGTCGGCAGCCACTGTTACATTTTCGTTTTCAATATAGGATTGTTCCACACGAACATTGCTTACAGCAGTTTGCTGCATAATCATCTCTCTCGATTTATGTAATGGCATAGGCACCAAGTTATGCGCTGTATTGTAAGCAATTTGTTTTTCGCGTCTTCTGTTGGTTTCATCCATTGTTTTGCGCATACTCTCAGTAATGGTGTCGGCATACATTATTACTCTTCCGTTGATGTTGCGTGCAGCACGACCTGCTGTTTGTGTAAGCGAGCGGTTGCTTCTTAAAAATCCTTCTTTGTCAGCATCCATTATGGCCACCAGAGAAACCTCAGGCAAGTCAAGTCCTTCGCGCAAAAGATTAATACCTATAAGCACATCAAAAACTCCCAGTCTGAAATCGCGAAGCAGGTCCACTCTGTCAAGTGTTTCAACTTCGCTGTGTATGTAGCGGCACTTAATACTGAGTTTGGTCAGATACTTTGCCAACTCTTCGGCCATACGTTTAGTAAGAGTAGTTACCAGCACACGCTCCCCTTTCTTCACCACACCGTCTATTTCATCCAACAAATCATCCACCTGATTTCCGCAGGGCCGCACTTCAATAACAGGGTCGAGCAAACCGGTAGGCCTGATAACCTGCTCCACAATTACTCCTTCGCACTTTGCAATTTCATAGTCGGCAGGTGTAGCACTCACATAAATTACCTGTTGCTGCAACGATTCAAACTCATCAAACGTGAGTGGGCGGTTGTCCATAGCAGCAGGCAGTCTGAAACCATACTCTACCAGATTGACTTTACGTGAGCGATCACCACCATACATTGCGCGTAACTGTGGCAATGTAACATGGCTTTCGTCAATCACCATGATGTAATCTTCAGGAAAATAGTCGAGCAAACAAAACGGACGTGTACCGGGAAGCCTTCCGTCAAAATAACGCGAATAGTTTTCGATGCCGGAGCAATAACCCAACTCACGAATCATTTCCAAATCGTGCGTTACTCTGTCTTCAAGTCGTTTGGCTTCAAGATGCTTTCCGTTTTCTTTGAAAAAATCAACCTGCTTCACCATGTCTTCCTGAATTTTCCAGATGGCCTGCAACTGATTCTTTGCATTGGTCACAAATATGGTTGCCGGATAAATGGCCACATGTTCATGCACATCCATCCTTTTCCCGTTTACGGGATCAATGGTTTCAATTTCTTCAATCTCATCACCAAAAAATGTAAAACGCAAAGCCCGTTCGGCATAGGCAAGATATACATCTACCGTATCACCTCTCACTCTGAAAGTGCCCCGTTTGAAATCAGCTTCGGTGCGCGAATACAGTGCCGTAACCAACTGATGCAAAAATGTATTGCGACTGATTTTATCGTGCAATGCTACTCTGATAATTCCATTCAGAAAATCGGCAGGATTTCCCAAACCGTAAATACAACTTACACTGCTTACCACAATCACATCTTTTCTCCCCGACAGCAGCGAAGAAGTAGTGCTTAGTCTCAGTTTTTCAATTTCATCATTGATGGCAAGGTCTTTTTCGATGTAGGTGTTGGTAGTTGGGATAAAAGCTTCGGGTTGATAATAGTCGTAATACGAAACAAAATACTCTACAGCATTATCAGGAAAAAATTGTCTGAACTCACCATAAAGCTGAGCAGCCAAAGTTTTATTGTGACTGAGAATAAGTGTTGGCCGCTGCGTTTGTTCAATTACATTGGCAATGGTAAATGTTTTGCCACTTCCGGTAACACCTAACAGCGTCTGATAACGTTCATTGTTTTTCAAACCATTAGTCAGTTGCCGTATTGCATCGGGCTGATCACCGGTAGGTACAAATGGCGAAACTAACTTAAACTGCATTTTACAAAAATATTCAATGTTTGTTTATGTGACTGATTGCAGAACGAATGATTACTTCAGGAGTTACAAACAAATTCTTAAAGCATCAGGTTTACGCTGTATAAAAAAGAAGAGGCTGCCATGCGGCAGCCTCTTCACATCATAAAATAGTTCTGTCAGATACCGAACGCTTTTTGAGTTTCGGCAACATAATTCAGTTCTTCCCAGGGGAAAAGTTTCACCTTCACACGTTTTTCGTTTGCTTTTCCTTTGTTAAACACTTTCTCCACAGTTTTACATTCGCGCCCCATGTGTCCGTAAGCTGCAGTTTCAAGATAGATAGGCGAACGCAGGTTAAAACGTTTTTTCGATAAAATACGGACGCATATCAAATTCTTTCATTTTCAAAATGCGTGCAGCAATTTGTCCGTCTGTCATATCAACCTTGGCAGTTCCGTAAGTGTTTACATATAAACCAACAGGCTGTGCTACGCCAATGGCATAGGCTACCTGCACAAGCACTTCGTCACACACACCGGCAGCCACCAGATGTTTTGCAATATGGCGTGTAGCATAAGCAGCACTGCGGTCAACCTTGCTTGGATCTTTTCCGCTGAAAGCACCACCGCCATGAGCACCTTTTCCACCGTAGGTGTCAACAATAATTTTTCTTCCTGTTAATCCGGTATCGCCATGCGGGCCACCGATAACAAACTTTCCTGTCGGGTTGATGTGGTATTTAATTTTGTCGTTAAACAATACCTGCACACGCTTAGGAAGTTTTTTCAGCACACGGGGAATAAGAATGCTGATGACATCGCTCTTGATTTGTTTTTGCATCACAGCTTCTTTGGCAAAATCGTCATGCTGTGTGGAAATGACAATGGCATCAATGCGCTGAGGTTTGTTGTCGTCACTGTATTCAATAGTCACCTGCGATTTGGCATCGGGGCGAAGATATTTCATCACTTTTCCTTCTCTGCGAATGGCAGCAAGCTCGCGCAGCAGCAAGTGTGCAAGCTCAATGGCAAGCGGCATATAGGTATCCGTTTCGCGGCAGGCATAACCAAACATCATTCCCTGATCGCCCGCACCCTGCTCTTCGGGTTTTTTACGCTCAACACCCTGGTTGATATCAGAACTTTGCTCGTGAATGGCTGAGAATACTCCGCAGGAGTGAGCTTCAAACATGTATTCGCTTTTGGTGTATCCAATTTTACGGATAACCTCTCTGGCAATGTCCTGCACATCGAGATATGCTGATGACTTCACCTCACCTGCAAGCACTACCTGACCGGTGGTAACAAGCGTTTCGCATGCTACTTTAGAAGATGGGTCGTATGCAAGAAAATGATCAATTAATGCATCTGAAATCTGATCGGAAACTTTATCAGGGTGTCCCTCTGAAACCGATTCTGAAGTAAATAAGTATGGCATGATTTTAAATCTGAAAATTTGAAGGCGCAAAAGTAATAATAAAGTGCAATAAAAAAACTCATACTTTCTGAAGCGACCATGCCTCTGCTCGTCCGCGGAAACAGGCTTTCGCCTGAGGCCATATTTCGGCAAACAAATCGGAGGAAATGTATTTCTCGAGGTCGCTTTGATTGCGCCAGATACTATAGGTGAAATAATCTCCGGAGGATGAAATATCTTTAAGTAACTCCAGATGAAGGCATCCTTCGGAGTCAAGAATTTTTTGTTTTATCGTGCTGAAAAGAATTTCGAACTCACTGCACTTCTCCTCTGTCAGCGGCAGCCTTACAATACGGGTTATCATAAAATGTTGATTCGTATTTGTGTTCCGTATGAAAAACCATACAACCCTGCTGCATCACCCTGATTTTGCGCAATCTCAAGCAGTCCGGAACTGTTGAACAATGCAAGCATCTGTCCGTTGCCCACATCATCATAGCGCTGACTAATGTTTTGAAGAACTACATCGCGTCTGGGAAGTTCAATCTCAAACCTGCGGTTTTGCACAGTACGCTCAAAAAGTTCTCTGTCAATATTGGTGATGACATTTCCGTAATCGTCAATATAAACCACAGAACCTTTTATCATTTTGTCATCACTAACAGGCTCAAATGATTTTCGTTCTTTTATTGCTGTCAATGGAGGCCCGAATGTTGCAGGAGATTTGCCTTCGCTGAGTTCATGCAATATCGTCACCAAAAAACTTCTTTCATCACCCACACTCAGTTTTTCCGACTGAGAAACGTAAAATGCTTTTTCAGGCTGACGGTCTGCTACGAGGTAAAAAAAGCCATCGTTGCGGCAAACAATAAAATTTTCGCGGTCTTCAATTACCAACCATCCGGCACTTTCTTCACGCGAACCTTTATGACCTACACCAATGAGATGTATGGTTCCGGGCGGATAATAGTAATACGAATTTCTGAATATAAATGCCGCTCTCAACAAATCAAATTTCCTGATATGATGTGTTATGTCTATCAGTCTTACATCAGGAATCAGACTCACTATCTCGCCTTTGAGCGCAGCTACATAAAAATCGTTCGTCCCCCAATCCGTAGTGAGTGTTATAACAGGCATCTTGAAAATTGAATGAATTACAAAATTATCCGGCAGCAGATGAGTTAAACTGCCTCCAGACACATTTTATAAACTTTTAAATGTTAGTGAACGTTATAAGTGCATCACTTGCGAATTGCAAAAAAAAGTAAGTTTGTAATTTCAGAATAACAGTAAAACATTGAGCGAAATAACCATTCCTGTTGACCTTGAAAATCCGGTAGCATTTTTTGGTGTCAACGACAGTAATCTTGATTTATTAAGAAAAAAATTTCCGGCTTTTAAAATCATTGTCAGAGGTAATGAGCTGAAAATTTTAGGTGATGAAAAGCAATTGCATTATGTGGCCAAAAAAATTATTGGTGCACTGGATTATTTTCATCATTACGGCAAACTGGATGAACAGGCCATGGAACAGTTGTTTGACAACGAGTATAATCCCGAAATGTCGCGACAGTCAGATGCAGGTAATGGCGATGTGCTGGTGTATGGCCCCAATGGAAAAATAGTTAGAGCACGCACTGTAAACCAGCAAAAAATGGTGCATAGCTGTAAGCACAACGATATTGTTTTTGCCATCGGTCCTGCAGGAACAGGAAAAACTTACACTGCCGTAGCTCTGGCAGTACGCGCACTGAAAAACAAAGAAATTAAACGCATCATCCTCACCCGCCCTGCTGTGGAAGCCGGAGAAAATCTGGGATTTCTGCCGGGTGATCTGAAAGAAAAAATTGATCCTTATCTGCGACCACTTTATGATGCACTGTTTGACATGATTCCCGGAGAAAAATTACAGTCCTTCATTGAGAATGGTGTGATTGAAGTAGCTCCTCTCGCTTTTATGCGCGGACGTACTTTAGACCATGCCTTTGTGATTTTGGACGAAGCACAAAATGCCACCGAAAGTCAGTTGAAAATGTTTCTCACACGCATGGGACCTGCTGCCAAATTTATTGTTACAGGCGATATCACTCAGATTGACCTTCCGGCAAAGCAACCATCGGGACTGGTGCAGGCCATGAAACTGTTACAGAAAATCAGAGGCATTGATTTCATCACATTAGATGAAGCTGATGTGGTACGTCATCGTCTGGTAAAAGAAATTATTCAGGCTTATGGCAGACATTCGTAAACTTATTCCCGTAGTGTGTATTTTTTTGAGCAGTTGCAACAAAGACCACATGTTCGATTGCTTCAAAGGAACGGGGCATGATGTTACTGAAAACAGATATGAACCTTACTTCAACAGAATAAAAGCAAGCAACAACGTAGATGTTGAAATTTATCCCGGTCATGATTTTAAAATAGAAATTACCTGCGGTGATAAACTGATTGACGGCATTACCACTACCGTAAAAGACAGCATGCTTTACATCAGAAACGAAAACAAATGCAATTGGGTAAGAAGTTTTGAAAACAAATTCACGGCAAGAGTCTGGCTTCCCGAAATAACAGAACTTACAGCCAATGGCTCCGGCAATCTCACTTTTAAGGACACCATACGCCATGATGCTTTTACTTACAATAACTGGGGTGCTTCAGGCACAGTAACATTTTTGTTTAACACACCAAGTGCACACATCAATATACACACAGGTCCTGGCGATTTTAAAATGTATGGTTATGTAGGGGTACATTATCTTTATAACAATGGCAACGGACGCATGGAGCTTCGCAACTGAATACGGATATTACATTTACCGAAAACAAAGGAGCCAACAACCAGTACGTTAGAGCGAAAAACTTTTTAAGTGCCAAAATTTCTTATGTAGGCGATGTTTATTATTTTGGAAACCCTGCAGAGGTAGAAAAACTTGGCGAAGGAAGCGGCCATTTGATTAAAGCTGACTGATATGTTTCAGACATTGAAAACAGGACTCAGATTTACCATCTTCTGGATGTTGTTTTTTTCTTTTTTCAGAGTAGTTTTTTTCTTTTTTATCCTGAATGATACCGGGACTTTTTCAGCACACGATTTACCTTCTGCCCTGTTAAATGGACTATGTTTGGATATTTCGGCAACAGGTTATCTGATGGTGATACCGGTTGTGTTGTATTGCCTGTTTCAGTTTTTTCCTTCAGCTGTTATAAAGAATATTTTCAGAGGATATAATTTTTTACTGATCACTGTTTGCAGCATTCTTCTCTCTTCAAATTTATTTGTTTACCGTTCCTGGGGAACACTGATTAACTTCAGAGCGTTAAGTTTTATCAGCGACCCTTCGGCCATTACTGCTTCCGTAAGCAATTTTGAATTATTTGGTTCGCTTTCCATTCTTGCTGTCATCATTTTTATTTTTTATCGCCTTTCTGAAAAAATGATTACACCTGCATTTGTAACCAACAGAAGTAAAACAGTAAGGATGATTTTTTCTGTTATTGTTTTGCTTGCAATAAATGTCATCATGATTCGTGGTGGATTGCAAATGCTTCCGGTGAATGAGAGTATAGCAACATTCAGCAGCAACCAACAGTTGAATCATATAGCAATAAATCCGGTTTGGCATCTGGGGCATAATCTCAATCAGGTAAAGAGTGAACAGGGAAAAATGTTTCAGTTTTACGACAATCAGTTTGCAAAAAACAAAGTGAATGCTTTGTATGAACCATCAGAAAATCTGATAGAAGTTGTCAAAAACAATCGTCCGAATGTTGTCATCATCATGATTGAAAGTTATACTGCTGATGTAATTGCTTCCTTAGGTGGTGTGAAAGGTGTTGCGCCTAATTTTGAAAAACTTATTCATGATGGTGTTCTTTTCAGAAGAGTATTTTCAAGTGGTGCACGCACCGATCAGGCATTTGTTTCGGTACTCAGCGGATTTCCTGCACAGCCTGATAAATCGGTGATGCGCTACCCTGATAAAACAGCTCATCTCCCATCATTGAGCAACGATCTTAAAAAACAAGGATATTTCACTTCATTTTATTACGGAGGTGACCTCGACTTTTCTAACCTCAACTCCTATCTCAATAACTGTGGTTTTCAGAAAATAATTTCGAAATCTGATTTTAAAAAATCTCAACTCGGTGCCAAGTGGGGAGCACATGATGAATATGTTCTCAATCGTCAGCTGAATGATTTAAATGCAATGAAACAACCTTTTTTCTCCATGCTGATGACACTGAGTTCACATGAGCCATTTGATGTGCCTGTGCAAACTCCGTTTAAAGGAAAAAGCCTGAACGAAAAATACAAAGCTTCGGCATGGTACACCGATCAATGTATTGGAAAATATTTTGAAGAAGCAAAAAAACAACCTTGGTATGTCAATACTTTATATGTTATTGTTGCCGATCACGGATGCCGCGAACCCAAAGAACGTTCTTATTACAGCCATCACATCCGTCATATTCCATTGCTGATAACCGGAGGTGCACTGAAAGATATTTACAGAGGAACCGTTGTTGATTATACAGGTTCTCAACATGACATTGCTGCAACACTGTTGCGCCAACTTCAGCTCAATGATTCTGCTTTTGTATGGAGTAATAATTTATTGAACAGAAACCGTCACAATTTTGCTTATCTGTGCATGGACGATGCCATAGGTTGGGTTACTGATTCCTGTTCGTTTGTATATGAATTTGAACCGCAGAAATTTATTTACAAGCGTCCTTATACGGCAATACCCGATACGGTGACTGCCAAAAGTTATGTTCAGCAACTTTATCAGCATTTTTTTAAAGTTGTAATATTTTTAAGTCACATCACAATTTTATTACTTTTGCCTCATCACAGGGGTGCATCCGTTTTGCGGATTGCTGAGATCATACCCAAAACCTGATCAGGGTAATGCCTGCGTAGGGAAAGGTAAAACTTTTTTTACTGATGACAAACCCCTTGTCGTCAGATGTTGAACCTTAATAAAAATAAAATGATTAAACATTTTTTCACTGTATGCCTTGCGTTAGGCAGTATATGTGCTTCTGCACAAATTGATTTAACAGGTACAGTAAAAACTGAAAACGGAAAAGCATTAGAAGGTGCTGTGGTTTCACTCGACAACACCATTCACCGTACCTACACCGATCAGAAAGGAAGATACTTTCTCTTCAACCTCAAACCCGGAGAATATCAGTTGCGTGTAACACTGTTAGGTTACTATGAATACACACAAACGATTGATCTCAGAAACAATTTATTCTCAGAAGTTGTACTGTTTAAGAAACCATACCTGACAGATGAAGTACTGATAACAACAAGCAGAGTAACATCTGAAACACCGGTAACACAGACTACTGTTTCAAAAGCGCAGATTGAAGAAAATAACAGAGGAAAAGATGTGCCAACACTTATGGATGCACTGCCGGGAGTAGTTACAACCAGTGATGCCGGTGCGGGAATTGGTTACACCGGTTTGCGCATCAGAGGAAGTGATGCAACACGCGTAAATGTTACCATCAACGGAATACCGGTGAATGATGCAGAATCACAGGGAATGTATTGGGTGGATTTGCCGGATATACTCTCATCAACAGGCCAGATACAGGTGCAGCGCGGAGTTGGTACTTCAGTAAATGGTGCCGGTGCATTTGGCGGAAGTGTGAATATGATAACAGAACAGCTTTCAGAAAATGCTTATGCTGAAAGTAATCTGACTTACGGTTCTTACAACACCAAAAAAATAAACCTGAAGGCAGGAACTGGGTTGCTGAAAAACAAATTCAGTTTTGAAACAAGGTTATCAAAAATTACATCGTCAGGATATATTGACCGTGCTTCATCCGATTTGAATTCTTTTTATGTTTCAGGAGGATATTATGGAAATAAAACACTGGTGAAAGCAATTATTTTTTCAGGAAAAGAAAATACTTATCAGTCGTGGTATGGAACTCCTGAATCACGTTATAAAAATGATGTTCAGGGAATGATGGATTACATCAGCAGAAACGGATTAGACGAGGAAGATGCTGCTAACCTGCTTCATTCAGGACGTACGTATAACTATTACCTCTACTCCAATCAGATGGATCGTTATCGTCAGGATTATTATCAGTTACATTTCTCACATCAGTTTTCATCTGCGCTCACAGTGAATGCTGCATTGCACCTTACACGAGGCATTGGCTACTACGAAGAGTATAAGAAAAATCAAAAACTGAGTGATTATGGATTATCGTCTGTAAATATTGGTGATACCCTCATTAAGAAAACTGATTTAATCAGACGTAAATGGCTTGATAATTATTTCTATGGTATCATCTATGGTGCTAAATGGGAGAAAGACCGGTTATCGGTAACTTTCAACGGTGGTTTCAATCAGTATGATGGTGATCATTATGGAGATATTATTTGGACAAAATATACAGCCGTAGCCAATGAGCAGCGATATTATTTCAATAACGGATTCAAACAGGACTGGAACAACAGTATCAGAGCACACTATCATCTGAATCTGCAATGGACAGCGTATGTGGATATGCAACACCGCTATGTGAGTTATAAATTTGAAGGTTTTGATGCTTCTGTCAATGCTGTTCCTCAAAAAGTGACATACAATTTCTTCAATCCGAAAGCGGGAATTACATTTAAACGAAATGCTAATGAACAGGCTTATCTTTCTGTTGCTATTGGAAATAAAGAACCCTCACGCGATGATTTTACAGACTCCTCTCCTCTTTCGCGTCCCAAACCCGAACACATGACAGATGTGGAAGCAGGCTATTCGCTCTCACTGAAAAATTTTACTGCAGGTATAAATTTTTATGCCATGATGTACGATAATCAGTTGTTGCTAACCGGGAAGGTGAATGATGTTGGCAACTATACACGTCAGAATGTAAAGAACAGTTACCGTGCAGGTATTGAAGTGCAGGCAGAGTATCATCTTAACACTCAGCTTTCGTTATCAGGCAACGCTGCATTCAGCAAAAACAAAATAAAAAAGTTTGAATATTATCTGGACGAATATGATGCAGCATTTGATTATACGGGACAGTCGCTGCAAACATTTTCAAATACCGATATTTCCTTTTCGCCAAACATAGTAGCAGCAGCAGGAATTTCGTATAAACCTTTTGCATGGCTTAAGATTGCACTGAACGAAAAATATGTTGGCCGACAGTATCTTGACAACACACAGTCGTCAGATAAGAGTCTGGATGCATTTTATTACACCAATGCCGTATTGGAAGGCAATTTCAATCTGAAAGAGTATGCTTCAGTAAACGTTGGAATTTCACTTTACAATCTGCTGAATTCAAAATATGCCAACAATGGTTACACCTATGGGTATATTTATGATGGGACTACCATCAACGAAACATACTATTACCCTCAGGCACTGATGCATTATCTGGCTTATGCACGAATCACATTTTAAATTCTCCGCTGTAAACTTTAACTGCAGGTCCCTGTAATACAACATCAGTAAACTGATTATTTCCGGCAGTAAAATTTACTGTCAGGTGACCGCCCTGTGCTGTTACCTTCACAGGAGTTTTATTGATCAATCCGGAGTGAAAGGCTGCAATAGCAGCAGCGGTAATGCCTGTTCCGCAAGCAAGTGTTTCATCCTCCACACCGCGTTCATACGTGCGGATGTGCAAAGTATCTTTTTTAATTTCCACAAAGTTTACATTGATGCCTTCGCGTTTGAATGATTTGCTGTTTCTGATTGCACGGCCCTGCGCCACCACATCCATTTCAGTCACATTCTTTACAAAACTCACATAGTGTGGCGAACCGGTATTCAACACCACTGCTTCTTTGAGGTAAAGCAATTTATCAACTTCTGCCATGCTCACTGAAATAACTGCAGTTTCATTTTTAACAGTGTGGACTGTTGCCTCATGAATGCCGTCATAAGCATTGAAAATTACATTTTTTATTTTTTGCTCCGTGCAGATAATAAAAAAGCACCGCACAACGTGCTCCATTTCCACACATGCTTCCGATTTTTCCATCAGCATTGAAATATTCCATTTCGAAATCTGCATTTTTAATCCGGTTGATTTTTATCAGTCCGTCAGCACCAACTCCGTAATGTCTGTGACAAAGCAACTCTATTTGTGAGGCAGTAAGTTTTTTATATTTGTTATCTCTGTTATCGAGAACAACAAAATCATTTCCTGCACCATGATATTTGCTGAATTTTATCTGCATTTTTTTGAGGGGATAAAACTTTATTTCACAAATCTACGTTGTTGAACAGAAATACAGCAAAAATTTGTTAAAGACTGTTAACACACCGCTTCACAGAGGTTTCACAGGTTCAACTATAATTTTGCTGATATAATTAAAACAGATAGTAAAAAAATAATACTATGATGACACAAATTAAAAAATCACTCGGCATCCTGTTAATTGCCGGAATTGGAGGAATGACATCTCTGATGATTTACAAATCTACAGAGAAAAAAAGTGAAACAGCATTTCAAACCGCAGTACCTGCTTATAAAGTAAGTATGCCCGAAGGTGGCGCTGCTATAGCAGACTTTACGGTAGCAGCAGAAAAAACCATACCTGCAGTTGTGCATGTAAAAACCAGTTATGCTGCGCAGCCGGCAAATAATTTTCTTTTTAATCCGTTTAACTTTTGGGGAAATCCCGGATATGGAATGCCACAGCAACAACAACAGGCTTCTGGTTCCGGTGTGATAATTTCTGATGACGGTTATATTGTTACGAATAATCACGTAGTGGACAATGCCGAAAAAATTGAAGTGGCATTAGATGATAAGCGTACATTTACTGCTAAACTTATAGGCGCTGATCCTTCCACCGATTTGGCTTTATTGAAAATTGACCAGACAAATTTGCCTTATGCCAAATTCAGCAACTCTGACGATTTAAAAGTTGGTCAGTGGGTACTTGCAGTAGGAAATCCTTTTAACCTTAACTCTACTGCAACAGCAGGTATTGTTTCAGCAAAAGGACGCAACATACATATTTTAAATGACCAGCAGTTTCCGATTGAATCATTTATACAAACAGATGCAGCAGTGAATCCCGGTAACAGTGGAGGTGCATTAGTAAATCTGAATGGTGATTTAGTAGGAATTAATGCAGCCATAGCTTCCAACACAGGTTCGTACACCGGTTACTCCTTTGCCATCCCTGCAAATATTGTAAGAAAAGTAACCAAGGATTTGCTTGAATATGGTAAAGTGCAAAGAGGCTTTATTGGAATTACATTAAGAGATATTGATCAGACTTTAGCAAAAGATAAAAACCTGAAATCATTGCAAGGTGTATATATTGACGGTGTAGTGAGCGGAGGTGCCGGTGCTGCTGCAGGAATAAAACCTGGCGATGTTGTTACACGCGTTGGCGAAGTTGCAGTAAATTCTGCAAGTGAATTACAGGAACAAATAGGACGTTTCGGTCCCGGTGATAAAGTTAATCTCACCGTTGACAGAGACGGTGCAGAGAAAAATTATCAGATTACTCTGCGTGACAACACAGGAAGTGAAACGGTGGTACGCGATAATAAAACACTCAATCTGATGGGTGCTGAATTCGGAGAAGTATCAGCTAAGGAGAAAAAACAGTTAGGCATAAGTAATGGAGTGAAAATAACCAACCTGCAGAGCGGTAAATTACGCAGTGCAGGTATCAGAGACGGATTCATCATTACTGCTATTGACAATAAGAAAGTTTACACTGCAGATGATGTTGCCGAAGTATTTCAGAATAAATCAGGAGGAATACTCATTGAAGGCATCTACCCTAACGGAATGAAAGCCTACTACGGATTCGGTTTGTAAGAAATTTTTCATAGGGTTAGTTTAGGTTACGACTTGGGGATTCATTGAATCCCCTTTCGTATTTTATAGAGGCTGATAATGATTTCCAATCACCAAAATTTACTCTTCGCACAAAACCTTTTGCAACAAAAAAGGCTGCCCGTTTGGACAGCCTTTTATTAATTTTTATAAATCAATTAATAGTATGTAAGACGAATAACGTTTGCCAGATATTTTGCAAAACGCATTACCTGACGACTGTAGCCATACTCATTGTCATACCAAACATAAAGCACCGCTGTTTTTCCATCCTTGCTCACGATAGTAGCAGGGCTGTCAACAATACTGGCACAGGAGTTACCTACCAAATCAGTACTTACCAGTTCGTTGCTATAGGAATACTGTATCTGCTCTACAAGATTACCTTTCAGTGCAGCTTCTTTCAGAATTTCATTCACTGCATCTTTGTTGGTTGCTTTGGTGAGCGTAAGATTCAAAATGGCAAGTGACACATCAGGAGTTGGAACACGCACTGCATTTCCTGTAATTTTTCCTGACAGTTCAGGCAACGCTTTGGAAACTGCTTTATCAGCACCTGTTTCAGTAATCACCATATTTAAAGCTGCCGAGCGTCCTCTGCGGTATTTCTTATGATAGTTGTCGAGCAGGTTCTGATCGTTGGTGTATGAGTGAATGGTTTCGAGGTGGCCACGCTCAATACCGAGTGTATTATTGATAACAGCAAGCACAGGAACGATGGCATTGGTAGTACAGGATGCAGCTGAGAAAATTTTCTCGTCTTTATTGTGCTGTGCCTGATTGATACCATAAACCACATTAGGAATATCACCTTTGCCCGGAGCTGTGAGCAATACTTTATCAACTCCTTTTGCCAGCAGATGTTTGCTCAGACCTTCACGGTCGCGGGCCACACCTGTATTGTCAATCACCAATGCATCATTGATACCATATTTGGTATAGTCAATATCTTCAGCATTCTTTGCTGAAATCATGTGAACTGTATGTCCATTGATGATTAATGCACGGTTAGGTAAATCTTCAATGATTGTTCCGGGGAAAGGGCCATGAACACTGTCGGTACGAAGCAAATCAGCACGTTTGATGATGTCTTCATCACTTTTATCGCGTGTTACGATGGCACGCAGCCGAAGTTGTTCACCTTTACCTGCCTGAATGATTAATTCACGCGCAAGAATACGTCCAATACGTCCGAAACCGTAAAGTACAACATCCTTAGGAACAAGACTTCTTTTTTCTTTTCCTATAAAATCTTTAAGCGTTACTCCGATAAACTTAGAAACTGTTCCGTGTTTTTCTTTTTCATTCAGCCACTCATGAGCCAAACGACCCAAATCCAAACGTGATGGAGCCAGATCTACTGAGTTCAACTCCTTTGCAATAGCAAGAGCATCGAAAATGGTGATAGGTTTTTTAACAATTTCTTTGGCATATTGAATCAGATTCAGAATCTGGCTGGCGCTGCGGTCAACTGTTTGATTTCTGAAAATAACCAACTCAACAGACTTGTCGAACCACAATGTACCGATGATATGAATCAGCTCAATGGCAGCTTTTTCTGCTTTAATCCATTCATGTAAATCCTGTTCGTAATTTACATCCGTAACCGGTGAAGTTTGCATAATAAATTGATGTTTAAATTTTAAATTTTTAGTGCGGCAAATATACGGTTTTAAGGCCAGAAAAATGCCATCATTCAGCGGATTCTTACATTTTTAAATAGTTGCTAAAGTCTGTTTATTAATTCTGAAAAATAACATTGAATTGTTTGTAACCTTTTTGGATAAATGGCGTTTATTGAGTTTGTATTATATTACTTTGCATACCAGAGATGAAGGATAGTTTATTGTATTTTTTCACCCATTTGGCAGATAAAATAATTGCCATTTCGGGTTTTACGATGTATAAGGTCAGCACGTTTTTCGGACTTTTGTTCTTTACTGAAAAGAAGAAACAGGAAACAGAAGATTATAAAGTCATTATTGAAAAAGAAAAACTATAATCGCTTTTTCTCCGCTCAGTAATCCATACTGAAATCATTAAAAACAAGTGATATCATTTTTTGGGATTTACTTCCATCAGAAGTAATAGTCATCCCCTGCAGTTGACTGATCAAAAGAAGGTCTGCCTGATTTTCTGTCGGACATAAATGATTTCATTACTCCTGACATGGCGCTGTAAATTTGCTTTTTGTTTTTCATGGCATAACGCAATGCATAACGGGCAGCAATAAAACCAAGCGAATACACCGGAGTTGCAGATTTGCCTCTTATTATTCTCCTGAAAAGAAATTCAGAGCCTAAAGCAACTATTCCATTTAAAGAACGGGAAGGCACATTGGAATCTTTTCCGGCAACAGATTTCCAGGCAGATTTTAAAAGGTTTCCGGGAGTCAACTGTTCCTTTACTGCACTGAAATTACCTTCCAGTTGTTCTTCCAGTTCCAAACGTTTTTTTCGCAATTGCTGTTTTTGCAACTTCAACTCTTCCAAACTGCTTATCTGAGGCAACTTCATTGAGGTTAATTATTATCTGAGTTATTTATTTTCCGAAGTAAAAAATTGATGATAGGCATTTTTATCCACTTTCCTGCATTATACCAAACCAACATCAGTACTATTGCATAAAATGCTGCCAGTATAAAAAAACCTGCAAAGTAACTTCCGAGCCACTTACCCAAAAGCAAAGCTACTCCCAGACTACCGAATACAAATATCAGAGTAGCTAATAATCCAACAATTAAAAACAAAGCTATGGATGCAAGTATATCAGTAAGTTTTTCCTGAATGTTCAGCATTATCAACCGAACTCTTACTTCAACATACTCTTTTACATTTTCTGCCAGATTTTCGAAAGGGTTTCCGTTTTCAGCCATGCAAGTAGTAAATTAAGTTGAATTAACAAACAATTATTCGTCTGACATCTGACGCGACAAGGAATCAACTTCGTCTTTTGCCTCATCTATTTTGCGTTTGATATCGTCCAGTATATCTTCGCCCTTTTCTTTTATTTTTCTGCGGGTTTCAGATCCTTTGTCAGGTGCAAACAAAATCCCTAAGATGGCACCTGCTGCCGCACCAAGAAGTAGTGCTCCTAAAATTTTTCCATTATTTGCCATGATTTTCTGTTTTAATAATGATACTTCAACAAAAGTAGTAAATAGATGTTTGCACAATGCTTAAAGATTGATGAATTATCTGCTGCTAAAAATGATATTACTCATCCTGTAATAGATCAAGCAACGATTGCAACTCCATTCGTGTTTTGGATTTATCTGTTTGCTGAGCCAAAGCAATTCCTTCTTTGCAATAACGTATGGCCAAGGCTTTGTCCTGTTCCTGATAAAACAACGCCAACTGATAGTAAACCGGCAAGTAATTCACATCCAAATTAAGTACTTTTTTAAAATATTGCTCTGCATTACTCCGCTCTCCTGATGCAATATACTCAAGTGCAATGGCATACAACAAAAACACATCGTTTGGTGATTCTTTCAAGAGAACTTGTAACTGATTAAGACGTGATGTTGACATTTTACACAATCCTGTTTTTAATAAAAAGCAATATTATCTATTTTTGCAGCCCGAATTAACAACTTAACTATTCATTTTATTATGAAAATATTGGTTTGCATCAGTCACGTACCCGATACTACTTCAAAAATTAATTTTACAGATGACAAAAAAGTCGTTTGTCACTCAGGGTATTCAGTATATTATCAATCCTTCGGATGAAATAGCTCTTACACGGGCTTTGGAGTTAACCGAAAAAGATGGTGGTAGCGTTACAGTTATCAATGTTGGTGACAACTCTACAGAAGCAACTATACGCAAAGCTCTTGCCATTGGTGCTACTGATGCCGTTAGAGTAAATGCCGCTCCAAGAGATGCATTTTTTGTGGCAAAACAAATTGCTGAATATGCCGGAAAAAACAGTTTCGACTTAATCCTTTGCGGACGTGAATCTATTGATTATAATGGCTCACAGGTTCCTTCAATGGTAGCTGAAATGTTATCGCTTCCTGCTGTAAACAGTGTAAAATCTCTGACTATAGAAAATGGCACTGCAACTCTTGACCGCGAAATTGAAGGCGGAAAAGAAGTGGTTACCTGTCCACTGCCATGCGTAGTGAGTGCAACAGAAGGAATGGCTGAACCGCGAATTCCAAACATGAGAGGAATTATGAGTGCTCGTACCAAACCATTGACGGTAGCAGAGCCTGTTGACGTAGAAAATATGCAACAAATTGTTTCGTACGACAAACCTCAGCCACGCACGCAGGTTAAACTGATTGATGCTGCCAATGTAGCAGCTCTGGTAGATGCACTTCATAACGAAGCAAAAGTTATCTGATAAATTAAACATTTCCCATTAAATACTTTAATCAAGAATGAACATATTAGCATATATAGAAACCGCTGATGGCAAACTGAAAAAATCAGCTTTGGAAATATTGAGTTATGGTGCTGCCATAGCTTCACAAACAGGCGGACAACTTACTGCAATTGCCATTGGCGATGTGCAGGCTGACGAATTAGCAAAAGCAGGGCGTTATGGTGCTGCAAAAGTTTTGCATGCCAATAATGACAAACTCAAACAATATGTGGGACAGGCTTATGCTACAGCAGTAGCCGAAGCTGCAAAAAACATTCAGGCCGATGTGGTAGTACTTTCCAACTCATTTTCAGGTAAGGGAATGGCTCCGCGTATTGCAGTAAAACTAAATGCTGCAATGGCTGATGGTGCTGTTGCATTGCCCGAAACAGGGAATGGATTTAAAGTAAGAAAGACTGCATTTTCAGGAAAAGCATTTGCTGATGTGGAACTTACTTCAAAAACTAAGATTGTTACTCTTGTACCTAACTCTTATAAATCTGTTGAACAGGCTGCAGCAGGTGCAGTAGAAGCATTTTCACCACAAATAAATGATGCAGATTTTGCTGTAAAAGTTAAAGAAGTAGTTAAAGCATCCGATAAAATTTCGCTACCTGAAGCAGAGATTGTTGTTTCAGGTGGTCGCGGACTTAAAGGTCCTGAAAACTGGGGCATGATTGAAGAGTTAGCCTCATTACTTGGCGCTGCTACAGCATGTTCGAAACCGGTGAGTGATGCCAACTGGAGGCCACACAGCGAACACGTAGGACAGACAGGGCTTGCCATAAGTCCGAATCTTTATATTGCAATAGGTATTTCAGGTGCTATACAACATCTGGCAGGAGTAAGCTCATCAAAAACCATTGTGGTTATCAACAAAGATCCTGAGGCACCATTTTTCAAAGCTGCCGACTATGGTATTGTAGGAGATGCGTTTGAAGTGGTTCCAAAACTTATTGAAGAGGTTAAAAAATTTAAAGCAGCCAATTCTTAATTGTATTTAACTTTTCTGTATTTTTAAACCTTGATGAAAAAAATCAGGCTTTTCATTACACGGCTTGAACCAAGTTCAATACAGAGTGGTGTTTACACTCTGGTATTAAATGAACATGGTGGTACACGCAGGTTACCTATCATCATTGGCAGCTATGAGGCTCAGGCTATTGCAGTAGAGATGGAAAATCTGACTCCTAACAGGCCTCTTACTCATGACCTTTTTAAAAGTTTTGCATCATCTTTCGATATTCATCTCAATGAAGTGGTGATTTATAATCTGAAGGAAGGTGTGTTTTATGCCAAACTGATTTGCAATAATCTGGACAAAGAAGTAGAAATTGATTCAAGAACGAGTGATGCAGTTGCACTGGCAGTTCGTTTCAACTGTCCGATTTATACCTATGATTTTATACTTGAACAGGCTGGAGTGGAAATCGAAGAAGACAGTGAGAGTGAGGAAGAATCAAATCCGCCTGAAGAAAAACCAAAACCGCCTCCGGTTGAGAAAAAAAAGACTACCAAACAGACCTCTGCCGATTATTCGCATTTATCAAATGAAGAGCTGAATGAAGCACTCAAAAACGCAATAGACCATGAGGACTATGAAGTTGCTTCGAAATTACGTGATGAGCTGAACAGAAGAAAAAAAGCAATAACTTTTATTACCTGAGTTATTTTGTTTTTTTAACTCTGAAAAGTAAAGCAGCTTATCTTACTTTATCGCCAAGCATTGGCACAAAACGAAAGGTATTGAAATCGGTAATTTCCATTTCGCCTTTGGCATTTTTCAAAACAGTTTTCATCACCTGAACTTTCTCTCCTACCGGTGCTACCATCAATCCTCCGGGTTTCAGTTGCTCAAAAAGTGTTACAGGAATTTCAGGTGCACCACAGGTAATGATTATCTTATCGAATGGAGCAAAAACAGGCAATCCCTTAAATCCGTCACCAAAATGTATTTTAGGTATATAACCCATACTTTGCAGCAGATTGCGTGCTTTATCGGCAAGTACTTTATGACGTTCAATAGAAAAAACCTTAGCCCCCAACTCACACAATACTGCTGTCTGATATCCTGAACCTGTTCCTATTTCCAACACCTTCTCACCTTTGTTTATACCGAGCAATTGCGACTGAAAAGCAACCGTATAAGGCTGTGAAATGGTTTGACCTGCATCAATAGGAAATGCCTTATCTGCATAGGCAAATTCAATAAAAGCATTATCCATAAATGCATGCCGCGGAATTTTGCCTATTGCTGCCAACACTGCCTGGTCGGTAATGCCTTTGGCTTTAATCTCATCAACTAATTTTCTGCGGAGTCCCTGGTGTTTAAATGTATCAATAATGGTCATATCAGTAGCAAAATTAAAAGGATAAACAGATAGAAAATTCATTCACCTTAAGACTTTTTAACAGCATGGATTTGCTACTTTTGCACAAATTTTTTTTATGCTTAAAATAGGCGTTATAGGCGCAGGCCATCTTGGCAAGATTCACATACGGCTTCTTAAAGAAATACCTGCTTATGAACTTATTGGGTTCTTTGATACCGATAAGGAAACTGCGGAAAAAGTAAGTGCCGAATTCAATGTGCCATATATATCTGACACTACTGAACTAATCAGAAGAGTTGATGTTATAGACATTGTAACTCCTACCCTTTCTCATTTTGAGTATGCAGTAAAAGCACTGAACAGCGGCAAACATATTTTTATTGAAAAACCAATTTCAAATACACTTGCCGAAGCTGAAGAAATAATACGGTTAGCCAATCAGCATCAATTAAAAGTTCAGATTGGTCATGTGGAGCGATTTAATCCTGCATTTATAGCTGCGCGAAGTTTCATACATGACCCCATGTTCATTGAAGCACACCGCCTGGCCGAATTTAATCCGAGAGGAACAGATGTGCCTGTAGTACTTGACCTGATGATTCATGACATTGATGTTATTTTAAGTATTGTAAAATCGAAAGTCAGTCACATCAGCACCAGTGGAGTGTCTATCATTAGCGATACTCCCGACATTGCCAATGCACGCATTGAATTTGAAAATGGTTGTGTAGTAAATCTAACTGCAAGTCGCATTTCAATGAAAAATATGCGCAAAGCAAGAATTTTTCAAAACGACAGTTATGTGTCAGTTGATTTTCTGAAAAAGAAAGCAGAGGTAATCTCAATGCACGATACCAAGGAAAAAGAAAATCCGTTTGCATTGATAATTGACCCGGGAAACGGAAAACAAAAAAAGACCATTGAATTCAACAATCCTGTTGTGCAGGAAAGCAATGCTATCAAAGAAGAACTCATCAGCTTTGCGCATTGCATTAATAACAATACCACACCCATAGTTTCAGCAGAAGACGGATATTATGCGCTGAAAATTGCAAAGCAGATTATGGAAACCATGAATCAACAAAACATTATTCAGTAGCACATGAAAAATTTTCTGACGTTCATACTATTACTTTCTGTTGCTACCTCATGCAATCTGATAAACCCTGCAGAACCTGCACCATCCTATCTTCAGATAGATACCATTGCACTTACAACAGACTACGCCACTCAGGGAAGTGCCTCCCATAAAATTCGTGATGCATGGATTTATCTCGATAATCAACTTGTTGGAGCTTATGAGCTGCCTTGTAGAATTCCGGTATTGTCAACAGGAGAGCATAGCCTCTCTGTTCGTGGTGGTGTATGGCTCAATGGTATCAGTGCCATGCATCTGCAATATTCTTTTTATGAGTTTATTGACCGCACAATTACCCTTGAACCCGGGCAGGTAAATCATTTATCAAATTTGTCCACTACCTACATCAGCGGACTGACCTTTGCACTCAACGAAGATTTTTCCGGATTGTATTCATTCGAAAAAAGTGATGACAGCCCTGTAGGGATGGTAGCCGAGTTTGATGCTGCCAATGCTTTTGAAGGAGGTTATGGTGTGGTGAGAGTGGATACTGGAATGTATAATTTCGAAGTGAAATCGAAAGAAATGACATTGCCCAACAACGGAACCAACGTGTATCTCGAAATGAATTACAAAAACAGTGCAACCTTTCAGGTACTCCTGCAGGCCACTGATATTTTTGGAAATGTGATTAACAATAATGTCCTTACTGTAAATCCACGTGAAGAATGGAATAAAATTTATATTGAGCTGAAACCTGCCATGCAACTTACTACAACTGCAACTCGCTTTCGTGTGTTATTCGGAATGCAGCGGACTGATGCCACTACCAAAGAAAATTTCTTTTTTGACAATGTAAAAGTCATCTATAACTGATAGCGTTCTCCGAAATTTTACCATGAATAAAAAATTACAAGTCATAAAGTATTTAATTGCTGATTTCTTTTCGGCAATCATTGCCTGGACTTTGTTTTTTATGTACCGTAAAATCTGGATTGAACCGGGAGATTTAACCTTCAGCCAGGAATTTTTTAAAGACAGTAAATACGTTCTTGGCATAAGTATTCTGCCGTTTTGCTGGATTATTTTTTACACTTTCTTAGGAACGTATAACAACATTTACCGAAAATCACGACTGCGTGATCTTGCTCAAACAGCGCTGGCATCCATCATTGGTGTTACCATCATTTTCTTTGCATTGTTGCTGGATGATGTGATTGTTTCATACAAAAGTTATTACCAAACCTATCTTACTCTTCTGGGTCTTCATTTCGGAATCACAGTATTTTTCAGATTAATTATTACCACCATCACCGGTAATAAAATCAAAAAACGTAAAATCGGATTCAACACTTTGTTGGTTGGAAGCAGTGTGAATGCTTTGAAAATTTTTTCAGAACTTGAATCTCAAAGCATCAGTCAGGGAAATAAGTTTGTCGGATACATACATGTGGATGAAAACAATGGAAAATATCTGAATGGCAAACTGCCTCACCTCGGTGGAATTGATGATATTACTTCTGCTATTGCAAAGTATGATGTGGAAGAAGTGATTATTGCCATTGAATCATCAGAGCATGAAAACATCGGTTACATTATTAATGGACTGGAAAGCACCAATGCCATCGTGAAAATTATTCCTGATATGTACGACATCTTATCAGGTTCCGTAAAAATGAATTCCATATTCGGTGCAGCACTGATTGAAATTTACCCTCAACTGATGCCTGTGTGGCAGCAATATGCCAAACGAATTATTGACATTATTGCATCCTTATGTTTTATCATCTGCTTCTCCCCTGTTTATCTGCTTACTGCACTGATGGTAAAACTCACAAGTAAGGGACCGATTATTTTTAAACAGGAACGTATCGGTTTACATGGCAATCCATTTTACATTTACAAATTTCGCAGTATGTATGTGGGTGCTGAAAAAAGCGGACCGCAGTTGTCGAGCAAAGACGACAGCAGAATTACTCCTCTCGGAAAATTTATGCGTAAAATTCGTTTGGACGAAACACCTCAGTTTGTAAATGTTTTAATTGGCGAAATGTCATTGGTAGGCCCACGTCCTGAAAGGCAGTATTTTATTGATCAGATCATGCAAAAATCACCTCACTACAGGCATTTGCATAAAGTACGCCCCGGAATCACATCGTGGGGGCAGGTAAAATTCGGCTATGCCGAAAATGTGGAACAGATGGTTGAAAGATTGAAATACGATATCATTTACATAGAAAACATGTCACTCGCTCTTGATTTTAAAATTATGTTTTACACACTGAAAATAATTATTCAGGGACGAGGTAAATAATTCAGAATAAAAATTAATAACGATAAATAATAAAGTATGAAAAACATTGCAGTTATAGGTTCGGGTACCATGGGCAACGGTATTGCCCACGTATGTGCACAGTCAGGATATTCTGTTTCACTAATTGATATTTCAGATAAAGCTTTGGAAAAAGCATTAGCTACTATTACAGCCAATCTGGACAGAATGATAACCAAAGGCACCATCACTGCTGAAGTTAAAACTTCTACTCTCGCAAACATCAAAACCTATACTCAGTTGAAAGAAGGTGTAAAAAAATGCCGACCTTGCCATTGAAGCTGCTTCTGAAAATGAACAGATAAAAACTTCCATCTTCAAAGAACTGGATGCTGCATGTAAACCTGAATGTATTCTTGCAACCAACACGTCCTCTATTTCTATCACCAAATTGCTGCTGCCACTCAACGACCTGATAAGGTAATCGGCATGCACTTCATGAATCCCGTCCCCGTTATGAAACTTATTCGAAG
>LNBX01000010.1 GCA_001567275.1 Bacteroidetes bacterium OLB10
AAACCGGGCTTGCTTCAATTTGTAAGTAAGTAAACCGTTTTTTCAATTAAAAATTGTTATAATTTTTTCATCAATAATATTCTTTTTATCGTATAAGTATTATATCTTTGAAATAATCTAATTCATTCACTTCGATGAAGAGAGTTGCTACATTGATTTTAGTTGCGCTGTCACTGTTTTTTTATCAGAATGTAACAGCACAGTTAACTCTTGTAGAATGGGATTTTCCCAACAACCCGGATAATGCCATTGCAGATGCAGGCATCCCTTTGAATGCTGCAAAAACAATTTATACTGTTGGAGGCACCGCAGCAGTAACTTATAATATTGCCGGATATACGACACGATGTGCATGGGCTACCGGTTGGGATAATGGTAATGCTGCCAAGTGGTGGGAAATAGAATTCAACACAACAGGATATTACAATCTGGAATTATCATCAAGGCAACGCAGTTCTCCGACAGGACCAAAAAATTTTATTCTGCAGTACAAAATAGGAGTTGCCGGAATCTGGACAGCCGTGCCTGCTGCACCGGCAATTACAGTGGCTGATAATTTTACCGTTGCTGTATTAAGTAATATCCCGCTGCCTGTTGCATGTGAAAATCAACCATCAGTATATGTCAGGTGGATAATGTCGTCAAACACAAGTGTAAATAATGGTACAGTTGCATCAGGAGGGTCGTCAAGGATTGATGATGTGGTTATTCAGGCCAATGATTCACAAAATCATTACCGGAGTAAAGCAACTGGCGACTGGTCTGATATTAATGTATGGGAAATTTCACCTGATTTAATTACCTGGTCGCCTGCAATAATGCCTCCTACCTTCTATGCAAAAACAATAACAGTAAGAAGTCCGAATACGGTAAGTATTACCAAGAATGTAAAAATTGACGAAACTACCATCAATACAGGCGGTACCGTAAATTATAATTCAAAGCTTCTGACAATAAATAACGGCTCCGGTGTTGACTTGCAGGTGAACGGTGCGTTCACTGACGGAAGTGCGACAAGTGCTGCATGGGTTGCAGGTGCAACGTGGGCACTGGGAGCATCAGGTACTTATACCAAAACAGAAGGTACTAATGCTACAAACTGGCAAAATAATTATGATGGAGGAATAAGCACCATACCTGCAACTGCCAACTGGATATTGCATAAAGCGGCATCTTCTGTAACAGCACCCTCGCTTACAACTCTGAATATGTATTATCCTAACCTTACCATTATGTCAACAAGTGGAGCATGGACTACAGGTGTGCCTTCAGTTTTTACAGGAAGTACCGCTACTGCCACCATCAAAGGAAATCTGGATATTGGCGGTCCTATTGCTCCGCTTTTAGGCACAGTAAATTTTCTGAATGATAATAGCAACGCACTGCCTGTTCAGGTTTTAGGTAATGTAACCATTAAGGGAGGTTGCACACTTCGCAATTACGGAACCGGATTTGAGATTAAAGGCAATCTGGTAGTAAATGGTGTACTTCAATACGGGACTGCAAATGCACGAATGTTGCGTTTCAGTGGCACCGGTGCACAAAGTATTTCGGGCAGTGCTCCTCTAGCATCACAACTGATTTATAAATTAGAAGTTAATAAACCCTCGGGCAGCCTCACATTGAGCAAGGCTGTAAAAGTTGATAACAACTTAAATCTGCTGAGTGGAATTATTAATTCTACTGCTGCCAATCTGATGATAGTTGAAGATGGTGCTACTGCAACCAATGCTTCTAATGCAAGTTTTGTAAATGGTCCTGTTCAGAAAAACGGTGCAGGTGCATTTACATTTCCTGTAGGCAAAAACACTAATTACCGTTCAATTGGTATAGGCGCTTCGGGTGCGGGAGGTTCTGCTTTCTGGACAGAAAATTTTTCGTCAGGAGCAGGATGGTCGCTTGCCAATGTGACGGGGGCTGAAGGCTCAGACCCAAACTTTTTTACCATTGCCGACTATGAAGGTGGCGTTACTCCTCCCGGATGTGGTGTAGCAAACAATGGCAATAACACCATGCATATTACCAGTGTGTTTAATCCAACCGGAGGTGCTGCGTATGATGCAGGCGGGCTTTGCGGAATTCTTTACTGCCCACAAACCAACCGCAGAGCACAATCACCCGTAATCAATTGTACCGGTCGTTCCAATATCACACTTAGTTTTAATTACATTGAATTTGGCGAAGGAACGAATGACAATGCTACACTTTGGTATTACGATGGAAGCACGTGGGCACAGATTGCAGATATGCCAAAAACAAATTGCTGTGGCGGTGCCTGCAACGGATTCCGTCAGGGACAGTGGACTAACTATACAATCATGCTTCCTGCAAGTGCCAACAACAATGCAAATGTTCAGATAGGTTTTAAATGGCAGAACAATGATGACGGAGTAGGAACAGACCCCTCTTTTGCTGTGGATGACATTGCTCTTTCTGTTGCATCAACAGATATATTCACGGCAGAATATTTCAGGGCAAATCCTCAGGTGATATACAGCAATATTCTTGACCCTACTCTGGATCATATCAGCCAGTGCGAATACTGGACACTTCAGCGGAATGCAGGCACATCATCACGAACAGTATCTCTTTCTTGGGATAATACCAGTTGTGGAGTCACTTTACTTCCTGACCTACGTATTGCGCGTTGGCGCAGTGCTGGAACTATCTGGAATGATTTAGGTAATGGCGGAACCACAGGAAATGTTTCTGCAGGAACAATAACAACGGCTGCACCTGATAATTTATTCGGTCCTTTCACCCTGGCATCAAACAGCACAGAGAATCCTCTGCCGGTGGAGTGGTTGGATTTTGATGCGGTATATGACGGAAAAGTGGTTCATCTGAACTGGAAAACGGCAAGCGAACACAACAGTGATTATTTTGAAATAGAAAAATCAAATGGCAATGCACCATTTGAGCCGATTATAAGAACCAAAGCAGCAGGCTATAGCAACAGCATACTTCAGTATCGCGAAACAGACCGGAACCCGTCACAGGGAATAACATTATACCGGCTGAGAGAAACAGATTTTGATGGCAAAACCCAATGGAGCAATACCGTGAAATTACAAATCGGAAAGTATGCCACACAAAAAGTTTTAACTGCTTACGCCAATGGAAATGTAGTTATACAACTCAGTGATAAAACCCAATCGGCCATCACGGCAGAAATATACAATACAGAAGGCGCCTTGATTCTGAGAAAACAAATGAGTAATCAGAATGGATTTTTCAGAATTGAAAATTTCAGAGTAAGTAACGGTTTGTATTTCCTGAAAATTACAGGAGATGGAATGACTGCTACAGGAAAATTTTCGGTACAGGATTAAGCTGACATAGCAAAAAATGGTGCAAGAATATCTTCAAAGACATAATAGCCTTTGTCTTTTTCCAAAATATTCTTGGCAACAAAAACTACTCCATTACCAAAAGCTTCCCTCGAAATACTTTCGTGACTGATACGTACAACCTGATGAGGAAAACCGAAAATCACCTCGTGTTTACCAACAATACCTCCTACTCTGATGGAGTTTATTTGTTCTTTATCAAGTTCCAGAGCGCCTGCAATTTTCATGGCAGTACCTGAAACTCCTTCCTTACCTTTAAAATGTTCTTCAACTATTTCGATATCAACCCAGGGAGCAATTTTCTTTAGATATCTTGAAGCAAACATCAGGTAGTTAACGCCCAAGGTGATATTTGGTGACCAAAATACTGTGGTTTGTCCGGCAAGCATTTTCAGATATCTTTTTTCTTTATCGCTGTAATGTGAGATAGCTGAAATAATTTTTATTCCTTTCTCTACCGCTTGCTTACCGTAAGTATAAATTCCATCTGTTGAAGAAAAATCAATTATTATATCTATCGGATGCTTTTCAAGTAATTCCTTTACCGGCATCGTCTCTGTGGAGTAAATAATTCCCGGGTCAGGAGAATCAATACCCAAAAACTCAGAAGCACTGCGCATGCTCAGAGTCTTTTTTCTTCTCAAAACCCAATCAAGACGAAAGTCTTTGTTTTGCAATAATACACTCGCCACTGCTTTCCCGGTTTTACCAAAACCTATCAATCCAATTCTGATTTTTCTTTTTGCCATGAACTTAAAATTTAATCAGGATTATTTTATCTCAACAAATATAAAAATTTATCGGAAAAATACTGAAGATGTCCATAATTTTTCGAAATGACATTCATCATCTGTCATGTTTAATTTCAAAAATTAAATCATCAGAAAAACAAAATGTCACAAATCATAATGGCAGAAAATCTGTAGCGGGTTAATTAAAAAAACAATTTTGATTTTAACCCTATTTGAAAACAAGTAGTACTTTTACTCATTGAATTTTCAAAATGAAAAATCAAACTGACTTATCCAAAGGTCCGGGGATTTACATTCCTCCTCCATTGTTTTATGTATTGTTCTATTTTATCGGTATTTTACTTCAAAAGAATATTCCGGTTCATTCAGATTTATTTAACCGAAATGTACTTAATTTTTTTGCAGTGATATTATTACTTGCTGCAATTTATTTCATTGCGCGAAGTCTGTTTCAGTTTTTTAAAACAAAAAACACCGTGATTCTTATCAAACGAGCCACTGCGCTTCAAACAAATAATATTTATGCTTTTACGCGTAATCCTATGTATCTGGGTCTGGCATTGGTTTATCTCGCAATTACATGCATCTTTGGCAACTGGTGGCACATTATTATTTTTCCATTACTCATCATCTTTGTACAAGAGTATATTATCAAAAAAGAAGAAAAATATTTAGAAAAGGAGTTTGGAGAGGAATATCTGAATTATAAAAAGAAAAGTGAGAAGATGGATTTGAGGATTAACTCTTCTGACTTATATAATTTTAATAGTCTAACAAATTGTTCCTTGAATTTGTCTTTCAAGTTTTGTCTCGATTTCAAAAGCTTAAGATTCACAAAACTGACAACCAACAGGCAGCTGCCTAATTGAAGCAAATAACAAATGATATTCACATACCGGAAAATTTATCATCAGAAAAGAGTAACAGCAATTATAGCTGAATTTTTCAGGCTACAATTTTCTTCTCAACCGGTTTGATTGTAAAATCGAGAGGCTTTTTTACTTTTTCTTTCATTAAAGCAAGGTCAATTACCTCCGACATGGTTGACACATAGTGAAAGCGAAGTCCTTTCAGATATTCACTCTTGATATCTTTGATATCTTTCTGGTTGTCCACGCAAAGTACAATGTCGGTAATGCCTGCACGTTTGGCAGCAAGAATTTTTTCTTTAATGCCACCAACAGGCAGTACTTTTCCGCGCAGGGTAATTTCTCCTGTCATTGCGAGTTTAAGTTTCACTTTACGTTGTGTGAATGCTGATGCCAGTGATGTAAGCATGGTGATACCTGCCGAAGGGCCATCCTTTGGAGTTGCTCCTTCGGGCACGTGAATGTGAATATCCCACTGGTCAAAAACACGGTTGTCAATACCAAAATCTGCAGCATGAGCTTTGAGATAGGCAAGTGCAATCTGTGCTGATTCTTTCATCACATCACCGAGGTTACCTGTGAGCGAAAGACTTCCTTTTCCTTTGCTTAGGCTGGACTCGATAAATAAAATATCACCTCCTACTGAAGTCCATGCAAGGCCTGTTACTACTCCTGCCACACTGTTGTCGGCAAATTTATCACGCAAAAATACCGGAGCACCCAATGCTGTTTCTACAGCGTCCTTGTCAATTTTCTTTTCATACTTTTCGTTGAGTGCAACTTTTTTTGCAATGCTGCGGATGACCGATGCAAGGTTACGTTCAAGACTGCGCACACCGCTTTCACTGGTGTAAAACTCAATAATGTATTCGATAATGGAATTGCTGAAACTCACATGATGTTTTTTCAGTCCGTGTGCTTCCAGTTGTTTTGGCAACAGGTGTTTGATTGCAATCTGAATTTTTTCTTCTACGGTGTAGCCGTTAATTTCAATAATCTCCATACGGTCGCGCAATGCCGGCTGAATAGTGCTCAGGCTATTGGCAGTGGCAATAAACAGCACGTTGCTCAAATCATAATCTATCTCCACATAGTTATCATAAAATGCATTGTTCTGTTCAGGATCGAGTACTTCAAGCAATGCCGAGCTGGGGTCGCCATGAAAATCGTTGGTGAGTTTATCTACTTCATCCAATACAAAAACAGGGTTGGACGATTTTGCTTTTTTCAGATTCTGAATAATACGTCCGGGCATTGCTCCTATGTAGGTTTTTCGGTGTCCGCGAATTTCAGCTTCGTCACGCAAACCACCCAGCGACACGCGCACATATTTTCTACCAAGTGCTTTGGCTACTGATTTTCCGAGAGATGTTTTTCCAACACCCGGAGGACCGAACAAACACATGATGGGTGATTTCATGTCTTTCTTCAGTTTCAGTACGGCAAGATATTCGAGAATACGTGTCTTTACTTTTTCGAGACCATAATGATCTTTGTCCAATACTTTCTGTGCATGTTTCAGGTTAAAATTATCCTCTGTAAATTCACCCCATGGCAGTTCGAGCAGTAAATCGAGATAGTTGAGTGTGACAGAATATTCGGCTGCAGCCGGATTGATACGTCCCAATCGCTCAAGTTCTTTATTAAAAACAGCAGCCACTTCCTTGCTCCACTTTTTCTTTTTTGCACGCTCACGCAATTCTTCCAGTTCCTGATCAGGCGTATTGCCGCCAAGTTCTTCCTGAATGGTTTTGAGTTGCTGGTTCAGAAAATATTCGCGTTGCTGCTTGTCCAAATCCACTTTCACTTTATTCTGAATCTGCGATTTCAGTTCGAGCAATTGCAGTTCCTGTGTGAGATATTCAAGCACTTTAAGAGCACGCTGCTTGATGTCTGTCATCTCAAGTAAGTCCTGCTTCTTGGCAACTTCAAGTTGCATATTGCTCGAAATAAAGTTGATGAGAAACGTTGGACTTTCAATATTGCGTATGGCAAATCCTGCTTCACTCGGAATGTGTGGCGAATGTTGCACTATCTGCAGCGAAATATCTTTTAACGAATCAACTGTTGCATTAAATTCTTTCTCTTTAACACTATGACTTAAATCGTTCAGCGGTTCAACTTTGGCTTTCAGATAAGGATCGCTCTGAACCATCTCAACCAATGAAAAACGTCTTTTACCCTGAATGATGATGGTGGTATTTCCATCCGGCAGACGGAGCATTTTTATCACGTTGGCTACCGTTCCGATTTTGTTAAGGTCTTCAAAAGAAGGGTCTTCGATATTGGTATCTTTCTGAGCCACTACGCCAATGGTTTTATTACCTTTATAAGCATCCTTGATAAGCTTAATGGATTTATCGCGGCCAACGGTAATAGGAATTACCACACCCGGAAAAAGTACGGTATTGCGAAGCGGCAATATTGACAGTTCCTGCGGAATGCTTTCTTTATTGAGTTGCTCCTCGTCTTCGGTTGAAAGTAAGGGGATTAACTCGGGTTCATCGTCATTTATTCCGGTTAAAAAGGGGTTTTTATGATCTTCCAGTTCAAACATATTTTAAAGTCAAGTTGTCAGCCTTTCGGCTAAAATTCAGTGAAATACTATATAGTCAATGGTCGTGCCATTCATTCCGATGGCAGAATCAGTTCAAGGCCATTCACATGATTCAGTATGGCCTCTTCAGTTTTGTCGAAATCCAGATTTCGTCTTTTATAAACTTCGCGAGCCAGTTCCACAGCTTTGTCAAGTTGAAACTGTTCATCGCCAAATCCGCCCCATGCAAATGAAGGGATATATTTCGGAGGGAAACCACCGCCAAAAACATTGGCAGCAACTCCTACAACTGTACCGGTGTTGAACATGGTGTTAATGGCAGCTTTGCTGTGATCGGCCATCATCAGTCCGCAAAACTGTAAGCCTGTGCTGATATAATCTTTCTTCTCGTAATTGTAGCATTTCACAATGCCATAATTATTCTTCAGGTTGGAATTATTGGTATCGGCACCGAGGTTACACCATTCAGCAACCACAGAGTTGCCCAAAAATCCGTCATGCGCTTTGTTGGAAAAGCCAAACACTACAGAATTGCTCACCTCTCCTCCTATTTTGCAATGCGGGCCAATGGTTGTGGCTCCATAAATTTTTGCACCCATCTTTAATGTTGCATGTTCGCACAGCGCAAACGGACCACGTATCAAAGACCCTTCCATTACTTCGGCATGAGCACCAATATACACAGGACCTGCTGAAGCATTGATAACAGCACATTGAACCTTTGCACTTTCTTCAATAAATATCTGTGATGGATTTATCAGTGTAGTGTCAGCATCAACGGCTGCACTTTTCCGTCCTTTTGTTATCATAACAAAATCATCCGAAACAGCTTTCTCATTCAATCTGAAAATATCCCAGGGATAACTGAGCACATCAATTTCCAAATCGGTTTCAATGCTTTCGTCATAATCAATCTTGCTGAAGTCGCCAATATCAGCCGAAGAAGTTCTGATGGCAAGCACCATGTCACCTTTCACCATGGCCTGACCATTTTCCAGAGTCATTATTTCAGAATAGAGTTTTTCGTTGATGAGCACAGCACCGTTTACCACAAGATTATCCGCAGCTTTTTTAAGTGGAAATTTTGCAGAGAGATAATTCTCCGTAAGAAAGGAACAGCTATTCTCAGAAAGTTTTTCCCATTTTTCGGCAATGGTAAGGATGCCGCAGCGGATGGCAGCTACCGGTCGCATAAATGTAAATGGCAGCAGGTTGTTGCGGTTATAATCAGCGAGGATGATGTTCATGTTCAGAAATAAGATTTTCTTTTTTCGTATGATTGAGTATGCACTGCGAATGTAAGTTTTCGATTATGAATAATGGTGATGATGTTGAAAAAAATTGCCACCTGATGGCAGGTGGCAATACAATACGATACGTACTAAAAAGAATTATTTAACAGGTTGCTGCATATTATCCAGCACCGACATTACTTCTTTTACAGCTTTTGCACTGCTGTCAAGAAGTTCTTTCTCTTCAGCATTGAGTTTAAGTTCGATAATTTGTTCGATACCGTTCTTTCCTAATTTAACCGGAACACCCAAATAGATATCCTTCAAACCATATTCGCCCTGCAGCCATGCGCAGCAAGGGAAAATACGTTTCTGGTCGCGAACAATAGCTTCTACCATCTGTGCAGCAGCAGCTCCGGGTGCATACCATGCTGAGGTGCCCATGAGATTCACAAGTTCTCCTCCTCCTACTTTGGTACGCTGAATGATGGCATCCAGTTTATCTTTTGCAATAAGCTCAGTCACCGGAATACCTGAAACAGTGGTATAACGTGGCAATGGTACCATGGTATCGCCATGTCCGCCCATAAGCACTGCCTGAATATCTTTTGGAGAGCAGTTGAGTGCATCAGCTAAAAATGCACGGTAGCGTGCAGTGTCAAGAATTCCTGCCATACCGAAAACTTTCTTTGCATCAAATCCAGAAGTAAGATAAGCACAGTATGTCATTACATCAAGCGGATTAGAAACCACAATGATGATGGCATTGGGAGAATACTTTACAATATTTTCAGTCACAGAGCGAACGATACCTGCATTGGTAGCAATCAAATCGTCACGGCTCATACCCGGTTTACGTGGTAAACCTGAGGTAATGACAACTACTTCTGAATCTTTAGTTGCTGCATAGTCATTGGTTGATCCTTTGATGCGAGTATCATAAAGGTTGATGGGTGCTGTCTGCCACATATCGAGTGATTTTCCCTCTGCAACACCTTCTTTAATGTCGAGTAAAATTACTTCATTGGCTACTTCGTTGTGAGCAATTACATTCGCACAGGTTGCTCCTACATTTCCTGCGCCTACTACAGTTACTTTCATTTTAAATTCTATTACAGTTCAAATTTCAAATCGCAAAAGTATTTAAATCAACCTAAATAAAGCTGAATTGTGTAAAAATCATGTCAACAAATTATTGGTGAGTATTTTGATTTTATTGGTGAAAGTGTACATTTGTGCTGTGAACCCCATTACCAGATTTTTAAACTTCTGCGTATGCTGTATTCTGTTCAGTACCACGCTATTCGCACAGGCCCCTACCAATCAGGATTGCCCCAATGCCATTCCTATTTGTAATCTGGTTTACAGCACTACTCTTTCTTATAGCGGAACCGGAAATATTCCAAATGAAATCAACAGTGGTTCATCGTGTTTGCTCAGCGGTGAAAAAAATGATGTGTGGTACACTTTTACAACTCCGTTTTTCGGAAATCTGAATTTTACCATCACTCCCAACAATCCTCTGGATGATTATGACTGGGCTGTATATAATCTTACCACTGCAACGTGTGCCGATATTTTTACGAATCCGTCCATTGAAGTGAGTTGTAATTATGCTCCCAATCTGGGATGTGGTGGTGTAACCGGCCCCAACAACAACACAGCAGGGCCCTGTGGCGGACAGAATAATCCGAGTATCCCCGTTACTCCCGGTCAGACGTATGTAATCAATGTGAGCAATTACTCTGCTACACAGTCGGGATATACCATAGATTTCAGTGCCTCCACCGGAAGTATTTTTGATGTGTATCCTCCCATGTTATTAACTACCACACCCATTACCTGCGGTTCCACATCTATCACTTTAACTTTTAATGAAAACATTACCTGCAACTCTGTGCAACCTACCGATTTTGTACTTACAGGTCCGGGAGGTCCTTATACGATTACATCAGTTACATCAACAGGGTGTGCCAGCGGTGCCGACTATAGCAAAGTATATACAGTAACTTTTTCTCCTGCTATTTCTGTATCGGGAGTGTACAATTTTGCAATCGTTAGTCCGGTGCAGGATTTGTGTGGAAATAATATTTCAGTGCCAACCAACAAAGCGATTTTAATCAATGGAGCAACCGTTACTGAACAACATACCAACAACGATTGTAATGGTGATAATGACGGTTCCATCACATTAACGCCTGCAGGAGTAGGTCCTTTCACTTATCAGTGGTCGCCCAATGTAAGTACTACCAACACTGCATCCAATCTTGCTGCCGGAACTTATACCATCACAGTTACTCCTTCCAACGGTGCATGTAATGCATTAGCAACAATAAATATTACCGAGCCAGCAGCTATGTCTGTTCAGAGTCAGAATATAGACTCTGCCATGTGTGGTAGTGCCAGCGGCTCTATCGCTGTAGTGATGACGGGAGGAACTGCTCCTTATCAGTATCTGTGGTCGCCTTCAGGAGGAACTGCAGCTACTGCCAACAATCTTACTCCCGGCAATTACACACTTGATGTAACGGACGCAAATGGTTGCGATTTCAGTCAGACCTTTACAGTGTATAACAAAAACAATATTGCTGTAAGCGTAAACGGTATCAACAATGTAAATTGCAAAAACGGCAGTGACGGAGGAATTACACTGAATGTAAATGGAGCATCAGCAGGTGTAACTTATTTATGGTCGAATGGTGCAACAACAAAAGATTTGACAAACGTACCTGCAGGAATTTACACGGTAACAGTTACAGATGGTTTATGTCAGACAGTAATACCCAATCTGCTGATTACCGAACCTGCAACTGCATTATCTGTCAGCACAACAGCTACTGCTACCACCTGCGGACAAAATAACGGATCAATAACTGTAAATGCTTCAGGAGGAACAGGAGCGCTGAGCTATCAGTGGGCGCCATCAGGTTCGGGAACTTCTGCAACTTCGCTGGCTTCGGGAGTGTATGTAATTACGGTGACTGATGCCAATGGCTGCACAGCAGTTCGAAATGTGAATGTAGCTGCATCAACAAATCCAAATGCAACAATCAATTATATCCGCCAAACAGTTTTATGTCATAACGATGCCAATGGCAGTGCCATCATTTCTGTTACGAGCGGAACTGCTCCTTACACATATTTATGGTCGGGAGGAATGGGAACTGCAGCATCCAACTCAACACTGTCACCGGGCAATTATGTTGTTACGGTAACTGATAATGCGGGATGTACTACTACAACTGTGGTAACCATCAACAATGCACCTCAACTTGTGCTTACTGCAGGAGCAGTGCAGCATGTAAAATGTTTCGGGCAGAACAGCGGCAGTGCCACCTACGTTGGTTCAGGCGGAACAGGTGCACTCACCTATCAGTGGTCGCCATCAGGAGGAACAGGCTCAACAGCTTCAAACTTATCTGCAGGAACCTACACAGTGTTGATTACCGATGCCAACTCATGTACTGTCAGCAGCAGTGTAGTTATTCAGCAACCTGCAGCAGCATTGAGTAATCAGTTTACTGCAACAGCTACTACCTGCGGACTTTCAAATGGTGCAGCTACAGCTACAGTTGCAGGAGGAACTCCTCCATACAGTTATCTTTGGTCGAACAATGCAACAACAGGCACTGCAACTGCACTGGCAGCAGGAACTTACACTGTGACCATAACAGATGCCAATCAATGTACACTCACACAAAGTACTTCCATTGCACCGTCATCAGCACCCGCAATTGCAAACACAAACATTCAGAATCTGACCTGTGCAGGAGCAGGCAATGGCAGCATTGCCATTCAGGTTTCAGGAGGTGTTCAGCCTTACACCTATCAGTGGAGCAATAATGTCAGTACCACCAACAATGCCTCTTCTCTGAATGCAGGAAATTATACCGTTACCATTACGGATCAGTCAGGTTGCACCACTTCTGCAACTTACAGTGTTACTTCGCCTGCAAATATTACCGTTCAGCTAATCAGTAGTCAGAATGTTGACTGTTATGGTGATGCAACGGGTGCACTGCAGATAGCAGCAAGCGGAGGAACAGGTACCCTGAATTATACCTGGTCGAACGGTGGCAACGGTGCAGGCATTGCCGCACTTACGGCAGGAAGTTATTCGGTTACCGTTACCGATCAGAATAATTGTACTGCGCAACAAACCTATAACATCAGTCAGCCTGCTTCTGCACTGACATCAGTGACTACTGCTAACAATACTTCCTGCGGATTGAACAATGGAACGGCACTCACCACTCCTGCAGGAGGAACAGCCCCTTATAAATATTTATGGTCAACAGGATCCAATGCAGCACAAATTAACAATCTTGCATCGGGAACTTATACGGTAATTGTTTCTGATTTCTTAAACTGTTCGGTTACACAATCAGCAACGGTGCAGCCATCAACAGCAGTAGCCATACAAAACACTTCGCAGAGCAATGTTACCTGCAATGGCGGCAATGACGGTGCAGCCTCTGTTGCAGTATCAGGAGGCATTGCACCTTACACCTATCAGTGGACAGGCGGACAAAGCACAGCATCCATTCAAAATCTGAATGCAGGAAGTTACACGGTAATCATTACCGATCAGGAGGGATGTACGGAGACAACATCTTTCACCATCACACAACCTGCAGCAATAGTTGTAACACTTCCGGCAACGCAAACCGTTTGCGAATTGCAGAATGCAACTGTTGCACCACAGATAACAGGAGGCACTGCACCCTATCAGTATTTGTGGAGTAACGGCAGTACGCAGGATACGCTGAGCATTAATCCTTCAACAGGTTCAAATTATTTACTTACGGTAACGGATGACAATGGCTGCACGTCCTCTGCAACAACTGCCATCAATATTTATCCGCAACTTACTTTGGCTGCATTCAACTCTTATTCTGTGTGCGAAAACAGCACTGTAAGCCTGACGGCAAATGTAAGTGGTGGTAATGGCGTTTATACTTACAACTGGGACAATGGTGCATCCTCAAATAAAACTTATTCCAAACTTTTCACTGCATCGGCAACAGTCAGTTTAACGGTAAGTGATGGATGCAACTACACCACCTCAGCATCTGTTCCTGTAAATGTAGTACCCAATCCGGTGATTATTTTTACTGCTGAAAACACTGCAGGATGTATTCCGCTCACCGTAAACTTTACTGACTCTTCGCAGGCAGTGGCAGGCTCTGTTTACACCTGGAATACCGGTGCAGGCAATCCGCCACATCAAGGCGGAAACTTTCAGATAACCTATGCACAGGCAGGAATTTATTATCCCGAACTGACCATAACCACCCCTGCTCCTGAAAGCTGTACTGCCACTAAAAAAATGACTGACGGCATTCAGGCACTTGAATTACCTGTTGCAGATTTTAAATTTGATCCTGAAGAACCAACCATTCTCAATCCGTATGTTTCTTTTGTCAACCTGTCGCAGTTTGCAGCAAGCTACGTTTGGGATTTTGGTGACGGCTCCACTTCTTCTGAAGAAAATCCTCTGCATCACTACAACCTGATTGGCACTTACGAAGTGTTGCTTACTGCTTCCAATTCGTACTGTGAGGATACGGCATTGCGCACGCTTGAAGTTACAGAACAATATTCTTTCTACATTCCTAATTCGTTTACACCAAACACCGATGGCAAAAATGATTTGTTTGAAGCTTATGGCACTAACATCACTTCAGCAAATATTGCAGTGTTCAACCGTTGGGGAATGAAAGTGTTTGAATCATCGGTGATGCCATTCAGCTGGAACGGAAAAAAGATGAACTCAGGAGAGGATTTGCCTCAGGGTATTTATGTTTACACTGTTAAACTTACCGACAAAACTGGTCACAGCCATTCCTATAACGGAACTGTTGCGCTGATACGTTAAATAATTTCTTTCTGATTTTTTGTCTCTGCAAAATTAAATCTGCATCAATGAATTTCAGCATTCAGCCTGTTTTGGAAAATGATAAAGTACTGCTTATTCCATTGAAGGAAGAAGATTTTGAAGAACTTTACAAGGTAGCATCTGACGCTGAGATTTGGAAACAACATCCCAATAAAGACCGATATCAACGCGAAGTGTTTCTTACTTTTTTTAATGGTGCATTGCTGAGCAAGGGTGCTTTTAAAATTGTGGACAAAGCAACAGGAAAAACCATAGGCAGCACACGGTTTTATGATTACAACGAAACGGATGACAGCATTTTCATCGGTTACACTTTTTATGCTGTTGACTGTTGGGGAAAAGGTTTTAATCAGTCTGTGAAAATAATGATGCTGAACTACATTTTCAAATATGTTTCAAAAGTGATTTTTCACATTGGTGCAAACAACATCCGTTCACAAATTGCTATCAGCAGATTGGGAGTAACGAAAACAGGCGAACAGGAAGTTGCCTATCACGGAGAGCAACCCAAACTGAATTATGTGTATGAAATAAACAAGAAAGAATGGCTTTCGCATCATGCCGATGCGCTCTGATTTTACATTGCTCCCCGTGCAGTTAAGCTCCTCCGCTCAATAAAGTTTTTACAAGCTGACTTACAATTTTATTATCAGCTTTGCCAGCCAGTTGCTTAGATGCAACAGCCATTACCTTGCCCATATCCGAAGGTTGCGAAGCTCCTGTTGACTGAATGATGCTCTGAATTTCTGCCTTGATTTCTTCTTCACTCATCATCTTCGGTAAAAATTTTTCGATGACTGCAATTTCATCTGCTTCACTCTTTGCAAGGTCGGCACGGTTTTGTTGCGTATAAATTTCGAGCGACTCTTTGCGTTGTTTCACTAATTTCTGAAGCAGTTTAAGTTCATCGGCTTCTGCAAACTCAGTGTGTGTTCCGCTGGTTTTGGCAAGAAGAATAGCTGATTTTACCGCACGTAATGCACGCAAAGCTGCTTCGTCCTTGGCTAACATGGCTGTTTTCAGCTCAGCCATAATTTTTGTTCGAGACTCATAATGTTAAATGATTTGATGCAAAGTTAATACTGACAAATGAAGTTCAAACTATCTTTGTGTAATGGCGGTAAAATTTTCTGCTTGGCAACGTTTCAGGAGTTATTTTTTTCCGGTAGTGGTTTACCGGAGTAAATCGGACGTAAATCCGGTGCTGGAAGTAACACTTGAAAACGGGAATCCCGTACTCAATACTGCGCATGCCAATTACAGCTACGGAAGTTTATACAGAGTTTATGTGAAAGCACTGGAACGCTTTGAGATTTCATTCAGCGAAAAGAAAAAAATACTCATGCTTGGTATGGGAGCAGGAAGTGTCATCACTTATCTGATGCAGAAAAACAATAAAGCATTAACAGAAGCGGTTGAATGGGATGAAGAAATCATCCATATTGCTGCAACTTATTTTGGAATACAAAACAATAAACACCTTACCATTCACCATGCTGATGCTTTTCAGTTTTTGAAATCGGATGCTAAAAAATATGATCTGATACTGATTGATTTATTTTCCGACACGCAGGTGCCTGAATTTTGCTTTACTCCCGGCTTTTTTTCATTGCTGAAAAAATCTTGCAACCCGAATGCTGAAATTGTTTTCAATGCAAGTATGACTTCGGAAGAATCGTTACTGAAAAACAAAGACTTACAGGGACTTACTTTAATGCAGGAACTGAACATTGAGCAAAACCGATTTTATCTTATTAAAAACCACTGTGTGTAAGTTGTTTTTTCGGGGCCTAAGCGGTTAAAGCACATTCGCTTATATTTGCCCCATACTCGTTAAACCACATTCAGAATGAAAATTCTCTACTCTACGTTATTGTTTATTGCAACAGGACTGAGCCTGCAGGCACAAAATGCAACTCCCAATGCGGGATTTGAAAACTGGAATTCCATAGGAAACCGTGTTGACCCTGCAGACTGGAATACACTGAATCCGAATACTGCCATTCTTGGAGTACTTACCTGCACACGAGCTTCGGGAGCTGATGCACACAGTGGCAGCTATGCCATCAAACTTACCACAAAAACAGTTTTTGGAATCACTGCCAATGGCATTGCAAGTACAGGAACACTGATAACAACTCCTCCTTATGGAGTATCAGGCGGAATACCTTTTACCGGACGTCCCGACAGCATCACAGGGTGGTATAAATATACTCCGCAAGGTGCCGACCAGGGGTTTATTCAGTTAATGCTGACAGGATCATCCATTACCGACACCATAGGTTTTGTAAAAGTTGAAACTCCCAATGCTGCAGTGACTTCATTCACCTATTTCTCTGCTCCGGTAACATATTACTCTTCTGCCAACCCTACCAACTCCATCTGGATTTTATCTTCCAGCAGAGGCGACAATCCCGTAGTAAACAGTTCCATCATTGTGGATGATATTGCCATGGTATTTAACCCAACCGGTTTGAATCATGAACTAACAAACAGCTCTGTGAAACTGCTCAACAATCCTGCTACCGACAAACTGTATTTCAGTACTGACAACCAAAGCTATCAGTTGCAACTCATAAGTGTTACAGGCAACACCGTACTGAACCGCACCCTTACATCAGACAATAACGCAGTGGGCATTGACGAAGTTGCCAATGGAATTTATTTTTACACCATCACCGGCATGCAGAATAATCTGATCACATCGGGTAAAGTGATTATCAGAAAATAATATTTCGGGAAAAAACTGTTGCGGATCAGATGAACATGAAATATACGCTTACGGTATTTTTACTGATGGCATGCCACATAGCCGCTGCCCAGAAAGGAATACTGAATGGAGTGGTGAGCAGCAAAAAAAACGGTGAAACCATTGCAGGTGCAGGTGTGTATCCTTTGTCGGACAAAACCAGCGGCACAGCCTCCGATATGGACGGACACTACGAGTTGGAACTGAATGCAGGAGAGCAAACTATTGTATGTGCCATCACAGGTATGAAAGCCGACACCTTTAAGGTGACTGTGCGCTCAGGAGAAATCATCACCAGAAATATTTATCTCTATTCCAACTCCAAAAACCTGGATGTGGTGGTAGTTTCTGCTTCCAAATATGAGCAAAGGCTGGAAGATATTACCGTTTCGATGGAAGTGCTCAAGCCCACACTCATTGAAGACCGCAATACAGTGAACATTACAAGTGTACTTGAACAAACTCCCGGAGTAAATATTCTGGATCAGGAACCGCAGATACGCGGAGGCAGCGGATTCAGTTTTGGTGTAGGAAGCCGTGTGGCTACACTTATTGACGGATTGCCCATACTCACCGGTGATGCAGGCCGCACCGACTGGCAGTTTATTCCCATTGAAAATATTGAACAGGTAGAAATCATTAAAGGAGCATCATCGGTATTATTTGGTTCGTCTGCATTGAGCGGAACCATCAACTTTCGAACTGCTTATCCCAAAGAACGCTATCACACCTATCTGCGTACTTACGGAGGTTTGTATGATTCCCCTGCCAACAAAGAAGCTAAATGGTGGAGTGGTCCTGCAAATTTTTCAGGACTTAACTTTCAGCACAGCCAGAAGATAAACAATTTTGATTTAGTCATCGGAGGCAACGGATTGTATGACCATGGCTACATCGGTCCACCGGTTTATGTGGCATCACTTCCGTTTCAGGATACCAGCATCAACTCCAATGATGTGGCTTCGCGATGGGGACGAATGAACTTCAACATGCGCTACCGTTTCAAAAAAGTGGAAGGCCTGGCCGTTGGACTGAACGGAAATTTTATGCAGTCGCACAGCAACTTTTCGCTGGTGTGGGGCAACGACTCTTCAGGAATTTACAGTGCATTTCCAAAAACGATGACACTTACCGACTCTAAACAGTTTTATCTTGATCCTTTTGTGAGTTACCTGTCCAAAGGCGGAGTATCACATCATTTGCGGGCACGTACATTTTATTCCGACAACGACAATGGCAACAACCAATCCAACAAAACCAATGTATATACGGTAGAATATCGCGTAAATAAAGAGTTTGTAAACTTTGGCAAGCTGAATGTAACGGCAGGTGCTTATTACAATCAGTCATTCTCATCAGCTACACTTTACTCAGGCAGTGGCAAAGACAAAAACACGCTTGAAAACTATGCAGCATTTGTGCAACTCGAAAAAAAACTGATTAAAAGACTTACCATGTCAGCCGGTTTCAGAGAAGAATATTTTGAAATGAACAACGGAGAATCGGTGGTAAAGCCAATTTTACGTGCGGGGTTGAATTATAAATTATCGGAAGGAACTTTTCTGCGCGCTTCTTACGGACAAGGTTACCGCTACCCCACTATAGCGGAAAAATATATTCGTACCAGTGCGGGAGGCATCACCATATTTTCCAATCCTGATGTGGAACCTGAAACCAGCTGGAATGCCGAAGCAGGCGTAAAACAAGGATTTAAGATTGGAAGTTTTATGGGCTTTGCCGATTTAAGTTTTTTTCAGCAGCAATATCAGAATACCATTGAATATATTTATGCAATATGGAGCCCCGACTCGGCAGGATTTAAATTTGTGAATACCGGCAACACCAGAGTCAAAGGGCTTGAGTTTTCGCTGATGGGCGAAGGCAAACCTGTGCGCGATATCAACCTGATGGTTATTGCAGGATACACTTACTTGCTGCCACAGTCGCTCGACCCCGATTATGTGTTTGCAACCGATAACCCTTCAACAGACTTTACTCCTACACCACTTACCTACTCCAACACCAGCACCGACACTACCGACAATATTCTGAAATACCGTTTTCAGCATTTGGCAAAAGCAGATGCAGAAATTACTTGGAAATTTATTTCCATAGGTTACAGCATACGCTATTACAGTTTTATGAAAAATATTGACAAAACTTTTTACGACCTGGATCAGCCTTATTTATTACCCACGGGCATCAAATCATATCGTGCAAAACACGATAAGGGATAT
>LNBX01000011.1 GCA_001567275.1 Bacteroidetes bacterium OLB10
CAACACAAGCGACTTATTCCATTCACAGCGGGTAAACAGTTTATGGCACCTGTGGAATTTGACAAATAACGTATGAAAGTTCATCATGGCCCAATCGCTTCAACTCAATATCATTCCTTTTTCAGCCCCTGTGCAGGAGGCTGAATTTGCTTTTTATACCGAAAGGCAGGAAGGATATTGCCCCATTCATAAAGACGATTTAAACGGAGCCATTGAAGGATTGGTAGATGAAAGCGAATTGCACTATGGCAATTGGCTTTATACTGATTTTGGAGCACCAAAAGAAAACGCCATCATCATTTCGGTTGACCTTACCGAATGTAAATACTTTGCCCAGCACTATTACAGGCATTTAATCCGCAATCATTTCAAAGGCGTTGCAGACATCATGCGGAAGAACTTCACCAACGAAATTGAAGTTTGGTTTCACAACCCGAAAGCCAGCAATGCCAAATTCAAAGTGTACAATCAGTTTACACTGAAAGTGCAGCACAACCGTGTTACCGATGGTCCCGAACTGGTAGTTTCATTTGATGGAACAACCAAAGTGCTGAACAAGAGCATTACCGAAATTCACAACTTCAAAACGGAGCTTTACAACTGGATAAACTGCAATGGAGAACTGAACCGATGGAAATACCTCACCGATGAACAGAAGCTCAACCATGAGCATAACTATCCGGTGGTGAGCAACACATTAAAGCCCCACTTCGATATTGCGTTTGATGTACCGGATTTCAAAAACCGTTACCCAAAGTATTTTACCCTGCTCAACGACTTTTATAATAACTACCTGAATACAGAGGATTTTAGAGCAATCCTGCCACTTTCAGCAGACGGATTTTTCAAGCCCAACGGGTTGTCGGTACAACGCATTAACGGCACATCTAACGAATTACAGTTTGGCAAAGGCGTAGGCGTTGAGCCTAAAAGAGATTTACGAAAGCTGAAACCATATAAGCCGGTTCCCCAACCAAACAATGTAAAGTTCTTTTTCATTTACCATAAGCCCGACAGAGAACAGGCAGTTAAAAGCATTTGGCAATACCTGAAAGATGGGTACAATGGGCAGTATCCTTTTCCGAAAATGGAAGAGTATATCAGCCAGCCTTTTGAACTGGAAGAAAACGGCAGCATTGCATTTGATAACATAGACGAGGCCGTTTCAGTGGTGCAGAAAGCGATCAAGAATAAAGACCGCCTACCCGATACCAAATACTTCGCCATCTATGTAAGTCCGGTTCCCAAGTGGGAGAAAGACCCTAAGCGAAACAGTATATACCACCGCATCAAAGAAATACTGCTGTATGAAGGCATTACCTCACAAGTAATCTGGAAGGAGAATATTGCCAAGCCTGCTTTCAATTTATTCTTGCCCAATATTGAAACCGCAATATTAGCCAAGCTGGGTGGTGTGCCCTGGCGACTCAAAAGAGATACCACGAATGAATTGATTGTAGGTGTAGGAGCTTTCTATTCCATCACCAAAAAGTCCAAGTTTGTAGGTTCTGCATTCTGTTTCAACAATGAAGGCATCTTCAAAGGCTTTGATTGCTTTGGTGCAAATGATACAATCAGCATAGCAGGTTCAATAAGGGAGGCAGTAGGCAAATTCATTGCATCCAATTACAGAGCCACAAGGCTTATTATCCATTTTTACAAAGACCTGAGCAAGAAGGAGCTGAAACCAATTGTTGACACCCTCCATGCCTTAGGCTTGCCAATACCGGTAATTGTAGTAACCATCAATAAGACGGAGAGCAAAGAATTGTTGGCATTTGATACGAGCAGTCAAAAACTCATGCCATACAGCGGAACGATTGTGAAAGTAGGTGCGAAAGAATACCTGCTCTTCAACAATACCCGGTACGAGGAAACATCTGCACCAACCGACAGAGAACACCATTTCCCGGTGAAGATTTCATTTTTTAGCGACAAAGCAGAGTTGTTAGAAGATCCTGAATTGATAAACCAACTCATTGACCAGGTGTATCAGTTCAGCCGAATGTACTGGAAAAGTGTAAGCCAGCAGAACCTGCCGGTAACAATCAAGTACCCCGAAATGGTGGCTGAGATTTTCCCCCATTTCCAACACGACAAATTACCCGACCACGGCAGGGAGAGCCTGTGGTTTTTGTAAATAAAACTGAATGCACAAATTAAGAAAGATAAAATGATACTGAAACTACACTACGCAAATCGTCTTAGAGAAGTGCCCTATGCGGTTCAGTTAATCGAATCAATGAATGGCAATGAGATAGAAACAACTTTTCTAAATTTTGGTATCGAACAGGGAAGGGAGGCCAACACATATGCAATTCAAATTCCACACCCAGTCAAAGAAAATGTAACAGTTCAGTTTCGTGGAATGCTGACTAATAATAACTCCTTTTCAATTTTTCTCTTTAAAGAATTAGATAATGCAATACTCTCAATTGATGAGTCAAAACAATTAAAACAAAGGTGTACTATTGAATACCTTCCAAGGCCTGATCAAACAAGAGATAAAGAATTTATCAGATTTACATTTGAGTTGGAGGAACTGCCTGTAACAAAGGTTGTATCGAAGGTGGAAAGAGAAACTCAGATAAAAATATGGGAAACTTACATTAGAGCCATCAAAGCACTCTTCAAAAATCAAGAAGATCTCTTTAAGATATTGGATATAAACGAGCCTAATAAAGATATAATTGATGTCAAAATTGAAAAGGAAGATTGGAAGAAAATACTAATTAGTGAATTAGGTGAACAATTTCCTCAATTCCCTCTTATAAAAGATTCAAAGGGGAAGTTTGAATTTGCTTTTGATACAGAGGAATTGCAGAATGAAGATGGCCAAAATGAAAACAGCATTCAAACGGATACAAAGGTTGTATTGGAAACAATTTCAGAAACTGTTACTGATAATTTTTTCAAGATTAATTCAAAACCACAAATTGTTTCAAGAAGTTTTATAAAGTTAAATTTTCTAAGCCGGGAAGAAAAAATAAAAGTAGCTTCTGATATATTGGATGAAATAAAATCTTTAGACCCCAACGTAGAAGTTAAAATCACTGAAAACCTGTCAGTAGAGATTCAATTGGAAGACATACAATTGCTTAATTCTGTTATTTCCAATAATTATCCAAATCTGAGTGTTAGTCCAATAAACGCAGTCTGCGAGTATGAAATTTCTCAACCAAGTATTGACAGTGAATCATTTTGCAAAGGGATTATTGAAAAGATAACTTCTCCTGGAAATTCTTACAAAGCAATTCCTTTGGACAATTTTACCACTGTTACCATCACTCCAGACAGGGGATTTTTAAACAAAGAAAACTTTCAATTTTTCGAATCAAATAATTTACGGCTTTCGAAAATACAGCAATCACTAACATTTCAATTTGGTAACAACTTGCCTGAAATTGAAGGCACTATTTTAGCTGGCAAAACTTATAAGTATGAAGGTGATTTAAATTTCATAAGGAATAAGTCAGAGGAGATAAAGAAAAATGTGAATCAGAAGTTCCAGGCAAACACCAGCTATATATTTACAGTAATGTTGCCTAAGGTTGATACTCATAGGCTAAATCGAGAGGTCACACTAGAACTGTATAATAAACTTGGTATTAAACCGTCTCAAGGCAAACCAGAAATAGCATTCAGTTCAAATTTCGATGAGTATGAGAAAAAATTTAGTACCCTTCACGAAATTCTCAATAACCATAATGTTCTATTAAGAAATCCCAAAACTTTAAGCCTCTACATAAAACAGAAAATAGATGATGAAAGTGAGCTAAAAGAACTTATTGAACGGAATGTGAAGAAGCCATTGGTTTCTGAATACTTGAATAATGTCAGAGTATTTTATAATTCCGAAAGGCAGCTTGTAGAAATGGAATGGTCAGAAACTTATTCAAATCAACAATTGCTTAAATCCGTACAAGAATTAATAATGGCGGAACATACGAAACAATTTATAAGGCAGGATTCAAAGGCAGAGATAAATCAAATTCTGAGATTTGATGCTGAACTCGATTTGGCAAAAGTTGAAGATTTTGAAAGGAATAGGCAAAGAACATTTACTGGTAAGGGTTCTGCCTTTTTACTTGATGGGGAGCAGGCTGCTGAGTTTGAGGCAAGTCGAAATCTTTTATTAGATGAAGATTATGGGACTCTTGTAGGAAACATAGATGATTGGCAAAGAAACCGCATTTCTATAAGCGTACTTCCTCCATTATTGAAAGCCATTAAGCAGGATTTACCTTATTTTAAAAATGATAGGAATCTTGCTGATATTGAGGAGTGGATAGGTAGTTATATCAAGCCGACATTATCTGGCGACCTAACGCAAAATAGACGTTTGCAATATGCAATTGAGAGGGTACTTTATCCTACTCAACCTTTTAAGAGAAGTAGAAAGAATAAATTAACACTTTTCAATCAAAGGCTTCCTGAGTTTATATTTGATGCTTCTCAAGCAAGACCAATTTCTGATGATGAGATGAGTAAGACAGATGCGAATCTCAATACTCTAAATAAATTAAATCCTAAACAAAGAGAAGCGGTTGTAAAAGCATTAAATGCTAAAGATTTATTCATTCTGCAAGGTCCTCCCGGAACAGGTAAGACTACTGTTATTTCCGAGATTATTTTCCAACTTCTCAAACGTAATCCTAATACTAAAATACTTCTGACATCGCAAACGCATTTGGCGGTCGATAATGCATTAGAAAGATTAAGCGGTCAAAGCATAGTTAAGCCGTTACGTTTGGGAACTAACCCAGATAGTTTTGAGGAAGAAGGCTTGAAATATTTTGAAGGGAATATCGAGCAATGGGTTAAAGCACCAACCAAAAGCAAAGAGGAGAAAGCATCTGAGATGAATCCAGTTTATATGTGGATTCATAATATCATTAATTCGTCAGATAAAAATAATCAAGAGCTGCAACCAACTTTAAACAAATGGCGTGATGGCCTTTTGAATCTTAGCATAAGTGATAAGGAATTATTCAAGAATAAATTTAAATATAATGTGGTAGGTGCCACATGTAGCTTTACAGGCCATGATAAAAAGTTTTTAGAAAAGCTTGAAGTTCAGAAAAACGGATTTGATTATGTTATTTTCGATGAAGCCAGTAAAGCAACTCCACCTGAGTTATTAATACCCTTATTAGCAGGTCGCACATTAATTGTTATTGGTGATCATAAACAGTTACCACCGATGATAGAGGAGGATAGTTTTGCCGAGAAATTAAAAGAGATCGGTGAAGAGAAACTTGCAGAGGAGATTGCTGATGCTGAAGTGGAAAAATCTCAGTTTGAGAAGTTGTTCAGAAATGCATTTGAATCCAATAAAAGTATCATTACTACTTTGGATACTCAATTTCGAATGCACGATGATATTATGCAGTTGATAAATCAATTCTATTTGGAAGAGGGCGGACTTAAATGTGGTTTGGATAATGAGAGGTTGGATATAAAAGATTTTAATGAAAAGGAATCAAGGCATCATGGTATTAAGGTTGGGAATTTTCTTGACCATGAAAATCATGTATTATGGATTAATACAACTTCACTTGAACAGAGGAGTGGTAATTCATTCTATAACACGGGGGAAATTTCAGCAATAGACAAGCTATTGAGTTTGATTAAAAGATCAGATGGTTATCAAAAATTAGTTAGCCATTTTACAAAAGAGGAAGAGAAGGAAATTGGTCTAATTACATTTTATGGTGAACAAAAGAAAAAATTGAGAGAGTTGGAAAAGAGGCACAGTGATTTATCTCTAAGAATTAATACAGTCGATAAATTTCAGGGGATGGAGAGAAATATTGTTATTATTTCAACTGTTCGTAACAATGAAAAAGGAAGTATAGGTTTTGCAGAAAAACTACAGCGTATTAATGTAGCTTTATCTCGGGCTAAGAGGCTTTTAATAATAGTTGGAAACCTTGATCATTTTTCCTACAATAAACTTGGAGTGCCTTATTACAAGGAGATCGAACGAGTTTTAAAAAATAAGGGTGCAATTCGTGATGAAAAACAACTTTCAGAACTAATGAATGAGATATTATGAAAAACAAATTCGCAATACAAGAAGTTGCCAAACAATATAATATCTCACCTCAGGAGATAATTGATTTTCTCAATGATAAAGGTGTTTCCGTTGATTTTGGTTACCAAAAAATAGTTGATCCAAGAATCATACGAGACCTTGAAAAGGAGTTGGTGAACAGAAACAAAAAGCTGCCATTGCTTTATATTTCTGAAGCGGATATTGAGAATTTTAAGCCAGTTACGAAGCCAATTGAATTTTGGCAAGATGCTAATATTCCAAACCTTGAAAAATTAATATACAAAACACTTTCATTTGAAAAACCTAAATCGGAGAAGATTGTAGGCTTAACTCCATTCAATTGGAAATTTGTTAAGGCAAAATATAATATTAAATACTCAGTAGGTCTGAACTTCACTTTATTTGAAGACACTATTTGTGAAATTGTAAAAATTAAACCAGGAATAAGTGTTTTGGATATTTGCCAATTGTTGGGCTTTGGTAATGACCAAGAGATTATATCAGAAACTGTAAAAGGGTTAAAAACAGATGATATATTAAAGGTTGATGACAGTGGTTTTTCTTTGAATTTAACCGAAAAGGGTGCAGTTGATATTCAGAGAAAGCAAAAATCTAAACCGGCTACGAATGCTTTTTTTGACCTGTTCATAGATTTTTATAACCCCTCTAATGTTCATGCTAAAGAAATATTTAGTCATTCAAAATCACATAAAACCAAACCTGCTGACATCTTAATCACAGATTTCGAATTAATTAAGAATTTAGCAGAATTTCAGCAGCCAACTTATCAGTCATCAAAAAGCGGATATATTTTACAAGAGGCTGAGTTGATTAAGGATTCTGTTACTTTTTTTGAAAGCAGATTCGTTGCGATTGTGACAGAGGATTTGGAGAACAATGTTCAAAATAAGATTTGGATATTTGATCCCTACAAGCGTGAAATCTCAAAACAATTAACTAAGACTGCATCTGAGAATACAATTCTATATAGCTTAATTACTGAAAAGCTTTATGGTGAATTAAAAGAAACAGTCTTTGAATCTGTAGAAAAAGATCAGGAACAAATTGCTTTTGACAATTTACTGGTTACTGCAACTAAAGAAAAGTCATCCAAAAAATCAATTCCCTTACAGTTTCAGCATTTTTTGTCACCAGACAGTTTGGATACGGTGCAATTTGAGGATGAAATGGAACGTCTTTTTGATGTTGTACAAAAGCAATTGTGGCTTATTTTCCCTTTTGCAATGGGATATATTATTGAGAAAAGAATAAGGTTAATTGAGAAGGCAATAAAGAATGATTGCAGTGTTTTTGTGTGTTTTAGTCAAAATGAGAATAAAGAATTTGGGGCTAAGGCCGTAATTGATAAAAAGGCACTTGAGATATTCAATAAGCTGGCGAATAATAATGAAAGATTTTATTACGCTGAATTACCAAAGTTTCATGAAAAAAGGGTTTTTGCATTTCTTGATGATAACCTCAAATGTGAATACTCCGGTAGCCACAATTATTTATCATTCTTCGTTCAAAAGACAGCAAAAGGTGTTCGTAGAGAAAATATGCAAAGGTTGATATGGTCTGAAAATTCAGCTAAAGAATTAGCAGTGCGTAGGAATGAATTTGCATTCTCATATTGCGAAAGAATATCTGATGAGTTAGATGCGGATATTCAATTGCTAACAGCGTTTTCAAAAACCGACTTAAAGGGAAGGTCAGAGTATTATAAAAAGCAGTTAAAAAAGATTAAGGAATTTTCAACCATTTTGACAGATCAAGAAATGAGTTTTGCAAACGTAATCAGCTTGCTTGAAAAAATGGATCAGTTTATTCAGAAAAATAAGTAAATCTACGATGAGCAAATCACTTCCAATAAAGCACCTATCAGCAAGAGTACCTTGGCATGACAATAAATGGAATGGCAAAACCTGCTGTAGTGTTTTGGACAACTCTTTTTGCAGAATATTGCCTCGTGTTGATGCTACAAAGAACCCTGATACGGAATCTTCCGACAAAACGATAACTGAAGAAAACTTTCCACCCTGCATTTCAGAGAAAGGCACTTTCCTTTCTCCAAATAGCTACACAAGAGAATTAACCCATGCCTGGACTAAAATCAATCCTATGTTTAAGGATTTCAAGCCAGGCATATACTTTCACAAGCCTTATTCTTTCAATGCAGTTCCGTTTTTATGGATGATGAAGAATAAGGGGGGTGACGATAATCCGCATTTTTCCGAAAAAGCACATGTTTTTGAATTGGACTATGATGCAGACTTAGAGCAAGAAGTGGATGAAAATTTAGGCTTTGAAGGTAATATTTGGGTGCAGCATCCGGCTAATCAGAAAATATTGTTAGATGCATTCTTTGGTTGTCTTAAAAAACGACAGTCATTAATATTTTTTTATTGCAAAGACACACCCTTTTCTGAACCTAACGAAAGAGTAATTGTAGGCGTAGCAAAGTGAAGAACGAACCCGGTGCAATACTTGAATACAATTTTGATAAGGGCTACACTGGCCATAAAAGCCACCCTTGGGATAGATGCGTTGAACATACATTAACTGCCAATAATCCTGACGGATTTCTGTTGCCTTACCATGATATTCTTGATTTTACAAAGAAGAACAACATTGAAGTTGATTTAAAAGAGTACGCTGCTTTTGCATCTGATTATAAGCAATTTTCTTTTGCCTCTGAATTGGTTGAACACGATACGGCTATTGATGCATTGTTGAATATGGCTGAGAGTTTGAAAAAGTCGGAAGTGTTGCTGGAAAAATCTTTTAGGAAAGAGTTGGATTGGATTGATGCTGAAATTTCAGCTATCTGGGATATGAGAGGAGCATTCCCGGGAATGGGGCCCGTTTTAAGTGCATTGAATATTGAAGATGGTAACACCATCGCATGGGAGATAGAGAAATATATACTTCAGAAAGATGGAGACCTTTTGCAAACGAATCCTTGGTCAATATTTGAGGAAAGTATTATAGAACCGGAAAAGTATATTAAGGCCAGAGGTGCAAAATTATTTAACGCTACTGCACAGCGTATATGGAAAGGGAAACTTGGGAAGAAAAAAGAGTTTTTCAAGCTCATAAGCCGTTGTCAGTTGAATAATGATCAGGCAACTTTTATTATAGAAAACCATGTTGATTTAATTGGATCAACACAAGAGATTTCCGAAAACCTTTACTTGCTTTATGAAAAGACAAGATTTGAAGCCTTTGGAATTTCTTTTCGTCAGGTAGATAAAGCACTATTACCACCAGAGAAAATTCAAACAGCGTTTCCCTTACCGGCTGAAACTGCTTTAACAGATAACTTGGATGAGAAAAGAGTACGGGCATTTTCAGTATTCATTTTAGAAGAAGCAGCAGCAGAAGGTCATTCATTATTGCCATTTGAGGAAGTGTTGGAACGAATGAAGACGAAAGCAATGGATGAGAGTTTTCCTATTGATGAGGATATCCTGACCACTCAATCAGAAGAAGAGTTTTTTATAAAGGAGATTACATCTGTACAGCCAAGCAAATCAAATCCTACTCTGTTTCTCAAACTGCAACGTTTGGCAGAATTAAAAACAATTATCAGACAGCGTTTAAATATCGAGCAAATTGTATCAAAGCCATACAACATTGAAAAGGACTGGCTAAAGCTTATTAATAGCCATAAGAAATTTCCATCATTAGATCCGAATAGTCCTGACTATGCAGATGAAATTGCTGCAAGAAATGAAAAGGCAGAAGCATTAAATGTTTTGACCAATTACAAATTCTCTGTGTTAATTGGCCCGGCTGGTTCTGGCAAAACATCTTTGCTGGAAATTTTTGAGAGGCAGGATGAAATAGTCCGGGGTGGTGTATTGAAATTAGCTCCTACAGGTAAAGCAAGAGTTAAATTAGGGCATGACGCCAAAACAATTGCTCAGTTTCTATATCCTGATAGGTATGATGCAATGACTGGCACCTATTTCATTAATGAAGACGCAGGGAAAAGTTCATCTGCAAAGAATATCATTATTGACGAGGCATCAATGCTAACCGAGGAACAATTGGCAGCATTGTTTGATGCTTTAGGTCCCGTTGACAGGATCATACTGGTGGGTGATTACAGACAGTTACCACCAATCGGTACAGGAAGACCTTTTGTGGATATAGTAAGTGAGATTAAGCCAAGGACATTTGAAAAGGCGAATATTTTTTCAGGTCCTGGATATGCAGAATTGAAGAAGATAAGACGACAAAGCAATACAGATGATTTCCGTTGGGATGTTGCATTAAGTCGTTGTTTTAGTGATGAACCCACAAAAGAAGACTTAGAGGCATTTCATGCGATTTCATCAGGGGCAATTAAATCAGACCATATCCGGTTAGTGAAATGGTATGAGAGTAAAGATTTTAGAGAACTATTTGAGCAGGTTGTAGCTGAAGAATTACCCTTAGACAAGAATGACATAATTAAATCGTTCAACAGAAAAATTGGTGCAAAGGATGTTGGTAATTATCAATACTTCAATTACGATTTTGCGGAAAGGGAAATAGAGAAATGGCAGGTCATATCACCTGTAAATGGATACGGATATGGTGTAAAGGAAGTAAATAAGTTCTTTCAAACAACATATCGAAAACCCTTCATTGATTTGGCACTGAACATTCAGCCTGAAGGTTCCAGTTATTTTCAAAAGAGAAAGGTTGCAAAGCCTAAAGGCAATGACAACATAGTGTATGGTGATAAGGTAATTAATTTAAGAAATACCCGTTGGGAGAATTGGCAGTGGATTAAACCTTCTGATAAGAAAGCTGAAGCATTGAATTATATTGCCAATGGTGAAATTGGTGTTATAACCGGGGAGTTCAGAGCAAAAGATGGAAGTCGAAAAGGAGAACCCAATATTGAAATTGCTTTCTCTACGCAGCCCGGCTATAGCTATGTATTTTGGGCAGATCAATTGGGGGAAGAAGGGAAATACTCATTAGAATTGGCCTATGCAATAACTGTACACAAATCGCAGGGAAGCGGCTTTGAAAAAGTGTTTTTCGTAATGCCCTCTAAGGGTGCAATTCTAAGCCGGGAGTTACTTTATACCGCATTAACAAGACAGGAAAAGAAGATTATTATTTTGCATCAAGGCGATTTCAGAGATTTCATCCGATTAGCCTCAACAGATGCTTCGTCAACGGCAAGAAGATTTACAGACCTATTCCATTTACCAGAGGTGAAACAGTTAAAGCAGAAATGGTACGATGCAAGGTATGTGAATATAAGTGAGAGAGGAGAACCCATGCTGAGTAAGAATGAGGTTATTATTGCCAATTGTCTGAATAAATACAAAAGGCAAATTACTTATGCTTATGAAGACAAATTGAAACTTGACACCTCTGACAGAACAATAAAACCTGATTTTACGATTGATAACCTCTCAACTGGCAAGCGTTTCTATTGGGAGCATTTAGGGATGATGACAAAAACGGATTACCGGGAAAAATGGCGGAAAAAGCTGGAGGGCTACTTAAAGGATGGATTTGTTTTGCATACAGAAGCCAAGCCAGGTGATGAAAGAATTTTGATTCTAACTGAGGAAAATCCTAATGGAGGGATAAATTCTCAGGATATTGATATAACAGTAAGGAAGTACATTTTGGAAGAGCAAGTTTAGTTCTACATTCAATATTTCACAGAAACCTTTTTAGGGCATTCCCCTTCGGGTCGCGCTTTCCGCTACAATCTTTTACTGATAGCAAAAGGATTTCCGCTTCAATCCCTAATGCAAAGAAAAGCGGTGTTCGTTCCTCACGAATTTATTGAACCCACCCGGCCAACGCACAAGCACGGCTTATGCAGTGGCTAACCCACAAAGCCAACCCTTCCACTGCATCTATGGTGTTGCCGCCATTTTTAACTGTCATACTTTTTGTGGCTATGCTCCCCACGCTTTTGGCACATTGCCTGTTCCGCTTCGCTACACAGCCAAAGAGCCAAGCCAACCCAAGCATAGCAACAAAAAAGCCGCTACACTCCAACCACCACCACCGTTTCGCTTATGCCAGTATAAAAAAATGGCGGAAGCATACTTAAACATAATGCGGTCTTATGTGTTCGCTTCGCACAGCCACCCCCCGCTTATGCAAGCATCCCAACGCAGTGGCTGTCACATAAGTCGCCATTATGTTAAGTAGCCAACACCATAGCACTTTTTATCAAAAGTGAAGCCGTGCTTCTGCCAACGCACCCCACCCGAGACCCACGACACCCCGCCACCCTTTCAGCGGTGCAGTAAAAAAATAAAGCATGATTTGTTTTACGGCTATGTGATTGCGGTAGATTCATTCACTTCATCTCCATTCCGTTCAGGCGTTTCGTTCATTCCGCTTTGCTTCATTCACTACACTATCCTTCACTGCATTTCGCCTACGTTCATTTCACCAACCTCAGCACCGCACAGCAAAAGCAATTCCTTCTCTTCATTCCGCAAAGCCAACACACAGGCTTCCGTGTCATGGCGTTTGCTTAACCCACGCTACAATAGCTTTTGTTTTTTGAAAAGTTACAAAAGCTGCCAACGCTTCTAAGCAAACTGCTCATGCCACTCCAAGCCACCAACCCGATTTGCTCCATTCCGTTCAGTCATTGCATTTGCTCTTGCCCCACCGCACGATTGAAAGCGGTATGCTTTATTTTTTCCTGCGAAGTGTTTACCCCAGCCGACCCACGAAAGCCATCATCGGAATACTAATACGGTTGAAATGAGATGCTGTGAAAAGACTACAGCGATTGATATTTCTTTCTCTAAATAAGGAATGCAGATAAGGAGGATTTGATTGAAAAAAATAAAAATAAAAAGTGCAGCAAAGTTAGGTGGCTGGCACAGGCCAACGCACTAAAAAAAACCAAAAGACTACGGCATAATGAAAGGCAAATAAGCTGTTTATTTTTATAAGGTATTTGCCTTTCACCCTTCGGGACTTATTCCGTTTCCTTTTGGTTTTTTAGCCACGCCACCTGTGGGATTGCTTTCTTTTTTTTTCTGTTTTTTTTCTTTGTCAAATTATATATGTGCTGCGGAGCGTAAGCGAAGCAGGACTGAGGCAAAGGCTTAAAACAGGCTCAAAAATTAAGCACTCATTATGCACAGTCCGAAGTTTCAAACTTACAGCGTAAAGCATCAAAGCACAGGTTTTGAATTTTACATTTTATCGAAAGGGTTAAACAGTGGTAAGCCTCTGGTAACTCCATGCCCCAACTCATTTGTTTGCATCTGCAAAAGCCAGGAGCAGAAAGATTTTTATTTCTGGTTGCTGTTTGGCTTGTGGAAGGCAAAACATTTTCATCAGTTTCTTACTGGTTCCGTTATACCGTTTATTCGTTTATCAGATTTGAAAGATGAGGTTTTCAATCAGGCCGAGAAAGTGAGTAAGCAGGAAAAGGAGTATAAAAGCACAGTAGATAAAATCAAGCAGCTTGAAGAAAAGGAAAAAGCCATCCGGCAAAATCTTGCTTTAATCAATGATTTGAAAAGGGCAATGATTTACCGGCATCTAAAAAGCAAATAGTAAGGCTGACCTAAACATGATGCTGCACCGTGCATAAATAAATTTTGATGTGCAAAGGTAGCATGGCGGGCAGACGCACAAGCCCGACCTAAAAAAACCAAAAGACTACGGCATAAACACAGACCCACCGCACAAGGCTATCATTTATTCCGTTTCCTTTTGGTTTTTTTATCCGCCATGCAGAGAGATGCACATAAAATTTATTTACTATGCACAAGCATCCTCGTATCAGTTCCGGCAGCCATTCAGGTATTTGCCCATTTACTCCGCAGGTTCTCCATCAGCACTTGCCTTTGTCACCCTTTGCGTTTCAGCGTTACATCCGCAGGTCATCCTTAGCCCATCAGCCAGTTTTTGGCATCAAGGTTTATCGGCTTCCTTGTGGCTGCTATGTTTGGCGTTATCCTTCGGGTGTTCGTGAGCTTTCAGCATTGCCCTTTTAGGGGCTTTGCTGAATTGCGGAAGCAATCACGAATACCATATTTTAGAAAATGAGCAGAACCATGAGTAAAAGAAAAAGCCCCACCAAACTGGTGAGGCTATTTCCTAACTGAAAGAAAGAACAGCGTTTATGCTACTTCAACAATGTTCAACACGTTGTAAGCACCGTTTTTGAGAGAGTACTGAACTCCGTTCACTTCCTGGAAGAACTCAATCAGCATCAGGTAGAACTTAGTTCCAGTTCCGGCAGGTACACCGGCAGGAGTAAGAGTTACAGGTGTGTTGGTTCCGTCAATAGGAAGATTGGTGACCGGGCTGTACTCAATTGCACTGGTTCCGTTGGTGAAGTCAACAACTGCATACGCAGACTTGAAGCTCACATGAGTTGCACCAGACGGATATGCAATATCATTGATCGGAATGAAGGCCGGAATGTTGATTGCTCCGGATACACCTGTTACGGTGAAGGGAGCAAAAAGAACACCACCCAAAGCTGCACTGTCATTGAAATCAAAATCTTTCAACAGAGCCAATGCCGCAGGGTCAGCAATACCAATTGCTACAGTACGTTCACCCCTTGGAGATGTAACGTCATAGTTTTTAATCTGCGTCATGATTTGGGTTAAACGACTGGTAACACGATTGTCAGCAGCGTTCATCATGAGGTTACGGACAGCGTTGCGAAGCAACTTGCCGGCAGTTGCAGAACTGCCAAACTCAGCTCCGTTTTCACGGGTACGCTGGAAGTTCGGGTCATTTGCAATACGTTCAGCAGATACGCCACCTTTGGTTTTTACCAAGTGACCATCTTGTGTTTTGTAGAAGGTTAGCTCATCCAGAGTGCCTTCAATTTTGAGAATACCTTTAAGTTTTGCCATTGCTTTAAACTTTTTATGAGTTAGTAAATTTGTTTCGACTGATACGCTTTAATCAGATTACGAAAACAAAATTAGAAGCACTCTAAAGCCTCTGCAAATGAGCCGTGCCATCTGTGCCGATTGTTCCGCATTATTCCAACAAACACACTTTTACCGCCCTTAAAAAAGATTTATATTTGCAATGTCACTTTCATATTTGAGGTATATCATCGGTATGGTTAGTGTATGAAGTTGAATAATTGAAATAATGAATAGACTGTGCATTTATCCGAAAGACATTCAGGTAATCACAGGCAGAAGCGACAGGTATGGTAGAAACCTTATTAAGAAGATCAAGGACCATTTCAACAAGCAGCAGCACCAGGTTGTTACTGTTGAAGAGTTCTGCCAGTACATGGGCTTGCAACCGGAAACGGTTGTCAAGCAACTTCGATAGGTTGTAACCTTATCTTTGCTTTTGCTTATGATAAGGCACAGCACACTCTCAACTCAACAACTTTTTTTTCCTTTCTTTGTTGGGTAGTTTCCTTTGATAATACAGCCTTTGTTGGCTATTTGTTGCCCAATTAGCTGAAAGCCTTGATAATTAAGGGTTCAATATTTTTTGTATCGGAAAATAAATCTATCTGACTTTTCTGAATTTATAAATACTGAATACCACATAGGTAATCACAGCGGCTATTGCACCGGCAATTACTGCCAGAATGCATGCACCGGTGGCATACTGAATAAAATTAGCATGAATACTTTCCAATGTAATTTCAGCCAGACTTTGAAAACGCATTTTCTCCTCTACAAAAAATCCTCCTGTGTAGTAGCTTGCAAAAATGATAAGAGGAATCATTGGGGGAATACTGATGTTGGCAGCGGCAATAAACAAAACTTTATTCATGCGCATTAAAACAGCTAAAGGAATTCCTACCAGCAACTGAAAACCCCAGATGGGAACAATGCCCATAAAAACACCAAAGCCTACAGATGCTGCCTTTTTGAAATTACTTTCGTCACTGCGAAAAATTTCTTCTTTCAGCACAGTGATAATTCCTTTGCGGTAGAGATACTGAATAATACGTTTTGGAAGAAAATAAATCAGTGTAAGAAAAACCAGACAGGTATTGAGTATGCTGATGCGTGTAAAATCACGAAAGGGTCTGAAATGCGAAACACGTTCATCAGGGTCGTACAATACTTTAACAGGAACAGGAACAATCTTTACACCTCTCCATGCAAGCCGAACAATTACTTCAATCTCAGTTTCAAATTTGCGGGTGAACAGGCGAATGTGCTTCAGCTCCTCGAGAGGATACAGACGAAATCCTGTTTGCGTATCCGGCAGTTTCTGACCTGTTTCAATCCAAAACCAGAAGTTCGAAAATTTATTTCCAAAAGAGCTTTTCCCCGGAACATTTTCCTGATTCATATTGCGTGAGCCCATCAGCAATGCACCGGGATGGAGCTGTGCCTGTTCAATCATCAACGTGATGTCGTCAGGGTAATGTTGTCCGTCACTGTCAATGGTTATTGCATTTTTAAATCCTCTGCTGATGGCTTCTGCAAATCCCTTTCGCAATGAAAATCCTTTTCCCTGATTACTCTCATTCTTTAACAAAATAATTCTGTTGCGAAATTTTTCGAGAACAGCATCAGTGTTATCTGTAGAGCCATCGTTTACAACAATCACATCATTGCCATTGCTGAATGCAAGAACACCTGTCAGCACTCTTTCCAGTGTCTTGTCATTGTTGTAGGTAGGCACAATGACACAGGCATGAATTGCATTCAGTTGAATCATTCGTACATTGCTGATATTTTGCAAAACAGCGTTCCTTCTTCTTCCACCTGTGCATTCACCTGAATGTGATTATCGCTTGGTGTTGTTTTAATGCTGTAGTTGATAAAAGGATATTCAAAAGGATTCAGGGTTTTAGAAAATTTGCAGGAAGGAATGGAAATCAGTCGCACTTTTTTTTCCTGTATGTTGTTGCATCAGTTCGGTGAGCATCTGTATCATCACCACACCGGGAGTAACAGGATTGCCCGGAAAATGTCCTTTGTAAATTTCGTGATCAGCATTTAGTTGCAGGCGATAAACACCTGTTTCATTTTGTTGAATAAAGAAAAAAGAATTCAGCAGCATTTTCAGAAATTAGTAAATAAGGTATCGGCCAAAGGAATATTTACACGCTGATTGCTGAACTTCATCACATTTTTGTCACCAGATTTTTCAAAGAAGGATAGTTCATCCAGCAGCATATTTTTTTTGTTAAAGCTGAGTTGAATATATTCAAAAGAATTACTCATTCGCTTATTTCTTGGTTTTAGTTTTACAATATACGACTGAGCTGTCTGAAAATAACTCGGTTCAAACTGTTTGCTGTCGTTGAAATTTCCGTTCACGAGCGTCAGCATCAGATCTTTTATTCTGCCGATTACCTGATTAACGGAAGAAACATCTTTAACCTTATCACTCTCGCGAACCTTTACTTTATTGTCGGCACTGATAAAAATATATGACGAAGGAGCTGTTTTCTCCCAGCGCAACATGTTGTCTTTTTTGTAATAAAATATTCCTGATGATTTCTGCGGCTCTTTCAGTACAGACATATAACGCTCTTCAGTGAAATCGGCTTTTATGGTTTTATTTTGTTGGCTTTGCTCTTTCAGACGCAAAATAAAATCTTTACTGTCTGTCAGCGGTTCGGGGTTTTGCGCAGCTACAGCAGTAGTTATTAAAAGCATTATCCAGAATAACCGGTGCATGTGTTTCATTGTTCTGTAAGTTCGTTAATCGGTTTAACAGGTAAGTTGTTTTGATTGCAATAGTTGATGAGTGCGGGTAACATTCGTATGGTTGTTGTGCTGGTATCATGTAAAAGTACGATACTTCCTGCTTTTAATTGTGAAGTTATCCGGTTGTATAGTTTTTTTTCATTTTCAATGGTTGTGTCGTAGCTTCTGATGCTCCATCCAATGGATTTTAATCCTGTGGTCTGAAGCAGATAAGCATAACGCGGATTGGTAACGCCAAATGGCGGCCTGAATAAAACAGGTTTCACTCCTGTAACTTTTTCAATAGTATCAGTACATTGGTTTACATCATTCACTAATTTCTGCCTGGAGAATAATCCTATTCCTGCAGAATGAGAATAAGAATGATTACCGATGGTATGACCGTCAGCTGATATAGCTTTTATCAGTTCAGGATATTTTTCTGCATTTTTTCCAATCACAAAAAAAGTAGCTTTGAGATTGGCAAGTTTTAAAATTTCCAGTATCTGAGGAGTGGTGGCCGGGTCAGGACCATCATCAAATGTGAGTGCAATGCTGTCGCTGTTGGTTTTGTTCAGAGAAGTGATGTAGTAATTAAGTTTTATCTGATACGACCCCAATGCTGTTAATGCAAGATAGATTACAAGAATTATGGTGAGAATAATTATCAGATTTGCATGGTTGTAATACAAAATCCCTGTAAGAATTAATGCAAGAATAAAAACTATAGTTACGATTTTATGCTTCATGGTTTTTTATTAAGATGAGTCCTGTATGCCCGGGCAAAAGTTGATTGATGACAAGTGCCGTACGATGTTGCTTGATTTCTGATCCTGAAACATGGGTTGTTTTTTCCTGTAGAATATCAATGGCAAGATGCATGGCAAAAGCGGATGATGTAGCATAGGTTCCGCAAAGTGGAGTATAAGGAATTACAGGAGTTTCAGAAAAATTTTGCCTGAGCTGCCTGAGGTTGTCATCACGATATCCATCTGTCAGAATTAAATCAGGAACAGAGAGTTGATTTCTTTGAAGAAAATCTTTACATACGTTTTCATCGCTGTCGTTAATGGCAAGGACATCTGCTAAAACAGCCTGTGTGTGTGCTGATACCTTATCTGACAAAACAAAAAATCCTGCTCCTGATGTCAGTGGAAAACGGTTTAAACCAAAATGATTTGCAACAGGCTGCAAGGGATCAATATATTCATCGGCAGCACCTGCAAGAATATTTCCCGACTGCTCATCCAGCATCAGCATGGCATCTGACAATGCATACTCAAATGATAAACTGTTTTGTGTATGTGTCATATTATAACTGTGGCAGGAGAGTGCCAGCGAAAGCTGCCCGGCAATGGTGTTGTGCGTTGACTGAATGAATGAAGTAGGAGGGAGCATACCTCCCTGAATAGTGATTACATTATTCAAAAATTTTTCAGTGTCCATGAGGCAACCAAGACCGGTACCTGCAATGATGGCATCGGCTGTGATCACACCTGCATCTTTCAAAGCAGCACTTCCACAGGCAACTGACATACGCAGCACTTCGCTCATTCTTCGGATGAGAGACGGATTGATAAATTCCTTGTAATCAGGTTTGATTAATGTAGAAATATTTTCAGAGAGATTTTTTGAGAATCCTTTTTTGCGAAAAGTATCCTGATGTGAAATATATGCAGAGGATTGAATGTAATACATCTTCAGATTTTTTTGAAAATTAAAGATGTATTGTTTCCTCCAAAGCCAAATGAGTTGGAAAGAACTGCATTTACATCGCAGTGTTTGTATTCAGTTACCGGAGTCAATCTTGTTTCAGACATGATGGTTTTGTAATTTAATCCGGGCAACAATACCTGATGTACGATGGACAACACTGAATATACTGCTTCAATTGCACCTGCTGCTGCAAGTGTATGTCCGGTAAAAGCTTTTGTCGAGCTGAAGGGCGGAATGTTTTTGCCAAAAATATTCTGAAGAGCAGTTGACTCACTCAGGTCGTTGTTTTTTGTTCCGGTGCCATGTGCATTGATGTACGAAATATCACTTAGTGCAACACCTGATTTTTCAATTGCATTTTTCATGGCAAGTGTAGCTCCTTTTCCCTCCGGTGACGAAGCTGTCTGATGATAGGCATCTGCTGCATTGCTCCAGCCTTTCAGCAAACAGAGTGGTTTGTTTCCTGTTGCAGAAATACTTTTTTCGTTTTCAAGAACAAGGTAGGCAGCGCCTTCGCCAAGGTTCAGTCCGTTTCTGTTTTCATCAAATGGTTTGCACCAATCCTCATCATAAATCATCAGCGACTGAAATCCGCTGATGGTAAATCCCGTCAGAGGGTCGGAGCCTCCTGCCACAATGCGGTCAGCATGGTCATGTTCAAGCATACGTGCAGCAAGCATAAGGGCATTAGCAGCAGATGAACACGCAGTTGACAAAGTGTTGATGTAACCTTTTATTCCGAAGTGATGTGCAATTTTTTCGGAGGTGTTGCCACTGTCATGTGTTTGCACAAGTGAGAAATCAGCAGAATTTCCTTCAAGCACCTGCCGGTAATATTTTTCTGTTTTATCCATACCGCCAACGGAAGTAGATCCGATAAAAGCCGTACGCACACCGGGCAGATGTTTATTATGGCCCCAGGCTTCGGCTACTGCGGCAATGCCCAGCAGGGAGGTTCTCGAATGAGGAGTGTTCGACACCTGAAAACGATTTCTCAGATCATCGTCAGATAAATTTACAGGCGCTGCAAATATTTCCTGTGGATGACAGGTCAACTTTGTTTTACGGATACCACTTTTTCTCTCCTGAAGTGAAGAGAGATTTTCAGCTACATTGTTTCCAATGGCCGAAATGATACCCATGCCCGTAACAAACACACTCATTGAGAATTTATTTTTTAGTCTGATTGATGTAATCAGCCATGGAGTTAATGGATTGAAAAACTTTTTTCCCTTCCTCCGGATTTGAAAGTTTAATGTGGTAATGTTTGTCTAAGAGAACAATAAGTTCCAGGGCATCAATGGAATCAAGTCCAATTCCATTGTCGCCAAACAAAGGTGCATCGTCAGCAATATCTGACGGTTTTTTGTCTTCCAGATTTAATTGTTCAATAATTTGTTTTTTCAGTTCTTCCTTGAGGTTTTCCATCTTTATAATGAATGATATGCTTGTAATATTTTTTTTTGTGCTGAATGACTCTTCAGCTGTTTTTTCTGCAAAGTAAATAAATGCATCGGTTTCAGGAATCAGTTGCAGCCATCCTGCCATCAATGCTTTGGTATGTGCTTGTAGTATTTCCGCCTGATTTTCAAAAAATCCTGCATCAAATGCAGGAAGAATGTAAACTGAAGATTCGCCATACCATTTGTTGCGTATGGATATTTCTCCTGTTACAATATTGGGCAGGGTGTAAACAAAAAGCGCAGGTGATGGAGTTTTATCTTCCAGATAGGAATGTTCAAATTTTACATCGGTCTCGCTGCATGAGTGATTATTGGCAAAAACCAAAGCTATTTCATCATCAGCATAACGACTTATATCTACCCTGGTTTTAATTATTTCAGTCAACAAAAATCCAGTCTTGCTTAATGAATCCATTTTGTGGAACTTTGGATAGTCAATTTTCAGAAAACGGTAAAGTTGCAATGCCATGTCCTCCATATTATTCTTATCGCACTGAAAAAACAGTTCGCCATTCAATAAAACTTTATCACTTTTCCAGCGGCACCATGTAGTCATCATCAACTGTTTTTTTGAATAATTAACGAAGCATTGCATCCCCCGAAACCGGATGCAGTTTTTAAAACAGTATTAATTTTTTCAGGTGTATTTTTTTCAATGATATGCAGCGGAACAGAGGTGCCACATTCGACATATCCAACACTCCTGAGGAGTACATTCTTTTTCATAGACTGAATGCACATAGCTGTTTCAATAATTCCGGCAGCTCCCAGGGTGTGACCAAAAAATCCTTTGAAACTGTTCAGAGGAATGTGTTGCATATTCAGCCGGTTCATGGCTATTGCCTCCATTTCGTCATTAAACAAAGTGGCAGTGCCATGAGCTGAAACAAAGTCAATATCACTGTTTGTCAATCCTGACTCTTTTAATGTGGCAATAACACTTCTGTATAATCCTTCACCGGTGCGCGATGGTCCTGAAATATGGTTGGCATCGCCTGCAGTGCAGCCTCCAAGCCAGCGATAACATTCATTCTTAAACGCAGACGATTGTGTGCTTACCACAATGGCAGCTGCACCTTCGCCAAGATTTATTCCTTTTCGGTCTTTGTCAAATGGTTTGCTTGCTTCATTGCTCAAAGCATACAGCGACTGAAAACCATAAAGAATGAAATCAGAAATTAAGTCTATTCCTGCAACAATAATATGTTCATACTTTTTTTTCTGAAGCAGATGAGCTGCTGCATTGATAGCCATCACACCCGAAGCACATGCATTTGAAATTATCAGAGGAAAATGTTTCAGCTGCAAATCTTTTTGTATTGCTGTTGCAGGTGCAGTGAGTGCCTGAGCATAACCTTTACTTAAATCGCCTTTTGTAGAGCTGATGATGAGAAGTGTTTTGTCTGAAGTAATTACTTTCTCATCAAAACATTTTACCGACTGAAGAATGACATTTTTCAACAACTGCGTGAATGAAAAATTGTGATGCTCAAATGACGATAAACAGAAACTCTCCTTGTTAAAACCTCTGCCCGCATAATTTTTTACACCTGCAATGCCGTCTTTAATTTTATCAAAGCACTCTTCAGCATTTCCTGACGGACTGATAATTGATTCTGCTCCCAAATAAACTTTCACAACTCAGATTTTTATTCCCAGTTTTTTCTCCCACTCCACATAGAAGGATGGCTTTATCAATTCCATTTCTCTCGATTCTACACCTAAAAACACCTGAGTGGTATGGCAGGTGGCGCTGAGTTTTCCTGTTGACTTGTTCAGAATTTCGAAATCAAAAAGTATTTTGGCAGATGGTGTAGGATGAAACTTGGCAATAGCAGTAACTTCTTCGCCATAGTTGATAGGCGCTTTATGCTCTACTGATGATTTTACAATAGGAGTAAAAAAACCACGCTTGTAAACATCGAGGTAGGTGAGTCCGTATTTTATACCAAATGCCTCACGTGCATCTTCAAAAAAACGAAGGTAGTTGCCATGCCAAACCACTCCCATAGCATCAGTATCGCTGAAGCGAATTTTTATTGGTATCTCTGCCTGGAAATAAAGTTTCATGCAAGTGCTATTTTCATTTCACAACTAATAAGTTTTTTTCCTTCACTCTCGTTTTCTCCTTTCACCAGAAAAATGGAACCCATCTGATGTAATACTGTAACATGAGTAGATATAGTACTTCCCAATGACGGCAGGTTGTGAACCGTAAGTCGGGATATGGCACCAATGTATCCGATTCGTGGTTGTCCTTCAGTCTGACTTCCTAAATACCCAAATCCTGCAGCACAGGTTTGAGCAATATTTTCTATCAAAGCAGGCTCAGTAAGCCGGTTGTCTTTCATAAAAATATTATCAGCTCTTGCAGTAAACTCACTCTGAAAACCCGTTTCATCAGCTTGTTTCAATGTGTCAATCATCACAAAAGGGGCACGCTGAGGGATAATTTTTTCAATTTCGTTTCGCTCTAAAATCATACGTTGTAAAAATCGTAATAATTAAACCACTGACCGGGATATTTTTTCACTTTTTTTTCAAGCTCGGCAACATAAAGTATGGCGATTTCCTCCGGACTGTGTTTGCCCGTCAATGGTTGGGTAGCACTCAATTCATAGTGAAAATCACCGTCTTTGAGAGCAAAAACAAAGGTGACAGGAGCATTAAATTTTGATGCAATAAGAAATGGCCCCAGGGGAAACTGCGCCTTTTTTCCGAAAAATTCGAGCGAAATTGTTTTTACACCATCTGTATAACGGTCGGCATGCATGGCTATAAGTTCATTTGCTTCCAGTGCATTGTTTATTCTCACAATATGCGACAAATCATTTTTGATGGCAATGATGTTAAAGCGTGCACCACCTGTAGTTTCGTCAAGCACTTTTTTTATTTTTTCCTCTTCGGCCTCCAGCATCAGCACATTAATTTTTTTGGATATGCGCTTATGAAGTAAATTTCCGGCTGTTTCCCAGTTGCCAATATGCGCACTGATGAGAATTCCTCCGTGATGTTGCTGCTGCAGTTCAACAAGATATTCTTCGTTTTCAAAATGGTGGGTAAATTTTTCAGTTTTACCGAGTAAAAAAGCATTTCTGTCAATCAGAGTCTGACCCAGATAATAAAAATTTTTTCTGCAAAGTTTTTTTGCTTCAGCCAAAGGCATGGCTAAAGCTTCGGTATAAAATCGGATGATATTTTTTTTAGGATTTCCGGCAAACAGGTAGTAATAATACGAAACAAACCACAGCAGGCGGTAAGCGGCTTTTACTCCGAACTTATCAATGAGATAAATAAAAATTCTGTAACCTGTTGCCGTCCCTTTACTGCGGCCATCCCACCGGCTCATTGGTATCAGGCCATAGCACCGAGTTTGCGCTCTACAAAATTGTAAAAGTCTTCAAAAGTGGAAATGGATTTGAAGTCCTCGGCAGTAGTTTTGAAACCAAAGTTTTCCTCAATTACTACTACCAGATCCACATAGTCCAGGCTATCCAACTCGAGCGTGTCCTTCAGTATTTTATTGTCTTGAATGCTATCTTGCTCAACTTCAAATTCTTCAGATAAAAAGCGTTTGGTAATAGCAATTATTTCTTCTCTGCTCATTCTTTGATAATGGGGTTTTACAGTTGCAAATATAAATCTTACTTAGCAAAAGTCAATATTTTACGTCTTGCTGACAACAGTAGTATGAAGCATATTTGAATAGTTATTAACAAGAGAAGATTTAATTTATTGAACTGCTACATTTGGCCTGCATTTTTCAAACAGGTTATGATAAAAGAGTTAGCCAGAAAGCTTTTACCATCTACAGCACGGCAAAAAGTGTCGGCTTTGTATCACGAACAAAAACTTTTTAAAGCAGCACGTGTGTTGGCTCAGGCCAAAGGAATGTCTGAGGTTTTGGATGAAAAAACTTTCGATACTCTGATGGCAGCCTACCCTGTGGGTGAGCGCATGAGCTATGATAATGACAGTGTAAAGCACAGAGGAGATGAGCGTGCCAATGAAATGATGGAGGTGATGAACCGTTATGGCAAAGGCGGTTTCAGTGATGTGCTTGAGTTAGGTTCCGGAGAAGGTATGGTATGCGCAGCACTGCAACAAAATGGATTTAAAGCTACGGCTATTGAATACAGAGAAGATGATTTTGACTCCCGTGCCAAAACAGCAGGCGTGTCGTTGCTGAAAATGGATGCCGCTAACCTGACTTTCGAAGATGAATCTTTCGACTTTGTATTTTCATATAACTGCTACGAGCATTTTCCGTCTCCTGAAAAGGTTTTTCAGGAATCGCTGCGGGTGTTACGCAAAGGCGGACTGATGTCTGTTCGTTTTGCACCCTTGTATCATTCGCCATTTGGTGCACATGCCTACAACATCATCGGAATTCCTTACTGCCAGTTTTTGTTTGACAAAATGTTTCTCAATAAATGGATTGCAGAAAACAGCGCTGAGAAGTTGGTCATTGATGATACGCTCAACCGCTGGCACATCAACCAGTTCAGAGAATTATTTAAAAAGCAGTTCAGCGACAAAGCAGTTGTTCATTCGTATGAAGAATTCAGATTGCCACATTTTGCTGACCTGATTATTCAACATCCACTTTGTTTTAAAAATAAAATTACCTCTGTGGATGACCTTGTAGTGAGTGAAATTCATGCAGTGATTGAGAAAAAGTAAATTCACTCATTAAAAAATTTTGCAGATTTTCCCTCTGACCGAGTAATTGAAATTTTTCTTCTCAGTATTTTTTTGTCCTGTTAAACGACAACCATTTTCCATCAGCAGAAAATAGTTTCAAAAAAAGAAATGCTCCGGCCATTGCTCCCAACGAGTTGGCAAGAAAATCAAACCAACTGCCACTGCGATCGGTGTAACAGTAATTCTGCATCAGTTCCAGCAAACCTCCATAAATCATTCCTCCTGCAATAACAATAAAATTCTGCAAAACAATAGTTGGTTTGGTGGAAGACAGTGCCCAGGCCTTTTTGATGAGAATTGCCAGGATAAAAAATAAACTAAAATGAATCAGCTTATCTACAGATAACAAATCGGCCCAACTGTAATGAGGAAGGCTCTTACCGGGGATGGCACATAAAATAAAAATGAATAATGCCCAAATCAGGGAGTGGGTCCATGCGCGCGACATGATGCTTATGCACCAATCATCTGCTTATATGCATCAGCCGACATCAATTCATCCAGCTGGCTTTTATTGGTAATTTTAATTTTTACCATCCATCCTTCACCATAAGGATCAGAGTTGACTGCATCGGGTTTGTCCTGAAGAGCACCGTTCACTTCAAGCACTTCACCATCAACAGGCATAAACAAATCAGAAACTGTTTTCACAGCTTCAACGGTTCCATAAACAGCATCTTTGGCAACAGACTCACCAACAGTGTTGATGTCAACATATACGATATCGCCTAATTCGCCCTGTGCAAAATCGGTAACACCAACAATACCGGTTTCACCCTCTACACGAATCCATTCATGCTCTTTTGTGTACTTCAGATTATCAGGAAAATTCATACGTTTAAATTTTATTGGGCAAATATACTTTTATTTTTTATCGGCAAACATCCCTGTATTTTCACTTCAATAATCTCAGCCAATCAGGTTTACTTCGGGTTCAATAGTTACTCCGAATTTGTCCTGTACCGAGTGACTTATTTTAAGTGCAAGATTATACAATTGTTCACCTGTGGCTTTTCCATAATTCACCAGTACCAATGCCTGTTTTGCATGGCATCCTGCATCTCCATCTCTGAAACCTTTCCATCCACACTGTTCAATCATCCATCCTGCAGCTACTTTAATTTTTCCGTCAGCACCGGGATAATGCACAATGTCATGATGTTTTTCATGGATGACATCAAACTGCGATTTTTCTATTTCAGGATTCTTAAAGAAACTTCCTGCATTGCCGATTTCAGCAGGGTCGGGGAGTTTACTTCTTCGGATGGCAATCACTGCATCGCTGATGGCTTTTACACTTAACTCTGTAATCCCGTTTTTCTCGAGTTCAGACTGAATGGCTCCGTACGAAGTATTGAAAACAGGATTTTTCTTCAACTCGAACATGACAGAAGTGATGATATACTTCCCCTTAAGTTCGTTTTTAAAAACACTGTTGCGATAACCGAATTTACATTCTTCTTTTGTGAAAGTTTGCACAACCCCTGTGCTGATGTTTAATGCTTCAAGACTGTGAAAAGAATCTTTCAGCTCCACACCATAAGCTCCTATGTTCTGAATAGGTGCAGCACCAACACTACCGGGTATCAGTGAAAGATTTTCAATACCGCCAAGATTATGTTCAACTGCCCACAATACAAACTGATGCCATCGCTCACCACCACCTGCTTTTACAATCAGCGTTTTGTCATTCTCGCTGACAACTTCAATTCCTTTTATTTGGTTTAAAATAACCAAACCCGGAAAATCAGCCATCAGAAGAATATTGCTTCCTCCGCCAAGCACCAGCAAGGGTGTTTTTGAAATATCTGTCTGCAAAAGAATGTTGCGCAATGATTCAATGCTGTCTGCTTCTGCAAACTGCGATGTCTTTACATCAATACCAAATGTATTGTATGGTTTTAAGGAAACATTGCTCTTCTGCGACTGAGGCATTATTGAATGATAAATTTACCTACACCTATGATTTCATTATCTGAAAATACTCTCACATAATATAAACCCGGTTTCAGATGATGGTTGTCAATTCGATACAGTTGTTGGCCCTCTGATTTTGAAAGTTGAGTAACCGGCAATCCAATTTCGCGACCTGCCACATCATAGAATTTCAGAGAGGATGAAAGTGCTTTGTCGCTGCTGATTTTAATGTAAGCAAAATCAGTAAACGGATTAGGATATATTCTGATATCATCAACTGAAGACGAAAGTACATTGATGCCGGTAGATACGTCAATAAACACACTGTCGCACTGAATACAGTTATGCAAATCCTGAACACATAATTCGTAATAACCTGTAAGCATGTTGGTAGCTGTTGAATCAAACACTGAGAGCGAAGTGTACAGATAATCATAAGGAGGTGTTCCTCCGGTAGCTGAAGCCGTAACAGCACCGTCATTGCAACTTGCACAGGATGCATTGGTTACATTAAACGTAATGGCAATAGGATCGGGATCACCAAGAGTATAGGTGGCCGATGAGGTACACAGGTTGGCATCAGTTACTGTCACTGTATATGTTCCTGCACAAAGGTTGATAACAGAATCAAAAGTAGTTCCTGTTGACCACAGATAGCTATAAGCCGGTGTTCCGCCTGAAGGTATGGCTCGTATAAATCCGTCACAGTCGCCTGTACAGGATACAGGCAGAATATTGTTACCGATTGTGATTGGGAACGGTTCAAAAATGAGAACTGAATCAGTAACTGAACAGTTGTTGGTATCGGTTATCGTGAAAGATGTAAAACCATAACAAAGTCCTGTTGCTGCTGAATCTGTCTGAACAGGATTGGTACTCCACAAATAATAGAGCGTACCATTACCTGATGCAAAAATGGTTGCTTGTCCATCACAAAGTCCGGCACAGGTTGCATCTATGGTTGTAGTACCGTAATTGATTGGCGCAGGGTCAGTGAATACAAATGACTGACTGCCTGTACATCCTGATGAGTCGCTGACGTTTACGGAATAAGAGCCTGCACAAAGACCACTAAGGGATAATGAAGTGGTATCACCGGTTGACCACATCCACTGGAATGGCGGATTACCAACAGGGTTAATGCCTGCTGTGCCGTCACACAATCCATGACAGGTTGGAGAACTTGAAGTGAAATTTAATATAACCGGTTGCACAAGTATGTCGGTTGAACCTGTTGAAATACATCCCAGACTATCGGTAATAGTTACTGTATATGTGCCCGGGCATAAAGAATCCACACCTGCATTTGTTGCGCCTGTTGACCAGTTAAATGACAATCCTGATAATCCGGCAATGGTAGCAGTTGCTTCTCCTGTACAGGTGCCATTACATGCACTGTATTGTGTTGTGAATACAACAGGCAATGGTGCATCATCCAATACTGTTGCCGTATCAGTCACCAAACAGCCGATGTTGTCAGTTACCGTTACCAAATAAATTCCTGCACAAAGTGAATCAATGCTTTCAGTTGTATTGCCATTGTCCCATAAATAAGTAAACGGAGCAGCACCTGTGGAGCTAACAGTTGTTGTGCCATTGCATGCAACAGCACATCTTGAATTTATGGTTGTAAAAGTTAATTGGTTTTGCGGAGTTTCATCAATGGTAACTGTGTCAGTTACTGCGCATTGATTGAAGTCAGTTACAGTAACAACATAGGTCCCTGCACACAGTGCTGAAGCTGTTTGAGTATTCTGCACCGGTGTGGTATTCCATGAATAAGTAAATGGTGCCTGACCATTGGACGTGACTGTGGCAGTTGCATCACACGAACCGAAACAGGTTGCTGCCGTTGTAGAAAATTGTAATGTAGCCTGAGCAGGGTTTACAATTTCAATGGAGTCGGTACTTGTGCATCCCATACTATCAGTTACAACAACAGTGTAAACACCTGCACATAATCCTGTAGCAGTATCTGCACTCTGAGGCGGAATGGTATTCCATGAATAAGTAAATGGTGATGTTCCTGTTGAAACAGCTACTGCCTGACCATCGCAACTGTTATAACAAACAGGGTTGGTGGCGCTTAATGTCACCACATTGGCTGCGGGTTCAATTAAAGTAACAGAATCAGTTGCCATACATCCCAAGGAGTCTGATGCTACCAGTGTGTAAGTTCCTGCACAAAGATTAATGATCATCATCGTAGTCATTGTTGAATCGTTATTCCACAGATAGGAAACGGCTCCCTGTGCATTTGAAACAGTTGCTGTTACAGAGCCATCACAAACACCATGACAAGTGAGGTTTGTTACACTTAATGTAAAGAATAATGAATCAGGCTGAGTTACGTTGACTGAGTCAGTCACACTACAGCCCAGGCTGTCGGTAACAGTAACTTCATATATGCCTGCACAAAGTGACGATGCTGTTTCACCGGTTTGTACAGGAGAGGTATTCCATGAATAGGTAAATGGAGCAACACCGCTTGATGCAACCGTTGCTGTGGCATTACATGCATTGAAGCAGGTTGCAGCTGTAGTGGTAAATTGCAGAGTTGCCTGTGCAGGATTTACGATTTCTACAGAGTCAGTACTTGTGCAACCGAGGCTATCTGTTACAACAACAGTGTAAACACCTGAACATAATCCTGTGGCTGTATCTGTATTTTGAGGTGGAATGGTATTCCATGAATAAGTAAATGGTGATGTTCCTGTTGAAACAGCTACTGCACTTCCGTTGCAACCGTTATAGCAGGAGGGAGCAGAAGCAGTAATGGTTACTACATTGGCAACAGGGTCAACTATTGTTACAGAATCAATGGCAATACATCCTGCTGAATCTGTAATCTGCACGGTATAGGTTCCGGCACACAATCCCGTAGCCGTTTGTGTATTCTGTACAGGTATGGTATTCCAGACATAGGTAACAGCTCCCTGACCGTTATTTGATGCAGTAGCAGTACCGTTACAGGATCCTTCGCAGGACGGGTTTGTAGTTGTAAATGTTATAACTAATGAATCAGGTTGGGTTACAGTTACTGAATCTGTTATACTGCAACCGGTATTGTCGGTAATAATTACTGAATAAGTTCCTGCACAAAGGCCTGTAGCTGTATCGCCTGTCTGCACCGGAGTGGTTGACCATTGATAAGTAAAAGGTGCCAATCCTGATGCACTTACTATTGCTGAACCATTGCACTGGTTATAACATGAAACAGGAATGGACGACATGGTGCTTGTTGTAAGACATGTGGTATGGTAGCGGGTGATATATGGGATTGCATTGCTTCCTGCCATTGAGAATGCGCCACCTGCATACATTTCATTTTTGTAGTTCATCAAAGCATCTACCTGATTATTGGCTCCGCCACTCAAATCAGACCAGGTAGTACCATCAAAAGCGGTAATGTTAAAAACGGGTGCACCATCTGCCGCTGAAAAATTACCTCCCACATAAAGTACATCAAATAAATATCCCAATGATTTTACTTTAGCCTGTCCGCCTGTAATTCCTCCCGGAATAGCTGTCCACGAAGTTCCATCCCAAATGGCAACACTGTTGGATGCAACACTACTGGCTTGAGTAAATGTTCCACCGCAATACAATTCACCATTGATTTCTTTGAACGCTGAAACGCGTGACGAAAGACCTGTTACACCACCAAGCAGATTTGACCATGAAGTTCCATCCCAGCGTGCAATTCCAGAGGCAGACATTCCACCTGCAGAACTGAACTGACCTCCTGCAATTAAATCACCATTGTAAAATGTGAGCACTTCAACATAGTTGGAACCTGAACCAATACCTGCTCCTAAAGCACTCCAAGTGCTGCCATTCCATTTGGCAATACGTTCGGCACTTACACCATCCACACTGGTAAAAAATCCACCTGCATAAATATTTCCAACAGAATCGCCTGTGAGTGACAATACCTGATCGTTGCAACCTGTACCTAAAGGAAGCCAGTTGGAGCCATCCCATTTAGCAATATAATTGATGGGGTTAATTCCCGAAAAATTAAAATTACCTCCTGCATAAAGTGTATTGTTGATATGGTCAAAATAAAGTGCATAAACATCACTGTCGAAACCATCTCCCAAAGCTGTCCATGTACTGCCATCCCATTTGGCTATACGATAAGCCTGATTTCCTCCTGCATCGGTAAAACGTCCCCCCACATACAGTACATCATTCACTGTGTCTTTTGTAAAAGCGTAAGCATTGTCATTAACACCGGAACCTACCGGCAACCAAAACTGTGCATCAGCTGCAACCGACATGATCATAAATGCAGTTGCCATCAACAAACTGTTGAATGTAATTTTCAATCTCATCTCTAACTCCTTTTTATTCTTTAATTAATTCCTTTATAATAACTGTCATCTTTTGTTCTGCGGCATTAGCTACTTTAAGTACTTCTTCATGAGTTATTACTTCAGGGTGATCACTTCCTCCAAGGTCAGTGATGATAGAAATGGCAAATACAGGCAATCCCATGTGGCGGGCTGCAATGTTTTCAGGTACTGTTGACATTCCTACACAATCGGCACCAATGTATTTGATGTATTTGTATTCTGCACGCGTTTCGAAGGTAGGACCCGTAACGGCAGCATATACTCCGGTGTGACATACAAAGCCATGTGCTGTTGCAATTTTTTTAGCTTTTTCAATAAGTGTTTTGTCATAAGGTTCACCCATATCAGGAAAACGTGGACCTAATTCATCCTCATTTTTTCCGATAAGCGGATTGGTGCCCATCAGATTGATGTGGTCATCAAGAATCATCAGATCACCCACTTTGTAAGCCGGATTCACACCACCGCTTGCATTGGAAAGTATAAGCGTTTTAATACCGAGGAATTTCATAACTCTGACAGGAAGAATAACTTCCTGCATGGAATATCCTTCGTAGTAATGAAATCGTCCCTGCATGGCAACTACATTCACTCCATTCAGTTTGCCGAAAATCAGTTTGCTGCCATGGCCTTTTACTGTTGAAACAGGAAATCCCGGAATATCAGCATAGTTTAATTCTTTGGTTACTTCAATTTCTTTTACAAGGCCACCTAAACCTGAACCTAATATGATTCCAACTTCAGGATTGAACGAAACGGTTTTTTTAATGTGTTCAGCAATGGTCTTAACTTTTTCCAACATATTTCTTTAACAATAAATTAAATTCTTCTTTGTCTTCAATTATATTCACAGCAACCGGCAGACAGTAAAAAGGTAAAGTTTTTATATGTGGTTCAAACTTTTCATTTTTCAGTTTCACTGCGTCTTTCTCGGTAACTACAATTATCTTTTTTTCAGAGGCGAAGGTATTGAATTTGCTTCTTATAACTGAAAAATCTTTTTCACAATACGAATGATGATCACCAAATTCAAGAGAGAGAAAATTCTTACTCTGTGATGAGAGAAAATTCTGAAGTTTTTTTGCTGATGCAATTCCTGTTATCAACAGAATTTCATAATCTTTCAGAGACGAAATTTCAATTTTGTGATGATCTTCGAGAGAAATCAGAGGCTGATACTCAAGCGTTGAGAAAAACACATGCTTCTTTAAACTGATTTTTATCAGTATTTTTTTCTTCTCTTCTGAAGTCAGATGCGCAGGGCATTTGGTAACAATGATGATATCTGCTCGATTGGCACCTGAACGAAACTCGCGCAGGTTTCCTGCAGGCAGAACAAAATCGTCAGTAAATAAATCATCATATTGTGTGAGCAAAACAGATAAACCCGGCTTCACACTGCGGTGCTGAAATGCATCGTCCAATAAAATAACTTCTGTATCAGGATATTTTTTTAAAGCATACTCAATTCCTTCTTTTCTTTTTTCGGCAACGATAAAATGTGAATTAGGAAACTTGCGTTTCATCTGCAAAGGTTCATCACCAACGTATTCGGCATTTGCGCTGTTGCTTACTTCAATAACACCTTCAGACTTGCGGCCATAGCCTCTTGAAACCACCACCGTTTTTTTGTCCTTTAATAAATGCAGCAGCATTTCGGTATGCGGAGTTTTGCCTGTGCCACCCGTATTCAGGTTGCCAATGCTGATGACAGGAACAGGGTAGGAGGCAGATTTAAGAATACCGCTGTCAAATATAAAATTGCGTATTGCTATTACACAGCCATAAAGCCATGAAAAAGGTAACAACAGCAGCCGCAGATTTTTCATCTCGCAAATGTAACTTTAATGTATGTGAAACATACTTAACGGTATTTTAAAACGAAAAAGGCTGCATCTTTTGGATACAGCCTCAGTAAATTTTTCTGAATTGCTGCTTATGCTTCAGCTGCAGGCTGAATGAAAACGTATGATTTGTTATCAGTTTTCTTTTTAAACATTACAGTACCGTCAATCAAAGCAAACAAGGTATGGTCTTTACCCATTCCTACACCATCACCTGCATTGTGTTTGGTGCCACGCTGACGAACGATAATATTACCGGCAATAGCTTTCTGACCACCATATATTTTTACACCGAGACGTTTACTGTGCGATTCGCGGTTGTTTTTTACTTTACCTTCACCTTTTTTATGTGCCATTTTCTTTCGATTTTAAATGATTAAGCGTTGATAGCATTAATTTCAATTTTGCTGAGATACTGACGGTGGCCATTCATCTTTTTGTAGCCTTTACGTCTTTTCTTCTTAAATACTAAAACTTTGTCGCCTTTCATATGGCTGATGATTTTAGCAGAAACACTTGCATTGCTTAATACAGGTGCACCTACTTTTACTTTGCCATCATTATCCACAAGTAATACTTCACTGAATTTTACTTCTTCTCCTTCAGCACCTTCCAGACGGTGAACGAAAATCTGTTGCTTTTCTTCTACCTTAAATTGCTGACCGGCTATGTTAACTATTGCATACATGTTTTTACGTGTTTTTTCAAACGGACGGCAAAAGTAGGATTTTTTTCTTGAATAACAAATCTATCATTCAAATTTATTAAACGGATTTATTCACAGAACCAAAGCCTTTCGGAAAGGTTGAATTCGAATTTGCTACAAATCTGATATTTAGCTGGTTATATTAATTTTTTACAACCTTAATACTCTTAACGCATTTGCCTGATTCATTCAACCTGACAAAATAAACTCCCGAACTAAACTCACTTCCAAGGGTAACAGAACCTGATGCAGGTAAAATTCCGGTTTGTTTAACTATTCGTCCTGCAATATCCGTAACGGTGATGGTGTTTGAAGTAGCATCTTTCGATTTATAATGTATCTGAATTACATCATTAAACGGATTGGGTGAAGCCGTAAGACTGATGTTATCGGTTTCGATGGTGTTGATTCCTGTTGCAGCAATAATTTCAAATTTATCAAAGCCTGCCTCTACAACATGACCTGAGTTGAACTGATCAGCCGTATAAACAGTCAGTGTCATATTTGCTGTAAGAGGGATTAGCCCCGTCAGGAAAAAAGTTTTATCAACCCATGTACCCATTCCCGGAGTGTTGGCTGTTGCTGTTTCAAGTGTAACAGTGGTTGAACCATTGTTTATTTTTATTATGAGTGAATCATTGGGGTTACCATTGCCACCGTCATTGTAAAACCAACGGGTATAAGTAATCGTAGGATTAATAGCTCCTGTTAAATCGAATACCGGAGAAGTCAGTATAGCTGTTCCATTATCCACATCATTGGAGCCGGAGGAACTTGCATTAGGATTGTTATCTGTTACATAAGCCTGATCAAGACAATCTGTTTGGTCATCTTCATTGGGATTTGCATAGCCCGGACCAAACACAGCGGGGGTGCCATGTGGTACACCACGCTCCCAAAGGTTGGCACTTGAACCAGAAATTGTCCAGCCAAAGTCGAAAGAAAAATCATCATAGTAACCTTTGTCAAGAGCAATAATTACAGGTGAAGGATTTGCCTGAATGCCTATGGTTGTACATTGAGTGCGGTATCCCCATTTTCCTGCTGTAACATTATAAGAACCTAATACCATTGAAGGAATGGTAAAATTTCCTGAAGCATCAGCAGTGGTGCTGTATTCAAGTCCATTTCCTGAAAATGTTACATTGGCATTCGGAATCGGATTACTTGTTGCACTTTCAATTACCTGGCCTGTTAAAGATGTGCTTGCCATTGGAGCCAATGCCACATCCTGAGTGGTTACAACACCTGAAGAAAGAGAAATTCCGGTAATAACCTTGGTTACATATCCTGCTGCCGAAACCTGAATATCATACGTGCCGGCATTCACTGTTCCGGTTTTATACTCTCCGTTTGCTTTTGAGTTTTTAGTAATATTAGTATTAAGGATTTGAATGGTTGCATTGAAAATAGGAGAGCCTGTAATGCTGTCAGTAACTATGCCCTCGAGGTAGCATGCACGCTGGTAAGTAGGTTCCAGAACGAATAATCCGTTATTGATATCTGAAACAACCAAAATACCTGAAGGCAGGTAAGGGAATACTCCCCAGTCACCTTTAAAACCATCACCAGAACCTTGTGTGTAGGTATCGTACCAGCCTACGTTCACCATATTATCTGGACGGGTAACATCTGTAATTACCACACCATCTTTGTACCATGATGTCACTGCAAAATCACCTCCGTTTTTCTGAATGATATGCGTATTGTGCACAATGGAGCCTGAGCCGGGCGTAATCTGAATCCGATCCAGTTCAGTGATATTGGAAGGATTGGAAACATCATAAGCTGTGAGGTAAGAATCAGAAACTTCATCGGTAGTAAACAAGTACTGGCTGTTGGTAGAAAGCCATGAGTTGTGAGTGAAATTGCCGGGAGTAACTTTAACGCCTACAGGGACAGGATTGGCTTTGTTTGAAATATCGTAAATGGTAAAATCGCCATTGTAAATATGACAGGCATAAAAATAATTTCCACGTATATACCCATCATGAACATAAGCACCGGGAGTGTGTCCTACATAATTGGGACTAAGTGGATTGGTAGCAATATCAGCAATCACGGTTGCTCCCTGAAAAAGATTGGAGCCATGCAGATATACATATCCGTCTTCAATATGCAGAGAGTGGATAGAATTTAACTGACCACTTATTGCTCCATTGCCTGTCCAGTCAATTGCAGGTGCTGCATTGGGCAGTTGTGATAAATCTACAATCTGCAAACCTCCTCCGCCTTCTGTAGTAACATAGGCATAGTGGTCATAAGTTTTTACCTCGCGCCATTGCGAATTAGGGCCTGGAACCAATACCACTTCTACAGGGTTTGAAGGATTGCTAACATCTACGATAGAAAGTCCGGAGGTTGTCCCCACAAGAGCATATTCAACTCCTGAAGGCGATGTCCATCCTCCGATATTTGCCAACTCATCATTCTGATAAGGTAGATTGCTCAGAAAAGAAATATTAAAATTTTGTGCATTCAGGCTAACACTTGCAAAGAGCATTGCAAGCATAAAAGTAAATCTGTTCATTTGTTTGATTTTATATAAAGGATGACAAAAGTATTAATTGTCAGATTACATCAAATTATTTTAACAGATAATCGCTGTGTATGTAGCAATCAGTGTAATGGTATGACAAATGAGCATTAGCAGGAATGGGTGACACAGAAGATGAAAAATGAATTTTTACGTCTTGTTATTGATTTTTTCTGAACAGGCAGCCAAACATAGTGTCGGCATGATGGCTGTATCCATGAAAAACTTTTTGCTGTATGAGAGTAAGATTGCAATCAGATGAGAGCAACTTAGCATTAAGTTCATTTTCTTTGGCAAAGGCGGAACAGGTGATGTAAAGCAACAACCCGTCAACTTTCAAAAAAGGAATTACCTTCTTGATAATATTTAACTGAAGTTTGGCAAAGTCATCAATTTTCGACTCATCAAAATTCCACATATTTTCAGGGGAACGACTCCATGTGCCGGAACCCGAACAAGGTACATCTGCTACAATACCATCAAAGATATTGTTGAAGGAAGGTGTTTTTTTCAGGTCAAGTTGCTGAATTTTATAATTCTTTACCTGCGCTTTTCGCAGGCGGATTTGCGCATTTTCCAAAACAGAAACTCTGTTGTCTGTAAGTAAAAAATTTACTTCAGGAAAACGATTGGCAATCATCAGCGTTTTGCCTCCCGAACCACTGCAACAATCCCACCAGTTGCCCATGATTTTTTCGGGTAACAATGTCAATGTTTCCTGTGATGAAAAATCCTGAATTTCAAAATATCCTTCCAGATAGGAGGAAAGAGAGGTGAGTGAAGTAATTGGCAGAAATCCTGATGCATTTTTGTGAGTAACTACAGGTGTAATTTCCGAGTCCAGTAATTCATCTGCAACTCTTTTTTCATAGCCATGTCGAATTCTTATCCATACATAAGGTTGCTGAAAGAGCGACTCGGCAAATGCATTTGCATCAATTCCTTCAGAAAGATGCCGGATAAATGGAAACGCGTCATCAAACGACAGCACAGATGTTGATTTTTGTAATGCTATTAATCGTTCATTGATAAGCAACTTTTCAGTAAGTGAATACTTGTTGAAAAGATATTCGCTTAACAAATTTTTTTCGCCTGTTAAGTAAAAACTGTAAGCCAATCTTTCTTCTTCACTGCACCGGTTGAAGAGTTTGGCACAACGGTAATATGAGAAACATCCTGAAGAAATAATTTTTCTGTCGCGACTGCCTAACTGTTTATGCTGCCTGAAATAGTTTTTCAGATAGTGATGCAGGGGTACAGAAAAATCAAAACCGGCAATAATGCCGGTTATTTGATTCATGATTGTTTGTTCGCGCATGCTAAATTTCCATTTTCATCTGCACCCGTTGTGTAGCAGGAGATTTTTTTGCTTCCGGTTTTTTGGAATGATTTGCGTTGAATTCAAAAATATCAGGCTCACTTTCTTTATCGGTTTTCTTTGATTCCTTTGGTGTTTCACTGCTGCCGGAAGATTTAGGCTTTGATACTTCTGTAATTTTATGTACAGGAAACTTGGTGAGGATATTACCGATTGCCGAACGGTTTTTGATTAAAATCTCATTGAAATTGACATTGAATGTCGTGTTTTTCAGTTTCGGCCGGGGCTTCAGTATAATCTGAATGGTAGGTGCATCATTTACTCCCGAAACTCCAAGATAAACCACTTTAGAATTTTCGGAACCTTTGGTGAGGTCATACACTTTCTCTCTGGTTACTCCTGAAATAACAAACCGTTTGATGTACAAATCACCTCTGGCACCATCTCTGTAAACCATGTTGTAAACGGTACCTTCGTCATTCTTTTCAAATATTTTTATAAAGCGAATGTCTTTCCCGTAATAACCTTTGTCGGCAATTTTGTTTACTACAAATTTTCCGTCACCGGTCAATGCCAGTATATCATCAATATCTGAACATTCACTTACCAGTTCATCCTTCTTCATGCCATAGCCTGCAAAGCCTTCCTCTCTGTTAACGTATAGTTTCGCATTATTGATGACAACTTTCCTTACTTCAATCTGCTCAAATCCTTCTTCGCTGATGAGGGTTTTACGTTCGCGGCCTTTGCCATATTTTTTCAGAAGTTCTTTAAAATAAGTAATGGCATAAGTGGTGAGGTTCTTGAGATTTTCTTTTACTCCTTTAATTTTTTCATTCAGTGCCTTGATATGTTCATCAGCTTTGAAGGAATCAAATTTAGAGATACGCTTGATTTTTATCTCTGTAAGATTTACGATATCTTCCTCGGTAACTTCGCGTTTCAGCATTTTTTTGAAAGGTGTCAAACCTTTATCAATGGCTTTAATTACGGCTTCCCAAGTTTCGCATTCTTCAATTTTGCGATAGATACGGTTTTCGATAAATATTTTTTCGAGAGAAGAGAAATGCCAGTCTTCCATCAATTCGCTGAGTTCAATCTCCAGTTCGCGTTTCAGCAGTTCCACAGTATTGAATGTAGATTCTTTAAGAATATCATTCACACTCATAAACTCAGGCTTACCGTCACGTATTACACAAGAATTGGGCGATATGCTCACTTCGCAATTGGTGAAGGCATACAATGCTTCAATGGTTTTGTCAATATCTTCAGAGGAATCGGGGTGGAGATAAATGGCAATTTCAACTTCGGCAGCCGTGTTATCTTCCACTTTTTTAATCTTAATCTTACCCTTATCGTTAGCAGCAAGTATAGATTCAATCAGTGATGATGTTGTGGTGCCGAACGGAATCTGTTTGATCAGTAAAGTTTTACGGTCTTTCTGTTCAATCACTGCTCTCACCTTAATTCTTCCGCCACGAATACCTTCGTTGTAGTTTCTGAAATCGGCTATTCCTCCGGTAGCAAAATCAGGAAGTATATTGGTTTTCTTCTTTCTTAAAACATCAATAGAACCCTGTATGAGTTCACAAAAATTATGAGGGAGAATTTTACAGGCAAGTCCTACGGCAATACCTTCAACACCTGAAGCCAGCAACAGCGGAAATTTAACAGGTAGTGAAACAGGTTCTTTATTTCTTCCGTCATAAGACAATTGCCAAACGGTAGTCTTGGGATTATACACTACATCGAGAGCAAATTTCGAAAGACGAGCCTCAATATATCGGGGTGCTGCTGCTGCATCACCGGTATAAATATTTCCCCAGTTACCCTGTGTGTCTATCAGCAAGTCACGCTGCCCGATTTGTGTCAGTGCATCACCGATGGAAGCATCGCCATGAGGATGATACTTCATGGTGTTACCAATGATGTTTGCCACTTTGTTGTAGCGTCCGTCTTCCATTTCCCACATGCTGTGAAGTATTCTTCGCTGCACGGGTTTCAGTCCGTCATCAAGATAGGGCACAGCACGCTCCAGAATTACATACGATGCATAATCCAGAAACCAGTTCTGATACATGCTGCTAATAGGTCTTGTTGGTTGTTCGGCAATAGAAGGTAATTGCTCTTTGGGGGCTTGTTTGTTTTTGTCTTTTGCTTTGCTCATTTGCTGATGTTGCTTTGCTGAATTAATAATGTGTTATGCTTCGGTTTCTTCAGGCTCCAGTTCTTCTTCCAGTCGCAGGTTGTTGATGATAAAATCCTGTCTTTCGGGAGTATTTTTTCCCATGTAATAATCCAGCAGATGCTGTACCGACCCTTCACCTTCTATACGCACAGGTTCTATTCTCATTTTTTTACCGATGAAATTTTTAAATTCATCAGGCGAAATTTCTCCAAGACCTTTGAATCGTGTTATCTCAGGCTTGCTTCCCAGTTTAGCCACTGCATTGATGCGCTCCTGTTCATTGTAGCAATAAATAGTTTCCTTTTTATTTCTCACTCTGAAAAGAGGTGTCTGAAGGATGAATACATGGTTGTTCTTTACTAATTCAGGGAAAAACTGCAGGAAGAAAGTAAGCAGAAGCAAACGAATGTGCATACCATCCACATCGGCATCTGTTGCAATCACAATTCTGTTGTAACGCAACTCGTCCAGTCCGTCTTCAATATTCAATGCATTCTGCAACAGGTTAAATTCTTCGTTTTCGTAAACAATCTTTTTGGTAAGTCCGAAACTGTTCAGAGGTTTTCCTTTCAGACTGAAAACAGCCTGGGTATTTACATCACGTGATATGGTAATGGATCCGCTTGCAGAATCTCCCTCTGTAATAAATAATGTTGACTCAAACCTCTCAGGTGCTTTGGAGTTGAGATGAATACGGCAGTCACGTAATTTTTTATTGTGGAGATTTGCTTTCTTGGCACGTTCATTGGCTAATTTTTTTATACCTGCGATTTCTTTGCGCTCACGTTCACTCTGCTGAATTTTCTTAAGCCAAGCATCAGCTGTTTCAGGATTTTTATGGAGAAAATTATCAAGATTTGTTTTTACAAAATCATTTATCCAGTTGCGCAGCGAAGGGCCGTTGGGATAAGTATTTTGCGATCCTAATTTTGTTTTGGTTTGTGATTCAAAAACGGGTTCCTGTATGCGTATGCTGATGGCAGCTTCAATGCCTTCGCGAATATCGCTAGGGTCGAAATCTTTCTTGTAAAACTCACGTACTGTTTTAACCACAGCTTCCCGGAAAGCAGCAAGATGCGTTCCTCCTTGTGTGGTATGTTGTCCGTTTACGAATGAAAAATACTCTTCACCGTAAGACGGAGTGTGAGTAAATGCAATTTCAATGTCTTTATCGCGCAGATGAACTATCGGATATAAAACTTCTTCGCTGAGGTTTGCTTTTAACAAATCCAACAAGCCGTTTTGAGAGTAAAATTCTTTGCCGTTGAAATTCAGTTTCAGTCCAACATTCAGAAATGCATAGTTGTTGAGCATTCTCTCAATATATTCGTGATTGAATTTAAAGTCATTGAATACTTCATCATCAGGAATGAAACTCACCAGAGTACCATCCTGCAGGTCGCAGGGTTTTTCTTTCAGTTGTTTTTCGAGTTCGCCACGCTTAAACTCAGCAATAGTTGTTTTGCCATCGCGCACCGACTGCACTTTGAAAAAGGAGGAAAGGGCATTTACCGCTTTAGTACCAACACCGTTCAGTCCAACTGATTTCTGAAAAGCCTGTGAGTCGTACTTGCCACCCGTATTTATTTTCGAAACACAGTCAACCACTTTCCCCAACGGAATACCACGGCCATAATCTCTCACGGTAACCTGTCCGTCTTTTACGGTTACATCTATTTGCTTTCCGTAGCTCATCACATACTCGTCAATGGAGTTGTCAATCACTTCCTTCAGCAACACGTAAATACCGTCATCGCGCGATGTGCCATCACCAAGTTTTCCAATATACATTCCCGGACGAAGTCGGATATGCTCCTTCCAGTCGAGGCTCTGAATACTGTCTTCGTTGTAGTTATGAGTTGATTTTTTAGCCATGATTTTAAATTTTCTTAATTGATTCTGACAAAGTGCCGGCAGATAAATCTGTGAAGGCTGAAATTATATGTTATTGTAAAGCTGATGCGATGACTGCGGTTTGCATTTTAAACACAGCTTTGTTAAAAAACAGGCGGCAAAAATAATATTCCCTGCATGAGGAACTCCCACTTAATACTGATTGTTAAAAAAATGAAAGTGCTTTTATTTAAACTGCTTAATAATCAACTGAAATAAAATTTTATTTTCATGGCTCAATGGAAAAAAGCTGTATCCTGTTTCAAAAAAAATCCAATAAAAAAACCGGATGGGCGTTTTAATAGTTTATTTTTAACCGATTTTAATAAATGGAAATGCAACGTATATTATGGGCGGATGATGAGATAGATTTGCTGAAGCCGCATATTTTATTTTTAACTGAAAAAGGATACGAAACCGTTACTGCTCACAGCGGTAATGACGCTATTGAATTATTCCGGAAAGAACCTTTTGATATTGTTTTTCTGGATGAAAATATGCCCGGACTGAGTGGTATTGAAACACTTCTTCGCATTAAAAACATGAATGAAAACATTCCTGTGGTGATGATTACAAAGAGCGAAGAAGAAACCATCATGGAAGATGCTATCGGATCTAAAATTGCTGATTATCTCATTAAGCCTGTAAATCCTAAACAAATTTTGCTTTCGCTGAAGAAAAATCTGGAAACCAAAAGACTGGTAAGTGAAAAAACCAATACACAATATCAGCAGGAATTCAGGCAGATAGGAATGATGCTTGGCGACCGGCTAACACATCAGGGTTGGGTTGAGTTGTATAAAAAACTAATATACTGGGAACTGCAACTTGAAAATATCAATGACGACAGTATGCACGAAATTTTAGTGCAGCAAAAAGAAGAGGCGAACAGACTTTTCTCAAAATTTGTAGAGAGCAACTATATTTCCTGGTTAAAGAATCCGGAGAAAGATGCCCCGCTGATGTCGCAGCATTTGCTGAAGCGCAGAGTTATTCCCGCTGCCGAAAGTGACGACACTCCGGTGTTTATGCTGTTGATAGACAATTTGCGCTTCGACCAGTGGAAAATAATTGAACCGGCTATTTCAGAGTTGTTTCGGGTGGTAGAAGAAGATACTTATTACAGCATATTACCTACAGCCACACAGTATGCACGAAACAGCATTTTTGCAGGCATACTTCCTTCGGAAATTGAAAAGATGCATCCCAAATGGTGGACTTATGACGATGATGAGGGTGGAAAGAATAATCACGAAGAAGAACTGTTGCTTGACCAGATACAACGGCTCAGAAAAAATATTAAAACTTCGTACACCAAAATAACCAACCTCGATGCAGGAAAAGATATGGTGGATAATATTCCTAATCTTTTCAATAATAAGCTGAATGTGATTGTGTATAATTTTGTGGATATGCTCTCCCATGCTCGTACCGACATGCAGGTAATCCGCGAACTTGCAGATGATGAGTCAGCTTATCGTTCAATTACAAAATCATGGTTTGAACATTCACCTTTGTTGGAGGCATTAAAACGCATTGCACAAAAAAATGTAAAACTTATTATCACTACCGACCATGGAACCATTCGTGTGAAAGAGCCTTCAAAAATTATTGGCGACAGAACAACCAACACCAATCTTCGTTATAAACAGGGGAAAAACCTTAATTATGAAAAGCGTGATGTGTTTGAAATTAAAAATCCTGCTGAAGCATTTCTGCCACGTGTAAATGTGAGTACCACATACGTTTTTGCAAAACAGGATAAATTTTTGCTTATCCCAATAATTACAATCATTACGTGAATCATTACCGTAACACATTTCAGCATGGAGGTGTTTCGCTCGAAGAGATAATTGTGCCATACATTACACTCGTGACAAAATAAGGTTATGGCAGATGAAAAAACGTTCGTCTGTAAGAATCTTTCAGAACTGAATGTTATTGCAGAACAAATTGCTGAACTGCTGAAAAATTCAAACATTGTTTTGTTTAAAGGTGAAATGGGTGCAGGAAAAACCACGCTCATCAGCCTTATTTGCAAGTATTACGGAGTGACAGACAACGTCAGCAGTCCAACATTTTCTATTGTAAACGAGTATCACACATCCGAAGGTGAAATAATCTATCATTTCGATTTTTACAGAATCAATAAGCTGAGTGAGGTGTATGATTTGGGATATGAGGACTATTTTTTCAGTGGAAACAAATGTCTCATAGAATGGCCTGAAAAGATTGAACCACTGATAAATTTTGATTCAGTTCTTGTTCTTATGGATGTTAAAGACGAAATTCGCACCATAAAAGTAAGACTATGACCATGTCATCAGGAGCTGAAACAGCACAATCCTCTCAGTCGGTGTTAATGCCACAGGAGAGCATGCTTGAAGTAAGGAAAGGCAGAAAAGAAATGCTGATAGGGCTTCCGAAAGAAATCTCATTTGAAGAAAAACGAATTGCATTATCTCCTGATTCAGTTGCCGTACTGGTTAACAACGGTCATCAGGTGATGGTTGAAACCGGAGCAGGAAATGCAGCTAACTTTACCGATACAGATTACAGCGAAGCAGGAGCAAGAATAGTTTACAGTGCCAAAGAAGTTTATACTGCTGATATGATTCTGAAAATTGGTCCGCCAACACTGGATGAAATAGATTTGATGCAGAATAAACAAACCTTGTTCTCGGTGTTGCAGGTAACTGTTCAGAATAAGGAATTTTTTCAGAAGTTGTCGCGCAAAAAAATTACGGCTTTGGCTTATGAGTATATGAAAGACGACTCAGCTCTGATGCCCGTAATTCAGGCTATGAGTGAAATTGTAGGAAGAACATCTATACTTATTGCTTCGGAACTTTTGAGCAATACCACCGGAGGAAAAGGCGAATTGTTGGGCGGTGTTGCAGGAGTACCGCCTTCAGAGGTGGTGATTATTGGAGCAGGTACTGTTGGCGAAAATGCAGCACGAACTGCCATGGGATTAGGCGCTGATGTAAAAATATTTGATGATAATATGTATAAACTCAGACGTATTATCAAGAACCTTGGTGAGCATGTTTTCACGAGCACATTAACCCATTCCGTTCTTCTTAAAGCATTGCGCACATGTGATGTGGCCATTGGTGCGCTGCATGCCAAAACAGGACGAACTCCGATAGTAGTTACAGAAGAAATGGTGAGTGAAATGAAATTCGGTTCTGTGGTTATTGATGTAAGCATTGACCAGGGTGGATGTTTCGAAACATCCAAATCTACGAGTCATTCAAACTCCACCTTCAGAGAGTATGGTGTGGTGCATTACTGCGTACCCAATATTGCAAGTCGTGTTGCACGAACTTCTTCTTCGGCATTGAGCAACATTTTCACTCCTATACTTCTGAACATTGGTGAGTATGGAGGTTTTGAAAATCTGTTGTGGAAAGATGCTGCCATACGTTCAGGTGTCTATATTTTTCGGGGTACTATTACCAATAAATATGTAGGTGATATTTTTAAAATGCCTTACCGCGACCTGAACCTGCTGATGGCAAGTTTTACATTCTGAAATGAATGAATGTAGTATTGTGATTGGCAATTGTCCTGACGATTTAATCAGAATATGAACACAAATACTTTTCTGAGAAAGAATAAATTCAGAGAAGAGTCATCATTCACGAATCGGCTTTTCAAAGGGTTTGGACAAATCATGCTTCAGGAAAATGCTGTTACAGGAATGGTTTTTTTAGCCGGAATTTGTTTTGGCTCTGTAAGTATGGGTGTCGCTGCATTACTTGCTGCAACAACAGGAACGCTTACTGCAATAGTTTTAAAATTCCCATCGGAAAATATCAATAAAGGTTTGTATGGATTCAGTGCTGCGCTTACCGGTGTGGCATTTGTTCTGTTTTTCAACCCCGGAGTAATGTTGTGGATGATGGTTGTGGTTGGAGCTGTTTTATCGGCATGCATTCAACATTTTTTTATCCGTCAGAATATTCCTGTGTTTACATTGCCATTTGTATTGGTGACCTGGTTTCTGGTCTTTGTCCTTCATTCTTTTTTCCCTGCATCGGAAGTTACTCCATCTGCTGCAGAGGCTTCTTCATTAAATTATTTTATTTTTCCGGTAAAAGGATTTGGACAGGTTATTTTTCAGAACAATATTATCTCCGGACTTTTATTCATCCTTGCAGTTGCAATTTGCTCACCGGTAGCAGCAATTTATGGTATGGCAGGTTCGCTTTTGTCAGGACTTATTGCACTGTATTTATTTGATGTTCCTCAGGGTGCTGTTGCTGATGGTTTATTCAGTTTTAATGCCGTGCTCTGTGCCATAGCATTTTCAGGAAAGCAGTTTAAAAATATACTTCAGGCTGCAGTCGCTGTTTTGCTGTCGTTGGTTATCAGCATTAAAATGAGTGAATACAATCTGCTGCAACTGACCTTTCCTTTTGTTGCTGCAACGGTACTTGTGATAAGTTTGCAAAAAATTATCTTCACCAAGAAATAACCTTTGTTACCTTTGCGTAATAATTTACACCAATGAAATTTGAGCAACCGCTTACTCTCAGCTATATTGCATCATTGATTCATGCTAAATATATCGGCAGCGATGATTTTCCTGTACTTGGAATTAATGAGATTCATAAAGTAGAAAACGGAGATATCACCTTTGTAGATCATCCCAAGTATTACGACAAGGCACTTCACTCAGCAGCTACCATTGTTATCATCAACAAAGAAGTTGACTGCCCCGAAGGCAAGGCGCTGATAATTTCAGATGATCCTTTCAGAGATTACAATTTCATAACCCGTCATTACAGACCGTTTGAACCCAGTATGAGTCAGGTGCACCCAACAGCTAAGATAGGTGAGGGCACTGTGCTGATGCAGGGATGTGTGGTAGGGGCACATTCTAAGATTGGAAAGAATTGTATTATTCATCCGGGTGTGGTTATTTATGATCACTGCGAAATAGGAAATGATGTGATATTGCATGCAAATACCGTTATCGGTGCAGATGCATTTTATTTTAAGAGGCGACCTGAAGGATATGATAAAATGCACACCTGCGGGAGAGTAATTATTGGCGATAAAGTAGAAATCGGTGCATGCTCCACTATTGACAAAGGAGTGTCGGGTGATACAGTTGTAGGTAGCGGAACCAAACTCGACAATCACATTCATATCGGTCATGATACTGTGGTAGGACGTAATTGTTTGTTTGCTGCACATGTGGGCATTGCCGGAGTGGTAACTATTGAAGATGATGTAATCTTATGGGGGCAGGTAGGTGTGCAGAAAGATCTTACCATTGGAAAAGGCGCTGTTGTTTTAGGCCAGTCAGGTGTTGGAAAATCCTTAGAGCCCGGAAAAACTTATTTCGGAAGTCCTACTTCTGATGCACGCGCAAAGATGAAAGAGTTAGCCTTGATGAAACGATTGCCTGAAGTATTTGAATTTTTAGACAAGCAGGATGACTGAGAAAATCATGAGTGAAACCACAGAAAAACTAAACTGGGAACTGCAATCCAAAAAACTACAGCTGCACTGGTTGCTGCAGATTACCAAGGCCATCAACTACAATCTTCCCTCTGAACAACTTTATAAAATTTATGAATCGGTAATAAAGGATCACTTACATGCAGGCAAACTTTCGCTATTTGTGAATGAAGGTTCATGGAAACAGGTATTGTCGTATGGCATGAAAGAAGAGTTGTCAAAACTTCAGCCTGAGAAATTGCTTGAAGAACTTCAGATGTCATCCACCAAAGAAATTTCTGCGCCTTCATGGCTCGAAAAAGATGAATCCATCATTCCTGTATATCACAATGAGCAATTGCTTGCCTATAGTATAGTGGGCAACATTAAGAGTACACATGATATTCCGGTGCGTGAGGTTGTGCCTTTTATACATACCATCACCAATATTATTGTGGTAGCGATCGAAAACAAAAGGCTCAATCTTCAGGCAGTAGAGCAGGCAGCTTTTCGAAAAGAACTTGAACTTGCTGCCGAAATGCAGGACATGTTATTCCCCGTAGGACTAAAAGGCAATGAATGGTTTGATGTGGACAGTGTTTATCTGCCACATCAGCAGGTTGGGGGAGACTATTACGATTTTATTTCGCTGAACGATTATGAGCACATTTTCTGTATGGCTGATGTTTCAGGAAAAGGTATGGCAGCAGCATTGCTCATGTCAAATTTTCAGGCTAATCTGCATGCTTTAATCAAAAATAAATTGCCGCTCAAAGAACTTGTTACAGAGTTAAATGCATGTGTAAACAAATCGGCAAAAGGAGAAAAATTTATCACCTTTTTCATAGGAATCATCAATTTTAAATCGCACACTTTGCAATACATAAATGCAGGGCACAACCCTCCCGTGCTTTGTGAGAAAAAAAGTGTTCGTGTGTTAAATAAAGGCACAACAGGTTTAGGAATGTTTGATGAGCTTCCCTTTCTGAATGATGAAACAGTAACATTTGAAAAAGGAGCTTCTGTATTTTGTTACACAGATGGCATTACCGAACTCGAGAATGAATCAGGAGAATTTTTCGGTGCAGAAAATCTGCATCAGTTTATCAGTGAAAAAATGGCCTCGGGTACTTTAAAAGAATTTCACGGCTCATTAATCAACCATTTAGATAAGTACCGTCAGGATTCAGATTACAGCGATGATGTGACTATACTTTCACTGCGTGCGCTCGCTTAGAGATTTAAAATGTTTACGATGATAGTAATCCATTATCGTAATGGCAGCAATATATCCCCAGAAAGGTATGGAAGCTTTGTCTTTGTCGAGGAAGTTGTTCAGGAAACCATGAATGAGATAGGTGACTAATCCCAATTGCATTGTAAGTGCAAGGATACGCTGATCGCGAGAAGGCGATTCAAGAAAAACACGTGATGCACGGTACAAAACGGTTATACATAGAGTTATAAAAATTACAGGGCCTAAAATTCCCTGCTCACTTAAAGGACCTAAATATTCGCTGTGGGCATTGCCTTTATCCCCCAGATTGGTGCTGATGTAGGTTTTTTCTTCGTTAAGCTGATACACTGAATAATTAAACTGATACGTGCCGGGTCCCCAGCCAAATACAGGTTTGTCGAGAAACATACGCCATGCACAACTCCAGCGGTTGAGACGCTCTACATTGGAAGCATCTGTTTTTATATTGGTGATGGATTTTACGTGATTGCTGTAATCGTTCTGTGAATATTCCTTAGTCTTACTGAATTTATAAAGCACTGTTGACTCAAATATGAAATATCCCACCACCATTGATGCAAGTATTGCAATCACCATCCAGGTACGTACGCGAAATACATAAGCCAATGAAGCACCTGCAGCAAATGCAACACCAAGCCATGTGGCTCTTGTATAGGAAAGAATAATTCCGGTTAATATAAGTACTGTTAACAAAATAGCAAAAAATCTGTACATAAACGATTTCTGATGCATAAACATAAAACCAATAACAGGTGGAAGCATCAATCCAAGCACTGCACCATATTCAGTATGATCATTATAAAATGGTGTCATCACCCAGTGTGCCGACATCTGAGTAAATCCATTTATACTATGTCGTGTGATAGTATAAATGATGGTGATGGCCATTCCAATGCTATAAAGCCAAATGAAATTACGTATCCGGCTTTCTTTCTTAAAAATTTTTGTGGCAAGAAAAAATCCTATTACAATAAACCACAACCGTGCGATAAAATGCTTTATGGATACAACAAACATGGAACTGGTAAAAGAAGCAATAAGCATCCACGAAAGATGAATAACAATAAGAATTGATATGGGATGAAACATTAACTCTTTGTCAATTCTTCCGTCAATCATCTTTGATAAAAGATAAATCAGCATCATACTGAACAGCAACGGTTCAGTGGGCAGGCTGACACCAATACCCAAATCGGTTTTGGAAAGATTGATTGCTAATGGGGTGCAAAAAGCAACGAACAGATAAAGTTTATCTAAATGATAAAGTGCACTGTAAGCAATAAGAATGGCAGCGGGCAACAGCAATAACCAGTAAAATTCAGTTACCAGGCTGCCAACTGCAATGAGCATATACAATGCAGTAAGCAAATAAAGCCATTTAACCTGCTTTTGAGGTAAAGCGTGTATAATGTTATTTTGCTGCAACTTTTTTCTCCTGAGAGTTTTCGTAAATCACAATAACTACAAATGAGAGGAAAACAACTGATGCAGTAAACATCAGCATAATGAGGCTGCGAACAGGATATGATTTTTTGTCGGCAACCTCAGGTTGTGTTACCACATTGGAATAAGTAAGCACTTTTGTTAAGTCCTTGGTAGCATTTTCAACATACTGCCTGTAATTATTGATGGTGGCACGGGCATAATTTATTTTCTCATTCAGCGTCACATATTCCGATCCGTATTGCTGCATTTTACTGAATAAGGTATCGAGTTTTGCATTAGGGTTTTTATTGAGGATGGAGGTATAATAGGCTCTGCTTATTTCGCGGGTTTGTTGCGAAAATTCTATGATTCCTGATTTCATCCGCAGCTTTGTCATTTCTTTATCAAGTGAATCAATCATTATACTTTTTTCTTCAAACTGCCTTTGTGCTACTACCAGGGCTTCCTGGGTGAGGTCTCTGTATAATTTTCTTGTCACCCGGTCTGCTTTTTCTATAATGGAATCCACCATCTGTTTTGCAATTACAGGGTCTGAGTCCATCACTTCAAGTTTCACCGATTCGAAGTCAGTTTTATTGATGCTGATATTGCCTGACAGTTGTTTTAATATTGCTGACCGTGCTGATTTTTTGGTGGAATCAATCTCGTAATGATTGTATAAATCAAAATCACGTATAAGTTCCATTTTAATTTCTTCGGCATCATATAACTGAAGTAATTGTTCAGTAGTACTTTCAGTTGAGTAAGCACTTAAATTTACAGGATAGGCTATAGCTACTGACTTATACATAGGTGGAATAAAAAATGGTAACGTGAAAATAAATGACAACACCATTGAAATTAAAGCAATGATTATAAGCTGCTTTTTCCATTTCTTCACCAGTTGTATAAAGTTAAGCGATGCGAAATTTTCTTCGTAAACAGGAGGGGTATTCATTGATAATTATTTGATTAGAGAGCCGCAAATGTAACAAATATTGCCATGTCAGGCATTTCTGTCATCGAGGATGCTTTTAAGGCCTGAAAAACTGATAATGCGGAGCAGAAATCCAAGAAAAGCACCTGAAATGAGTAAAATCAAAAATCCGTCAACAGATGATTTATAGTGTTTAATTTCCGTTCCGGCAAAGTACAAAAGCAGAATAAATATCCCCATACGAATCAAAAGGTTATAATTGATTTTAAAGTTAAAGATTTTCCATGCTATGACGACTTGAGAAAGAGTCATTATAGCCTGAGTAGTAAGACCTGCAATAGCTGCTCCATAAGCTTTATATGTTGGTATGAGAATCAGATTCAGAATAATATTGAGTAGCATACCACATAAAGCCATTATATTTAACTGTTTCAAACTTCCGTTGGCAGTAAGCAATGTCCCGAAAACATAGGAAGTGGCCATACAAAAAAAGCTGAACATCAAAAGCGTAAATACTGGAGCTGATAAATCTGTATGTTCATGATAAAGTAATTCCATAATGGAATTACCATAAAATAGTCCTGAAACTGCCAGTGTCAGCGAGGGTACTGCAAGTAAAGTGAAAGAAAGTTTTGTAAGATCATGAACCGGTTGATGCTTTTTTATCATGTGTGCAAACATGGGAAGCAATAATGAGGCAAACAAGAAGCCAAACATATTTACAGCATCCAGCATACGGAAAGCCTGTGCATAAACGCCTGCATAAAACGCACCATCAGGAAGCAGACGTTCGAGCATAATGGCATCAATGCGGCTATAAAAAGTCATGAGTAATATTAACAATGCAAACGGTGCCGACTGTTTAAGAATTGAAATGTAAAATGCCGGATGCCAGGTTAGTTTCTGAAAATTTAATTTCCCCCTGAGCAACATTAAAGCAAAGGCAGCAGTAAGTATGTAAGCAAATGTCTGAACGTAAACGAAAGATGTAATCTCCAGATGCTGACCACGGTTGCCCCAGATTAAGAAACTACAGAATATAATCATCAGAAAACGATCTGTCACCGACACCAGAGAGTCGCTTTTAAAAAGATGCAACCCTGAGAGGTTAGAACGCAGATATAAAATAAAGGAGATGAAAAACTGATTGACCAATAAAAGTATTAATAGAAAAATGTCGTCAATGGTATATCCTACAAAAAATGCCAGAATCAAAGAGGCTGCCAGATATCCACCTGCAAGCAAAAACCTCAGTACAACAATTCCTGCAAAATGTTTGGAAACCAGATGCTGATGTTGCGAGATGTTCTTATTGTTGAAATTGGTAATGCCTGCATCGAGGAGAATATTGAGCAGGAAAGAAAAGTTTAATAATGCATAATACTTACCATAAACTTCAGCGCCCAGCATATTCTGAACTGTGCGGTCAATGCCGAAAATCCAGAATGGCTTTATCAGCAGATTAAGCAGTAACAGTAATGCAAGATTGGTGATGAATTTCCGTTGCATGAGCAGCAAAAGTACTATTTCGCAATTATTGGATGGTTGTTTTACCTTTTTGCAAAATGAAATAATGAAACCTGTAAATCTTTAATCTCAAACTGACGACCCTGGCTGTTGTCAATAGAAAAAATCAGCTTATCATCAGCAGACTTTAATGCAGGCATCACAAATGTATATTCAAATGACTTCCACACATTCAGCTGCTGCCTGGGTATATCATTTATCCGCAGGTTTTCGCGATAATAAAGGTTGCCGTTCTTATCCAGATAATCGAAAAATACAAAGGCATCGGTACATGCTTTAAATTCCTTTTCGAGCCGCTGCAGCCTGACAACAGCTTTCATTGGTTTTAAAATTCCTGAATTATTCTCAATGGTAATAATCATTCTGTTCCGTACAGAATCATTAAAAACTGTAATGTTATTGAGAGAAGAACCTACGGATGAGTAATTAAAAAACGGAGCCTCTTCTGCAGGAAGAAAACTTTCCTCATTGCCATTACCCAAACAACCGTAATAAGCTTTGGATGTTTTAAGAAAAACATATTTAAATTTCTCTTTAGTCATTCCGTCAGGGTGAATGATGTCACGCAAATATTGCCAGGTGAAAACACCATTGAGGCTGACAGCAAGAAAAAGTATTCCGGAAGAAAGATATTTTAACAGCTTTGACTTTTGACTGATAATAACGGCCAATGGCAATGCAAAAAATGCATACCAGTCAATGCAGGAGCGATTGCCCAATGCAGGTTCTGATGACCAGTTCCACCAGGCTGCAATGAAGTAAAACGACAGAAGAAGAGTAATGAATGTGGCAAGAAAAAACAATTTGTCTCTGAAAAATAATAAAGCAAATCCCGGAATAACTAACCACAATACAGGTGAATAAATAAACATTCCGTTACGAAAGCTGAAAAGTACTTTCAAATATTCAGGATGACTCCAGTAAAAACCTTCATCGCCATAGCTCCATGGAAATAACTCTCTGCACTGAATATAATTGAGCAACGGCTGAATGCTGATGACAGCAACAAACAAACTGACAGCAACTATTGTCAGCCGGAAATGATTTTTTAGAAAGCTTAAAATTTCACGAGTAATCAAAATGAGAGGAAATACAATCAGAACACCGTTAACCGGACGTATAAGAATGATGATTGCAAATAATAAGAACAGCAGCAGCCATGCATTCGACTCGGGTTTTTGTTTGAATTTGCAAACAAGATAAATGAAACATGCTATCATGCTGAATGAATACACATGACTCATGGTGGGGTAGAAAACTGCATAGGTGAGCAGATTGGTTCCAAGGCATAAACCAAGAGAAGTATGAAATGCAACTTTATCTGAAAAACCAAATGATCTCAGAAGTTTGTGGAGAGCTAATAAGCCCAAACACAGATAAAATAAAGCACCAAGACAAATAAAAAACTGTACCGTTGGTTCAAAACCTGTGGTATGACCTGCAATAAAATACTGAAAAATACAACCGCTTGCAAAAAAAGGAAGCATCAGTAACGCTTCGCCACAATAAGTTTTTATAACGGTTTTATCGCCTAACTGTGTTAAGAAACGCTCATCAAAATATCGCCTGATTTCTTTGTTTTCTTCTTTAAAATAAAATCCAAAACTCAAATCATGATAAATGAATATGGCAGGCAGATAAGCATAATAACCTTTGCCATCACTGTCAACTATTCTTTCATATTTTTCATCGCCATAGGTAATGTGCTGATACCATACAGATATTAGCAATAACACAACTGCAAGAAATAAATATGACTTCGTTTGCCTCATCAGAAACGATATTTTATCAGACAAATTAAAGCTCTTACACCATCTGTCAATTCTATTTTCTTTCCGTCATTTGCACTTCGTGCTTTATATGATATTGGAATTTCTCTGTAAATAATATCTTTATTTCGCAATAGTTTCATGGTAATTTCCGGCTCGAAACCAAAACGGTTTTCTTTTAACTGAATATTTTTCAACAGAGAACTTCTGATGAGTTTGTAGCAGGTTTCCATATCGGTTATTTTTCGGACTGTCATCAGTGAGGTCATCAACGAAAGAAAGCGATTGGCTATTTTTGTTTTGAGAGGAACAGGGTAGGGTTGTTTGATTAAAAATCTTGATCCATAAACCACATCAGCTTTATTTGATATAGCAACTTCAATCAGTTTGTTTATATCCTGTGGATTGAGTTCGAGATCTGCATCCTGAATAATCAGAAAATCACCTGTGGCAACACTCAAACCTGCACGGATGGCACTTCCTTTACCACCATTGACTTTTTGTTTTATAAAATGAGTACCGGCATTATTTTCACGGAGTATATTTTCAATTCGTGAGGCACTTTCATCCGTTGAACGGTCATCAACTATAATAACCTGCTTTTTGATATCGAAGGATAGTTGCAATGAAAAAATATTCTTTAATACTTCTTCAATGTTTTTTTCCTCGTTAAAAACAGGAATGATAATACTGAGTTTTCCTATCACTGTTCCAGAACAGCTTTGATGTCGGGCAAAAAATAGTTTTTACTTTTCATGATTTTGCCATCTTCGCGATATATAGGTTTTCCGTTTTCATCCAGTTTGCTCATATTGCTTCGGTGTATTTCATTAAACACTTCAGTGATTTTATGTTGCAAACCATGTGCTATAATAGTTCCGCAAAGGATATATAATTTATCACCCAAAGCATCTGCAATCAAAGTTAAATCTTTATTCAGAGCGGCTTCAAGATATTCATCATTTTCCTCCTGCATAAGCCGGTGGCGCAGTTCTACTGTTTTACGGTCAATATCCGATTGAGGGGTTTCAAAATACCCGAGTCCGAATACTGAATGAAATTCCTTTACCTTGTCAATGGTTTCCTGTAATGTTTGCATACGTGGTGTATTTAAACTGCAAATCTGCTAAAAAGTATCAGTGAAAACTATCGTATATCAACAGTTGTTGAAAACTGATTTCAGAGTATATGCTGATAAAGCATCACATCTTCGGGCTTTTGATTATAAATCAACCAATCCTTTAATACACCCACAGAAGTAAATCCCGATTGCTGAAACAGCTTAATACTTGCTTTGTTGGAAGCCTGTATGTAACAAAACAACTGATGGAGATTCAGTGTTTGTCTGGCATAGTTCTTAAGACATTCTATACTCTCAGCGGCATATCCTTTTTTGCGCTCTGTTTCATCGCCAATTAAAATTCCAACACCTGCTCTGCGATGAACAGGGTCATATTGATACAAATCAATAAAGCCGATTGTTTTGAGTGGCTGAAACAATTGTATGACAAAACGCTGTTGTTTGGTGGTGAAAATATCTGACTGATCCTGTTGTATAAATTCGCCCAGAGTATATTTTGAAAATGGCTTTACGGTATCACTCAGCAACCAGTTGCTGGTATTGTTTTCCCATTCATACATCAAGGGCAGGTCATCGGGTTCGCAGGCACGCAACAATATATTTTTACTCCGTAACATGCTTCAAATATACGAATGTAAAAAATACAAAGAAGAATTTGATTATTGCAGTTCAGCTATTACAGTAACCTTTCCTGTAACTTTCTGGTTCATCTGCACATTTACTTTGGCTGTAAGAGGAAGAAAAATATCCACACGCGAGCCAAACTTGATAAAACCCATTTCAGCACCTTGTTTCACCAAATCGTTTTCGGCTGGATAATAAACTATTCTTTTTGCAAGAGCACCTGCAATCTGACGTAGTAATACTGTTTTGTTCTGATCTTTTTCTACAACAATGGTTGTACGCTCATTATCAGTAGAAGCTTTAGGATGCCATGCCACAAGATATTTTCCTTTGTGATAGCGGAGATACGGTATTTTTCCACTGATGGGATACCAGTTGGCATGTACATTAAAGGGTGACATGAAAATGGAAACCTGAATACGTTTATCTTTATAATATTCAGTTTCTGTAGTTTGTTCAATAACTACAACTTTGCCGTCAGCAGGTGCAATCACGTAATTCTCATTACGAGTAGCCGATCTTTTGGGGTAACGGAAAAACTGTACTATAAGAATAAGAAAAATGAAAGTAACTGTAAATACGAGAAGGCTCAGCCAGTCCTGTTGTTCACGTGTTGTAAGCACCAGAGCATTTATAATTACAAATGCCGAAAGTGTTCCCAGCACCCAATATTTACCTTCGCGATGTATAGTCATTCAATATTCAAATAAAAAGCGGCAGTAATTAAAAACTGCCGCGTGATTTAATACCTAATTCAATTTTGCTCAACGCATAAATATAAGCTGCAATGCGCATGTGAACCTTATACTTTTTGGATACTTCCCAAACATTATTGAATGCCTGTTTCATCCATCTGTCGGCACGTTTGTTGATTTCTTCTTCGCTGTAATAATATCCTGTGCGGTTTTGAACCCATTCAAAGTATGAAACCGTTACACCACCTCCATTGGCAAGTATATCAGGAATTACCAATATACCCTTTTTCTCCAGAATATGATCAGCTTCATCAGTAGTAGGGCCATTAGCTCCTTCTACAATCAGCTTTGCTTTAATTTTGGAAGCATTGTCTTCTGTAATCTGATTTTCCATTGCACATGGAGCAAGTATATCAACATTCAGAGTAAGTAACTCTTCGTTTGAAATTAACTTTCCTCCTTTATAGCCTTTAATAACACCTTTGTTTCCATTGCGGTAAGCTATAGCTTTCTCAATGTCAATTCCGTCAGCATTATAAAATGCAGCAGTATGGTCAGATATAGCAACAATTTTTATTCCCTGTGCTGCCAGATGTTTAGCAGTGATGGAGCCTACATTTCCAAATCCCTGAACTGCAGCTCTGCATTTCTCCGGTTTGAGGCCCAGTTTATCAAGAGCTTCCATAGTTGCAGTCATCACACCTCTTCCTGTTGCTTCAACTCTTCCGCGTGAACCTCCAAGGTGCAACGGTTTGCCTGTAACTACACCCGGAGTGAAGGAACCTTTCAATTTACTGAATTCATCAACAATCCATGCCATCTCTCTTGCACCGGTATTCATATCCGGAGCAGGAATATCTTTATCCACTCCAAATACATCAGCCATTGCCCCGGTATAAGCGCGTGTAAGACGCTCCAACTCTCCTTCACTCATTTTGGAAGGGTCGCAGGTTATTCCGCCTTTGGCTCCACCATAGGGAATGTCGGCAATAGCGCATTTAAAAGTCATCCATGCCGCAAGTGCCATAACTTCACTTTCGTTTACATTTAAACTGTAACGGATACCACCTTTCGATGGGCCTAAGGCTGTATTATGAACTACACGGAACCCTTCAAAAACCTGAGTTTTTCCATTGTCCATTTTGATAGGTAAACTACTATAAACGATGCGGCTTGGTTTTTTCATGATTTCATAAACGTCATCATCCAGTTTCATGATTTTAGCAGCTACATCAAGGCGCTTTATCATTTCTTCAAAAGGGTTATCTTTTTCCTGTTGGTGTTTAACTTTTTTGGTGTCAGCCATTGCTTTTTGATTTTTTGTGGGCACGAAATTATGAAAGATTTATATCTAACCAAAAGCAGCCTGATTAATATGTTTATTAACACCTTTTATCCTCAGAAACATCATCATTGTCACCTTAGTCTTCGAGAAAGTCGGTGCTGTAATATGTTAACAACTCAAAAGAGATTTTAACGGAGCACACGTTAAGTTTTAGGCAAGCGTTATTTTTGCAAGAAACCACATTTTTTATTTTTACTGATGAGAAAATTATTTGCATTGTTTTTCCTGATTGGCGTTTCAGGAAATGTTTTTGCTCAAACCCTCAAATCTTTTAGTACCGATCCTTCAGGGTTCCTTGTTGACTTAAAGTCATTTTTTGAAGAAACCAATAAAAAAGAAGCAGAGAAGATCATGGATGAGTTTAAACCGGTTTATCTGGGAAAGCTAAATGCAGACCAGCAACAGACGGTAATTAAAACCTGCAATGCCATGCTTAAAAAAAGGATGAAGGCATTCCCTGACTTTGTAGTTTATACAGGAGTGCTCACAGCTTTTACTGCAAGTGGAAAAGATGCCAAAACATTCTCTGATTGGCATTCAACATTCGAAAAATCCATTGCAAAGTTGAGTGTAAGAAAATTGGGTGATTTTCTTGAAATATCACAATCCTTGTTTTCAGGAAATATATTATACAGTTCAAGTTCGGTTGAATGGAGCAGCTATTCCAATCAGTATTCTTTTGGTTTTGATTCATTGCCACGCATAGTGTTTGCCACTACAACATTGCGTTGTACCAGTAAAGGCGACAGTTCAGTTATTGAAAGCACTCAGGGAGTTTATTATCCCAATAATTTACTCTTTTACGGCAATGGAGGAAAAGTTAATTTTACCCGTGCCGGTCTCTCACCCAGTGAAGCCAATGCTAGTGTAAGAAAGTACGTCATCAATATGAAAGGTTCTGAGTATAGTATGGACTCTGTTACATTTTCGTACAAAAAATATTTCGAGAGTGAATTGAAGGGCCGTTATCACGATAAACTGCTTGCCAATGTGAATGATTCCAATGCCAGCTATCCGCGATTTGTGAGTTACAGCACATCACTTGATATTAAAGACCTTGTAAAAGATGCTGATTACAGAGGAGGTTTCTCACTTCAGGGAAGCAAAATGGTAGGCTCAGGAAACCGAAACAGCTATGCTACTTTACTTTTTAAACTGAATGGCAAACCACAACTTAAAATGTTGTCGCAGGGATTTATTATCCGGCCCGATCGCATTGTATCTATTAATGCTGCTGCAGTAATTTACTGGGAGAAAGATTCTATTTATCATCCCGGTGTGGAGTTTAAATATATCTACAAAGACCGTACGGTAACTCTTACCAAAAACGGACAAACAGCCGTGAACAGTCCTTATTTCGACAGTTATCATAAAATGGATTTGGATTTTGACCAGCTGATTTGGAAAGTGGACGACCCATTGATGGATCTGAAAATGATTTCAGGAGGTGGAGAGAGTAACTCCGTTTCGAATCAGTGAACCTTTATTCACGTCAGCGTTTTGAAAAAATTCAGGGAATTTCTGAAGCCAATCCACTTTACACTATTCAGCAATATGCCGATAAAAACAATACAAAAGTTATTCATGTTAACGACCTTGCTCAATACATGAAACTAACCGACAATACTGTGCGCAATCTGGTTTTAGGATTGTCATCATTAGGTTTTGTGAGTTACGATTCGGATGCGGATAGATTTATTGTTAAAGATAAAGTATCATATTACCTGAAAGCTCAAACCGGTAAGGTTGATTATGACGAACTGAAAATTGAGTCTATGATTTCGGGGATGCCCAATGCCACCATCAATCTGTTGAATTTTGATATTAATTTGAGAGGTGTAAGCCATGTTTTAATAAGCGATTCGCAGGAAGTTTATATACAACCTTTCGAGCAGGAATTAACCCTTAAGAAAGATCGTGATATGGTGTTTAATGGCAGAGTGCATGCAGGAAGACTTGATTTTTATGGTAAAGAATTCGCTTTTAATTATGAGGATTTTAATATTGATTTGAAAAATGTTGATTCCTTGAGATTTAAAGTTCCTTCTGATGAAGTAGATCAGAATGGCAGAAAGAAACTCATCCCGATAAAAAGTATTTTGCAGCAACTTAACGGGAAACTTTCAATAGACAATCCTTCCAATAAGTCAGGTTTTGTAGCCAATGACGAATACCCCATTTTTGTGTGTACCAATAAATCATTTATTTATTACGACTACCCTGAAATTTATGGAGGAGTGTATAAACGTGATAAGTTCTATTATCATCTCGATCCGTTTACCATTGATAGTTTGAACTCACTTACCAAAGAAGGGTTGATATTTGAAGGAAGTATGGTGTCGGCAGATATTTTTCCTGAGTGGCGACAACAACTAACCGTACAACCTGATTATTCATTAGGTTTTACTACACAAACTCCTGCTGAAGGTTTTACTGCTTATAACGGAAAGGGGAAATATCGTGAACAGATTAGCCTGAGCCATAATGGATTCTTAGGAAAAGGAGAGGTGGATTACCTGAGCAGTACGAGCAAGTCTGATAACATTGTGTTTTTCCCCGACAGCATGCATGCTGTTACGCAAAGTTTTGTAATGAGACGTGAGCAGATAGGGAATACTAAATTCCCTGATATTAAATCTGAAGATGTGTTTGTGAACTGGCGTCCTAAAAATGATAAGATGTATGTGTTTAAACGAAGCCATAATTTCGACCTGTTTAAAGGTGAAGCTATTTTGGACGGCAATCTGGTGCTGATGCCAACAGGAGTGAAAGCCAACGGTACAATTACTTTCCAGCAATCGCAACTCATATCCGACAATCATTACATACGTGAACACAGTTACGGATCAGACTCCGCTGAATTTAAACTGCAGAGTGATATGTCAGATGTGTTGGCATTACAAACCAAAAACGTAAAAGCCAATATTGACCTCGACAAACGAATTGGTAATTTCAGCAGCAATGGTGGCAGAGCAAAAGTTGATTTTCCGGTTAATCAGTATATCTCTTACATAAGTGATTTCAGATGGTTCATGGATAAATCGGAACTGGAGTTCGGCAGCTCAGATGCATTGGCTGAAAACAGCAATGAATTTGTATCGGTAAATAAACAGCAGGACTCTTTGAGGTGGACTGCACCACTTGCCTCATATAACTTAAAATCATATTTGCTCAAAGGATTTAAGGTAAAGGAAATATTAGTGGCCGATGCTTCCATAATTCCTGATTTGGGTAATGTTGTAGTGGAGCGCGATGCGGTGATGCGACCATTGGTTAACAGCAAAGTGATTGCCAATACAACCAGCCGATATCACACCATGCTCAACACAAATATTACTATAACAAGCAGCAAGAACTATTCAGGTGATGGTAATTACGAGTATCTGGATCAAACCAAGGTAAAACATAAAATCAGGCTTACGCAGATAGGAGTGGACACATCAAAGCAGACATTTGCAATTGGAGTTATACCTGACTCGGCTCACTTCTTTATCAGTCCAACCATACAGTATAAAGGCAATCTTCGTATCAATGCAGCAAAGGAACATTTATTCTTCAGTGGATATGCAATTGTAAACCATCATTGCAGCATGTTCGACCGCAACTGGTTCGGATTTTCCGGAGAAATCAATCCCAAAGGGGTGAACATTCCCATTGAGGCACCTGCCAATGAATCAATGCAAAAACTTTATTCAGGAATTTATTTCGGCAGCGACAGCACCATGATGTATCCTGCATTTCTTTCTCCCAAAAAAGGAAACAGCGATGCTGAAGTTATTTCAGCCGAAGGGTATCTTACTTATGACAATAATTCGAGACAATATACCATCAGCGGAGCTGTTCCAGGAGCTGATTCTGCAAAAACATCAGCTATTATTACCAATTCAGTTATACTGGATGATAAAAAATGTGAACTCGCAGCTGAGGGAAGAATCAACCTTACTCAGGATTTCGGGCAGCTGAAATTAGGCAACTATGGTCGGGTTACATATTCTACTGTGAACGATTCTATCGGATTTGACGAAATTATGGCTGTTGATTTTATGTTTAATGATGACGCTTTAAAAGCAATGGCAGAGATGTTTAATTCTATTCCGGCACTGCAACCATTTATGGACGACCGCAAAGTTTATCGCAATGCTCTCACCAATATGATTGGGAAAGACAAGACAGAAAAATTACTGAATGAAACCGGCATTTATGGCTCAGCACGTAAGATCCCTTCTGATCTGCAACATACATTGGTACTAAGCGAACTTAAATTTTATTACAATAAAGAACGTGCATCTTATATTTCTACCGGAAAAATAGGTTTGGGAATTATTGGCAAAACGTATGTTGGACGTATGGTAAACGGAAAAGTTGAAATCATGCGCAGACGGAGCGGAGATGTGTTGAATATTTATCTTGAAGCTTTGCCGGATATGTGGTATTATTTCAATTATCAGCGTGGTGTGCTGCAGGCAATTTCAAGTGATGTGAAATTTAATAAACCCATTGATGAAATGAAACCTGAAAAACGTGTTGCTAGCGAAAAAGGAGGACTTGAACCTTATCAGTTTATGCTCGCTACTGACAGAAAGAAGAACGAGTTCCTGAAAAGAATCAATGATGCCGGTTTGTAATCAGGAATCAGTCTGATGATTTACCGTATTTAATGAGAAGGGATGTTTCGGTTATTCTAAATTGAAACATCCCTGATTCTACAATTATTTTTTGAACCTCAATTATTTTCTCAACTTATCCAATAATCGGTTGAGGGTTTTTGCTTCCTGCATGGTGATGTTAGACATCAGTTCTTCTGTTTCATGCATTTCCGTATCAATTTTTTCGAGTAGTTTGAGTCCTTTTGCAGAGATCACTACATCAACCAGGCGCTTGTCTGCCGGATGTTCCTTTTGATTCACAAATCCTGATTTGTGCAGCCTTGCAACAATTCTCGACACATCACTCATTTTGTCCAGCATTCGACAACGTACTTCACATGTGCTGATAGGAGTGGGATGCTGTCCTCTTAAAATTCGCATCACATTAAATTGCTGCGGGCTTAAACCAAAACGCAGTAAAAAAGCTCGAAGGTTGCTTTGCAACCAGTTGCTTGTGTAAATCAGGTTGATGCTAGCCTTCACTTTTTCATTTTTAAAAAATGGTTGCTGAATAGCTTCTTCAATTTTCATTATCCTTAAAAATAAAAGAGAGTATTTCTTCAATACTCTCTTAGTTAAATCAACTCACAAACTTAATATTTACATTCAGAAATGATTTATTTTTCCTTAATCATTTCAACATTGCTTTTTATCAATACTTCATTACTTACTACTGATCCACCGTTATCCATTGAAGCACTCCAGGAAATACCATAATCTTTTCTGTTCAGTTTACCTTCTATTTTGAAGGCAGCTCTTGTGTGTCCATAAGGATCATTAATTGTTCCCATCAAAGTAACATCTAATGTTATCGAGCGGGTAACTCCACGCATGGTAAGATTCCCTACCATTTTGTACTTTTTATCGGCCACTTTTTTGAATGAAACACTCTTAAAAGTGATGTCAGGATATTTATCTGCTGCAAAAAAATCGTCATTTCTCAGGTGGGCATCACGTTTGTCATTATTGGTGGTGATAGAAGCAGCCTTTGCAGTGAATTCAATTTTGCTGTCTTCAAAGTCTTCCTTTGTGGATGTCATAGTAGCATTAAAGTCTTTGAACGCTCCATCTATCTCTGAAATCATCATGTGAGTGACACTGAAACCAATATCAGAGTTAGCTACGTCTGCATTCCATTTGGTTTGTGCATAAAGGTTCACCGAAGTAAACAACACAACAACACTAAGCATTAATTTTTTCATTTTTCTATACTTTTTTGATTACGCAGCAAAAGTAGCTTAAATAATCAATGTTGCAACATCGAATTATTAAGATTTACTGAATATGACTATTGGTTTAAACGTACTTCTAGTAATGGATAAACTTTTCGGTCTTGCTGCTATTGCCAGAAATTAATCTGAACAAATACATTCCATGTTGCAGATTGGGGATATGAATAACATCTTCAACCTGACTTCCTGCATAATCAGCTTTGTACACTAATTTTCCCGCCACATCATAAATCTGAACTTTGAAATGATCATCCTTTAAAAGCAGCACTGAAAAATGAATGGTGTTTTTTACAGGATTTGGAAGAATATCCAGGTTGACTTCCGAAACATTAGGGAAAATTTTTATATTGTCAATATACAATGCGTTGGAATTGCCTGAAATGTTTTCAAATTTCAGTATGACAGAATTATTGAATGCAACACTTTTAAGACTTACTGTATCATTTCTCCATTGACCGGCATCAGGTATAAAAAAACTTCCCGAGTTGCCTATAATTGTAGCCAGTTCTTCACCCGATTTGGAATAGAGTTCTGTAAAAGTTGCACCACAGTCAGTAGATGCCGAAACTTTAAGTGTATGACTTGATGAAATTGCAGGGTCATAAAGATAGGCGAGATCGAATGTAATAATAGGATTTGTCATTGCAGTTAAGTACAATGGTTCTAACTGTATGGCATCATCGTCAGCGCTGCTTGTATCATAAATCCAGAGTGAAGCATTGTCAACTGTTGAAGCTAACCTTGTTCGCATCCATGTGCCATTATTATCAGGGTTAATTATTTTCCACGAATCAACAGGGAAACGTTTGTTTTCAAAATTTTCGGAATAGGGGAGTGGTGTTCCTGCTGCACTCACATAATAATAATTTACAAGTGTATTGTTTGATACATTCACATCACCTGCTACAGTTGCTTTTACATTCAGGTAATGGGTTCCGGGTGATGATTTAAAATCTTTCAGAGCAATTGTAGTGGTTTGCCCTGCTCCGAGAGAACCATTCCAAGTTTTGGTCATAACGGTATTGGTATCTTCCTGTGAGGAGAACGTAATAGAAGTAATAGTGGAGTTACCGGTATTTTTTACTTCCACTGATGGTTTAATGGAGTCAGCACAAAAAACTCCTGAAGCATTTTTAATTTCTGACAACTTCAAATCAATTGCTGCTGTCACAACCTGACATCCGTTGGACGTGAGAAGCGGAGTTCGCAGACTGCTAAGTGCAGCATTCATTCGCTGCGATTGTCCTGCAGTAAAAATATTCATCACAAAATCGTCTGTATAGTCAAGGAAGTTCATATACATATCTCCGTTAGGTCCATTATTGCAACTGATATATGGAAAACCGGGAGTACCGTAATGAGGACCTGCCTGATTCGGAGTATCATTTACATTGTCAGTTCCGGTGCAGTCATTGCCATCGTCACCCCAAATATGTATCAGGTTTAGCCAGTGTCCTGTTTCATGTGTCAGTGTTCTACCTAAATTATAAGTAGGGTTGGTACCTACGGCATCAGGCCCACCGATGGTAGAAAAACTCACGACCACACCATCTAACGTATCATTTGCAATACCAGGCATAGAGGCATATCCTAATAAATTACCATTCAAATTGCACACCCATATATTCAGATATTTGTTTTTACTCCAACCTTTCAAACCTCCAAGTGATACTTTCTTCATATCATCACCAATGTTGTATGACGTTACAGAAGTATATTTCCTTTCAATGCCTGATGTAGGAATATTATTAGGGTCGCGCTTTGCCAAGCAAAACTGAATGGATGTGCCTGCTGCTACACTCTGAAAAGCCGAAGGGGTACATGGTGCATCCTGATTCATACGGTTGTAATCGTTGTTCAACACATCCAACTGCTCCATGATTCTTTCGTCAGGAACATTTTGCTCCGGAGTATTGTACAATATATGAAACACAACAGGTATGGTAATTACACTTTCAGTATGTAAACTGCTATTGGCTACCTGACTGTTGAACTCTGCCTGTTGTTTTTCAAATTTTGCTCTCAGTTCAGGATTTCCGGAGAGAATTTGTTCGGTATATAAAGTCGTCTGACAGCGGTTGTGCTGTCCGAAAGAAGTTAATTGAAAAGCTACTAAGCAAATGATGCTTAAAAAATATCTCATATAAATTGTTGTTGATTGTACAAATTTAAACTATTATTTTTTGGAATCAATGGTATGAAACAGTTCAGTAATCTTTGAAATCATTTTAGCCCATCCAAACTTATTTTTTTCACTGGCAGCACCGGCTTCCATTTTTTCTTTCAGATTGTTGGTGTAAAAGGTATTGATGGCATTGGCAATTGATTGAGGTTGTATGTCGGTAACAAAACCTGATACCCCGTCAGTAACAATTTCAGGAAGTCCGCCCACATTGGTAACAATCATTGGTTTGTTAAAACTATATGCAATCTGTGTTACACCACTCTGAGTTGCTTCGCGGTAAGGCTGAACCACCATATCGGCAGCACTGAAATAATATTTTACTTTTTCTTTCGGAATATATCCGTCTGCAATATGTACCCGCGATTCAAGCTGAAGTTTGTGTATCAGATCATCATAAGGCTTTTTATCTTCATAAAATTCTCCGGCTACCAGTAAGTGAACACTGTCATCAACAAATTGCATGGCTTCAATCAGCAGGTCAAGTCCTTTGTAATGACGGATGAATCCAAAAAACAAAATATACTTCTTGCCTTTATCCAGATTAAGTTCTTCGCAGGCTGTATCAAATGCAACACCTTCACCGAAAATATTGTAAACGGGATGCGGTGTAAATTGTACAGGTTTTGTTTTTGTAAATTTTTCTATATCCTGTTTTACCTTTTCTGACATCACAATAAATGCATCGCACGAACCAATGAAATATTTTGTAAGAGACTTATCACCAATTCGGTTTTCATGAGGGATGACATTATCTGTTATAGCAATTACTCTGATATGATGCTTTCTGAGTTTTCGTGCCACATAGCCCAGGCAAGGTGCCATAAACGGCAACCAGTAACGAACAATCACCAATTGTGGATTATTTTTTGATATAGCGAACAGCTTTAATCCATGTCAGCGGGTTGACAGAGTTGAGGAGAGGTGTTATTTTAAAGGGATGTTTTATCACAGAAGTTTCATACTGCGTAGTTCCCGGAAAGAGAAAAGAAGGATACTGTAATGAAAAGCTCACTACTTCTGAATTGATACCTGATTTTATCAGATTATCGCAAAGTGCTTCGTTAAGGTTGGCAATGCCACCACGCAGGGGATAGGCCGGTCCTAAAATAACAACAGAATTCAACGAGTTATTTGTCATTCAGATTTAGTCTATCAGTTTAAACTGTCGTAAATGATGACGCATGTGTTTGTGCAACAACTGCACATTTTCTTCAAAGTTCAGCTCTCCGAAAAATGGGTTTATGATACGTTTATTCTCATCATCTTTAAACACAGATTCAAATATTGCAATTCGTTCTTGCAGTTGATTCAGAGCAGTGTTAATATTCTCCATTTTGGCAGGTGCAGGATTTTCATCCATCAGAATATTTTTAGTGTTAGGTTTAAATTCTTTTTCACTCATCATAAAATTTTTATACGCATCCAATTGTTCAGGGGGTGTCAGAATTTTATGATTATTCAGTCCTGCAGCATCATCAAATGCATCACAAAGATGTTCAATCATCTGTTGAGCATTCAGTTTTCCCCAGGCAGGAGTTTCATCGCCCTTCAGTGTACGAAGAAGACTTACTGCTTCAGTTTTAATAAAATCAAGTTTAGTTTTGTTAACCATATATTTATCTTACTATAAGTTTACAGTGATGTTGAGATGCAGGTGTGATGATATGAACCAGATAAATACCGCTGCTCATTGCTTTGGTTGTGAAATGCAGTTGTTGTTGATTTGCTGCGTGTAAAGGCTTGTTGCAGATTATTCGCCCTGTCATATCGCTAATTTCAATTACGCCTGCCTGAGGTTTTTCAGATTCCATTGAAAGTGTAAAATAGTTACCCGCAGGGTTAGGGTATAAAGCAATTTTCAGGTTATTGTTATTTACTTCGCCAATGCCCACACTGTTGTATTTTATCTGTGCAGCTACAGCGGCATCAGTAATGTCTGTAAGCTATCGCCACCCACAAGAGCAAATGCAACTTTTACAGAGTCGCCTGCCGTAACTGAAAATGGTCCGCTGCTCAACAACATGCTGATATCGGCACCATTGCCTGTCATCCCTGCCTCAAAACGTCCTGCACCACTCATGCATTGATATTTTTCCTGACGTGAGAATCCGTCATAAATACTGATACTACCATCTGTACCATCGTTGTTAAAGGCATAGTATTTTACATTGCCGGGAGTTAAGAGTTTTATTCCTGCAAAATTGGTATTGGAAGTAACCTCATAAGCATATCCCATTCTGTTGGTAGAATCAAATAAGGCGCGATTGGTAGCATAGGTATTGGCAGTAATATCCCAGTCGCAATAGATACCTGCATATAAATCCTGATAATCTGTACCACTGTTATTTTTAATGATGTATTCCACAATTACATACTTGCGGTCGGCAGGTGTACTCCATGCATAAGTGTTGTGCTGAACTTGAACGCCCAAAGGCAAACTGTTTCCTGAGTCGTCAAACCGTGTTGTCAAATCATATTCTGAAACAATGGGTGGATTTATTTCATGAATCAAATCAATAGCCGAAAAATCCTGATCCGTACTACCTGCAGGCATACCTACAACAGCATCACTGCTCATGCTGTCGTTCACACCAATCATCAGACTTCCCATATACAACAGACTTTCACTTCCGTTTTGGGTAAATCCTATTCCCTGAGAACCGCTTGCATCATTATAACCAAGTCTTCCTTTACTGGTAATACTTACGCCTATATCATTCACCAGCACATTCAGATAATCTACGTTTACAGTCAGTTCAAATTGTTGTGTATCGGTATATCCGTTTGCGCTGAAGGTATATGTAAAAATCACTTTGCTGTTTAGCGGAATAGTTGGTAATATAATTGCTTCAAAAGGATTTGTTCTGTTGCTGTCGGATTGCATGCTGTTCAAACTTCCAATAGTAAACGTATTATTCAATAGAGTAATGTCAGGCGAATTACATGAAATTGTTACACTAAGGTTGCTGACTGCATCCAGCAAATTTGTAAAACGTGAACTGATGCGAACAGTATCATTTGCCACATAAGCATTGTCATTATTATCAGTGATGTAGGTATCAAAAGCTCTTACTGACTGTGCAGGCTCGGTGAGTGCACGGAATAAATTAACTCTGCCTTTGCCCAACTTATTTACATATCCGGCATTACCGGGAATAGTATCAATGTTATCAGATGTTGCACGAATTCTTTCGCCAATCTGCAGTGCATTCAATGTAGGGAATTGTGCTTTCACTAATGCTGCAATGGCTGAAACCTGAGGTGCAGCTTCAGAAGTTCCGCCTGAATACCAGTAGGCAGGCACACTGCCAGTCGGGAAAATAGAAAATATCTTATCTCCCGGAGCACTTACATCAACATAACTCCCGTAGCTGCTTCCTGAAGTGGGTGATGAAGTCCATTTGATGTCGGATGAATCAGTTCCTGCAACACTTAAAGCATATTGATAGGAGGCAGGGTAGAAAGGAGCATCATTATTAGCATTTCCTGCAGCAGCAACTACCAAAGCATTTTTATTAATTGTTGCATAGTTGATAATATCCTGAGAGTACTGCGAGCGGCCAAAACCTCCCCATGAACAATTTATAATTGAGCAGCCATGATCGGCAGCATATACTATTGCATCATCGCCATTCACTATAACATTGGAGTTGGGAGCGCAACGCACAGGCAAAAACTTTGTATGAAATCCAACACCTGCTATTCCGGTGATATTATCAGTTTCTGCGCTGGCTATTCCTGCCACAAAATTTCCATGCAATGGAACCACACCCTGCACATCGTTATTGTCAAATGCCACATTCCATCCTCTGAAATTGTCAATATATCCGTCACCGTCATCATCTGTTCCGTTAATTGGGTCGGCATAATTATATTTTATCTGATTAATCAGTTCTGCATGTAAGGTGTCAATTCCTGTATCCGTAATTCCAATGACAATGTTGGTATCTCCTTTTTGAATATCCCATCCTTCAAATGTTTTAATGTTTTTGTGAAAATACTGATACTGGTATGTTGCCAGAGTATCATTGGGGACATACAATGGTTTATTGATATACACAGGCTCGGCATAATCTATTTCCTTATGATGCAAAAGCATTGTAAGAACTTTATCAACCACAATATTTTTATTGAATTTAACTGAATAAATAAGCGAAAGGTCTGCAAGTGCAAATCCATTTTCGTTTACACGATGTGCAGGCATGGCATGATGCGGAAACTTTTTCTTAATCACACTGACACCGATGGCGTTTAATTCATCTATTATAGAAGGAATTTTAATCTCATTCTCCGATGCAAACAGCCTGTATTCAGGTTTAAGTTTAATGATGATTTCGTCTTTCAAAAAATCATTCTGCGTAATACCGGTTGGAAACACAAAATCCCTGTGAGATGGTTGTGCTGACAGCGAAGTACAAAAAACTAATATCAGCAGGTTGGTAAAAAGACTTTTCATTTTTCCGGTTTTCTGATGTAAAACTACGTTGGTTTAAGACTATGATTATTGCGTAAATATATATACAAATCCAAATAAAAAACCATAGGTAACAGAAAGTAATGCAGGGTCGAAATGTTAAAAATTCTATCTTTATGCCGTTTTAAGCAATTGTGTTAATGGACCATAATTCTATCATTCTGAATCATGTTCAGATTCAGCAGAAAATAAGGAGAATAGCCTGCCAGATATACGAGGATAATTCAGAGGAAAAACAAGTTTATATTGCCGGTATTGCCAATACAGGATTTGTATTTGCCAAAAAACTTTTCGATCAGTTCCGAAAGGATTATCCTGTAAATGCTACGTTGCTGGAAATAGTGCTTGATAAGGAAGACCCATTGCATGTAGAAGTGAAAGGAATTACCAAAACCAGTGAGTTGAAAAATAAAGTTGTGATTGTAGTTGATGATGTCCTGCATTCAGGCAGAACTCTGATGCATAGCCTAAAACCATTTTTGGAAGCAGATGTAAAAAAAATACGCACAGTGTTATTGGTTGACCGCGATCATAAACGTTATCCTGTGGCTGCAGATTTTGTAGGAATTACACTCTCAACCACATTTAAAGAACACATTGTGGCTGATATCAAGAAAGGTAAAAACGACTCTGTTTATTTAACCTGATTAAATGAGGTTTTCAGTTTTACATATCATTCTGGTATTATTTCTTCCTGTTGCAGCAGTATGTCAGAACACGGAGTTTAAAATGGAATGGCTCAACTCTCCGGGGAAATATGCAAAAGAGATTGAAAGCCGTTTTACAACTGATTATACCACTGTTTTCACACCTGTAACATCTCCCGATTATGTGATACTGGAAAATGGTTATGCAAAATCATTGATTAAGAATAAAGATTCGTGGAATGGGATTACTTCCGGTTTTTATGTAGATACAATAACTTTTATTTATACCCAATATCCTAAAAACATAAATTTCTGGCTTACCAATTATCACTCGTTATTGGCAAACAGACTGAAAGAATTGTTCAGGTTAGATCCATCATTAAATAACGACAGCATTATTTATAAAATATTGTTGCAAACAGAATGTAATACTGACCAGGAAGCACGAAAAATGTTTCATGGAATTGCAATTCATGAATCTCCAATTGAAGAAGTTAAAACAGATTCGGGCAAGAGTGCTGAAAATATCCTTAAGCCCGACACCACTTATTCGCCTGTAATAAAAACTCCTGATGCAGCAAATCTTGCAGCGGTCAGAAAAATAAAAAGTTTTATTGCAGGTAATGGCGGTATTACCGACAGTGTAGTTTACAAAGTTTTTGCACGACACCCTGAGTGGACAAAATCACTTGTAATAATGGACTGGACAGGCAGCATGTATCCTTATGGAGCACAGGCTGTTTTATGGCATTCGCTGAATCTTAAAAAATCAGGTATTCGTTATTTTGTGTTTTTCAATGATGGCAATATGGAGAGAAGAAAAAAAATTGGACGTACGCGTGGTATTTATTTTGAAAAAGCTGAAAACATAAATAAGGTTATATCGTTACTGAGTAAAGTAAAAGCAAAAGGCAATGGTGGTGATCCTGAAGAAAATGATTTGGAAGCAATTATCAAAGGAATACAAAAATATCCCGATTTTAAGGAAGTGATTCTGATTGCCGACAACAACTCCTGCATGAGAGATTATTGCCTTTTTAAAGAAATAAAAGTTCCATTGAAAATTATTTTATGCGGTACTTATACAGGAATAAATCCTCAGTACATCAATCTGGCTTATAAAACAGGTGGCAGTATTCATACTATCGAGGACGACATTAGTGATTTTTATAACAAAACGCAGTCGGATGCAATATTTATGATTGATGAACTGGAATACAGGTTTGATAAAAAAAGGGATTTGTTTGAATATGTTGCAAAAACAGATAAAACGGACCCCCATTACTGCGAACCTTTTTATAAGAAGAGAAATTGTAAATGTGAATCCATTCAGTACTGAGTTCATTTGTTTTGTAAAAGAGTTGAATAGATTAAGCGTATGTATGTTCTGAAGGGAAGAAATGTAATTGTGCTTACATTATTGGTTTGGCTGATTTCTCATTCTTTATTTGCACAAAAGGGAATTATCACTGCAGGTTTTCAGTTTAAGCCAATTTTTAACAATGATTTTTTTGGTGCAGGCGCACAGTCTGCCGTCAAAGGCGGTGCCGAAGTAATTGTTAAGCCTAATTCAGGATATTGTGCCGGAATGGTGATACGGAGAGGTTTCAGTAATCGTATTTCACTAGAAACCGGAATAAATTATGTGAGAAGAAATTATACACTGCAATTAATTGACACCAACTATTCTCATCAAAAGGATTTCAAATTCATAGGTTACGAAATTCCTGTTTCTTTGTTAATTTATATTCGCTTGGGACAGAAAATGTTTATGGATGCCTCACTCGGAAACTCTTTTGATTTCTATCCATCAGATATTTATACAGGTGATGATGAGTTTGAAAGTGAAGGGCTTCGGAAAAGCTGGATAAAGCCTGCACTGATGGCAAATCTTGGTGCTGAATACCGTACAGAAAAGATAGGATATTTTTATCTTGGGTTTTCGTATCATCGTCCTTATAGTTTTATCTTTAGGTCGAGGACTTTGTTCAGTAATAAGAATTACCAGATATTTCAAACAGATATTTCAGGAAATTATCTGACTATTGATATCCGTTATTTTTTTAACGAAGAACCATTGAATAAACAAAAGAAAAAACATGATGAATGATTGATGATTGAAGCCTTTTTCAATTCATTATTCATTTAGTTTTGTGATTTTTTAAGATAAATAAATCAGGTTAAATAATGAGGCCATTTAGATTATTACTTTTCGCAACATCAATATTTGTTTTTGGATGCCATTCAGGAGATAAGAAAAAGGATGCTGCCAATACGGGAAAACAACCGATGAAGGTCAACGCTCTCATTCTCCATAAAGAAAAACTGGAGAATATTATCCGAAGCACAGGAGCAGTGATTGCCGATGAATCTGTAGATCTGAAAGCAGAATTAGCAGGAAGGATAACAGGTATATTTTTTAAGGAAGGTGCACATGTGAGAAAAGGAGATTTGTTACTTCAGATTTTTGATGATGATATAAAAGCACAGATTAAAAAGACACAGGAACAAATCAATCTGAATCAATTGCAACTTGACCGACAGGAAGCCATGCTAAAAATTAATGCTTCAAGTCAGCAGGATTATGATGTTGCCAAAACACAGGTCGAAACTTTAAAAGCGGATTTACAAAATCTTCAGGCTACGCTACAGAAAACATCTATCAGAGCACCATTTGACGGGGTGATAGGTCTGCGCTATGTAAGTGAAGGAGGTTATGTAACACCTCAGTCACAGATTGCATCATTGCAACGATTGAATTCCGTAAAAGTTGATTTTTCTGTTCCTGAAAAATACAGTACAAGCATCAGGGTTGGCGATACTATTGTTTGCAACAATGAAGCCTCGCATCTTAAATTCAAAGCAAAAATTTATGCAATGGATCCTAAAATTACGACAGACACGAGGTCGTTGCAGCTAAGAGCCATCGCTGACAATAAAAATGGTAAGATACTTCCGGGAAGTTATGTAAGGGTAGATGTTCAGGCGGCTGCAATCAATACTATCATGGTTCCAACGGAAACAGTGATTCCCGTGTTGAAAGGTCAGACCGTTTATCGTTATGATGCAGGAAAAGTTAAGCAAGTACCTATTAAAACAGGAATAAGAACGGATGCCAGAGTAGAAGTGCTTGAAGGACTGAATGAGGGCGATACTATTATTACAACTGGAATTATGTTTCTTAAACCTGACATAAATGTAGTTTTAAAAGAAGTTAAATCTACAGCAGGAGGGAAATTATGAATATCTCTTCGGTAAGTATAAACAGGCCGGTACTTGCAATGGTGATGAGTATTCTCATCATCATTTTTGGTGTAATCGGATTTAATTATCTCGGTGTTCGAGAGTTTCCGTCTATAGACCCTCCGATAATTTCAGTTCGTACCAGCTATGCAGGAGCAAATGCTGATGTTATCAAATCGCAGATAACTGAGCCGCTTGAAAAAGCTATTAATGGTATTGCAGGAATCAGAAATATTTCAAGTACGAGTGCGCAGGGAATCAGCAATATTACTGTAGAGTTTAACCTCGATGCTGATCTGGAAGCAGCAGCCAATGATGTGAGAGATAAAGTTTCTCAGGCATTACGTCAGTTGCCACAGGATATTGATGCACCACCGGTGGTAAGTAAGGCTGATGCAAACTCTGATGCTATCATTTCCATGACCATACAGAGTGATACAAAAAACCAATTACAGGTAAGTGATTTTGCTGAAAATGTAGTTGCCGAAAGGCTTCAGACAATTCCCGGTGTGAGTTCAGTGCAGATTTGGGGGCAGAAAAAATATGCCATGCGCATTTGGATGGACCCTGCACGACTTGCCGCTTTTCGTCTTACTCCATTGGATGTGTTAAATGCACTGAATAAAGAGAATGTGGAATTGCCGGCAGGTAAACTGGCAGGTAATAAAACCGAACTCATTGTAAACACCTATGGCAAATTAAAAGATCCGGAAGAATTTAACAATCTGATTATTGGAAATTCAGGCACGCAGTTAATCAAACTTTCTGATATAGGTTATGCAACATTAGGTCCTGAGAACGAAGAAACAATATTGAAAGAATCGGGAGTACCTATGGTGGCAGTTGCTTTGGTACCGCAACCGGGCAGTAACTATCTGGATATTGCAAAAGAATTTTATAAACGGTTGGATTTGATTAAACGGGATTTGTCTTCGGATTACAAATTGAATATTGCAATGGACAATACCCGATTTGTTCAGCAATCCGTTTCCGAAGTGAAAGAAACAATCTTTATTGCCATCACGCTGGTAATACTGATTATCTATCTGTTTTTCCGCGACTGGATTATTGCATTCAGGCCTCTGATAGATATTCCTGTATCGCTCATAGGAGCCTTTTTCATTATGTACCTTACAGGATTTAGCATAAACGTTTTGACGTTGCTTGCAATTGTTTTGGCAACGGGTCTTGTGGTGGATGATGGAATTGTAGTAACTGAAAATATTTACAAGAAAGTTGAAGCGGGTATGGATCCTACCCAGGCAGCACATGAAGGTTCTAAAGAAATTTTCTTCGCAATAGTTTCTACTTCCATTACTCTTGCTGCTGTATTTCTTCCCATCATATTTCTTCAGGGTTTTGTAGGAAGGCTGTTTCGTGAATTTGGTGTAGTACTGGCAGGAGCAGTACTTATATCTGCTTTTGTTTCACTCACGCTTACACCCATGCTCAATGCGAAAATGCTGCGTAAAGGACAAAAGCACAGTAAATTTTATCAGCGAACAGAGCCATTTTTTGAATGGCTGAACAACAGTTACAGAAATCTGCTGGCGCGCTTTATGAAAAAGCGTTATCTGGCATTTGTCATTATTCTGATTTCAGGAGTATTAATTTTTGTTGTTGGTAAAAATCTTCAGAGTGAGTTGGCCCCTTTGGACGACAGAAGTTTTCTGCGTATGTCTATTATTGCACCCGAAGGGGTATCATACGAATACACGGATGATTACATAAATAAATTAGCAGAGTTTATTGACGACTCAATTCCCGAAAAGAAAGTGCTTCTTACAGTTACTGCACCAAGTTTTTCAGGAAGTGGAGCTGTAAATACAGGTTTTGCACGACTTACATTAACGGACCCTGATCAGCGTCAGCGTTCGCAACAAATGATTGCAGATTATCTCAGCAGCAAGGTGCGTAATTTTCAGCAGGCTAAAACTTTCGTTCTGCAACAACAAACCATTTCAGCAGGTGGGGGAGGAGCATCATCTTCTTTTCCTGTTCAGTATGTGTTGAAGACACAAGACTTTGACAAGCTCCGCGAAGCAGTACCAAAGTTTATGGACGAAGCGCAGAAGAGCAAAGTGTTTCAGGGTGTTGATGTCAATCTTAAATTTAATAAACCTGAACTGGATGTGGAGATAGACCGTGAGAAAGCTAAAAGCCTGGGTTTATCCGTACAGGATATTGCTCAAACCATGCAACTTGCTTTCAGTGGTCAACGATTTTCATATTTTGAAATGTTCGGTAACCAGTATCAGGTGATTGCTCAGTTTGACAGGGCCAACCGCGATGAACCATTGGACTTAAAATCTCTATTTGTAAGAAACAATAATGGTGAATTAATTCAACTGGATAATGTGGTTACTGTTGTTGAGAAAAGCAGTCCGCCACAGTTATATAATTTTAACCGTTATGAATCTGCTACCATATCGGCCGGTCTTGCTCCCGGAAAAACTGTCGGTGATGGCGTTGATGAAATGAACCGTATTGCTGCAAAAGTTCTTGACGATAGTTTTACGACTGACCTCAGCGGTGCATCCAGAGATTATGCCGAAAGTGGTTCAAATATTTCATTTGCATTCGGACTTGCATTGATTTTGATTTATCTCATTCTCGCTGCACAGTTCGAAAGTTTCATTGATCCGTTAATCATTATGATTACAGTACCTCTTGCTTTGGCAGGTGCTGTGTTGTCACTCTGGATATTTGGCCAGACACTGAATATTTTCAGCGAGATTGGTATCATTATGCTCATTGGACTTGTTACAAAAAACGGAATTCTGATTGTAGAATTTGCCAATCAAAAACGTGAACAGGGAGAAGATTTGATGCACGCTACGATTGATGCTGCGGTTTCACGTTTTCGTCCAATTCTTATGACAAGTCTTGCTACAATGCTCGGAGCTTTACCCATTGCTTTGGCTATTGGTGCAGGAGCCAAAAGCCGTGTTTCCATGGGTATAGTTGTAATCGGAGGTTTATTGTTTTCACTCGTGCTTACTTTGTTTGTTATTCCTGCCATGTATTCATTCATGTCACGTAAAAGAAAAATCGCACATGACTAAGTATTTTATTTTATTAATTTCAGCGGTATTGTTCGCATCAGTAAGTAATGCACAGAATACAATCAGTCTTCAGCAGGCTATTGAGACGGCATTGAAAAATAATTACGATATCAGAATTGTTCGTAATACACAGGAAATGCTTTCTAACACTGCTACTCCCGGCAATGCAGGAATGTTGCCTAAATTAGATGCAGGTCTTACACAAACCAACAGCATTACGGATTCCAAACAAAAATTTTCGTCAGGTGCCGAATCGGATAAAACAGGTGCTGTTGCTCATAGTATAAATGCTTATGCTGCTTTGAACTGGACAGTGTTTGATGGTTTTAAAATGTTTGCTACATATCAAAAACTTAAGGAAATAGAAACTGCAGGGGAGTCAACCGTACGCATGCAGATAGAGCAAACTACCGAACAAATTATTTCTGCTTATTTTAATATCGTTAAACAAAAAGCATTGCTCACTGCAATTGACAGTTCAGTTATCATTGCCCAAATAAAAGAAGAGGTTGCCAAGGCAAAATTTCAAACAGGAATTTATTCTAAGGTAGAATGGTTGCAGGCACAGGTTGACCTGAATGCTTTTCGTACAGATTATAAAAAACAACTGGTAGCAATTGATAATGCAAAAGTGGCGCTGAATAAATTATTGGCGCAGGATGTAACCACTCAATTTGATGTGATGGAAGAATTTCAGTTTGGTGATGCAGGAGATTATAATCAACTGCAGAGTAAACTTGCATCTGCCAATTCGGAACTGGTACGTGCCGGACATGATACTAAAATAGCCGGGCTGACAGTAAAAGAATATCAATCGCTTCGCTATCCCGTTATCGGTTTAAATGCAAATTATTCATTGACAAATTCCAATTCACAATCAGGCCTTATTTTAGAAAGCAGAAGCAATGGAATAAACTATGGTTTTACGGTGACTTATAATTTGTTTAACGGTTTTAATACATCTCGTGCCATCCGCAATGCAAAACTTGATTATGAGAACAGCAGAATATCTTTTGATCAGTTAAAAAATTCTCTCGAAGGCGATTTGCTGATAGCATGGCAAAATTTTAAAAACTTACTCGATATTGCACAGATGGAAAAACAAAACAGCGAAATGTCGAACGAAACGGTCAGGCTTGCGCTGGAACGCTACCGAAACGGTGCCATCAGCGAATTGCAACTCAAAGATATTCAGCAAAGCTATTTGCAGGCGCAAACAAGTTACATCAGTGCTGCCTATGATGCCAAAGTTGCGGAGACATCACTTAAACGCATCAGCGGAACACTGATAAAATAATTGACTACTTTTCAAACTCCTTAATTTTTGGCTGTTGCGGTTTTAGCGTATTGTTGAGAAACCATAAACCTGCCATGGCAGAAATGGCAGAAGTAAGTATAATAGCTATTTTAGCTGCATCGAGTAACCCTTCCTCTTCAAACGACAGCGAAGCTATAAAAATAGACATGGTAAAACCTATTCCTGCTGTCATACCCGCACCAAGAAGCATTTTAAGAGTAATTTCTTGAGGCAATGTGCACCACTTTTGTTTTACTGCAAACCATGATGCAAGAGTGATGCCCAAAGGTTTTCCGATAAACAATCCTGCCATTACTCCAAAACCGACTGATGAGAATAAACCGGAAATACTGTCTGCTGAAATAGTAATAGCTGTATTTGCCAAAGCAAACAAAGGCAGTATCAAATAATTTACAGGAGCCTGAAGCCTGTGTTCAAATAATTTGAGTTTATCCACAGGAATGGTAAGAGCAATCAATACACCTGCAATGGTTGCATGCACACCCGATTGCAAAATATAATACCAGATAACTATTCCTGCTAAAATCCAGAGGTAAATATTGAAGAAACCTTTTCTTGATAGAATAAATAACACCGCTATGATAATGATTGCCGAAAGGAGATAGGTGATATGAAAATGTTCGGCATCGGTATAAAACAAAGCGATGATGATGATAGCTCCAAGGTCATCAATTATAGCAAGTGCTGTAAGAAATATTTTTAGGCCGAAGGGAACCCTGTTACCCAACAGCGATAAAACGCCAAGTGAAAATGCAATATCAGTAGCAGTAGGAATTGCCCATCCATTGAGCAGGTGAGGGTCTCTGATGTTTAATGCTGCGTAAATAAACCCCGGTATCATCATTCCGCCAAGAGCAGCCATTACTGGCAGCATAGCTTTACGCATACCCTTGAGTTCACCTTCAACAAATTCCCTTTTTATTTCCATTCCTACAAACAGAAAGAAAATCACCATCAAACCGTCATTGATGATATGAATTATGGACGCATTCCAGTGAAGAATGTTCAGATGTAAATGCCAGAAAGAGGGGTAGGGTTGCGTCATTTCTAGATTACTGAAAACTAAGGAAAGCAAGGTGGCAAGTATGAGCAACATGCCCGCTAACTTTCCCTGTGCAGCAAGAGATTTAATAGGATGGATAATTCTGTTTTTTATCACTCAGACAAAAATAGGTTTTCATTTTATCAGTGTTCTGCTAAATAAGGATTATCAAAATTATTCTGATATTACATGATCTTTTTTAAGGTATTTTTACGCTGAAAATGATTCTCAGAATAACTGCCATTACAGGATTGCTGTTAAGTTTTTTGCTCAGAACAGAAGCTCATTCAGTTGCTTATTTTGATTTTAACGAACGCTGCAAAACTGCCTACCAAAACATCTATGAACTTGAATTTCAGGCGGCAAATGCGCTGATTCAAGCGGAGAAAAAGGAGCATCCGGACAACCTCATTCCGGATTACCTCAATCATTATATTTTATTTCTGAAAACATTTATAGGAGAGGAGCAACAGGATTTTTCAGCGTTAAAAAGCAGTAGCGACAGACTTAATAAAATATTTGGCGGGCCAACTGCAGTTTCGCCTTACAAGAACTATTTATTGGCAGAAATCAACCTGATGACTGCCTTCAATAAAATAAAATTTAAAGAATTTGTCGGTGGTGCACTTGAGGTAAGGCGCGCTTTTAAATTGTTGGAGGAGAACAACAGAAATTATCCGGAATTTATACTAAATTATAAGTGCCTGGGATTACTTCATGCATTTATTGGTGCTGTTCCCGAAAACTATCAGTGGCTTGTAACCATTGCAGGGATGAGTGGTACTATACAATCAGGAATCAATGAGTTAAAACAGGTATATGAAAGTTCTGCTTCAACAGAGTCAGAATTCAATTTTATGCATCGCGAAACAGGTTTTATTTATCTCTTTACAGGGCAGCAATTGCAACCGGATATTAACAAAGCACTTAACCTCTTGCAACAAATGAACGTTACCAATAATCCATTGGAGATTTTTTTTGCCTGTAATCTGTATTACAGTGCAGGAAAAAGTGAAAAAGTTCTCGATATTCTCAATAAATTTAAATACCCTGATAGTTCATATCCAATACATTATCTAAGTTATATTAAAGGATTGGCTGAGTTAGGAGAGTTAAAGCCTGAATCTTTCTCAAATTTCAATAATTATGTTAAATTGTATAAAGGAAATAGCTTTATAAAGGCCGCATATCAGAAAATGGCGTGGACTGAATTATTGAAATCTGATACGGCCGGATATAGAAAATGGATGTCGTTATTGTTAACTAAAGGAAACAATTTTACTGACGAAGATAAACAGGCAGAAAAAGAAGCACAGTCTAAAACGATACCCAATGTTTATCTTCTTAAAGCGCGGATTTTGTTTGATGGCGGAAACTATAAGGAAGCTTTGCATTTGCTGGCAACACCGAATGAAGATGATATTCCAAGCTTCGGAAATAAGTTGGAGTATATATATCGTTTGGCAAGAGTATTTGACAAAATGAACATAACAGACCAGGGGAAAACGAATTACGAAAAAACCATTCGTTTAGGAACAAAGAGTAAAGAATATTATGCAGCTGCGTCAGCAGTTTTTTTGGCGCAGATTTATGAGAAAGAGAAGAACTTTACCGAAGCTGAAAAATATTACCGGCAGGCATTGAGCATGAAAAATCATGATTACCAGAACAGCCTTGATCAGAAAGCTAAAGCCGGGCTAAACCGAATCAGGCGATAACCCCTGTATTATTCTAATTACTATTTAACATAATATTAATTATAAGCTTGATATATCGGTTGGCGCAGATAATCAGGTTGATAAGAACGTCCAAGAATCCTTCTGAAGTCAATCCTTTCATCAAATCGGTATTCCCATTTCTTTGAAATATCCTAACTTCAACCTGTAAAAATCAAAAAGAATGACAACCTATTGTGCATTTCTGCGTGGCGTAAATGTGAAAGGCACCAACATGAAAATGGCTGACGTTTGCAGTGTTTTTTCAAAATGCGGGCTGAGCAATGTGACTTCAATTCTGGCATCAGGAAACATCGTTTTTTCGTCAACCAAGACCAATTCCGCACTTAAGAAACTTCTTGAAAAAGCTATGTCGGAGCATTTCAATTATGAGGCTTTTTTGTTTCTGAAAGATAAAAACCAGGTTGAACAAATTTCTTCTAAAAACCCTTTTAAGCCTCAAACCGACTATCATATTTACGGATTTGTTGGTGTAAATGATATTGAAACAGTTCTTATGAATGAATTTCAAAAAGCAGAAAAAATTCCTCATGAGGAAGCTGAAATTGTTGCCGGAAATTTTTACTGGAAAGTATCCAAAGGAAATACGCTAAACTCAGAGTTCGGAAAAATTTTAGGCAATAAAAGATTAAAGAATTCTTTCACCTCACGAAACATGAATACCTTTGAAAAGGTTTATCATAAAATGTAACTGAATCTGCAACTGAAATGAAACTGTTTATTAAAAATATGGTTTGCAACCGTTGCATCATGGTAGTTCAGCATGAGCTTGAAAAACTCGGACTGAAACCACTGCATGTTGCACTTGGCGAAGTGACTCTTGAAAATGATTTGACTGAGTCAACAAAAAGTAAACTTCAGGAGGCTTTAACAACTCTGGGATTTGAACTGATTGATGACAAGAAAAGCAGAATCATCGAAAAAATCAAAACCATCATCATCCGTCTGATACATGATCAGGACAGCAGACTCAATCAGAATCTGTCGGATATTCTGAGCAGCGAGCTGCATCACGATTACAATTACCTTTCAAATTTATTTTCAGAAGTTGAAGGCATCACAATTGAAAAGTATTTTATAGCTCAGAAAATTGAGCGTGTGAAAGAATTGTTGGTGTATGATGAACTTACCTTAAGTGAAATAGCTTATCAGCTTAACTATTCAAGTGTTGCATATCTCAGCAGCCAGTTCAAAAAAGTAACAGGGCTTACGCCAAGTCATTTCAAACTTATTAAAGAAGAAAAAAGAAAACCTTTGGATGAAGTTCTGTAACTGAAGAATTCAGTGTTATTTTAAGATATTTTCAAGCACTTCAGCTTTACCATCAATTTTTTCGGTGATGGATAATCCAAGCATCTTTGCTATCAGCGGATACACATTTACATTTTCAAAATTGCCAATAGTCTGATGTTCTTTAAATTCAGGCCCCCATGCATAAAATACTGCCTGCATCTCTTTGTAATTGTTGTCAAAACCATGCTGACCTGCTGCTAATTTTCTTCCGTTGAAGCTAAACCCTTTTGACAATACTGCCGGTGTCATAAAAATATCACCAACTCTGTTGTAACGGTCATCCTTAGCACTGTAATGCCATCGCTCAGGAATATCATCAGCAAGATACACCTGATATCCATACTTATCTGACTTCGATTTTAATTTCTTATACAATGGTTTGATATATTTTTTATCTCTTGCATATAAATGCATAGTAGTACTGCCATAGGTCATCTTAAATTCTGACGAGTCAATTTTTACCGGTAGCGTGATAGGATTTTCTGTATCCATTGTTACCATACCGTGGTCTGAAAGAAAAATAAAATTCACAGGCAAACCAGTTTCATTGCATGCATGATACAATTTGCTGATTGCACTGTCAACAAACTGTACTGCCTGCTCAGTTTGAATGGACTCCGGTCCGAATTTATGCGCTGCATGATCCACTTCGGGGAGATAAAATGTGATGAGATGCGGCCTGATACTGTCAGGAAGCAGCAGCCAGTTTTTTACTGTTTCAATTCTTCTGTCAATGGGAATTGCTTCGTTGTAATGATAATAATAAGTGGGCAAAAATCCTTTGATATTGCTTTCAGAGCCTACCCAGTAAAATGATGCACTCAGCATCTTTTGTTGTTCTGCCAAAACCCAAATGGGTGTTCCGCCATACCATGACGAATCTTTCACAGCCTTTTTATTTCTGATAGCATATATCTGATTTTTTACTTTATCATAAAATGTATTATCCACAATTCCGTGATGCGCAGGATATAATCCGGTAGCTAAAGTGTAATGATTGGGAAATGTAAGTGATGGGAAAGACGGTTTCATGGATTCGGCCCTAACCCCTCCCCTACTTACTTCAGTCAGAAAAGTTGCATGATATTTATCTGCAAAATCATATCGGAAGCCATCTGCCGAAATCAGTATAACATAAGGTTTGTTGTACTGCGAAGTGTCGTTCACACGGTTCGGCACCACATATTGCAGGGTGTCCTGTGCCTTTGCATTATAGAGTGTGAGCACACACAGACTGAATAATGCAAGTTTCTTAAAATTGTATGGTAGCAAGTGTCGTGTTTTTGTTATGAAGGATCCAAAAATATGGATTTCTATGTGTAGATAATCTGAAAGTTATTGAATAACTCAAACAGGATGATGACCATCAATCATGTTTTTATGTTCGATACATATACAACACCGATAAATATCATAAATCAAATATGAAATTACATAACACCAAAACGGACAGTTATAACGACCTTTGTAGGGTGAATTAAAGATTATGGCAACAACTGATAACGAAGTAATTTATCTGCCACTCGAAAATGTGGACAGTGAGCATTGCGCCATGATAGTGGATAATGGCCTTGCAAAAGTGAAAGGTGTAGCAAGCCACAAAGTGGAACTGAATAACAATCGTGCTGCAATTACGGTGAATACCAAAGAAGCTGTGGCCGATGCCGTACATGCAATAAAAGATTTGGGATATGGCGTAACCACTGTAAAGAAATCTTTTCCGGTGCTGAATATGACCTGTGCATCCTGTGCCATCAGTGCCGAAAGTATAGTTAAATCGTCAGAAGGGGTCATCAGTGCATCGGTAAACTATGCCAATGCCATGCTCACAGTGGAGTATCTGCCTGATATGACCAATCCTCAGAAACTGCAACTCGCTGTTCAGTCCATCGGTTACGATTTACTTCTGGAAGACGAAAACACGCAGCAGGATTCTCTCGAAGCTATCCACGAAAAAAGGTTCAGTGAATTAAAAACAAAAACCATCTGGTCAATCATTCTTGCCGTTCCCGTGATGGTGATAGGAATGTTTTTTATGGATATGCCTTATGCAAATATCATCATGTGGCTGCTGTCCACTCCTGTAGTTTTATGGTTTGGAAAAGATTTTTTTGTCAATGCATGGAAACAAACCAAACACCGTTCTGCCAATATGGATACACTGGTTGCACTGAGTACCGGCATTGCTTATTTGTTCAGTGTGTTCAACATGTTGTTTCCTGAATTCTGGCTGAGCCGGGGAATGGAAGTGCACGTATATTTTGAAGCAGCAGCAGTAATTATTGCATTCATTCTTCTGGGCAAAATGCTTGAAGAAAAAGCCAAAGGAAATACTTCAGCAGCCATTAAGAAATTAATCGGATTGCAACCAAAAACCGTAACGATTATTCAGCAGGATGGAACTGAAAAACAAATTTCTGTTGAACAGGTTGCAGAAAATGATACGCTGTTGGTAAAACCCGGAGAGCGAATTGCAGTAGATGGCATTGTGGTTTCAGGCAGCTCTTATATTGATGAGAGTATGCTTACCGGTGAATCAGTTCCTGTTCTAAAAAACAAAGACGAAAAAGTTTTTGCAGGAACCATCAATCAAAAAGGAAGTTTCCGTTTCAAAGCATTGAAGGTGGGCAAAGACACCATGCTGGCGCATATCATAAAAATGGTACAGGATGCTCAGGGAAGCAAAGCTCCCGTTCAGAAATTAGTTGACCGCATTGCTGCTGTGTTTGTGCCTGTGGTTATTGGTGTTGCTGTACTTACATTTATTCTGTGGATGATTCTTGGTAGTGAAAATAGTTTAGTGCATGGTATGTTGGCTGCTGTTTCTGTTCTTGTTATTGCATGTCCGTGTGCATTGGGTTTGGCAACTCCTACAGCCATCATGGTTGGCGTAGGCAAAGGTGCTGAACAGGGCATTTTGATAAAAGATGCCGAAAGTCTGGAAGTAGCTAAAAAAACCGATGTGGTAGCGTTGGATAAAACAGGAACCATTACCGAGGGAAAACCACAGGTAACAGGAGTCAGTTGGCTGAATGGTGATGACACTGCTAAAGAAATTCTGGCAAGCATAGAAAAACAATCCGAACATCCGTTGGCTGATGCTGTGGTTGCTTATTTTGAAAATGTAAAACCTGTTCAGCTTTCTTCTTTTGAAAGTATTACAGGAAAAGGAGTAAAAGCAGTGTATAACGGACAAACATATTTTGCCGGTAACAGCTCTCTGTTGGCTGAAAACGGAATAATGGGTTGCAGCGAATTGCAGCAATTGGCTGATGAATGGAGCAGCAAATCGCAAACTGTCATTTGGTTTGCCGACAGCAGAAAAACACTTGCAGCTATTGCCATAGCCGACAAAATTAAAGATACTTCCGTTGAAGCTATAAGGCAACTGAAAGAAATGGGCATTGAAGTGTATATGCTCACCGGTGATAATGAGTCAACCGCAAAAACAATATCTGCTCAGGCAGGCATTGAACACTTTAAAGCAGAAATGCTGCCTCATCAAAAAGCTGATTTCATAAAAGAGTTGCAAAAGCATGGAAAAACAGTAGCTATGGTGGGTGATGGCATCAACGACAGCACAGCACTTGCCACTGCCGATGTTAGTATAGCAATGGGAAAAGGAAGCGATATTGCAATGGATGTTGCACGAATGACCATTATCTCATCGGATCTGAATAAAATTCCAAAAGCCATTCGTTTATCCAAACAAACTGTGCAAACAATAAAACAGAATCTTTTCTGGGCATTTATCTATAACATCATCGGCATACCCATTGCTGCAGGTATCCTCTACCCCATCAATGGATTTCTGCTAAACCCAATGATAGCAGGTGCTGCAATGGCATTCAGCAGTGTGAGTGTGGTGTGCAACAGTTTGCGATTGAAAATGAAGACGTAAATTTTACAAAAGATTATTGAAATAGTATAACATAAAGAATAAGAGTAGTATTAATTTTGCAAAAGATAAAACACAATGATTATGGAGAATAGCAAATTGAAATTTAAGACAAATATCAACTGTGGAGGATGCATAGAAAAAGTAACTCCTTTTCTGAATGAAGTGGCAGGAGAAGGACACTGGACCGTTGACACTTCCACCAAAGATAAAATTCTGACGGTTGATGATGGAATCACATCTGTAGATGCAGTGATGGCAAGTGTTCAGAAAGCCGGTTACAAAATTGAAGAAGTAAACAATTAAATACATATCAAAATGAAAAAGACATTATTATTTGCAGCAGCGATGTTACTGGGTTCAGTAGCATTTGCACAAAACACCGATGTGCTGGTAAAAAACTACATCAGCGTAAAAAATGCCCTTGTTTTGAGTGATGACAAAGCAGTTGCTCAGGCTGCAAAAGTATTGCAAAAGAGTATTGCTGACGACAAGGAACTTGCTAAGAATACAGCCTTGACAAAAGCAGTAAACAAAATGACCGATGCTAAAAATCTTGAAAAGCAAAGAGCATCTTTTTATGAAGTATCTACTCTTGTTTGGAAGCTGGTGAAAGATGCAGATAAAGTAAGCCAACCGGTGTATTATCAGTATTGCCCTATGGCTGATGGCTACTGGATGAGCACTGAAAAAAATATTGAAAACCCATACTATGGTGCATCCATGTTAAAATGCGGACGTGTTGTTGAAACAAAAGAATAGTTTTCAAATCTGAAAATTGCAAAGGCTGCCTGAGTGCAGCCTTTTTTATACATATAAATTGAAACTTTAATCTGTTACGTTAGGCTTTAAACTGTTTGTATTTTTTTCAAATTGTAGAATTTTATTTATCTAATCTACAAAATCTTAATTATACTTTAGCATCACTTAATCAATTACATAAACTGAAAGAAATTAAATTTAAAATAAATTTTTATCAGATTCATTATTTACACTTAACCAAACTACAAATGAAAAAGTTCTTAAAAATTATCCTGTGGATTATCGGGATTGTAATTATTGTAATTGCATCAGCAGTAACCTATATCAAAGTAGCATTGCCGGATGTGGGTGACGCACCGGATATGAAAATTGAAGCTACTCCCGAACGAATTGCAAGAGGTGAATACCTTGCCAATCATGTTACACTGTGTATTGACTGCCATTCTACCCGTGACTGGAGCCGGTTTTCAGGGCCGCCTCTTGAAGGAACTTTTGGGAAAGGTGGCGAAACATTTGATCAAAATTTTGGATTCCCGGGAGCCTATTATTCTGCAAATATTACTCCCGAAGGAATCAGAAATTATACAGACGGAGAATTGTTCCGATTAATAACTACAGGAGTTAAAAAAGATGGAAGCGCAATTTTCCCTGTAATGCCTTATCCCTATTACGGACGAATGGACAGTGAAGATATTAAGTCAATCATTGCATACATCCGCACACTCAAACCCATCATTAATGAAGTACCTAAGTCTGAGTCAGATTTCCCAATGAATATTATCATTAACACCATACCTTCAAAAGCACAACCAGTATCACTTCCTCCAAAATCAGATGTGATAAATTATGGTAAGTATATGGTCAATGCAGCTGCATGTATGGAGTGTCATACCAAGGTAGATAAAGGAACTTTAATTGCAGGAATGGAATTTGCAGGTGGAAGAGAATTTCAGTTTCCTGATGGTACTATATTGCGTTCTTCAAATATTACACCTGATAATGAAACTGGTATTGGACAATGGACTGAGCAATCTTTTATGGATATTTTTCACTCGCGTTCCGACTCATCAACACTGAATACAAAGGTAAAACCGGGTGAGTTTAATTCCATCATGCCCTGGACCATGTATGGCAGAATGAATGATGAGGATTTAAAAGCCATCTTTGCTTATCTAAAGTCTCAAAAGCCAATTAGCAACAAAGTTGAAATTTACACTCCTGCAGCAAAATAATTAACGCTTTACTGAAGGCATCCGTGTAAATTTTGTCATTTGAAGTGACATGTATATTTTATTGAAAAAAAATTTTAAGATCAAATACAATTCATGTATTTCTATTGGCGTTATTTACCAACAATAAATGATAAATAATTCTAAGAAAAATGAAATTCAGGCATTTGATTTTAATGGCACTGATTGTAAGTGTTGCTGCATGTAAGAAAGACAAAGGCAAAGCCGAACCGAAGTTGATTTTTAAAGTTAAACTCGACCCGCAACAACCAAGGCTGGATGTAATGGGAAATCCATCCGTAATGTCTGCCGGTCATGCTGCACAAAATCCGGAATTTAATTTCGTTGCACTGCATTCTATCGAGTTAGTGCCAAATAAGTTTACACAATTCGAACAGGGTGATTTGGTTTACTCTGCCAAAAGTATCATGCAAAATGGAGTTCATGCTGTAGTTTTTGACGAACTCAAACAACTGAAAAACGGTGATGTGGTTTTCACAATTCCTCTCAGCAAGGTTACTGCCGGCTCTTATGAATATATTCGTTCGTCTGTGGCTTATCAGAATTATAATTTCAATTTCAGTGCAAACGGATATGACTTAACAGGAACAGTTGGTTGTTTTGTGGGACATAACACCTACATATCTTCTTATACCATTAAAGACAAAACCGTAACGGTAAACGGAGTAAAAGCACAAGGCTACTACGGAATTGAAATACCTCCTATCCCACCCTACTATCCCGGAGAAGTTATAGAAGGACAGACACCAGGCACAACGGTTATCAATCCCATCAGCACAACTTCGCCATTACCTTCAGGTAGTTGCACTGTTACAGGAACATTTCCTGAAAAATTTATTGTTACCGGCAATGAAACCAAAGATATTGTCATCACATTATCCTTCAGCACCAACAACAGTTTTGAATGGACTGACACCAATGGAAATGGAAAACTTGAACCTTTGGATGGTGAGCAAGTTGTGGATATGGGTTTGCGTGGGCTGATTCCTCTGGTGGAAAGATAGTTTTCATTGCTGACATAGAACTGCCCGCAATATATTTTCAGTCGTTACGACCTGAAGTTTACATATTGTAATGGTAACTCTATCGGTTTTGTTTTAATCACCGCAATCACATCCTGAAGGTCATCAATTTTTTTTTCCTGTAACACGCACTTGTTCATCCATGATGGATGCCTGCACCTTCATTCCTGTATCCTTGATATATTTAACTATGGTTTTAGCAGTTTCCTTGTCAATTCCTTTTTTCACTTTCACATCTTTGCGCACCATGTTGCCTGATGCATAATGATCTTTTCTGAAATCAAAACACTTGGGGTCAACACCCTGCTTCATCGAGCGGCTGATGATGATATCACGGATGGCATTCATGCGCATTTCGTTCTCTGTAGTAATTTTCAGCGTCATCTCTTTTTTATCCAACTCCATCTCTGTTTTTGAGCCGTGAAAATCATAGCGGTTCACAATTTCTTTCCTGGCTACATTGATGGCATTATCCAGTTTCTGAATGTCAATTTCATTCACAATATCAAATGAAGGCATAACTGTTTTATTTTTTAGTGAAGATAGTAATAAAAATGAAATATTTTATCTGTATCGTATAGTAATCCGCAAAATTATTCTTTAACTTTGACTTTTAATATGTCATGAAATCACCTTTTCAGCTTTACAAGAATATGTCCTGCATGTTTTTTTAAGAAAATACCTCTTGTTGTTTTTTTTCATCATTGGCAATATATCAGTTGTTCAGGCACAACTGTATCAGAAATATACTTCGCCAAAAGTGCATGTCAACAGTAAGGAACTCAAAAACCCGTGGGCGGGCGGACTAAATGCTCCGTTTTACAGCACCATTGATTTCAACGGTGATGGCATAAAGGATTTATTTGTTTTTGATAAACAGAATGGAGCCACCTATCCCGGTGCGTATAAAATCAGAACATTCATAAACAACGGCACTCCGGGAATGACAGATTATGTTTATGCACCTTTATACGAACGTGTATTCCCTCAGGATTTGCATGATTGGGTATTGCTTGTTGACTATGATTGTGACGGGCATGAAGACTTGTTTACCTATTCCTATTCAGGTGGAATGGCAGTTTATCATAATGATTACACTTCGGTAAACGGTGTGACTTTTAGTTTAAAATATCCTTTGGTGTACAGCACTTTTCTCGGAAGTGTATATGCTAATTTATATGTGAGTAATGTAAACCTGCCTGCATTGGTTGATGTGAATGGCGATGGTGATTTGGATGTACTTACATTTACATTACTTGGTGGAACAATAGAATATCATGAGAACATGGCAAAGGAATTATACAACCGTTGCGATACACTTATTTACCATCAGATAAGGCAATGTTATGCTCAGGTAGGATTCAATGCAATTCATAACTCTGCAATTCTCGATTATGCCAATTGTTATTATTTTGCTCCCAACAGTCCCGATACTGCAGGCATAAGACATAACGGTTCCAGTTTGTTGGGATTCGATCAGAACGGTGATGGAGATATGGATTTGATAAATGGTGATATTTTAGGAAACAATTTGCTCTATCTCGAAAACAGCGGAATCCCGGGAGTAACCGACAGTATGATTTCGCAGGACAGTTTGTTTCCCTCCTATGATGTTTCGGTAATGTATCACACCTTCCCTGCTCCGTTTTATTTTGATGCAGATAATGATGGTGCAAAAGATCTGATTGTATCAGGCAGTTCAGATGCGTTTACCGAAGATTATCACAACTCACTTTTATACAAAAATATCGGCAGCAATACGAATAATATTTTTCAGTTTAACAAAGAGCGTTTTCTTACTGACGAAATGATTGATGTAGGTTCAGGCTCCAACATTCGCTTTTTTGATGTGGACAATGATGGCAAACAGGATTTGCTGATTGGCAATTATGGATATTTTACCAATGATTCACTCGGTGGACATTATGAATCTGCAATCTCTTACTATCATAACATTACATCAGGGCCGCTTCCTGAATTTGAATTAATCACTACTGATTTTAATAATCTCCGCAGCCTTGGCAAAACAGGTCTCAATGCAACCTTTGGCGATTTGAATGGCGATGGCTTTCCTGACATGATTTTGGGTGAAGGGTTGGGTTTTATACATTATTATATCAACAACGGAACAGTGCCTGCCACATTTACGCTTGCACCCAACGGTATGAATTTTCAGAACATAGATGTAGGAAATAACAGTGCTCCTTATCTTGCTGATGTAAATAATGATGGTTTGCTTGATCTGGTAATAGGAGAACGCCTCGGATTTTTATATTACTACCGCAATACCGGCACCGTTACCAATCCGGTGTTCACTTACATCACCAATAAATTCGGAAATGTGAATGTTACAGACACGGTTTATTCCTACAATGGTTACAGTTACCCGCTTTTTTACAGAGAGAACGGAGTGTCGAAACTTTTAGTTTCTAACGAAAAAGGATATATTTTCAAGTATGATAACATTGACAATAACCTTGGCGGAACTTTCAACCTCGTTTCAAATAATACATTCGGGATATTCGAACCTTACCGTGCAACTTTCGATGTTGCCGATTTGAATGGTGACGGTTCGCCCGAAATAGTTACAGGTTGTTACGCAGGCGGTGCAAGCATTTACTCTCAGAACCTGCCAACAGCTACCAACGAAATTTCTGTTCCTGAGCAACAGATTATCGCTTATCCGAATCCTGCACATTCACAAATTACATTTGAATTAAAGAAAGATACACCGCATACCGGTACTTACCGCTTATACGATATCACCGGCAAAATCGTAAGGCAGGAAAAATATCATTCTTATTTGAATACAATTTCAATCAGCAGTCTTCCAAAAGGTGTTTACACACTTCAGATTATCGAAAACAATTTCACATACTCACTCCGTGTTGTCAAACTTTAAAATATTTTTTGCAATTGTATTGCTGTTGTTTACCTGTTCAATTGTAAACGCACAATATTCACGATTTACTTCTCCGCAGGTTTATGTAAACAATCAGCCTTTAGCAAATCCATGGGCCGGTGGATTAAACTCTGCATCCTATCAGCCTATTGATCTCAACAATGATGGAATGAAGGATTTGTTTGTACTTGAAAAACAATCTGAGTCCAACTATCCAGGTGTGTATAAAATACGAACATTCATCAACACGGGAAGTGTAGGTGTTGCCTCTTTTACCTATGATCCAAACTATGAGCAATATTTTCCTCAGGACATGGTAAGCTTTTGCATGCTTATAGATTATGATGGTGATGGACGAGAAGATATTTTTACTTACAACAGAAACGTATCAGGCATTGATGTGTACAGAAATGAGTTTAATACAATGGGTGTGTTGCATTTTACTCTGGAATATTCCGGACTGAATACCTGTTATATCAATCAGTCCGGACCATGTGTTGCAGGTTCACTCTATGTGTTGCCTGTAAATCAGCCTGCACTTTATGATATCAATGGTGATGGTGATTTGGATGTGCTTACATTTCAGATAACAGCAAATTTTATTGAATACCATGAGAACATGGCAAAAGAATGGTTTAACAGAACCGACACTATTGTTCTCCAACAGAGGAAAAAAGAATGGGGACATATCTCGCTCAGTGGCATGTCGAATGTTGCTAATCTTGGATTGCCCCGACTCGCTAATAACAACAGTAACGAAACTTTTACAGACCGACACTCCGGAAGCTGCATGGTAGCTTTCGACAGTGATGGTGATGGTATGGCTGATATACTTAATGGTGACTTACTCGGTAACAATCTGCTCTTTCTGCATAATGGCGGCACACAACCAGGAGTGAATGACAGTATTGACTGGCAGGATATAAATTATCCCACCAATGGAGGCTCGGTGAATTATGTAACTTTTATCAATGCTAATTTTCTGGATGCCGACAATGATGGCAAAACGGATATGCTTATCTCTTCCTGCACCGAATCGCAAGCTGAGAATTATAATAACAATTTACTTTATCTCAATACAGGTACCAATCAGCAACCTGATTTTCAGTTTTTCAAATCACGTTTTCTTACTGATGGAATGATTGATGTAGGCACAGCATCCATGCCGGTATTTTATGATATTGATGGTGATGGCAAGCAGGATTTGATTGTTGGCAACAAAGGTTACTACATTACTCAGGGTGGTCCCAGCCATTATGAGGGTGCATTAGCTTATTATAAGAACACAACATCTGGCGCATGTCCGGAGTTTACTCAAATGAGCACTGACTTTGCATCCATTCAACAATATGGATTGACCAATATTTATCCGGCATTCGGTGATTTGGATGGTGATGGTGATTCGGATATGATGTTAGGAAATGAAAATGGTACGTTTCATTATTTTATAAATAATGCAGGAGCCGGAAATTTTCCTCAATTTAGCCTTGCACCAAATGGTTTTAATTTTCAGAATCTGGATGTGGGCAGCAACAGCACACCTCAGTTAGTTGATGTTGATAATGACGGATTGCTCGATATTGTTTCAGGCGAGCTTTTTGGAAAAATTTCTTACTTCCGCAATACCGGAACCGTTACCTCACCTACTTTCACTTTGCAAAACAATAACTGGGGCGGAGTAAATGTCACCAACAGTGCCAACACATTTTATGGTTACAGTGTACCGCATCTTTTTATGGATAATGGTCAGTGGAAGATGGTTGTAGGTTCCGAAAGTGGCCGTTTGTTTTTATATGATAATATTTCAGGAAATTTAAACGGAACATTTAATCTCGTTTCAAACACAGCTTATGGAGTAAACGAACCTCCGCGTGCTGCTCCTGCCATGGCAGACCTCAATAATGATGGTGCTGCTGAAATCATTGTTGGAGAACAGGCAGGCGGATTATCATTTTACAGCAGTTCGCTTAACGGATGCCCCTTGTCTGTAGCAGATTATACTCCTCACGTTTCTGTTAGCGTTAGTCCGAATCCGGTGAACAATGAAGCCAATGTGCAACTGATTAATTATACATCAGGAAAAGTATCGGCAGCATTACTGGACATTACAGGCCGCAGGATTTTCGAAAAAAATATTTCTAACAATCATTTCAGTTTTTCTGCTTCAGTACTAAACAATGGCATGTATCTGCTTGTCATAAATACTGAAACCGGTAGTTTCACCAAGAAAATTATAGTTCAACATGGATATTAAAGAATTGAAACATCTGTTACCTGCAACGCTCCTGTGTTTATCATTGACTTCCTGTACCTGGGATAAAATGGACGATGCTTCGGAAGATGATCCCTGTCTGAAATATCCACCTGCAGTGGAAGCAATCATCACTACCAAGTGCGCTACGGCAGGATGTCATAACAGCATTTCCAATTCGGCATCAAGCGGACTTGATCTTACCAACTGGAAAACGATGAGAGAAGGCAATGATGCAGGAGCTGTTGTGATACCCGGAAATGCCGATTACAGCACCTTATTTTCTTTCAGCAATACATTTTCTGATTTGGGATTCTCAGGTAATGAGCCCAAGATGCCTTATGAAAGAGCAGCACTATCGCATGATGAAATGCAAACGATTAAAGACTGGATTATGGGTGGTGCTAAAAATGCCTGTGGTGAAGACATGTTTCCGCAGGACGACAACAGAAAAAAAATATATGTAAGCAATCAGGCATGCGACCAGGTAGTTGTACTCGATCAGGAAACAAGACTAATCATGAAATGGTTTGATGTAGGTGACGTGAGTGGCATTACCGAAGCCCCGCACATGATTAAAGTTACTCCCGACAAAAAATATTTTTTGATAGCATTTTTCAGCTCTGGAGTCATTCAGCGATACAGGACTTCTGACGACAGTTTTGTTGATCAGGTGGATTGCAGCAATGGGATAAGCGGGCAATGGGGTACACTTACCATTACTCCTGATGGCAAAAGAGCATACAGTGTTGACTGGAGTGCTGCGGGACGAATAGCAGTTATCAATCTCGAGAATTTTCCGATGACTTCATTCACATCTTTACCCATCACGCTCTGGCCTATCCGCATGGAATGACTTTTAACAGTACCGGTGATAAGCTATATATTACCAATCAGAACGGAGGAACTTATTATATTGCTGATACCATTGGCAGCCCTGCAGATTTTCCGCAATGGATCAGCAATCTTCAGACATTATCATACGGTGGCGGACTCAATGGTCATGAAATTATTTTCTCACCTGATAATTCAAAATATTTTGTAAGCTGTGATGCAACCAATGAGGTACGTGTTTTTGATGCAACTACAAATGCACTTCTTAAAGTGATTCCTGTAGGAACTTTACCTCAGGAATTTTCACTGTCGCATAAGTTCCCTTACCTGTTTGTAACTTGCACCGAAGATATTATCAATGGAAATCGAGGCTCAGTTTCAATAATTGATTACAACAATCTTACCCTCATAAAGAAAATACATACCGGCACACAACCTCATGGTATTGCTGTGGATGATGAAAAAGATGTGGTATATGTTGCCAACAGAAATGTGGATGCCAATGGTGAAGCACCACATCACAGCGGGGCCTGTGCAGGACGCAATGGTAATATGACCATCATTGATATGAATACGCTTGAACTTGTTCCGGGATATAAATGTGAGTTGGGCGTTGAGCCGTATTCAGTTGCTTTGAAAGATTAACAGCAAATTATTGTACTGAAGATTTAATTCCGAGTGAGTTCAACTGATGAAAATAATCGGGAAAAGACTTTTTTACAGAATCAGTTTCTTCAAGAAAAACTTCTCCTGTAATCAGACTCAGGGGTGCAAAGCTCATAATCACCCGGTGATCATTATAACTTTTCAGCACACGCGTTGAAGGTTTGATAAGTGATTCTTCAAGTATTTTCAATTTAGAACCTCCGCAGAAATCTGTTTTAATATTCAACTTATATCCTTCGCGCTGAAATGCAGCTACTCTGTCGCACTCTTTGATAAGCAAACCCTGCAATTCAAGCAAATCGGCTTTACAGTTAAGACCGCCACAGGTTGCGGCAAGACTTAATGCTATATCCGGACAATGTCTGAAGGAGTTGAGGTAGAAATCAGGTTTAATCCGTTCTTTTTTTGTCAGGACAATTTTATCTGTTGAGTATTTTGTTTCCACACCAAAAGGTTTGAAATAATCAATTGCAATTTTATCACCCTGAAAACTTTCTGATGTTAATCCGTTAATTGCTATTTCCGACTTGCTGCTGAGAGCTGCAATCTCATAAAAATAGGATGCAGCACTCCAATCGCCACCTGCTGCTATGGATATATTTTGATATGTATTTGCGCCAACAGTTATTTCTTTTTGTTTAAAAATTACCTTGGCATGAAATACCTTCATTATTTCAGCAGTAAGCTGCAGATAAGGAAACGAAACTGCCTCATCAAACCGAATGGTTAATTCATGCCCCAATAAAGGAGCAATCATCATCATAGCGCTTATATGCTGTGACGTGCGGCTGCCATCAGCATATAAAACGTTCACCTGTTTGATCGAGGAAGGTTTGATGTGTACAGGCAAAAATCCTTCCTTATCAAGATAAGTGATATCAGCACCAATCTGCCTGAGCAAGTCCACTGAATCAGCAACAGGTCGTTGCTTCAATCGTTCAGTACCGGTAAGAATAGCTTCTCTTTGTTTGATTACACACCATGCCATCACAAAACGAGCTGTTGTTCCACCGTCTTTTGCATCAAGTGTAAGTTCCTCCGAAGATAAAAGTTTCTTCAATTGCAGAGTATCAGCGGCATCAGTGCCATGGGCATCATCAGTAAAATTAGCAAGCGATCGGATGAATGAAATACGACTGTCTTCACTCTTGGAAACAGGAACATTAACTTCTCCAACCGTGTAATCTGACTCTGTAAAGACCCTAACCGGCATTTGATATTTCAGGGATTGAGAACTTGTTTATAGCATTTATAACTAATGATTTTTCAACAGAAATATCATAACTGCACTTTCCTGTTTTCTCAGGCAATGAAAATTTTAATTGCCCTGAAGTGTTCTTCTTATCTGCCCATAAAAACTTTTCTATGCCATCGTAGGTAAATGTAAAATTGAATGAAAAATATTTTCTGATTGCACTTTCTATTATGCTGAATTCTTCCTGCGACAACATTTTCTTGCTTACAGCCATATAACTCTCGCAAATCATTCCCGCAGCCACTGCAACTCCATGACTTATTTCATTGCCTCCGGCAGCCATCATGGATTCCACTGCATGACCTATGGTATGGCCGAAATTCAGAATTTTACGCTCAGTTCTGTCATATTTGTCCTTTTTCACTATTTCATTTTTTATTTCAACAGATGAGCGTATGGCATCTTCTGATGTAAAATTTCCATTCCCGGCCAACTGCATGAAATAATTTTTATCGTAAATAATTCCATGTTTGAGCATTTCGGCAAAACCATTTTTCAGTTCATTTTCAGAGAGAGTTTTCAGAAACTCCGTGTCCACATAAGTGCATACCGGAAATGAAAAAGTTCCTGCCTGATTTTTATAAGAAAGAATATTCACCGCATTCTTCCCTCCTATTGCAGCATCTGTCATTGCAAGCAATGTTGTCGGTATATGAATGTAGGGCATTCCTCTTTTGAACAATGTTGCTACAAATGCTCCTATATCGGTTATCATTCCACCACCAAGGTTGATGAGCAACGATTGTCTGGTGGCTCCATACTCTATTAATTTCTGCCAGATAATTTCTGCCTGATTTGTTGTTTTACTTTTTTCACCTGCCGGAATAACCAGTGTTATTGCAGTTGATGTTTCTTTAAATAATTCTTTCAGATATGGAAGGCAAAATTTTTTCTGTATTCGTATCGCACAATACAAATATTTTGTCATAGGCAGCATTCTTACTCAGAATATCTGCCATATGCTGACGTCCATCAGATTTAAACCAAACAGGAGAAATTTCTGAAGTCTCCATTGTTATTTGGTTTTGGAAGGTTTTACCTCCTGCTTATTCATCTGGCTTTCCTGTTGCAGAATAGATTCTTTATGAATCAAACCGAACAAAGTAATCACAAACTCACTGCTGAGTTTATTTTCCCTTCCTTTGGCAGAACGTGTATTCAGAATTTCGCGAAAACGTTCAGGTTGAAGTATGGCAATATTGTTTTCATTTTTGTAAGCACCAATATTTCTGGCAATCTCCATTCTTTTGGCAATTTCTTCAATTATATTTTCATCCAGTTCGTCAATGAGATCGCGCAGATCCTGCAGTTTGCTTAACCCCAACGCATCTTCAGGGGCTGCCTTTCTTACAATGAGTTGTTGAAGCAACTGCGTAAACTGGTGAACCGTTAGTTGTTGTTGGGCATCACTCAGTGCTTTGGCCGGATTGTGATGAACTTCAATCATCAGTCCGTCATACTGAAGATCGAGTGCTGTCTGACTTACCTTTTTAATTTTCGTATTTCCACAAATATGGCTGGGGTCACATATCATTGGCAACTCAGGTATTCTTGTTCGCAATTCTATAGCTAATTCCCAGTAAGGTTTGTTTCTGTAAGCATTGTTCTCATAACTTGAAAAACCTCTGTGAATGGCTGCAATGTCTTTCACACCTGCTTTCATTATACGTTCAACAGCACCTTGCCACAAACTCACATCAGGATTTACAGGATTTTTCACAAACACCGGAATGTTTACTCCCGTAAGTGAATCAGCAATTTGTTGAACCAGGAATGGATTTACTGTTGTACGTGCTCCTATCCAAAGCATATCAACGCCCGCTTTCAAAGCTTCTTCCACATGTTCGGCACAGGCAACTTCAGTAATGACCGGCAACTGAGCTTTCTGTCCGGCATTCACAATCCACTGCAAAGCTTTTACACCAAAGCCGCTGAACGATTCAGGACGAGTACGAGGTTTCCATGCTCCTGCACGCATAATGTGAGTACCTGCCATCTTCAGCTGAATGGCAAGATTCTCCAGTTCCTCTTCACCTTCGGCACTGCAAGGACCGGCTATAAGCAATGGTCTTGTATCAAGCAATTGTCGGATATTTTCAATCATACTGTGCAAAGATACTTAACGTTTTTATGCTGTAATTTATAAAGATTGCAGCTCATCTTCAGATCGTTTTAACAAAGTATTTGTATGATAACTTCAGAATAGGATTTTTGTTACTTTTGTCGCCCTGAGTTTTTAAAATGCCCGGGTGGCGAAATTGGTAGACGCACCATCTTGAGGGGGTGGCGCCAATAGGTGTACGAGTTCGAATCTCGTCCCGGGCACAAAAACTTTGTTCATTGATAGTATTGCCCGGGTGGTGAAATTGGTAGACACGCAGGTCTCAGAAGCCTGTGGGGTAAAACCTGTAGGAGTTCGAGTCTCCTCTCGGGCACTCACAAAGCAAAACAGGCTGCCTCATTTTTATTTGAGACAGCCTGTTTTATTTTTTAGCTTTCTGTATTTACCAGATTTCAGCCCGTTCTTCCTGTGGGAGATACATTTTGTTCTCCTTCGTCACATTAAATGCTTTGTAAAATTCAGGTATGTTGGGCAATGGGCCGTTTGTTCTGAATTTTCCGGGACTGTGTGGATCTACCTTCAGTCGTTTTTTCAGTTCTTCGGGACGAATGTTGTTTCGCCATATCTGAGCATAATTGATAAAGAAACGTTGTTCGGGTGTAAATCCATTGCTTCCGCCTCCAGCACTCACAGCCTGCTGAAGCATGTTCACTTTCTGCAATGCAGAATAAGCCATTATCAGTCCGCCCAAATCTGCAATGTTTTCTCCTAAAGTCAACTCACCGTTTATGTGGAAAGTGTCTATTGCAGCAAAACTGTTAAACTGTTTTGCCAGTTTAGCAGTATTCTGTTTAAACCGGGCTTTATCAGCTTCTGTCCACCAGTTTTTCAGATTACCGTCAGCATCATACTGCGAACCCTGATCGTCAAAACCATGAGTGAGTTCATGTCCTATAACTACTCCCATTCCACCATAGTTTACAGCATCATCAGCATTCGGGTCGAAGAAAGGAGGTTGCATTATAGCAGCCGGAAAAACTATTTCATTCATTCCCGGATTGTAGTAAGCATTCACCGTTTGTGGCGACATGCCCCACTCTGTTCTGTCAACAGGTTTACCTAATTTATGCAAATTGTAATTAAACCAGAATGTTTCAGCCCTGTTCACATTTTCATAATAAGAATCTGTTTTCACCTCCAGCGCTGAAAAATCTTTCCATTTATCAGGATAGGCCAGTTTCAACATCACTTTATCCAATTTTTCAATTGCAGCTTTTTTAGTCTGCTCTTCCATCCAGGTTCTTGTTTTGATTCTTTCCTTATAGGCTGCAATCAGATTATTCACTAATTTGGTTACACGCTCTTTTGCCTGAGGCGGAAAATATTTTTTCACATATAACTGTCCTATCAACTCGCCCATGGTTCCATTCATGGCACCTAACACCCGCTTCCAGCGTGGTTTCATTTCTTTAGCACCACTCAGCACTCCCTCATAAAATGCGAAGTCATTATTTACAAATTCAGAACTGAGTGTAGATGCTCTTTCATTTATAAGATGCCAGATGAGATATGCCTGTAATTCTTTTAATGAAAAGTTGCTGAACATTTCATTCAGTGATTTAAAAAAATTCCGGTTGGCCAACCACTACATCTTTTGCCTGAATATTGAATTTTGTAAAATATAATTTAAGCGGCAATGACGGAACGAGACCTAAAAACTCAGTAAGTGGCATTTTATTATAATTTGCTTCCGGATCGCGCAAGGCCACTCTTGTCCTTGAATTCTTGGCCAGTTCTGTTTCAATTTTTAAAATAGTGGAAGAAAATTCATCGGGGAAATCAATGTTAGCCAGTCGCATTTGATCGTTAATCAGATTGACATATTTTTCTCTGATGTTTTTACTTTCAGGATCATCTTTCAGATAGTAATCTCTGTCAGGCAAACCTAATCCTCCCTGTGATAAGAAAATAATATTCTCCTTGCTGTTCTTATCATCCTGTCCTACATAAAATTAAAAAACATCCAATACCCAACTGTGGAAGTCTGCAATAACATTCACCAAATCTTCCTTGCGTTGGCATGATAAAACCAGTTTCACTAATGGTGTAAGAGGTTCAGCACCCATTTTATCAATAGAAACAGTATCCATTGCAGTATTATAGAAATCTCTGATTTTTTGTTGTGCACTTCCTTTCTCAACATCTTTGGCACGAGATGCTTCTTCTACAATCAATTTTACCCTGTGACGGGTTGAGTCAGCCAGAATATTAAAACTTCCCCAACGTGTTTCAGTACTTGGAATAGGATTCTTTTTTAACCAGTTACCATTGACATATTCATAAAAATCATCTCCGGGTTTTACTGATTTGTCAAAATTTGATTCATCAATTGATTTTGTTTTTTGTTCTGCCATAGCTGTTCGGTTTATATCACCTTTATTCTTAAACGCCATAAGTGCAATGATAGATGCAGCACATCCGGTAAGTATTAATGTTCTTTTCATTTTATAAAAACATTTATCAGTTAAAATATTATTTTATTTACTTCATTAATTCAGTATAGTATTGAAAGAAATAAGGAATGGTTTCAATTCCTTTATAAAAATTAAACAATCCATACTTTTCGTTTGGAGAATGCAGGTTGTCGCTGTCCAGACCAAATCCGAATAATACCGATTTCACTCCAAGTTCTCTTTCAAATAATGCCACAATAGGAATGCTGCCACCACTGCGTGTTGCAATTGGTTTTTTTCCGAAAGTTTTTTCCATTGCTTTACTTGCTGCCTGAAATGGCACTGAATCTGTTGGAGTAATTACAGGCTCTCCACCATGATCGGCAGTAACTTTTACGGTTACATTGTTTGGTGCAATGCTTTTGAAATGTTTGGTAAACAGTTCTGCAATTTTTTCTGAACTCTGGTTGGGTACCAAACGCATAGAAATTTTTGCATTGGCTTTGGAAGGCAATACTGTTTTTGCACCTTCGCCTGTATATCCTCCCCAAATTCCGTTTACTTCCAGTGTTGGTCGGATGCTGGTACGTTCTATGGTTGTATAACCTTTCTCGCCCCAAACTTCTTTTATACCTAAATCCTTTTTATACTCATTCTCATCAAACGGAATTTTTGCAAGGTCAGCACGATCTTTATCACTCACTGTCATCACATCATCATAAAATCCTTTTACGGTAACGTGGTTATTCTCATCGTGCAGCGATGCAATCATTTTGCAAAGTATAGTAGCAGGATTGGCAACAGCACCACCGTAAACACCACTGTGCAAATCGCGGTTAGGTCCGGTAACTTCTACCTGCAGATAAGCAAGACCACGCAAACCAACATCTATAGAAGGAATATCGTTTGCAATCATGGATGTATCAGAAATAAGAACCACATCTGCTTTCAAACGTTCTTTATTTGCTTTTACAAATATTCCCAGATTGGATGATCCTACTTCTTCTTCTCCCTCAATCATAAATTTTACATTACAGGGAAGTGTACCTGTCTGCATCATGCTTTCAAATGCTTTCACATGCATATACATCTGACCTTTGTCGTCACATGATCCTCTTGCATAAATAGCACCTTCAGGATGCAAATCGGTTTTCTTAATAATCGGTTCAAAAGGGGGTGATTCCCATAGTTCGAGTGGATCGGGAGGCTGAACATCATAATGGCCATATACCAAAACAGTTGGAAGTTTTGGGTCAATTATTTTTTCTGCATACACAATGGGATGCCCTCCGGTAGGACAAATTTCAATTTTATCTGCTCCGGCTTTCTCCAGACTTGCTTTAATAAATTCTGCTGTGCGAATCATATCATCCTTGTGTTTTGAATCGGCACTTACCGAAGGAATACGGAGTATATTCAGCAATTCTTCCAGATAACGGTCTTTGTTTTGGTTTGAATAGTTTGTTGCTTTTTCCATTATATTTATTTTAATTTTTTTTACTAATAAATCAGGCACTCATTACCACTGCTTCTTTGTGAATCTTCTTGACCAGTCCCTGCAAAACTTTTCCCGGCCCTGCCTCTACAAATTCGCCAGCACCATCTTTTACCATCTGCAATACACTTTGTGTCCAGCGTACCGGTGCAGTAAGTTGTAATATCAGATTTTCTTTTATCTCGTCAGGATTGCTGTGAGGCATGGCATCCACATTCTGATAAACAGGGCACACAGGAGTGTTGAACTTTGTATTTTTGATAGCAGCCTCCAGACGATGTCGTGCAGGCTCCATCAGTGGTGAGTGAAACGCTCCTCCTACCGGAAGTAACAAAGCTCGTCTTGCACCTGCTGCAGTAAGTTTTTCGCAGGCTGTTTTCACACCTTCAGTTGTACCTGAGATAACCAACTGACCCGGGCAATTGTAATTGGCACATACTACTACATCATTCACTTCACTACAGATTGATTCTACAACAGCATCATCAAGTCCAAGTATGGCTGCCATGGTTGATGATTGCATTTCACATGCCTGCTGCATGGCCATTGCACGTTCCATCACTAATTTCAAACCATCTTCAAAGGATAATGTTTTGTTGGCTACCAGTGATGAAAATTCCCCTAAAGAATGACCTGCCACCATATCAGGTTTAAAGTTTTCGCCAAGCGAAGTTACCACTGCGCACGAATGAATAAAAATGGCAGGCTGAGTAACCTTGGTTTGTTTCAGTTCTTCGTCAGTTCCTGAAAACATAATATCCGTAATTCTGAATCCCGCTATTTCATTCGCTTTATCGAAAATATTTTTTGCAGCAGCAGAGGTTTCATATAATTCCTTTCCCATGCCGCTGAATTGAGAACCTTGTCCCGGAAAAATGTATGCTCTTTTCATTTGTATTTAGCTTGTGTGTTTATTTAAAAAATAATAACCGGTTATTGTTTGGATTATAAGGATGCCAAAGCTATAAAAAAGATTTCAGCTTTATTTTTCTTCTCTGAAATAAGGAATGAAGACTTCGTTAAATTCTGTTGTAGGCAACATGGGTTTGCCTGTTGCCTTGTTTACAAAAACCAAAGTCACCTGTGCTGTATTCAGTAATATACCATCCTCATTTAAAGTTTCGTAATCAAAAACAATTCGTGCAGTAGGCTTTTTACGAATGTAGGTTTTTATCGTCAGCACGTCATCGTAAAAAGCAGGTTTTTTAAACTGAATGGAATAATCCATTACCGGTAAAATGATTCCACTGTCTTCAAGTTGCTTATAAGATAACCCCAGTTCGCGAAGCATTTCCACACGTGCAACTTCAAAATAAACAGCATAATTGCCATAGTAAACATAACCCATCCTGTCGGTCTCGGCATAACGAACTCTTACCGAAATACTTTTTTCAATCATATCTGAAATAAAATACAAAGAAACACATTGTATATTATGTATAAATAACCTACTGTTAAATTATACACGGCCATAGCATATCAATTCTTTAAGAAGAAGTCAAGTTTTTTTTCAAAAAAATATTTTTTCAGAATATTTTTTCAGAAGATACTATTCTATACTTTTAGCATCTGAATTTACCACCGGACCAAATGTTTACTATTATTAAGAGATATTTTATTCTTATATTTTTGGTTGTTGCATGTAAAACATCCACTATAGTAAATAAAGAAACAACAGTTTATCCTCTCAACAAGCCCGGATATACAGCAGTTGATTCGTCCATACTAAAGCTTTACGCTCCTTACAAAGTTAAGATTGATTCACTGATGAACCGTGTTATAATAATCAGCGATATGGACATGGTGAAGAATACTCCTGAAGGTTTACTTGGAAATATTACAACGGATGCTACACTTCTTCAGGTGAACGCTGTTTACTCTGAAAAAAAACAACCCGTTGATTTTTGTTTTATGAATAACGGAGGGCTTCGTGCTTCTCTGCCAAAAGGCGAAATTACAGTGGGCAATATTTACACCCTGATGCCATTTGACAACGAAGCTGTTGTACTTACACTTTCAGGCGAAACCACAGAAAAACTCTTAAACTTCATTGCGCAAAAAGGCGGAATGCCTGTTTCAGGTCTTCAAATGAAAACGAATGACAGTATTGCTTCAGATGTTTTCATTAAAGGTGTGCCATTTAGCAGGAACAAAAATTATGTAGTGGTAACATCCGATTATCTTGCCAACGGAGGAGATAATTTTTGTTTTTTAAGTGAGAACCTTGGTGTCGTAAATACAGGATTAAAAATCAGAGATCTGATTATAAAAGAATTTGAAGAGAGAAATAAAAGAGGTGAAACATTAAAAGCAAAAATTGAAGGGAGGATAATACATGTCGAATAGAAGAGATTTTCTTAAAACATTTGCAGTGGGTGCTGCAGGTATTAGTCTTGCAGGATTTCCTCAAATTGCTCTGGCAAAACGTCAGATAACCAAAATTACTATTCTTCACACCAATGACGTGCATAGCCACATTGATCCTTTTCCTGCTAATGACCCGCGATATCCTGGACTTGGAGGGGTGGCTCAACGTGCTGCTATTATTAATGACATTCGTAATCGTGAACCTAATGTGTTATTATTTGACGCTGGTGATATTTTTCAGGGCACTCCCTACTTTAATTTTTACGGTGGCGAAATAGAAATGAAACTAATGTCGCAGATGGGATACGATGCAGGCACCATTGGCAATCATGACTTTGATCGTGGTGTGGATGGATTGGCAGCGCAAATGAAAAATGCAAATTTCCCTCTGATTTGCAGCAACTACAATTTTGACAAAACATCTATGGCGGGGAAAACTATTCCATACAAAGTTTTCGATAAGCAGGGAGTACGCATTGGCGTTTTCGGTCTTGGAATTGAGCTGAAAGGTCTCGTTGATAAAAAAATGTATGGCGACACTGTGTATAACGACCCTCTTGAACTTGCAGCTACCACAACGCATCATCTTAAATACACAGAAAAAATGTGATTTAATAATTTGTCTTTCACACCTGGGATATAAATACAAGGACAATAAAGTGAGTGATGAAATACTGGCAAAGAAATCTTTAAATATTGATTTAATCATTGGAGGACACACGCATACATTTATTAATAAACCATATATCTACAAAAACAGAGATAATAAAGATGTATTGGTGGCGCAGGTAGGTTGGGCAGGAATAAAATTAGGCAGAATAGATTTTTTTTGTTAACAAAAAAAGTCGTACATTAACAGCGGAAGGTACCACGTTAAAAGTTTTGAATTTTGCAAATGTTATTTAATTTTTTTTTCAAGAAATAATTAACCACATTTGCGCCACGAAAAAGAGAACCATCAAAAAATTTAATTTTAAAAAGAGTTTGCAAGATTGAAATTTAACTACTATTTTTAAAAACCAAATTTTAAGAGAACCAATACTTAACTATTTTAATAAAAAATTGGATTGAAACAGACAGATAAAAATGTTGAGAAAGTGTGGGAAAATTGCTTAAAGCTTATACGCGATAATGTCAGCCCACAAAATTTTAAAACATGGTTTGAGCCTATTAAACCACTCAAATTAGAGAAAAGTATTCTGACCATTGAAGTACCAAGCCAGTTCGTTTATGAATGGCTTGAAGAACATTATATTCAACTGCTGCGCAAAAGCATTAAAAAAGAATTAGGCGCAGATGGTCGTTTGGAATACTCCATTCTGATGGAGAATAATATGAACAGCTCCAAACCTTATTCGGTGAAACTTCCTGCAAAGGGAACCGGCAATCTGAAAAATCCTCAGGTGTCAATGCCGGTGAGCCTGAATGCAACTATAAAAAATCCGTTTATTGTTCCGGGTCTTAAAAAAATTGATGTTGACTCGCAACTGAATCCAAGTTATTCATTCGAAAACTTTATTGAAGGTGATTGCAACCGTTTGGCACGCTCGGCTGGATATGCTGTTGCTAGCAAACCGGGAGGAACATCTTTCAACCCTCTGTTTTTATACGGAGGCACAGGACTTGGAAAAACACATCTTGCTCATGCAATAGGAATTGAAATAAAAAACAATTTCCCTAACAAAACTGTGCTGTATGTTCCGGCTGACCGTTTTATGAATCAGTTCATAGAATCGGTGCGCAACAACTCACAAAATGATTTCGCACATTTTTATCAGATGATGGATGTGTTGATTATTGACGACATTCATTTCTGGGCAGGAAAAGAAAAAACACAGGATGTATTTTTCCATATCTTCAATCACCTGCATCAGAACAACAAACAGATTATCCTTACATCCGACAAAGCTCCTGTAGATCTTTCGGGTATAGAGCAACGACTGCTCTCCCGATTCAAATGGGGACTTTCTGCCGATTTGCAATCTCCCGATCTGGAAACACGCATAGCAATTCTGAGAAAGAAAATGTATATTGACGGTATTGAGCTTCCAACCGATATTGTTGAATACATTGCTTACAGCATACAGTCAAACGTGCGCGAACTGGAAGGAGCATTGATTTCTATCATGGCTCAGACTTCGCTGAACAAGAAGCCAATCACACTTGAACTTGCCAAACAAATGATTGACAAGTTTGTGAAAAATACTGTTCACGAAATTTCTATAGACTACATACAGAAAATCGTTTGCGATTATTTTGAATTACCTCTCGAAACATTAAAATCCAAAACACGCAAGCGCGAAGTTGTTCAGGCGCGTCAGTTGGCTATGTACTTTTCAAAAACTCTTACCAAGTCATCCCTGTCAGCTATTGGAGCACACTGTGGCGGCAAAGACCATGCAACAGTATTGCATGCCTGCCGTACGGTAAACAATCTGATGGAAACTGATAAGAAGTTTAAAGGCTACATTGCCGACCTGCAAAAACGTATCAACTTAAATCATAAGAACTGAGGTGAAAATTCTGATGGTATGTTTGGGCAACATTTGCCGCTCACCACTTGCCGAAGGAATTATGAAACACAAACTTCAGCAGGCAGGGATTGATGCACATGTTGACTCTGCAGGACTGCTGAATTATCACACAGGCTCTATGCCCGACAAACGCTCGGTAAATACTGCCGGCAAACACGGAATTGATATTACCTATCAGCGTGCACGTTGCATTACCAAATCTGACATACATAAGTTTGATTATATTCTGGCAATGGATAAATCCAATTTCGAAAACTTGCTGGAGTATGCTGATAAAGGCGAAGAGTCACGTATCAGTCTGATACTTGATTTTGCAGGACTGGGAAAAAAGGAAGTACCTGACCCCTATTATGGCAATACCGGTGATTTTGAAAATGTATATTATCTTCTCGATGATGCCTGTCAGCGTATAGTGGACAAACTGAAAATTTCTTCTTCTCTGAATCTTGTCTGAGTCAGCCTCTGCCGGAATATTATATCTCATTCCTGCAACCATTTCGCAGGAATCTGTTGCCTGGTCGTTGCCGGAAAATGTACTGAACATCATTCGCTCACTTGATGTATTCATAGCCGAGAATGAAAAAACAGCACGGCATTTTCTTAAACAATGTAACATCACTATTCCGCAACAACAACTTACCATTTTTGAACTGAACAAACACGCAGGAAATGTTTTCGAGCAATCTTTTTTTGTGCCTTTGCTGAATGGAAAAAATACCGGTTTGCTGAGTGAAGCAGGATGCCCTGCCGTGGCAGATCCCGGATCGTTGATAGTGGCCGAAGCTCATCGCCAGAATATTAAAGTTGTACCACTCACCGGACCATCGTCACTACTGCTTGCTCTGATGGCCAGTGGCCTCAATGGGCAACAGTTTGCCTTTGGCGGATATCTGCCAAAAGACCGCGATGAGAGAATCGCTGCTTTGCGTAAGGCAGAAAAAGAATCCGCTCTGAAAAAACAGACACAGATTTTTATTGAAACACCCTACCGCAACAATGCACTGTTTGAAGATATGCTTGCAGCACTTTCATCACAAACAAAACTTTGCATTGCTGCAGACCTGAATTCTGAAAACCAGTATATAAAAACCTGTCGTATTTCAGAGTGGAAAAAACATAAACCTAATCTGAATAAACGTCCTGCAGTTTGGCTATTTTTAGCCTGAAATTAATAGGTAGCAATGGAAAATCTCCTTCTCAATTTTTTGATCATTGCTTTGGTATTATGCTTTGTAGCTGCCATCGTTTTACTCATTTTCAGCTCTCGACTTCCAAAATGGTTGGGTTATGGAGTCCTCACAATACATGCAGCATTGGCTGTTACTGCTGTATTTTTGTTTTTAAGACATAACCATCCGGTATATGTTTCATTAATTTTTTCCTTTACTGTTTACACAGGTATTTTACTTTTTGCCTGTATTGTTCGCAACAATTTTGCATTGGCGCTTAAAATTTATGCATCCGTTTTTTTACTTACACTGCCTCTGTTTGTAATATCTCCTTCGCGCCTTATTACTATCATGACGCTGGGTCACCTGAATGCATCACATGCCGGTGAGTTGCATCTTACCGGTGATTATTATCTGGAGAAAGAACATGGAATGATTGAACAAAAGAATACTGAAGCCACCTATAAAATCATCAGGCGCATGGGCATTTTCAACAAAACCCTCACGCGTAACATTCAGATTAACTTCAGGCCGGATTCGGTAAAAGTTTTATTTTTGGATGAAAAATCTGAAATACGACTGCGTGTTTATGAACGAAGTGCAAGCGACAGTGCCGATATCTCAGTTAACCTTACAAGAAACAATACATCATTTGATATAACTAAAAAAACACAATAATGAAAAAACAACTTTTAGCGGCTGCAATGCTGCTTATTACTTCAGCACTATGTGCCCAGCTTCCTTCTACCGACATTTTTTTGGTGAATATGAACATAGCCAATGACGGTAAAATTTATTTTTCAGATCCAAAGAATATCACACACCGAAAAGGTTACGACAATCAACCATCCTTTTCGAAAGACGGAAGCAAGGTATATTTTGTAGCTTATCACGATACCATTCAAAGTGATATTTATGTTTATGACAGTAATGATACTTCCATCACCCAACTGACCAATACTCCGGAGAGTGAATTTTCTCCTCGAATAACTGCAGATGAACTGGCTTTTACCATCATAAGAGTTGATGCCGACAAAGGACAACGTTATTATAAAATTCTGATGGATGGCACCAACGAAGAGCAACTGTTAGGCAATGAAGATTCTGCGGCCTACTACTGTCGTATTAATGATTCTACAGTAGCTATTGCCGAACTGAATAACAACCAAATGGATTTGAATATCTATGAATTGCCGGGAGAACAGTTTATACCTCTTGCAAAAAATGTTGGACGTTGCATTGCAGTTATTCCTGATGGTGATAATGAAATAAGTTACGTGGAAAAAGCAGATACCAATGGTTATATGATGATGTCATTTTCTTTAAACTCAGGTCTTATTGGTGGTGTATGTCAGTTGCCCAAAGGTGTTGAAGATTATGCCTGGACTGCTGACGGAAGAATACTTTGCGGAACAGATGGAAAATTATTGATGTATGATAAAAGTAAGCCTGAAACCGGCTGGACAGAAATTGCAGACTTCAGCAAAAGTATTGGAGACTTTTACCGTATTGCCATCAACAACAGCAACACGCAATTAGCCCTTGTTGCCTATACCAAGGATGATTCACAAAAATCAGATGTAAAAAAAGATGAGCCTAAAGAAGGTAAAAAGCAGAAGCGTAAAAAAGATTAAAGAACACAAAGCACATACAATTACGCACTCAGCTTATCTTAAATTATTTCAATTTAGCTTTTAATTGTACATTTTTAATAACAGAACACAACTATTCTCCGGACAGTTGTGTTCCGTTATTAACTTCTTTACTGTAATACGAATTTTTCATGTAGTTCGCCATGCTTTGATGACAACCTGAGCGTATAAACTCCTCTTGAAAACGATTGTACGTTGCGTTCTAAATTGTTCTTACCTTTCGTTACATACAATTTTTCACTATAAACTGTTCTTCCAGTCACGTCAATCAAATCAAGCATTGCTGATTGTTGTTGAGGAGAATTTATAGTGATAGTTAATTGATCAGTAGCAGGATTTGGTACTGCAACTATAGAAATGGGGACATCAACTTCGCCAATCCCCACTGTGTTAACCAACAAAGGTCGCTGACTTATGGTACAACCGGAAGCAGTTTCAATCTGGCAGGAGTACATTCCCGGAATAGAAACAACATAATATGAATTGGTGGCTCCCGGTATCAGATTGCCACCATTATACCACTGATATGCAATTGCTGAAGCATAACTTACAAACAGTGTGTCATTGGATTGCTGAATCAATGGTCCGGTCACAGTAATACTTGCCGTGAGATAAGCATGTGCAGGAGCAGGACAAAAATCATCTTTTGCATCAAAAACAAAATAATAGGTGTTTTCAGGACTGCTCGTGCATGTATTAAAATTGATAAGTGTACAGTTCGGCACCCATTCAAACGTGACACTGTTGGAAATAGGCGCAGATGCAGGCAATGTTTTATTGAGTGTGGCACAAGGTGGTGAAGGGCATCCTGCAGTATCTATGACAAAGTCGGTACCAAAATAAGTACCACTTGCGTTCAGTATGACATTTTGAGTAGGAGTTGTTCCTATGTTTTGTTCCAAATCTACAAAGCTCAGAGTAAATCTGACTGTATCACCGGCAACCACCAAGGTGTCTGCAGAAGTGTTTCCTGCAAATGGCAGATTATAAATTGGAGGATGATTGATAGCAGGAGCAGGTGCAACAAAACAATTATTTACCAGAGTAAAACTGCAATCGCGATATACCTCTGCAATTTTAATTCCGCAACGGTATGCAGTAATTTTCATACAGCAGGCAACATTTCCAATAACTGCATTGGCCGTATCAACAAAAAAATTCAACACACCGGAAGTTGGGTTCAGTACCGGATTTCCGGGAATAGGACTTTGCACAGTATAAGGCGAACTGAACAACAGATTACTTGCATAAAAATTTGCCGGAGGCAAAGCGTTTGGCTGATCGACACAATAATCCCATGAATAAACCAATGAATCACCATCTACATCTATTGCATTGCTATTATAAGTAAATGGATATCCAATGCACAAAAAATTATAAGGCCGTTCTGCAAAAAATGGAGATGAATCATAACAAGGATTGGTATTATTTCCGTTAAGTGGATACATGACAGAGCGGATGGTGGAACCTGCTCCCTGAGAATTTAAATTGATGCAATAATTACGACAGCAGTCATCAAACGCAAAAGTCCAGCCTGATGCAGGAGGTGTACCTGAAAGTATAACAGGATCGGTTTTCATAATGTATTCCTGCACGCTTCCCGATTGAGGATTATTGCAAGTAAAGCCACAGTTTGCGGGGCTTAAGTCATTAATCACAGTTAATGCAGGATTAATAGGAATGGATGTCAGATTAGGATTTCCGTATACAGAAATTTGAGAAGGTGGAACAAAGGGCATCCCCATACAATCTCTGTAAACTTTAAGAGTAAACTGAAACTTACCATTGCCAAGACATTGCCAGGTAATTTCACCACCGTAAAGGTGTGTTGCATCAGATACATAACTTGTGAAGACCAGAACTGCCAACAAACAAGTCTTACGAATAAAATTAGTGAGTGTTTTCATATTTATTTTCATTATGCTTTTGTGCAGGTAAATGTAACCAATTATTTAAGAAATAAAATATTTCTGAAAAGAATTTTATTAACCGTTCTTGAAAGTTGTTTAACAGTCCTGCTTGTACCGATGCTAAAAAAATATGTTTAGCTAATAACTATGTATTTAATCATTTCTATCATTATTAAATTGATAGTTTAAATGAATATGTTAAAGGTTGTTTTATTTTAACATTTAATAAAGTAAAAACACTTTGCATTTTATCTTATTTAGCCGCATCAAATCCTGACATTATGAATTTGCGTTATTATATTATGACAACAGTGTTCTGTTGCTTTCTCACCACTGCTCAGTTGCATGCGCAATCCATTAAAGGTAAAATTACCGACAACAACAATGAGCCACTTACAGGTTCTGTGCTCGAGTTACGGCAGCTTCCTGATTCGTCATTAGTGAAAGCAGCAGTGGCCGATGCAGGCGGTAATTACATTTTTGATCATATTAAATCAGGCGATTATTTCCTTAAAGCATCGTTTCTTGGTTTCGAAAATTATAAGAGCGCTGCATTTCATACGACTGAAACTGCTGTTAAAGAATTACCGGTTATTCAACTGAAAGCTTCTTCTACAACTCTGAAACAGGCAGAAATTACAGGGATTAAACCATTGGTCGAAGTAAAGGCCGACAAAACTGTTTTTAATGTAGAAAACAGCATCAACTCTACCGGGAGTACTGCTTACGAAGTATTGAAAAAAGCTCCGGGAGTGGTAGTTGACAACAACGATAACATCATGCTCAAGGGACGCGGTGGTGTGCTGGTGCAGATTGATGGCCGCTCAGTGCACATGTCGGAAACTGAGCTTGCCGACTATTTGAAATCCATACAAAGCACCGATGTGGAATCTATTGAGCTCATCTCAAATCCTTCTTCCAAGTATGATGCTGAAGGCACTGCAGGTATTATCAATATTAAACTGAAAAAAAATAAAAACTATGGAACCAATGGCAGCATCACAGCAGGATATGCAATAGGAAAATATTCAAAATACAACACAGCTTTATCACTGAATAACCGTAACAGAAAGTTTAATTTTTATTCTACTTACAGCAATAACATCGGCAAGCGCTATAATGAGTTTAACCTTTACAGAGAACAACAACCTTATATTTACAATCAGTCTTCTCTGAGCACCAATGATGGAATTAGCCATAACTACAAAGCAGGTGCCGATTGTAACCTGAACGCTAAAAATACAATTGGTGTGATACTCGGAGGTTCATACAGCGACTATTCAGGCACGAAAGAAAATCAAAATCACATCAGCAATTTCTTCAGCGGGAATGAAGACAGCGTACTTATCTCCAATCAAAAAGTAACTTCCATCAACAATAACTTCAACGCAAATCTGAATCATCATTTTGCTGATACTTCAGGTCACGACCTTACCACTGACTTTGATTTCGGTTACTATCACGGTTCACGAAACTCCTATCTCCCCAATGTGTATATGACACCTGATGAACAAACGCAACTTTCATCTGCTTATTACTCATCAAAAGCACCTGTAACAATTCAGATTTATTCTCTTAAGTCTGATTATTCACAGAAATTGTGGAATGGTAAGTTGGGACTAGGTTATAAAGTTGCTATGGTTCATACTGACAACATTTTTAATTTCTTCAACATCGAAGGACCTGTTTATACTTTAGACACAACACGAAGCAGTCGTTTTAAATATCTTGAAAATGTAAATGCCGTATATCTGAACTATCAGCACACATATAATAAACTGGATGTGCAGGCCGGAGTGAGAGTTGAAAACACCAACAGCGAAGGAGATTTGATTGCTGATACCCAAAATCAGAATAAGAATGTAAAACGCTCCTATACGGATGTATTTCCAAGCATGGGATTAACTTATACAGTCAACAAGAATAATTCGCTGAGTCTGATTTACAGCAGCCGTATTGACAGACCTAATTACAGAGAACTCAATCCTTTTGAATACAAACTTGACGAACTGAGCTACAGCAAAGGCAATCCTTTTCTCAATCCACAGTACTCCGATAAAATTGAGTTGTCGCATTCTTTTAAATACATGATAACTACAAGCGCTGCATACAGCCATACACGTGATTATTTTGCACAGATTACAGATACTATTCCAGGTGGAAAAAGTTTTCTGATGCCGCGCAACCTGGCTACTGAAGATGTGTTGAGTCTCGACATCACTGCATCCCTGCAACCGATGAAGTGGTTAAGTGTTTATATCAACACGGGCGTTTATGACCAGCGTTATAAAGCAGATTTTGGCGAGAACAAAACCATTAATACCGATTTCATTGCATACAATCTTTATGGACAGCTTACTTTTAAGCTCCCGGCTTCTTTTTCATTTGAAATTTCAGGATGGTACAATTCAGGCGATGTGTGGGGCGGTGCTTACAAAAACGATGGTCAGGGTTCTCTTGATTTAGGACTGCAAAAACGTTTCCTGAATGACAGAATAAATGTAAAATTAGCGTACACTGATATTTTTCATACCGCACCCTGGAAAGCTTACAACACCTATGCAGGCATTGTAACACGTGTATGGGGCGAATGGGAAAGCCAACAGTTCAGAGCATCACTTACCTGGCGTTTCGGGAACAAACAAATGAAAAGTATTAAACAGCGCTCAACAGGCAGCGAGCAGGAACAAAAACGTATCGGAGGAGACAATTAATTTTTCCGCAATCTTTTTCCTCTTAAGTTTGCTGCATTAAGCGGTAAAACAAGTGAAAGATTTTATAATAGTTGGGCAAGGTTTGGCCGGCAGTATATTAGCATGGAACCTCATGCAGGAAGGTTGCAGTGTTTTAATCATTGATCATTTTGATGCTACAACCTCATCGCAGGTGGCTGCAGGAGTTTATCTTCCCATCACAGGCAGAAGAATAGTACGCACCTGGATGGCTGACGAATTAATTCCCTGTGCAGAAGATTTTTATTCTTCAATTGGAAAATTTTTCAATACTGATTTTATACATCAGCTATCTGTACTTGAAATCCCTGACTCGGTAAAAGTATATAACGAATGGCAGATGCGTAAATCACATGCCGACACAGGAAAATATATTGCGCGTTTTCACGCTCCTGACAGCTTCAGCGAACTGAATTGTCCTTATGGTGCTGTCGAACTAAAACCTTCAGGTTATGTTGACCTAAAAGAACTGCTTGCGCATTTACGCAGTTATTTTGTTCAGAACGGTTCGCTGAAGGACGCGGTTTTTGATTTTAAACATTTACAAGTAAGTGATACTATCAGGTACGGTGACATTGAATCAAAAAACATCATTTTCTGTGAAGGTATAGCTGCTCAGTCGAATCCTTATTTCAGGCATCTCCCTTTTCAGCCTTCCAAGGGTGAAGTGCTGACCATACACAGTGAACTTTTGCCACAGGATTATATTATCAACAAAAGTGTTTTTGTGCTGCCCATCGGCAATCATTATTTCAAAGCCGGATCCACCTATGAATGGAAAGAATTAAATAACATTCCTACTGAAGCAGCAAGGGAAAAGCTATCCCGGCAGTTGAAGGAGCTGATTCGTGTTCCTTTTGAAATTACAGGTCATCAGGCATCGGTGCGTCCGAGTGTTAAAGCAAGAAGACCTTTTGCAGGCATGCGTTCCGGCATTCCGAATGTAGGAATATTTAATGGTCTTGGTACTAAAGGAGTAATGCTCTCCCCTTACCTATCCAGACATTTTGTAAATCATCTTCTCAAAAAAGAAAAACTGATGCCTGAAATTGATATTGCTCAGTATGATGATTTGTTATGATTTTTCTTTTTTTCTACGGGCTTTTTCCTGTGCTATCATTTTCAACTCGCGACCCATTTGCCCGCTGATACTGGTATTTTCAGCTGCACGTCTGAACAAGTAAGGCAATACAGAAACAACAGGACCGTAAGGAACATATTTACACACACAATAACCTTCATGTGCAAGATTAAAGCTGATATGATCACTCATTCCCAACAACTGTGAGAACCATACGCGTTGGTCGTTACGTGCAATTTTATGTTCATCCAACAGTTGAGTCAGATATCTGCTGCTTTCTTCGTTGTGTGTACCGGCACATACAGAAAGCATATCCAGATTCTCAACACAAAGTTTCAGTGCTGCATTATAATCTCTGTCTGTAGCGGCTTTGTCGGGCTGAATGGGTGATGGATAACCTTTTTGCGCAGCGCGGTCACGTTCCTTTTCCATATAAGCTCCACGCACCAGTTTGTATCCAACTTTATAACCACGGCTGCGTGCTTTGGCAATATTTTCTTTCATAAAAGCAACCCTGTCGTGACGATATAGCTGTACTGTATTAAAAATGATAGTTTGCTTTTTATTAAATTCTTCCATCATTTCATCCACCATATCATCAATGGCTTGTTGAATCCAACTCTCTTCGGCATCAACAAACAGCCGTACATTTTTTTCAGAAGCAGTACTGCAAATTTTTCTTACTCTGCCTTTCAGCCTTTCAAATTCTGCCTGCTCGTCTGCACTGAGTGTGATTTTGCTACTCACTTTTTCAAGCAAAGCTGTGCGACCAATACCTGTAGGTTTAAATACCGAAAAAGGAATATTTTTATCTCCTACTGCACGCAATACCGTTCTTACAATTTCCTCGCAATTGTTATCAAAGTCAGCATCGCTCACATGTCCCTCAACCGAATAATCTAGAATGGAGCCCACACCGTATTTTCCCAATTTTGCAATGGTTGCATTACACTGTTCAATGGTTTCGCCACCGCAGAAATGTTTGTAGATAGTTGCACGTATAAGTGGCTTTACAGGCAAATGAAGTTTAAGCGCAAAGTTGGTAATTCCGGGAGCTATGCTTACCAGAAAATTATTGCTGATGAGCTGAAACAGTCTGTAAGCATGATTCAGTTCTGCATCGCTTTTGTAGGCAAATGCATTTTTGAGATTGGTAAAAGAAATATCTGCCATATTGATTTTTATCGGGCAAAAGTATATTTAAAGATCATAGTCGCCTGCAGCTTCGGGTTGATAAATGATTTCATCAATCCTGATTTTGTTAGTCCTGCCGGAACAATCCATTCAATTTCATCATTCACCTTATAACCTATAAGAGCAGTTGCAATTGGCGAAAAAATGGATATTTTATTCTCTTTTACATTCGCCTGCTCAGGATATACAATCTGAAACTGAATTTGCTTGTTATTATTCTGAAAACTCAACTTCACAATGGAATTCATTGTCACCACATTGGATGGAATGGCTTCGGGTTCCACAATTTTGGCTGAGTCAAGTTCTTTTAACAGTTTTTCTGCTTCGTCATTACTGATGGATCTGAATTGCTTGGCATCATTGATGCTTTTCTTAATACGCGCATAATCCAGCCGGTTGATAATTATCTTACTCATAACTTTTGTATGTTATTCAGTTTAAAAATACTGTGTAAAATTATTAAATATTTGGTCATGACAGAGTTTTCTTAATGGTTGCTGCACCTCATTTTTGATTATAAAACCTATGGTTATGTAGTTTGAATGTTTGGAATGTTACTTTAGCACAAAGTTTTTTAAATGGCTGAGGCAACTTTCAAAGAGAAATAAAAAATCCCGATAAAGTTATCCCTCAGAGTATGCTGATTTCAATTGTGTTTATTGCAGGTTTGTATTTGCTGATGAACAATTGTGTAGCCGAAATTATCCCTGAAAACAGGCAGCATAAAGCGAATTTGTCATCAGTATTTATATTGAACTCATTTATGGCACTGCTGCTGCCAATGCTGCAACAGTGCTTGCTTTTAGCATGGGCTTAATTTATCTGTAACCAGAATGAACCACCGTGTTTTTCTACATTAGTCAAATTCGGATGATTCCACATAGGTAAAATAATCTTTGCCAGTTCTGCATCCTCACTTATAAAATAATTTGGCAAAATAGTTTTGAACTTCTCGGGATTTGCTAAAATAAATGCCGCAAGCATATACTGCTCGTTATAAAATCTATCAAACATAAATTGCGGATAATCATAAGGAAGATATATGTCATGAATATGTACAATAACTCCTTTCCTTAAAAATGGA
>LNBX01000012.1 GCA_001567275.1 Bacteroidetes bacterium OLB10
ATTGAGTTTCTGATTTCAATTTTGCATAATCCATCTCCAAAATCTCCATTGAGTAGAACTTCCACCTTATCATTAGCAGGATTTGGCTTTATTATTATTGAATTGGAATTGTTGGTTTTTTCTGAATCTACATTTGCCATTCTATAAATTCCACTCTGCAAGCATGTATTCAAATCATCATAATAAACCGAATCATTAATTAAAGCTACATAACTTCTTGCTCGTTCAACAGCACTTCCACCAGCAAAGGGACACTGGCTTGCTATGGCTAATATTCCAGAATAATTATCAATCAGATATTGCATATCATAACCTCTTTCCAAATACTCAATTTCAATTTCATTGATGTAAGCTGTATTTATCTCAGGCAACTCTCCATTTACAACATACTCGTTTTGTAATTCAGCTTCATTCAAATTATCATTTAATGTTGCCTCTCTTTGAATGGTGATATTATTTATCGTTTGATTTAAAAAATTATTCATGATGAATGATGAGTTTTTTAGTTATACTTAAATTATCTGAATTTATTTTGACGGCATAAATGCCATTAGCAATTTTTGGCAATGAAATAAATTGCAATGTACTCCATTGAGGCAAGTTTTGAGTATAAACGGCTCTACCGTTTATATCAAATATTTCTAATTTACCTGCCTTGTTTTGAGGCAATAAATACATGATTTTAAAATTACCGTTATTAGGATTTGGCGAAACAGAAAATTTAAAATCATGTTCTTTTTCTTCAAACCCTGTTGGTATGGTATCACATGGGCTTCCTATTTTTCTACCTAAATAATAATTTGGATGTACAGGAACAGTACCAACATTTAAACAAGGAAGTTGGATATTATGTAAATTAACGTTACAGGCTATGCCTGCACTGTCAGGGTAATCCATTTCATGCAAGTGTATAACGCTGCTTGTTGATGTAATATAAATTTTTCCATTGGCAGCTAAATACATGGAATAAAAATTTGTATATATTCCTGCTGCCGATATAAATGTATCATTAACGGCAACTATTTCTAAACTGTTTTGAGCAGTTAATGAATCGGTGTCTAACTGAAATAAATGCAGGTATGAATCAAAATAAAGGAATCTTGAATTGGAAGAAAAAGACATTCCATATCCTAAATAATCATCACTATAATCCATTACAGTATCTAATGAAAACGAACCATCACACCTGTCAAAATGAAATAACCGCAAATCCTGATACCATGTATTAATAACTGAAAGTGCATTTCTGTAAGCAAACTTACTTCCGTCAGGTGAAAAAACAGGCTGTCCAGCCCAGGGTCCATAAACAGGAACATTCAGTTTTTGAAATCCTGCATACTGAACATTGTTTGGGGTTAAAAGAAATTTATAAATGGTATCTGCCTTGTCGCTGAAAGCAACTACCCACCAATCCCTTCCGTTGCCATGTTTGCAGGCTGCCATGCCATGCCCAAATGAACCTGAAAGAGCGACATTGTTTTTACTTATTACATCCCCTTTTCCGTTATCAAGTGTTTTATCTATTACCGTATAAAAAATGGTAGGACAATAACCAAACACATCATCCAATGTCTTATGAAACAAAACAAACTTATTGGTATCATCAGGCATGGGTAAAATAATATTTGCATTTATTATATTTGCCCCAAAAGGTTTAGCCATATTGGCATACATTCCGGGATTTAATCCTGTGCCATTAGGCATGGTATCGCCTACATTATTTGCTATCCATATTCCATTACTGCTCATCAGGAAATTTCCGTTTTCATCACTTATATTCCCTTGCGTAATACCAAACGGCATTTTTCTCTGATAATGTATAAGGTTATAATTAGAACTGCTAAAATCCATTCTTGCCATTGTATCAGTCGGATTGCTGATGTTATAATGATAACCCAAAAGCCATGTGTGGTTATAGCCTTGTGAAAAAGAATCAGAATTAACAAGCAGAGTAATCAGCCAAAGGCTGATTACTCTGCTTATATTAATGAAATTTAGTTTCATCTTACAATTACTAATTTGCTATTTAAAAAAGTAATATTATTTACATTAACTTTTACAATGTAAACCCCTTGTGCCAAATTAGAAACATCTACCATTCTTTGTTTTTCCGCACAATTCATTTGACTGAATAAAATTTCTTCACCCATTGCATTTTTGATTTGAATGTTACATAAACCTTCAAACTCACCTTTCAGAATTATGCTTACTTCATTGCTTGCAGGATTTGGCTGTATGATTATTTTATTTTCTTCAACAGTTCTCACTGTATCATTTGCATAGCGGTAAATGCCGCTTTGCAAACATATATTGTCATCATTGTAAGCAATGGTATCATTCAGCAATGCTATGAAAGAGCGGGCTTTTTCAACAGCAGGTCCGCCTGAATACGGACACTGTGAGGCTATTGAATAGATGCCTGAAAAATTATCTGCAATATACTGAATATCGTTCCCTCTCTCTAAATAATTCGCCTCAATGCTATTCATGTATTTTGTGTTTTCCTGTGGCAAATTATCGGGAACAACTATTTCATTAATGAGTTTTGCATTTGCCGCATTTCCAGCCAGCATTGCTTCACGAATTAAGTTAATATTATTTATAGTTTGGTTTAAAAAATTAACTTTATAAAACCATGTTGTTTTTAATGAATCAGAATTAGTAGTGCCTACTCCTGTTCCACTGCTGTACATATTTATGCTGTCAGTAAATAATTTGATTTGTAACTTACAACTATCAATTAAGTTTGAATAAACCGTATCATAGCTGTAAGCTGCCCTCATATACTCTTCCGCATTGTATAAATATTCCACAGGTTCGCCCATGTTCTCTTCCATGAATGCTGCATAAGCGGAATCAGCCTCTATAAGCGTGGAATCTTCCATTATCTGGCGAAATAAATATTCCTCTGCTATGGCTTTGCTTTCTTCAGCATAATCAACAGACTCTAACGTGCCGTTGGCTATCATGCATTTAATGCCGAATCTGTTAGTGCCGAAGGCGGTGTAGCGCATACAGAAGAATTATAACAATAAAATGTATTACCATCAAGATGTAAGAACCATCCACTTATATTATGAGTAGGTTTATAAATATTACTTAATGTTGAATCAACAAAAAAAGTAGATAATTGGTAACCGTTTGTATTTGCATTTTCAGCCTGAAAGCTATTATTGGCATTATTCCATCGGTTGCCATAGTGAGTTTGTGAACTGATAACAGCAGAATTATTCAAATACAATCCGTTATAATGATGATGAAATTCCGTAGCTTTTAAGTACGTGCTTGGGTTAATGCCGCCAAAAGAAATTCCTCTGTAAAGTGAATCTACGCTGTTGCAATAGAGGGAAGTATTTATGCTTAAATTTCCAATGCTTATTCCGTACGAGTTGCTTAACCCTGCGGTGTAATTTCCGTTAATGGTGTTGCAGCTTACGCTTGCAGAAAGGTTGGATTGCGCATTTATGCCGTAACCGTTTCCTGTAATGCGTATGTTGTTAAATTTAATATTTGCTCTGTTCAACATTCCTGAATAAATGCCGTAAGTGCCGTTATTCAAATGTATGATGTTATTTGTTGCATTATAACGCACGGTTGCAAACACATTGTTTTCGCGCATTTGTATTCCGTACCATGCCGGCTGTATGGGTGAATTAGGATTATTTACTCCGTTTATGGTAATCTCATTTGAGGCTAAATAAACGGCTTTGGCAAAAGGATTTAAAACAAAAGCCAATCCATTACTTCTTGCTGTAATTACAGAATTTGAAACCGTTGCCGACTGTTGAAAACCAATATTTGTCCCGTAAACACCCTGCGTTACATTCAAAATATGAATGTAATCGGCATACAATGCAGATTTATTAACGTAAATCCCCCTGTAACAATTATCAACTGTGTTGTAAGTTATTGCTTCGGGTAACACGGTAAGACTTCCTGTGTGTATATCGCCTGTTGGCATTCCCACACTTACCATTGCCGTGCCTCTGTATGGCTCTGTGTAAAACATATCATAACCAATGTTTGTAAATTTACTCCTCTTAACAGTTAATATGCTGCTTTTTGCTACAATGCCTGTGTTCAGTTTTTCAAACTCATTCAGGTTTGCATCGCCAATGGTTGCTATCATGTTGGTCATGTCTATTCCTGCTTTGGGTAGTGTACCATGTGGTGTTTGCCCTGCATAATCGGGTTTGAAGTTTTGGCTTTGCATTTTAAAAAAAATATTTATCTACTCACTCCCTCACCACCACCAACTTTTTATTTACCCTTTGGTTGTTGCTTGTGATGGTGCACTGATACACTCCATCTGCAATTTTGGGCAATGAAATATATTGCAGCGTACTCCATAGCGGCAAGTTTTGGTGGTAAATTTCTTTTCCTGTTATATTAAATATCTGCAACGTGCCGCTTTTGTTTTGCGGCAACAGATACATGATTTTAAAATTACCGTTGTTGGGGTTGGGTGAAATGGAGAAACGAAAATCATGCGCTGCCAAATCATGTATGCCTGTAAGCGTATCGCACGGGCTGCCCACCAAACGACCTAAGTAGTAGTTGGGGTGGTTGACATGACTAGCACAT
>LNBX01000013.1 GCA_001567275.1 Bacteroidetes bacterium OLB10
CACGGGCTGGGCCCGTACCACAGGCATTGCTGGCTTCTACCATTATCTTGTAAGTGGAGTTGGATGTGGTTCCAAACTCTACATCTATACTGCTGCTGCCGTCAGGTGATAAAAAGTTTACTCCGGTTATATTTATTCCCGGATACCAGTGATAACTGGTTGCATTAGTTGCACTGGTACTTAAAGTATATGGCCCGTCTGTTGGGTTCGGACATACACTTGTTGGTGCTCCCGTAATTGGATCTGGTTGTGAGGGTATATCAATAACATTAATAGTTGTTGTATTATTTACACTGATGGAATTGTCACAGCCTGATTCCGTTAAATGTGTTACTGTAATATCACAATTGCCGGTTGAAGTAAGACCTGTGGCTGTAAATGTTCCTGTACCGGCAGAAGTAACTGTCATCGAAGCTGTTAATCCTGTTGCAGAAGGTAAACTTCTGTCATAGGTAACAGTATAGCTGCCTACCGGAAGCATACCGTTGAGTGTAATATCAGACTGACTGGTAGACACACAAATTGGTGTTACTCCGCTTGTTGAGGTTAATGAATAGGTAACACAATAAGTAACTCTTACCTGCCCACGGAATCCGTTACCACCTGTTCTGTCTGTAGAATTTTTTGAACGGCCACCGCTACCACCGGCAGAAAGTGCTGTAGCACCAGACCCATTTCCGGTAGCTAAAAACAATCCATTTGCTCCGGTTCCTCCACCTCCGGTACCTCCGGCACCTCCAGTCGTAGTTGATGCATCACCACCATTACCTGTACTACCGGCTCCTCCTCCTCCTCCTCCCGAATAACCGAAAAATCCTGTTGCAGCCGCAGCTCCATTTCCTCCATTATATGTACCGGTAGCTCCGGCACCTCCGGCACCGGCATTGGAACCGCTTTTACCGACTTTACCTCCGGCTCCACCATTGGCATTAACCAGTCCACCAAAGGACGACTGACCTCCGGGGTTTCCGTCAGCAGCAGTTACACCTGTACCTCCGGCACCTACTGTTACAGTTATATTATTACCCGGAGTCACACTTACTGAATTATTCAGTACAAAAGCGCCTCCGCCTCCACCTCCACCTGCACGATATGTGCCAGATGCACCATCAACTCCACCTCCGGCACCTCCGCCTCCCCAGGCTTCAACCTTTACAGAATAAACACCGGCAGGCACTGTAAAAGTTCCTGAAGATGTAAAAGTTTGTGTTGTCTGGGCAAGCAGGTTGTTAGCCCAGAAGATTAATGTCAGCACAAAGGCTGACCTCATAATTTGTTTGATTTTTCTCATAATCATTTGTTTTTGCTATTTAATTTCTATTATTTTTTAAAATCAATGTAAAATATAATTCACCGGATGACGTGGTGAAAACAACTTCGTAAACGAAAGATTTTTATGGGTGAACTATACCCGATAGAAGGTGATTGGGGTTATTTCCTTTATTCATATTTGTCAGTTATTAAGGTTTGCTAATGACCAAAATCATTTTACATTTCAAAAATACGTGAAAATCAACCAATTTAGCAAATAAAAATTTCACAAGTTTTCAACAAAATGACGGCTGGCAAAAAAATCAGTCCGGCAGGTGGTCTTTCCAAACCGCACTTTCTGCCCTTGAAAACCTGAAGACGTATCCTGTTGCTGTTATTTTTTCTGATGATACCTTCTGGTTAGCAAGAAGCATTTCACTGCGGCTACCCATCATCAACTTGAGCAGGAAGCCGGGAATGTAAAATTTAACGCCACGCTTTTTACAAGTTAACTGAATCGCATTTATCAAATCTTTGGCTCTTACCGGATTTGGAGCTACTCCGTTATAAATTCCGCTGAGTTTGTGTTCAAACAGATGAATTATGATACCACAGAGGTCGTCAATATGTATCCAACTTTGCCATTGATTGCCATTGCCAAATACAGGAGCTATTCCAAAACGTAATGGTTTCAGTATTTCTTTCAGCATTCCACCTTGAGGACTCATCACCAACCCAATTCTCACTACAGATGTACCAATGTTTAATTCATTCATTCGGTTTGATTCTTTCTCCCATTGCTCACACAAGCTACCTAAAAAAGAATGACTCACACTGCTTTCTTCTGTAAGATTTTCACCCTCATTATAAAACCCAATAGCCGATGCTCCAATATAACACTTCACCTTGTGAGAGTGTGTTTTCAGTGTATCAAACAGTAATTGAGCAGAGTTTATCCGGCTATTAAATAAATCTCTTTTACGTTTTTCAGTCCACGACTTTTCTGCAATATTACTCCCTGCCAGGTTAATTATAATGTCTGCATGCTCCAAACAAGCACTATCAATCCTTTTCTCTTGCGGATTCCAGTAAAAACTTTTTGCCTGCAACCCTTGATGTGGCTTTCTGCTCAATACTGCAACATCATAACCTTTATCTAAAAGAAGTTGAGTCAGTCTGCTTCCTATAAATCCGCTTCCTCCGGCTATTAAAACTGTTTGGTGCATGTTGTAATAAAGTTAGCGTGTAACAGTATAACACTCATTCTAAAGTTTAGTTGGGTCATCCAGATCATAATAATCCAACCGTTCATCATTCAGCAGAAAATTATCGCCATTACGCCTCCAGCGTGTATCGCCCAATAATATTCTGAATGCAAACTTGACATAAGGAGCAGAATGTAAATCCGACTTAAAAATATTTGACTTGTCACTGACCTCACCTTCGGTAAATGACAAACGTCTGTTCAGTGCCATTCCAACTTCAGGTTTTATGAGGAGTCTGTTGCTTAAACCAATTTCATAACTGAAACCTGTTTTAAAACTTCGGTAACGCATACGCAACGACAATGGATCGCTTGCTGCAAACATCGGTTCATTGTAACCTGAAAACATATACTGGTCGCCATCAGGTCTGATAAATACTGACAGCATATCATATTCATTTGTTTTGTAATAAAACGAAACACTTACCGGCAATGAAATTTTAAGTTTCGATTTATCTGAAGTTCTGATTACGCACCCCAACAAAGGCAATAGTGCGGGCTGTGCATACACATAAGAATACACCGCTCCCAGATGATAAGAAAAATTACCGCTTACTTTTCGTTTGAACAATGCATGACCTGTAAAACGTATGGTGATTTCAGAAAAAATATCCATATCCTGAGCAATGCCTGCAGCAAATCCCGCAAGCCAGGTGTTTTTATTTCCACTGTTGAAAATAAGTGACGGCCCTGCTGTAGCACTCAGAAACCTGTGTTTGTTTTCAAGAAATGTAATATTGGGCAATGTATAGTTTGCATTGGCATTCACCAGCAATACCAATGATTTGTAAGTTAAATCATTTGTAAGAGCATATCGTCTGCTGATTACCGGAAAAACAAAACCTGCATACGCTTTGGTCATACTGAACTTGCCCTCTGCAGAATCGCCTTTGAATTTTGACTGAGGAAGATACTCGGCACTGAATTTTAATTGTGGATTCAGAAATTTTCTGTCCTGCGCAAAGGAGGCTGATACTCCCATCAACAAATAACTATACAAAGAATTCTTATCATAACAGAAGACAAAGTAATTGCTCCATATAAAACGCTACAATCATTTTTATATTGAAAAATATCTATTTTTGAACACTTGGCATTAAGCAATATTTTCATCCACACACAATAATCAGAATTATAAAAATTATGGATCGTTTTTTCGGAATCTTTGGTTTCATTTTTATACTTGGTATTGCCTTTCTGCTTTCGAATAATAAGAAAGCTATTAATTTAAGAGTCGTGTTGAGCGGATTGGCGTTGCAATTGGTACTTGCTGTTTTTATTCTTAAAACCACCATAGGCCAAATGATATTTCATAAGATTGCTGACTTCATTACAAAAATTCTCGATTATGCTTTGAGTGGAGGAGAGTTTGTTTTCGGGGCACTGATAAAAAAAGAAATTATGGATCAGATATTCGGCCCTTCCAACAGTTTTATTTTTATGTTTCAGATAATGCCCACCATCATCTTTGTGGCAGTGCTTGTAAGTATTGCTTATCATATCGGACTGATGCAGCGCATTGTTTCCATTTTTGCAAAAGGAATGAAAGCCATTATGAATGTAAGTGGTGCTGAAGCTTTGAGTAATGTATCTTCTGCATTTGTGGGACAGGTAGAAGCACAGATTCTCATCAAACCATATATCAGCAAAATGACCATGAGTGAGTTGCTGGCATCTATGACAGGAAGTATGGCTTGCATTGCAGGTGGAGTGATGGCAGTATATATTTCAATGGGTGTGCCTGCAGAGTATCTTCTTGCAGCAAGTATAATGGCAGCACCTGCAGCTTTGGTAATTGCAAAGATTGTTTATCCCGAAACAGAGGAATCTGAAACCAAAGGAACCGTAAAACTGGAAGTTAAGAAAACACACAGCAACCTGATGGATGCTGTATCACATGGTGCCAGCGATGGATTAAAAGTTTCACTTAATGTAATTGCCATGCTCATAGGTGTGATTGCATTGATTGCATTGATTGATGCCACACTAGGGTTTTGCGGACGACATCTGGCTGCATGGGGAATGAGCCTTAGTGCTATTCATATTGACCTGAACAATCTTAGTCTGAAAGAAATTCTCGGTGCATTATTTTCTGTGTTTGCTTATCTGATGGGAGTTCCTTCACAGGATGTGCACACGGCAGGGCAACTGCTCGGAACTAAATTTGCCGTGAATGAGTTTGTGGCTTATGTTGATTTTACCACTGCAATGAAAAGTCTTTCACCAAAATCCATCACCATATTGAGTATTGCGCTTTGCGGATTTGCGAACTTCAGTTCTGTAGCTATTCAAGTGGGTGGAATTGGTGAACTCGCACCTTCGCGTAGAGCCGATTTGGCCAAGCTGGGACTTAAAGCTCTTGTATGCGGTACGCTTGCTTCCTATCTTTCTGCAACCCTTGCAGGAATTTTGATGTAATAGTTGAATTTAATCTCAGCCAATAATTTTATCAGGGTTATCATCAACAAATGATTTCCATCCGCCTTTTTTAGTTCCTGAAATTTTACTGCCGTTAGTATTTTGAAAATGATGGCAAACAGCAACTGCAAGTCCATCTGTAGCATCCAGATATTTTGGCATCTCTTCGAAATGCAGCAATTGTTGCAGCATAGCTGCAACCTGCTCCTTGGTAGCACTGCCATTTCCGGTAACAGATTGTTTTATTTTTTTCGGACTGTATTCAAATACAGGAATATTTTTGAACAAAGCTGCCGCAAGAGCTACACCCTGTGCACGTCCTAATTTCAGCATTGACTGTACATTCTTTCCGAAGAAAGGTGCTTCTATGGCCATTTCATCCGGAAGGTAACTTTCTATCAGACGCAAAGTTTTTTCAAAAATGTGTTTCAGTTTCAAAGGATGGTTTTCAATTTTCTCAAGGTGAATGATGCCTGCTGTTTCAAGTTTCATATGAGAGCCTTTGATGTGAAGCACGCCATAACCCATAACATTGGTTCCCGGGTCAATACCCAGAACAATTTTTTCTGCTGATGTAATTTCGTGTGGAGCCAAAATAATTCTTTAATCTTGCAACAAATCCGCAGTGTTGCAACAACCAAAAGTACATATAAAAAAGTTGCTGTTGAATATTCTTAAAATTACAACAGCCCTGCTTGCCTTGTGGTTTATTTACAAACGGGTAATAGAGAAAGAACAGTTTCATGTTTTCATAGACTTTATAAAGCAAAAATCGAAGTCGCCACAAACCATATTTTATATTTTATTTGTTACGATTCTGATGATTGTCAATTGGGGCATTGAAGCTATAAAATGGCGATTGCTGGTAATGCAGCTATGGCCTATTTCTTTTAAAGAAAGTTTCAAAGCAATATTTGCAGGAGCTACCATCAGTTTTTTTACACCAAACCGCGTAGGTGATTTTGCAGGCCGTATTTTTTTTTCTGCCAAATAAAGTGAGGCTACCTTCTATTATTGCTACCTTTATAGGCAACCTTAGTCAGTTAATTATTACACTGAGTGCAGGACTTTTTTGCAGTGCTTTTTTTTCTGTCTGAATATTTTCAATGGAGCGGTGCACTTATAACTTTTACAAAATTTGCTGCCTGCATTGCAGGTATTGGTTTACTTGCAGCATTTCCTTTCATCAAATACATTGCTTACCTGCCTCCATTGCAAAGATTAAAAAACAAATACAACAGTTATATCACACTTCTTGAGAACTACACTCCCCGACAACTGACCTATACTTTGTTCTTATCACTGTTACGTTATTCGGTTTTCAGCATTCAGTATCTTATTCTTTTCCACATTGCGGGCATCCACATTTCACCAACACTTGTTGCTGTTGTTTGCATCATATTTTTTGTTCAGGCTGTAATTCCAACTGTTGCAATCACTGAATTCGCTTTCAGAGGCTCAGTAGCAATTTTGGTTGCAGCACCTTTTATTACAGCCGACAATGAAATCATTACTGCTTCATTTGCTCTCTGGCTTATCAATCTGGCACTACCTGCAGCAATTGGTTCTCTGATGATACTCTATGCTAAATTTCAAAATAATTCCAATTGATTTTCCTGCTTGTCATACCGCTGATTTATTCCATTCTGTTGCTCAGGATTCTTGCGGGTTTTGAAAAAACCGAATTAACTTCTATTCCTTCAGAAATAAATGATTATGTCAGCATCAGTATTATAATTGCAGCACGTAATGAAGAAAAAAATATTCCTACTCTGATTAAGTCTTTAGCTTCGCTGAAATATCCATCATCTCATTTCGAATTAATCATTGCAGATGATCATAGCGAAGATGAAACTGTAAAAATCTGCAATAGTTTATTCGAACAGTTTCAATTGCATGGCAAAGTAATTCATTCCTCAGGTGAGGGTAAGAAAATTGCTATTGCTAATGGAATAAAAGAAGCTACCGGTAAACTCATTGTTACAACAGATGCAGATTGCATTTTTCATCCTGACTGGCTTCAAACGATATTGAATTATTATAAATTTACATCAGCAGGAATGATGTTGATGCCTGTTGTTTTAACCGGAGAAAATCTTTTTGCCCGATTACAGCATGTAGAATCTTTGGCACTTGCAGGAGTGGCTGCAGGATCGTTGCAAAATGGATATCCATTGTTAAGTAATGGAGCTGCCATGGCTTTTGAAAAACAGGTTTATGCGCAATATAACAATAACGATTTGCGGTTTGATATTGCCAGTGGTGATGATATGTTTCTTATGTTAAACTACTATAAGCAATTTCCAAACAAAATTACCTTTATCAATCATCCGTCAGCCACAGTGAATGCGAATGCTCAAACTTCAATAGCTGATTTTTTACAACAACGAATACGATGGTCGGCAAAAACCAAACAATACACACAAAAATATATTGTACTCTTTGGGCTTCTTATTATTCTTTACGCCTTATTAATCATTTCAACTGTCGTATTATTTTTATACCAACCTTCCATATCAAATTTATGGTTGTTGAGTATTCCGTTGATTAAAATGACCATAGACTATATTTTTCTGCAGAGAGTTTCCGAAAAACTTAAGCAGCCTTTTTACAGTAAAGAATTTTTTTGTATGGCAATTTGTATATCCTGTTTACATACTCATAACAGGGATTCTGTCAATAGCAGGCGTTTATAAATGGAAAGGCCGAAGCTATCGAAATTAACAGTTTTATAATCGAAATATGGATTTGTAATTTTGAAAAAAAATAAAATATGGCACTCATAAAATCAGTAAAAGGAATAAACCCTGTTTTTGGAGAAAACTTTTACGCTGCTGAAAATGCAACCATCGTTGGCAATGTGGTAATGGGAAACGATTGTACTGTATGGTTCAATGCCGTTGTGAGAGGTGATGTCAATTCAATTGTGATAGGCAATAAAGTAAACATACAGGACAATGCTGTTATTCACTGTACTTTTCAGAACCTTGAAGCAGGGCAGCAGGGAGCTAAGACAATTATTGGAGACAATGTTTCAATTGGTCACAGTGCAATTGTTCATGGCTGCACACTCGAAGACAATGTACTGATAGGAATGGGAGCTATTGTGATGGATAATGCCATTATTAAAAAAAATTCAATTGTTGCAGCCGGAGCTGTTGTTTTGGAAAACACCATTGTTGAATCAGGTTGTATTTATGCAGGTGTACCTGCAAAAAAAGTCAAAGAAGTCAGCCCTGAACATTTCAGAGGTTTAAATGAACGCATCGCAAACAACTATGTAATGTATGCAAGTTGGTTTAAGTAAATTATTTTCACTATACTTTTGAATAGAATCACAAACTTCAGTTCTATAATTTCTATAAAAATATTATCATGAAATATTTCGTATTACTATTAATAACTCCTATCATTTTTTCATGCAACAATAGTGTCAAAGAAAAATCTGTAGAAGCCAAACAAGACACCTCGCAGCAAGTTATTGCTTATAACAAAATCAATTGCATTGCGGGTGAATCGCTGAATGTTCAGTCACAAACAAATCCTGCAATTTCATTTTCAATTTATACACCAAAAAATTTCAGTGAATCTCATTCTCTTCCTGTTATATATTTTTTTGACCCACATGCTGATGGCAAATTACCTCTTGAAAAATACCGTTCATTAGCTGATGAAATGAATCTATTCTTAGTGGGATGCAACAGCTCACAAAACGGAATGAGTATGGAAGAATCAGGTGTTGCTGCCAGCGCAATGATAACTGATTGCAGCAAGCGAATGCCTATCAATACAGCCGTACAAATAGTTGCAGGTTTTTCGGGAGGCAGCAAGGTAGCTTGTGTAACAGCTATGCAGCATCATTTTCTATCAGGTTTAATTGCGTGCTCCGGTTCTGTTTTTGAAGAAAGTGCTTTCTCTGACTCACTTGCAATTGTATCAATGGCCGGTCAAAAAGATTTTAATTATCATGAAATGGTGGCCTTTAATAAAGCTGTATCATCTAACCCACATATTTATATTGAAACTTCAAACACACATGAATGGCCCCCGGCAGATGCTATGAAAATGGCTTTTCAGTTTGAGTTACTTCATGCTCTATCACAAAACAAACTAACCCACGATGAAAAACTTGTAAAAGAATGGCATCATGAATGGAATGATGTTATATCACATTACGAAACTAAAAAGGATGTGAATATGACGCATCAAACTTTATCAAACGCTGTTGAATCATTCAAAACAACCGGTGATATATCTGCATGGCAAAATAAATTAATGGCTATTGAAAAATCATCTGATTATAACAGATATGTTACCAAGCAACGCAACATTATTTATCAGGAAAAGGAAATGCAAAAAATGCTTAATGATGCATTTGTAAACCAGAATATAAGCTGGTGGGAGAAGGAAATATCTGATTTAAAAACAGGTGAAAAGCAGACAAATGATCCAATGATTTCAAGCCTCAACGGAAGATTATTAGGTTACATAGGAATAGCTGCATATTCTTATTCAAAACAACTGATAAACGAAAATCATCAGGAAGCAGGAAAAGTTCTTGCCATTTACAAAACTGCCGAACCGGATAATGCTGAGGCCTGGTTTCTGTCGGCAGTGTATGAAGCAAACAACAATCACAATGAACAGGCACTTCAGGATTTTCAAAAGGCGCTTGAAAAAGGCTTTAAAGAACAATCGCGGATAAATGATTACCCGCGATTGAAAAATCTGATTGCTCCTTAGAGCTTAAAAAAATGTTTATCCTTTCAGCGCTTCGGCACCTGCTACAATTTCGAGAATCTCATTGGTAATAGCAGCCTGACGTGCTTTATTATATTGCAAGCGCAAATCTTTCAATAATTCACCTGCATTATCTGTTGCTTTATTCATAGCAGTCATACGTGCACCATGCTCACTGGCATGTGAGTCGAGCACTGCTTTGTACAGCTGTGTTTTTACTGCTGTAGGCAACAAATCATTTACAATAGATTCCTTATTAGGCTCGAAAATATAGTCACTTACTGTTTTGTTTTTCTCTGTACTTGCCGGAGGTGCAATGGGCAACAACTGCTCTGTCTGCAGAATCTGAACGGCTGCATTCTTAAACTGGTTGTAAACTATAACAACCTTATCCCATTTTTCTTTGGCAAACTCATCCATAATACGTTCAGCAATAGCTGCAGTATGAGTAAAATCAAGATTGTTATACAGGCTATTCTCATTACCATAATATACAGAAGGATTCTTCGCAAAAAAATCGGCTGATTTCTTACCAATACCAAGAACCTTCACCTTACCTTCCTTAGCCTGCTTGCTGTAGGTATCATTTACCAATCTGGCAGTGGCTTTAATAACAGAAGAATTAAATGCACCTGCCAAACCCCTGTTGGATGAAACAGAAATAATAAGCACGTTATTCACCGGACGTATTTTGGTAAAAGGACTACCGTCTGATGAAATACTTTGAGAGAGGTTTTCCAGTATTTCGCGTAGCGTAGCTGCATATGGTCTCATCTGCAGAATTGCATCCTGTGCTCTGCGCAGTTTGGCTGCCGAAACCATTTTCATGGCTTTGGTAATCTGCTGTGTAGAATTTACCGATGCAATGCGTAAACGTACTTCTTTTAAATTAGCCATTTCCTTCTGTTGTCTTAATCAATCTTAGCAGTGATTCTATAATTTAGTTACGCATATTTTGCAGTAAGGTCCTTAGCAACTTTTTCAAGTACTGAAGTAATGCTGTCATCATACTCACCTTTCTTCAGTCTGTCGAGAATCGGTTTTTGTGTTGCTTCAAGAACACTGAGGTAGTTTGTTTCAAAGTCTTTAACTTTCTTAACATCCACATCACGAAGTAATCCTTTAGTACCTAAATATATGATTGCAATTTGTTGTTCAACACGAAGTGGTGAATACTGACCTTGCTTAAGCACTTCTACATTTCGTGCACCTTTGTCAATAACATTTTTAGTAGCTGCATCCAGGTCAGATCCAAACTTTGCAAAAGCTTCCAACTCGCGGTATTGTGCCTGATCGAGTTTTAATGTTCCTGCAACTTTTCTCATTGATTTAACCTGTGCATTACCCCCTACACGTGATACGGAAATACCTACGTTGATAGCAGGGCGCACACCACTGTTGAACAGGTTAGCCTCAAGGAATATCTGACCATCTGTAATTGAAATTACGTTGGTAGGAATATAAGCTGAAACGTCACCTGCCTGTGTTTCAATAATAGGAAGTGCTGTAAGAGATCCGCCTCCTTTAACTTTACCTTTGAGTGATTCAGGAAGGTCATTCATCTGCTGTGCAATATCATCAGAAGCATTTATTTTGGCAGCACGTTCAAGCAAACGGCTATGCAAATAGAATACATCACCCGGATAAGCTTCACGTCCGGGAGGTCTTCTCAAAAGAAGTGAAACCTCGCGGTAAGCTACTGCCTGTTTCGACAAATCATCATATACAATCAGCGCAGGACGACCTGTGTCGCGGAAATATTCTCCTATTGCAGCACCTGCGAATGGGGCATAGAACTGCATTGGTGCAGGGTCAGATGCAGATGCCGATACAATTACAGTATAAGGCATAGCACCTCGCTCCTCAAGTGTTTTAACTATATTGGCAACGGTTGAACCTTTTTGTCCGATGGCTACATAAATACAATATACCGGTTTGCCTGCATCATAAAACTCACGTTGATTGATAATCGTATCTATACAAACAGCAGTTTTTCCTGTCTGACGGTCGCCAATAACAAGCTCACGCTGTCCGCGACCAATAGGAATCATGGCATCAATAGCTTTGATACCTGTTTGAAGCGGTTCGTTTACCGGTTGACGGAAAATTACACCGGGAGCTTTACGCTCAAGTGGCATTTCAAAAGTTTCGCCCTGGATAGGACCTTTACCATCAATCGGATTTCCTAATGTGTCCACAACACGTCCAAGCATTCCTTCACCAACGTTGATAGATGCAATTAATCCGGTACGTTTTGCAGTGTCACCTTCTTTGATGTCGGTTGAAGCACCAAGTAATACCGCTCCAACGTTATCTTCTTCAAGGTTTAATACAACACCTTTAAGTCCGTTTTCAAATTCAATAAGTTCACCGGACTGAACATTTGTTAAACCGTAAATACGGGCAATACCATCACCAACCTGCAAAACAGTTCCTACCTCTTGCAAGTCGGATGATGTTTTAAATCCGGCTAATTGCTGTCTTAATATGGCTGATACCTCATCAGGTTTTATCTCTACCATTGTATTTTTGTGTTAAGTGTTTTAAAATTATTATTAATAGTTTTTTTCGTACAGGTTAATTTTTAATTCTCTTCTTATTTCTCTGAGTTTTGATTCGATACTGGTGTCCACCTGACGGTTATTCATTTTCAGAATAAATCCTCCAATCAGATCCTTATCAATTTGTTCAACAAGTTCCACTTTTCCTTTTACTGCTGCAGAAACAATTTTTAGTATTTCAGAGCGAAGTTTATCATCCAAAGCAAAGGGGGTAGTTACAAATGCTGTTTCAATTCCTACATGTGCTTTATACATTGTTATAAACTGACGTGAAATATCTTCCAGATAATACTCTCTTTTTTTATTGATGATAATATTCAAAAATGCAAGCGTGATATCCGAAACTTTACCTTTAAACAAAGAGGCCACTATTTTCAGTTTTTTATCGGTATTTACAATAGGATTACGCAAAAGCAGTGCAAATTCTCTGCTTGCTCCTGCTGTTGAAGATATCAACTGCATATCTTCAAAAATTTTTGATTCAGCTTTCTGGTCAATGGCTAAACCAAGCAACGATTTAGCATAACGTCCTGCTACTTTTGATTCCATTCTTGTCCGATCAGTTCATTTTAACGTCTTTGAGCAAATCTGCTACAAGCGCTTTTTGTTTATCATCATTGGCAAGTTGCTGTTTCATTACTTTTTCTGCGATTTCAACAGAAAGAAGTGCAACCTGATTTTTCAAATCAGTAATAGCTGCCATTTTCTCATTATGAATACCTTCACGTGCCAAAGCAAGTAACCTGTCTGCTTCCGCAGTTGCTTTATTACGTGCTTCGTTAATGATGTTGTCTTTTGTAATTCTGGCCTCTTTGAGAATCTGATCGCGCTCCTGCTTTGCTTCAGCTAGCAGTTTTTCATTATCAGATTTAAGTCCTTCGATTTCTGCTTTAGCTTTCTTAGCAGCATTCAAAGCGTCTTCAATCGAATTTTCTCTTTCATGCAAAGCTTTCAGAATTGGTTTCCATGCAAATTTTGTTAAGAGAAACAGGACGATGAGAAATCCAAGCACCATCCAAAATGTAAGACCAAAGGCGGGTTTTACTAACTCCATATATTTTTATTTTTTAATTTCTTTTTTTGTAAACCGGTATGGATAACCAATCGTTGTCCATACCGGAAATTGTGTTTAGGATTACTTGAAAACAACAAGAAGTCCAACAACCATTGCAAAGAAGGCAGCACCTTCAACCAGTGCAGCAGTAAGGATCATGTTTGCGCGGATGTCGTTTGAAGCTTCAGGCTGACGAGCAATTGCTTCTACAGCGCTTCCGCCAATACGACCAATACCTACGCCTGCTCCTAATGCAGCAAGACCGGCACCTAATGCAGCAATACCCCAACCAATTCCGAGGTTGCCTGCCATTTCTAATAATACTGATGATAACATATTATATATATTTAGTTAATGAATTTCAATATTAAACTATTAAAGCTTCTTCTACATGTGCATCATAATCATGAGTATCATGATCATGCTCCTCAACTGCTGCACCAATGTATATTGCAGAAAGTAATGCAAACACATAAGCCTGAAGAAATCCAACCAACAATTCAAGCATTGCCATGAACACCATAAACAACAATGAAACCACGCCTATCCCGGCCCCAACTGCTGCATGCATTTCGCCAAATATGAAAATGAGTGCAACAAATGAAAGTGCAATAATGTGACCTGCCATAATGTTGGCAAAAAGTCGAATCATAAGTACGAAAGGACGCAGAAAAACACCGAGTATTTCAATAGGCGTAAGAATAATTAATACCCAAACCGGAACACCCGGCATAGCAAAAACGTGATGCCAGTAATGTTTGTTTGCACTGAATACGGTAACCAACAAAGTCATTACTGCCAACGACATTGTGATTGCAATATTTCCGGTAAGATTTGCTCCTCCTGGAAATACAGGTATGAGCCCAAGTAAATTATTAAGCCAGATAAAGAAAAATATCGTTAAGATATAAGGCATATACTTTTGGTATTTAGGCCCAATGGATGATTTTGCAATATCATCGCGCACAAATAAAATCAAGGGTTCCATCCACGACTGTAATCCCTTAGGTGCCTGGTTGGGTCGTGCTTTATATGCTTTTGCCACACTTCCGAAAATGAGAAGTAACAGAATTATACTCACCGTTAATGATATAACATTCTTAGTTATTGAAATATCATAAATTCCTTCTGTAATTTGTTCATTAATGGTTGCTGAATGCGCATCTGTTTCTTCAAGTTCATTCACTGCAACAATTTTGTTGGCCTCATTGAGCATATAACCATTGTAAGTTTTATGACCATGCTCAAAATGAGAAGAAGAAAAAACTGACAATCCTCTGTCTTTAGAATAAACTATTACAGGAAGCGGTATTTCTGTATGACCCCACAAATGCCAACTGTGTGCATCACTGATGTGATCAATAATCATTTTACCCGGATCAAATTTATCCAGTCCGACCTCAGCTTCAGAATGATTAACAACAACTGAATCCTGGGCATTCATCAGGGCAGGTATGGTCATAAAAACCAACAGTAACAATATCGGAGACTTCTTCATTCGCATTTTGTCTAAGGCATTATGCCTTTTTAAAACGGCTGCAAAAGTAGAAAATAATCCTTAAAAAGCAATTTATGTTTTCAAAAGATATTGAACATCCTTTTTAACTTAATTTTGACCAAATTTTTGACATGAAATTAGATATTCTGGCCTTTGGAGCACATCCTGATGATGTGGAATTAGCCTGTTCAGGTACCTTGGCCAAACAAAAGGCGTTAGGGCAAAGAACAGGGGTAGTTGACCTCACGAGAGGCGAATTAGGAACGCGGGGGTCGGCAGAACTTCGCGATAAAGAAGCAGCGGCTGCAGCAGAGATTCTTGGATTGGATGTCCGTAAAAATCTTGGATTTAAGGATGGCTTTTTCCTGAATGACGAAAATCATCGTTTAAGAGTCATAGAAGTTATCAGAACATATCAGCCTGATATTGTTTTGACAAATGCCCCTTCAGATCGTCATCCCGATCATGGCAGAGGTTATCAATTGGTAAATGACGCTTGTTTTTTGGCAGGACTCAGCAAGATTATAACCAAGGCAAATGGACAATTACAGCAAGCCTGGCGACCAAAACTTGTTTTGCATTATATACAGGATAAATATTTCAAACCTGATGTGGTTATAGACATTTCCGATTTTTTTGAAACCCGCATGAATTCTATACTTGCTTATCAGTCACAGTTTCACAACCCATCCTCAGGCGAACCGGAAACTTACATTTCCAAACCTGAATTTCTTGATTCTCTTAAAACCCGACAAGCAGAGTGGGGCAGGTTGATTGGTGTAAAATACGCTGAAGGATTTTTATTCAGCAGAATTACCGGAATCAGCAGTTTAACATCATTAATCTAAAATAAAAAGAGGCTATCATTTGATGATAGCCTCTTTTACCTGAAAAACTCTGTTAGTTTTTATTTAACTACAAACAATCTTGTTAATCTGTTACCATCTGTTTTAATGGTATATAAATATGTGCCGCTTGATAAAGATGACACATCCAGTTTCAGAGTTTGATATCCTGAAAGTTTTCCAAAGTTAAATGTTGCAACTGTCTGACCAATGATATTGGTTACATCAACACTTACATTTGAAGAAGTAATAAAGTTTGCAGGAATGTTCAACATATCACTTGTTGGATTAGGATAAGCAACACCAACATCTACTCTGTCAATATTTTTAACAGCTGTAACTGTAGTAAGCTGAACAATATTACCCGGATCCACTGCTTCTGTAAAGGCAGCATCATCAACTTGTCCGCAAACATAATGATGGATACATGGAGTTCCTACACTTGGTGTTCCGGCAGTACCGTTTGAAAGTTCCTGATAAGTAATTGGAATATTGGTAGTTGTTCCATTTGTAACAACAACATTAGATACATTGGCAATTAAGCATGAACTTTCAGCCAAAGAACCTGCTGTAAGATTCATTAATGGAGTTTGCATATTAGTTGTTAAATCGTAACCGATACACCATGCATCAGGTAATGTATTAGCCTGTGCAGCAGTAGTAGTACTTGGGTCATAAGGGTTTGTAATGGTATCAGTATCGAAATAAGTATAGAATAATTTAGTGCCGGAAGCATTCTTGGTAACAGAAGTTCTCAATCTTTCACCTACTGTTCCACCAGCGTTATCATCAAATACTGCCATATAAGTTTGAGTAGTTGTTAAAAATTTTGCAAACCAGGTTGTTCCGCCATCAGTAGTGTAAACATCAGCAATACCAAATGATCCAGGACCAATTAAATACTGACCTGCTACCATATCTAACATGTGGATAGCCCCAACTATATGCAGGTTATTCTGATTATCTAATGTCATATCAACATCATAAACAAAAGACCATACATAACCTGTGTCAGGTGTTCCAAATAAAGCATCAAGGTTGTTAAAGCTAACCATGTAAGGATTACCCCATGTAGCACCACCATCGGTAGTTTTAATAATACATGGGAAATAACCATTCTGACTGGCAGCAAAATTCGGATCATTAACGTGTGACAGAGTAACCATATATCCGGTTAATCCATCTGCTGACCAATAAGACTGAACATCATTACGGAAGATTGGTGTACCATCATTTGGATCAAGATCGGCAGTGAATGGGAGATAGGTATGTGTATAATCATACTTATTGGCACCTGCATTCCATATACCTTTTGTAAGAGTGAGATTTGTGTTTCCAAAACCCGGACCACCTACTACATCAGTTTGAAAATCGGCAACATAAACATTGCCTGCCTGATCATTTTCCATTGTAGAAGGAATATAACCCATAAAACCATTGGCAACAAAAGCTTCAACCTCCTGATTGGCATTGCTACCATCAAGTTTAGAAGTACAATGTGCCTGGCTTAACCAACCTGAACCTCCTGTACAAGCACCAAAACCGGCCACCCATGCATTTGCAGGGTCGGTATTACCGGTTGGGTTATAAATTACTCCCATTGGGTAACGCGCTAAATTTCCCGGTGAACCTGATACGGCATACGAAGGGCCTTGATTGATATTCCATGTGCTACCACCATCTGTTGAAATATCCCAGAAATAATCTCCGGAATTTGCTCCTACACCATTGGCAGGATCACCTCTGTGGATAAAAGAAATTGTATTAATATCCGGTGAGTAATAAACATTTGAACGTGGGCCATTAATAGCAGTAAAGCTATTTGCTGAACTTCCCAGGGTTGCTTCACATCCTGCTGTAAAAGTTGTATTAACTCCTGCACGCATTGGAGTAGGAGAATGAACCTTGGTGATTTTTGTACCACTTGGCACAGCCTGCAGTTGAACTGTAACAGGCATTCCATCTTGAGCATTGGCAGCAATTGCTGTGCTTAATGCCAATGTAATTAGTAAATTTCTTTTCATTTTATTTATTTTTAAATGATAATAGTTTATCAGACAAAATTAAAGATTCTACCTGAAATACAAATATTATTTTGTTATCTTTTTGAAATTATAGTGAGGAATAAATTTATAGTTTACTAACATCTTATTTACAGAACCTCTTAAAAATAAAAAAAGAGGATGCCTGAAAAAGGCATCCTCCTCAATTCATTTAAATGAAGTTTTTATTTTACAATAAACATTCTTGTAAACTGAGATCCATCGGTATTGATGGTATAAAGATAAGTTCCTGATGCTAATGAAGAAATATCTAGTTTAAGGGTTTGCAATCCTGACAATTTACCGAAATTAAATTCAGCAACATTTTGTCCAACTAAACTGGTTATTGAAACTTTAACATTAGACGAATTTGTGAAATTAACAGGGATATTCAGCATATCAGCTGTTGGGTTAGGGTAGGCTACGCCAACAACAGCATTTTCAAAATTGTTTATTCCTGTAGTCACAGTAGAAAGTGGTGTGATTGTTAACGGATCAATAGGTTCTGTAAACGCAGCATCATCTACTTGTCCACAAACATAATGATGCGTAGCAGGCGTACCAAAACTTGGAGTTCCGGCACTTCCGTTTGACAATTCCTGATAAGTGATAGGAATAGATGTTGTAGTTCCGTTGGTAATGCATAAATCAGCTACGTTACCAACAATACAAGATGCTTCTGCCAAAGAACCGGCTGTAAGATTCATTAATGGTGTTTGCATATTTGTTGTAAGGTCATAGCCGATACACCATGCATCCGGCAACACATTTTCTGAACCTGGGTTCGCAATTGTATCTGTATCAAAAAACACATAGTACAATTTATCTCCTGCTACATTTTTTGTTACTGCAGTGCGGTTTCTTTCAGCAACTGTGCCTCCTGCATTGTCATCCCAAACACCTTGATAAGTTTGAGTTGTAGCAAGGAATTTACCATTCCATGTTGCTCCACCATCTGTTGTATAAATATCACAAATTCCGAATGCACCTGCTCCGGCAAGATATTGTCCTGCTACAGGGTCTAACATATATACAGCACCTACCACATGCGGATTTCCTGCATTGTCAAGTGTTAATGCAAATTCAAACAACATAGTCCAGTTGTAGCCTGCCTGAGGAGCACCTAAAACTGCATCAAAATTGTTAAAGCTTATCATCGTAGGAGTACTCCATGTAAGACCACCATCGGTAGTTTTGATAAAACATGGAAGATAAGCATTTTGACTTGATGTAAAGTTAGGATCATTCACGTGTGAAATAGTAAATACCCAACCTGTAAGTCCATCAGCTGACCATGCAGTTTTAACTTCATTATGGAATAACGGTGTACCGTCATTCGGGTCAAGATCTGCAACAAAAGGTACTGCAATATTTGTATAATCGTATTTATTGGCACCACCGTTCCAAACTCCTTTAGTTACCCAAAGATTCACGTTGCCATAAGCCTGAGAGTTTACAGCGTCATCCTGAAAGTCGGCTACATATGCATTACCAACATTATCAGATGTCATGCTTGAAGGAATATCACCCATAAAACCACCTGTAACAAAACTTTCTACTTCCTGATTGGCATTGCTTCCGTCAAGTTTAGAAGTACAGTGTGGTTGACTTAACCAACCTGCACCATCCGTTGCAGTTCCAAAACCTGCAACCCATGCATTCGCTGGGTCAGTGTTACCTGCCGGGTTATAAATTACACCCATTGGATAACGACCTAAATTACCTGGCGATCCTGAAACTGAATAAGCAGGTCCCTGATTGATATTCCAGGTACTTCCTCCATCAGTAGAAATATCCCAGAAATAATCTCCTGAATTTGCTCCTACTCCACCTGAAGGATTTCCACGATGTATAAAAGCAATTGTATTAATTGAAGGATTATAAACAAGATTTGCACGCACACCATTGATAGATGTATAACTGTTGCCTGAACTTCCCAAAGTATTTTCACAACCTGCTGTAAAAGTTGAATTGCTGCCTCCTGCTCTTAATATAGCATTGTGATGTACACTTGTAAGTTTAACACCATTATAAACGGGGTTCAGTTTAACATCCGGTCGTCTTGCTTCCTGGGCGTTGGCTATTATTGCACTGCCCAATGCTAAAGTAATTAGTAAACTTTTTCTCATTTTTTTATAATTTTAATTATGATATGATTAACTCGACAAAAATAAGTATTTTATTTATTATAAAAAATTTGGAATTCGTGTTATGCAACTCGTTTCGTTTTATGACAAGACAAATACAATCTTCATTCATATTGTTAATTTATCCTGATGTTTGATGAAATCATTTTTTCATTATTTTTGCACCTCTTTTCAAGACCATGATATTAATTTTATAGTTCTATATCATTCTGAAAACAATATGGTGAATGTAGCTCAGTTGGTTAGAGCATCAGATTGTGGTTCTGAGGGTCGTGGGTTCGAGCCCCATCTTTCACCCTGATTTTTACAACTAACGGATTTTAAGACATCGGATTTCTTTTTCCGAATCACCAGTTTAAACAATAATTTTATTTCATGGAATACAATACCCAGAGGCCTGAATTAATCATTTCAGAATACGGACGAAACATTCAGCGTATGGTTGACCATGCACTACAATTAGAAACACGTGAGGAAAGAACCAAGGCTGCACATGCCATAGTTAATGCCATGGTAGTACTCAATCCTCAAATAAAAGAATATAATGATTACAGACTGAAACTCTGGGATCACTTATTCATCATGTCAGATTATAAACTGGATTGTGAATCACCTTATCCGATGCCTTCCCCTGAAAAAAAGAACCCTTAAGCCTGAGAAAGTTCCATATCCAACCTACAATATTAAATATCGTCATTACGGAACAATTGTCATCAAGATGATTGAAGAAGCCTGCAAGTTGGAAGACGGACCTGCAAAAGATCAGGTCGCACTTATGATTGCCAATTTCATGAAACAATCGTATGTGAATTACAACCGCGATAATGTAAATGATGAAGTAATTATCGAACAGTTGAGGAAAATTTCCAATGGAAAAATCAGTCTTCAAGATGATGTTCGTTTACGTTATGTATCAGACGTAAAACCAGCCGGCTTTTCATCAGGTGGGAAAAAGAAAAAGAAAAAGAAGAAAAAACATTCTACACAGTAACAGATGGCAAACAGTTTTGAAATCATTGGTGGACAACCTTTGCATGGTGAGATTGAACCACAGGGAGCCAAAAATGAAGCATTGCAGATACTTTGTGCTGTTCTCTTAACTGATGAACAGGTTACTATTCATAATATTCCTGATATAAGGGATGTAAATAAACTTATTGAGTTATTACAAAGTCTTGGTGTAAAGATTGAAAAAGTAAAACCGGGTAGTTATACATTTAAAGCAGATGAGGTAAATCTCGATTTTATGAAAACCGAAGATTTCCTTAAACAAGCAGGCTCTTTACGAGGTTCTATTATGATTGCAGGTCCGTTGCTATCGCGATTTGGAATTGCTTATGTGCCAAAGCCCGGTGGAGATAAAATAGGACGCAGAAGATTAGATACACACTTCATAGGTTTTCAAAATCTGGGAGCTAAATTTGATTTCGATTCCAACACCAAAATTTTCAGTGTTTCGGCAAAAAAACTGAAGGGAAGTTATATGCTACTTGATGAGGCATCTGTTACAGGAACTGCCAACATCATCATGGCAGCCGTTTTGGCCGATGGCATAACAACCATTTATAATGCTGCTTGCGAACCCTACATTCAGCAGCTTTGTAAAATGCTCATCAGTATGGGTGCCGATATCAGTGGTGTCGGATCCAATCTTCTCACCATTAAAGGTGTGACTAAACTAAAAGGCTGCACTCACACCATGTTACCCGACATGATTGAAGTAGGAAGTTTTATTGGATTGGCAGCCATGACACAATCTGACATTACCATTAAAAACTGCAGCATTGCCAATCTCGGAGTTATTCCTTCTACCTTTCAAAGGTTAGGTATTAAACTCAATATTAAAGGTGATGATATTCATGTTCCGGCTCAAAAAAATTATGAGATTGATACATTCATTGATGGCTCAATACTGACAATAGCCGATGCCATCTGGCCCGGACTTACACCTGATTTGCTCAGCGTCATCCTGGTAACGGCAACGCAGGCAAATGGTACGGTATTGATTCATCAGAAAATGTTTGAAAGTCGTTTGTTCTTCGTGGACAAACTCATTGATATGGGAGCGCAGATTATACTTTGCGATCCACACCGCGCCACTGTTATCGGACTTAACCGCAAAAACTCACTTAAAGGTATTCAGATGACCTCCCCTGATATACGTGCCGGAGTTGCCTTGCTGATAGCAGCTCTCTCTGCCAAAGGAAAGAGCGTTATACATAACATTGAACAGATAGACAGAGGGTATGAAAAAATTGATGAACGCTTGATAAAGTTAGGCGCAAAAATCAAACGCATTTAAAACATTTTTCTATTTTAGCGTTAATTAAAATTCAAGTGAAGGCGTTGGTTTATGGTATATAAATTGACAAACTTGTAAAAACAAAAAAAATAACATGAACAAAAAAATCAAAGCTTTATTCGTTTTACTTGCTCTAACGGGCTCTGCATTTTATGCTCAGGCACAAAAGCTCATTGAAGGTACTGCCATTGGCAACAAAGCTCCCGAACTGGCATTCACTTCACCCGAAGGAAAAACAATTGCATTATCTTCACTTAAAGGCAAGGTGGTGCTGATTGATTTTTGGGCATCGTGGTGTGGCCCATGTCGTATGGAAAACCCCAATGTTGTTGCAGCGTTCAATAAATACAAGGACAAAAAATTCAAAGGTGCCAAAGGTGGATTTACCATCTACAGCGTTTCATTAGACCAGGATAAAAACCGCTGGATGCAGGCTATCAAACAAGATAACCTGAGCTGGCCATATCATGTAAGCGATTTAGCCGGATGGTACAGTAAGGCTGCACAGATTTACAAGGTTAATTCCATTCCTTCCAACTGGCTGATTGATGCTAACGGGGTGATTGTAGGAAGTAATCTGAGAGGTCAGGCATTAAGCGATGCATTGGAAAAATTAGTCGCAAATTAATTGAATGTATTAGTGGATAAAAAACAGCCGGTAATTCCGGCTGTTTTTGTTTTTGGTACGAGGTAAAATGTCGCTATAAAGCATATTATAGCTACCTTTGCCTGCCAATTTGACCCTTTTATAGCAATGGCAGTGTTTTTGAAAAACAATAATGAAATTTTTTAAGAAAAATAAAATGCAGAGTAATAAAGAAGTGACCGACACTAATGAACCTACCCCTCAGGATGAACTACTGAATTCAACCGAAGAGCAGAAAGTGGAGGAGCAACAAAATACAGAAGAAAACCCCGCAGATTTGTTGAAAGAGGAATTGGCTATTGCCAATGATAAATATATTCGTTTGTACAGCGATTTCGAAAACTATAAAAAACGAATGATGCGCGAACGGGTTGATTTAATCAAAACAGCCGGAGCCGATGTAATTGCTTCTTTACTTCCGGTATTAGATGATTTAGAGCGTGCGTTGAAATCAATGGAAAACTCTGCTACCGATGTAAATGCACTCAAAGACGGAGTAATATTGATACAAACCAAACTCAAAAATCAACTTTCGCAGCACGGACTTCAACCAATTGACTCCTTAAACAAACCTTTTGATACCGACTTGCATGAAGCAATAACCAACTTGCCTGTTGATGATGAAAGCAAAAAGGGAATGGTGATTGACGAGATAGAAAAAGGCTATATGCTGAATGATAAAGTTCTGCGTCATGCCAAAGTAGTAGTAGGCGGATAAAACTATTCACAGAAATGGCAAAGAGAGATTATTACGAAATACTTGGAGTATCGCGCAATGCTTCGGAAGCAGAAATAAAAAAGGCTTACCGCCAGATGGCAATCAAATACCATCCTGATAAAAATCCGGGCAATAAAGAGGCTGAAGAAAAATTTAAAGAAGCTGCTGAAGCGTATGAGGTTTTGAGTAATGCAGAAAAGAAAAGCAGATATGACCAGTTTGGTCATCAGGGAATGAATAGTGGCGGATATGGCGGTGGCAGCCACATGAACATGGAAGACATCTTCAGTCAGTTTGGAGATATTTTTGGCGGACATAATCCATTCGAAAGTTTTTTTGGAGGTGGAGGAGGTCAGCGTGCAGGTGGACGAAGAGTAAATCGTGGAACCAACCTTCGTATTAAAGTAAAACTCGACCTGAAAGAAATAGCCAATGGCGTTGAGAAAAAAATCAAAGTCAGCAAAAAAGTGGCCTGCCATACCTGCCACGGAAGTGGTGCTCAGGGTAGCAACTCTTTCAGCAAGTGTCCTAATTGTAAAGGCTCCGGGCAAGTCAGGCGAGTAACAAACACCATACTCGGACAAATGCAAACCGTAACTACATGCAATGTATGTAACGGTGAGGGGCAAGTTATTGCCAACATTTGCAAAACATGTCATGGCAGTGGTATTGAACAGGGCGAAGAAACCATCAACATTCCAATTCCGGCAGGTGTAGCCGATGGCATGCAACTCAATGTAAGCGGCAAGGGTAATATGGGTGAAAGAAACGGAGTGCCCGGTGACTTATTAATTGTTATTGATGAAATTGAGGACCCTCAGCTAAAACGAGATGGCGATAATCTCCTTTTTGATTTATATATCACTTTTGTGGATGCAGCTTTAGGTACGCAGGCAGAAGTTCCTACTGTTGACGGTAAAGCAAAAATTAAAATTGAACCCGGAACACAGGGCGGAAAAGTATTAAGACTGAAAGGAAAAGGACTTCCGCGAGTGAACAGTTATCACAAAGGCGATTTGCTCGTAAATATCAATGTGTGGACACCTCAGCAGCTTTCTGCCGAAGAGAAAAAAATACTCGAAAAATTGCGCGACTCTGAAAATTTCAAACCCAAACCCGGAAAAGGCGACAAGAGTTTTTTTGAGAAAATGAAAGAGTTCTTTAACTAAATTTTTTTCTTTCTTAGAGTAATTTTCCCTCTTTTTCTGAGTTGAAATAAATTCAATTGCCCTTAAACGAAATTTCCACGTCAAGGTTACATTTATTTATTCAATTCTATTTACAGAATGAACTGCATGTAACCCTATTGCCAAAAGTGAAGTATAGATAGGCAAAAATTAAGGGAAGATGACAACTACATTCTGGTCACAACGCATGATGTTGCGCATTAAAGCACATCGCAGATTTTTAATCTTTTGCCTTGCTGCAGGTTCATTAGGTGCAGGCGCTTATTTGTATTTTACTCCAAAAGAGTATGAATCAAAAGCACTTCTGAAACCTATTTCAGAATCGTCTGATAATATGTATGCCGAAGCTGCAGTCATTCAGTCACCGGCTACCATTCGTCATGCAATTCATGGCAAAGGGTTGAATACAGAATATTACCGCAACCGTTTGTTCAAAACACAGGAACTGTTTACCGAAACTCCGGTGAAAGTTTCTTTCCAGCAGAAAGATGACAGCTTCAGCAAACAGGCTTTTGGTATCACTTTCGAAAACGACAAAACGTATTTACTTAATTATGAATACAACTATTCTGCCGTTCAAAAACGAGGCAACTATGATGAACCGCTTGATTTGAATTTTGCAGAAGTTACCATCAGCAAAACACCATACATGAATACGGTGCAGCCTCACGACAATTATTCATTCATCATTTACTCTGATAATGCATTGGCTCAAAAAATTGCTGAAGGAAAACTTTTATCGAAACCTGTTCGAAGTGATAATTTGGTTGAAATTTCATACCGCAACGAAAACCCTGTAAAAGCTTATCGTGTGGTTCATGCTCTCTCAAACGGCTACGGACAAAACGGTACGGTAATGAATGAGGAAAAAATGCAGGCCAATGTTTCGCTGATCAACCAGCAACTGGCACGTGTATCACAGGATTTGGATGATGCACAACAGCAGTTATCAAAATTTCAGGCCGAGAATAATGCTTTTGAAATTCCGCAACAGGCAGGTGCAGCACTGCAAACAGTAAGTCAGCTGCAAATACAAAAAGTAGAAGCCGACATGCAATTAGCTGCACTCGACAACCTGAGTGACTATTTACGCAAAAACAGAAATGTAAATACCATATCGCCTGAATATGGAACCATCAACGATATTGTTTACACCGAAACTTATCTGAAATTAAATGATAAAGTAGCCGAGCGTCAACAGTTAAAAGAACAAGGTGCTGATGTAAGCCATGTTGACAGAGAGATAAACAGCCTGAAGGATATGTTGGCTGAAAGCATTCGAAACACCCGCAAAAAATTGGTTATTAAACAGGAGACGCTTGCTGATGCAATTGTAAATGCAAAACTGCGTATGCAAAACCTGCCCGAAGCTGAAAGCAAAATGCAGCAACTGAGCAGAAACATTTATCTGTACAACAAGCTGTACGATTTTCTGATTGAGAAACGTGCCGAAGCAATGGTAACGGCACCTGCCATACCTGCATCATCTTATCTGGTAAACGATGCCTCCATGCCACTCGCACCCATCAGCCCAAATCCTGTTAAAGTATGGCTTGTGGCGCTTGCACTGTCACTTGCAGCAGGCATGAGCTACATCAGCCTTAAACCATACTTCCGTACCAAAATTTCCAATCGCAAAGATCTGCAGCAGCATTGCAACATACCATTCCTTGCTACCATCGAAAACAGTGGCCACAGAAATGAATTGTCGGAATCGTTTATGAACTTATGCACCAAGGTGCTGATGCTGGGCAACAGTCAGCCGGTGAAAATGATTACCGTTACTTCCATAAAAGCTGAAGAAGGAAAAACTACCATCTCGCAAAATCTGGCAAAAACATTAGGCTCACTAGGCAAAAAAGTGCTGTTGGTGGACATGAATCCGGTGAATCCTACTCTCCGAAACAATCTTTCTTCCGAAAATGAACATACCATGGCCGAAGTGTATGCCGAAGAAAAAAATCTTCATCAGGCTGTTCAGATTACTCCTGATGCCAATGTAGATTTGCTCACTGCCGGTTATCTGCCTCATGGTATCAACACCCTGCTCGTTTCTGACAAAACTGGCAATATTCTTGCAGAGATAAAATCGTTGTATGATTTTGTAATTTTTGATACCCCTGAAACAAGCAATTACATGGATGCCGTACCTTTAATGAAAACCAGCGACCTAAGCTTTTATGTACTGAAAGCCAACGAATCTTCTCTGGAACAACTGGAACAGGCATCAGTAATCAAACAGGATTACAGCATCGAAAATCTTTACATCATCATCAACGCAACACAAAAGATTGAGAATTTCTCAGGTTTGCAAACTACAGGTCAATACAGAGTATTGAAAAACCGCGAGCAGGCCGATGCAGAAATCAAATTTATTCCACGAGTGATGAAAAAAGCAGCATTGTGGTTTTATTAGCAGTAACATGAGTGAAAGAGTATCGTTTTTAACCCATTTTTTCAGCAAGATTGCAAATCTGAATTATGCAACATTAGGATTTACTGCTTCATCCATTGAAGAATGTAATGATGAAACTATTCAAATGGTTGTGGCAAAAAATGATATTCGAAAAATTTTAAATGTTATTGAACTGTCGCCATATCTGCGAAGAATAAGTTATCATGAAAAACCTTTTATCTCCACGCTGAGATTAACACTGAGCAATGGGCATCATTTGAACATACATTTGATAAACCGGTTTGTGCGCAAAGGAGTTTGTTACATCAACGAAAACGAAGTTTTAAAAACTTCAATATTGAATTCATTAAATATAAAAGTAGCAGAACCCAGTTACAACTTTGAATATGTATGGCTCATACACTGCCTCAATCAAAGAGGTGTACCTGAAAATCAAAGTCAGTTTTTTGCACAATACGACCGTGAAACCCGATCCAAAATATTTGCCCACATCAGGGGCCGCTATTTTCTTGAACTGAACACATTAGATGAACTATTTCCTTTTCACCGAAAGTTTTATAAAAAAATAACAGAAAAAATTTTAAGAAGAAAAGAGAATAAATGGTTCAGGCAGTGGATGCGAAAATCGCTCTATGTATTTTATGCCGCTGCCAACACTGTGCGCAACAACAAACTCAAAGTGCAGTTTCAGCCTAAGGGTTATGCAAAGGCGCTTGGCACCGAAGAGCCTATACGGCTGTTGTAATCAGGCAGGACGGTTCGTCTCCACCCATTTACGTATATAATCTATTACCTCATCGGTATTGGTACCCGGAATAAACAACTTCCCTACCCCCATCTCATTCAGCTTTTTCATATCGGCATCGGGTATAATTCCTCCTCCGGTAAGCAACACATCTGTCATCCCTTTTTCTTTCAGTAATTCTATCAACTTACTGAAAACCGTCATGTGTGCCCCCGATAAAATAGAAACACCTATCACATCCACATCTTCCTGCAGGGCAGTGTTTACCACCATCTGAGGAGTCTGACGGAGTCCCGAATAAATAACTTCCATTCCGGCATCGCGCAAAAACGATGCAATAACTTTGGCACCACGGTCGTGTCCGTCAAGGCCCACCTTGGCAATCAGTACTCTGATAGGTCTATTCATAGATTACAAAAATAGAAAACCAATGAAACAAAAATAAATTCACTTATACATCGCACAGGACTGCGGGATGAAGGGTTTCAGGACAAGACAAGATAATCTTTCTTAAACAAATCCAATACTCCCCCATTCACTCTTTTAATTTATTTTTGCGCCACAAAATTCCAACAATGGCAAAAGACAGATTTCAGGCACCCGACTATTATTTAATTGACGAACTGCTCACAGACGAACACAAACTCATAAGAGACAGTGCGCGCGAGTGGGTCAAACGCGAAGTTTCTCCCATCATAGAAGATGCCTGTCAGAAGGCTGAATTTCCTAAACACCTCATCAAAGGACTTGCCGAAGTAGGTGCCTTTGGGCCTTATATCCCCACCGAATATGGTGGTGGTGGCCTCGACCAGATCAGCTACGGACTCATTATGCAGGAGCTTGAACGTGGCGACAGTGGCATCCGCTCCACTGCATCCGTGCAAAGTTCACTGGTTATGTATCCTATTTATACCTACGGAACCGAAGAACAGCGCAAAAAATATCTCCCTAAACTTGCCACCGGCCAGTGGATGGGATGTTTCGGCCTCACCGAACCCGACCATGGCTCCAACCCTGGCGGCATGGTCACCAATATCAAAGACAAAGGAAGCCACTACCTCCTCAACGGTGCCAAAATGTGGATCAGCAATGCACCTTTTGCCGATGTAGCTGTTGTATGGGCCAAAGACGAAGAAGGCATCATCAGGGGATTGATTGTTGAACGTGGAATGAAAGGTTTCACCACGCCCGAAACGCATGGCAAATGGAGCCTCAGAGCCAGTGCCACTGGCGAGTTGGTTTTTGATAATGTAGAAGTACCCAAAGAAAATTTATTGCCCAACGTAAAAGGTCTTAAAGGTCCGTTAGGCTGCCTCAACAGTGCACGTTATGGCATAGCATGGGGAGCACTTGGTGCAGCCATGGATTGCTACGACAGTGCACTGCGCTACTCCAAAGAGCGCAAACAATTCGGAAGACCCATAGGAGGATTTCAGCTGCAACAGAAAAAATTAGCTGAAATGCTTACTGAAATCACCAAAGGCCAGTTGCTCGTATGGCGTTTGGGCAAACTGAAAAATGAAAACAGAGCTACTCCTGCTCAGATAAGCATGGCCAAACGCAACAACGTTTACACTGCTCTTTGGTGTGCCCGCGAAGCACGACAGATACATGGCGGCATGGGCATCACCGGAGAATATCCAATCATGCGCCACATGATGAACCTTGAGTCAGTGATTACTTACGAAGGAACGCATGACATACACCTGCTCATCACCGGTATGGACATCACCGGGGAAAATGCTTTTGGAGGATAATTACTTAAAAAAATGTTGCGCAGCAGCAGTAATCTTTTTAGTCTGCTTATTCTGAATGTAAGCTACCATCGTAAATCCATTTCCGGGTTTTAATTTCTTTACAGGAAACTTTATTTCACCTTTTGCGATATTGATTGGAAATATCTGCAACAGCCGCACCACATTTTCCTGCTCTAATGTTTTTCCGATATTTTCGCCTTTGGTAATACGTGTAGAAGTTTTGTTTTCCGAAATCACAATCACCAGGCTGCTGTTACGATCAGCTTTCGAAGCAGCATAACCAACCGTCATTGTATCATTCACCACCGCTGAAACATGCGTCAGCGCAATGGTTTGTTTAGGAGATGATTTTAAAGCCTTATTTATTTCTGCATTGAGTTTAGTTTTGTCTGAGCCAACAAAACCACCGGCACCATTTACAAAAACCTGTGGTGTAAAAACTTCATCACTGCTTGTTGCACTCACATAGTTACTTTGTCTGCGCGTATATCGCATAGCACTGTATGGGTCGTTCCATCCATATTTATTCCAGTAGTCCACATGATAGGCCAGCGAAATCACCTGTTTCCCTTCTGCATCTGCTTTATCGGTTATCTGTTTAATAACATTTTCAGCAGCAGGACTTTTGCCGCAACCCTGTGACGTAAAAAGCTCTACAACAGCAAAACCATGAGGCTCTTTACTGTTCTGTGCTGTTGCCGAACCTGTCCATATCAAAATACTTGCAGATAGTAAAAACTTTATCATCAGATGGTACTTAAACGCAAAAGTGATTAAAAAATACTATGCAACAATGAAAAAAACATAACGATTCACCAAAGGTTTAAACAACAAAACTGTTTACAACACCTATTATTTTGAATCGCGCCATCTCCACAAATACATGCAGGCATAAGTGCGGTAGGGTGCCCACGCTTCTGAAATTTTTAAAATTTTCACCTTTAATTTCTTTTTGTCTTTCACTCTGATGTTATACAATCCGATAACGGCCTGCTGAATTCCATAATCATCAAACGAAAAAACATCTTCGCGGGCCATAGTAAACATCAATATCATTTCAGCAGTCCAGCGCCCTACTCCTTTTATCTGCGTTACATATTCAATAAACTCCTCATTGGTCATTTTGTTGAGTTTTGAATAGCCCAGTCCTGATGCAATTGCAAATGCTGCAACATTCTTAATGTAGCTTGCTTTTGAATTACTAAGACCAATATTGCGCAATTTATCCGTGTTGATGTCAACTAATTTTTGAGGAGTAGGTTTGCCGTCAAACAAATCATAAAATCGCTGATGAATAACTGCAGCCACCTTGGTTGAAAGTTGTTGCGACATGATGGAACCACACAAACTCAAAAAAACATCATTCCTTTTTTTCAGTTCTATTCGTCCGATATGTTTTATCACAGGAGCTAATTTTTTATCGCGCTTTAAATGTTTAATGTAAGGCATAAGCTGATCAATGTTAGAAAACGCTAAGGTACTTTATTCGTAATTTTACACAGTCGGAATATCATCCTGTTCCAATAAATTTAACATTTACGAAAAATAATTTCCTGCATGCAGATACATAAATTCACCTTCAACCCTTTTGATGAAAACACCTACATTGTGTATGACGACACCGGGGAATGTATCATCATTGACCCGGGCTGTTATATGCCTGAAGAAAAAGAAGAGTTGTTGTCGTTCATCAACAGTCAACAACTAAAGCCCGTAATGCTTGTTAACACACATTGCCATGTAGATCACATCTTCGGCAACAAACTTATTTACGATACTTATGGTTTAAAACCTGTATTTCACCGCAATGAACTGGTACTTCTCGAAGCTGCAGGAGAATACAGCAAACAATGGGGCATTTATCTGGAACCATCACCCCTTGCCGAAAAATATATTGACGAAGGTGATGTAATCCGTTTCGGCAACACTGCATTTGAATTGTTGTTTACTCCCGGTCACAGTCCCGGCAGTTTGTGCCTGTATAATGCCGAAGAAAAAGTTATCATCTCCGGTGATGTACTTTTTCAGATGAGCATAGGACGTTATGATTTACCCGGTGGCGATGAACAAACATTGCTTGACAGCATCCGCCAAAAACTATTAGTACTTCCTGCTGATGTAAAAGTTTATCCGGGTCATGGGTCATCCACAACCATTGGCTTCGAAAAAATGTACAATCCTTTTTTGGTGTAATTACTTCTTGCACTCTTCAAGCAGTGACATAGCACGCTCTTTGCCCCAGTTTGGCATCAGCTTGTTTTTTGGTTTAAAGCTGTTGAATTTCTCTACTGCTTTTTCCAAAACTTTCTGCGCTTTATCCTTTCCTCCGCCAAACTGTTCAGGTGTGTAAAACAATCCTGTGCCCTGCAACAGATATGGTCTGGGATTTTCAGGATCAAGTTCAATAGCACGCGAAGTAAGTACGGATGCTTCCATTCCCAACTTCTGACCACGGTTCATTGGGTCAACAGAAATTTTCATTGACGTAATCCACGACTGTAGTGTAACAATTTCAGAATTGTCAGGAGAAATTGCTTCAGCAGCTTTAGCTACTTCCATTGCTTTATCCAACACAGCGTCTTTCTTTGCAGCATCACTCACATCATTAGCCGACAGGATTAAAGCAAATGCCTCATAGTAGGATGGCAACCATTCTTTGGTTTCTGCTTTTGCAATACGTTCAAATGCATTGGCTGCGTTGGTATAATCTTCTCCGGTTTTTGCATCTTTGAGCAATGTGAGATTTTTTTTCCATTGCTTTTTCAAACTTTTTATTTTCCTGCGCAAAACTGCTTGTGGTGATAAACAGTAACAGTACGAGATACTTTTTCATTTTATATGGTTTTAATGATTTGAAATTTATTCTGTGTCATCGTCTCTTCCGATGTTTATAAACACTCCCAGAAATATCGTTCGTTTAGAAGTTGGCCCAATCGCATTTCTTCGCAAACCATCACTGCTGTAGTTATAGGTAAATACATTGTCGAAACCGGCAACATTGCCAACAGTAAGCGAAACAACCGTAAAATATTTATAAATTGTAGTGAGATAATTGGCAGTAATACTCAGGTTATGATAGTCGCGGGTACGGTCAGAAAGGATATTGCTTTCATCAACTTTATTTGGATTGAAATATGGTCTTCCTGAAGCATAAGCATAAGTAAAACCAAAGCTGCTCCTCAATTTTGGAAACCATCTTTTCCAAACTACATTTACTATATGATTGGATGTGAATGTGGGCTGTAACTCTTCTGAATAGTAATAAAGTGTACTGCGTTTTGCATCAATATAAGAATAAGAAATCCAGTAGTCAGTATATTTCAACGTTTTCTTATCGCGCCAGAAAACATCTACTCCCCGTGCATAACCTTTGCCTTTGGAATCTTCGGCCAACACCGGCTGATAAGGGTTGCTCACCGGATTTGATGTTCTCACTAAATTCTGATAAAGTTTGTAATATCCTTCAATACGAAATGTCCGTTTCTCATCCACATACTGATAGTTGAGAATGTAGTGCGTAGCTTTTTCGAAATAATCAAGATTGGTTTGAATGAGATAATTGCGGTCAGGAGTCTGATAAAAATCGCCATAAGCAAAATTCAGCTGGTCGTATTTACCCAGTTTATATGCCACACTCAATCGCGGTGCGATGTTACTTGCGCGCAGCAGATATGAATTTTCTACTCTCAGTCCTGCACGTGCAACAAGTTTGCGGGTAATGTAAGCATCACCTTCCAGAAATACTGCCGAATATAATTCAGTACTGTCCATGCGATGATTGTTATATAAATTACTGAAAGGATTGTATTGCACTTCAGCACCGGCACGTATAACACTTAACTCACCTAATGTATGAGAAACAGAACCTCTTGCCTGCCAAAGCTGATTACTAAAAACCAAACTTTGCGGTGAGGGTCTTACTCGTGACAAATCTTTGCTGTAAGATCCCGCAAGATTCAGTGTCCACTTTTTATCCAAAACTTCTTTATAAGACAACATGGAAAAGATGTTGTAATTGTTCAACCCAAAATGCATTTTAGAATTATTGGTCACATCATCAATATTGGGATAATTAAGAGATAAATCACTGTACTGATAATTCATAAAAGCTTTGAGCATTCCTGTTTCCGAAGTTTTTTGCCGGAATACCAGAGAGCCGCTGAATGATTGTGGAGGTGCATCCCAGTCGCGGTTTTGTTTATTCATTGCAAAATAGGGAGCGAGATTGATATACGTTGCATTGGCACCTAAAGAAGTGTTTTCCCATCGCTTGGTATATCCACCTCCTCCACCTACCGTCATCAATGCAATGTTACCCATTGAACGCGGAGGTAAATCTTCACTTTCCAAAACAAGTACAGAAGACATTGCCTGACCATACTGTGCTGAATATCCACCGGTGCTGAAGTTAGTACCTTTAAACAAAAATGGAGAAAACCTTCCGCGCTGCGGCACATCAGGCACGCTTGAAAAATAAGGATTGGCAACAAGCATTCCATCAATAAGAGTTTTAGCTTCCGAAGCATCACCACCTCTTACAAACAATCCTTCCTGCTCCTGTGTGGGTTGAGCTCCGGGTAGTGTTTGTAATGCTCCATAAATATCACCCACTGAACTTGCTGTTGTAACAATATCGAGTGGAGAGAGTATCACCATCTTTTTTTCATCGCTTGCTTCAAAAACTCCGGCAGTAATAGTTACTGTATTCAGTTCATTGCTTGCTTCCTTCAGATTGAAATTAACAACTACTTCTCCTCCTGATAAATGCAACCGTTTTTCAGCAGAAGTAAAACCCACCATGGATGCCACAATTATTACATCACCCTCATCACTTGTAGAAAATTTATAAGCACCGTTGGCATCGGCACTGGCACCGTCATACGAATCCTTGATGGTTACATTAGCTCCGGCAACAGGTTGATTTTTTGCATCAGTTATACGGCCGCTGATGGTTGTTTGACAGAATGAAATTACCGGAAATAATATGAGTAAAGAGAAAAGATTTAAGATAGGACGCATAACTGAAAGTTTGAAAGGGCAGTCAAAAGTAACATTCAGTTATTGTAATGTCAATATAAATAATCAGTTTTTATCCTTCATACTTTCTATAAATTCACCTGCAGCCCGATCAAGTTTGTTAAACCAGATTTTTCCGTATTTTCTGATCAGTGCTGATTTTAAAAATTCATACACTCTGACTTTCTTTCTTTTTCCAAGTTTGCAGGCCGGATTGCAAACTTCCCAACGGTGATAATTCAATGCATCACCTGCACGCATTTTCTCAATACGTATAGGATAAAGATGACAACTGATTGGTTTTTGAAATTTAAATTTTCCGTCACGCCACGCTTTCTCAATACCGCAAAGTGCAATACCGTTTTCGAAAACAGTGTATGCACATGGGCCACCGGGCCACATCAGCGGAGTGACCCATTCATCATCAGCGTCCTTTACATACAAGCCCTGCTCATCAATGGCACGTTTTCCTTCCTCTGTCAAATATGGTTTTACCTTAGGATAAATTTTGTTCAGTTCTGTCAGTTCTTTGTCCTCCAGTGGAGCTCCAGACTCACCTTCAACACAACATGCGCCTTTACATTTTTCAAGGTCGCAGATAAAATTTTCTGTAACCAGTTCGTCCGACACCAATACTTTATCAACTTTTATCACTTTAATTTTTTTTTGCAAAGGTAATGAATGTCTGACAGCAGGAGTGCGATACAGTGAAGTACTCCATCAGTGTAATAACAATGAAAATTCAGAAAAATTTCCTTCTGTGCTGAAATAATCAACTGAGAGTACTTTTCATTTGCTATATCTTTGCCTTCATGAAACATATTATTACCGTCAGCAACCTGACTAAAAATTACGATTCATTTCAGGCAGTAAAAGGAATATCTTTTGAAGTAGAAGAAGGGGAAATATTCGGTTTGCTTGGGCCCAATGGTGCAGGCAAAACAACTACTCTTGAAATTATGGAAACACTTCGTGAAAAAACATCAGGTGAAATTTATATCAATGGATTTAAAGTCGGTAAGGAAGATAATGAAATAAAAAAAATAATCGGGGTTCAGTTACAGTCTGCCGGATATTATCCTAGCTTAACCTTACTTGAACTGATTGAACTTTTTGCCGGCTTGTATTGCCAGCCTGTAAATGGTCGTGAGCTATTACACAAAGTAGGTCTTCAGGATAAAGCCAATGCAAAATATAAAGAACTTTCGGGAGGACAGAAACAACGTTTTTCTATTGCGACTACTCTAATCAATAAACCATTGATTATTTTTCTGGATGAGCCAACAACAGGCCTCGACCCTCAGGCAAGAAGGAATCTTTGGGAACTGATACGCAATATCAGAGATGAAGGTACTACGGTAGTTATTACAACACATTATATGGATGAAGCAGAAGAATTATGTAATCGTGTAGCTATTGTTGAGAGCGGAAAAATAATTGCACTTGCAACACCTGATCAGTTGATTGATGATCTCATTGCTAAAGGTTTTGAAAGAAAAAAAGAAGTTAAAAAAGCAAATCTGGAAGATGTATTTCTAAGCCTTACCGGTCAGGAATGGCGCGAATAAACTTTCTTAACGCTGATGTGGTAAATAGTTTTTTGTGATTTTGATGGTAATGCTGAAATCAACCAGAATAATCCAGTATATACCTTTGTTTGTGTAAACATCGTAATTAAGAATTCCGTTTTTCTTATAAAATATCGGCTCTTCTGTTTTGGCATAATAAACTCCTGCATTACCTCCGTACCTTATACCAATTCTGTCGGTTAACTCAGTTTGAATATTAAATCCGGGCATCAATGCAGCACCATTGTATTGAGAAGGATACAAATTGCCGGGATAATCAACCTTTTTATAGGTAAAATTTACATATCCACCGAAAAGTGTAGCTCTGAAATCGAGTTTGTTTTTGAAGAGGGTAAACACCCTTGCCGAAATACAGGGGCCTATTGCGTAATTAGTCACTTCCTGGTTGCTCTCCGAACGAAAGTTGTACATGCCTCTGATCGAGTAAATCAACTTCTGACTGCGTTTGTTCACACTGTAGTTGAGCCAGAAATTCTGTGAACCTTTAAACGAAGGATAATATCCAAAACCTATTCTTTGCTCTTTAAAAATGGATTCGCGTGCCAGAAGTGGATACGACAATACTAAAAGAAAGGAGAAAAAAATAATGCGTTTGGCCACTCTGTTCGAAATTGACGACCAATATATAAAGATAGAATCAATTAAAGAACCTAAGGTTTAAAATAATTATAAAAAATTAGTAGCTCACTTAGCTTTACCTTTGCCACATGGAGCTTGCGCCACGAAACACCTTTCGAAAAGGTGAAAGAATATACAAAAAGTCAGAGCTGGAAAATCTGGTAAAGACCGGGAATTCATTTGTCGTAGCTCCTGTTCGTGTTGTTTGGTCCGTAAGAGAAGGTTCATCAAAGTATGCAATAAAAATTGCCATCAGTGTTCCAAAAAGAAGAATCAGAAATGCAACTGACAGAAACCGAATTAAGCGGCTCATCAGAGAAAGTTACCGAATTCATAAACATACACTGGCTGAACATTTCATTTCCAGACAGCAGACACTCCATATCCTGTTAATTTATAATGGAAACCTTAACCCTTCGTTCACAGAAGTTGAAAGGAAAATAATGCTAATTTTACAACGTTTAAAAGAAATTGCATGAGCAAACTTTTAGGGCGTTTGATGATAGCATTGATTTCAGTTTACAAAAAAGGGATATCACCTCTGTTACCGGCATCCTGTCGTTATTACCCTACATGCAGTGAGTACGGAATAGAAGCGATAAGAAAATATGGTCCGTTTAAAGGAGGTTACCTTACTATCAAACGCATTCTCTCATGTAATCCGTTTGGCGGTCACGGACATGATCCTGTACCATAAATTTTAAGTTAAATCAATTATACTGTTTAAATATGTTTAAAAAATTAGGGAAGAAAATCAGGTGGATTATTGTAGTTTGCCTGATATCAACAGCAGGGCTTTCAGTTTACAGTTTCAGTGAAGACTACTTCGAGATATCACGCAACCTCGACATTTTTGCAACTTTGTTTCGCGAGTTGAATATCTACTACGTAGATGATATAAAGCCGGGAGAACTGATGAAAAAAGGTATGGACTCCATGCTTGAATCATTAGACCCGTACACCAATTACATTCCTGAAAGTGAAATAGAAGATTATCGTTTTATGACTACAGGCCAATACGGAGGTATTGGCGCTTTGATTGGTCAGAGAAATAACGAAGTCATCATTACCGATCCTTACGAAGGATTTCCTGCGCAGAAAGCTGACCTTCGTGCCGGTGATGTAATCATAGCACTTGATGGAAAAAGTATTGAAGGGAAAAAATATGATGAAATAAGTAAACTTTTAAAAGGTCAGCCAAAGACTCCGGTAAAAATTACCGTTAAGCGTGAAGGTGAACCTAATCCGATTGAAAAAAATCTGGTGCGCGAAGAAATTAAAATCAGCAGTGTGCCATATAGCGGAATTGTAAGTGACAGTATTGGATATATCAGACTTACAGGGTTCACCGAAAATGCAGGTATGGAAGTAAAAAGTGCTCTCACCACACTCGAAGGTAAAACAAAACTTAAAGGTGTAATTCTCGACCTGAGAGGAAACCCTGGAGGGTTGCTTAATGAAGCTGTGAATATTGTAAATATTTTCGTGAATAAGGGATCAGAAGTAGTAAGTACCAAAGGTAAGGCGAAAGAATGGGACAAAACTTATCATGCACTCAATAATCCTGTTGACACTGAAATACCTGTTGCGGTATTGGTTAACAGCAGCAGTGCATCAGCCTCTGAAATTGTATCAGGCAGCATTCAGGATTTCGACAGAGGAATCATTATAGGTCAAAGAACATTTGGCAAAGGACTTGTTCAAACTACGCGTCCGTTGAGTTATGGTGCGCAGCTAAAAGTAACAACAGCCAAATATTATATTCCGAGTGGCCGCTGTATTCAGGCGCTTGACTATTCGCACAGAAACGAAGATGGCAGCGTAGGAAAAATTCCGGATTCGCTGATTACGCAGTTTAAAACAAAGAGCGGACGTATTGTATTTGACGGTGGTGGTGTGATGCCGGATTATGTTACGGAAATTCGTATGCTGAGTCCTATCACACAAAGTTTGATTACCAAATATCTGATTTTTGATTATGCAACTTACTACAGAATAAATCATCCAACCATTGCTCCGCCAAAAGAATTTCACTTAAGCGATGCAGAATATAATGATTTCGTAAAGTGGTTATCCGGAAAAGATTATGACTACACAACCAAAAGCGAAAAATTGTTAGATGATTTTAAAACTGCATCTGAAAAGGAAAAATATTTTTCATCAGCAGAAAAAGAATATGATATGTTGAAAAAGAAAGTTGCTCATGATAAAGTAGCCGATCTTCAGAAATTTAAAGATGAGATAAAAGAAGTTCTGGAAAATGAAATTGTATCACGTTATTATTTCCAAAACGGACAAATTGAAGTTTCATTCAATGATGATGTGGAAATTAAAAAAGCCATTGAAGCACTTAATAACAAAGCTGTTTATGATTCTATTCTCACCCACTCCATGGCATCAATGAGAGAAAAGCACTGATTTGTCAGTAAAAAGTTTTTTATCTGAAATGAATAATCCGGAAAAAAACATCTTTGAGCAAATGTTTTTGCCGGATTGTTATTGTTTGCAGCATCATTACCGCTCTCCATGTTTATGATGAGCGTATCGCAATTTATAATTCTTGGTGGCTGGTTATTGCAAGGCAATTTTTCGATAAGACTCAGACAGGCATTTTCTAACAAAGCGGTTTGGATATTATGTTCCGTCTATGTTTTGCATTTAATCGGATTAATCTATTCTGCTGACTATGCTTATGCCTTCAAAGATTTACGTGTAAAATTACCCTTGCTTTTGCTTCCTGTTTTATTTGCTTCTTCAACTCCTCTCACCAACAGGCAACTGAACATATTACTCACAGTTTTTATCAGCGCAACATTTATTTCAACATTTATCAGTTATCTCATTTATCTGGATGTAATTCACAAACCATTCGGGATATTCGGGATATTTCTGTTTTCATTTCTCATATTCGATTATCACTATTTGTATGTATCGCTGTCTATTCAGCACTGTGGTTGTTGAAACAATCATCATTGTTATTCAAAATACTTCTTTTAACTGTCATTGTTTGGTTCATCTTTTTCCTAATATTGATAGAATCTATGACCGGGCTTGGAATATTGACAATTACTTTAGTTGTTGTCTTTTTAAAATATATAATAAGTAATACTTCCCTGGCTTTAAAAATCATTACAGTTTTAATTTTCATTGCTGCAGGAATTTTTTCTTATCAGTATATTGATAAAATATGGATTAGAATAAATACCGTAAATAAGGACGAGTTATTGCACCTGAAAAAAAATACTGCCGAAGGCAATGTTTATCTGCATGATACATTGAAAACAGATTCTGAAAACGGACATCTGATTTGGATTAATCTTTGCGAAAACGAGATGCGACCTGCATGGAATAAAAGAAGTCATTTGCCTTATGACAGTCTCAATCTTAAAGGTGATGAATTAAGAATGACCATCATTCGTTACCTCACTTCCAAAGGGGCTGCTAAAGATGGTGCAGCAATTGATAATCTTTCCAAAAAAGAAATTACAGCAATAGAAAAAGGCGTTGCCAATGTAGATGATTTACACACATTCGGCATACGTTCAAGAATACGGGCTACACTGTGGGAAATTTATCAGTATCAGCATTTCAATAATCCGGGTGGACATTCATTGGCTATGCGTTTTGAATTCTGGAAAACTGCATTCAGTATTATCAGCGACCATCCTTTCACAGGAGTAGGAACAGGTGATGTTCCAGCCGCTTTTAAAAACAAATACGATGAACTTAAAAGTCCACTTGCACCACAATACCGTTTGAGAGCACATAACCAGTATCTCACAGTTGCAATAGCTCTCGGCATTCCTGTTTTAGTTTGGTTTTTGCTTTCGCTCATTCTACCCGGCATTATTTTAAATCGCTATAATCATTTTCTTTATTTTACTTTTTGGCTAACAGCCATAATGTCCATGATTACAGAAGATACTCTTGAAACTCAGGCAGGTGTAAGCTTCTTCGCATTCTTTAATGGTGTGTATTTGTTTCTATTAGCAAAAAATGACAAATAATTTTATTTAGAACCATTCTAAATAAAAAAATCTATGTATTTTTGCCATCCAATTTTTAATAGCAACGATGAAGCATTTAGTTTGGTTGTTACTCTTGGTAACAACTACGCCACTGATGGCGCAAACAGCAGAAGATTCTCTTCAAAATAGCACAGCTAAGGAAAAGCAAACCTATATTTCTGGTTATGGTGAGGCCAAGGTTTCGTACAACACACGTTATCGCACAGCACAGGCAAACCTGACACGTGCAGTAGTTTTTATCGGACATAAATTTAATTCAAGGATTTCATTTTTTTCTGAAACCGAACTTGAAAGTGCCCGGGTGGAAGGCGGCAAACCGGGTGGAGAAATTTCAATGGAACAAGCCTACCTTCGTTTCGACTTAAACCGTACACATTATCTGCAGGCAGGTTTATTTATACCACGAATCGGAATCATCAACGAAAACCATTTGCCCACAACTTTTAATGGCAATGACAGACCTTTTACAGAAACTTTTTTGATTCCATCTACATGGCGCGAAATTGGAATTGGTTTTTATGGATCATCCGATCGTCTGCAAGGTCTTAGTTATTCTTTAGCTTTAGTTAACGGACTTAATTCAGGTGATTTTGTCAATGGAAGTGGTATAAGAGAAGGAAGGTTTGAAGGAAGCAATGCAACAGCCTCCAATATTGCACTAACAGGTTCTGTTACTTACCTCATTCGTGATTTCACTGTTCAAATGTCAGCTTATTACGGAGGTAGTGCCGGACTCAATAACCGCGAAGCAGACAGTCTTCAACTTAACTCAGGGCTCTTTGGTACTCCAGTGTCATTAGGCGAAATTAATATTAGGTACAATCATAATCGTTTTGCATTTCGTGCACTGGGTGCAGCATTATATATTCCGGATGCACAAAAAATAAACCGCGCTTATGCAAATAATACTGCTGAACTGGCAGTAGGTGGCTATGGCGAAGTTTCGTATCGAGTTTTTACTAAACTAAAACAACAGCGTTTCTGCGTTATGAAGCATTTAATCTTAATCAGGAAATTCCTGAAAATGGTATTCGCAACAACACATTAAATCAACAGTATATTATTGCAGGGTTCTCCGTATTTCCGGCTCCCGGTGTAGTGATAAAAGCTGACTATGTTTACAAACAAACAGGAAGGTTAAATCCTGCACTCAACCTGAATCCGTTTCCGAATGCTCCACCCTACTATACGTCAAACAGTTTTATCAATCTTGGTTTAGGTTATAGTTTCTAATGGGCAGCAGAAGAACATTTATTAAAAATGGTTGCGCCTTATGTGGTGCACTGGCAATCGGAATTCCCGCAATGAATTTTTTACAAGCCTGCAAAACCGGTTCAGGTGTCATGCATGCCGACCTTTATCAGAATAAAATTGTAATCCCTGCAATAACACTTGCAGATAAATCTGTTCAGGTGATAAGAAGCAAAGGGCTCGAATACGATATTTTGCTTGTGAAAGAAAACGAAAAAAAATATCATGCATTACTTATGAAATGTACGCATCAGTCAAATCCGCTGATTGCAACTCAAACAGGTTTGTACTGCAACCTTCATGGCAGCAGATTTGACCTCAATGGTAATGTGGTAGAAGAACCGGCAACACGACCACTTGAAAAATACACTGTTACTATAGAAAACCAAAATATTATTATTCATATTTAAATATATCTGACATGATCAAATTAAAAACAACTTTAGCATTATTTATTCTAAGCATCGCTTTTGTAAGCTGCAAAAAAGATGATTCATCCGATAAAGATTTTACGAATAAGGAAATACTAAATGATTTTTCTATCAATGTAGCTCAGGGCACCTACAACGACTTAAATGAAAAGGCAAATCTGTTATACAATGGAATAGATGCACTTGCATCAAATCCAACATCTACGCAATTAGAGCAATGTCGTCAGCTTTGGAAAGACAGCCGTAAAGCATGGGAACAATCAGAAGGATTTTTGTTCGGACCTGTTTCAACTGAAAATATAGACCCACGTATTGACACTTGGCCTGTTGATTATAATTCACTTGATTCGGTGTTGAACAGCTCTGCCATATTCGATGATGCTTATATTAATTCTTTAGATGATGCACTCAAAGGTTTCCATCCGATTGAATATTTATTGTGGGGGAATAACGGAACAAAAACTACTGCAGAATTTACACCGCGTCAGTTTGAATATCTTAAAGCATTAGCTGCTAATTTAAAAAAATCTTTCACAGGAATTGAGTAATTCTTGGGCTCCCGGTGCATATCATGATGTGTTTACAGAAGCCGGTAACGGAAGCGCTGAATACAGCACTGAACAAGCTGCATTCCTTGAAATGGTAAGTGGAATGGCAGCCATTTGCGAAGAAGTTGCAGATGGAAAAATAAATGATCCGTTTACAGCTCAGGATGCATCATTAGAAGAATCTCCTTTCTCCGGTAACTCTATTACTGATTTCACAAACAATATTATCAGCGTAGAAAATGTATATTCAGGAAAATATATAACGCAAGGAAAATCACTGGAAGATTTTGTTAAATTTTATAATCTTTCTCTGGATTCTGACATAAAGCTTAAAATCAACAATGCAAAATCAGCATTGCAGTCTATTACGGTTCCATTTGGACAGGCCATTTTTACACAACAAACACAGGTTACCAATGCACAACAGGCAATTAATGATTTAAGAAGTGTATTGGAAAATGACCTTACACAATTAGTAAAGCAACGCATTCAGTAGTGAAAACAAATAAGTTTAGCATACTTGCAGGAATAGTAACGGTTGTGGCATTGCTGCACTCCTGCAGAAAAGCAGAGCTGCTTTCAGAATCTGACTGGAACGAGTGGCTCTCCGGTGGCAAACAAACATTGTTTGATGAATCTGCAAGAGCATTTTCATCTATGTTTCCTGATATGTCACCTGCTAATCAAAGCATACATGGTATGGGAGATAAGGCCTTTTCCGCAACTCATGTGAGTGCACCTGCGCCAATTAATCCGGGATTAGGTCCGATATTTAACAATGTTTCCTGTTCGTCTTGCCACATTGCTGACGGAAGAGGCAGACCTCCATTGAATGCTTCAGAACCAATAAGTGCTATGCTGATCAGATTAAGTATTCCGGGTGTGGGTGCTCATGGTGAACCACTGAATGTTCCGGGATTTGGAACACAATTGCAACAACGGGCTATAACGGGAAGCGTAAAAGAAGCAGATGTATTGGTTACATATACCAATCAGAATTATTCTTTTCCTGATGGAGAAACATACTCATTACGCTCTCCACACTTTCAGCTTACCAATCCTTATATGGCATTGCCGTCCAACGTTATGATCTCACCGCGTATGGCTCCGCCAGTTTTCGGGCTGGGTTTACTGGAAGCAGTTGACGAATCAACCATACTGACTTATGCGGATGAGAATGATGCCAACGGTGACGGTATTTCCGGTAAGCCCAACTATGTTTGGGATGTTCTTAGCAACAGCACTCAACTTGGTCGCTTTGGTTGGAAAGCGAATAACCCAACTATTCTGCAACAATCAGCAGGAGCTTACAATGAAGATATGGGGATTACAAATTATGTTTTCCCAACAGAATCTTCGCATGGACAAATACAATACGATAACCGTAATGATGATCCTGAATTACCGGACAGTGTATTAAGATCTGTATCATTCTACGTTCAGACATTAGCTGTTCCTGTGCGCAGAAATGCATCAGACCCTGAAGTGTTACACGGAAAAGAATTATTTACCAAAGCGTCATGCGCATCATGCCACCGACCTTCTATGGTTACCGGTGTTCATGTTGAGTTGCCTGAAGTGAGCAATACAAGAATTTTTCCTTATACAGATTTATTGCTGCACGACATGGGTGAAGGATTAGCTGATCATCGTCCGGATTTTGAAGCTGACGGACGTGAATGGCGCACGCCACCACTGTGGGGAATTGGTTTAACACAAAAAGTAAATGGTCACAATTTTTTCCTGCATGATGGTCGTGCACGTTCACTTGAAGAAGCAATATTGTGGCATGGTGGTGAAGCTGAAAATTCTGTTCAATATTATAAGAATCTGTCAAAATCTGACAGGCAAGCAATACTGAAGTTTCTTCAATCGCTTTAATCAGATAATTAAAACTGCAGATAAACAGGCATTACAGGAGCTGCCTGTTTGAGAAAAATAATGATTATGATAATTGCCGAAGCAAAAGATGCTTTGGCTATCCAGTGCATGGAAGTAGTTTTTTGAATAATCATTTCATCTGTCTTCAGAGGAATAAAATGCAGTATGTAACCCAGCAGCATAACACCAAGCACAGAAGCATAGTTAGCATAAAATAGTGCCCATCCCTCAGGGTAAAAATCAAAAACAATCTGATGAATCATATTAAAACTATCGCTGAAGGTTGCGCATTTGAAAAATATCCAGCAAAAACATACAAAGTGAAAAACAATAAACACTTTGACCGGCCGAAGCCAATGTACTACTCTTTGCTTAGGAAAACTCTCCATCCACAATTTATGAAAAGCTAATGCCAGTCCATGCATACCACCCCAAGCCACAAAATTTAAACTTGCTCCGTGCCACAAGCCTCCAAGCAACATGGTAATAAGCAAATTTATATAAGTGCGAAAATGACCTTTACGATTACCTCCTAAAGGAATGTATAAATAATCGCGTAACCAACTTGAAAGCGAAATATGCCATCTTCTCCAGAACTCCGTAATGGAAGCTGACTGATAAGGAGCAAGAAAATTTATATTGATATCAATACCCATCCACTTGGCAATACCGATAGCCATATCGCTATATCCGGAAAAATCACAATAGATAACCATGGCATATGCATATACAGCAAACAAACATTCCAACCCTGTATGCCGTGATGGATCATCAAACACATATTGTACTAAATTCAAATAGAGATAATCTGATATAACTACTTTCTTAAACAGTCCTGTTATTATCAAAAACAATCCTTTAGTTACATCATAAGCATTAAGCACTACCTGTTTTCTAATCTGAGGAATAAAATCAGCTGCTCTGACAATCGGACCCATCATCAGCTTTGGAAAAAATGAAAGGAAAAACAAATAGTCAATGAATCTTCTGACAGGAACAAAAGTTCCGCGATAAACATCAATCGTATAACTTAAATTCTCAAAAGTGTAAAATGAAATACCTATTGGCAAGTAAAGATCTATCGGCTGTACTGATCCGTCTGCAATAGAATTGAACAAATCAATCAGCAGATTGGTATATTTGAAATAACTCAGCAGTCCAAGATTGATTACAATACTAAAAACCAATAAAGCTGTTTTTTGCGATTTGGTTTTACTTTTGTAAATTAGGTTACTTAGATTGAAATCTACAACAGCCGCAAGTAATACTAGCAATACATAAATACCCGAAGCTTTGTAGAAAAAATAAAGTGAAAAAAGTATTACTGCGACAATCCGCAATGTGCCGGTGCGATACAACAATCGGTAAACTGCCATGAATGCCAACAGAAAAAACAGAAAAAAAGAACTGTTGAATAAAAGCGGATCACTTTTATCGTATAAAAACTGATTTAAAAAACTGTTCCAGTCAATACTCATTATTGCTCAGTATTTTTCATCAGTGCATCCAGCAGCATGAGGCCCTGTATTTCATATCCCAATCTTGTAAAATGTATTCTTCTAGCATCAGTCATGTGAGCTCTTGCAAATTTGAGCATACTACCTTTACCGCCAACACATTCATACAAGTCGAAAAAAGCTATGGCTTTTGAATCACAATAATTTTTCAGAGCATTTCTAATCAACAACACTTTAGGGTTAGAGGCATACCTTCCTCTTCTGATTCTGACACATGATTCTGCTGGACTTGTAATAAGAAATTCAGCATTGGGTGATACCTTTTTCAACATTTGAATGGTTGAGTCAATGGTCTGAATAAACACATTTAAATCGAATGATTTGCTGAAAGCTTCGTTAGTTCCAAAAGACAAGATGTATAAATCAGTATTCAGGCTTTTTAACTGCGTTGGCAAAAGTGGCTGATGCAGAAAATGACTACATTCTGCACCATTTACACCGATTGTATGATATACAACTCCCGAACTATCATTCAACAAATTCATTCCATATAATTTAAATGCACCTGAATTATTCTGAACATTCATTTCAAGGTTTGTGACCTGAGACGGAAAAACATATTTGTCTGAGTCAAATGAATCGCATTTGGCACTAATCAAACCAACGCTATCAGTTACACTTACTTTTGCTGAACCCAAATCACCTGAATATAATTCTACATTATTAAAAGTATAATTAACACCCTCATTATTTCGCAGGCTTATTCCAACAGAAACTGAAGTGTCATTTGAAGTAACAACAAAACCCATTAAACCTGTAGCTATGGTATCGGGATTATTTACATTGCGGTAGCCCTTCCACTGATTGGATGAGAACGAAACATAATCATGAGGGCCATTTGACTTTGCCAGACGATACGGAAAAACCAAACCTCTTCCGGCATTGCCGAAGTACTGTTGCAAACCACGTCTTACTATTCCACTGAAATATCCTGCCTGAATATGCGAGTCGCCAAGATGTACAATATTTACAGTTCCTTTGTTTTGGGTTTTCAGCAAACTAAGTTTCCTGAAAAAACTCTTCAGCTCTTCGTGATGTTGGATGACTGCTTTGTCAGCTTCAAGAAAGTTTAAGTTTTGTGCTTTTTGTCTGATATAGGAATTGTAATTTTCAACGGAAAGAACAGTATCCTTAATCTGAGCATCACATACAGAACAAATAAACAGAAGTATCAGAGCAATTAAAAATCTCATATCAGAGGTGCTTTGTTTTAAGTGAATCAATTACTACTTCATTACCCATTGTTTCCTTTAAATAACGTTCGTAGCTTTTCATTATGTCATCAAACACAAGTTGTGCAATTTTTCTGCCACCAGCAAAATTTGGGTGCGTATAATCCAAATTAGCGAGTTTAGGATTTCCTTCAGCCCATTTCACCATGCTATTATATCCTCCCATTGCTTCGTACAAATTCCAAAATGCAACACCTCCTGATGCTGCCAATTGCTTTTGCATATTTACAAAAATGGGAATATCGGGTTCAGTTTTATATCCATCTTCGTCACGATAACTTTTATCACCTACACTCATTAATAAAACAGAAGCATCAGGAAAAGCAGCTTTAATATATGCAAGCGTCTTTGCAAACGAGGCCTTATACCATGAATATTTTTTCACATCGTGCGCCACTACATTCAATCCATAACTCAATATGACTAAACGATAATTTTCTTTTTTTCCGATTTCAGACAATTCACTGAAAGGAATTGATGACAGCGGGATTCCGGAGTTACCGCGAAATGAAAAATTATCTACGTAAATTCCATCCCCGTTATCAAGATAAATTCCATGTATTTCACAATTGCTTTTCTCAAACTGAAACTTAATACTTTTAAGCGGTTTTGTTACCGGCATAGTGATATCCTGAAGATTGCCAACAGTGTGTTCCGGCAACAAAAGGTTTAATGAATCTGCAGTAACCATTAAACTGTTTTGTTCGCACTGACGGCATATCAATCTTACTTCACTGAACAATGGGTACATTCTTGTTCCTTTAAACTCCACCCAACTTTTTTCGCCTGAGATAAATGTATTACCCGAAATTCCCAGCTTGATGCCATCAGGTGGTCGTTTTATAAAATTGTAAACAGTCCAGTCGTCAGAGAATGTTTGCCTTATGGTTTGTCTGAACTGAGCAACAGGAGAAGTTACAGGTACATAACCAACTCCATTTCCTCCAAACTGTTTCTGCATTAATTTTCTGAAATCCTGAGTTACCAAATCACCTTCAATCATGGAATCACCAAACCATGCAACTCTTATTTTTTGTTTGCCTTTACTAAGATTTTTCAAATCAACAAAAAAAGAATCGAGATTCAGTTCTCCCGGTTTCCACATTATTATATTCTGTGCAGCAGTATCTGTTATTGATTGCATGTTTGCTAAAGTGTCTTCAGCAATTGAATCTATCAGCTGAACATTGTCTGTTGAATCATCAGCTGATGTCAAATTCTCCTTAATCACAATATCAGAAAAGAGATTAATTTTCTTTTGAAGCTTGGGGAAAATGAATCCTAATGAAATTACAACCAGAACAGTTGTAATAAACAACATGATAAACAGAGGCTCATTATTTCTTCCTGTTGATGCCACGTATTAATTTCAGTTCGTCCTGACTCTAACTTGTTTTAAAACGTTAATATAGTTCTTAGCTCTTGCATATCGGATGCGTTTCAAAAACAAATAATAATCTTCTTTATCGTTAGTGTAAAACTTGTCTTGCCAATTCTTATAATAGTCAACACTTTTTTTCCAGTGACTAAATCTCATGTAATGTTTAGTAAATCTAAATGCAAACAGATTATTCCTGTCCATCAATAGTCTTGCACGAAAATGTCCTGTCTCAAGCAATGCCTGTTTTATCACCACTTCGGAATGTTTTATTCCAATACTGTCCATATATGCAATGACATCATTCGCATCAATTCTTGGTTTAGGGTAATACTTATTATGCGAATGAGTGATTTTTCGCTTAGCAACAACTGAATCTTTTTGTCCAAAACAGGAAAAAGAAAAAGCAAGACAGAAAACCACAAACGCAGCCTTCTTCATACATCTATAGTTCATCCATTGCATGCTATTTTCCGTGCATTGATTTTGTTCTTACACTCTTATACTTTAAAAAGAAAACGCCTCCAGGCTCTGTGCAAGGAGGCGTATATAAAGTTTTGTTAATGTCATTCTTCTCCCGGAAGATTCGAACTTTTCGTTTCCGAGAATGGAACAGTCTGCGGAATAAAGTCCTTTTCTGCACCAGGTTTACTATAATCATAAGGCCAGCGATAAACTGTTGGTGTTGGACCAGCCCAGTTACCATGAATGCCCGGGCCAACAGGAGACGTCCATTCAATTGTAGTACTGTTCCAGGGATTTTGTGTTGCTTTTTTCCCTTTGAAAATTGAATAAATAAAGTTGAACAGGAATATGAACTGAGCAGCTCCACCAATTATGGCAAAGATTGTTATGAGATGATTTACACTAAGGAAGTAGTCAAAACCTTCATAAGCGCTGTTTGCATAATATCTGCGTGGAATTCCGGCAAGTCCAACAAAGTGCATTGGGAAGAATACGCCATACACACTTACAATCGTAAACCAGAAATGAACATACCCCAATGTTTTATTCATCATGCGTCCGAACATTCGCGGAAACCAGTGATAAACACCTGCCAGCATACCAAACACTGCTACAGCTCCCATCACAACGTGGAAGTGAGCAACCACAAAGTATGTATCGTGTACATTGATGTCTAATGCTGAATCACCGAGAATAATACCTGTAAGTCCACCCGAAATAAACAACGATACCAGTCCTACAGCAAAACACATTGCCGGTGAAAACTGAATGTTGGCGCGCCAAAGTGTTGCAATATAGTTAAACACTTTTACTGCTGATGGAATAGCAACCATAAGAGTAGTGATGGTAAATACTGTTCCAAGGAATGGATTCATACCTGTAACAAACATGTGGTGTCCCCAAACGATACAGGAAAGAAATGCAATTGCACATAGAGAACCTACCATGGCCTTGTAACCAAAGATTGGTTTGCGTGACATGGTGGAGATAATCTCAGAAGTAAGACCTAATGCGGGTAAAAGTACAATATACACTTCCGGATGTCCGAGGAACCAGAATAAGTGCTCATACAAAATCGGGCTACCTCCTGTTTGAGGAAGTGGTGCACCACCGATAAATATGTCAGATAAATAAAAACTTGTACCAAAACTTCTGTCAAAAATCAACAATAATACTGCAGCAAGTAATACAGGGAAAGTCAATAATCCTAAGATTGCTGTAATTAAAAATGCCCAAATGGTAAGTGGCAATCTTGACATGGCCATTCCCTTTGTTCTGAGATTAAGAACGGTAACAATATAATTAATTCCACCCATTAACGCCTGAACGATAAAGAAAGCCATACTTAACAACCACAGCGACATACCTAACCCTGATCCGGGCATTGCCTGCGGTAAAGCACTTAAAGGTGGATAAACTGTCCAACCTCCTGCAGCAGGTCCGGTTTCAATAAATACAGACCACACCATAACTACACTGCTTAAAAAGAAAAACCAGAAGCTGAGCATATTCAGAAATCCTGATGCCATATCTCTGGCACCTACCTGAAACGGTATAAGTAAATTACTAAACGTACCACTTAATCCTGCCGTTAAAACAAAAAACACCATGATGGTACCATGTATAGTAACTAAAGCGAGATAAAATCCGGGATCTAATTTTCCACCCTTTCCCCACTTACCAAGCAATGTTTCAAAAAAGCCGAATTTGGTATCAGGAAATCCTAACTGCAAACGGAATATAATTGACATAAACATTCCGATAAAAGCCATAACAATTGCAAGTGTCAGATATTGTTTTGCAATCATTTTATGATCCTGACTGAAAATATACTTTGTCCAGAATGATTCGTGGTGATGTTCATCTGCATGATGTTCTACATGGTGAACATCCTCTGCCGTAACTGTATTTTTAACTTCCATTATAAATTATTCTTAGCCTAAAATTATAGCAAACAATTAATAGTTTCAAATTTTTGTTAAAGTGTAGCTGTAACTTCTTTATTGACAGTGGTGTTTTCAGCTACTGTAGGTGTCGAAGATATTTCTCTGGCTTTTTTCTGTTTTCTCAACCATTTTTTAAAATCTTCAGGAGTATCAACAACTACTGTCATTTTCATTGTATAATGTGCCACACCACAAACTTTATTACACAACAACACATAATCAAACTTATCATTCTTGGTAATCTTGCGCATTTCTTCAGTTGTAATAGTTGGCTTAAAGGTGAAAAACGTATTCATACCCGGAACCAGATTCATTTGTGCTCTGAAGTGAGGGAAATACGCGCTATGAATAACATCGCGTGCATTAAACTGAAACTTTATTTCCTGACCCACCGGAATATGCATTTCATTGCCTGTAGTGTAAACATCATCTTTCATGGCAGGATCTGAAGTCTCCAGTCCAAGAGGATTTTCATCTGTAATCAATTTATAGTTTGATTTACCTAACGTATTATCCTTACCACTATATCTGGTTATCCATGCAAACTGATAACCGTACACCTGAACATTTACTGCGTCTTTCTTTTCAGTCATTAAAATCTTATGCCATTCCTGTAAACCGGTTACAATAAGTATAGACAATACAATTGTGGGAATTGCTGTCCAAACGATTTCCAGTTTGTGGTTCATCGGGTAGAAATAAGCAACTTTTCCTTTGGTATGACGATACTTATGAGCAAAATAAAACAAAGTTATTTGGGTAATGAAAAACACGAACCCAATTACAATCCAGTTAATATTAAGCAATTTATCTAAACCTACACCGTGTTCAGAAGCGGCAACAGGAAGTAAATGTGGACGATATGAAACAATCATCAGGACAGTTAAGGAAAGACCAATAATCATGAATAACATGAGGCCTATTCCGGCATAGTTATTTTCTTTTATCTGGTCATCTTCTGTTTCTTCATATCCGGAAACCTGAGTGGAGAGTTGAACTATATTCATCAACTTTACCAGAACCATTATTCCCAGAATTACCGCTATTAATATTAAAATTGTCATATCTCTAAGAAGCTATTTTTATTGAATAAAATTTTTTAACCTGTCTTTATTATTATAATGTAAAATGTTCGCTCTCCACTAACATTGGATGTCGGGAAGGCAATAATGATAACTTAGTTAATGCATTAAACACAACGAAAATAAATAATCCGATAAATCCGATAGTTGTTCCAATTTCATAAACCCCTATTGTCCAGTGTTCTCCACTAATTCCGGGTATCACCATTAAAAAGGTATCAATCCAGTGACCGATAAATAATGTAATACCCAATGCAGACATCCAGAATAACTGACGTTTAGAATCACGAGTCATTAATATCAGGAATGGCAGAACAAAGTTTATCAGAAAATTAACTATAAATAATGTTTTATAATAATCCTGGCGTAACATAAAATAAACTACTTCTTCAGGAAGGTTGGCATACCAGATAAGCAAAAACTGAGCAAACCACAGATATGTCCAGAAGATACTGAATGCAAACATAAACTTGCTTATATCATGCAAATGATTTTGATTCAGATGATGTAAATAACCCTGCTTGCGCAGATATGCAACAATTAAGGCCATAACACACAGTGAGCTGATGAAAATACCTGCAAATGTGTACCATCCAAACAATGTGCTAAACCAGTGAGATTCGATTGACATTACAAAATCCCAGGCTGAGGTTGATGATGTGATTGCAAATAATACAAGGAAAATAATACTAAGTCTGCGACTGCGTAAATGATGTTGCAAAGCTCCACTCATATCTTCAGCACTTGCATGTTTGCGCAACATATATGCAAAGCCATACCAAATTACAAAGTACAATATCATTCTGGTGAGGAAAAACGGCACATTCAGATAAGCACTTTTTCCGGCAAGCACTGCGTCATAATCAGGGTTCGGTTTTCCGTCAGGTAATGTTTCAACAATTAACTCATGATGCATCCAATGCCATATATGATGACCTGCTGCAAAAAATATTATCAGCATAATGGCCCCGCTTACCCACAAAAACTGCGACATGGCCAGCGGAACACGAATTATATATACGCTCCATCCCACTTCTGCAGCATATTGTATTGCATAAAAAAACAAGGCACCTAATGCTATCGTAAGAAAATAAAAATTGTTGTGCATTAAGTTTGCCCAGGTCTGTTCATGATTTGTTGCAAATCCAACAGCTATGGCAACTACACCAATAGCCATCATTATGAATGAAAGCGTCTTTAGCTTACCTGAAAATGTATAGTTTAAATTGTCTTGCATAATATATTATTAAGTAGGCTGCGTCTTTATGATTTCAACTTTTTAGTTAGATGCAGTAGTAGTTTCACTTGCTGCATGCTCTTTTTGTAAATTCTTGATATATAAAATGATTTTCCAGCGATCTTCAGGGCTCACCTGAGATGCATGAGATCCCATCAGGTTTTTTCCATATGTTATAGAGAAAAACATTTTTCCTTCAGGTAAATCTTTATGTGTTTCATCAAAATATGACGGAACAGGAAATTTATCTCCCTTAATTTTTAACCAGCCATTACCATCGCCATGCTCTCCGTGGCAATGAGCACAATAAGTCATGAACTCTTCCTTGCCATAAGCCAGCAATTCAGGCGTTGGTGTAAATGGATTTTTCAATTCAGCTCCTGCTGCTTCATATCCTTCATTGGTGTTTGGATAATTAAAATCAACATACTGTCCACGGGCAACAGTACCTGTAACAGGTGGTAATGCGGATACGCTATCTTTATATACTGTGGAAGGAGAATATGCTACAATAGCAGGAGTCCTATACATATCAGGCATATATTCCAGTCCTGGCGACTGCTTGTCACCACAAGCAGAAAGAAGCATTAACCCTGCTCCGGTTAAAAAGGAAATGTTATATATTCTTTTCATTTGTTCAAATTCTAATTTAAGATCTTATCTCTACAGCTCCGTTTTGTGTCAATGCTTCACGTATTTGTGCTTCGTCACTTTCTTTACCTTCTACAGTAAGCACAAAATGATCATCATGCATACGTTCATGAATTACATTAGGCTCAACACCCGGCAGAATTTTACTTCGCAGATAAAAAGTAAGAACCATTCCATGTGCAGCACACAATACCGTGAACTCAAATGTTACAGGGATGAATGAAGGAATATTTTTATATAAATTCCAACTGGGTTTACCACCAATATCCATGGGCCAATCCCAAATATCCATGTACCACATCATCAGAAGTGCAAGACAGGTGCCTGTGGCACCATAAAGAAAACTCGCTATTGAAATTCGGGTACGTTTCAATCCCAATGCTTCATCCAATCCATGTACAGGATAAGGGGAGTAAGCATTACTACACTTTATTCCTTTAGCTTTTAAATTTCTTATGGCATTTAAAAGCACTTCATCATCGTTGAAAATGCCATGCAATTTCTTACTCATGGTTTGCTCCTTTCTTTGATTGTGATCCTGAAGATTTCAATATTGTTTTTAATTCACTCATAGCAATTACAGGGAAAAATCTCGTGAAAAGTAAAAATGGAACGAAAAACAATCCTATGGAACCTATAAACAAACCTATTTCAACCCATGTAGGATGAAACATATTCCAACTGGAAGGAACATAATCACGATGTAATGAAGTAACTATAATAACAAAAACGCTCGAACCACATTCCAATGTTTACAATGATTGAAAGGAAGAATGTCACAAAAAGATTATTTCTGAGTTTGGTGCTCCAAAACAACTGAGGTGAAACAACATTACAGGTCATCATGGTAGCATAAGCCCACCAGTAAGGTCCGGTTGCACGATTTATAAAAGTATATTGTTCATATTCCACTCCTGAATACCATGCAATAAAAAATTCTGTGAGGTAAGCACATCCTACTATAGAACCGGTAATAAGAATAATACGGTTCATCATGTCGATGTGATACATGGTGATATAATCTTCCAGATTAAGTACTTTCCGTGTTATTAAAAGCAGTGTCTGCACCATTGCAAAACCTGAGAAAATAGCTCCGGCAACAAAGTAAGGTGGGAAAATGGTGGCATGCCATCCCGGAATCAATGATGTGGCAAAGTCCATAGATACTACTGAGTGTACAGAGAGTACCAGTGGTGTTGCTAATCCTGCAAGTACTAATGATACTTCTTCAAAACGTTGCCAGTTTTTTGCTGAGCCTACCCAACCGAAACTTAGAATTGTATAACAGAATTTTCTAAACTTAGTCTTTGCACGATCGCGAACAATAGCAAAGTCAGGAATAAGGCCTGTGTACCAGAATACAAGTGATACCGAAAAATAAGTTGAGATTGCAAATACGTCCCAAACCAACGGTGAGTTGAAATTAATCCATAACGAACCAAACTGGTTAGCAAAGGGGAAAGGCCAGTAAGCAACCCATGGGCGACCCATGTGAACAACAATGAATGAAGCAGCACAGATAACGGCAAAAATTGTCATAGCCTCTGCTGAGCGGTTGATGGACAGTCTCCATTTTTGTCTGAATAATAAAAGGATTGCAGAAATCAGTGTTCCGGCATGACCGATACCTACCCACCATACAAAGTTGGTGATATCCCATGCCCATCCTATTGTTTTATTAAGCCCCCAGACTCCAATACCAGTACCAATTGTATAAGTAACTGACAAGAGCCACCATAAAAATATAGCCAATGAAAGGCCAAATGCCATCCACCAGTATTTATTAGGCTTGTCTTCTATCGGACGACATACATCTTCCGTAATATCATGCAGGGTTTTATCACCCAAGATGAGTGCCGGCCTGATTGATGATTCTACATTCGACATAGTGATGAAAAATTTCTGTTAGATCGTTATAATATTATGCTTCTTTATTTGAGTTTGTTTGGTGTGTATTTCTAACTTTAGTCAGATAATTTACTGATGGTTGAACATTCAGTTCTTCAAGCAGATGATACATACGCTCATTTTTACTTTGCTTAGACAGTGTACTTTCCTTATCATTATAATCACCGAAAGTGATGGCATGAGTTGGGCAAGTCTGAGCACAGGCTGTCTGAATTTCTCCGTCTTTCAGTTTTCTGCCTTGTTTCTTCGCCTCAAGTTTTCCGTACTGAATACGCTGAATACACATGGTACATTTTTCCATGACACCGCGTGAACGAACAATCACATCCGGATTCAGAACCATTTTACCATATTCGTTATTCATGTAGTAATTAAACTGTGGGTTATCAGAATATTTAAACCAGTTAAATCTCCTGACTTTATACGGACAGTTATTAGCGCAATAACGTGTTCCAACACAACGGTTATAAGCCATCATGTTCAATCCATCTGAACTATGTGTTGTAGCCAATACCGGACATACCGTTTCGCAAGGAGCATGATTACAGTGCTGACACATTACCGGTTGAAATACTACTTTAGGATTCTCAGCAGGAATTTCCATCAGGCCATACATACTGAGTTTACCTACACCTTCCTCCTTAGCTTTCTCTTTATCCATGTCGCTGGTATAGTATCTGTCAATTCGAATCCAGTGCATTTCGCGACTGCGATGAATTTCATCCTTACCAACTACAGGTACATTATTTTCTGCTGAGCAAGCTACTACACAAGCACCACATCCGATACATGCATTCAGGTCTACAGACATTCCCCAGTGATTAAGAGGAGCTTCAAATCCGGGATGTTTGGCTGTTGCCCATACATCCAACTCCTTGGCTAAGGCTTTGCCCTTATATGTTGAAAATTTCTCATGCTCGTTTCCTGCCTGAGGGTCTTTAACATATTCTTCAAGCGTAGTTTCTTTTACTATGGCACGTCCCATCATGGTATGATGGGTTTGTGTACTTGCTAATAAATAATCGTCATCACTTGTCTTATTAACGGTTGCACCTGATGCGATATAGTTCAGACTCCCCTCATTGAAGTTTACAAATGGATATGCATTGAAACCAATATTATTACCTGCTTTACCCACATGTGTCCGTCCATATCCATAGGCAACAGTTATAGTATCATCGGCCTGACCGGGCTGCAAAGCTACAGGACCTTTAACCGATACATTTCCTACTTTAACTTCAATAACATTTCCCTGCTCAAGACCTTTAGCTTTAGCCATTGCAGGAGACATTGCGAAATAATTATCCCAACAAATTTTTGATACCGGATCAGGCAACTCATGCAACCATGGGTTATTACCATGTGCGCCATTTCCAAGTCCTGCTTTTTCATAAACCACTACTTCAATTCCGGATGTCTTACGAGCAGCAATTGCCTCGGCAGCTGTTGCTACATTACCAATAAATGAAGGTTCTGTTTCTGCTACTGCATGCTCTGCAACACCATCTCTCAATGATTTTTCCCAATCAACTACTGAAGCTGCTCCTGCTGTACTGTTCAAAATTCCCTGACGCCAGTTTTGCATCAGATATTCATGATAATCTGTAACCGGTGAATCCATCCATGCAAGAAGTAATTCCTGAGTTTGACGGGTATCAAACAGTTTCTGAATGGTAGGTTGTATTAAGCTAAATTTATTTCTTACCGGTTCTGCATCATTCCATGACTCCAGGTAATGAGAGTCAGGACAAATATAATCACATTTAGAAGCTGTTTCGTCAGCACGATCGGCAAATGAAACTTTCAATCCTACCTTGCTTAATGCACTTGCAAATGCTGCATTATCGGGATAGCTATAAAGTGGATTACTGTTATAAAACAATACTGCCCCAACTTCACCGGAACTCATTTCGCGAATCAATTCTGCAACTTCTTCATCATTACCCTGACGAACATTGCTATGTTGTGCAATACTCACTGTACTTCCATAGCTGCCCAGCAAATTATTGATTGCTGCTACAATTAACTGATCATTTACATTATTGGTACCACAAACAACCAATGCTTTTCCTTTTGCATTCCACAATTCATTTGCAGTCGTATTCAATGCTTTGTCAGCATCTGTCTTGGATGAACTGTTTATGGTTGTTGCACCTGACTTGGAAGCCAATGCATTATAAAGAGTAATAAGTGCAGCACCTGTTTGTCCTGCTTTTAACTTATAACGATCATCAGCATTGGATCCGGTAAGCGTCAACTGTGCTTCAAACTGTATATGCCTTGACATTGTTTTCTTGCCATCATTCAGTTTACGAGTTTCAGCATACTGGCGGGCATGTTCAATGGGTGATATCCAGTTATTCAGAAAATCAGCTCCAAAACTTACAATAACATCAGCCTTATCAAAACAAAATGTTGGCAATGCTGCTTTTCCAAAAGCAAGCTGATGTGCTTTGATTAATCCATATTGCGAAGCTGCGTCATACGTAACATGCTTTGCTGTTGGATACTTTGCAATAAATTCAGCAATTACTTTCTTGGTTGTGGGGCTTATAATGGTAGAAGATACAATTCTAATTTTACTCTGTTTGGATGCTGCATCTGCGAGTTTGTTTTTAATATCGGAAATAACAGTATCCCATTTTGCTTCAGCGCCTTTGGCTATTGGTCCCTTGAGTCGGGCATAGTCATAAAGATCGAGTACTGATGCCTGAACACGAGCACTGGCACTGCCTTTTGTAAGAGAGGACAATTCATTACCATCTACTTTTATTGGTCGGCCTTCGCGAGTTTTTACTACTATGCTTGCATAATCATGACCATCAAAAAATGTTGATGCATAATAATTCGGAATTCCCGGAATTATTTCATCCGGCTTAACCAGGTAAGGGATAGTCTTTCTTACGGGAGCTTCACAAGCTGCAAGTGAAGCTGCAGCTACTCCAAAACCCATAAATTTCAGAAAATCTCTTCGGGGTGTAGCGTCTTTTTCATCCGCTTTTTGACCAAGTACTTCATCAACAGGTAGCTCTTCAAAAAACTCATTGTTTTTCAAACGAACGAACTCTGCATCATTTCTGAGTTCTTCAACACCTTTCCAGTATCGTTTTTCCATATATTATTCAAAATAGTTTGCTGTTGATCCTTTTATCAAGAATAACATTAAACAAGATTTATAATTTAGTAATGACAACGTTCACAATCCAGTCCACCGATTTTATCTACCGTGATTTTAGCATCTTTACCATATTTGGCTGCAAGATCCTTATGTATTCCGTCATAATATGCATTTCCATCCACCTTAACTTCTGTTTCGCGATGGCAGTTGATACACCATCCCATTGTTAAAGGAGAAAACTGTTTTACTACGTCCATTTCCTGAACAGGACCATGGCATGTCTGACATTCGATTTTACCCACTTTTACGTGTTGTGAGTGATTGAAATATGCAAGAGCAGGCAAGCTGTGCACACGAATCCACTGTATAGGTTTTTGATTTGAACCATATTTGGTACCATCCCAATCCAATGCGGCATAAATTTTCTTGATTTCCTGGTCACCATATACAGGACCTTCTTTAACATATTTATGGCAATTCATACATACGTTAGCCGAAGGGATATTGGCATGGCGACTTTTATCGGCACCACTATGGCAATACAAACAGGCAATTTTATTGTCGCCTGCATGGAGTTTATGAGAAAAATGTATAGGTTGCTCAGGTTGATAATTGGTGTAAACACCAATATCTTTTAGTGTGTACCATCCTTTTACATTACTCCAAATCATGAATATGACTAAAATAACTGCAATCAGCTTTTTATTTCCCCGTATCCAGTTTTTACAAGCCTGCCATCCTGAAACCGGCTGAGGTTGGGGTATTCCTTCTTTATCGCGAACAGCATATTCCAGACCCTTTTTGATTTTGCCCAGTGTAGCAAGTAATGCCAGCAGTATGATGATAATGGCAATTACCCAATAAAGGGTAGAGTTATCTTTAGCCGCTTCGGCAGCACCTGAAGTAGCCGGAGCTCCTACAGGAGCAGCAGCAACAGGGGCTTTATTACTTTCCTCGTGAATCCACCCTAATACAGCATCAATTTCAGCATCACTGAGATTCTGATTTGGCATCACCAGTTGGTTATACTCCTTGAATATAGCAACAGCATCTTTATCACCTGCTTTAACCAATGACTGAGAGTTCTTAATCCACTTATGCAGCCAATCCTTACTGAATTTTTGATCTACACCCTTTAATGGCGGTCCAATAACCACATCATTTATAGCGTGGCACATTTTACAGTTTGCATCAAAAATGGCCTTACCATCTTGTGCATAAGCACTCATGCTAACGGCTAATACCAATAGCAATATAAACAACCCTTTGCTCTTAGCAATCAGGTCATTAATTATTGTTTTATGCATAAATCGTTAATCTTGTTTCTAACCAATGTCAATTTAATGTAGCTAAAGTGCCATTTTTCTGTAAAAATCCACCTTAGAGCGCGCAAATTTATAACATACTTTTTGAATTCATAATTTTTTCAAATTAAAAATTACCCTAACTTACAACTACTTAGCTTTTTGTATTTATCTGGTGATTTCTATTCTAATGAAATCAGAGAGGAATAAGTAATTCTGATTTTTATGGTTATTATTGCATTTCGAATGAGAAAAAAGCAGTTGATACGGTTAATTTTCATAACACTTGCATTTCTTTGCTTTGGCAGAGATTCATTTGGGCAAAGTGACGATAGTCTGGCAAGAGAACTTATTAAGAGGCATATAGCAATTAATATTATTCACCCTTTATCCCCTGGATACAGGGTACAGCTTTATTTTGGGCAGCAACGTGATGCAGCTTATGAAATGAGGACTGATTTTCTGAGACTGTATCCACAGTCAGGAGCTTATGTGGTTTATCAGCAACCCAATTTCAAATTACGTGTTGGTGATTATCGTACTCGTTTGGAAGCGCAAAAAGCTTTGCATGAATTTCAAACACATTACTCTTCAGCATTTGTGGTGAAAGATGATATACGATTGATACCCGATAAATAGAAACAGGCCTTCTTTTGGAAGACCTGTTTCTATTCTGATTATGCTGCTTTCTTAGCCTTGAGATGCAATAAATCTTGATAATTCTTCTATACTGCTTTCAAAACCAAACTCATCATTCACTACAAAATAGTTTTGTTTGTCAACTGTGCGCTGATAGGCATATTTAGCCAGTTCAAGTTTGCTCGATTCGAAACTAAATGCATTCATGAGTCGTGCCACCTGACGGGAACTCAGAAAGTTGGTTGAAATAAATTGCTTTGCCATAGTCATTTTGGTGCTTTCAAAACTACGTGACTGAACAGACTGTAGCAGTTGATTAAAATCTTCTTCGCAAACATAATCCTGGTATGGCTGATAATAATGAGGCAGCTCATACACCTGTGGTGCAGGAGGCAATAAAGGCCGTTGCTCTCTTATTCTGAAACTGTTTCTGCTCACCACTGCCACTACTTCTGTTGCATAAGGTATATAAACCATTCCTGAAAATATTGTTCGATAAACGGGATGATACCTGCTTCCGGAAAGACGCATGATGCGTACAAAATGATCACCTTCATTCAGGTTATTAATATAAACTGTGTTAGATGGATTGGTAGGGTGCATACGGTCAATTACTACAGATATCCTGCTACCGTCCAGAGATGTTACTGATAATACTGACTCAGCATAATAACCGGCTTTTGCTGCAAGTGCTACACTTAGTATAACAAGTGTGGTAAATAGTTTTTTCATACATGTCCTCTCTTTCTTTTTTAGTTAGATGCTTTGACAATTTCAACAGCTATGCCAAAGGAGTGATTGAATTTAAATTATCGGGATTATTCAGATTACATTCATTAAGGCATTCGCTCTTTCAGATGCCTAAGGAGGCTGTATTTCCATATCGGTGGCTGCGCTTTATAACTCCTTAAAAGTCCATTTATTCCTACTCATTTAATTAACGGTGCCTCTCGAGTATGATTTAATCATCATTGAGTAAAAATCTTACAACATCCAATTTGACAAATTACCCACCGGTATCCCGTCTTCACTCTGAAAAACTCCATTCTCACTGCCAAGAATCGAAATTTCTTACATACGAAAGATATTGGAAATACCTCATCTTAAAAATGATTCTTCGGCAACGGCTTTGCAAATACCCATACAAATTCAAAACAAAAAAATTATGGACTTAATTATTGCAATCTTAATGTATCTGGGTGTTTATGCTACACCGGCTGACTTAAATAACAAAGATTTTCAAACCAAAAATGCCAAGCAAATAGAACAAGCACAGAAAATGGCAGCACAAGGAACTAAAATGGACTGTGATGGAATAATTATAGTAGGCACCGGCACTTTGTAAAAACTCTTAAAAACACATAACCGTCAATTGGCGCTGGAATATTTCAGCGCCTTTTTAGTTTCTTAATGATCTCAGGCCATAAAACATCGTAAGGGATTATCTCCAGCCCCTCTACAATGTACAACTTTGATTCCTTACCGGGTTTCAACTGTTCCAGTTGATTTGACACTTGTTTTGCTGTTGTTTCGCTGTCGAAATTGTTTTTAAAAAGTTCAAGCAGCATATTCAGGAAAATGTAGGTGCGTGGATATATTCTTTTATCTACGTATTGCTTAATATAATTATCCAAATACTTTGTTCTTTCGGTTAGTTTATCGAATTCGCCCATTTCAATCATTACGATAATCTGACCAACCATGATGCTGATATTGTTATCTTCTTTATGAGAAGTATAATAACTTATCTCGTCCAGAAAACCCAACAGATTAATACTCTCCTTAGGGAAATGATCAGGTAAAATAAAATTCAGATAAGGCTCAAAGTAATGCCATCTCTCTCTTACTTCCTGGTTAAAGTTTACGAATTGTTCATTGTGAGTTGCTTCAAAATAAATATTCAGAGCCTGCTCATAATTTCCTGAATGCATACAAAGAATAAAGTAATGCTCCAGAGCCAAAAGCCAGTCGCCTGAATTCTGATTGAGCCGTTGCAGAAAAATACGGGCTTCTTCCTTTCCTTTATCATACTGACGAAGATGAATACAGGCAAGCATTCGTGAAAGGGCGAGAATACTCCGTTGCATATCCGTAAAATATTCAGGGTGATGCCTGTAAAACTCTTCTCTTTCATTCAGTACTTCATCTATCAGCTCAAAATCGTTTGCAAAATAGCCATAAGTAAAGGCAATGTTGGCATAATGGTAATTAGATGAAAAAGACTGTAGTTTTTCATGGATTTGCTTAGCACGGAGATAATATTTTTTTGCCTTGGTAACATTTTTATATTGAGCTATATTGGATGCCGTTTGAAAGATATCCAGTTCGCGTTGCATGAGCAGCAATTCGGATTCCAGTTTAAAGCGTTCAAATGATTCTTCAAATCTGTTTTTGTAATGATAAAATTCATCCGGTTTGTTTTTTACGGCCATGCGGTCAGCAAGGGTCAAATCGGCAATACAACCCATCATTCCGTCATTGGTAAAAGCAATGTTCTCAGCCAACTTTTGTGAGAAAAAATCAGATATGAGAGTGGTTGTATTTTGTTGGCGTGTTATTAATGCTGCTCCCAAATAAAAATAGGATCTGAAAGTACTTCTTCCCAACATAGAGTTCATCAGTTTTTCGGGGTTGAGGCCGTACACGAGATGAACCAATCTGTTTTCTAATTCTGTCTTCAGTTTTTGATAAGAAGAATGTGTTGCAGATACACCTAATACTTTTTCAGCAGCTTCCTCATCAGTGGTTACTTTTCCGGAGTTGATTTCCTTATAAAGCCTTAACAGCTCAGGAAAATTTTTATCTGTAAAATATACTTCAGGCGGGCTCAGAAACTCATATCTGTTTTTTGCGAAAAAACCTGTGAGCGTTTTTATTTCAGATAACTCCATTTTTGATTTTGAAAATATTAAGCGGCACTAAGTAAAAATACAGTGTGTGTAAAAATACATCCGAAAAGTCAGGATGCAAATTTCAGAGTAAAAATTGTATGTAGTATTATATCTGTAACTGCATGCATGCTTTTTCAGCAGCAATTTGTTCAGCTTTCTTTTTTACGAAATCCATACCGGTAGCAGCTTCTTCGCCATTAATCAACAACCTTACCCGAATAAGTTTGTCGTTTGTGTTTTCATCTTCGAAGGTTTCGAAAAGCACGGTATGCTTGTTGCGCTGAGCCCAGTTTAGCAAACGACTTTTAAAATTAATTTCCGTAGAAAAAATTACGTCAAGATCAACATGGTTTTCAATTATCCGTTCGAGAATAAACTTTCTTACAACACCATATCCACGATCCATGTAGATGGCTCCAATCAAGGCCTCAAGCGCATCGCCATACATATTACGGAAAGAGTCAGGCGTACTGTTCTTCTTAATAAACTGATTGATACCTAACTTGATTGCCAGATGTTTGAGATGTTCACGACTAACTAACCGGCTTCGCATTTCGGTAAGGAATCCCTCTTCCTTAAAAGGGAATTTACGAAACAGCATTTCAGCAATTACAGCACCCAGAATAGCATCACCCAAATACTCCAGTCGTTCGTTTGAATGTTTAATTCCATTGGTAGTATCTTTGGCCTGAGAACGATGGCTGAAAGCAAGTTTGTATAACGAAAGATTTCTCGGGTAAAAACCGAGTAATGAATGCAGCGAGCGCAGCAAGCTACGATTCTCTGAAAACAAAATACTGAAAGGTATAAAACCGATCAAGGAACTACTGATTTTTAAGAGGAATATTTTTTAAAAATAACAGAAGCGTTATGTCCGCCAAATCCGAAAGTATTGCTTAATGCTGCACGGATTTCGCGTTGTTGCGGTTTATGAAAAGTAAAATTTAATCTGGAATCGAAAGCAGGATCATCCGTAAAGTGATTGATGGTGGGTGGTACTGTATTATTTTGCACAGCAAGAATTGATGCTATAGCTTCAATAGCTCCTGCAGCACCCAACAGGTGACCTGTCATAGACTTGGTAGAACTGATGTTTAATCTGAAAGCATCATCACCAAATAATTTAAGAATTGCTTTCACTTCACTTGGGTCGCCAACAGGAGTGCTGGTTCCATGCACATTGATATAATCAATATCAGCAGGTGATAAACCTGAATCCTCCAATGCATATTTCATTACGTTGTAAGCTCCAAGCCCTTCCGGATGAGTAGCTGTAAGATGATAGGCATCGGCACTCATGCCACCACCTACCATTTCAGCGTAAATTTTAGCACCTCTTGCTTTGGCGTGATTCAGTTCTTCGAGAATGATGCAACCTGCACCTTCACCCAGCACAAATCCATCACGGTCTAAATCGAAAGGTCTTGATGCAGTTTGTGGATCATCATTACGCTCACTAAGCGCATGCATGGCATTAAAACCTCCAATACCTGCTTCATTGACTGATGCCTCAGAACCACCGGAAACAAAGACATCTGCTTTGCCAAGACGGATGTAATTAAATGCATCTATAAGTGCATTGGTAGATGATGCACATGCCGAAACAGTAGTATAGTTTGGCCCACGGTACCCAAAACGCATGGAGATATGTCCTGATGCAATATCAGCAATCATCTTTGGGATGAAAAAGGGATTGAACCTTGGTGTTCCGTCTCCTTTTGCATAAGCAATCACCTCGTCAAGGAAAGTACGTAATCCTCCAATACCTGATCCCCAAATAACGCCTATGCGGTCAGGATTTACCTGAGCAGTATCCAAACCGGCATCTTTGACACCCTGATCGGAAACGGCAATAGCATACTGTGAAAACGGATCGAGTTTGCGAGCTTCTTTCTTTTCGAGATATTGCAATGGGTCGAAGTTCTTGACTTCGCATGCAAACCTTGTTTTAAATTTAGAAGCATCAAATTTGGTAATAGGAACAGCGCCACTTACACCACTCAATAAGCCATTCCAATATTCGGGAACAGAATTTCCTAAGGGTGTAAGGGCGCCTAATCCGGTAACTACTACTCTTTTAAGCTCCATGCAGTAAGGTTATAACTGCTTATTTTACGTTTGCTGAAATGTAATCAATCGCCTGACCTACGGTAGCGATTTTTTCTGCCTGATCATCAGGGATAGCAATGTTGAACTCTTTTTCAAATTCCATAATCAGTTCAACGGTGTCGAGCGAATCAGCTCCAAGGTCGTTGGTAAAAGAAGCTTCATTAGTAACTTCGCCTTCGTCAACACCTAATTTGTCAACAATAATAGCTTTAACTCTTGATGCAATGTCTGACATTTGTATAATGTTTTGAATTAGAGCGCAAAGAAATGTTTTTGAATCGGATTTTCAAAATATTTTAACCCAACAAAAATCTGAATGTTTACCATTGAATTATAGACAGATAGAAAGCAGGTCAACTTTTTACTGACAATTCCACAATTTAAAAAGACTAATAAAATCTTCTGAAACCGATAATCTGACGTGCTTCTTCCAGGGTTTTGCATGCACTTTCCTTGGCTTTTTCTCTTCCCCTACTCACTACTTTTCTGATATATGTTTTGTCTGAATTGAGCTCATTAATTTTCTCGGTAATTGGCTTCAGAAAAACTACCATATCTTCAGCTAACTGCTTTTTCATGTCGCCATAGCGAATATTACATTGCGCATAAGCATTCTCGAAATGAGCAATGGTATCAGCAGTTGAAACCAGTTTCATGAGCGTAAACAAATTTTCAATTGCTTCCGGTTTTGGTGAATCAGGTTCCACAGGACCACTGTCAGTTACAGCACGCATAATTTTTTTTCTCACAACAGAAGCATCATCTTTCAGGTATAATGCATTTCCTTCGCCTTCCGACTTTCCCATTTTACCGCTTCCATCCAGTCCGGGTACTTTCACAAGTGTCTGACCAAAATTAAAGGCAACAGGTTCGGGAAAAAAATCAGTTTTATATAATCTGTTGAAACGGTTTCCGAAAGTTCGTGTCATTTCAAGATGTTGTTCCTGGTCTTTGCCAACAGGAACTTTCAATGCTTTATGAATTAAGATATCGGCTGCCATGAGTACAGGATACGTCAGTAAGCCAGCATTAATATTATCAGGATGTTTACGGATTTTTTCTTTGAACGATGTTACTCTCTCCAACTCGCCCACATAAGCATTCATATTAAGCAACAAATACAACTCAGCAGTTTCGGGTAAATCGCTTTGTATATAAATGGTGCAGACTTCGGGATCCAATCCGCAGGCAAGATATTCAACCAAAACCTGATAAACATTTTGTTGTAAATTCTCAGGAGTGGGATGTGTGGTGAGAGAATGATAATCGGCAATGAAGAAAAAGCAGCGATACTCATGCTGCATTTTCAGAAAATTTTTCATGGCACCAAAATAATTTCCTAGATGAAGGTTGCCTGTTGAACGAATTCCGCTTACTACTGTATCCATGGCTGCAAAAATACATGATTAAGCATGATTAAAAATTATTCTTACGGTTCGAATCTAATCTATAAATGTTATTACTTAGTGGTATTATCAAATGATTGTAATAATGAAACCATTAGCAGAACGAATGAGACCCGAAACACTGAAAGAATATATCGGACAGGAGCACTTGGTGGGCGAAGGTGCTATTCTCAGAAAATCCATTCAGTCGGGTCAGGTGCCAAGCATGATATTATGGGGGCCACCGGGTACAGGAAAAACTACACTGGCTTACATCATTGCACGTGAGTCGGGAAGAAAAATTTTTATGCTAAGTGCCATCAACAGCGGTGTAAAAGACATCAGAGAGGTGATAGAAAAAGCTACCAAACTGCAACAGGAAGAAAAACAACAATCTGTTTTATTCATTGATGAAATACATCGTTTCAGCAAATCGCAGCAAGATTCACTTTTAGGCGCAGTTGAACGTGGAATATTTACACTGATAGGTGCAACAACCGAAAACCCGTCTTTTGAAGTTATTTCTCCTCTTCTTTCACGTTGTCAGGTTTTTGTTCTTAAATCTTTATCAGCCGATAATTTAAAGACACTTCTCCACCGTGCATTGCAAAATGACGAGCAATATAAAAACCTGCATGTGGAGTTTATGGAGTACGATGCAATATTACGTTTGAGTGGCGGTGATGCACGCAAACTTTTAAATCTGCTTGAAATAGTCATACAGTCGAATGCTACAGAACAAACACTGATAATAGACAATGCACTGGTTGAAAAAACCATTCAACAGAAAATTGCAATTTATGACAAAGCCGGTGAACAACATTATGATATTATATCTGCTTTTATAAAATCAATACGTGGCAGCGACCCCAATGCTGCCGTTTACTGGCTTGCACGAATGATTGAAGGTGGCGAAGACCCATTATTTATTGCAAGGCGAATGCTGATTTTAGCTTCGGAAGATATAGGCAATGCCAATCCAAATGCGTTACTCATAGCCAATCAGTGTTTTGATGCCGTACATAAAATTGGTTTTCCTGAGAGCAGAATAATTTTATCGCAGGCATGTATCTATTTAGCCTGTTCGCCCAAAAGTAATGCAGCTTACATGGCTATTGAAGAGGCACTGTCAGTAACAAAATCGAAAGGTGATTTATCAGTGCCGCTGCACATACGCAATGCACCCACACAACTGATGAAGGAACTTGGCTACGGACATGATTATAAGTATGCTCACGATTATGAGAATAATTTTACTGAGCAGGAATTTCTGCCGGAAGCAATCAGCAACACAAAATTTTATAATCCGGGAAACAATGCGAGAGAAAAAGAAATGCGTGAGTTTTTAAAAACAAGATGGGGGAAGAAGTATGGATATTAGTTTTTCAATTCCCTCAATTTTTTTTCGTTCAGCAATACTATTTTACCTTCTTTTACTTCGATGAGTTTTTCTTCTTTAAAATCGCTTAATGTGCGGATGAGAGATTCTGTGGCAGTACCTACAATGTTGGCTAAATCCTCTCTTGAAATGGACATGCTGAATGGCTCTGTTTCGCGGGTTCTGTATTTTTCAGAGAGTAACACCAAAGCTTCGGCAACTCTTTTGCGCACTGAACTGTAAGCAAGTTCAATTAAACTGTCCTGTTGTTCGGTAAGTGTTTGATTGAGTATCATCAGAAAACGTCTGGCAATTTCTCTGTTAGAATACAACAGGTTCAGAAAATCTTCTTTAGGAATGAATACCACTTCGCAATCTTCGAGAGCCTGGGCACTTTCCAGATAATCTTTGTCTTCAATCAGTGAGGTATATCCAAAAAAATCTCCTTCCTTCAACAAGGATGTTATCAGTTCTTTGCCATAGGTATGGCTCTTAAAAAGTTTAATCTTACCATGATTGACATAGTACATTCCTCTTGGAAAATCGCCTTCCTTGTAAATATTTTCTTTCTTCTTATACGCCCTTGTCTTTTTATTTTCAATAAACGACAGCATTGCATTCTTACCGCCCACTTCACCAATGAATGCAGTCAGCCCGTCAATATCTTTGGTGTATTCTTTCTTGATGGCTTCTGATTTTTTCAAACGACTTTCAACAGCATTCAGCAGTTCGCTTTTGTCAAATGGTTTAGTGATATAATCGTCAGCACCCATCTCCATTCCTCTTCGCATTTCACCACGTTCAGTTTTTGCAGTGAGAAAAATAAAAGGGATAACGGCGGTCTCCGGATTCTTTGATAAAAAATGTAACACACCATAGCCATCCAGGACAGGCATCATGATATCACAAATAATCAGATCAGGCTTTTGTTTATGGACTTCCTCCACTCCCTTTTTGCCGTCTGCAGCAGTTACTACTGCATAACCTCCTAATTCCAGAATTTCAGCAGTGTTTTCTCTGACTTCTTTGTTGTCTTCAATTAATAAAATCCGAGGCATAATATTTAATTATTTTTCCGAGACAAATATAAGACAGAAATGCTTTGGAGAAACTCGCTTCTCCGCTTACTTTCAAAATAAAATTTCTTAAATGGAATTATACCATCCGGGTTTGTTCAAACTGATTTTTAACGAAGAAGAGCTTAACGAAGTTTTATGTTAGCGGCTGGTTTGCTTTTTCATTAATCGCTTTCTTACTATTCCACTATCTGCAATGATTTCAACAACATAAATACCCTCCTTTAATACACTACAATCAGTTGGGTTTTGACTTGTCTGTAAAATTAAATGACCACAAATATCAAAAACCCTTGTTGCCAATATTTGTGTTGCGATTGATTCAATAAAAAATTATCTGTTGCTGGATTTGGGTAAAGGGTCAAATCATAACTATGATGGGCTTCATTGATACTTGTAATAACTTCAGGGTAAATTCTAAAAGTAGAAGGAGATGAAGAGTTGAGAATAAATAATGTATCAATTGTTGGGCAAGACCAATCACAAATAAAAGTGTCTTGCGACTGAATGCAGGCATTGTCGTATAAAAATGCAGTTGCAAATAGTTCAATCTGATAATTAATTACACGAATGTAAACCGGATATGTATCGGCTGAAATAGAAAAAGAGAAATTGCTGTATTCAACCCAAGTTGCTCCGATTGCAGGTCGGTAATCTTTCTTGAGGTCAATATTGCTTGGATAGTTAAGTCCTACACACATAGTATTGCGTTGAATAATTCTTAAGTCTAAACTGTCATAAGGAACACCAAATATGTCAATTTCTCCAAGAGATGCATCAACACCTAAGGTAGAGCCTGGTACTTCCCCAAAAGAAACACTGTCAGTTCTACCTTTTGCGTCAACTGCAACAATGGTTGAATAAAATGATTGCGAGTTGGAATTATACCCAACAAAAATCATAAGAATCAAAACCAGTAATTTTCTCATTAGTTCTTTGCTTTATCATTTGCAGTCAGATTCAAATTAGAAGTGTCGCCCAAAACTTGCCGCTAACGTCAGTCCGTCTAAAAACCTCTGTTCGTATTCAAAAGTAACAACCTGATTTGTTTGGTTTTTTCACAGTTCATGTTATAATCCGTTTTTCTATTTGTCATTCGTGTCAATTAGTTCAAAAATTAACTCTGTCAAAGTCTGCACATCACTTTCAATTGTTCCTTTCATATATCGCTCGTAAACACTTCTATTGTCTGGCGGGTTGAGATTTAGTGTCAAGCCTTTCTCTACAGCCAACAGCCTTAAAAACTCTCTTTGTGTTCGTCCATTCCCTTCTCTAAATGGGTGTAAATAGTTAACGTTATCTAAGATTTCTGATAATTTCTCAGCTAAGAGTTTTTTATTGTCTTTCGGAATTTTATTAAACTCTGAAATTAACTGGTCAAGGTATCTGAATGCGTTGTCAAAATGCGAAGTAGGGAAAAACTGTTTGCCGTCTTTGCTTATTTCAACAGTTCGTTTTTTACCTGCCCAAAGGTAAATGTCTTGAAATAAAAGTCTATGAATTTCAAAAAGGCTGTCAATACCTTTGATTTTTATAGGGTGCTCATAAAGTTCTTGAAGTCGTTTTGTTACCGCACCGCTTTCAACAAATAGCAATACATCGGGGTCGGTAATGTCTTGTAAATTTCTTAAAAGTCCTGTCTTGGGGTCTGTGTAAGTAAAGTCAGGGTCTATGTATTTGTAGGAATTAGACATAGGCTTTTTGTTTAGCAAATAAGACTAGTTCAGTCAGCGATATTTTTCCTGTCACATAGTCTCTAATGATTTCAATTCCTTTTGGTGTTGGTTTATAACCTTCAAACATATTGCTTCCTAAAGCATTTGCAGTGCTTTCTAATGTTTTCAAGTCTGAAAATTTAACTCCCATAATTGTCAGATTACTTCTGTCTATTTCTATTGTGTTGAACATATTTTTCAGTCTTAATTGCTTTTCAAATTTACAAAATATTTAGGTCAAATAGCTTGTTTTCTGTCGCCTTTAAAATGGCTTGAAACATCAATCCGTCAAAAAACTTCTGTTTACATTCAAAAGTAACAAATCAATGGATTTAAAAATGCAGCAGAATGATTATGCAAATTTGTTTGTTCATGTGTTAACTGTTTGAATTAGCAACACTGTTGGTTCCGTGCGTTAAAATTACTTATAACGTTTGGAATTGTCTATTTCAGGAGATTTTTTCCTAAAAACTCCTTCATATCCTCCCACGATTTCTTGTCAGCTGCAGCGTTATAGGTCACAGGCATATCGAACTTTTTCCCCAATTCGGTAGCAGCAGGGTTTGTAAATGAATGTGTGGCATCAGGGTAATCAATAAAAACAAAATCTGCATGCGATTTAGCCATTTCTTCTTTAAACTCTTTTACTTCTTCTGCAGGAACGAACGAGTCGCTTGCACCGTGACAGACAAGTATTTTTGATTTAATATCATTTTTCGCAGGAAAACCTTTAAGTCCACCATGAAAACTAACCACAGCTTTGAAAGGCATATCCAACTTAGCGGCATTCAACACCATGCTCCCGCCAAAGCAATAACCAATGGCAGCCATATTGCTTACATCAGCCATTGGGAACTCCTTTACTTTGTTGATAGCAGCCTGAATGCGCTCCTGAACCAACTGTGGATTGTTGTAAAATTTAGAAGATTGTTGCTGCGCTTCTTCAGGATTTTCTGCGATTTTTCCATTACCGTACATATCAACTGCAAAAGCAAAATATCCCAGAGAGGCAAGCATATTAGCACGCATCTGTACATACTCATTACATCCCCACCATTCGGGAATAATCAGCACAACAGGCATTTTGTTTTTATGTGCATCGAATGCAACATATCCTTTACAGGTTACATCACCGGATTTGTAATCTATTACCCGGCCTTCATTGTGTGCCAACAGATGCTCACTGAACAGAGTAAACATCAGAAGAAATACTATTTTAATCTTTTTCATTTTCGTTACGATTTTTATTCAAATATACAGTTAAAACTATTTCTTAAGGTTGTTTTGATCTTTTTTGGAAAAATAGTAAACTATACCTCCGATTATCAGTAATGAAAAAAACAAGTTAGTCCCAAGCCACAAATAATCATTTGAGTCTAATGGCTTACCATTATTTTTCTTGATAAAGATAAGTATTGACAATCCCATTCCGACAGACAATGAAATAAACACCAGGAAAATTCTTCTTTTGTTACTCATGTTGATTTAAAATATTCGTTTAACAAGCCGCTCTCTGATCCATCGCGGCAGAATAAAGGCTCCTACTATAAGATAAGGATAATAACTAATCAGTCGCCAGAGTATTCCAAGAGTTGGAGCAAGTCCTTTATGCATAAATTCTCCAAGAAAATCCGTAAACATTACTTCGGCAATGCCACTACCGCCAGGTGTCGGACTCAGAAGAATGATTATACCCATGATGACCTGTTTGGCATATACAATAAGATCTGCTAATGGTGTTTGTCCGTGAAATGCATGAATAAGACAATTGACAATAGAATATCTTGCAGTCCATGAAGCAAAAGTGGCCAACAATGAAATACCCCAGTACTTCAAATCTTTATCGCGTAAACCATTTGAAGCAATTATAAGCTGATCGCCTGTGGTAACAGCTCCTTTTCTGAAACGTTTAAGAAAACCTATGGAACAAACTCCCACAATCAGTTTTTTGATGAAATATGGATTTACAAATAATGCATAGGCTATAAAAAGTTTATAGGCAAGAATGATAAAATATACCACCCAGAAAGAATAATAAATACTGTTTCCGAAAGCGGTTTCACCAACCTGAACACCCGAAAACAATGCCTGCTTACCCACAAGAAAATAAACCAATGGAGCCATAACGGCCAGAAAAATTCCATCGAGAAAAGACGAAAAGGTGATGGTAGTAATACTTTTACCAAGATTAATTCCTTCCCGGTTGAGAATGAAAATTGCAAACAGAAAGCCGCCACCAATAATTCCCGGAGCAAGTGCTGACGAAAACTCCCAAAGCATTATCACTATAAAACTTCTGTACCAGTTGAGTTCTTTGTCGGTAAGCACTCTTATACGAACCATATACGCAAAGTCGCGCACAAATACTGAAACAACTGCCAGTAGCATCCAGAATGTGCTATGCCACGTCCAGTTAATCTGACTGAATGCATTTCTGTCGAACTGCGAATAAAACAACCATGCAGTTACAGAAAAGCCAATAAGTAAAGGCCAAATTATTTTTTTGGGATTAAGTTTCTTCAGAACATCCTTGCCATCATTCTGCATGCGTAAACAAGTCCTGAGGTTTGGTCAGCGAAAAATTATTGAATCCTTCTCCGATTTGAATAGTTACCTCACGTGCCTGAAGCAGATCCAACAAAGCAAGAAAAATAAAAACGGCATGAATACGGCTGGTACATTCTTCAAACAATTCCTCGAATGAAACTTTCTTTCCTGAGTTTATCTTTTTGAACACTTTTTCCTTTTCGTCTTCCACTGTAAAAGGATACTGCACTACCGTATGTTTCAGTTCAAGCTGAGCATTTTCGAAACGCTGAAGTACGCGTTGATAAGCAGATATAAGTTTAAACAAAGTTAACTGATGCAGCTCGCTGCTAAACCCTGCACTATCTGTTACTACAGCAATTTTAGCAGCCTCTTTTGCCACATTGCCCCGTGAAAATTTCATTGCACGCTCTTCTTCCATGTAACGGAATTCTTCAGCGGCAGCTTTGTATTTTTTATACTCGAGTAATTGCTGCACCAAATCCTGACGCGGATCTATTTCATTACCCTGCTCATCCATCTGCGGGCGCGGCAACAGCAGTTTAGCTTTTATCCGCATTAATGTGCTTGCCACCAAAATAAACTCTGCAGCCACTTCAATATTTAATGACTGAAGATTGTGGATATAACTTAGAAAATCATCTGTAATTTTCGAAATAGGAATGTTGTGAATATCCAACTCATCGCGTTCAATAAAGAACAGCAATAAGTCAAATGGCCCTTCAAATGCCGGGAGTTTTACCTCAAAAACTTCTGATGACATGCAATTGGAAATGTCTGGTTTTAATCCCTCCAAAGAAACGAAAAAAAATGCAGTTTCAGGTAAATGAAATGACTTAAAAACAGAATTTATTTCTGCTCCGTCATACTTCCTAATCCTCAGAAGTTTATTTTGAAATTTTACTAAACATTGCCGTTGATTTCATTCCTCCCGTACGATAACCATGTACCATATAGATACCCGCTGGTAAGGATTGAATATTCAGGCTAATAATTTTCTCATTTTTCTCAGATAATGGAACGGTAATCAGTTTTTTGCCACAGATATCGTTAATCTGTAATTCCTCAAATTCATCAGATGCTGTTATGAATAAAACATCCTGAGCCGGATTGGGATAAACACTGAAACTATTTTCATTCTGCAACTGATGCAATCCTGTTGCAGTAATTGTAATTGTTACAGAATGATCATCTGATCTTAAACAGCTATCAGAAGCTGTCAATTCAACAGTATATGTACCCGGAGCGGCAAAGGTGTGAGATGGAGATATGGAAGTTGATGTTTGACCATCACCAAAATCCCAGTTGTAAATAACAGCATTTTGAGAAGTATTTGTAAATGTTACCGTATTGCCATTCACCAGATAGCTGAACGAAGCATCCACTATGTCAGGAACAAAACGATACCAGAAGTCGAGGCTGTCGTACACTACTTCATTAGCCATCATTTTAATCGTATCAGCGACTGCAGCGTTAACGGTATAATTATAAGGAGCCTGTAGAGGATCTTCGTCAAACATCACTGCATAAAAAGCACAGGCTGCTGCAAAAGAACCATTATTGTTAGGGTGGCTGTTGTCGCTGGAATATAAATCAATGGCAGGATGATTGTCTCTTATGCTGTGCCATAACCTGCCAACAGGGGCAATGCCTGCACCGTTATCCTGTGCCATGATGGTGTAACGCAAATAGAGCAAACTATCCATTCCTTCATAAGTACAAATTGGAGAAAAATTTGCGCAGTTGGAAGCATCTCCGAATTTTCGTCCCCATGTCATATAAAACAAAGTAGTGGCACAGGGGTTGTAAACTTTTATCATACTGTCGAGCGCATGGGCATAAGGGTACACCTGACTAATCACTTGCGCATCCGGGAATGCCGGAAGCTGGCTTTGCTCCTGCAGAACTACATAATCCCAGTTACCGGCCTGAATAAGGTTTAAACTTGTAGGATTGGTAGAGTGCCCCTGCAAGGTATATCCACCGGGAGCATTCTTGCTGTAGATAAGTGTATCGCCTGCTGACAATGCAAGCTGCTTAACAATTTCAGGGAGGTTGTTTACATCCGTATAACTGTTTCCCAAAAACAATGCCCTGACACTTTTCTGTGCATGCAATGTTGCTGTTAAACTGCAAATAATACCGGCTAAAACAATTGTTTTTATTTTCATTATTATGTGTTTAATTTATCTCTGATTATCTGGTCCAGTAAATTTCTTTCACCGAAGGAATTTCTTTCATGATGCTAATCACCTCTTCCATCTTTATCTGATCATAATTGTCGAAAATCAGCAGATAGGAATTTCCTTCTTCGTCATTGTCCAGTGTAAAAGATTTTATTTTAATACTGCTGTCTTTTAAAAATACTTTCATCAGATCGCTGATATTTACATCGGTACCCGTTGTAATTCGCAAAGCTTTCTCTTTGAATTTTTGTTCAAATTTATTCTCGAGAGGTTTCAATGCCCAGAGAATAATCAATGCAATGACGGTAGTAGTACCTGCAGCAAAATACATTCCTCCACCCGTTGCCAGTCCAATGGCAGCAACAGTCCAAAGTCCTGCAGCAGTGGTAAGGCCATGCACGGTTCCGCGTTTCATAAACAGAATGGTTCCTGCACCAATAAATCCTATTCCGCTGACTACCTGAGCTGCTACCCTTGATGGGTCCAACACCACATTCTCGCGACCTAAAATATCGGCAAACCCAAATGCAGAAACTATCATGATTAAACACGACCCAACACAAACCATCATGTGCGTGCGCAAACCGGCAGTCCAGTTTTTGCGCTCTCTTTCCAAACCAATAAAAGCTCCGAAAAGAGAAGCTAATGACAAACGAATTAATATTTCGGAATAACTAAGCGTCATGACATTTCAAACCAAACAGTTTATAATGCAAAATTAAAAGAATAACACATCAGATTACAGAGTTGTTTTCGGATTACCGGAATAGTTCATCAGTTGCAGGCTCAGCAATATAACTACAAGGGTAACTCCTACATCAGCAGCGATGGCAAAAACCAGATTGCTAAAACCTAAAAATGCCAGCAGAATAAAAATCAATTTTACGGCAATGGCACCAATGGTATTTATTTTAATTCGCAACAAAGTTTTGCGACCGAGTTTTACGAGAAAAGGAATGAGAGAAAGTTTATCATTCATTAATGCAATGTTGGCTGTTTCGATGGCCGTGTCGCTGCCTGCTGCACCCATTGCAATACCCACCGTGCTTTGTGCCAGAGCAGGAGCATCATTTATTCCGTCACCAACCATAGCCACTGTTTTATACTGCTTCAAAAGTTCCTTTATTCTCTCTGCTTTATCTTCAGGCAGCAATCCTCCATAAACAGTTTTAATTCCAACCTGCTGTGCAACATGATGTGCGGCTCTCACACTGTCACCGGTGAGCATAACAGGTTCTATCTTTAGTTCTTTTATGTTTTTGATAACTTCCGCACTGTCTGATTTTATCTCGTCAGTGAGTGCAAGTATTCCGGCAACACCTTTGCCAAAACTTACTACAACACTTGTTTTTCCTGACTGCGACAGTTGTTCAACAATTCTTTCTGCTTCTGCGTCTGTACCGTGATGTTCTTTTATAAAATCAAGTTTACCTGCGTAAATAATTTCGTCTTCGCAGACAAGACATTTTGCTGTTGCGCCTTTTCCCAAATGACTTTTATACAATTCTGTTTTGTGAGGTTCAAAACCTTCACTGCGGCTTGCATCCACTATGGCAAGTGCAAGAGGATGTTCGCTGAAAATTTCGGCACCGGCAGTACATGCAAGCAATTCTTCGCGGCTTGTGTTATTAAGTGTGATGACATCACTCACTACCGGATTTCCATAGGTGATGGTACGTGTTTTGTCGAGAGCAATTGCTTTAACCTGCGCCAGTGCTTCAATATATTTTCCGCCTTTGACCAAAGCTCCTTTGGAAGATGCATTGCCAATGGCAGCATAAATTGCAACAGGAGTTGAAATAACCAGCGCACACGGACATGCAATTACCAGCAAGGTAATAGCCTGCAACATCCAGTGATTTAAATCCTGCCCAAAAACAAAAACAGGAATACAAAACAGCAGTATGGATAAAACAATGATAGATGGTGTATAATATTTTGAAAACTTCTGAATAAACTTCTGTGTTTCGCTTTTATTGGCAGATGCTTCAAAAGTGAGGCGAATGATTTTTGAAAATGTGGTGTCAGCAGAAAGCTTGGTGGTTTCAATTTCAACAAAACCGTTTCTGTTAAGCGTACCTGCAAAAACTTTGTCGTTGCTGTGCTTGTCCTGAGGAATAGGTTCGCCTGTGATGGCTGCTTCATCAACAGTTGTTTCACCTGATACTATGATTCCATCCAGCGGAATCATCTCTCCGGGTTTTACCTGAATGATGGTTCCTGTTTCAATTTTGTCAATAGCAATCTGCTGTTGCAATGATTTAACGAATGCTGTTTTTGGTGCTTTGCTCACAAGTGCATCAAGTGCTGACTTAGAGTTTTCAATACCGATATCTTCTAATCTTTCACCCAAAACGTACAACACAATAACCACAGCAGCTTCGGGGTATTCCCTGAGGTAAAATGCACCTATGCATGCTATGAGCATGAGCAAATTGATACTGCTGAAATTCAATCGTGAAGCTGCCTTCAGTCCTTTCCATAAAACTTCATGACCAATGATCAGGATAAAAAAACCAAACACAAAAGGAGCATACGGCATTGGAATATTAATTCCGATAATACTCAGTACTTCGAGTACAATTACTACTGCAATTGCACAAAGAAGAAATATGAACTTCTTATCCTTTAAAGGAAGATTCATCTTTTCAATATTTCAAATGCAAAATTACTAATGTTCATGTACACCGGTGTTGGTCATTTTTGCCAGGATGAAGAAAGCTCCCTTGCTTACAATCTGTGCATCTCGCGGAATCTCTTTCAGTGGAGTGATTTCTGTATATCCCACATCGCTGGTTCCTTTTCTCACAGGAATTCGTTCAAAAATTGTTTCACCTGAAGCCGAGGCCTTTGGTTGCTCTGCTTCATGTGAGTGTCCGTCATGCGCATCGGCAGTGTGTTGATGGTTATCAGCGTTGGTTGCACCGGCAATAATAAAAATATAATCAGTTCCCTGATAATTCACTATTGCATCAGACGGTACTGCATCCAGCATTGCTTTTTCCAAAGAAACAATAGCAGTGATGCTCATTCCGTCAATAAGTCCCTGCTTGTTACCTTCCACCATTGCATGAATGGCTATTGCCTTGCTGTTTGTCTCGAACGTATTTGAAATGGCGTAAATTTTTGCATCATATTCCTTACCCGGATTATTGGTAAGTGTGAAATGAATAATCTGCCCTTCTCTGAGTTTGCTTAAATCTTTTTCATAAACAAACAAGTCGAGATGCAGCTGACTGTTGTCAATAATATCGGCAATAGGGTTGTTGGCTTCCACATAGCTTCCAATATTAACCATGATGTCGCGTACAGCACCGTTGATAGGGCTGTTGATGCTGATGACACTCTGAATATTATCAGCGGTGAGCGAAGCTGTCTGAATGCCTATCATTTCGAGTTGCTTCTGCAAACTTACTTTTCGGGCCTTCAATGTTTTCATTTCACTCTCTGCCTGCTGCAAATTTTTCAATGCAGTAGCATTACCTGCACTTAATTCCTGTTGCCTTTTGAATTCTGTTTCAGCGAAAGTCAGTTTAGCTGAAGTACTTAAATATTCCTCCTGCATGGTGACAAAAGTTGTATTGCTGATTGTTGCAATGGTTTGTCCTTTGTGAATGTTGTTTCCTGCCTGTACGAGAATTGATTTTATAACACCACCCATCAGTGCAGTTGCAGTGGCACGGTTTTGATTAGGTACATTCAGGATTCCGTTCGCCTTGAGTGAAGCAGTCAGCTGTTTCTTCTCTAATTTTGAAAATCTGATACCGATTGCATTCATTTGCTCGGCTGAAAGTGAAGTTGTATTGGCACTTTCATGTTCATGTTGTTCAGAAGTATTTTCTTCATGCGTTTGGGTGTTACATGCAAAGAGAAACAACAGTAGAAAAAACTTCAGAAAACCAATATGAACTCTGACAGGTGTTTTATAATTATTAATATTCATTTTATCTTGTTTTAATTTTTTTAGAATTCTTTTCTTAAAATCAGTGATTATTTATTCAGCAGATAATTAATTTTCACTACCGATTGATTAACATCATTGACAGCTGACAGATAATTCAGTTCAATATCCGTTGCTGTTTGTAATGCCTGCAGATATTCCATATAACCAATGTCGCCACTTCTGTAAGCAAGAGTAGCTGTTTGAATCATTGTGTCTGCATTTTGAAGAGCAGTTGTTTTATAGAAATTAAACTGTGTCAAATGTTGTTCGTATTCTTTAATTGCATTCTGCAATTGCGACTGTAGTTGAAGCTTGTTGTTCTCTGCTTCGGTATTCAAAGAATGTTGTTGCAGTTTGAGTGAATTAATTTTGGAGGTATTGCTGAAAAAGGTGAGCGGTATTGCAAGCCCTACATTGAAACCTTCAAACCGTTTGCTGCGATCGAAAAACACTTCCTGTCCGTTGACGGAGTAATATCCTGTGAGCGACTGATTAAAATACCCAACTGAAAAATCAGGCAATACAGCGGATGTTTCAACCTTTCTGTTTTGATTCGCCACAACTGCATTCTGAAAAAATAATTTCAATGAAGGATTGTTATTCAGTTGTGAAGTATCAGGCACCACAGCAAGGGCTACAGGTTCAAATTTTTCGGGAATATCAATACGAAAATCTTCTTTTGCATTCAGCAGTGCCTTCAGTGAATTATAAGTCATTGCCATATCATTTTCATTTTGCTGTAACTGCAGAATCATCTGACCTCTTTTTGTTTCTGCAGTAGTTTTCTCTAACAGATTCGACTCTCCTGTTGTGTATCTCAACTTTGCAGCATCAACAAAATTACCATACACACTATCAAGGCTTCTTAATATTCTCTGCTGCTCCATCAGGTACTGATATCCATAATACAAAGCTTTTATCTGAGCAGTGATTTCACTCTTATAAATTTCCTGCTTCAACCTGTTGCTCTGCAATTCTGCTTCATACAGTTTGGACTTTGCTGTGAAATATGTGGGAAACGGAATATTTTGTGACAGTGATAAACCCAAATCATTTCTGAGGCTGTTGTACTGTCCATATTGCAAATTGAATTCTGTTTTGGGCAAATCAAAAACAGAACGTTTCATTTTTTTCTGCCGACTGCACATTCAGTTGCTGCGATTGCAACTGAAGATTATTCTTAAGTGCCATGTCGAGTGCCTGTTGAATGGTAAGAACAGGTAGCTGAGATACACCCGATGACTGAGCTTTGATTTCAGAAGGCAAAAACTGCAATAAGCCAATGACTGCAACAACAGTAAATGCTGATGCCAAACTCCTTCTTTTGCCCGAAAACAAATAAAACAGCAACGGCAACACAAACAAGGTAAGAAATGTTGCTGTGATAAGCCCGCCAATAACAACTGTTGCCAATGGCTTTTGTACTTCGGCACCTGCACTGTGCGATAATGCCATTGGCAGGAATCCCAATGACGCTACCGTTGCTGTCATCAGCACGGGGCGTAATCTTATTTTACATCCTTCCATAATTATTTCTTTTAACTCTTCAGCAGACAACTTATAATTATCATCGCCTGTCTGCTTTAGTTTCTCTTTTATTAACTGATTAAATGTTCCTATTAAAACAATACCGTTGAGCACAGCCACACCAAACAATGCAATGAATCCAACACCGGCAGATATACTGAAAGGCATATCACGAATGAGCAATGCAAGAACACCACCGATGGCGCTCATTGGTATTGCAGTATATATCAACAAAGCTTCTTTTACAGAGCGAAAAGCAAAAAACAACAACAGAAAAATCAATGCAAGAGCAAAAGGTACTGCTATCATCAGCCGTTTGGAAGCAGCCTGGAGATTTTCAAAAGTTCCTCCGTAGGTATAAAAATATCCTTCGGGAAGTTGTACCTTTTCTGACAACCGTTGTTCAATATCATTTACCACATGCGACACATCTCTGTTGTGAATATTAAAGCCAATTACAATCCTGCGCTTTCCGTCTTCGCGGCTGATTTGTGCCGGCCCTAATTCATATTTCACCTCTGCTACCTGCGACAATGGGATCTGATGACCATCAGGAGTCGGGATAAACAATCGTTCAACATCGTCAATGCCGGAACGGTAAGCGCTGTCAAGCCTCACAACCAAATCAAAACGTCTTTCATTTTCAAACACCACACCTGCCTTTCCTCCGGCAAATGCCGTGCTGATGATGTGATTGATATCTTCAATGCTTAATCCGTAGTTTGCCATCTGAGCTCGATTGTACCTCACTACAATCTGAGGAAGTCCCTCTACCTGTTCCACCATTGGATCTTTCACACCATCAATCGTCTTTATCTGGGTTTTTACTTTGTTGGCATACCCTAATAATGTATCCAGGTCTTCTCCAAAAATTTTAATTGCTACATCCTGTCTTATTCCTGTCATCAGCTCATTAAAGCGCATCTGTATCGGCTGATTAATTTCAAAGAATGCACCGGGAATTGAAGCAGTAAGTTTCCTTTCTATTTCTTCAGCCAAACCGTTGTAAGTGATTTTTCTTTTCCACTCCTTCTGTGGTTTCAGAATGATCATCATATCTGTTGCCTCCGGAGGCATTGGATCTGTAGGTACTTCAGCAGAGCCTGTTTTTCCGACAACTAATTTTACTTCGTCAAAATTTTTAATAATCCGCATTGCCTGCATACTGGTTTCAATGCTTTGTGATAACGAAGTGCCCTGAGGCAAAATGCAGTGAAAAGCATAATCACCTTCCTGAAGTGTCGGAATAAATTCGCTTCCCATTTTTGAAAAAATAAAAACTGTTATCACAAATAATGTTACTGTTACACCCACAACTGTTCTTTTCAGTTTAAGCGCTTTCTCCAACAGTGGAGCATATACTCTTTGCAAGAATGCGATCATACGGTCGCTGATATTTTCCTTTTGTGATGTTTTGCGGCTTAGAGCAAATGACGACATCATGGGAATGTAGGTAACAGAAAGAATCAGTGCACCAAGAATTGCAAAGCTTACCGTCTGTGCCATTGGTCTGAACATTTTACCTTCGATGCCAATGAGAGTAAGAATCGGAAGATAAACAATGAGAATAATAATCTGACCAAATGCAGCATTGCTCATCATGCTTCTTGCACTCTGAAAAACCGTTTCATTCATCTCTGATTTTGTGAGTTCTCTATTTGATCGCAAGGTGCTGATGTGATGAAACACACTTTCAACAATAATTACTGCTCCATCTACTATCAAACCAAAATCAATGGCACCTAAGCTCATCAGGTTGGCCGATACACCGAAAACTTTCATCAACCCCAGTGCAAACAACATCGAAAGCGGAATAGCAGAAGCTACTATCAAACCTGCTCTGAAATTTCCAAGAAATAATACGAGTACAAAAATTACAATCAATGCTCCTTCTATCAGATTTTTTTCAACGGTGCCAATTGCGCGGTTCACCAGGTCGGTACGGTCAAGAAAAGGTTCTATCACCACATCGGGAGGCAATGATTTCTGAATGGTTGGAAGTTTTTCTTTAATACGATTAACCACTTCTGCACTGTTAGCTCCTTTTAGCATCATGATAATTCCTCCCACCACATCTTTCTCACCGTCATACGTCATGGCACCATAGCGCACTGCACTTCCGTAACGTACTTCAGCCACATCTTTAATCATAATCGGAATTCCGTTGGGATTCAATTTCACAGCAATGTTTCTGATATCATCAAAAGAATCTACCAGTCCTACTCCTCTTATAAAATATGCATTCGGTTTTTTATCAATGTAAGCACCTCCTGTGTTTTCATTATTTTTTTCAAGAGCTTCAAAAATTTCAGGAATGGTAACATCCATTGCCTGCAGTTTGTCGGGGTTGATGGCTACTTCGTACTGCTTTAACTGACCACCGAAACTGTTCACTTCGGCAATGCCGGGTGTACCGTAAAGTTGTCTTGCCACAATCCAGTCCTGCATGGTGCGCAGGTCCATAGCAGAATATTTTTGCTCTGCTTCTTTTTTGGGATGGATGATATACTGATAAACTTCTCCCAAACCTGTACTCACCGGAGCCAACTCAGGAGTTCCCACACCTGCAGGGATTTTTTCTTCAGCTTCTTTCAGTCGCTCATAAATAAGCTGGCGGGCAAAATAAATATCCACATGCTCATCAAACACAACCGTAATTACTGATAAACCAAAACGCGAAACACTCCGCAACTCAGCCAAATCAGGCAGGTTGGCCATGGTTTGCTCTATAGGATAAGTCACCAGTTGCTCCACTTCCTGCCCCGCCAGTGTAGGACATGTTGTGATAATTTGCACCTGATTATTGGTAATGTCAGGTACAGCATCAATAGGCAAATTAACTGCACTCCACACTCCCCAGATAATAAGTGCCAGTGTCATCAGCGCAATGATGAGTTTATTCTTTATGCTGAATGCAATAATTCTGTCAAGCATTGAAATAAAAATTTGTAATTCGTAATTAATTGAGAAAAATAAAATGAATGACAGCAATTAAACCTTGCTGTTTAATCGCGAAATCATCCGAAAAAAATTACGAAATCTTAGGCGGCTGCCAGATGTTGAAATATACTTCAGGAACAAATGCAGAAGTATAAACAGGGAAATCCTGCTCTACAGGATTTTCAAAAACAGCAATATGATTGGAGTTGAATTCAGAGTTACAGGTTTGGCCACAACAGTTGCAGATGCAGAAAGGCGTGCACTGTTCGCTATCGCCACTGTGTTTCTCATGATTATTGGCTGCAAAAGGTGAAACAGACTGCTCCGACTGATGTTTACATTCCATCATATCAGCACAAGGCATTACCGACAATGCCAGTAAATATATGCTGAATATGATTGAGAAGAATTTCATTGACGGAGCAAATGTAAATAATTTTTTACGTTGTAAATTATGAAAGGTTGCTTCCATTCATTAATAGAAAGTACTTAAAATACAACTGCACATTTCATAACTTACAGAGTGAAGTACCCTGACTATTTATGACAATTACCTTAAGCCGATTACTTAAAATAAGTATGATAATTGTGATACGATTCCCGGAGCCGGTTTACAATGGTTGCTGCTTTGGCTGCATCACTTTCATCTGTCAGGGCGTTCACCAGTTCGAGGTGCGGATGAAGCCATTTATGTAATTCTTCATGGCTTTTCCCATCCATGGTACAACTGTTAATTAACAACTTATTCTGCTCTTCAACCTGGCCTGCAAGCTGTTTATAATCTGTAGAACCACCTTTGATATACTCTTCTACCAGAGATTCTCCCTTTTCCACATAAGGTCTCATCTCTTCATTCACCTGCCATTTCTCTCCGTTATTCAGCTCTATGGCATCCGATGAATGATGCTCGTGTTGTGCTTCTGTAGTTTCTGAATTTGCTGCAGGTTTATCAGAAGTGTTATTGCAGCTCCACATTACTACTCCAAACAGGGCAAGTGCTAATACTTTATTCATACGTTCTTATTTTTAAAAATATTTCTGCAAAAATAATATTGACATCTTGCTAAACAATGATTAAACTCAGACGAAAAATATAAATCTGCTAAACCTGACAGGAACTTTACAAATTGAAATGGAAACAAAAGCGCCTCTCTCAAATCAAAAGGCATTGTCAAAAAAGATTAAAAACACATTACCTGTTGCGGGTTTCAACTCACGATTTTTTAAAACTTCAGTTTATTAGTCAACGGGCATTTAACATTAACTGAAAATTAACACATTTTTCATTCAAACGTTTGTTTAATTCAAACGTTTGTTTAATTTTGCCCCGCTTTTTAATAAAAATGACTGATAAACAAATACATATTCTTGAAGCAGCGGAACAACTGTTTGCAGATAAAGGTTTCGAAGGCACTTCAGTACGTGATATAGCAGGAAAAGCCGGAGTTAATCTGGCAATGATATCCTACTATTTCGGGTCGAAGGAAAACCTGATGGATGCACTGATTGAATACCGGTCAGGTTATACAAGAGGTATTCTGGAAGAACTTAATGCGGACAAGACTTTATCGCCCTGGGATAAGATTGACAGGCTGATTGATTTATACGTTGATAAAATTCTGAATCATTATAAATTTCACCGTATAATGACACAACATCTCGCAACAACACAGTCTGATGTGATCAGAGAAAAAATAACAGAAATTAAAGCAAGAAACTTTGAGCAAATCAAAAAAATTATTACGGAAGGGCAACGCAAAAAAGTATTCAGAAAAATAGATATGGAACTGACCATAGGTACAGTAATGGGAGCCATAGCGCAGGTAACTTCATCAAGGGCACTGTATTGCAAATTGCTTAATATAAACATTGAAGAAGATGAGGTTTACCGAAAAAAAATGATTCCCAAATTAAAAACGCATCTCAAACAATTGCTTAAAGCTCACCTCGATATTTCCAATCAGGAATAAAAATAACTCTTCATTCAATTTTCTATCACAGTAGAACACAATTTTTCTTATAACATTAAATCATTATTAATGAAAAAAATTATTGGCGTAATAATTTTGCTGATTACCCTCGGTGATGGCAGTTATGCACAGACAAAGACCGTAAGCCTGGAAGAGGCTGTGAGACTTGGTTTAGCCAACAGCAAGAAACTACATTTATCGCAGTATCAAATCAACGAATATACATCGCAGTTGGCGCAGTCAAAAGATGCAACCTTGCCTTCAGTAAAAGCAAGTGCCGGTTATAGTCATGCATTAATGCTGTCGCAACAATTTTATCTGCCGGGTGGTGATCAAAGTAATCCCAAACCAATGGAGCTGCCTTTTGACAATACCATGTATCAGGCTACACTCAGTATTAATCAACCGCTTTTTTCAGGCAACCAGTATAAATATGCAAGACAATCAGCAGAGTTGATGGTGGAAATGAGTAAACTGAATGCAGAGACTGATAAAGATGAGGTTATTTATAACATCATCAGTGCATACATCAACTATTATAAGCTTAAACAAAATCAAAAAGTACTTGCACAAAACCTGGATGACATAGAAAAGAAACTGACACAAATAAAACAGTATGAGAGCCAGGGTTTGGCTACAAAAAATGATGTATTGCGGTTTGAATTACAAAAATCAGAAATGCAGCTGGCAGCTATTGAACTGGAGAATACCGGAAACAGTGTGAACTATAACTTAAATATTTTATTAGGCTTACCCGACAGCACTGTAATAGAAGAACAGGATTTGAATTTTAAGCTGATGCTCAATGATGATTTTCAATATTACCTTTCGCAGGCGCTGAAAGAAAGAAAAGAATTATCTTCCTTAAGGTTTGAAGAACGTTTATCAGAAATTAATATTCGTAAGGCCAAAGACAGCAAGCTTCCAACTTTAGGCTTTGGCGGAAATCTTTATTACATCAATCCTTCTAAAGAAATTGTACCTAAAGAAGGTACTTATCTTGCTCCTTTTATAGCCGGAGTAAATGTGGGATGGGATATATCCAATCTGTATAAGAGTAAGAATAAAATCAACCAGGCTAAAATTCAAAAAGAAGAAACACTGGAGCGAGCCGGTCTTTTAACAGATCAAATAAAATCTGAAGTAAACAGAAACTATACACAATTTAAAGTGGCACTCGAAAAAATAAATGTTCTTCAGAAAGCTATTGTGCAGGCTACAGAAAATGAAAGAATCACAGAGTCGAAATTCATGAATAACCTCGCAAGCACTACCGACAGAATTGATGCACAAACGCTGCTGTACCAGGCAAAAATAAATCTGGAGCTTGCAAAATCAGATGCCACACAGGCTTACTACACTCTGCTAAAATCAACAGGAAATATTCAACTATAATATTTAATATAAACACCATTAGTAAAACATTTTATGAGCGAGAGCAAAAAAAAATATCAAGGAAAAAAAATCATCTTTCCAATCCTGCTGGCAGGCGTTTTGGTGGTTGCCGTTATCTTTTCACTGCGGGAATATTTTTATTTTAAAAGTCACGAAGTAACCGACAATGCACAGGTAGATGCTGATATAAGTCCTGTGATAGCACGTGTAGGGGGATATGTAAAAGAAATCCGTTTCGAAGACAATCAACAGGTAAAAGCGGGTGACACATTGATTATACTTGACGACAGAGATTATAAAATAAAACTACAGCAGGCAGAAGCAGCTCTGATGTCGGCAAAACAAATGCTTAATGTATCAACATCTGCCATTGCAGAAACACGTTCAAACATTGCTACTGCAAATGCGAATGTAGAAGCTGCTAAAGTGAAACTGTGGAAGGCAAGTGAAGATTTCAACCGATATAAAAACTTATATGATGATCATGCTATTACCAAAGCACAGTTTGATGCTGCAAAAGCAGATAAAGAATCTGCTCAGGCTGCACTGGATGCTGCCCAAAGTCAGGTGCCTGTTATAAGAAGTAAAGTAAGTACTACTCAACAGCAGGCCGATGCCACAAAGGCCAACATTGCTCCACGTGAATCAGATGTGGAGTTTGCAAAACTGCAGTTGTCCTATACAGTTATTGTAGCTCCTGTGGCCGGAATTGCATCCAAAAGAAATGTGCAGACAGGTCAGCTGGTGCAACCCGGCCAGCCAATGTTATCGGTTGTAGATGATAAAGGGCTTTATATCACAGCAAATTTTAAAGAAACACAAATGGAAAACCTAAAAGTGGGAGAAAAAGTTGATGTCACTGTAGATGCTTTTAAGAATATTCCTGTACAGGGAACAATAGAGTCTTTTGCAGGTGCTACCGGTGCCAGATTTTCATTACTGCCACCTGATAATGCTACCGGAAATTTTGTGAAAGTGGTTCAAAGAATTCCGGTTAGAATACGTCTGGAAGCTGAACAGACATTTATATCACAGTTAAAACCGGGAATGAGTGCTAAAGTTGTTGTGCATACGCTGTAAAAATTTTCTTCCTCTACAAATTACAACTTTTAGCTCAGAAGCTATTGAAAAGAAAAAATAACAATTTCATCAGAATTATTTAAAAAAATATGGCCGAGCATGGGTTACGAAAGTGGATTATCACCATTACGGTGATAATGGCATCGTTGCTGGAGTTGATAGATACAACCATTGTGAATGTGGCTTTGCCTGATATTATGGGTAATCTGGGAGCTACTCTTGAAGATGCAGGATGGTTGATAACTGGATATGCCGTTGCCAATGTAATTGTATTACCGATGTCGGGGTGGCTTGGCGACAGATTTGGACGAAAGAATTATTTCATTGCATCAATTTTACTCTTTACAATATCTTCAGTTCTCTGTGGTAATGCAACAGGATTAGAAGAACTCATTGCATTCAGAATTTTACAGGGATTGGCAGGAGGCGGATTGTTGTCAACAGCACAGGCCATATTGCTCGAAACCTGGCCTCGCGAAGAAGTAGGAATGGCCACAGCATTGTTTGGACTTGGTGCAGTATTAGGTCCCACAGTTGGCCCTACAATTGGCGGATATATAACTGATAATTTTTCATGGCCGTGGATTTTTTATGTGAATGTTCCAGTGGGTGCATTAGCCGCATTTCTGGTTTCTACATTTGTAAAAGAATCACCAAAGTTTGCCAAAGGAAAACCAATTGACTGGTGGGGAATTTTATTTCTCGCAATTGGAGTAGGAAGTCTTCAGACAGTTTTGGAAAAAGGTGAATCAGAGGACTGGTTTGCCACGCCATATATTACAGTACTCACGGTTGTTACCATTATATCAGCTATAGCTTTTATCTGGCGGGAATTAAGTATTGACTATCCGGTTGTAAATTTCCGGATTTTAAAATACAGAAGTTTTACCATTGGTATTTTCACCTCTTTTGTGTTAGGATTTGCATTATATGGCTCTGTATTTATTTTCCCTGTTTTCTGTCAGACATTGCTGGGTTTTTCAGCACAGCAAACAGGCGAATTACTTTTTCCGGGAGGACTAGCAACCATTTGTATGATGCCCTTTGTAGGAATTATGCTGAAGAGGGGCGTGCCTGCACAATTTATGACTACTGTTGGCTTTTGTTTATTTTTTGCTTTTAGCTTAATGCTTGCCAACTCAAACCTTAGTTCGGGAACCGGTGATTTCTTCTGGCCATTGATCATCCGTGGAATAGGCATGAGTTTACTTTTTGTTCCTCTCACTACATTAGCTATTCAGGATTTACATGGAAAAGATATTGGTCAGGGTACAGGATTAAATAACATGATGCGTCAGTTAGGCGGCTCGTTTGGTATAGCTATCATCACCACGCTGATTCATATAAATATGGGTGCAAACAGAAATATTTTGATTGAAAATATAAACCCATATAACCCGGCATTTACAGAAAGAAGAGATGCTCTGATACATGGATTTCAGGGAAAGGGATTTGATATGTATGTTGCAGAACAAATGGCCAATCGTGCAATGGAAGGTGCAATTACCAAGCAAACTATGCTGGTTACGTATGATAATCTTTATCTGCTGGTCGGGGCATTTGTACTTTGTTGCATTCCGCTGGTTTATCTGCAAAAATTCAAAAGGAATCAATCACTTCCTGTTGATGTACATTAATCTTTCCATTACCGTTATTTATCAAAATGATATCACGGTACATTCTCCGCTGAAAAAATTGAACCCTTCAGCGTAATCACTTTAAATATTATTCAAAAGCAATATAGTCTGTGGGATTTACCGGTGCACCGTTATACCACAATTCAAAATGCAGGTGTGGACCATGGCTGAGCTCACCTGAATTTCCTACAATAGCTATCACCTCACCGGCCTTCACAACATTACCTACCGATTTGAGCAAGGCAGAATTATGTTTGTAAACCGACATAAGGTTGTTGCTGTGTTGAATGGCAATAACATATCCGTTCTGAGATGTCCAGTCGGCCAACACCACTGTTCCGTCCAGAACACTTTTAATAACTGCATCGGGTCCTGCAACTACATCCACTCCAAAATGTTTTTCAGTAGTATTAAAACGCGAAGTGATGGCTCCTTTCAGAGGTGTAAAAAAGTAAAAATTACTGATGGAGCCTCCACGGCTTCCATTGCTGCTATAATCTAAATTATAATCCTGCGGGTTCTCCATTTCAGCTCTCAGCAAGGAGTCCTCCACAGAATGTGTCAAGCTGCGTATGGTGTCATACAACTGTGGCATAGAAACCGTATCCAGCGAAACAGTTTTCTGCGACTGTCCGGTGATGAGGTTTTTAAGATTATTGATATATAAATCCTGTGCAGAAATCTGCTTTTGCAATGAGTCGGTGCGCAGCATATTATCAATGGCAGTACGTTTTATTTTCATATCGGTATATCCCGGAATATACTCCCGCAATGGTGTAAAAGCGATGATATAAATAGTAAACGTAATCAGGGTAATAATTATCGTTCCGGCAAACACAACTACATTAAGTGGTGACAGCAACAGAGAGGCTTTTTCCTCCAAAGTTTCATCGTTCATGATTACCAACCTGAACTTGTTCCTGAGACGGTACCCAGTTTTATACGTTCTTTCTTCTGCTCTTTAGCCATACGTTGGTTAAACGAAAAAGTATTATTATGTTTGCCATCTTATTTGGGCAAATATCGTAATATTTACCTGCGCAATAATTTATGCAGAAAAAAGTTATTTCTTATCTCTACAATATCTTCACTTTGAAACATTTTACCAGAATTAAACTTGCACTGGTATTCACGCCTGTGTTGCTTTTCTTTTCCTGTTCAACAAAAAAAAATACTGTTGTAAACCGCGCTTATCATAACCTGACAGCACATTACAACGGATATTTCAATGCGCGCGAACGTGTAAAAGAAGGAGCTAAAACTCTGGCAGATTCACATACGGATCATTATGACCGTATTTTGGATATTTTCAAATATGGTACAGATGATAAAGCCAAAGCTATCTATCCAGACATGGATGCTGCCATCAAAAAAAGTTCTATTGTCATTCAGCGGCATAGCATGTTTATCAATGGCAAAGAGCGCTGCCGCTGGATACCTGATAACTACATGCTGATTGGTAAAGCTCAGTTTTATAAACATGATTTTTGGGCTGCAATTGAAACTTTCCAGTATGTAGCTTCTACTTATAAAGATAATCCCAAACGATTTGATGGGTTGATTTGGCTTATGCAAACACAAATGCAGTTGGGCAAAATGTCAGATGCTGAATATCTGCTCGATTATCTGAAAAGTGAAAAGAAACTTCCATCACGCTACAAAGCATTATTTGCTGCAGTGGCAGCCGATTTTTATCTGAAAAAAGAAAATTATCCCAAAGCGATTGAACAGTTAAACACAGCTGCTACACTTACAAAAGTAAGAGCAGACAAAATCAGATATACCTACATACTGGCACAGTTGTATCAGAAAACTGATTCCAACGAAAAAGCATTTGCGCTCTATCACCGGGTTATAAAAATGAATCCTGATTATGAGATGACTTTTAATGCGCTCATCAACCGTGCACGCTCTTTTGATATAAACAGCGCTGATGCCTCACAGGTAAAAAACGAACTGTTCAAGATGCTGAAAGACGAAAAAAACAAAGAATATCTTGATCAGATTTATTATGCACTGAGTGGAATTTCTATGAGAGAAAAAGACACCACACAGGCATTTAATTATCTGAAAGAGTCGGTAGCTGCCAGCACTTCCAACACCAATCAGAAAGGAATTTCTTATCTTGAAATGGGTGAAATCAGTTTCAGAAGATTAGACTTCAGGCAGGCTCAGCTTTATTACGACAGTGCTGCCACCAATATTTCTTCTGATTATCCTGACTATGCAATCATTCAAAATAAAAAATCGAATCTCGGCAGACTGGTAAAAAATCTGAATATTATTTCAAGAGGTGACAGTTTGCTTGCTTTGAGTGCATTAACTGAAGAAGAACAACGCAATCGCGTAAATGAAATAGTTGATACTGAAGACAAGGAAGCACAGAGGCTGAAAGAAGAAGAAGCTGCCAAAAAAGCTAAAGAGCAGGAAGAACAAAGCAACCAACAGTTTAGTCAGTTTCAGAACCAACCCAACAGAGAAGGTGTTACAGGAAGTACTACAGGCAGTGCCTGGTATTTTTATAATCAGAGTGCTATAAGTTTTGGATTTTCGGAGTTTGTGAAAAAATGGGGAAACCGCAAACTGGAAGACAACTGGCGTAGAAGCAGCAAAGAGTCAATGGCAGCTTTTGGCAGTCCTGAAGACGAAGAAGCACAAGCCAGGGCTGACAGTATTGAAGCTGCTGAACGCGCTTTGGCCGACAGCATCAGGCAACTGAACAGCGAAGCACGTAAGAAAATTTATTTCGATAATATTCCAAAAACTACTGCTCAGAAAGACGAAACCAATGCTCAGATTTTAGAAGCATATTACAATGTAGGTATCATTTATAAGGAAGCTCTTGCTCAGCCCAAACCCGCTGCCGATGACCTGGAAGAAATGATGAAACGTTATCCGGATAACAAATACAAACTTCCGGCTTACTATAATTTGTACAGATGTTATCTCGCTATCCCCGACTCAAACAAGGCTGATCATTACAAAAATATTATCCTAACGCAGTACGATGATTCTGAATACGCACGCATCATAAGCAATCCAAATTATTTTAAAGATGCACAACGCAAAACAGCCATCATGCAAGTGTTCTATGAAAACACTTACCGTGCCTTTATGAATGGACAATATGCTGATGTAATTGAAAGAAAATCAGCAGCAGACTCTTTGTTTCCGGGAAGTACTTTGTCACCAAAGTTTGCATACCTCAGAGCATTATCAATCGGATACACTCAACCACGCCCGCAATTTGAAACAGCTTTAAAAGCAGTAGTTACCTCTTACCCACGCGACTCGGTGAGTATTCTTGCAAAAGCAATTTTAGCCAAGATGCAAAACCCTACTGCCAGCGACAGTTTATGGAATGCTGAAAATGAAACTTTGCCATCAACACAGGTTAAGAATACATCATCTCTTTACTCTTTCATGCCCGATGTAAAACATAATGTTATAATTATTTTCTCTTCCGAACTACCATACGCCAATCAGCTGAAGGGCAGATTAAATCAGTTCAATCTGCGTAATTATGGAGCAAACAAACTAAATGTTAGCGATCTTACTGTTGATGGTAATGTTTATATGATGGTTCGTTCTTTTCCTGACCATACACAATCCAAAGAATATATTCTCGGACTCGACTCGGATGCATCCGTTTTTGAAGGAATGGATAAATCGGCATTTACGCTTTTCCCAATCAGCGAACAAAATTTCAACAAGTTTATAATTGACAAAGACATTAGTAAATACCTTGATTTTTACAGGGTTAACTACCCATAATCATTTTTTTGTTAATAACTTTTATTTTTATCTTTGCGCCATTACACATTTAAACTTTTGAACCATGTTTGATAATCTGAAGGGTAAAACCACCCCCGTTAAAAGCAGTGAAAATCCATCCGGATCCATTAACATCATTGCAGCCGGAACTTCTATTGAAGGAGAAATCAAGTCGAATGGCGATTTGAGAATTGATGGCAACATCAATGGCTCTGTATTTTCAAAGGCAAAAGTTGTAATTGGTGCAACAGGTGTTGTTGAAGGAGATATTGTATGTCAGAATGCTGATGTTTCAGGAACTATCAAGGGTACATCAACAGTTACTGAAATGCTTTTTCTGAAATCTACTGCCAAAATTAATGGTGATATCAACACCGGAAAATTAGTAGTTGAAGTTGGAGCAAGCTTTACAGGTAACTGCAACATGGGCCCCATGGTAAAAGACATTAAAAATGTCGAACGAGCAGAAACAAAACTCCAGGAAAAAACTGCTTAACAACTACATGCGTTATGCGTCCATGGGAATTCAAATGGGCGTCATCATGTTTATTGGAACCTATGGTGGTTATCGCCTCGACAAATATTGCAACAACCATATACCGGTATTTACTTTGTTGTTTGCCCTCCTGTCTGTTGCAGCATCACTCTACCTCACACTGAAAGATTTTATCCGCAAAAAACCATGAACCGCTCCTACCCTAAGTATCTGATTCAGTTGGCAGGCGTTGCAATTTTGTATTGCTTTCTCTATTATATGATGCGCGATTTTTTAATGCCTCGCTTTTATGATCATTTCTGGAAAATTGCAGTATTCTTTTATCTCTTATTTGCAGCTATTCATTTTTTGCGACTGCGTCAATCCACAGGCAGTGGTTCTATCCGCTTCTTTATGGCATCCACTACCATCAAAATGTTTTTGCTATTGATTATACTGACCATTTACTTTTTTATAAACCGACAAAATGCGATTCCATTTGCCATCAGTTTTTTATTAGCCTATTTTTTATTCATGGTTTTTGATGTGGCAAAATCTTACAAACTGATGAAATCAGGTTCCTGAAATATTTCAAAAATCTCTTTCGAGTCTTTTATTATTCTAATTTTGCAGCCCTTATGACAATTGAACAATTAGACGAATGTAAAGAGCGCCTGGTAGCTCTGAGGGGGCACCTTTGACATTGATGTCAAGCTCCTCAAAATAAAAGAAGAAGAACAACTTTCGCATGCTCCCGATTTCTGGAATGACCCGAAACGTGCTGAGCAAATTCTGAAATCCATCAAGCTCAAAAAAAACTGGACGGATGCTTTTGCTTCCTTATCAGGTGCTGTTGATGATCTTGCCATACTTTTTGAATTTGAAAAAAGTGGTGATGCTTCTGAAGAAGAAGTAGAACATCAGTATCAAAAAGTATTGCAGCAACTGGAAGATCTGGAATTTAAAAACATGCTCAGTGGTGAGGAAGATGCATTGAGTGCAGTGCTCACCATCAATGCTGGTGCAGGCGGAACTGAAAGCTGCGACTGGGCATCCATGCTTATGCGTATGTACATACGATGGGCAGAACTGATGAATTACAAAATCAAAGAGATTGACAGGCAGGATGGCGATGTGGCCGGAATAAAATCAGTCACACTCGAAATAGAAGGCGACTTTGCTTATGGTTATCTGAAAAGTGAAAACGGAGTGCACCGTTTGGTTCGCATTTCGCCATTCGACTCCAATGCAAAACGTCATACTTCTTTTGCTTCGGTATTTGCCTATCCACTCATTGATGATACCATTGAAATTGAAATCAAAGATGCAGATATAGAAATGCAGACTTCGCGTTCAGGTGGTGCAGGCGGACAAAATGTAAATAAAGTTGAAACCAAGGTACAACTCAAACACCTTCCTACAGGAATTGTAGTAGTTTGTCAGGTTGAGCGCTCGCAAAGCGGCAACCGCGAACGTGCCATGCAAATGTTGCGCTCGCAGTTATACGAGTTGGAATTGCGCAAGCGCAATGAAGCAAAAGCAGCCACAGAAGCAGGAAAGAAAAAAATTGAATGGGGTTCGCAAATCAGATCGTATGTTTTTCATCCGTATAAAATGGTGAAAGACCTGCGCACCGATTACGAGACTTCAAACGTGCAGGCTGTGATGGATGGCGAACTTCAGCCATTTATGAAAGCTTATCTGATGGAATTCGGTGAAAAGGTTTAATCCATAAACCTGAAAGTCGTGCTTCACAAAACTTCTGCTATTGTTTTACATACCACACCTTACAGCAACACTTCTGTTATTGCCAAACTTTATACACGTGAATTTGGGTTGCAGGGATATTTGGTAAACAGTGTAAGAAGTGCAAAAGCTAAAAATAAAAATGCTTACTTCCAGCCACTAACCTTGCTCGACCTGGTAGTGTATCACAACCCTGCCAAAAATCTGCAACGCATCAGTCAGCTGGAATATCTTCACCGCTTTAGTCGAATACCTTTTCAGACACACACCGGAGCGCAGGCATTATTTATTGCCGAAGTACTTTATCGTACCATACGCGAAGAAGAAAGCAATCCTGTATTGTTTGATTTTATCACGGAATCAATCCTTTTTTTAGACAAAAGTGATGAACCACTTCCTGATTTTCATTTGTTGTTTTTGCTGAAACTGGCAGCATTTCTCGGTTTTGGACCTTCTGCAAATTTCAGTTCAAAGCAGTGTTTTTTCAGTTTGTCAGAAGGTGTTTTCACTGACAATACATCCATACCGGCTGTTCTGAATGAGGAAAATTCAGTCTTGCTATTTCAATGTATGAATGTGTCTTACGAGCAAACCGTTCTGAATCATCATCAAAGGCAGACACTACTGGAATCAGTCATTCAATACTACGCTTTTCACCTGCCATCAGGGTTCAGTTTACAAAGCCTTCCGGTGTTGTCACAGATTTTCACCTAATACTGTTTCCTGACAAAATTCACACTTTTCCTCTCTTTTTATTATATATTTTTGCATATTCATTTAAGTGAGATTTTATCGTGGAAAAAAAGCGTACCTACCTTGGCAATGCCGACCCAACAGCAATAGAAGAACTTTACAACAAATACCTTCAGAATTCGCAATCGGTAGATGAAACCTGGCGCGATTTCTTTGATGGTTTTGATTTTGCACGTGTCAACACTGCAGGTGCTACTGACACTGTATCCAATGTTGCATCGGCACATCTCGAAAAAGAATTTAAAGTACTGAGGTTAATAAATGATTATCGTGACAGAGGTCATTTATTTACCGCTACCAATCCGGTTCGCGACCGCAGAAAATATTTTCCAACACTCGACATTGAAAATTTCGGACTGACAAAAGAAGATATGTCAACCGTTTTTCAGGCAGGCAATGAAATTGGAATCGGACCGGCAACACTTGCTGCAATTATCTCTCATCTGCACGACACTTACTGCGCTTCAATTGGTGTAGAGTATAAATACATCCGCCATCCTGAAGTGGTGAAATGGCTGGAGCAAAAAATGGAAAGCACGCGCAACCGTATGGAGTTTTCTATTGCAGATAAAAAAAGAATTCTTCAGAAACTGAATGAAGCTGTAGTTTTTGAAAATTTTTTGCAATTAAAATTTACAGGGCAAAAACGTTTTTCTCTTGAAGGTGCTGAAACAACCATTCCTGCACTGGATGCAATTCTCGAATATGGAGCTGACATGGGCATTAAAGAATTTACCATTGGCATGTCGCATCGCGGAAGGCTTAATGTGCTTGCAAATATTCTGAATAAAAGTTACGAAGATATTTTTACTGAATTTGAAGGAAAAGAATTTGATGACAATGCTTTTGATGGTGATGTAAAATATCACCTCGGATTCTCAAGTGACCTGACTACTGCCAACGGCAAAAAATTGCACGTAGCAGTTATTCCAAACCCGTCACACCTCGAAGCTGTGGATGCAGTAGTGCAGGGAATCGTTCGTGCTAAAATTGATGCACAGGGCGGAACGGTAAACGACATTGCACCTATTCTTATTCATGGTGATGCAGCCATTGCAGGGCAGGGAATTGTTTACGAAGTCATTCAGATGTCGCTGCTCAAAGGATATTCAACAGGAGGCACCATACATCTCATCATCAACAATCAGGTGGGCTTTACAACCAATTATATTGATGCACGTTCGAGTACTTACTGCACCGATGTTGCAAAAGTTACTTTGTCACCGGTGTTTCATGTAAATGGAGATAATGCAGAAGCGTTAATTTATACGATTAAACTTGCGCTTGAATACAGACAGAAATATCACCGCGATGTTTTTGTAGATATTTTATGTTACCGCAAATATGGTCACAACGAAGGTGATGAACCACGTTTCACACAACCACTGTTGTACAAAGCCATAGCAACGCATCCCAATCCCCGTGAAATATATACACAGAAACTTTTGTCACAGGGTGAAATTGAAGCAGGACTTGCCAAAGAGATGGAGAAAGAATTCAAAGCATTGCTGCAGTCAAAATTAGATGCCTCCACAAAAATTGAAAAAGCAAAAATTGACAGTTTCAAAGAAGGTGCATGGAACAAACTTCGTTTTTCACAACCCGAAGATTTCTTAAAACAACCGGCTACTTCTGTAGATAAAGACACATTGCTCAGCATTGCAGATAAAATGACCAATCTGCCTGCCGATAAAAAATTCTTTTCGAAGATTACACGTTTGTTCAATGAGCGAAAAGAAATGATGAAAGGAGATGGCCGCCTCGACTGGGCAATGGGAGAGCTGCTTGCCTATGGTACCTTGCTGAATGAAGGAAATTCTGTGCGACTTAGCGGGCAGGATTGTGAGCGCGGAACTTTTTCACATCGTCATGCAGTAGTTCGTGTTGAAGATTCGGAAGAGCAATACACTCCACTGAATCATATCAGCGACAAGCAGGCCCCTTTTTATATTTTCAACTCACATCTTTCAGAGTATGGTGTTCTGGGATTTGATTACGGATATGGATTCGCTTCGCCAAACTCACTGGTGTTGTGGGAAGCACAATTTGGTGATTTCAGCAATGGAGCACAGATTATCATTGATCAGTATTTAAGCAGTGCTGAAGATAAATGGAAACGAATGAATGGCATTGTGATGTTGTTGCCTCATGGCTATGAAGGACAGGGAGCTGAACACAGCAGCGCACGTATGGAACGTTATCTTACGTTATGCGCCAAACATAATATGGTGGTTGCAAACTGTACCACACCTGCAAACTTCTTTCATATACTCAGAAGGCAACTTAAATGGCCATTCAGGAAACCATTGGTAGTGTTTACTCCAAAGAGTTTGTTGCGTCATCCTTTATGTGTTTCAACAATTAGTGATTTTACAGATAAGAATTTTACAGAAGTATATGATGATGTAAATGTAAAAGCTACTGATGTTAGCAGGGTAATTTTCTGTACAGGAAAAGTATATTACGATTTGATTCAGCATAGAACGGAAGAAAAAATAAATGATACAGCCATCATTCGAATTGAACAACTGTATCCATTCCCACAAGAAACAGTTGAATCACTTATCAAAAAGTATAAGAATGCTGATGAACTGATATGGCTTCAGGAAGAGCCAGACAACATGGGTGCCTGGGCATTTATTCAGCGAATGATGCCTGATGCAGGCTTCAAACTTCTGTCGCGACCTGAAGGTGCAAGTCCTGCAACCGGCTCGCACGAAACACATAATAAAGAACAGAGTCAGTTAATCAAATCTGCCTTTGAAAGAGTTACTGCCTGATGGTAGAATTTATTTTAGCAGCTATAGCTTAGTTGACTTCTCTATTCAGATTTTTTTGATCCGAAAGTGTATTGCAAAAAGAAAGCCAAGCCACTGTTGTATTGACCGCTTTCAAACAGTGGAGTGTTTGCACCGGTTTTGCGTATAGGTAATAATGAAGTGGAAAGTCGCATGGTGAGTGAAAGATGCTCTGAAAAATAAACGGACAATCCACCGTCAATACCTAATTCTGTTTTTTGAAAAGGTATCTGTCCGGTTAACTCACCTGCATTATCTTCTTCTTTTGAACCTACTAATACTCCAAAAGTAGGCCCCGCATGCACAGACACATACTTCACAGGACGGAATGTGTAAATCAAAGGAACTTCAAGATAATTAAGGCTCATTTTATAAAAATAATTTGCTGCTCCATTTTTAGGAGTGGGCGTTTTACTTCCTTTTTGTATAAACAACAATTCCATTTCTACCAACGACTTTTCGCTGACCGGCAGTATGGCACTTCCTCCTATAAACAATCCTACCTTATTAAATCCACTCAACTCATCTCCTGATACCTGACTGGAATTAATTCCTGCCAAAACAGCTGCTTTGAAAGACTGACCCCTTGCAATATTGTTAGTCATCAGAAAGAGTACAATTAAACCAATAATGCTTCTTAATCGAACAGGCTGAGTATTGAACATTCCGTTGTTTCTAAAATTCTTTAATTCAACAAATGTAAGCATAATGCCGTTGACATTCTCCTAATTTTGCTATACTGTAAAAACTCTCATCATGAAATATGTTCAGAAGTATTTCTTAATACAATTTTGCTCTGTTGCAATTTTCTTAACATTCATTCATTCGGTTAAAGTTTATGGCCAGAATTATTTGGATCTGGCAGGTGCAACCTATTGCTATCAACAACCATTTAATGATATTGACAAACCAAATTACAACACCATCAATCAGACAACTGCCTTTCTGAATGTTCCTCTTAAAATAAAAAAAGATTACCTGATGCTTTCGCCTTTCATGCAATTATATGATGTCAGGTTTGGAGATTATAAAACATCTTATCGCTCTGCCCAATTCTCAGTGAGCTGGCTGCATCAATGGAAAAATGAACGTTGGAATACGGCATTTGTTGCCATTGGCCAAAGTAATGCTCTTAAAACAAATTGGTTTGAGCAAAACACATTTCAGGCAGGAGGAGCCATTGTAAATACGTTTACAAAAAACGATGATTTTAAAATCAAATTCGGAGTTTATGGTAATGCTGAGTTTTTTGGTCCCTATTTTCTTCCATTGCTCGGTGTTGACTGGAACATCAGTGAGAGATTAGGATTATATGGTTTACTGCCCAGTTATCTTTTCTTAGAGTATAAAATTGTACCTGATAAATTTCACGGGAAAATTTCTTTTGATACAGAATTATCAAGTTATCGCAATCAACCAATGAATTATTTCAGAGTAAATGACAACCATGTTAAATTGGTCTTTGATTTATACCTCACGAAAAATGTAGTGTTTTCTGCAGAAGCAGGACATTCTGTTTTAAGAAAATTTGTATCAGGTGTGCGCAAAAACGGAAAAGCATCCGAAAGTGATTTAAACTACCGTGATGCTTTTTTAGTAAGAGCAGGTTTGTATTTCAGAGTTTCTACTGAGAGTAAAAACTAAAATAAACTACTGAAGACTATAAACAGAGATGCACTTCGTTTTAATCTATCAATAATTTTTGTGCAAAGTTCTTCACCCCGTCAGTAACATTTACAAAATACATTCCTTTAGGAAAATCATTTACTGCAAAACGATAACTTCCCGATTGTATATTTTTTCTGTCGCTGTAAACTACTTTTCCCACCATATCAGTAACTTCAATCCGGAAATCACCGGTGTGGCTGAGCGAAACAACCACTTCATCGTGAGCTGGATTTGGCGAAACAGACATAACATTTTCATTCGTATTAATCTGATTGATTCCTGTGCTGCTTACAGTATAAATCTCTGCAGTGTTTGTTGGGAACAATGTAACCTCCAAACCTCCGGCAATGATGAATTTATTACCTAATGCTGTAGCCGCACCCATACAACGAGCTATTGCTAATGTATCAGTATTCCAGGTTGCAGTGGTTGTATCCAGAATGTCAACCGTACTAAAAACACTTGCTAAAGCATTATCGGAACCTCCTGCAAAAATCACCAGTCCACTCATGGATGCTGCAGATAAATAACCTCTCGCCTGAGACAGTGAATCCACTGACCATGTATTTGCAGCCGCATCATAAATATCAATCACCTTACTTACCTGATTAGCCATATCAAACCCACCGGCAAAATAAATTTTATTACCACAGGCTGTTGCAGCAAGTCCATAACGTGCCTGCGAAAGTGTATCTGTTGACCATGTTCCTGTTGCAACATCATAAATATCTACCGTGTTAAACACAACTCCATTTAAATTTTGTCCTCCTGCAAACACAACTTTTCCTGCTGCAGCCGCACCTGCCAGTTCATAACGTGCCTGCGACAAATTAGCCGTTGTCCAGGCCATCGTTAATGTATCATAAATATCAACCTTACTATAACTTACACCCATGTTGGCATCCATACCTCCAGCAAACAAAATCTTTGATCCGTAGGCCGCACCGGCTAATCTCGTTCTTGCATCAGAAAGCTGATTGGTTGTCCATACATTCGAAGTTGCATTATATTGATCAACGATGTTAAACACCGACAAAATCCAGTCATCAGCTCCACCTGCAAACATGGCTACATTGCCTGTTGCTGCAGCAGCAAGCCACGTCCTACCCTGTGAAATAGAGCCTGAAGTCCATGTTCCTGTTCCATAATTATACATATCCAGTGCAGGTGGCGGTATTGATATCATGCCTATACCTCCGCCAAAGATGGCTGAATTACCGGCACTGGTTGCTGCCAGTGTTGAACGAGCGCTGCTGATTGTGGCTGTGCTCCATTGTGCCTGGGCTGTTGCAGCCACCAAAGCCACAAATAATATGAGTAAAGTGATTGATTTTTGACCTTTCATTTTAATTTGATTTTATGAGTACAATGTTAAGCAGAATCTGTAAGTCATTAACAGGTCGTCCCAAAAAAACAATTGGTCGTCCTAACCTTAAATTCAGAAAAGAGAAACATAACCATTGCTTTAAATCAGTCGAACAATAAATTATCTGAAGACTTCAATTCAAGAGGGTCCAATTCAGCAATGGCAGTCACCATCTGAATATCCTTAATTTTCTTTATCACTAATGGGAAGTCAAAACGAGCTCCATAATTTTTGACAATGAAAAAATAATCGAATGCAGGTTTTTCGGGAATCAGTGTTGCATGAACACTTTTATTGGAAAGTACATAATATTTAATCCCATACCTGTCTTCTGCCACGTAAAATGAAAACAAAGCTGTTGCTCCGGGTTTGCCGAGATATAATTTATAATCTTCCTGACGTTTGAATGCAAGGTCAAAAGCTTCATTCAGCTCATAACAAAAGCGATAATCTTTATACGAACAAATAACTCCTGCCATCAGGAAATCATATTCATAATCTGCTTCGAGCTTTAATACTTTTTTTGCTGCCACAACAGGTGAAATTGAAAACGATATTAAAAAAACAAATTTAATTTAGCGCAAAAATAAGGTAAGATGGAATTGAATTACGGCAGCGATGAACATTTTATGCGTGAAGCTTTGAAAGAAGCCAAAGAAGCCCTGGCTGCTGACGAAATTCCAGTAGGTGCAGTGATAGTTCATTCAGGAAAAATAATTGCCCGTGGCCGCAATATGACTGAAAAACTGAATGATGTAACCGCACATGCAGAGATGATTTGTTTTACTTCGGCAGCCAATTACATGAATTCTAAATATCTCAAAGACTGCACGCTGTATGTAACACTGGAGCCCTGTGTGATGTGTGCAGGAGCCTCTTTCTGGACACAAATACCTCGCATAGTATATGGAGCTTCAGATGAAAAACGCGGCTACACGACAATAGCCCAGGGTGTGATTCACAAAAAAACACAGATTAAAAAAGGCGTACTTGAAGAAGAATGCAGCACATTGCTAAAAGATTTTTTCAAAAAGAAAAGAAAGTAACAGCACTAACAATGTGCCGGCTGAAATTTAAAAATTTATAGCCTGCAACATAGAATCAGTCAAAGGTTTGTTCAGAAACCTTTTTACAAAACGGTTTTTATTAGCACGGTTGAGGTCTTTAAAACTGTCGGAACTTGACAGCAATATGATTTTACATTTCTTATGTATTGCTTCAGGTAGCTTCTCAAATTCATCCAAAAAAGCAAAGCCATCCATTTCGGGCATTACAATATCGAGAAAAATAATTTCGGGAAGCTGTTCTGCAGGTGTAGTGGTGAGAAAATCGAGTGTTTGTTTGGCACTGGTGTAGGTGCTTGTTTTATCACAAAAATCAGAATTGCTGATTACCTGTTTTATCATGAGTTGTTCAGCCTCACTGTCGTCAACCACTAAAACGTTATTGTATTTCTTACTCATAAGTTATTATTCAAAAAATGTTGTGCTGCTTTGCGAATAATTATTTGGAATTTCAATGGTGAAAGTTGTTCCTACATTCAGTACAGACTCCACAAAAATTTTTCCTCCTAACTTTTCAATTATTTCTTTAGTCATAAACAAACCCATCCCTCTTCCCAGTTCGCGCTTGCTGTCCTTGTCAAACAGATTAAATATTTTGTCCGTTTCTTCGGGAGCTATTCCTATTCCGTTGTCCTGAATATGAATAATGGCTTTGTCTTTATCATTAAAAACATTCAGTCTTAATTTCGATTTATCTCCTGTTATATTTCTGTATTTAATTCCGTTGGATATAAGATTATTAAACACCAGTGAGAGAAGTTTTTGATTGCCGGCAAATGGTGCTGTAGTTTCTTCATGAAATTCAATCTGAATCTGATCAATTCCTTCAGTATATCGAAGGTTGTCCACAGAGTGCCTGTATATTTCATTGAAATTAACCGGCACTGCAGACGTATTTACCATCTGCACCTGTCGCATTACTTCTCGTGTTTAATTGCCGGCTTTTCAGTACTTACAAAAGAACCAGCCTGCTCAATGCTATGACCATAAATGCCAATGTAGCCTGCCTCAGGAAAAGGTATTACCGAAAAATGAAACAAATATTCATGATATCTGATAGTTGCATCGTGCTCCTTGGGTGCCTTCGTATTGAATATTTCAGGATAAATCATTTTTGCCTGATTATTTACCGGCTCATTCAGTTTGCACTGCCAGTAACTGAGAATGGGCATTGCTGCTACATTGTGATAAACCACCTTACCGGAATAATCAATTTTTATCACCGGAAACATATTGTTTTCATGAGGTGAAACGAAGTTTGAATTTTTCTCTGCCATGAATATTTTGTTTAATTGAACAATAGTTGAACGAAACTTTTCCATAAAGGCTTATGATCCATACTGACTGTGCTTACATCTGTAAGGTTTTGCCGAAAATAATTTCTTAAAAACCGATTATACAGAATGAAAACCCCGGAATCAATTCTTAAAAACACCTCCTTTTCAGGTGTAAGAAAAGCAAACTTTCAGTCAAAATCTTTGTTAGGATGACATGGTTTCAGATTCAAATCATTTTTCACGGGAAAATTTACTTTTGCAAAAATTTTAATTATCAAATAATATCATGCCATATCCAGAACAATTTTGCGCACCTATGCGCCAGGATTTAACCTCTGCAGGATTCGAAGAACTAAAAACTCCGGTAGATGTAGATGTAGCCATTCCTAACAGTAAGGGAACCCTTCTGCTGATGATAAACTCTGTTTGCGGTTGTGCTGCCGGAACAGCACGCCCGGGGGCGAAACTTTCGTTGAGAAACGAAAAGAAACCGGACAGACTGGTTACCGTTTTTGCAGGACAAGACCTTGAAGCTACTGCACAGGCACGCAAATACACAGCTCCATATCCTCCATCATCACCAAGTATTGCACTCTTCAAAGACGGACAACTTGTTCACTTTGTAGAACGTCATAACATTGAAGGATATTCAGCTGAACAAATTGCCGAAGGGTTGCAGGCAGCATACAATAAATTCTGCTGAGAAAAATTTCGGGTAAAGAGTTTCTTGAATCACTCTTTGCAATAAGTTTTAATGGTTACTTTTGTTTGACATATAAGTTAAACCGAAGTAACCATTTTTTATGCTTGTTAAAACCTACGGATGTGCTGTTTACGGAATCAATGCCACACCTATTACTGTTGAAGTAAATGTAGGACAGGGAACCAAGTTTTTTCATGTAGGCCTGCCTGACAATGCCGTGAAAGAAAGCCAGCAACGAATAGAAGCTGCTTTAAAAAATACCGGTTTTAAAATGCCGGGTAAAAAAGTAGTAGTCAATATGGCTCCCGCTGATATCAGAAAAGAAGGCTCTGCTTATGACTTGACCATTGCCATGGGAATATTAGCAGCCAGCGAACAAATAGTAGCTCCCGGAATGGAAGAATATATCATCATGGGCGAATTATCACTTGATGGCGGACTGCAACCCATCAAAGGATCGCTGCCCATTGCCATAGAAGCACGCAAAAACGGATTCAAAGGATTTTTTCTTCCACATCAGAATGCACGCGAAGCTGCCATTGTAAGCGACCTTGATGTGTATGGAATCAACAATATTAAAGAAGTAATTGATTTTTTCACAGGTGAAGCAACGCTGCAACCAACCATAGTGAATACCAGAGATGAATTTTATGCAGCACAAATACAAAGTGAATTTGATTTTTCAGATGTAAAAGGTCAGGAAAATATAAAACGCTCACTGGAAATAGCAGCTGCAGGCGGACACAATGTAATTTTAATAGGACCACCGGGTGCAGGCAAAACGATGCTTGCAAAACGATTGCCTACCATATTGCCGCCATTAACATTGCACGAGGCATTGGAAACTACCAAAATACATTCAGTAGCAGGCAAAATGGGCAAACAGGCATCGCTGATTTCAGTGCGGCCATTTCGATCGCCACACCACACCATCAGCGATGTGGCCTTGGTTGGCGGGGGAGGAATACCTCAGCCAGGAGAAATATCACTGGCACACAATGGTGTTTTGTTTCTTGACGAACTTCCTGAGTTTAAACGCACCGTGCTGGAAGTGATGCGTCAGCCGCTGGAAGAAAGACGGGTAACCATTTCGAGGGCAAAATTTTCGGTAGAATATCCTGCGAGTTTTATGCTGGTAGCTTCCATGAATCCTTGCCCGTGCGGATTTTACAACCATCCCGAAAAAGAATGTGTATGTGCTCCCGGTGTGGTACAGAAATATCTCAACAGAATATCGGGTCCTTTGCTCGACAGGATTGACTTGCACGTAGAAGTTACTCCGGTACCTTTTTCTGAATTGTCGAAACAACGTTTGTCCGAAAAGAGTGAGGACATACGCAAACGGGTGGTAGAAGCACGTCAGATTCAGGCACAACGCTATAAAGAAAATGAGGGTATTTACTGCAATGCACAGATGAGCAGCAAGATGTTACACTCTATATGCAAAATTTCGGAAGAAGGAAATCAGCTATTGAAAACGGCTATGGAACGATTAGGATTGTCGGCCAGGGCCTATGACAGAATTCTGAAAGTTTCGCGTACGGTGGCCGACCTTGCCGGCAGTGAAGACATCAGAACAGAACATCTTGCAGAAGCTATACAATTCAGGAGTCTGGATCGCGAAGGCTGGGCAGGCTAAATTTTCGCAGGAAAATTTTTTTTTAACGGAAAAAAGCTATTTTTGCCGTCCCTTTACAAAGTGTAATTCGTGATTACACGTGTTTTAGTTTCGCCTGTTGGCGGAATGGCTTGGGTTAAGAAAAGCATTTTTCTGTTTCGGCAGAAATTCAATGAGGCAAATTCCTCCTTAGCTCAGCTGGTTAGAGCACATGACTGTTAATCATGGGGTCCCTGGTTCGAGCCCAGGAGGGGGAGCAAAACCTCGCAGCAATGCGAGGTTTTTATTTTAAAATATCCGTTTACGATGTACCATGTTTATGTGCTTTTCAGCACAAAAAGCAACATTTTTTTATGTTGGACAAACTTCTGACCTTGATGAAAGAATTATACAACATAATGAAACTGCAATTGATAATTTTACCTCTAAACACCGGCCTTGGGTAATCTGACTTGTTCTGAAAAAAGTTCACAATTTTGAATACGCGTAAATAAACTTCTTCATACAACAATTGCCTTATTAGTCATATTCTCCCTATATCCACTTAAAAAAATCTTAACTACATTTTTATCTTGATTTAAGTGTACATCTACTTTTCATGCTGTCACCATAGCTTCGCTGTTTAAACCTTTCAGTATATTTATCATCTAATTTATAAAACTTTTCATAACAGCAATTTCTTTTCTGTTTGACCGGTAATTCATTTACAACATGACAAGGAAACTTAAAAAATATTTCTTACTTTTCATTACTTCAGTTTCGTTTTTTGCACTGATGTCTTTCTCAGGAAAGTCTTTGAATGATTCTGATGTAAAATTTCCCTATAAAGAAGCCGGACTTACAGAACGCGAAGCTGCAGCACACTTATTGAACAGATTCACCTTTGGCCCAACACCACACGAAGTTGATAAGGTTGTACATCAGGGATTGGAAAATTGGTTTTTGCAACAACTTTCAGCAAAAAATAATGATGATGAATTAAACCGTATGCTTCAGGGATATGACGCACTGACCATGAGCAATGCCGAAATTCTTAAAAAATATCCCGGCAACGCTGAAATTCAAAAAATGGCAATGGAAGATGGATTGATGAATAAAGATTCGCTTGCCAAAGGAAGTCAGAACAAAAAGAAGTTGATGAATGATTACAGAATGGACAACGGATTCGGAACCTATAAACAATTGTATAGCCAACTCATCAATCAGAAAATTTTACGTGCAACTTATTCTCAAAATCAATTGCAGGAAGTGATGACTGATTTCTGGTTTAATCATTTTAATATTTCATTAGCAAAAAGTAAGTTCGGAATATTCGCCATTCCATATGAAAGAGATGCGCTGAGAAAAAACTGTCTTGGAAATTTCGAAGAACTACTTTTAAGCACAGCCAAATCGCCTGCCATGCTTCAGTATCTGGATAATGCTTCGAGTACAGGAAGAAATTCAAAATTCGGTGGAACAAAATCGGACCTTGAAAGACGACTGGCAAAATATAAAAATGACAACACACCGGCAGGAAAAAAGATGCAGGAAAAAATTCAAAGGCAATTAAACAGTGGGTTGAATGAAAACTATGCACGTGAATTAATGGAGTTGCATACGCTGGGTGTTGATGGCGGATACACACAAAAAGATGTGACCGAAGCTGCACGTGTACTTACGGGATGGAGGTTTTACATTCCAACAGGAGAACATTCAAAAAATATTATCAGACCAGGTGTGATTGATAATGCTGAATCGAGAAGACAGGGGTTTGTGCATGATGGTGATTTCTTCTTTGCCATAAACAAACATGACGATGAAGCGAAAACCGTATTGGGTAAGAAATTTCCGGCAGGCGGAGGCTATGGCGAAGGACTTGAACTTTTTCATTTGTTAGCTACTCATCCTTCCACTGCCAAATTTATTTCTAAGAAAATAGCTATTCATTTTGTGAGTGATAATCCTCCTCAAAGTCTGATTGATAAAATGGCGAAGACATTTCTTGAGAAAAAAGGCGACATCAAACAAGTATTGCTTACCATGGTACAGTCGCCCGAATTCTGGTCGAAAGATGCAGTAAGAGAAAAAATAAAATCACCGTTTGAACTTGCCATCAGTACCATGCGCATATTAAACACAAGCAGCATCAACAGACCTGATGTGCTGAACAGATGGATTACAAAAATGGGGCAACGGATTTATTTCTATCAGGCACCAACCGGATTTCCTGATAATGCAAAATATTGGATCAACACAAGCTCATTACTTAATCGTATTAATTTTGGCTTGGCTGTTACTTCCAACAGAATACCGGGTCTGGAGTATGACCTTGCCGCACTGAATGATTATAAAGAACCTGACAGCCCTGAAAATGCACTGGAAGTTTACTGCAAACTTTTACTGCCTGAAAGAGATATTACCTCCACTGTGAAACGTCTGACTCCTTTGCTGAACGACCCCGATCTCGGAAAAAAAGTTGAAAAAGCCTCTAAAGAAAGTGCAGCCAATGCTGATGACGATAGTGATGATCAGAAACCAATGACTCCTCCTACAAAAAAGAAAACCGATAATTATACAGGGAGTTTAAGTTTCAACAACAGCAGTTCACTCAAGCAGGTGGTGGGAATTATTTTAGGTTCACCTGAATTTCAAAGACGATAAATGATAAACAAACAAACATCATGAGTACACGAAGAGCATTTTTAAAAGGAGCAGGCATTGCCATGTTCGGAATAAGTTTGGGAGGAGTTCCTACATTCGTGGCGAGAGCAGCAGAAAGTCTGAAACAAAACCGATTATATAAAAAGAAAAAAATATTAGTATGTATCTTTCAGCGTGGTGCCATGGACGGGCTGATGGCTGTTACACCGTTTGAAGATTCGTTTTTAAAATCTGCACGGCCTACCTTGTTTATGGAAGCAGGCAGAGAAAAACCACTGATTGATTTGGATGGAAGGTTTGGTTTGCATCCTGCATTTAAGAGTTTTGCTCCGTTGTTTAAAGAAAAACAACTGGCAATAGTGCATGGCATAGGAAGCCCCAACAACACACGCAGCCATTTTGATGCGCAGGATTATATGGAAAGCGGAACACCTTTCAACAAAGGAACTACATCGGGATGGCTCAATCGTGCCATAGGTGTGATGGGTCATGATGCTTCACCATTTACAGCAGTAAGCCTTACCAGCTCGCTGCCGCGGAGTTTGTATGGTACCAATGAAGCTTTAGCCATCAGCAACCTCAATGATTTTTCGTTGCAGGTAAGAGAAAATAAATTCACACAGGGTTTGGTTGCCAACAGCTTTGAAGACTTGTATGATGAAACTACCTCCTCATTACTCAAAGAAACAGGAAAAGAAAGTTTTGATGCCATGAAAATGTTGCAACGTGCTGATGTAAAAAATTACAATCCATCCAACGGTGCAGAGTATCCTAAAACTGCTCTTGGCAAAGCAATGATGCAAATTGCACAACTGATAAAAATGGATATCGGACTTGAAATTGCTTTTGCAGAACACAGTGGTTGGGATACACACGTAAGTCAGGGAACCTTACAGGGAACTTTTGCACGAAGTGCTGCTGATTTAAGTAACAGCATTACCGCTTTCTGGACAGATTTAGGAGGAGATTTACAAGATGATGTTACACTGATGACGATGACAGAATTTGGCCGAACAGTAAAACAAAATGGTACCGGAGGAACTGACCACGGTCGTGCAAGTTGTAATTTTATTTTAGGCAATGATGTGAACGGAGGAAAGGTACATGGTCTGGTTAAAACACTTGCCATAGAAAATCTTGAAGATGGCCGCGATCAACCGGTGACTACCGACTTCAGAGCTGTATTCAGTGAAGTTGCCGACAAACATTTGCTCATTCGCGACAATCAGATTTTATTCCCCGACTGGAAGGGAAATGCTATTGGTGTGATGAAAAGCTGACCATTCAGTTTTTCAGAATAAAAAATAAATTAACTGTTTATTCCGCCAAACACTACCTGCATCACCACGCGGCCTACCATGCTGAGTGTGTTTTTGTCAATGATGCTCATATTGTCGCCATGGGTATGATGATACGGAGGATATCCCTGTTGATTCACATCGTAGTGAACAATGTCAATACACTTGATGTTGGCAAGTTGGTTGACGTAAAGATGATCATCGGTAGTTTGCACTGATTGTGCATTGATAAAATACTGTCCGTACCCCATGTTTTGCGCAATGTTCCAGACTTTATTCAAAATATCGGAAGCAAAATAAACAGAGGTTCCTTCTTTCGGAAAAACAGGATTTACACCACCCACCATATCTAGCAATATGCCATACTGTGCAAAGTATCCCGGGCGGTGAGGGTTCTTTGCCCAGTATTGCGAGCCAAGACACCATGTATTTTGTTGTTGCGGAAAACGTCTGTCATCTTCTTCTTGTCCGTAATCTTCGAGGTCGGCAAATAAAATATCTACACCAGTTGTAAGTCCTGACGATTGCAGATGCCGAGCAATTTCAAGAAGAACTGCTACTCCGCTGGCACCATCATCAGCACCGTCAAAAGGTTTGTCTTTATTCACACTGTCGGCATCGGCCCAGGGGCGCGTATCCCAGTGTGCAAGCAACAACACACGCTGTTTTGCATCCGGGTTGAATTCCGCAATCACATTTTTCAATCTGAATTTTTTTCTATCGAATGTGGTGATGGTTTCACTCTGAATTTGTGTTTGCAATCCGAATGATTCGAGTTTGTTTTTTAAATAATCAGCACAGCGCTCATGTGCATCCGTACCCGGAACACGTGGACCAAAATCAACCTGTGTTTTCAGATAGTGAAATGCCGAATCAGCATTAAAATCAGGAACAGGTACAGAAACCGTTTTGGGTTGCCCGGTTTGGTTGCTGCTTTGTTCAACCTTTTTGTTTTCATTCGTACATGCTGCAATAAACATCAATGCAGCCACATAAATTATTACTGCAAATCTGTTAAGCTTTATCCCACGTACTTCCATCTTTCGAATCCTTTACTGTTATTCCAATTTGGTTGAGGCTGTTGCGTATTTTATCCGAAACGGCAAAATCTTTCTTAGCCTTGGCTTCACTTCTTATCTCAAGAACCAATTGCATCACTCCGTCAAGCAAGCCATTGTCATTACCTGTGCTGCTGTCATCATTCAATCCTAAAATATCAAACACAAAATGCTGTACCATACTTTTTGCTTCGTCAATATCAGCCTGTGTCATTTTTTCTTTTCCGTCATTGGTGGAGTTGACAATTCGCATCAGTTCAAACAGCTGTGCCATCATCACCGAGCTGTTGAAGTCATCATTCATGGCATCATAACATTTCTGACGAATAGATTTCAAATCAACAGTAGAAGTACCGGAAGGTTTCAGTGAGTGAAGTACTTTAATTCCTGCCATCATTCGCTGAAAACCTTTTTCAGCAGCTTGCAATGCTTCGTTGGAAAAATCGAGTGTACTGCGGTAATGTGTCTGCATCATAAAAAACCTTACTGCCATTGGAGCATATCCTTTTTCGAGCAACGGATGATTACCTGTAAACAATTCTCCCGGTAGAAAACCATTACCTGCAGACTTGGACATGCGTGTACCATTTACGGTAAGCATGTTGGTATGCATCCAGTATTTTACAGGTTGTGTATGATTGCATGCCTGCGATTGCGCCACTTCGTTGGTATGGTGTGTTGCAGCAAGGTCCATTCCTCCTCCGTGAATATCGAAAGTTTGTCCGAGATATTTTGTGCTCATTGCCGAACATTCAATGTGCCATCCCGGAAAACCCATTCCCCATGGTGATGGCCATTGCATCAGATGTTCGGGTTTTGCTTTTATCCAAAGTGCAAAATCCAGCCGTCCGTGTTTTTCATCCTGTCCACCCAACTCGCGTGTGTTTGCAATTAAATCTTCGAGCAATCTATTGGTGAGTTGTCCATAGTTAAATTCTTTGCTGTATTTCTCTACATCAAAATAAACCGTTCCGTTTACTTCGTAAGCATAACCATTGTTCAGAATTTCTTTTATCATTTCAATCTGCTCAATGATGTGTCCTGTTGCAGTAGGCTCTATACTCGGAGGCAATGTGTTGAATGCTCTCATCACGTCATGAAATCCCAGTGTATATTTCTGAACAATTTCCATAGGTTCCACCTGTTCGAGTCTGGCTTTTTTCGAAAATTTATCATCACCTTCATCGCGGTCGCCTTCGAGATGCCCTGCATCGGTAATGTTTCTTACATATCTCACTTTATATCCGAGATGCAACAGATAACGATAAATCATGTCGAATGAAATAAATGTACGGCAGTTACCAAGGTGCACATCGCTATACACTGTTGGCCCACAAACATACATTCCGACAAACGGAGGGTTTATAGGTTCAAATTTTTCTTTTTGTCTGGTTAAAGTATTGTAAAGAATCAGCGGTTGTATTGTCATTATGTGGTTACTTTATATTTTTCTTTCATGTGAATGAGCATATCTTCTGTCATAGCTGCAAGTTCATACCGGTGTTTCCATCCCCATTCTTTTTGTGCAACACTGTCGTCAATGCTTGCAGGCCAGGTGTCGGCAATCTGCTGCCGCGAATCTGGTTTGTAAGTACAGGTGAAACCGGGAAGATGTTTTTTTATTTCGTCCACCAATATAGCAGGCGTGAATGAAATTCCTGCGAGATTATAACTGTTTCTAGTTTTAATTTTTTCTGCAGGCGAATTCATCAGTTCGATAGTTGCACGAATAGCATCCGGCATATACATCATTGGCAAAGCTGTGTCTTCTCTCAGAAAACATTCATACGTATTTTTCAGAATGGCTTCGTGAAAAATATTCACTGCATAGTCGGTAGTTCCTCCACCGGGATCCGCTTTGTAACTTATCAGTCCGGGATAGCGAATACTTCTTACATCCACACCATGTTTGTAGTGATAATATTCACACCAGCGTTCTCCTGCAAGTTTGCTGATTCCATAAACAGTTGATGGCTCTATGATTGTTTTTTGTGGTGTATTGTGTCTGGGAGTTGTTGTTCCGAAAACTGCAATAGAACTTGGCCAGTATAATTTTACATCGTTGTTCTCTTTGCAATAGTCAAGCATCACAAACAATCCTTCCATGTTCAGCTTCCATGCTGCTTTAGGTTTATTTTCGGCCACTGCCGAGAGCAATGCTGCCAACAGATAAACCTGCTTCACATTGTTTTCCTTAATGATTTTGTGAATGGTGGCAGCATCCATCACATCTGCCATCATAAATGGTCCTTTGGCTTTGAAAGCTTCGGGCTGATCTTTTATATCGGTAGCAATAACATTACTGTCACCATAAATTCTTCTGAGTTCTTCAACAAGGTCGGTACCAATCTGACCGGCTGAACCCAGCACAAGCGTTCGCTCTTTTTGCATAATTAGCTGACTGAAATTACCTCACAAAAATAAAATAAAGGCTTTATCCTTTCAGTCAAATAACAAAAAGAAACTATTTATTTACAACAGGAATTACTTAATGAAATTTCGCCAGATGTCATTGCCAATGACAAACACCATCAGTGCCAGCAGCAGCACCATACCCACCACCTGAGTTTTTTCCATGAATGAGTCGCTGAATTTTTTACGTGTGACAGATTCTATCAGCAGAAATAAAACATGCCCTCCGTCAAGTGCAGGAATCGGCAATATGTTCATGAATGCAAGAATCATGGAGAGTAAGCCGGTAAGCACCCAGAAGTGAGGCCAGTCCCACGTACCGCCATAAATTTTGGCTATACCGATAGGCCCCTGAACCGACTCCTGAAATTTTTCCTGCCCGTTGAAGAGTTTCTTCAAGCCTTTGGCATTGCTTATCAAGGTTTCAAAAGCATCCGATGTACCGAATTTAATTGCTGAAGCAAGTGTATAAGGTGTTTTAACATAAGAATCAGGAATCACGGATTCTCCGTTATAGAATAAACCGATAGTTCCTTTGGAACTGATTTTTACATTTATCTCCAATGGTTTGCTATCTCTTGTGACAGATAACAAAACCGATTCACCTTTTTTATCCTGAAAGTATTTGGACATAAAATCCTCTCCGGTAATTTTTTGTTTGTCAATGGCAGTAATCACATCACCATCCTGAAGACCCGCTTTAAAAGCATTTTCGCCAATTACTACCTGACCAACTTTATAAACCAAAGGTCCGGCTCCTAAGAACACCGAACGTACATTGGCTCCAACTGTGCGATAAAAATCATCAGGTACATGTACAAGAACTGTCTGACCATTGCGGTCAACAGTTAATGTGGCTCCAAACAACACACGTGTTGATAACAAATCATCAAAGCGTTCAAAAGGTTTTCCATTGATGGCAGTAATTTTATCTCCTGTTTCCAAACCAATAAGCTCTCCCTGCTTGTATGCTACTATACCGTTTTTCACAGCATCATTGGCAAGATAACTTTGTTTGTAATGCAGCAAACTCATAGAGAATATTGCAATACCGAGAATTACATTCATCACCACACCTGCAACCATCACTATCAGGCGTTGCCATGCGGGCTTGCTTCTGAATTCCCATGGTTGTGGCGGTTGTGCCATCTGTTCTTTATCCATACTCTCATCCACCATTCCTGCAATTTTTACATATCCACCAAAAGGAAGCCAGCCTATACCATATTCGCAATCACCTTTCTTAAAGCTGAACAGTTTTATTCCCCATGCATCGAAAAACAAATAAAATTTTTCGACCTTGATACCAAACATTCGTGCAGCAAGAAAATGCCCAAGCTCATGCAAGGTAACCAGTATAGATAATCCCAGTATCAGCTGGGCTGCCATAATCAATCCACTCATTCTGTTTCTAAATTTTACGCGAAATTACTTTTTTTACTCAATAAAACTTCAGCATATTGCCGTGTTTCAGTATCTGTTTCAACAAGGTCGTTTAAGTTTGGGTTTTCTATGAAATGAATATGCTCCATGCATTGTTCTGTAAGATCAGTTATACGGTGAAAATCCAATTTTCTTTCCAGAAACGCTCCTACAGCAATTTCGTTTGCTGCATTCATGATGCAGGGAAGATTTCCATCCTTTTTCATGGCATGTTCAGCTAAAAGCAATGAACGGAAAACTTCTTTATCAGGTTTCTCGAATGTAAGATCCGGATATTTCAGAAAATCGAATCTCGGGAAATCCGATTTCAAACGTTGCGGATAGGCAAGTGCATATTGTATGGGAAGTTTCATATCAGGCAATCCCATCTGCGCTTTCATGCTACCATCTTCAAACTGAACAATGGAATGAATAACCGATTGCGGATGCACAATCACATCTATCTGCGAAATATCCAGATTGAACAGCCATCGAGCTTCTATCATTTCAAGTCCTTTGTTCATCATTGTGGCAGAGTCAATGGTGATTTTAGCACCCATAGTCCAGTTAGGATGCTTCAGTGCCTGTTCATGTGTAACCGTTTTTAAAAACTCTTTTGTTTTTCCTCTGAAAGGACCTCCCGATGCAGTCAGGTAAATTTTCTCTATCGGATTAAAATGTTCTCCTGCCAGACATTGAAAAATGGCAGAATGTTCGGAGTCAACCGGCAACAGGGCTACTTTGTTTTCGTGGGCCATCTCTGTAATCAAACGACCTGCCACAACAAGCGTTTCCTTATTGGCTAGAGCAATATGTTTTTTTGCCTGAATAGCTTTTATGGTTGGTAACAGACCTGCATAACCAACCATTGCCGTAAGCACCACATCAATTTCATCACTCTGAACAACCTGTTCCAGCGATTCTGCCCCTGCAAATACTTTCACCGGCAATGACGACAATGCTTCTTTTACTTCGGTATATTTTGATTTATCGGCAATAACTACTGTTGCAGGCTGATACTTATTTGCCTGTTGAATTAAAAGCTTACTGTTGGAATTGGCAGTAATTACTTCCAGTTCAAAAAACTCTTTTTGCTTAGCAATAACTTCCAGCGCCTGTGTACCAATGCTGCCGGTAGAACCAAGTATAGCTATTCTTTTTTTCAATATGATACTCTGAAAATGCGGCAGCAATAATACTAAATACATTGCCACCCTCAGCAGAAATGAAATCAGTGATACGTATCTACAGGAACTTTCTTCTGTGGTTCTCCTAAAATTTTGTTGCGTAAAGTTGCTACTGCCGACATTACCTTAGAATTGAGTAATGCAATTGCCAGGCAAAAACAAAAGATAAAAAAAGTTGTGAATCTGAACTTTCCTAAAGGAATGACGAGCATAATAAACATAACATTGAAAGCTGCCATTAATATAGTTCCTCCGCGGTGTCCGAATTGTTGCCTGCATATCATGTGATGCAAGTGACTTCTGTCTGCTTTGAAAGGCGACATGCCATTGGACAAACGGATAAAAACCACTCTGGTCAAATCAAAAATTAAAATAAACAAGGTTGCTACTGTCAGTGCCGGCCCGAATGAAATAACCGGTGCTGCAAACCAAAGACCAATAAGTTTAACTGTGCTGCATGCAATCAAAAATCCAATCACCAGTGAGCCTGTATCGCCCATAAATATTCTTGCAGGATTAAAATTGAAATATAAAAACGAAATCAGTCCTCCCATAACACTCAGACAAAGCATCATCCAGGAATATTCATGCTGTATATAAAACAAAATTGAAAACACTGAAAATATGATTAAACCAATGGTTGCAGCAAGCCCGTCTAATCCGTCAATGAAATTATAGGCATTGGTAAGAAATAAAATGATAAATCCTGTAAGTGCATATTGCCAGAATATATTCAACTCATGTATGCCCATAAAGCCATTGAGAGTTTGCAGACGCAAACCGCTATACATTACTACCATGGCAGTTACTGCCTGTATAATTAATTTTAATCGTGCAGGCAAATCGGTGAGATCGTCAAAAAAACCTGTGAAAAACAACACAAAAATTGCTGCTATCATTGTATGGAATCCGGAAATACTTTCTGCAGGTGTAAATAATAGAAACGAAATCATTATTCCTGCAAAAATTCCAATTCCTCCAAGTGACGGAATGATGGCAACATGATGTTTGCGTACATCAGGTTTATCAAACAACTTCCATTGCAGACAAAGTTTTATCCATGCCGGTATAATCAATGAAGTAATAAACAAAGCTGAGAAAAACGGTAAGACAAGCTTAATCCAGTGTATAGTCATAAATAATTTATTTTATAAGATAAATATCTGTACGTGATAAACGTTGTGTTGGCTGACCATCTTCCACAAACGATTTAGGTAATGTGTTTTTCAAATCCATCACATCAATACGGTCTGCTTCAATTCCTTTTTGCACCATATAAGATTTTACTGTTTCAGCGCGTTGCATACCGATGTGGCTATTGTTGCTGAACTCAGCATCTGAAGCTGTACCTGCCAGCAATACTCTTTGCTGAGGATATTTGAACAGATAATCAATGGTAGCTTCAATCACATCAAAACGGTTGTTGAGGTCGTATTTTGTTGTATTATTTTTAAATACCACATATCCTGCCTGCTCATAATTCAAGTTGTTTTTTTCTTGATTTTGTATTCCGGTTTTTGACTTTTGATTTTGCGCTACTGTTTTTAACGGTAATGGTTCATCCAATATCACATCTATAGAGGCAGCCACACGCACAGGAGCAAGTATGTAGCTTTCAGGAGGTGTGAGTTTAGGCTCAGGTGCTTTCTTCTTATTCACAGGTTTCACAGTTCCTTCTTCTACGCGTTTGCCTTTGGCTTTGCCCTGTGGAGTGTAAACCAGAGATATTTCATAAGCTCCGCTTCCACCAGGTTTATATTTAGACATATTGAAATCATAACTGGTTCCCAAAAACACTTTTCCAAGCTGATAACCTGCATAAATGATTGCTGCATCCTGATTGCGATAAAACAAACCAAATCGTACAGCATTCGTATTTTTCAAATTAATCTGAGAAATGACACCTGCATTCAGCTCCTGAAATGCATCCTGTTTCATAAAATAAACCAGTGGTTTGAGTTCCAGAATATCACTGCATCTGATAGCTGCACCACCATATACCGTTGTACGAATGGGATTACCGTTATTCTCTTCGATAAATGATTCATTGGGTTTGTTGATATGCGCAAATGAAACGCCTGCAAATGGTTTTACCTTCACTTCGCCATTGCCCAAACCGTAGGAATAGTTCAACCCTGCATTCACATCAGGACGCGAAACTTTTGTGTTGGCAAATGTTTCGCCACTGGATGCTGAAGGATCATATCCGATGTCCGGTGTATATTGATTGTCGAAAGTGAGGTTGGCAGGATTAAAAGACTTCTGCAAAACACCTACCTGAAATCCTGCTGTCAGTCGGTTCAGTTTTTTATCGCCAAAACGTGCAGTATAACTGATGCCTCCGAGAATAGAAAGACGACTGAAACCATCTTTCCCTGCAGAGTTTTTGTTAATCATCAATCCAAAACCAACACGATTCACTATTTTATCCAATGCAATGGTTTGTGTTTTAAAACTCACACCGGGAGCAATCCACTGATTGCGGTAGTCAAGTGCTATACGCATGTTTTGTATTTCACTGCCTGCAAGTGCCGGATTATAAAATACAGGCACGTTGAAGTATTGCGACAAATGCGGATCCTGTGCATTTAACTCTGCACTGAATGCTACCAGAAACGGAAGTATGTATTTTAATTTCATGTGCAGGTTATTTTATTAGTGAAACATTTCCTTTCATTACCCGCTCTTTTCCATCGGTCATTTTTATCTGAACAATGTAGGAGTAAGTACCATTTTGAACAAGGCCACCACGCGAAGAGCCATCCCATCCCGCAGAAGCATTGTCTGTTTTAAATATAAGTTGTCCCCATTGGTTTAATATCATCATGGATGCTGAAACAAAACCGGAACCACGTAATCTGAAAATATCATTTACGCCATCACTGTTTGGTGTAAATGCATTGGGAAGAAATAAGGTGTGATCTGTTGATACGTTCACTAATTTAGAAACCACTTCTGTACAACCAAAAGCATTTGTTGCTTTTAATGTTACCATGTAATCATCCTCTGCAACATAAGTATGTTGCGGGTTGATGTCTGTTGATACAGCTGTGCCATCTCCAAAATCCCATTCATAAGAATAATTTCCCTGCGGAGTTGTGTTTTCAAAAGTCACACGAATTCCGCCATCGGCTCTGACGGGTGCATCGTAACTAAAGGATGGATTCATCAGCGGATAGATATAACCTTCAACTGCAAAACGTGATATACTTACACATCCATTGGCATAAGCTTCCACATAATAAGTCTTTGTTTGAGTAAGTGGTGGTGTGGTAAAATTATTCCCTGAAGCAATGGCTGTGCCTCCTGTCATCTGCTCAAACCAGTTAAATGTTACATTGCTTTGTGGCACTATGGATATAGTTACAGGATTGCCTGTACATGCTGAATCAGATGAAGCATCAATTGTTGAAGGAACATTTTTGTGTACTACTGTGATGGTATTTGAAACAAGTGTTGTAGAGCCTACAATAACTTTTACTGTATAATCTCCTGCTTCTTTTGCATAAAATATTTGTTGTACGGCTCCGGGGATGAGAACATTGTCTTTGAACCACTGGCAGCCAAATGCAAGAGACGAAATAAGTTTTACTGAATCAGCAGGACAAACCACTGTATCGCCATCTGCCGAAATAGAAACAGATGTGAGAGGGTTTACTATTACAGTTACACTGTCAGCTAATGAATAACATCCTGATGCATTTTTCACTTTTACCCAATAGGTGCCTGCAAGGCTCACGGTTATAGATTGTGTTTGTGCACCGGTTGACCATAAATATCCTGAAGCACTATTGGCTGTAAGTACTGCTGACTGACCTTGTAATATAGTTATCGGTCCGGCAGGGGTAATGGTTGCAACAGGCAAACTGTTGACAGTTACTGTTACCGGTGATGAAGTACCTGAACAACCTGAGTTATTGGTTACGGTTACTGAATAACTACCTGCAGCATTCACATAAATGGATTGTGTGCTTGCACCATTTGACCAGTGATAACCTGCGCCTGAAGTTGCAGTTAATTGCAACGAATCGCCTGCACAAACTGATTGCGCTCCTGAAGGTGTAATACTCACATTAAAAGTTCCTCCCTGAGTGATGGTAACGGTATTACTTTGCGAAGTACAACCTCCCTGATAAGTAATCACTACAGAATAATTTCCGGGCTGATTTACATTGATTGAAGATGTTGTTGCGCCATTCGACCAAAGATAACTTGCACCTGCTGAAGCAGTGAGTGTGATACTGCTGCCATTGCAAAGTGCCAAAGGTCCAGCCGGTGAAACTGAAGCTGAATTACTTCCTGCTATACTTATGTTCAGAGGTGAGGTTGTTGAGTAATTTCCTGATGGGCCGGTGGCTGTACAGGTAATGGCATGTAATCCCGGAGTGAGTGATGTCATTGACAGTACACCGGAAGTATTTGTTGCTATTACAGTACTACCATCTTTAAACTCATAACTCGAAAGCCCCTGTGGATTGGCTGTAATTACATCTGAAGTACCCTGACAGAAAATGAGCACATTGTTTTGAGTTGATAAAGTAAGTGGCAACGCTGTTTGATTCATGTCTATTACCCGAATCAACTCGTTGCCTTCATCGCCAATCACAAACTTATCAGAGCTGTGCCATCCAATACCTGACGGACTGTTGAATGTTGCCTGCAACAATGGGCCATCTGCATTACCTGCAGTACCCGGTATTCCTGCAAAGGTGCTTACGCTGTTGTTCCAGATTTTCCGAATACAAAAATTATTGATATCACCCACATAAACAGCTCCGTTTCCATCTACACAAACACTTGAAGGATTATCAAACTGCGCAGATGCTGCTGCACCATTTGCAAAACCTGCTGTACTTCCTGCCAAAGTAGTTACAACATGTGAAGGAGAAATTTTTTTGATTTTATTGTTCCATGAATCTGCTACGTAAATATTCCCTGCATTATCTGTTGCTATTCCATGTGGATGATCAAAGAGTGCCACACTGCCTGCGCCAATTGCATCACCATTCTGAAATGCAGTTCCTGCAATGGTTGTTACCTGTCCGCCACTGATTTTGCGGATACAGTGTGCCATGTATTCACTAACATAAACATTACCTGATGCATCCGTTGCCACGCCAACGGGGAATCCAAATTGTGCTGATGCAGAAGCGCCATCTGTCACACCGGCTGTGCCGGCACCTGCAAAAGTGGTAACAACTCCTGCTGAAGTTATTTTTCTGACTTTATAATTTTTTGTGTCGGCAACATACAGGTTTCCTGCATTGTCAATTGCAATACCCCAAGGTTCAAAAAAAGAGGCATTAACACCGGTTCCGTCTGTGCTTCCCGGAGTTCCAGATCCTGCAAATGTGCTCACTACTCCGGCAGCAGTAATTTTTCTGATGAGATTGTTATCTCGGTCGGCAACATACATGTTGCCTGCAGCATCGTAAACAACACTGTGTGGCCCATCAAATGTTGCAACAGTACCACTCCCATTCGCAGACCCTGATATTCCACTCTGACCGGCAAGAGTTGTTACATTCTGTGTATATCCAAAATGCACTGCAAATGCCAGTCCTAAAATGGTTATAACCTTTTTCGTCATTGTCTAAATTACAATAGTGAACACAGGGTTTATACTTTAAACCCATCGTAAGGTTACAAACCGGGTATTATAGCCATCAATATGGAATTGATGCTAACCTCCTGAAAGTTAACTCACAGCATTTAAACGGAAGAAATAATCAGTCGTCTTGTTTACTTAATGGTAACGACAGAATCAATCCAAACTGAACTGATGGGACAGGAAAATCTTCAATGTCTCTAAGTTTCTGATTAGAAAATTCCACACGATTATCAATTGTGAGAGGCACTGTTATCTGGTTAAAAAACCGAAAATAATTTTTCCCGAAGGACCATCGTAATGACGGCTCCCAAATTAATTTCGAAGGATTTTTATGTGCGTCTTCACCTTTTATCTCAACATTTAAATCCTGATCCTTATAATTCTGATCTGCATATTCAAGATAATAATTGCGGTAATTCAAATAAGTAAACTTAAATGCAAACACTATATTAAAAACACCGTTGGCTGAAGCCTTTAGCAAATAAGGTGATGCATAATAAAAATTATATTTGCTTTTGTTGCACACAAAAATATCCTCATGGAGAAAAAGATTTCTGTTATATGCTTTGTAATCTCCTATACCTCCGCCAAATATCAAACCTGCATAAAAATTAGATCCTTCCTTTAACTCTCCCATTCCATAAAAAGCAGCTTCAGCTATTCTTCTTCTTTCAGAAGCATCAGTTCTGCCTGTATAAATGTTGGTATGCATTAATGCAGATATACCAACGGAATTGGTTATTCCTCCTGCTGCAGAGATATTCACACCACCCTCGCCCAGACCTGTTGTTACCGAAATTTTTCCTTTATCATTTGGCTGAGGATAATGAGTGAGAGTGGGACTATAAGAATGTAGTCCGCATCCGGATAGAGTTAGCACTATTGCTGAACCTGATATTATTTTTTTCATATCTCATGTTTAACAGGATTCAAATATAGTTTATCCGGCTTAGATAAATTAATTTAAAAAATATCAATGTGGAACCGGTTGTTCTTTGTTTATTTCCTGTTTAATCCAGCTTTTTGTTTTTGCATTCCACCACGATTTATTATTCAGATTTTGTTCAATGCTCATTTCAGGTTTCTCAATTTCTTCCTTCCATAACGGGTTGTTGTTTTCATCAAAAGTAATTTTGGTTTCATACCAGTACATGCTAGCTCCCGGGTTCATTCCTGTTTCTATCAATGCACATGCACCGTTATCATGCATTCTTTTTAATTCAGTGATGGAAGAATAACTCATCTTTACATCTTCAATCTTGTAAGTGATTTCACCAAAAGGATTGTAAAATCTTATGGTTCGTCTGCCGCTATCCCATGCTGAAATTTCTACAGATATTCTTTGTGGCAGACCTTTGTAATAAAATTTCTTTCCTGAAACTCTCTCATCAGAAGGGGTGGGTTGCACCTGCTTTATTTGAGCAGGTTGTTTTTGTTTTATTTGCTGACTATCCCGCGGTTGAACTACCGGTTTTTGTTTGTTTTTGCCGATGACTAGTTGTTGAACCACTGAATCTTTTTCATTAGGTCTGTTGGAATATGATGTTGAATCTTTCTGATTAAACTGTTGTACTTCATTTTTTAATGAATCGAGTTTGCTCTGTAATGAATCCAATTTCTGCAACAACAATGTATTATCATTTTGTGGCTGTGCACAACCTGATACAACAAATGCAGTAAGAAGAATTAATCTTATCATATAGTTTTATATCGGGATGAAATTCAGAAAAAAATTCCATAATCATAATAAACCTCAATAAATTCTAAGTTAATCTGTCAGATTTAATTCATAAAAAAAGAGGCTGCCTCGTGCGAGGCAGCCTCTTTTCTGAAACATCACTTTCGTGAAGTGCGGTTTATCAATCCTTTTTATCCAGCATCAGGATTTCATTGATAACAACTTCGGTGATATACTTCTTGTTACCTTCCTTATCGGTGTAACTTCTGGAAGTGAGTTTGCCTTCAACGGCTACTTCGCGGCCTTTGTCAAGATATTTCTCAGCAATTTCAGCAGTTTTGCCCCAGGCTACCAGATTGTGCCAGCTGGTTTCTGTTACCTTCTCGCCTTTGCTGTTCATGTAGGTCTCGTTGGTGGCCAGGTTCAGGCGTGCCATTTTGTTTCCGTTGTCGAGATTTTTCACTTCCGGTGCTGCTCCAAGATTTCCGATGAGTCTTACGCTGTTTCTTAATGTGTTCATTGTACTTTGTATTTATTTGTTAAACTTAAATTAATTATCGTGTGATGTGTGTCTTGCAGTTTATCGCTGATTGACGGTGCAAAAGTGCAGCAGCCCCGCCACCTGAGTCGGATGATATACATTTACTTCCGAAAAGAAGCGGATGTAACCGTTTGTAATCGGATATTATTATCTTTGTAAAAACATAATTTACCTCTGAAAATGAAACCGGAAAAAGTATGTCTCGAATGTGGTGAGCCTTTGGTAGGTCGTGCTGATAAAAAGTTCTGTGATGACCAGTGTCGCAGCAATTACAACAACAAAGCTAACAGCGATGTAACTGCTGAAATGCGAAACATCAACAACATTCTCCGAAAAAACAGACGCATTCTGGAACTGACAGCAGGAACGGAAGGCAAGACCAATGTAAGCAGACAAAAGCTCACTGATAAAGGATTTAATTTTAAGTATCATACCCATCAGCATGTAACTCAAAAAGGGGTTGTATATAAACTTTGTTATGACTACGGCTATTCCGACAGAGACAAAGATTTTGTCTTTGTGATAAAATGGGGAGTAAGTATGACTCCACCAACTGATAAATAGTAATCAGAGTAATTACCTCCATAAAAAAAATAAAGCCTGCGATTGCTCGCAGGCTTTATTTTATCTGTCAGTCTTTCGACTTACTTTTTACTCCACTACAATCCTTACCTGATTGTTGCCGCTCTGGGTTTGTACATTCAGCATGTACGCTCCCTTAGCTACTCTGCTCAGGTCTAACTGCATGGTGTTCTTTCCTTCAACTGAAGGCTGTGTCTGTGTCATCACTACTCTGCCGCTCAGGTCTAGTACTGTTACCTGTGCTGTGCCTTTCTCTGTAGTGTATTCCACATTCAACATACCTGCTGTCGGGTTCGGATATACATTCAGTACACTTGCTGACATCTCACTCTCTCTGCAGCTGAGGTTTGATGAGTACGTTGCTGTACCATTACCACAGGCATTGCTGGATGTTACCATCACCACTCCATTCGTTCCTCCCCAATCTAATGTCAGAGATGTGCTGTTACCTCCACCCTGTACATAAGTTGTACTGTTTGGATATGACCATGACAAACTGTAGATTCCTGTTATATTGCTCACATTAGCTGTAAACTCTATACCTGCATCATATGCACACCAGGTTGATGGGTTTGCGGTGATGCCTGACGGCTTGTTGGGCGCTCCTTTAACAGTAATACATCTGTCTA
>LNBX01000014.1 GCA_001567275.1 Bacteroidetes bacterium OLB10
GTGGTTTTGTGAGTAGCTGGAGGATAAGATGGATGGATCTTGCTTAGTATTTGCATACATTTTGCTAAATTCTTTACCCGTTCGTACACAGCTGCCCCTACCCAAAAACGATACTTGTTTTCAGACAATTGGTGAAGGTTTGTATTTTTACTATTTCTACTCATCATGCTGGTTGTTTTTTTATCCTTGGTGAGCCACGATTGCGCAGTTGCATGACATCTATGAGACGTCCGTTGTAGAAAATCATGGTACGTACCAATTGTAGTTTTCCTATTCGGCATACCGGACATACTGTCACGTCTTTTCCGGTTTGCAGCATCAGCCTCACGGTGGTGGGTATGGCTACCCGAGGCATGGGTGTAGGCAGTTGTAATTGTCTGCACACCTCTGCTATCCGACTCATCTTATCCTTGCTGTGCAAATAACCCGAATGGCGGATTTTTACAAAACCCTTAGGCAGTATATGCTGTTCAAATCGTCTTAAAAACTCGACATGACTGAGTGTCATTACTTTCTGCTTGTTACCATCCTGATAATCTTTATACCGAAAACTGATATTCTTGTCGTCAATACTTATGATACGATGTGCAGTTATGGCCACTTTATGGGTATATCTTCCCAGGTATTCCACTATCTGTGCCGGGCCGCCAAAGGGTGCTTTGGCATATACGTTCCATTTCTTTTTGTCTATGATGGAAAGTATATTTTGCAATGCTGCCTTATCTTTATATTTCAACTCACCGGTGGTAATATATTTTCTCAGATGCGATATAAAATATCCTTTGTACATCTTTTCCATCGACCTGCGTGGAAACAAGAACTTCCCGTTGCTGCGTTTCTCTTTGACCCATACACCATCCTTACTCATACCGCCGCCACTCACAATATTGTGTACGTGTGGGTGAAAGTTGAGGTCTTGTCCATTGGTATGCAAGATGCTTACAATACCCGGTACGGCTCCTATGTATCTGTCGTCTTTGGCCAGCGTAAGCAGCGTGTGTTGCGCCGATTTGAACAACAATCCAAACATCCGTTGTCTATTGCACATGCAAAGTGATCTTAACTCCTGTGGTATAGTAAATACGATATGAAAATAAGTGGTGGGCAATAGCTCGCCCATGCGGTCTTCGATCCATTGTTCGCGCTTGGTGCCCCCACAGTTAGGGCAATGCCGATTGCCACAGCTATGATACTGATAGTGTACATGGCTGCAACCCTCGTTGCTGCAACGATACTGATGCACCCCAATGCCTGATGTATGGCAGCGGCTCAATTTACTCAATACAGCCCGACTGTAGGAATTGAAGCCACTTGCTGATGGATGTGCAAAGATTTTCGTTTGCAACAACTGTCGGACATCAGCGAGTGGCTGCTGTTCCATACACCACTGTCTCCAAAGGTGATTGTATGCCTGCCTGCGTGTGTTGTTGCAAGTGAAGATATACCATCGTGGTTTCTATCTTGCTGTGCCCCAGCAGGGTCTTGATGACATGGATGTTGTTGCCCTGATTGAGCATGTGGGTAGCGAAACTGTGGCGAAGCGTATGTGCCGTAAAGTGTTTGTCCTTAAACCCGGCTTTGGCCATGGCGCTGTTGACTATCACCTGTGTGCTTCGCAGATGTATGGCCCGCTTGGTTTGTTTGCTGGTGAACAGATACTCCTTGGGGCGGCCTTCTGATATATACAGCTCTCTGAGCTTCAATAACAGATGCTCCGGTAGCAGTGTGTAGCGATCTTTGCCACCTTTGCCCTGATATACTTTGATGCGTTTGTTATCACTCTCAATGTCTATTATTCGTAGTTTGCTTACTTCGCTGATGCGTAGCCCACAACCATATAGCAGACCTACCACACAGTATTCTTTAACGCTTAATGGCGCTGCAAACAGCCTTTTCACTTCTTCTTCACTCATGATATTGGGAAGAATAAACTGCTTGCGCGGATACAAATTGGAGGGTACGATATACTCCGAAGGCATTACCCTTTTGAAAAAGAAACTACAAGCCTGTGCCACACTGCGGCATTTTGCCCTGCCTACTTTATGTACGTCTTTGATGTATTGAAGATACTGTTCAATATCCGTTTGGCGGATGTCTGCCACCGCTTTGTGATTGTAATACTTGAACAGAAGCTTCATCTCCTGGCAATAGTTACGCACCGTACCCTTGCCATACTCTTTTACCAACAAGATCTGTTGTAGTTTTGTCAAGCATGCTACTGCATCCGCCCTGAGTTCTTTTACAGAAATTTCGTTACCTTTCATTTTTATTTGTATTTTTGATGAAAAGTAAAGATGATAAACCTTGTTGAACTGATGTCTCACCGAAGGTGTTGCTTGAACAAGCGGTTTTGCGTCAGGCGGGGTAAATGGCTTCGATTGAACATTTTTTACTAATTCAAGCTGTCAGCTTCGAGTGAAGTTTTGTGCTCAAAATCCCGCCCGAACGCAAAGCCGCCAACCGTCAGGCTGTGAAAAAAGTCGTTTTCTAAAAAAATATTGCTTGTAGCATCTTCACAAATGCATTCTTTTGACAATAGAGCTTGCTAAATTTTAAGCTGCAATTTTTTGTTGTAAAAAATATAGTGGCTTAATGAGGCTTATATGAGCTCGTTTTTTGCCAAAACAAGTACCTCCCGGGTACTTGGGTGTCCAATTTTGGAGGAACTCCATCAGTTTTTCAAAACCGAGTATATTTTTACTCCGCTTCATATTGTAAACCGTCATAATGAGTGCCAGTTCTCCATTCACTTTTTCTGATCCTCGCAGGTTGGTGTAGTACAGATTCCATTGTCGTTTTATCGTGCCAAAAATATGCTCGTTTATCTCTTGTCGTTTTCGGTAAAGTGCTGTGTTGGCTTCGTAATTGCTTTTGTTGCGTTCCACAGCAACTGCATATTCGCTGCGTTCTATCTCTCTCCTTCCATCGTGCCTGCCTGTGCACAGATGCTTTACCGGACAGCTGTTGCAGGCCGATGTTCTGTATTTTTTGAATTGGTAAGATATGTCTTTATCTCTTTTCTTGGTGTGGAGCTTACCTGTGGTGTGCAGGGTTTGACCTTGGGGACAAGTATAGGTATCGCTTTCTTTATCGTAAACAAAATGCTGTACCAAATACTCGGGTTGTGTGCCTTTATCATTGCTGTTTACGATCTCCTGACGCGCTACAATCGTGTCTATGCCTGCTTCTTGACAAGCTTGTAATTCTTTGCCTGTATGATAACCTTTGTCTGCCATTACGGTGATGGCTTCCTGTGCTATATTCTCTTTGGCTTCTTTGCTGATATCATACAAAGCATTTTTATCGTTGCGGTTGATGGTATGTGTAGCTATAACCAAGCTGTGCTCTGCATCTACAGCAGCTTGTACATTATATCCTACTTCAACCACAACGCCTCTCACCAATAAAGCTCTTGCATCGGGATCTGTGGTACTGATTTGTGGTTCGCCACTTTCATCAATTTGTTTTTGCAGGGTTTCGTATTTGATTTTATGCTCCTTGAGTCTTTCCAGCTTTTCTTTTATTGCTGTAATCTGAATTCCAGAGGTATTGTTCTCGTCTTGGTCTTCGGTTTCTAATTGTTGGATATACTCATCTGCTTTGGACTCGATATAAGCCAGATGTCTTTCTATCTTTTTAGGATTGTAATTGTTTTTCTTGCTGTTGTTACCACGGATTTTGGTACCATCTACAGCCATTACTTGTCCGCCTATTAGTCCGGCATCTTTAAGAAAAAGTACAAAGAGCTTAAACAGATTTTTCAAAGCATTGGGATTGATTTTTCTGAAATCGGCTATGGAATGATAGTTGGGTTGAAGGCCTTTGAGCAACCATTGGAGTTCTACATTTCTAATGGATTCTTTCTCCAGCCTCCTACTGCTTCTGATACCATTGAGGTAGCCATAGAGATACAATTTTAAAAACAACGCATCTTCAAAGGAGGCTCTACCAGCTTTTTGTTTTTCTGTTTGACAGAGGGATTTTATCTCTAGTTTT
>LNBX01000015.1 GCA_001567275.1 Bacteroidetes bacterium OLB10
GGAAGTCATTTTACCTCTGCCGCAAACGACTGGCAACTCAAACTTGAAATTCCTTGCGCTTCTTTTTCCCTTGCCAGAAAAATTGAACTCTATATCAAGAAAATGAAAAGCCGCAAATTCATTGAAAAACTTATTGCCTCGCCTGATGAAGTTCAAATTCTGATTGACAAATGTTCAGCAACAGACTCTCCCGATTAATCGGGACTGTGGCTGGTTCGAGCCCAGGTGGGCCCACTTATTTTAACACAATCCCGAATTTACATTACTGTTTTATATTTCTTTATTCGGGATTTGGAGTTTGATTTCTCTCATCGTTTTCCTTTTTTGAAATCTAATTCCTGATTATCTTTCTTTACATTTACTCCAAGTTTCTTATTCTATGCCCTGTGCTTATATTATTTTCAGTCCTGCTATGAATAAATTTTACATCGGAGCTTCTTCTGAAAATGCAACTCAGCGACTGGAAAAACATAACCTTGCTTCCTATGGAAGTCATTTTACTTCTGCCGCAAACGACTGGCAACTCAAACTTGAAATTCCTTGCGCTTCTTTTTCCCTTGCCAGAAAAATTGAAATCTATATCAAGAAAATGAAAAGCCGCAAATTCATTGAAAAACTTATTGCCTCGCCTGATGAAGTTCAAATTCTGATTGACAAATGTTCAGCAACAGACTCTCCCGATTAATCGGGACTGTGGCTGGTTCGAGCCCAGGTGGGCCCACTTATTTTAACACAATCCCGAATTTACATTACTGTTTTATATTTCTTTATTCGGGATTTGGAGTTGACTTCCCTCATCGCTTTCCCGTTTTGAAATCTAATTCCTGATCATCTTTCTTAAATTTACTCCAAGTTTCTTATTCTATGCCTTGTGCTTATATTATTTTCAGTCCTGCTCTGAATAAATTTTACATCGGAGCTTCTTCTGAAAATGCAACTCAGCGACTGGAAAAACATAACCTTGCTTCCTATGGAAGTCATTTTACTTCTGCCGCAAACGACTGGCAACTCAAACTTGAAATTCCTTGCGCTTCTTTTTCCCTTGCCAGAAAAATTGAACTCTATATCAAGAAAATGAAAAGCCGCAAATTCATTGAAATAGCTTTCTAAAACCTAAAGAAAATACACATTACTAATAACATATTCCTCAACAACTTGGAAAGCGAAAAAAATACATATCTTTAGTCTCTCAACAACAGACTTTTATACATTTGCACCCTGATTTTTCAGTAAATGGTTACACGCCAATCAGCTCACAGCAAAATTTCCGCAGCCGGATTATTAGTTACACTAGGTATCATTTACGGTGATTTAGGAACTTCCCCTTTGTATGTGATGAAGCCCATTATCGGCAACAATCTCATATCAAGTGATTTGGTTTTAGGAGGTATATCTTGTATATTCTGGACACTTACTTTACAGACTACTATCAAATATGTACTGCTTACTTTACGTGCCGATAACAAAGGTGAGGGTGGCATTTTCTCACTCTATGCACTGGTTCGTAAAACAAAAGTCAAGTGGCTCATATTTCCGGCAATTATCGGAGGCAGTGCATTATTGGCTGACGGATTAATTACACCAAGTATATCTGTTTCATCAGCTGTGGAAGGATTACGGTTTTTAAGCCCTCATATCCCAACAATTCCTATAGTTATTACCATCATATTTTTATTATTTTTTCTTCAGCAGTTCGGAACCAACTTTGTCGGAAAATCTTTTGGACCTATCATGTTAATATGGTTCTCTATGATTTCCATTCTCGGACTTAATCAGATTGTTGACAATGTTTCTGTACTTAAGGCAGTAAATCCATATTACGCTATCCATTTACTTACCATGTACCCGGGTGGATTTTGGATTCTTGGAGCAGTATTTCTCTGCACCACCGGTGCCGAAGCTTTATATAGTGATCTCGGACATTGCGGAAAAAAAAATGTTTATGCAACATGGGGGTTTGTTAAACTATCATTACTGATAAATTATTTCGGACAGGCAGCCTGGCTTTTGAAATACGAAGGACAACAATTATTTAACAGTCCATTTTATTCCATTATGCCTGAATGGTTCCTCATCTTCGGAATCATCATCGCAACACTTGCTGCTATTGTTGCCAGTCAGGCTTTAATCAGCGGTTCGTTTACGCTTATTAACGAGGCTATGCGATTGAACTTCGGACCTAAATTAAAAATAGTTTATCCAACTGATTTACGTGGTCAGGTATATATTCCTACCGTCAACTGGATGCTGTGCCTCGGTTGTATTGGTATAGTTTTACATTTCAAAGAATCAGCAGGTATGGAAGGAGCCTATGGCCTTTCTATCATTATAGCTATGCTAATGACCACTATATTACTTTCCTACTATCTTTATATCAAACGCTATCCTCTTTTATTAATATTATTAGTGTTTTCATTGTTTATGGTCATTGAGGTGTCCTTCCTCATAGCCAACATGAGCAAGTTCACTCACGGAGGATATGTTACTTTGCTAATTGCTTTGCTTTTATCCTCTACCATGTTTGTATGGTATGAAGCACGCAAAATCAGAAACCGTTTTGTAATTTTTGTCAAAGTGCAAAACATCCTGAACACACTCACTTCTTTGAGCCACGATGAATCTATTCCAAAATATGCTACCAACCTTGTGTATCTTACAAGTGCTAACCGTTCTGATGAAATTGAATCGAAAGTGATTTATTCTCTTTTGCAAAAATTTCCAAAGCGTGCCGATATTTACTGGTTTGTACATGTGGATGTACTTGATGAGCCTTATACCATGGAATATAAAGTGGAAGAGTTGGTGAACGATAAAGTCATTCGAATAGACTTTCGCTTAGGATTTAGAATTGATCCAAGAATCAATATGATGTTCAGGCAGGTTGTTGAAGAACTTGTAAATAACAAGGAAGTAGATATCATAAGCCGATATGCTTCATTGAAAGAAAAAAATGTGATTGGTGATTTCCGTTTTGTCGTTATTGAGAAATTACTCTCATATGATAACGACCTCGGTTTCTATGACAAGTTTGTTCTTAATGTTTATGATTTACTTAAAATATTCAGTCTTCCTGAATCAAAAGCATTTGGACTCGACACCAGTTTTGTAACAGTAGAAACCGTTCCTCTTGTTGTTAAACCTACTGGTAAATTAAAACTAAAAAGAATTTAACCCAACTCAGGTTGGTTTGGATAACGTTGCAGGTGAATCTGCTTAACTTCCTCAAGTAATAGTTCGCGCAGTTCTTTTATATTTTCCTTTTTGGCTGCTGAAATAAAAATACTTTTTGTCCGGCCTTTGGCCATCCAGGTCTTTTTTAAGTCTTCGAGTGAAAGATTTTCACGGGTTGCAGGTGTAAGATCATCTTCCTCTTTTTTTACATAAGTAAATGCATCAATTTTATTAAATACAAGTATAGTTGGTTTTTCAGCAGCATTCAGTTCTGCCAGCATCTGATTAACAACTTGTATGTGATCTTCAAAATTAGGATGAGAAATATCTACAACGTGTACCAGTACATCGGCTTCGCGAACTTCGTCTAATGTAGATTTAAAAGACTCAACTAAATGATGTGGCAGCTTCCGAATGAATCCAACGGTATCACTTAACAGAAACGGAATATTTTCCAAAACTACTTTCCGAACGGTAGTGTCTAACGTTGCAAATAATTTATTCTCTGCAAAAACATCTGATTTACTGAGCAGATTCATAATAGTGGATTTGCCCACGTTGGTATAACCTACCAGTGCCACTCGCACCATGTTTCCTCTGGATTTGCGTTGGTTGAAGTTTTGCTTGTCTATTTCCTTCAACCTTTGGCGAAGTTTGGAAAGTTTATCTCTTACAATACGCCTGTCCGTTTCAATCTCAGTTTCTCCGGGACCACGTGTACCAATTCCACCCTGTTGTTTTTCGAGGTGAGTCCACATGCGTGTAAGTCGTGGTAAGAGATATTGGTATTGTGCAAGCTCCACTTGTACCTGAGCCTGAGCAGTTCGTGCTCTGCGAGCGAATATATCGAGTATGAGTTGTGTACGGTCGAGCACTTTTATACCTAACGCTTTTTCTATATTTCGTAACTGCGAAGGTGTCAACTCATCATCAAAAATGGCTAGTGTAACAGCGTTCGCTTTACAAAATTCAACAATCTGATTGAGCTTGCCTGATCCAACAAAAGTTCGTGGGTCGGGATAATCTAAATTTTGGGTAAAGATTTTTACCGTACTGGCACCGGCAGTTTCGGCAAGAAATGCCAACTCATCAAGATATTCCTTTTCTCTTTCTTCTGACTGGTTTCTTGTAATAACTCCAATTAATACTGCTGATTCCTCTGCTTTTCCAACCGGAGCAAATTTGGTTTTTTCCTTCAAGTTATTGCGCTGCTACTGGAATATAAAAAGTATTAATTCGCCTTTAAAGTTTCCACATAAGCAACCACATCATCAATCTGCTGTTGGGTGAGTTGTTTTTTATAACTCATCATTGCATTTTTACCATTGGTAACAATGGCAATTTTCTCATCATGCGATAATGCAGATACGGTAAGATCCTTTGCACCACTGAGCTTCAACTTTCCATTGTCGCCATGGCATTGTATGCATTTGGCAACATATATTGCCTTACCTGCCTCTACGCCCTGAAGTCCTGCTGTATCGAAAGGTTTGTTCTCTGTCATGAAAGGAGATTTTGTTTCAGATATACCGTAGGCATACACCAGAAACATCAATGACAAGAGTGCAGATGCATTATGCTTTTTCTTGAATGCTATTACAGCAAGCGGTATTGAACATGCAACAACAAAAAGTTTTACCCAAAGCCAGGCTCCACGCTGACCTGAATAAATTGCAAGATATATTCCTGTAAGCAAAAACAATGTGCTGATTATCATCTCAGGCACTTTCGTTTTCTTAACAAACTTATCGAGCATATCATGCTTTCCTATGACCAATAAAAAAGTCTTGATGAGATATAGAATCAGAAAAAGAGAAACCACTAAAACGTGGGTGTGTAACATTCCTGTAAACATGATTGCTGAATTTTAAATTTTTGCGGAGAGAGAGGGATTCGAACCCTCGTTACGCTTTTGGCGTAAACACACTTTCCAGGCGTGCTCCTTCAACCACTCGGACACCTCTCCTTTATGCGCCCGCAAAGCTACTAATTTTAGACCCTCAAAATAAAAAAAAGCCTGCCGAAAAAAAGCGACAGGCTGAGAACCTAAAACCAAACCTATCTTTTGACCGTTGTCAACAGATTGATTAAAACCGAAACAAAAATAGCTTGCTTTCTTAGTTTACTTCGCAAATCCGTTGTTACTTATCAACATTGTTATTCACTGCTTAACTCACCTGCAATTGAGTACTGAACGCTGACTTTTACTTCTGCTGCAGGTGCTTCGCTTCCCAGTAAAAACATCAGTTTGGTAGTTGCTGCTTCAGTCGTCATATCTTTTCCACTCACTACTCCTGCCTGTTTCAACACCATTCCGTTTTCGTACTTTTCCATCTGAACAACTCCGCCACTGCATTGCGATACGTTTACAACAACTATATCTTTCTTTATTGCTTCTTTGAGGATGTTCAGCAACCTTAAATCTTTTGGTGCATTGCCTGAGCCATAAGTTTCCAGTATAATACCCTTAATGCCCGGTAATTCCACCACACATTTTATCGCTGCCATGCTTAATCCCGGAAATAATTTTATAACAAACACCTCTTCGCAGAAATGAGAAACCACTTTTAAAGTATTATTATTTACTTCACGGATGTACTCATGATTGTAAATTATTTCAGTGCCTGCCTCTGCCAGTGGAGGATAATTGATAGACTGAAAAGCATCAAAATGTAAGGAGGTATATTTCTCAGTTCTGTTTCCTCTGAAAAGTTTATTGTCAAAACATATACACACTTCAGGTATTACTACATTACTTGAAGCTATTTCAACAGCGGTAATGAGATTGGTTCTTGCATCTGTTCTTATTTCGCCAATAGGCAGCTGCGACCCGGTAAGAATAACAGGCTTATTCAGATTCTGCAACATATAACTTAGTGCCGATGCAGTATAAGCCATCGTGTCGGTGCCGTGAAGAATTATAAACGCATCATACTTGTGATAATTTACCTCTATCTGTCTGGCCATTTTAGTCCATAGTGAGGGTTGCATATCAGAGCTGTCAATCAACGGGTCGAAAGAATGAAAATCAATTCGGCAGGGTAACTTTTTCAACTCAGGTACTACAGCACTCAACCTGCCAAAGTTGAATGGTTTGAGAGTTCCGCTTTCCTCATCGTGAATCATTCCGATGGTGCCTCCGGTATAGATTACCAGAATATTTTTTTTGTCAGTTTTACTCATTTCTTTCCAAATATACGTTGTGCATTTGCTGTAGTAACAGCTGCTACTTTATCTAATGAACATTCTTCTATGATGGCAATTTTTCGGGCTACATGAATCAGATATTCAGGGATATTTCTTTTGCCTCGATGTGGAACCGGTGGCAGATATGGTGCATCTGTTTCCAAAACAATATGACTCAGGCCTACCTGTTTTACAATAGCATCAAGTCCTGAATTTTTATACGTTACCACACCTCCAATGCCTAAGTACATTCCCAAATCAACAACACGCGAAGCTTCTTCGGCAGTGCCACTGAAACAATGAAATACGCCTCTTACCGGAATATTGTTTTGTTCAATCAATTCTATAGCTCTTGCTGTTGCCTGACGCGAATGAATACTTACCGGTAAATCCAACTCCACTGCCCATGTAATTTGTTTTACAAATGCATCTTCCTGCTCTCTGATAAATGTTTTATCCCAATAAAAATCAAGACCAATCTCGCCTACTCCATAATAATTACCCTTGTTGAGTTCATTCTCAACTAAAGTCAATTCCTCCAGGTAATTTTCTTTCACCGAACACGGATGCAAACCCATCATGGCAAAGCAATTTTTTGGAAATATCTTCTGTAAAGCATGCATTGGTTTCAGTGTTCCTGAATCTACATTCGGCAAATAAAAATATCCCACACCTGCTTCTATGGCATTACGAATCAACATTTCTCTGTCGGCATCAAACTCCTCGGCATATAAATGTGTATGGGTATCTGCAATAATCATAATGCAAAGTAATATCAATTTCAGATTACGTTACATTAATTACTTTTGTAGTTTACAACAACCATCTGTAAACTCCTTTTTTCCTGTACCATGTCTCGTATTTTAGTCATCCGGCTCAGTTCTATTGGCGATATTGTTTTGACCACTCCGGTGATACGCTGTCTGAAAAAACAAATCAAAGATGCGGAAATACACTTTCTGACCAAACAAAGTTACAGCGATGTTCTTGCAAACAGTCCTTATATTGATAACACTTATTACTGGCAGGATAACTCAAATGAGATTATCAGGCAGTTAAAAGCCAATCACTATGACTACATCATTGACCTGCATAAAAATCTGCGTACCTGGAAAATAAAAAGCAGCCTGAGAGTAAAGTCTTTTACCTTCAACAAACTTAATGTTGAAAAATGGCTGCTTGTAAATTTCAAGATAAACAAACTTCCGCATAAGCATATTGTAGATCGTTATTTTGATGCCATACAGCCCTTAGGTGTGGTAAATGACGGTCAAGGTCTTGATTTTTTTATCAATCCGCTGGATGAAATTGATGTGGCTACTTATCTGCCACAGCATTTTCAGTCAGGATATTCAGCTCTTGTGATTGGTGCCCGACATGCTACCAAGCAACTACCATTGTCGAAACTGGAAGAAGTATGTAAACAAGTTTCGCATCCGTTGGTTGTGCTTGGTGGTGCCGAAGACAGGGAAACCGGTGATATTCTCGAAAAACATTTTCATGATAAAGTTTTCAATGCCTGCGGAAAAACAAGCATTGGCCAGTCGGCTTCGCTCATCAGGCAATCTCGCGCTGTAATTACCCACGATACGGGCCTCATGCATATTGCAGCAGCATTGCGCAAAAAAATAATTTCCGTGTGGGGAAATACAGTTCCTGAATTCGGTATGTATCCTTATTTACCCAAAGGAAGCACTCCTTTCAGCATTGTCGAAATAAAGAATCTGTATTGTCGTCCCTGCTCCAAAATAGGATACAACAAATGCCCGAAGAAACATTTCAGATGTATGATGGAAATTGACCCGCATATCATTGCTGATTTAGAGTCAAAATATTATAATTTACCATAATGCCTGTTTCTGCAAAAAGTTGTTTAATAAACTTGTTGAATAGTTTATTGAACACTGCAGACACCGATATTCACATCCTTTATTTTTGTGAGTATGAGTGATGATAATAAACTCGCCCGTAAGGCGCTGCGCAGTTCATATATTTCAACCGTCATCAGCATTTCGCTGGTATTGTTTCTGATTGGCTCGCTCGGAGTGTTGCTGCTCAATGCAAAATATCTTTCAGATTATATCAGGGAAAATGTTGTGCTTACTATTCTTCTAAAGCAAGATGCTGCTGAGCAGGATATTCAAAACCTGAAAAGTCAATTAGAGGGGAATGCCTATGTAAGTTCAGTGAACTACATCACCCGTGAGCAAGCTGCTGAAGATTTACAGAAAGATCTTGGCGAAGATTTTACTACTTTTTTAGGATTCAACCCATTGTTGCCGGTGCTGGAGGTAAAACTTAAACCCGAGTATGCCGAAGAAAGCAATTTGAATCAGCTTAAAGAAACAGTGCAGCAAAAAGGTATTGTCAAAGAATCATATTTTCAGGAATCGCTTCTTAATGCCATCAACAAAAATATCCGCAACATCAGTCTGATTATTTTAGGTTTCAGTCTGGTATTGTTTTTTATTGCAGGTGCACTTATCAATAACACCATAAGACTTTCTCTCTATGCAAAACGATTGCTGATAAAGAGTATGAAACTGGTGGGTGCCACGCGCAATTTCATCCGCAAGCCTTTCATTTTACAGGGAGTGCTGCAAGGTCTTTATGGTGCCATTATTGCTAACTTGTTACTTGTTGCAACTTTTTATTATGCTAAAACCCAGATTCCCGAAATCATTGCCTTTGAAAATCCGATGAATTTGGGCATTGTAATGGCAATTGTGGTGTTTTTGGGAATTTTTATTTCGGGAATGAGCACTTATTTTGCGGTAAATAAATATCTTCGCCAACGCACAGAAGACATTTTTTTAAATCATGGCAAAAGGAAAGACTGTTACAACAGAAAAAAAAGTTGTTTCAAAATCAACCGCTACTGCAAAGGATGATATGTTGTTTGCATTCGGAAGAATTAATTATATCCTGATGATTGCAGGAATCGTTTTGATATTTTTAGGTTATGTGTTGATGTCGGGTGGTGGCTCAGACGATCCGAATGTTTTCAATCCTGCCATTTTTGATACACAAAGAATTACAATTGCTCCGATTGTTGTTATTTTAGGTTATGCTCTCGAAGTTGTTGCAATTTTAATTAAGGCAAAAGATTAAACAAAGCCTCCTGTTTTTTAAATGACAACTCTGCAAGCCATTATTCTGGCAATTATCGAAGGTATTACCGAATTCTTACCTGTATCTTCTACCGGACACATGATTATCGGTTCGTCACTGATGGGAATTGCAGAACAACCACTGACCAAAACTTTTACAGTAGCCATTCAGTTTGGTGCCATACTTTCAGTAGTGATGTTGTACTGGAAAAGATTCTTTAACATCAATTTTCAGTTTTATAAAAGACTGCTTATTGCTTTTATTCCTGCTGCCATATTAGGGAAATTACTCAATGATTATATTGACATGCTGCTCGAAAATGTACTTGTAGTAGCTGTGATGTTGCTGGTAGGAGGTGTTATTTTCCTGTTGCTGGATAAATGGTTTGCCAAAGCTGAGGAGAATGGCTCAGACAATCTTCAGTCAGACAAGTCTGCATTCTTAATAGGGCTGTTTCAGTGTATTGCCATGATACCGGGAGTATCACGTTCGGCAGCTACTATTATTGGCGGACTCACTCAGAAGCTGAATAAAAAAGGTGCTGCAGAATTTTCGTTTTTCCTTGCTGTGCCAACCATGTTTGCTGCAACAGTTTATAAAATGTATGAGCTCTACAAACTCGAAGGTGCTTTCAGCAGCGAAGAGATTAAGCTCATAGCCATTGGAAATATAGTTGCCTTTATTGTAGCAGCCATAGCCATCAAATCTTTTATTTCCTATCTTACCAAACATGGATTTAAAATTTTTGGATGGTACAGAATTATTGTAGGCGCACTCATCATCATTCTGTATTTAGCAGGCATCGAGCTTAAAATGATCTGATGCCATGATTGATTTTCAGCAGGGGCAGGTACTTTTAGTTGACAAACCACTGGAGTGGACATCATTTGATGTAGTGAATAAGTTGCGCAGAGCATTGCAGCATCTGAAAGACAAAGAAGGTAAAAAACCATTTAAGAATATTAAAGTCGGACATGCAGGAACATTAGATCCTCTTGCTACAGGGTTACTGATTGTTTGCACCGGTGCAGCCACAAAAACCATAGAGCAACTGATGGGTTTTGAAAAAGAATATACCGGTACTGTTTTTCTTGGTGCTTCTACACCATCATTCGACAAGGAAACTGAAGTAGATGTGCATTATGAAACATCGCACATAACTGAGGAACTCATTACCCAAGTTGCAAAGCAATTTACCGGAAACATTTTGCAGGTCCCCCCTGCACACTCAGCCACCATCATCAAAGGTGAGCGTGCTTATGAAAAAGCACGAAGAGGCGAAGCAGTGGACATGCCACCAAAGCAGGTTACCATTTCAGCTTTTGACATTGTAAAAATCGAAATGCCATTGATCCATTTCAAAGTGGTTTGCAGCAAAGGAACCTACATACGCTCGCTTGCAAATGATTTTGGAAAAGCATTGCAGTCAGGTGCTTACCTGCATTCGCTGTGCAGAACACGTATAGGAAAATATTCACTTGATAAAGCCAAACAGGTAGATGTTCTCGTAAAAGAAATTAAACAATCCGTGACTTATTTTTAAGCTGCATTTAATTTAGAAAAATTAAACTGTGTGAGAGCATCATCTCCATCCCTGTCACATATTATTTCCTCTGAAAAGAATAATTATTTTCAACAACATTCTTAAATCTGCTAAACATACTGTCTTGCTGCTGCTGAAAATAAGGCCTGCTCAACGCAAACATTGAACGCAGAAAAATATTTTTACCTCTTGTAACAGTTTGAACATGTAATGTAGTACGCAATGAATCGCCTGACAATGTCAAATTGTAATCTGAAGAATAAACTTCACTGTCAAAACTAAACACACAACTGCTATTTGGTTTCAATGTATCATAAGTAAGTACCAAATCCATTGTCTTGTCTTTTTGAATCAATTTCAAAATATACTTTTTATCGGGAATTTCTGCTTTTACAGACTGAAGTCCGTTAAACCATTGTTTCATCAGCGAAGTGTCAGTTATTGAATTGAAAACAAAATCAGGCGGAACACTAATTTCTGTTTGAGTCTGACATTTCACAGTGGGGTGTAATAAGCCCATTGTTACAAAACCCATCGCCACTACAGCAATTCCCGCAAGAAGATATTTTACACCATTACTCATTGTAATGTATTGAAAACATTACCAGCCCAAAATCCAGGCAAACATGAGTGGTGCAACTATAGACGCATCACTTTCCACAATAAACTTAGGTGTATCTATATCAAGTTTGCCCCATGTAATTTTTTCATTAGGTACTGCACCGCTGTATGAACCATAGCTGGTAGTGCTGTCGCTGATCTGACAGAAGTAACTCCAGAACGGAACATCGTGCCACTCTAAGTCCTGATACATCATTGGCACAACACAAATGGGAAAATCACCGGCTATACCTCCGCCAATCTGAAAAAATCCTACTCCTTTGCCACCTGAATTTTTGCGATACCAATCACTGAGCCACACCATGTATTCTATTCCGCTTTTCATGGTTGATGCCTTCAATTCGTTTTTAATTACATAAGACGCAAAAATATTTCCCATGGTACTGTCTTCCCATCCGGGCACTACAATAGGAATATTTTTTTGAGCCGCTGCAAGCATCCACGAATTTTTAGGATCAATTTCATAATACTGTTCCAGCACTCCGCTCAGCAACATTTTATACATATACTCATGCGGAAAATAACGTTCCCCTTTGGCCTCAGCTTCGCTCCACACTTTGTGAATATGTTGCTGAATTCTTCTGAAAGCTTCTTCTTCAGGAATACACGTATCGGTAACGCGGTTGTAATGATTGTCGAGTAAATCACGCTCCTGTTCCGGAGTAAGGTCACGATAATTAGGTACTCGTTTATAATGATTATGTGCTACCAGATTCATTATATCCTCTTCGAGATTAGCACCGGTACATGATATAATATGCACTTTATCCTGACGAATCATTTCAGCAAGTGATATTCCTAATTCTGCAGTACTCATGGCACCGGCAAGCGTAACCATCATTTTTCCACCTTCGCTGAGATGGGTAACATAAGCTTTGGAAGCATCCATCATAGCCGCAGCATTGAAATGACGGTAATGATGTTGCATAAAATTTGATATTGGTCCCTGTGACATAATTTATAAAAATTCTAAGCGACAAAGATAGTTATAATGAAATAATGTATCGACATTCTGATCATCACTCTTTTTCTGAATTACAGCTCTTCAAATTAATATTCTATCTGCTAAAAAAAAATCAATGTATTTGTCTTGAGTTATGGAATGCAGTTAACGATTACCCATCATTATAAACATTGAACAGACAGCTGCAGCCATTCCAAAAAAAGTTATCCATAATAATGCTTTGGATAAAGGTCCACTCGTATTCTCACCCATCACAATCTTATCTGACGAAATTTTAATTATCAAAAATATTAAAGGAACGGCTGCAACCCCATTAAGCACCGCAGCATATACCAATGCCTTCACCGGGTCAATCCCAATAAAATTAATTATCAGTCCAATGATTGTTGCAATTGTGATAACTCCATAAAAGCCATGTGCTCTTTTTAATCTGAGGTTTAATCCGGATTCCCAGTTTACCGCTTCTGAAACTGCATACGCTGCAGAGCCCGAAAGAACAGGAACAGCAAGCATTCCCAGCCCGATAATTCCGATAGAGAAAATGAGTTTTGCCAGAAATCCGGAATGTGGAAAAGAATGAACCAATGGCTCCAATGCTTTTGCTGCATCTGCGGCTGTATTGATATCCTGTACTCCGCTACTATGCAAAACTGCAGCAGCCACAACCAATATACTCCAGGTTGTAATTTCAGAAATTATCATTCCGGATGTATTATCTACCCGCATCCTGCGAATAAATGTTTTGTGAGAATGATGTGCTGTATTTTCAAGTATTTTCTTTTCTTTTAATTCCTCCACTTCCTGTGATGCTTCCCAGAAAAACATATATGGTGAAATAGTTGTACCCAAAACACCTGTGATGATAAACAGAAAAGCAAAACTGAATTCTATATGTGGAATAAAAGTTGCTTTTAGCACTTCTTTCCAGGGCATATCAATTATAAAAATCGTAACCGGATATGCAAGTAATGACAATGCAAGCCATTTTAGAATACGCGCATAAGTACGATAAGAGGTAAAAATTTCCAGAATTAATATTCCGGCAGTAAATAACAGAGTCCATACTGCAAAAGGTAATGGTACTATTAATTTAGCAGCTGCTGCCATTGCACCAATGTCAGCACCAATATTAATTACATTCGCAACAACTACAATAAATACAACTGTGTAGAGTAGTCTTTTATTATATCTTTCTTTTACTACTGCGGCAATACCTTTGCCGGTAACCAATCCAATACGTGCACAAGCTTCCTGCACTGCTGTCATAAAAGGCAACATCCAAAAGGCAGTCCACAACTGACCAAACCCGAACTGTGCTCCTGTTTGTGAATAAGTAGCAATTCCTGAAGGGTCGTCATCGGCAGCCCCTGTGATAAGTCCCGGGCCTAATACAGACAGAAATTTTCTGAATTTACCTTTTCTTCGTGTAGAAATGAGTTCTTGTTTTACTTCCGGCTTAACATTTCTATCAGAAGTTGCCATGATATTAAAGAGAATTAAAGTATGACTCTTTTACAAAAACAATGCTTTTAGCTCTGTAGCTTCGGCAGGTTTCATTTTTCCTGCAAGTATCAGCGACAATTGTTTTCTCCTTAATGCAGCATCGTATCTCTTTTTTTCTTCTTCGGTTTCAGGAATAAGTTCGGGCACTGCAATAGGTGCGCCTTGCTGGTCAACGGCAACAAATGAATAGATAGCTTCATTGCATTTTATTTTTTCGTTGGTGGCGTTGCGCTCCACCAGTACTTCCATAAACACTTCCATACTGGACGTAAAAGCCCGCGATACCTTTGCCTGAATGGTGACTATATCGCCCAAACGAATAGGTTGGTTGAAAGAAACATTATTTACAGAGGCTGTAACAACCACACGTCCGCAATGGCGGTGTGCGGCAACGGCAGAGCAAACATCCATCCAGTGAAGCAATCGCCCTCCCATGAGGTTGCCCAGAACGTTGGTGTCGTTGGGTAATACAATTTCTGTTTGTATGGTTAAACTTTCCTTAGCAGTTTTTGCCTTCATAATATATTCGGTTATGGCTGCAAATATCTGTAATTAGACGTTAACCTAATGTTTTATTATCCCTTGTGGAATTAACTCTATCTTTGCATCCGTTGAAAAAAACAAAAAATGCGAACAATTAAAACCGTGGCTCTTGCCACTTTATTAGGTCTGATGACTAACACCAACATGGCACAACAAACTACAGCCCCTGAACAACGCAAAATTGAAGTAACGGGCAATGCTGAAATGGAGGTTATTCCTGATGAAATTTATGTAAACATTACCGTTCAGGAATATACCGAAAACAAAAAGAAAGTTGACATTAATGAAATCAGAAAAGATTTTCTGGAGGCATGCAGCAAAGCAGGTATTGCCAAGGAAAATATTTCTATTCAGGGAATGAATGGCTACAACAACAACGGATGGTACTGGCAACGCAAAAAGAAATCACCTGATTTTATGGCCTCATCCACATTTATAATCAAATTTTCATCGGGTGAACAAATTGAAAAACTGATGAGTCTGCTTGATGATAAAAGCACTCAAAATATGTATATCAGTTCTACTTCGTACAGCAAAATGGAAGACCTGAAAAAACAGGTTAAGATTAAAGCATTACAGGATGCACGAAGCAAAGCACAATATTTATGCGAAGCTATTGGCGAAAAAGCAGGTAAAGTACTTCTGATAAAAGAAGTTGAAGGCAACAGCTACGTTCCTCAACCTATGATGATGAAGGAAAGAATGATGTCAGGTGCAGTGATGGCTGATGAATTTGAGCCTTCAGGACTTGAGTTTCAGAAAATAAAGATTAAGATGGAAGTATTGGCACAGTTTGCCATACAATAACCCAAAATATGAAATCAGCTAAAGGACGTAGCCGTGGCTACAGCGCAAATGCGCCAACCGGAGGAAGGAACAAACAAAAATCTTCAGGTAATTTTAAAAGAAAACGAAGCGATGAGTCTTCCTCAGATTATGTGAAGTCAGGCAACACCTATAGCCGCAACAAAGATGCAGGCAAACGTTCCTTTTCTTCAAGAGTAAGTAAAAGCGACAAACCTTTCAAATCGTTTCGCAAAAGAGATGATGAGAGTAATTACGAAAAAAGCGATTTACGTAAACGATCTTACTCTTCAAGAGATAACAAAGGTGACAAACCTTTCAGATCATTTCGCAAAAGAGATGATGAGAGTAATTACGAAAAAAGCGATTCACGTAAACGATCTTACTCTTCAAGAGATAACAAAGGTGACAAACCTTTCAAATCGTTTCGCAAAAGAGATGATGAAGGTGGATTTGAAAGAAAAAGCACCAATAAACGCGTCTTCAATAAAGATGGTGACAGGAGTCTTTCAAGAAGGAAGAGTAATTCATCAAAGCGGTATAACACGTTTTCCAATCAGGAGAACTCTTATGCTGAATCTGACACATCAAGAAAAAATTCATTTCGATCAGCAGGTAAAAATCGTTTATTAAAGGGGAAAAAGAAAAAGGATTTTAGCTCTGAGACACATTCTAATTCTAGAGAAAGTTCTATTCGTCTTAATCGCTACATTGCCAACAGTGGAATTTGCAGCAGGCGCGAAGCAGATGAAATGATTGAAGCGGGATTAATTTCAGTTAATGGTGAAATTGTTACACAGTTAGGAACCAAGGTTTCACAGGATGATGTTGTAAAATACAATGGTGAAACCATCAGAAATGAAAAACCACAATATCTTCTTCTGAATAAACCTAAGGACTACATTACCACAATGGATGATCCGCAGGACAGACGCACCGTGATGAGTCTGATAGCAGGTGCATGCAAGGAGCGCATTTATCCCGTTGGCCGATTAGACAGAAATACAACAGGTGTTTTATTGTTTACCAATGATGGCGACCTTGCAAAAAAACTGACCCATCCGAGTTATGAAGTGCAAAAAATCTATCATGTTGAATTAGATAAAAACTTAAGAGCAGAAGATATGGAAGTCATTCGTCAAGGAGTGAAACTGGAGGACGGCATGGCTATGGTTGACGATATTCAATATGATGCAGGATTTCAGGATAAAAGTCAGGTAGGAGTAGAAATCCACTCAGGACGCAACCGTATTGTCAGACGTATTTTTGAATCACTCGGATATAACGTTATAAAACTCGACAGAGTGATGTTTGCAGGATTAACTAAGAAAGATGTTACACGTGGAAGATGGCGTATGCTTTCGGAAATGGAAGTAAATAATCTCAAAATGATTACTGCACGTGTGAATAAGAAAAAAGAAAAGCGTCCGCGATTAAGAAAATAAGTAAGTAATGGGACTCTTGCAAAGTTTGGTTCTTACTACAGGAATATGGCGGGCTGTAATTCTTACGCCAGGAGGAGAGCTGCCTTTTGGTATGGATATAAAATACAACAATCAGCAGCCTGTGGTTTATCTGATGAATGGTGGTGAACGAATTGAGGTGAATGAAATTACACTGCGTGATGATTCAATTATTATGCGTCTTCCTTTGTATGATTCCGAAATACATGCTGTAATTAAAGAGAAAGAACTTAACGGATACTGGATAAATCTGTCACGCAAAAACAAACCGTCACTCCCATTTAAAGCTGAAGCCGGAAAATATTTTCGTTTTGCTGAATGTTCAACAACCGGCAGGTTGCCTGAAAAATGGAAAATGACGTTTAGTCCGGGAACAAAAGATTCATCCATTGCAGTAGGTTTGATTCATCAGGACGGAAGCCATCTGAATGCTGCCATATTAACTCCTTCAGGAGATTATCGCTATCTCGAAGGAAATCTGTGTAACGACAGTTTGTTTCTTTCCTATTTTGACGGGGCTTTTGCTTATCTTTTCAAAGCGAAAGTGAGTGAAAATAAAATTGAAGGAACTTTTTATGCAGGCAATCACTGGCAGGAAAAGTTTGAAGCCATTGCTGATGCAGGTGCAACATTGCCTGATCCCTACTCACTTACTTCAATGAAAGACAGAAATGCACCATTTACATTTGAAGCATTACGCACAGACAGCAGCCTGTTTCATTTTCCCGATAAAAAATATGAGGGCAAAGTAGTGATGATAGAAATTATGGGCACATGGTGCCCCAACTGCATGGACGAAGCTGCTTTCTTATCTGACTATTTCAAGAAAGCGGATCAGAAAGATTTGGTGATTATTGGTCTTGCTTTTGAAAGGTCAAGTGATTTTACAAAAGCAACAGATAACATTCACCGCATGCGCGAAAGATTTCATACTCCGTACGAGGTTTTGTTAGGTGGAACACTTGCTGATGCAAAAGAAAAATTAAGCATGTTCAACAAACTGAATGGTTATCCTACCACAGTTTTTATAGACAAAAAAGGAAGAGTGCGACAAATACATACAGGATTTAACGGCCCTGCAACAGGCGCATACTACGAAAAAACAAAAGATGATTTCATTCATCTCATCAACACCTTGATTAAGGAGTAAGATTTTTCTCAGGCGTTTTGCGATTATTTACAAAATTTTCTGTTTAATCTTTTAGGTTTCTTCAGCATACTGTGGTAATATAATCGTAAACTGAGTTCCCTTGTCGGCTTCACTTTCAAAAGTAATTGAGCCATTCATATTCTCAACAATACTTTTTACCATTGCCAGTCCAAGTCCCGTGCCTCCACTTTTGGTAGTGAAATTAGGAGTAAATATTTTTGATTTGAATTCTTCGGCAATGCCTTTACCGTTATCTGCTATTTCAATCCTAAATTTATTATTTAATTTCTGAAGTGTAATTCTGATGACTCCTTCTTTGTCTTCAGGAACTGCCTGCACTGCATTTTTCATCAGGTTGCCAAAAGCACGCAATGTCTGCTCTCTGTCTCCACTCACAAAAGCTTCTTCGCAACCTGTGCTATCAAAAATAAAATGAACATGTGCTGTTTCATTATATAAATCAATATTACTTTGAATTAACTTAATTAAATCTATTCTTTCAAAATTACCTTTCGGCATTTTGGCAAAATTCGAAAATTCAGTAGCTATTCTTGACAGTGAATCAATCTGATCAATCATGGTACGTGTTACACGTTCAATTATCATATTGAAATTTTCACTCTTTTCACTCCATGCACGCGACAAATGTTGCACGCTGAGTTTCATGGGTGTCAATGGATTTTTTATTTCATGCGCCACCTGCTTTGCCATTTCACGCCAGGCGGTTTCACGCTCCGACTGAGCCAATGCATCGGCACTTTTTGCCAGCTGTCCAACCATTTTGTTGTATTCATTTACCAGCGATCCTATCTCATCACCACCTTCCCATTCAATCAGTTCATTGCTGCTTCCTAATTTTATTTTCCCCAGCTTTTGCTGAATCAGATTAAGTGGTTTGACTAATCTGTTAGAAATAATAAATGTAAGTACAATGGCAATACCAAACAACAAAACATAAATATTAATAAGAGTAACAAGAAATCCGCTGATCTCTTTTTTTAACTCATTTTGCCTTGCAAAATATGGCAGATTGATAAATGCTGCAATATGATTGTTTTTTGTAAAGATAGTTTCATAAGCAGATGTGTATTCCAATAGACCTATTCGTTCATCATGTATAAATCCATTACTCTGATAGTTCGTCAGCCTGTCATAAGCCTTACGATTCATCAGCCTTGAAATAATTTCGAGGTCAAAAATTTTTGGCTGTGTTGAATAAATTATTCTTCCTCTGCTGTCGTATAAATTAAAATCTGTACCCAGCGTATTTGATATTCTTGAAAAATTGAGTGCTGCCTCGTCAGTAAGCTTATTTTCCTGCAATGATTTATCATGAAACTCTGTTTCAACAGCCAGCATCAGTGACGAAAGTTTTTCTTTGATCCGTGTCTTTTGGTCCTCGGCATACCCTCTTGTGATGTAAAAAATGGAACCTCCTCCGATAAGCAGAAATGCAGCCATTACCATTCCAATAACTGAAATCTGAATACGCTTTCTGAAATCGAGATGCATCCTGAACTGATTTATGATCAGCATCCATAACAGATAAAGAATGATAAATATACCGGAGAAGAAAATAAACACATACGAAAACAAAGTAAACTGCTCAATCAGCAACGGTGTCTTGTAGGAAATGATTACCAGACTGTTTTTATCAGGATAATTAAACAGATGTACATAGCCATTATAAGTTTCAAACTGTTCAGATTTTATCGCTCCAAACATGCGTTCGTATGTTGATTCCGTCAAAAAATAATTAAACTTTCCGTTTTGGAAAACGAGTTTTCCATTTTCATACTTGGCATACGAGTAGGTTGAAAAATCTTTCGTTGCAGGAATTTTATCAGAAAGCAATAAGTCAGGAAAACCGCCTTCTTCTCTGTAAAATTTCGAATCCAGTAATATAATCAAGCTACCTGCAGGAACAGAGCTTTCAGGTTTGTAATAATTAATTTTACCGATGTAACCAATTTTACCAGCTGCACTGTTAATATAATAAAACGAAGGACTGTAGGTAGGTCGGGAATTAAAACGTATAATGCTGTCGTAAGCAGCAACTGTTTGCAATGAATCAGAAGTGTAAAACAGAGATACGCCTGCAGAATCAAACGCTTTTATCTGAATATCGTATCGTGCCCAGTAAACCTGATTGAATGCTGAAAGTAATACCCGTTTCTTAATTTTATCTTCGAGAGAAGACACACTGCTTCCCACAAAACTTGCTGTGATAAAATTGTCTGATTTCAATTTTTGTTCTATATCCTGAAAGAGGTATTCTGCAATCAGATCTTCGCGTGTCTCAACTTTATTCACCAGCAGTCGCATGTTATTTTTCTCACGCACCATATTGAAACTTGAAATGGTGTATGCTGCATAAACAGAAAAACCTGCTATTACCAGCATATACCTGACAAATGAAAATTGCTGTTTACTTGTAAACCTTATATAACTGATAAAAAGAATGAGTGAGTTGGTCAGCAGAAATGTTGCAACACCATAGTTAATAAAAACTTCTGTATCGCGCAGTAGTATTAGAAATATCAGAAATACTCCCTGAGTTATCAGAAACAACAAAAGATTATATGGAAGCGAAAATCCGCTGTATTCGGCAAAACGAACAGTACCTTCACAGGAAATATAAAACGTAAATAACAGTATTCCGATTATCAGAAATCCGATAAGGCTGAAGAATGTTAATTCAAAAACATTATTTACATTAAAAGAAATTTTTGAGTTAAGGATTAATCCGCTGATGAGATAATTGATAAATACTGAAAAAAGAAATGTAAACAGCAGGTTACCTACAACTACAACCGACAACAATGCAGAGCTTTGCCTGATGACATTAATTTTTTTCCGTCTGAAATGCAGATAGCGATAAACAAAGAGAATGACACAACAAAACACAGAAGCACTTAACAGGAAATCGCCCAGTGAATTGAGAAAATAAGATGTTGCATAAAACTTCGGGTTGAATAAGGGCATGCCATATAAAAATCCGGGAAGTCGGTAATTGAGCATTGCCCACTTTAACAGTATCAGTAAACTAATGATCACAAATGAAACAAATGGCAGTCGCCTTATCCAGTAAATAGCATACTGATAAATTGATACTACCAATATCATAAAACCAGCCAGATAAATCAGAGCAATATACCACTGATTACCCGGGTCACTGTTTACAGGATTATACTTTACGCTGAACAGGTAATTATCATTGGAACTGATGATGGGATAGGTACCGGGTACAGCACTGGTTTGCAATTGTGCATGCTCAGGAAATCCGAAAATGGGATTAAACTCATTGCGCAGATACTTATTCTGTATTTCGTAACCGGTATGTATGGGCAGCAAACCAATGATTGAAATATTTCTTTTCTCGAAACGAAACAGTTCATACCAACCATTCTTAAGATGAATCATCTGCTGATTGATACCACTCTTCACCTGATCGTATGAAAAGGTCACAGCGTTGTTGTCCCAATAAATAAGATTATTGTTATGATATACGAAGCAATAGAAATCACTCTTCGGGCGCAAAGCTGCTTTTGTAAGGCTGTCGTCAATGGCATGTGGGCTGGTTTGAAGTGAGAGTACATTTGCCAGCCACTCTACATACTGATTGGCTTTTTTCTCCTCTTCGTGCAGGGTTTTCTTGGCAAATACAGTAATACGGGCAAAATCGTTTTCACTCTGATGCAATGTATATTCCAAAAGGAATGCCACCGCAATCAGAACTACCGAACTGATGAGTAATAAAGGCCTATAACGTGATAGCTGCAACGTATGAAGAATTTTGTCCTGAACAAATGTATCTAATCATACGTAAAAACCATGAAATAGTTATCTGCATCTTTTAACGACAGATTGCAGATAACTTTCTGTAAAAATTTACTTTTTCACAAACCCTCTGCTTCGCATTAATGCGTTTACTTCAGGGTCTCTTCCCCTGAACGAACGATACGCCTTACTCTCTTCCACAGTAGCTCCCACACTGAACACATTGCGGTATAATTTATCGGCTACTGTCTTATCATAAAGACCATCCTTTGCCCCGGTAAATGCTTCGGTAGCATCAGCACTGATAACGTCAGACCAGAGGTAGCTGTAATACCCTGCAGCGTAGCCATCATCGGCAAAAATATGGCCGAACTGCGGCAGGCGATGACGCATCACAATTTCAGATGGCATATTCAGTTCCTTCAAAGTTTCTTTTTCAAAACTTTTAGGATCAATTTCCTTATCACCCGCCAGATGTATTTTCATATCCACCAGTGCACTTGCAAGATATTCTACTGTCTGAAATCCCTGGTTAAACTCTGCAGAATTTTTAATCTTGGTAAGTAACTCATCAGGCAATGCTTTTCCTGTTTTATAGTGTAGTGCAAATTGTTGCAAAACCTGTTTAGTTGGCAGCCATCGTTCAAGTAACTGTGACGGGAATTCCACATAATCGGTTGCTACGTTCGTTCCCGATAAGGAAGGATATTTAACCTGCGAACACAATCCATGCAAGGCATGTCCGAACTCATGAAACAAAGTAGTTGCATCATCCCATGATACCAAAACGGGTTCATTTCCTTTTCCTTTGATAAAATTACAATTGTTGGATACAATCGTTGTAACATTTCCATCGAGAGTATTTTGTTCGCGATAGGCTGTCATCCATGCACCGGAGCGTTTACCTGTACGTGCATAAGGATCAAAATACCACAATCCTACAAACTTTCCGTCATTCTTATTTTCAACTTTATAAACGCTTACATCAGGGTGAAACACAGGTACATCATTCACCTTAGTAAACTTAAGATTAAATAATTCACCAGCCACATAAAACATTCCTTCTCTCAATTTGTCCAACTGAAGATACTCTTTTACTTCATTTTGGTCAATGTCATACTTTGCTTTTCTCACCTTCTCAGCATAGTAACGATAATCCCAGGGTTCAATTTTTATCCCAGCTTTTTCATCATCAGCAATCTTTTGCATATCGGCAACTTCCTGATGAACCCGGTTCACTGCAGCAGGCCACACTGCTTCCATCAACTCAAGAGTACGCTCTGGAGTTTTTGCCATTTTATCTGCCAGTTTCAGATGAGCAAATGTTGCGTATCCCATCAGCTTTGCTTTCTCTGCACGAAGTTTTAAAATCTGTGGTATAATAGCATTATTGTCATTGGCATCGCCATTATCACCGCGCATGATAAACATGTTAAACACTTTTTCGCGTAATGGTCTGTTAGTTCCAAAGGTGAGAAACGGTTCAACTGCTGAACGTGTATTTGAAATCAGCCATCCACCGTTTTTGTTTTTTTCTTTGGCAGCCTCAGCATAAGAATTAATTACATCCTCGGGGACACCATTCAGTTCTTCTTTAGATTTTACTTCTATGTATTTATCATTCTCATCAGCTAACTGATGTTGTCTGAATTTAGTGAACAGTGCTGCCAGCTGCTGATTGATTTCTGCAACCTTCTTCTTTGTTGGTTCATCGAGCTTTGCTCCTGAAAGTACATAGTTTGTGTAATATCTCCACAGCAAACGTTGTTGTTCTTCTGTGTAATTTTTGCCGACCGTATCGTTATACAATTTTTCGATTCGCATAAACAGCTTTTTATTCTGCATAATCGAATCATTAAATGAAGCCAATCTTGGCTCTATAACTTCCTGCACTTTATCCATTTCTGGTGATCCCATGTTGGATGTCCATACACCATAAACAGCTTCCAGATTATGCAACGTTTGTCCTGAGCGTTCCAAAGCATCCATGGTGTTTGCAAAATCAGGTTCCTGAGTATTATTGGCAATGGCATCAATTTCTTTTTGCTTTTCTGCCATTGCTGCTTCAAATGCAGGAACAAATTGCTCTACTTTTATTTTATCAAATGGTGGAACACCATTATAGGGTCCACTCCATTTCTCCAACAATGGATTGTCTTTTGTCATGTTCTTGTTCTTTTGTTCTGTTTGTCCGCATCCGGTAATTGCTGCTGCCAGAATAATCAGATAAATACTTTTAGTTGTCATGATAGTTGAAGTGTTATCTTTTTAATAATGCGAGATTAAAAAATAGTTTGCTCAATTAATCTTAACGCATGTTAAAATTAATACTGAGAGATACAGTTAATCTTCAATTGCTATTTAATCAGAACTTTATTCACCAGCACAGACTCTCCATCATCTGTACGAACGAAATAAATTCCCTTACTTAATCCTGATGTGGGTAATGTAATCTGATTTTTTCCTTGTTGAAGATGCTCAATATTCCTTCTGTAAACAGTACGTCCTGAAACATCTGTTATACTTATTTCCACAGTATTAACTGACGCTATATTCACTGTATAAGCAACCTGTATATCTCCCATTACGGGATTTGGATAAATCTGAAGCATTGTGCCACCACCGGATGTTGCAGAAATATTATTGACTGATGTAATACCATCATATTTTATCTGAGCATTGGCAGCACTTTGCTGAAGGTCTGCAAGACTGTCGCCTGCCAACAATGCAAATGCAACAATTACAGAGTCACCTGCTGCAAGATTAAACGGACCCGTACTCACAACCTGTATCACATCATTGCCTGTTGACAGCGTATTACCTGCCTGTGGTCGTGAATTGCTAAGACAGGTATATTTTTCAGCACTTGTAAAATTGCTTGTAGCATCCACACCTCCGCCACCTCCGGTTACATTGTCAATGTTGTAACACAAATAAGGTGTTGGAGTAAGCAACTTGGTTCCTGCATAAAGCCCTCCCGCATCGGTGCACCATGCATACCCCATTTTCAAAGCAGCATCTTCATCAGCTTTATTGTTGGCATAGGTCTGAATATCCCAGTCACTGCAAATTCCTGCATACAAAGTGTTCAAAGAATTTGTTCCATTGTTTTTGATATTGTATTCAACTATTATAAAGCGCGTATTTCCCGGAGTGCTCCACGCATAAGTTTTATGACTAACCAACACTTTAAGTCTGTCAGATGCAGGAGCATTGTTATCGTTAAAGGTTGCTGTCAGATCATACTCTGAAGTAACCGAAGGAATAATTCTTTTAACAGCAATTTGTTTTACAAAATCATCATCAAAATTAGCTCCATCCCGGCAGTTGTCAGAAACTTTATTGTTGTTACCTATCATCAATCCTCCGTCATATACAAGATTATTTCCATTAAAACTGAAACCCATTCCTGAAGTTTGGTTAATTCCATAGTAATACAATCGTCCTTTGCTTGTAATGGTTGTACCGATTTCATTTATGTTCACATTAATATAATCAACATTTACTACTACGGTGAAAACCTGATTGACGATGAGGTTGCCATCAGTAAATGCCAGTTTAAAAACCACATTTGAATTTACAGGAGCATTGTTATTGATTTTTACAGTAAAAGGAGTTGCAGCAGTGTTTTGCACAGCAAGTGTTGCCATAGCTCCCGGATTGATGGTGTTGTTGAGTATGGTAACATAGGGAGATGCTGTTGACAGAGTAACAGTAAGATTATTCAATGGTGCAAGCAAGTTGATGATATCTCCGGAAATATGAAGTGTATCGCCTGCAACAAATGCCTGATCATTATTATCTGAAAACTGCAGATTATCCATCTGAACACCTTTGGGGTTTTCATTCACCGCTCTGTAAAGATTTACTCTTCCCGTACCTAATTTATCCATGTAATTGCTGTTGCCTGATACGCCATAAATATTGTCGGCCGTCATACGAAGTTGTTCAGCAATCTGCATGTTGTTATATGAGGGAAACTGTGATTTCACCAATGCTGCACATCCGGCTGTGATAGGTGATGACATTGATGTTCCGTCATAAGATGTATAAGAATTATTATAAACCGTTGAATAAATATTGGAACCTGGAGCTGAAATATCTACGGTATAATTATAAGTTGAAAAAGAAGATTTTTCATCTGAAGAATTAGTTGCTGCAACACTGAATGCATACTTGTATGCAGCAGGATATTGTGCAACATCCGAATAGGTATTTCCTGCGGAACAAACTACCAGTGCGCCCATATTTACCGAAGCATAAGTAACAGCATCCTGACCGAAGCTGCCTCCGCCACCGCCTCCCCACGAACAGTTGATAATCTGACAGCCATGGTCAGCGGCATAAACTATTCCCTCATAACCATGATCAATTGTTGAAACTGAAGTGGCGTTGGCACATTTCACAGGTAAAAATTTACAGTTAAATCCGGGGCTTGATACACCTGTACCATTATTAGTTACAGCATCGGCACAACCCGATACATGTGAACCATGATCGCTCATATCCACCATCGGATTATTATCATTCATACTCATGTCCCATCCGCGGTAATTGTCAATGTATCCATCATTATCGTCATCCACACCATTGATGGGATCGGCATAATTATACTTAATGTTACTCTGCAAATCCGGATGGTCCCAATCAGTACCGGTATCTATTATTCCAATAACTACAGAGGTGTCTCCCTGTTGAATATCCCATGCGCTGTAAGCCTGTATTTTATTGATGAACCATTGTTGTGAATTTGTCTGAGGATCATTAGGTGTAAAACTTGTTTTATAAATAAACAAAGGTTCCGCATAGAGTAATGTTCCTGTAGCCATCATTGCATTGATGACTTTTTCTACCTGAAGTGAAGCATCAATCTCTGCCACATAAATCAGGCTAAGGTCAGCTAGCTGCTGTCCCATTGCATTCTTCTCCTTCAATGGTTTCTCCTTACCGGCAAACACTTTACCAACAGAAGTACATTTTGCATTATTAAGCACCAGATTCAACGGTTGAATATTCACTCCTGTTGAAGTACACAATGAGCGATACTGATCCTTTACTTTAAAAATTATTTTCCCGTGCTGATAATCTTCAGATGTTATTCCCTGTGGAAGTCGGTAGTTATTTTCCTGCAACAACTTATTATTTGCAATTATACTCGTGGTGAGGAAACAAAAACATGGCAACAGTAAAAAGCGTTTAAACATAACCTATTTTTTTTGGAAGCACGAAAGTAGAAAAATCCGTTTTCAAACCAATAAGTATGTAACAACTGAGTGACTGAATCGCTCTGAAAACCACCCTGCAAATGCTGTTGACAATCCAAAAACATGCTTTTTGCAGTTGTGATTTTAAAGGGAATTAATTTAAATTTATGCCGTGATAAAAACAGTGTTGGTTGATGACGATGAGCGACAGGTACATTTGCTGACAGATTGTATTGCCGCTGACTTTCCGCAATTATCTATTGTGGGTGTTGCTCATTCTGTGCCCGATGCTGAAAAACTGATTAAAGATGCTAAACCTGATTTGGTATTTCTGGATATTGACATGCCTCCCTATACCAGTTTTGATTTGCTTGAACGTTTTCCGAAACCATTTTTCGGAATTATCTTTATTACAGGTCATCAGGACTATGCTTTAAAAGCTTATGAAGTTGCTGCCATTGATTATATCGTCAAACCTATTCAACCTGAAAACCTGCATCGTGCCATCAAAAGGTTTGAGCAACACCATAAGAATCATCATGCCGCTGTTTCGCTTGAAACACTGCTATACAATTACAAAATTGATTCAAACAAAGACATGAAACTTTCCCTGCCCAAAGGCAGAGATTTTGAAGTAGTACTGGTACGCGAAATAATACGCATGGAGGGTGAGGGTAATTATACCCACATTTTTATGCAATCCGGAAAAAGTCACATTTCAACCCGTCAGTTGGGTGTTTACGAAAAAGCACTTACTTCTTTCAGCTTTTTCAGAATTCATAAATCGCATCTGATAAACATAGACCACATCATCAAATTCTGCCTTAACAAGCCCGGGCATGTTATTATGTCTGACGACAAAAAAATAGAGATTGCCCGTTACCGGAAGGACGATTTTCTTGCCCAAATAAACGGAGATAAGCGGTTTTTCAGCTGATTTTTGACCGTTTTTTATGCCATTTATACATTCACAGTGCAGGTTGTACACAGCCAATGCAATTCATACATTAATAGTGCATGTAGTACATTATCTATTGTTGATTTTATTCTCCTGATATTATCTTTACAATCAAACAAACCTGTTTAGCACAGCACCTGTACTAACCCTTTTTTTCAAATGTTTGGTGTCATACTTACAGTTTGAATGGTAAAACCCGAAGTCCGACTCTACTTCGGGTTTTTTTATGCTGACTTCATTAATCTGAAACCGATGAAATAACTTAACATTAAGACAATCTTCAGTCGCAATGCATATACTTGCATTATTATTTATTTATTCATTCACTTAATAGTTTTGAGTATGAAACTAAAAATATTTATTGCCTTGCTGTTCAGCAGTTATTTGTCAACTGCACAATTTGTTCATCCAGAAGGTAAATTTTATAAAGTAAACGGAGCCAATCTCTGGACAGAGAAAGAAGGCACAGGTGATCCACTGTTTCTTGTTTCAGGAGGACCCGGAGGCTCTCATGTAGGTATGCATAGTTTTAGTCCGCTCAAGGATGCATGTACTTTAATTTACATTGACAATTTTGGCAGAGGAAAATCAGATACAGCAAAAGTTGTTACTGAATATTCAATTGAACGCGATGTTGATGACATTGAAGGGTTGCGGAAAGCAATGGGCTATGACAAAATAAATATTCTCGGTCACTCATACGGCAGTGTGGTTGCACAATTGTATGCCATCAAATACGGCAATCATGTAAAGCATTTGATTATTGCCAATGGTTTTTACAGTGGTGGCATGTGGCAGGAGAATGATGATAACAGCAATCGCGAAATCAAAGAAAACTATCCTGAAGTATGGGAGCGACTGATGGCTGTGCGTGATGCAGGAGCCATCTCCAGCGACCCTGAGCATATTAAGATTTATGGCGAAGTACCTTATGGTTTCTTATATGCTTATAACCCTGAGAAATTTACAAAAAGTTTAGATTCTCATTACCCCAACCGTTTCAACACAAAACTTTACTACCAGTTAGTTGGTGCTGATGGCGATTTTATTGTTGGTAATGATATTTACCGCTTCGATGTGCGCAAGCAACTGAAGGATTTAAAAATGCCGGTGCTGGTAGTTGCCGGCCGTTTCGACAGAGTAAGTGTACCAACAATGGCAGTTAAATACAAGCAATATTGCCCGCAGGCGCAATTTGTGATGTTCGAAAAATCAGGTCACAACCCGCAGGTGGAAGAACCTGAACTGGAATTCAAAATTATACGTGAGTTTCTGGCAAAATAATAAGCTGATGATTTTATCTGACGCGGAAAAAATCAATTATTAAAGTGTGCTGAGAAATGTAAGTATGGTGCTTTGTCGCTGAATTTTATCAGATAAAGTACGCTGAAACTTATTTACAAATAAAATCTCTTTTGGAATTTCATACTTATCCAAAACTTTTTTAAGATTGTCTCTTAAGAGTTCCAGTTTTTCGGTATCGAATTTTTGAGCTTCGATAAACATACACAGCTTTTCGCCTAATAAATTATCGGGCATACCGGCAACAAAAAACGGTTCTTCCAACAAGGCCGATATTCTCAGCTCAATACTTTCAGGAAAAAGCTTTACTCCACCACTGTTGATGATATTGTCAGCTCTTCCTTTCCAGATAAATGAATAATTATTCAGCAATGTGACTATGTCGTTTGTAATAATTCTTTCATTCAGATAAGGAACAGAAATTACCAAACAACCTCTTTCATCTGTACTGAACTTAACACCGGGTAATGCCTGATATATTTCTGATTTATCTTCTCCATTCACTTTTCGCAATGCAACATGACTCAGTGTTTCTGTCATTCCATAACCATGATAGACTTGAGATTCTAATTCCTGAATTGCTGATTCAAGCTTTGAACTTACCGCACTGCCTCCCAACAAAATTGTTTTTACTGATGAGCTGTTGGCAGTATCATTTAATTGCATAGGTGTAAGCGGTGCAAAATCAATGAATGTATTTTCAGGAATTTTCTTTAATGGTGCTTCATCAGGTTCCACACAAATTAAATTCAACTTGCTGAACAATGCACGCACCACCATCATTTTGCCTGCTATGTAGGTTATCGGCAAACACAACAAAGCATTTTGTCCTTCTTCAAAACCAAAAAACTGAGTCGTAGCTTTTGCACTCTGCAACATTTGATTTTTTTCAACGGTAATTATTTTTGGTGTTCCTGTTGAGCCACTTGTTTGCAGTTTCATGGTTGTTTCAGGCGACAACCATTCCGTGATAAAGTCACCAAGCATTTTTAAATTATTCGATTTACTAGCGTTGCAATAGGCTATTATTTCATCACCATTAAAATGACGGCCGTTTAATTTCAGTTGAGTGTAATCTTTAAAATTCATAACAATGCCGATAAATCCCATTGCTGCTGTGGGTGATAGTGCAATCCATTGTGGTCAACATTGTAAGGTGATGGAAAGTTATTGGTAAAAAGTTGACCTGTGCCCAGACCTTGCACATATTCTGATTTTTCAAGCGCTGTATATTGTGCGATTGCATTCAATCCAATATTGCTTTCGAGTGCTGAAGTGATTACCCAATCTCCACCACTCTCAACAATCAGTTTTTTCCATGCATCGGCAGCACTAAATCCTCCTATAAGTGCATGTTTCAGAATGAGCAATTGCGGTTGTATGCACTTGATTAATTTCTCTCTTTCATGTTGGGTGTTAATACCAATCAGTTCTTCATCCAGTGCAATGGCAATTAGTGAATTTTCTGCAAGTGCTGCCATTTCCTGCCACTGTCCTGCTCTGATTGGTTGCTCGATATAACTGATATCGTATTCAGAAAGTTGTTTCAGTTTTTCTTTTGCCTCGCCAAAAGAAAAAGCTCCATTGGCATCGAGTCGTATTTCTACTTCATTTGCATTAATCTGTTGTCGGATGAATTGAATCAAATTCAATTCTGTATTAAAATCAATAGCACCAATTTTTAACTTAACCGATGTATAACCTTCACTCAATTTTGATTTAATCTGTTGCAGCATATCATCTTTGCTGCCCATCCAAATCAATCCATTCACCGGAATCGAAAAACCATTTTCTGAAATTACTTCAGGAAAAATAATGCGCTGGCAGTTGTTATGCCAGTCTTTTAAAACGGTTTCTACTCCAAAGTATATGGATGGCCATTCTGATAATTCAATTAGCAATGCTTCTTTTTCATTAGGTAACCGGTTACATACTTCCTGAAGTTTTTGTTCATAGCCTTCTCTGTCGTCACAAGAAAGTCCTGCAAACCGGTTACACTCACCCACGGCAATGTTATCACCTTGTTTCAAAAAAATAAAATAAGTGTCTTTATGATGCAACACTCCTCTGGATGTGCCTCCCGGTTTCTTAAAGTGTAAAGTATATTTCTTAAAATAACATTGCATAACTTTCACTCTTAAAAAATCAAACCTGCTCCAAATAAAAGTGAAAACAACAATGTGCTGATGGCTAACTTTTTTAATTCAGGATCCAATGCTTCTGGCGATTCATTTTTTTGTACTGCCCAAATACTTCTGATTATTCCGGCAAATGAAATTAAGTAAATCCACCGGATGATGGATGGGTCTGTCAAAAGTGTATAAACAACAGTGGCCATCATCCCTGTTATCAGCAATGCTGCATGATACACCTTTGCTTTGTTCACTCCTAATTTTACAACTACTGTTTGTTTTCCAAAAGCCGCATCATTTACTCTGTCTCTCAGATTATTCAAATTCAATACTCCTGTGCTGAAGCATCCTATTGAAATTGCAGGCAACCATTCCATTACTGTAAACTGATGGGTATGTAAAAAGTAAGTTCCCATAACACCAACAAGTCCAAAAAACAAAAACACAAAAACATCACCCAATCCTACATAACCATAAGGGTTTTTACCTATGGTATATTTCAGTGCTGATGCAATGGCAGCAATACCAAGTACAAGAAATAAGAAACTATAAGTCAGTTTCATTCCTTTCATTGCAACAACAATTAATGCAATTCCCGAAATCAAGGAAAGAATTACAAAAGCAATGATGGCTGTTCGCATTTGCTTCATGGTGATTGCACCTGCCTGCAAACTTCTTTGTGGTCCTATTCTTTCCTGATTATCTACTCCCGAAACCGTATCGCCATAATCATTTGCCAGATTACTCAATATCTGCAAAAACAATGTTGTTAAAGCTGCCAGAATAAATACATCACTGTGAAAACTGTTTTTGTAAGCTGCCAAAAAACTTCCGGTAATAATTGCAGACAATGCAAGAGGTAAGGTTCTTAACCTGAACGATATTAACCAGGCCGACAGCGATGCCATGTATATCAGGGAAATTTAGGAAACTTTTTAAAATCAGGTTTTCTTTTTTCGAGAAATGCATCTCTGCCTTCTTCAGCTTCTTCAGTGGTATAAATTAACCGCGTAGCTTCTCCTGCAAATACCTGCTGACCTACTAATCCGTCATCAATCAGATTGAATCCAAACTTTGCCATTTTAATGGCAGTTGGGCTTTTGGTTAAAATTTCCTGTGCCCATTCAAAGGCAGTATCCTCCAACTTATCGTGTGGCACTACAGCATTTACCATACCCATATCGTAAGCTTCCTGTGCTGAATACGATCGTCCTAAAAAGAAAATTTCTCTTGCACGCTTCTGCCCGATTTGTCGTGCAAGATAAGCAGAGCCAAAACCGCCATCCACACTTGCAACATTTACATCTGTTTGTTTAAAGATAGCATGTTCTTTACTTGCAAGAGTTAAATCGCACACCACATGCAGGCTGTGTCCGCCACCTACAGCCCAGCCTGGAACAACAGCAATCACCACCTTATTCATAAAACGAATTTCGCGCTGCACATCTAAAATATTGAAACGATTGATGCCATCGCCTCCTTTATATCCTGTCTTGGATCGTACTCTTTGGTCGCCACCCGAACAAAATGCCCACACATTATCTTTTGGCGAAGGTCCTTCGCCACTGATAAGTACTACACCAATTTCCTGCGACTCGTGGCAATATACCAATGCCTCCAGCAACTGAGATACTGTTTCAGGTCTGAATGCATTTCTAACTTCAGGCCGGTTGAATGCAATGCGGGCTACGCCATCACAATATCTGAATGTAATGTCGCTATATTCCCTGATTGTTGTCCATTTTGCACTCATGCTTTTATTTTTTTTCTTTTAAAAATTTCCAGTACTGCTCCAAAACTAAAGGATTCTGATTTGCATCCGTAAAAATTTCTAAAATTGTTTTGGTTGTTAAAGGAGCAAAAAATTCTTTCAGCAAAGGCTCAAGCTGTTGTTCATTTTTCACAACTAAATAATTCCATCCATAATGTGCTGCAAGATGCCCGGCATTTGTTGCCATGGATGTTTCAATAAATCTTTCTCTCTCCTCAATTTTATCAGGCCCCGGAATGATTCTGAATATTCCTCCTCCGCCATTATTGATAATGATCACTTTCAAATTTTCAACCGGTGTCTCTGTCCAGAATGCATTTTTATCATAGTGAAATGCAACATCACCTGTGATGAGAACAAAGTCCTTATCAGGTGATGATGCTGCTGCACCAACTGCTGTGCTGCTGCTGCCATCAATGCCACTGGTGCCTCTGTTGCTCCATGTGGATGCTATTTTTGAATTATCAAATAACTGTGCATAGCGGATAACTGAACTGTTAGCCAGATGCAGATGTGTTGAAGAAGGTATTGTTTTAAAAACAGTTTCGAATACTTTAAAATCACTGTATGCCACATCTGCACAAAATTGCTTATGCGCCTGTTCTTTCTCGCTCTTCAGCTTATTCCATTGCAAATTATAATCAGAAGATGTTGGTTGAATGTTTGGTAAGATTTGTTCGAAAAAAATATTCGGTTCTAAAGCAATAGCACTTGTCAGTGCCTGATAAGTATCCATTGCTGAATCGCAAGGATGAATATTCCAGTGGTATTTTGGAGAAGCATCTCTCAACATTTTTTTTATTCTCTTGGAAACAACTGCTCCACCTGCTGTTATCAGCAAATCAGGCATGAATGATTTCGCTTCCTTATCGTTTAAATGAGTAATACATCTGTCAATATTCTCGATAAAACCGGAATGATGAATATTGGAAGTTGATTCAGTTAATACAACTACATTTTCAAAAGATGCAAGTTGTTCGGTGATTGCCTGCAACTTTTCATCAGGCTTATGTTGTCCAACCAATAGCATCACCTTTTTACATTCAGAAAATTGTTTAGCCAACAACTCTATGTCTTTTTCCGGGATGTGTTTTTCAGTAGAAATCTCTCTGAACACCTTAGGCAATTTATTTTCATCTGCTGCAGTTGTGCTATACAAAGGTTCACTCACCGGAATATTAAAATGTACAGGTCCATTATCAGAATATGCAGCAATATTAAATCCTTCGCTCAGGCAACGATCTATATACCACAAATCATTTTCAGAGGCAGCGTCACCATTTATCTCAAAACTTTTTCTGATATAATTTCTATAGATGTCAGTTTGATTGATGGTTTGTCCATCGCCCTGACCGGTCCAAACTTTAGGACGGTCGGCTGTGAGCACAATCAGTGGAATCCGCTGATAATATGCTTCTGCAATAGCAGGTGCAAAATTCAAAGCTGCCGAACCGCTGGTGCATAATATGGCAACGGGTTGTTTTAATTCAATTGCTTTCCCTAATGCAAAAAATGCTGCACTGCGCTCATCACGTATGCTGGTGCACTTAAAAGCAGAGTGACGGTTGAACGAAATTACCAAAGGAGCATTGCGCGAACCGGGACATATCACTACTTCTTTCAAACCCAAAGCAGCCAATGCCATCACTATATGCTGAACACCTTTCTTATCCGACAATTCCATGCTTCAGCGGTGTTTGTGTTAGAAGTTTATTGGTCATTGTTTTACTTTTCAGAATGGTTTCATTCCACTCCGCTTCAGCGTTTGAAGCTGCAGTAATGCCACCACCTGCATAAACAGCAAGTTTATCTGCACCAACCTGCAAACAGCGAAGATTGATGAACAGATGTGCATCATCCTTAAAATCAGTTTCACCTATAAAACCGCAATAATAACTGCGGTTATAACCTTCAAATTTCCGAATACATTCCAGTCCTTTTTCTACAGGCAAACCACCCACAGCAGGTGTTGGATGCAACTTTTTAAGAAAAGTTTTTATGTCCACATTTTTTCCTTCGGCAGTATAATCCGTTCTCAAATGTGCTACCTGTGCTGCTTCAATGGTGTATGGTCCTTCTTTTTTCAGTGTTTTACAATTAAACTGTTGAAGTATTGTTTCAACGTGTTCGCTCACCATCAGGTGTTCTTCTTCTTCTTTTGGTCTCCATTGGTAAGGAGTTGCTGGATGATGTCGTGCCTGCGTTCCGGCCAATGCCATGATGTGTAGTTGCGCTGCAGACTTCTGTATTAAAAGTTCCGGAGTTGCTCCTATCCACATTCCTGAATCAGGGTGTTGCGACAGGTGAACGAATGCATCTGAATAATCTGTTGCCAGTTTCAGAAAAAAATCAACGGGATGAAAGTCTGTAGGTTTATCTTGATAAATCACTCTCGACAACACTGCCTTTTTCAATTCGCCACTTTCAATCTCCTGTAAAAAATTTTTGAAGCTCCGAAAATAATTTTCCTTGGTTGTTTCTTCAGGTAGTTCTGCCACTGCTTTTTGCTGCAATGGTATTACTTGCAATTCGCTTATAAATGATGACGTCAATTCGTCTTCGTTCAATACACTAAAAAAAATTTCTTTATTTATTCCTGAGGGGTCAAATGGAGAAAACCATAACGTTTTTCTTTCTTTAGGTTCAACAAATGCAGCATCAATTGCCAGATGAAAATTTTTTTTACCTGGAAAACGATATATGCAAAAAGGAATTTTTTTTGAAAATAAAATTTTTGCAACTGATATTTCTGACTCTCCCAAAACAGATTTTTAGAGTTGCAAAATTAACAAAATCAGACTATCTGTAAATTGTGCCTTTATCTGCCGATTTGACTCATTAAATGCAAATAGTTCAGTTCTTTCGAATTAAAATTACTTTTCAATAAAACTAATGATGTTGGTTCTAACTCCGTTTGCAATGAAATCAGTTGCCGTAGTAAAAAAAAAGAGCCTGCGAATTCTCGCAGGCTCTCCTCTTTATTAATCAGTATTCCGACTGCTGTGTTATTCCACTACAATTCTTACCTGATTGTTGCCGCTCTGGGTTTGTACATTCAGCATGTACGCTCCCTTAGCTACTCTGCTCAGGTCTAACTGCATAGTGTTTCTGCCTTCTGATGCAGATTGTGTCTGTGTCATCACTACTCTGCCGCTCAGGTCAAGTACTGTTACCTGTGCTGTGCCTTTGTTCTGTAGTGTA
>LNBX01000016.1 GCA_001567275.1 Bacteroidetes bacterium OLB10
CTCAATTTAAATACAATCAATGTCGTATTCAAATATTTCACTGCTTATAGCTGATGACCATGTCATAATCAGAAGAGGATTAAAATTTTTATTGGAAACACATTTCGGAAAAATTAAAAATAACTGAAACTGATTCGACAAAAGGAATTCAATCAACTCTCAAGCATACAGCATTTACCCATCTTATTCTCGATATGCAACTTACTGATGGAAATATCCTGGAAATTTTTGGCGAGATACATCAAAAATATCCCACTTTGCCGGTGATGATTTATTCCATGAGTCCCGAAGATATTTTTGGTAAACGTATGTTGCAACTGGGCGCGGCCGGATATCTGAATAAGCAATGCAGTGAAGATGAAGTCATACGTGCAATGGAATTATTTTTCAGCGGCCGAAAATATATCAGTCAGAATCTGACAAATCAGTTAAGTAACGAAAACAGTAAGAAAAAAGAAAATCCTTTTGAAAATTTATCAGAGAGAGAAATGGAAGTTTTGCTGATGCTGCTGAAGGGCAAAGGTGTTAAAGAAATTGCTTCAAGACTTGACCTGAAATCCAATACCGTTGCAACATTTAAAGCCAGAATTTTCGACAAAATAGGAGTAAACAATATTATTGACCTGCAAAATTCTGCAAGGCTATATAATCTTCCGGTGGGATAATGATATTCAGAAAAACGATTGCACTGACAATAGGTTTATTGTTTTTATGTGCAGGATTAATTGCACAAAATGATTTTCATGTATATAATTATACTACTAAAAACGGATTACCCGAAAATAATCTGATAAAAATTTTTCTGGCTAAAGACGGCTTTCTCTGGATAGCCTACAGCAATGGACTTTTAAGATTTGACGGAAATAATTTCAGAAAAATAAATACCTCTGAAACTCCTTTCCCAAATGTATTCATCAATCAAACGCTCACCGGTGAAAAATACTTTATGGATGCGAGCGGATATATTATTCACTTTGATAATAATGTTGTTGATACTATACGTGAAGGAAATGACAATGCATTAAATTACCTGAACATTAAAGGTGTTTTACCAGACATTAAAACCTACATTGAACTTACAACACCTCATGTTAATGAAACGGTTGACAAAGAGTGGGATTTAAATCCTCTCACTATGTTTCCTGTCAACAGACAAAGAATATATAGTCAAAACCAATAATGGTGTAGCCTGGTTTAATGGTAAACAGAAAATAAAGGAGTTAAGCCTTACCCAATTTAAACAGAGAAAATTTTTCAGTTCAGCTAATCAGATTTATTTTTTTCACGACAATAATCGCCTGAGTCGTTTAAACCTATCCACCTGGCAAGTTGAACCCTGTACTTTATCAGGCATATTAAACACCAATAATATCTCTATAGATAAAATTATTCGCCTATACTGGAACAGCAATAATTCCGATCCATGTTTTCAATACGATTTCAGCCTTTATGAAATTGAGACAGACAGTTTAAATCCTAACCACATTATCACTGCAGAAATTATTTCTTCTTTACCTCAAAATACTTTAATCACTTCTGTTATTTACCGGAAAGCAGAGCAGCAAGTGCTTATTTCTACTGATATTAAGGGTTTGTTTGTTTACAAGAAAAATTGCTTTAAGACTTTGGAATATGATAAACCTGAAGCAGGGACCAACAATTCCTATTTTTGTCAGGTAGCATTAGACAGCAATACCATTTACACTGAATGGAACCGTGAATTCACAATACATGGTGCCAAGAAAAGCCGGTTTAATCTTATCAGAAATTATTCAGAAAACATTTTTGTTGACAAAAGAAATAATTTCTGGTACGTACAAAATAGCGATTTAGTTTGCTTCAATCCTTCAACCGGCAGAAAAAAAATAATTTACAACCCTACAGGAGAGATTCCACTCTGCTACTATGAAGAAGGTGACTCACTTTGGGTAGGTATGGTAAAAAGTTTTGGCTGTGTAGTGAATGATTCTATAAAGCACATTTACACTTTCGACAACAATCAGTCGAACTTCAATATATTACAAATACAACGACTTGAAAACAAACTTTGGATATGCAGTTATACAGGTATTTATCGTTATAATACAACAAACGGAGCATTGGATACAATTCATGCCCTCTCTACAAAATATACTTATCATTTTACTGTACTTGATGACTATGCGCTGATAAGCACATTCGGACGGGGTTATTTTATGTACCATGATAACATTGTAAAGTTGATGCCTGCGGGCGAAAAAGATGCTTTGAAACAAGTGCATGCATTTATCCGTGACAAGAATGATTTTGTATGGCTGATGACCAATACCGGTTTGTTCAAAACAAAATTCAGTGATCTTAAAAAATATTTTTCTGATACTACTTATACCATTCCATTTATACAATATAACGAAGAAAACGGCATTATCAATCCCGAATTTAATGGTGGTGGTGAGCCTACCTATCTCAGGCTAATGAATGGATATGTGTCTTTACCAAATGTTGAAGGCCTGGTTTGGTTTAAACCTGAAAACATTGTTGATGCCAAATTTGATTTGCCTATCAGTATAGACAAAATAATAGTTGATGGTAAAAAGTTTAACAAGGACTCTGCACTTTTGTTCCCTTCCAATACACAAACAATACGTGTTGAATTTTCAAGTCCATTCTGGGGCAATGCGGACAACCTGAATCGAGAATACATGCTTAAAGGCTATAACGATAAATGGTTAGCACTCCCTCCTACCCAAACCTCTGTGGATTTTTCAGGACTAAAATCAGGTCATTATACATTTATTATCCGTAAACAAAATGGTTTGAATGATAATGTAAAATTTATCACTGCATCGTTCAATTTTACTATAGAGAAAAAGCTATATGAGCAGATATGGTTCTGGTTACTCATGATTTTGATTGCGATATTGATTATTATAACTGCCGCCAAAATTTATGCAAGAAATGTTACACGAAAAAATATTCTGTTGGAAGAAAATGTTCGCCACAGAACTGCAGAACTAATGAAGGCTAATGACGCTTTGATTCATTCTGTAAGCCTGAAGGACAAATTGATTTCTATCCTGTCTCATGACATTGTAACACCCCTGCGGTTTATCAGTATGGTTGCCCGTAAAAGTTCCACAGAAAATACCAGTTTAGACAATGAACAATTGCATACTCTTCTTGGTGAAATTCGCAATACTTCTGAAAAACTGCACGACAATGCACAGAATATTTTATTATGGATTAAACAACAGAATAAAAGAATTGAAGTAAAGAAATCCAATGTTGCTATTGGAGCATTAACAGAAGAAATCACCGAACAGCTTCAGGATATTGCAGCTAGCAACGGAAGTATCATTGTTAACTCCATTTCGCATGACGATATCATTCAGTGTGACGAAAATATTCTGTCAATTATCCTTCACAATATCGTATCAAATGCCATCAAATTTACTATGAATGGCAAAATTGAATTTTCTTCAGCTGACAATTCAACCGATTATATTGTTAAAATTGAAGATAACGGTAGTGGCATTGCCGAAGAGCAATTAACACGAATCCGAAAAATCCTGAATAAAGAAATTATCCCTCAGCCTGAAATGTCAGCAGGAAAACATGGTTTTGGATTGGGATACATTATTATTTCTGATTTGTCTGCATTGTTAAATATTACCGTGGAACTAAAAAGTAAACAGGATGAAGGAACCACTGTAATACTAAAAATTCCAAGATAGTTTTATTAATTTTTAATAAAACCTGAGCGTAAAATTTGCAGTCCGCTGCTGATACTGATAAAGTAGTATCCATTACTTAGCTGCGAAACATCCATTGAAAAATAACCTTGTTCTTCTGCGTTTTTGAGCAGTTCAGTTTTTATCATTTTACCACTGATATCTCTAATGTTTACCTCAATTGTCTGATTAATGGAATCTCCAAATATTATTTGTAACTTGTCTTTTACCGGGTTAGGAAAAAGAATCAATGAATTTTCCCTACCCACTGATTCCATTGACCGAGTTACCGGCAGAGCATTATTGGTAAATGGTAAAGAATAAGAGCGTATCAGTTTCATGGATGCTGCACTTTCAGCACAATCACTTAAACTTTTAACACTGATGATACCTCCTGTAAATCCACTCAGAAAATCAACGGTAATCGAATTGGTATTCTGCCCTGATGTAATAACTGCATTGCTTGGGACATTCCAATCATACCCTATAGCACCGGTAACGGGATTTACGGAGTAAACCAAACCTGTATTGCCAGCAATAGCAGCACCTGGCCCTGTTATAACAGATGGAACCGGTGGACCGGATGACAGGCTGATACAGGATGCATGGATATTTCTAAGGCATGATTCTTTGTTTGCAACACAAATTTTCCCATTCACAAAACTACTATCAAACGTTGCTGATGCCGTTAACTGATTGACAAGTGTCACCGGAGGAATCATTCCGTTGATATTTATTCCGTCAGTTGCACCCCACCAGGTGGTTGCGAGAGAAGTGAGTGAACTGATTACAAAACTGAGTGTATCATTCGTGCATGCAACTGATGGTCCACTCATTACCAATGGGTAATTGCGTTGTGATGTGAGTATAATTGTATCTGCAGCACTGCTGCCACAAATATTATCTGCATAAACCCAAACTTTATAAGAAGGTTGAATTGCAGTAATATCAAATTTCAAAATTGTATCGTTTGTTGAAGATTTAATATGTATATAGTTAACTCCACCCCAATGGTAATCATCTGCCTCTGCAACAGCATTGATAGTTAGTACTTCACCTGTTGAAGGTGGGCATACCCATTGGCTATTTGTCTGAATAGAAGGCATAGCTGGAACTCCATTCAGCACTTGCAATGTAACCGAATCCGACACATTACAACCCTGTGAATTTTGATACGTGTAAGTGATTTGATGAATTCCTGCACCTGCAGCTGAAGGGCTAAAAATTGAATCTGTTATACCGGCTCCGGTAAAAAATCCTCCTGAAGGTGTTCCTTGTAAAATAATCGAAGGATCACTCATACACAACTTTGTAAAAGGTGTAATCAAATTTGCAGTAAAGTCACATTTCTTTACTATACTGAATTCGTCAAGAACCTGCGGGTTGTTAACTGTATTATCAATAAATTTTACAGTAAGTGTGTCATGATTGATGTCCATTAACAAGGAACCAAGACTTGCATCATAATAAGATCGCATTGCAGGATGCGGCCAACCCGAACTTACATTATCAATTACTCCGGAACATCCTGCCTGAACCATAACAATGCCATCATAATTTTTTGAAGATCGTTTCAGATATGGTGCAGGCAATGCACCTCCTGTACTGTCTACCATCATACCTGAATTGAAAGTTGATGATACTCCATAATGCCCATTAATAAAATAAGTTCGCTCATACACATGGCTATGTCCGCAAAGTATCAGATCGACTTTATACTGCTCCAGTACGGGCATAATATTTTGTCTTATCTGTATTAAATCCGTTTCTATATCTGAATCGTGTCCACCCTTGGAATATGGAGGATTATGAATTATAACAACCTTCCATTTTAGCGAAGTAGCAGCAAGATCGTTAGTCATCCATGCAAGCATTGGACTTCCGGGCAATAACAAACTTGGTGTGTTGGCTTCTAAAGCAATCACATGTATTTGTCCATAGTCAAACGAATAATAGGCTTCACTGCCTGAAGGTACTCCGCCACATTCGCCATTGTCAGGTAAAGAAAAGATGTCGTAGTAAGGCCCTGTTTGTGTAAGTGCATCAGAAGAATAGTTTTCGTGATTACCTGCAATTGTAAATAATGGAATATTTTTAAGAATATCTTCGTAATGATTCTGAAAAAAAGCATCCTGATATTCCTGATCAGTGCCGGCCATGTATGCATTGTCACCCAACATCCAAAGCATATCCAAGGGTGCATTGTTGTTATAATTCAGAAATGCATCTCTTACTGTATTCTGATCTACCGTATTCACTCCTGTATCCGCCATTATCCAAATACGTGAATGTTTCTCCTGTCCCGTTGCAGGTGCTGTAGGGAAAAAGTTGGAGGAATCACCTTGCAATACAGTCGTGAGGTCTGTTACGGCATAAAAATATTTTTGCTGAGGTTGCAATCCTGCAATGCTTAATTCGTGTTCAGTCACCAAAGCAGAATCTACTACATGCATCTGCAAAGAATCAGGATGATTACCATACTTCACTTCTGAATAACAGGGCACATCTGTTCTCCATCTCACTGTAACAGCATTGGAGGATATTTTTTGTAAATAAGGTTGCCTCACCAATATTGGAACGTAATATCCAAAGCCGGTCAGTTCCATATCAAAAGACAAATCTGAACTTGCCTGATCATACTGATGTACTTCTACGGCTATTACATTAACCCCCGACTGAAATGCAGTTGGCAGCAAAACTATTGTTTGAGGAACAGCGCCATCATCAACTGCATCAGAATATGCAAGTGTGGAATAACTGACTGAACTTGCTGTCATGTTTGACCGAAACACTTCATTTCCGTTCAGATAAACAATGGCTCCATCATCGCGGTAAAGACTCAGGTGATAAGATGCAAAGTCAGATGGATCAGAAATAAAAAAAGTTTTTCTGAAATACGTTGTAACATATTTGTTATTTGGATCAGAACCATAACTTACAACCGTATTCTCATCTCCATCACCATAGCCTAATTCTCCAAATCCTGCTGTCCATAATAAATCATTATATGCAGTTGTTTTCCAGTTTGGTGCAGGTTCATATCCGGAATCAAAATACTTCCAGCTATCATGTAACTGAACAAATGTACTGTCGGCAATTATCAATTTGGAAAATGCCAAAAATAATGTCAGCAACAAAAATTTATGTCTCATGGTTTTTTTACGAAAAAAACAGTAAATGGTTCAAGAAATATTAACTGCTAAAAAACAAAAATCCGGCCTTTTTTAAGCCGGATTTCCGTTAAAGTTATTCACACTTTTTACTCTGCAATCAATCGTCTTGCCACTGTATTTCCTTTACCATCAATTATCTTCATAATGTAAACTCCGGAAACTAAATCAGATCTATCAATTCGTGCATATCCTTCTGCTGTTTTCATGCGTAAAATTTCCTTTCCTAAGATATCATACAACACAAGATCAGCATCAGAAGCATACCCTTTTAGTTCAACAACTGTATATGAATTAAATGGATTCGGAGAAACTATAATTGTTGGGTTATCAGTTACATTTCCATCTGTGCCATCTATCCTACAACTTACAAATGTGAGTTTAGACTTTGCTGAATAACGAGAACATCCATTATAAGTTTGTTTAACTCTATAAGTACCAGATATGGTAGCCTCATACGTTTGAGCTGTTGCACCCGGAATATCAGTACTGTTCAACTGCCATTGATACGTTACTCCAGCATAAGTGTTGGAAGTAAGAATAGAAGATGAACCGGTACAAATAGTTGAACCAGCTGAAGAAGTGATTGTAGGAGTTGGATTTGTTTGAACACTTAAGATGGCAACATTTGATGTTTTCTCAGGGCATCCACCGTCATTTACTATTACATAATAGCTTCCGGAACTTGTGGCACTGAAACTGTTATTGGTAGCTCCATTGATAATTTTATTGTTTCTGTACCATTGATATGTAGCTCCCGGTGAAGGAATCACTGAATATACCTGTGACGTACCACTACATACTCCGGTGGTGCCTGCCGGTACAACTGAAGTATCAGGATTAATTAAACTCACAGTAATAATATTCGATATAAGTGATCCACAGGTATTGGTTACCAACACTGAATAATTTCCTGCTGTTGAAGCTGCAATGAAATATTGGGTTGAGCCACTAATTGAATTACCATCTTTCAACCACTGATAGGAATATCCAACACCTGTATCAGCTTGCAAAACAACATTACTCTCAGGACAAATTTCTGTTGAACCTAATGCAGTTATATGCGAAGTTAAATTTATCTCATTCACCATTACTGAATCTGATGTTGCTGTGCCGCATGTGGTCGTTACAACTACTGCGTAACTGCCTGAACCGTTGGCCATATACGTCTGACCTGTTGCACCTGATATTGGTTGTCCGTCCTTCATCCACTGATAGCTGTTCCCTGCACTTGCAATGAACTCTACACTGTCGCCCTGGCATAGCTCCTGCGTAACAGATGGTGTTATCGTAGCCTGTAAGTTGCCGCCTGTTGTCACTGCAATTGTATTGGATACTGAAGTACAACCCTTGGTTACACTACACTG
>LNBX01000017.1 GCA_001567275.1 Bacteroidetes bacterium OLB10
TTCTGATCCAGGCCACGGCCAGCCAACACACAGCAAAAATCCACGCCACGGTACTTAACAATCGCCAATGCATCCAGCAGATTTTTATGGTCTTTCAGTGGATCAAACCGCCCTACCATACCGATCAGCCAGCGGCTACCTGTATTCCATTCTGTACGCAACCGTACACGCGCATCTTCATCGACACGAAAACGAACCAGATCGTAACCATTGGGAATCACTCGTAATTTTTCTGCTGCATAACCCAGCTCACGATGTGCTTCCAGGGCTTTCTGCGCGCAGCAGATGATGGCTGAAGGCAGGCAGGAACTGATACGAGCACATAATCTGGCGACCCAAATTGTAGAACGTCTGGATTGCCCAGCATGCAGCGTGGTATGGTGGATTCCCCAAAACACTTGTTTTACTCCAGCCAGACGGGCAATCACTCCACCAACCAGATCAGCGTGATACATCCACGTCTGCACTGCTTGCGGACGAATCTGACGCAGCAATCGCCACAGTCGCCACAGGCCACCTAACGTGACCCTGCCCCGTGGCATGCTCAGACAAGATACCTGCACCCCGGCCTCACGCAACAAAGCACCATATTTACCCTCATCCATCAATGAAATGACATAATGTTCTGCTGCTTTATCACTGCTGCACAAACGGTACAGAACCGCCTCCGCACCGCCGTCGTTGAGGCCAGAGATAATATGAACAGTTTCCATTAACCACTCAATAAGCGGAGCCAATACAACCATTGAAACACAGCATAGACAATAAACAGGACTAAAATCATTATTTTTATTACGCCGTGCAAACTTAAAACTGCAGAAACAAGACCTGGAAATGCAGCAGCCAGAAATCTTGTTGAATATCCGCCATGAAATACATTCACGAAAACGATAGAAACGATTACCAGCGCATAACGTGCATAATCTAATGTCACTAAATATCGACGACCTAAATAAAAGGGGATAAGCAAAGCTATCCAGAACAAGGAGTACAACAAAGAGCTGGACATATCGTGGTATTCAGCACGGCGATCCCCTATCGCCGATAGCAGAGCCTCACGTAACGGACCAATCAAAAGCGATATGAAGGCACCAACAGCAAAGAGTATGGCAAACACTGTCGAACAGCCTATCCGGAAACGTATAGAAAGCCATTGAGCCAACCAGACCGCTGCATATATCAGAATGAACAATGTTGTTCCAGAATGTATGAGTAAAGAAGTCAGCACCAAAGCAAAAGAAATTGCTCTGTATCGCCCATGCAACAGATAGGCCGCGCCCAGAATTGAGATTGCCAGCGCAAGCCGGTACTGCGAAAAAGCAAAATCAATGACTAGTGGATTTACAAGCAAGGGAAGTGCGTAAATACCTTGCCATTTTGCCAATAACAACCCAAAAATCAGCAACGTAATAAAAGAAATTGCCAGAAACACATGATCGATCAGGATGCCGGTATTGTTGACCAACCAGCCTATTGCGTAATGCCACAGAAACTCATTCGAAATATAGCTCAAAATCCCACTAAATTCTTTATAGTCAAGAACACTAGTTTTATAAAGAAAATATTCTGAATAAACTCCCTTATCAACAAATCCATAGCCATTGACAGCGCGAAAAATTTCCTCCCATGGCACTGAAATAATAACTGTAACGAACCCCAGAACTGCAATGGTATTAAATGTTGCTCTGTCTATTGTGGTTTTCACTTTATTTCTGCCTAATACTCTCAGAAAACCATCCGCCAATACCTCAACAACTAGATATCAGCGCATACTCCTCAGTATTTTTAGGTAAGCATCTACGGCCAGTTCCGGTCTAAAACCACCAGCACGCTGACGTACATCAGACAATTGATTTTCTGGCATTTCCAGTAAGGTAACCATTGCCTCTGCCAATGCCTCTTCATCCCCCACCGGTACCAACCTTCCCCACTTCCCCCCCTCCAGAATCTCATCCGGTCCACTCGGGCAATCAGTACTCACAACAGCAGCACCACAAGCCATTGCCTGAATCAGTACATTTGGCAACCCCTCCCATCTGGAAGACAGCACAAACAACCGCACACGGCTCATCCATGCGAAAGGGTTATCAGCAAACCCCGGAAGCTGGACGCTATCCTGTACTCCAAGGGACGCTACCAGCTGTTCCAGCTCCGCACGCAACTCTCCTTCTCCCAGGATTACAAGACGGCAGTCACGCACAGTACGTACTTGGGCAAAAGCATGGATCAGAGTAGAAAAATCTTTTTGTGGTGTAAGCCTTCCTACGCCCAGAATAACAGGGGGTTTACCCTCTCCCAGCCAAGGATGTTCCAGCGGCATCCTGGATTTTTCGATCAATTCTGGTGTTACCACCGGGTTGAAAATTACAGATATCCGATCACGCGGCAGGTTGATGGCATTTGCCAGATCATCCGCTACACCTCCGGATACTGCCGTCACCCCATCTGTTTTACGATAGGCCCATCGCATCATGTGTAACACCACACGCGAACGCAAATTT
>LNBX01000018.1 GCA_001567275.1 Bacteroidetes bacterium OLB10
ATGTGACTTTTGTTATATCTGTGTTCAACCAGGGTAATTATCCTTTGGACAGTGTTCAGATTACAGATTATATACCTTCAGGATTTACTTTTGTACCAAATAATAACTGGGTTTCAGCCGGTAGTAATGCAGTTTTGACTGCTACTTCAGGCAATGGTCTGTTACCATTGTCCGGTTTACAGCCGGGATCATTTGTTGAATACCCGATTGTCCTGACTATTGCGGTTGGAGCAAACATTAACAATGTAGTGAACCTTTCGGAAATCAGTGGCTCTTCGGATACAACAGATCCGGACCAGGGAGAAGATGCAGACAGTACTCCTGATAATGATCCTGATAATGACAATGACGTCACACCAGGTGATCCTGATGATGATACCATCACAGGAGGAGGTCCTGATGAAAATGAGGACGAAGACGATTCCGATCCTGCAACGATTGAGTTGATCAATTACAGTATTGGTAATCAGGTTTGGCTTGACGCCAATAATAACGGTATCATAGACGGTACGGAATCCGGAATTCAAAATGTCATCGTGGATTTATATTATTTCAATCCAAATACGATGAATTATGTTCTGATTCAAAGTACCACAACAGATGCCAATGGTTTATATTTATTTGATACTTTAAACCAGGGTAATTATCTGGTAGCTTTGAATGCCAATAATTTTACCACAGGTCAGCCGTTTTCAAATTATGTAAGCAGTACGGGCAGTGGTCCAATTAACCTGACTTCAGGAACGTATGAAGACATAGCCAATCAAATCAACACAGGCAACAACGTTGACAGTGATGACAATGGCGTACTCAACGGACAAGGATTTTTGCCGGGAGCCATCGTAAGCAATGTGGTTACTTTGGGTGACGGTGAGCCGACAGGTGAAAATCCGGATAATGACACCTCAGGCGCATTAGATCAAAACAGCAACCTGACCATTGATTTTGGATTGGTGCCTATGCACAGCATCGGAAATCAGGTTTGGGTAGATATTAATAATAACGGAACTTATGATTCCGGTGAGGCTCCTCTACAGGGAGTAGAAGTAGTCCTTCATTTTGTGGATCCGGTTTCAGGAACTTGTGTAGTTGTAGATACATTATTTACAGATATCAACGGATATTATTTATTTGACAGTCTGATCGCTGGACAATATATTGTAGAAGTAACAGCAGGCAACTTTGCATCCGGACAACCTTTGGAAGGATTTGCCAGCAGTACAGGCAATGGTGCCATCGTGGGCAACGACAGCCTGATTGATCCTGAAAACGGAACAGACAGTGATGACAACGGAATTCTCAACGGCAATCCTATGTTTGTCGGTAGTGTGGTAAGTGACACCCTGACATTAGGTAACAACGAACCATTGAATGAAGATCCGGATAATGATACTTCCGGAGCATTAGACAGCAACAGCAATCTGACTGTAGACTTCGGATTTATTCCGTTGATGAGCATCGGAAACCAGGTTTGGAATGACGCCAATAACGACGGACTTATCAATGGTACAGAAGTTGGAATTGCTAATGTAGTGGTTAATTTACATTATGTAGATCCTGTGACAGGTGACTGTTCCATCATAGCTACTACCATAACAGATATGAATGGTTTATACTTGTTTGACAGCCTGATTCAGGGTCAGTATATAGTAGAAATTGTTGCAGCCAACTTTAATGCAGGCGGACCATTATCCGGTTTGTCAAGCAGCACAGGAGGTGGAATACTCGATACTACAACAGGTATTTATGAAGACGGCAGCAATCCAGTGGATCCGGACAACGGAGCTGACAGCGATGACAACGGTTTATTAAACGGCAATCCAATGTTTGTCGGTTCAGTCGTAAGCGATACGTTGAATCTGGTTTGGAACGGATCTCCTTTGAATGAGAATCCGGACAACGACAACAGTGGAGCTACCGATCAAAATAGTGACCTTACCGTAGATTTCGGATTTTACACCATGTACAGCATCGGAAATCAGGTGTGGATAGACAATAATTACAACGGAATCATAGACAATGGTGAGACAGGAATTTCAGGTGTTACCGTCGAACTTCATCAGGTAGATCCGATCACCGGAAATTGTATTCTGGTGACGACAACCATCACAGGTGCCAACGGAGTATATTTGTTTGACAGCCTTTTGATCGGCGAATACATCGTCGTCATACCTGGAAGTCAGATGATGCCGGGAGGACCATTGGAAGATTATTTGTCAAGTACAGGAACCTTCAACGCAGGTGGACCATATGAAACACCGGGAGTAGGAGCCAATACCAATATTGACAATGATGACAATGGTACATTTAATACCAATCCGATGTTTTTCTTCGGAGTGGTAAGTGATACAATAAGATTAGGAGATGCACCGGAACCAACCGGTGAAAATCCAAATAATGATACTAGCGGAGCATTGGATCAAAACAGCAATCTGACGATTGATTTCGGATTTATTCCTAAAGTTTTTGACCTTGCATTGCGAAAAGAAAAAGTAAGTCCTGCTCAGGTGACTGCTTATGGAGATGTGGTGGAATTTGATATTACCATATTCAACCAAGGCAATCTGGACGCAGAAAATGTAGTCATTACGGATTACATACCTGCCGGATTTACCTTACATCCATCCAGCACAGGGTGGACTATGGTGGGACCAAATGCAGAATACACCATTACAAGTGTAATACCTGCAAATACATCTACAGTAGTTAAAATCTTCCTGGAAGTACAAATGACAAATCAGGTAGGTGGATATATCAACTTTGCTGAAATATCAGAAGCAATGGATACTTTAGGTAATTCAAGCAATCCTGCAGTAGTAAGTCCATACGGAACATTGGTAGATGTAGACAGTACTCCTGATGATACCAATGGTAATGATGCCGGTGGCGAACCTGAAGGGCCTTCTGACAATGCAATTGCCGGAAATGGTACAGGACCAATCGGTAGCGGACCGGCCTCAGGTGACGAAGATGATCATGATCCTGCTTTGGTAGAAATCATTGATATTGCTCTTCGTAAAACAGTAGTGACCCCTGGCCCATATCAGTACAATCAGAATATTACCTACAATATTGAAGTGTTCAACCAAGGTAATGTAGACTTATACAATATCGAAGTGACAGATTATATTCCTGCGGGATTGGTTTTTGATCAGGCATTAAATCCGGACTGGACAGTCAACGGATCACAAATCGTCAGAAATATAGCAGGACCTTTGGCAGAACAATCATTAACATCAGTTTCAGTGGTGTTGAGAACAAGAGCCATGGTTCCGGGAGCATCAGCAACGGCGGATTCATGGACAAACGGAGCTGAGATTTCTTACATGGAAAATGAAGACGGAGATGACATCACCGGTGAAGACGTGGATTCAGATGGTGACGCAGATCCAAACAATGATCCGACAGTTGATGATGAAATCAATGGTGATCCGAATGATCCGAATACACCAAATGATGAGGATGACGATGATATCGCATTTATCGAGATATTTGACCTTGCATTGCGCAAAACATTGGTGACAACACCACCATACAGCTATAATTCGACACATACTTTCACCATTGAAGTATTTAATCAGGGTAATGTGCCTGCTACCAATATCGTAGTGAATGACTTTGTTCCGGTTGGATATGGATTTGTTGCTAATAATGGTTGGAATATTACCGGACCGGGAACCATCCAAAATACCATTGTTGGTCCTGTTATGCCTGGTGGAAGTGCAACTTTGACCCTTCAGTTGACCTTGCTTCAGTCAGATGGTGGCGAGAGAAACTGGATCAATTATGCAGAAATTGCCTCAGGCAACGGACCAAACGGACCGGGCTTTGATGCCGACAGTTCGCCAAACAGTAACGGAGCAAATGAAAATGCAGTAGTTCCTGGCGGACCTGGTGATAACAATATCGAAAGCACCGGAGATGGTGATACCGGAAGTCAGGACGATCACGATCCTGCAGGACCATCCATCTTTGACCTTGCTCTTACAAAAGTAGCAACGACAGCAGCGCCTAGCTATAGTTACGGTCAGGTCGTTACCTACGAAATTGAAGTGTTCAACCAAGGTAATGTAGCAGCAGGAAGCATACAAGTTTCTGATTATATACCTTGCGGATTGGTTTTTGAACCGGGATTACCGAATAATGCACTTTGGAATCTGGTGGCACCAAACAGAGCTGCTATGGATATGAATATAATTCTGGCTCCGGGAGCAAGCACTACAGTGCTTCTTGATCTGAGAGTACAGGAATGTTATACAGATCCTGAAACAGCCTGGACAAATTACGCTGAGATTACCTTGGCGACAGATGTCACCACAGGCAATCAGGGACAGGATATAGACAGTGATCCGGATGCTACAAACGGTAATGATCCGGGAGGAGAGCCTGATTTCAATGGTGTACCAAGCGGTACAGACAATACCATTAATAATGAAAACGGTGACGAAGATGATCACGATCCGCATCAGATTCAGGTTTTTGACCTCGCTTTACAAAAAGTGGTTGATTTCAGAGGACCGTATATGATCGGAGAAACAGCGACATTCAGAATCACAGTATACAATCAGGGTAATGTTCCTGCTGAAAATATTGTAGTCAATGATTACATCAGAAGCGGATTTACCTTCCCTGCCAATCCGGGATGGACGATGGTGACAGCACCTACTCCTGCGGCAGACGGCTTACTTCAGTATACCATCGGGGGACCATTATTCCCTGGTGCTTCTCAAGAGATTGTTCTTCAGCTTGTCATAGCGCTGGACGCTAATCCTGCTGAAGCAGATTGGTTTAATTATGCAGAGATCAACAGTTCACAGGATGATCAGGGCAATAACAGAAATGATGATGCAGACAGCTCACCAAATTCTGACACACCTTATGAAAATGCGGTATTGCCTGACGGACCATGGGACAATGTCATCGATGGTGGCGGACCATTGGTCAATGAGGACGAAGATGATCACGATCCTGAAAAAGTAATCGTAGTCGGCGGACTCGGAGATACAGTTTGGAAAGACCTTAATGGCAATGGTATTCAGGATGCCGGAGAGCCGGGTGTGAGAAACGTAATTGTCAGACTTCAGGATTGTAATGGTAATAACCTTCGTACTACCTTAACAGATGCAAGCGGATTTTATTTCTTTGATAATCTGATTCCGGGCAACTACAATGTCAGATTTGATATTACAGGTCTTGCACCGGGATGTCAGTTTACGCTACAGGATCAGGGCAGCGATGATGAATTGGACAGTGATGTCAATCTTCAGGGAATTGCTCCATGTACCTACATCACAGGCGGTGAGTACGACAGTACATTTGATGCCGGATTGTTGATCCTGGCTGAGTTGGGAGACTTTGTTTGGCACGATCTGAACGGTGACGGAATCCAAAATATTGGAGAGCCGGGCTTACCTGGAGTTATTGTAAACCTGTACAACAGTGACGGAACTTTATACGGTACTACTACAACCAATGCAACAGGATATTACATCTTTGAGGACTTGTATCCTGGCGATTATTATGTAGGATTTGTAGGACCAAACGGTTTTGAACTGACACTTCCTAATGTCGGATCGGATATATCTGATAGTGATGTAGACGGAAGTAACGGGGTAGGTACAACAGCTACCACAACGTTGGTATCAGGAGAAAGTGACATGACATGGGATGCAGGATTTTATACATGTATTCCGGTAGGAGAAATGGTTTGGTATGATTTCAATAAAAATGATATCAGAGATAATTTTGAAAATGGTATCAACGGACTTGAAGTGAATATATTCAGAAGAGTCGGATCAGTCTGGCAATTGTTCGGAACCATGTTTACAGGACATAAACCGGGTACTCCATCAGATGACGGATATTGGAAATTCTGTGTACCACCGGGCACCTATTATGTCAATGTTGACATGCCGGCTCTTGGCTTGGTCAGAGTAAGACCGAATGTCGGAGGAGATCAAAACAGAGACAGTGATTTGACAAATGCCAACGGACCGATGACGACAGGAAGCTTTACGGTATTGAGCGGACAGATGAAGTGTGATATCGGCGCCGGATTCTATCCGATGGCAGTGACCGGAAATACAGTGTGGATTGACCAAAACAGTGATGGTATCCAAAACTTCAATGAATCCAAAGTGGAAGGAGTTGTGGTCGAAGCCAGGAATGTGTACACAAATGAAATTGTAAGAAGCGCAGTAACAGACCATAACGGAGATTACGAGATGGATTATCTGGAAAGTGGAGCAGTTTACTTTAAGTTTAATCTGCCTTCAGAGTACAATAATTTTGCACCTACATCACCTAATGCAGGAAACGACAGTGAAGACAGTGATGTGGACGGATCATTCGGACCGCGTACGACCAGAATGTTTATGATGGAACCGGCGATGACCAATATGGACATAGACTTTGGTATCCTTCAGGGTGTATTGCCGGTAGATTGGTTGTTTGTAAGAGCGATCAAAGAAAACCAACAGCATACGATTTCCTGGGCAACAGCCAGAGAGGTGAATACATCACATTACATTGTCGAAAGAAAACGTCAGGGCGAGTCAGACTTTGTTGTTTTGCCGGGTAGCGTAGCTGCAAAAGGATATTCGACCAAACGTGAAGATTATGTTTTTGCTGACAAAGACATATCACAAACGGGCTTATATACTTACAGGGTTAAACAAATGGACCTTGATGGTAAATATATGTACAGCAATGAAGTCACTGTCACTCAGCAGGCAGAAAATCAGATTGATTTATATCCAAACCCTGCCAAAAACAGCAGCAATCTGACCATTGAACTTGCTGAAGACAGCAAAGTGAGTGTAATAATCCTGGATGATGCCGGTGCATTGGTAAGAAAAGTGATGACCTCAGTAGAACTCGAAAGAGGAAGTCACCAGACACTAATTGTACTGGAAGGATTGCCATCAGGAATGTATACAGTACAAATTGAGGTAAATGGTGAACAAATCCAGAAGAAACTGGTTATTATAGATTAGTGAAAAGTATAATATATAATAAAGAATCAGCATTCTCGAATTTTTAGGTTATAAAAGCTATAATCAAAAAAAATTCTCAAAGCACGGGGCGTCGGAACCTCGTGCTTTTTTTGTAAAAAAAAACACAAATTTTTTAACAATATTTAAATATTATAAATTATTATAATATCTTTGCGATTAGTTTTGAATTTTTCTAATAAAAAGTAAGTTTAAAACAGATCCACCCTGATATAAAGAATGGTATTAGTACCGGTTGCATCATTATTTTCATGATGTAATTTGATAATTATTTAAATTTAATATCATTCTTTATGAAAACAAGGATCATTTTCTTAGGTCTTCTTTTTACGATGGGTTTAATCAATTCTTTAATTGGGCAGGGAGTTGAATGCTCATGTAAAGAATATTTGTATCTTAATGAACCATCCAGTCGATCCCATAAATTTGAGATTGATCCATCTACTGGTGCATTGACAGAAATTTTTTAATGACGGAGGACCATGGTATCCAGGAGGAAACCCTATTAATCCAAGTGAATTACCAAGTCCTCATGGCTTGGGTGTTGACAGAAATGGATATTTGTACATTGGTGAAAATTTTGGATCGCCAAACAACATACGTAGCTAACTTCTTGGGGTGATATATTTCCGGAAAGTACCTTTTCAACGCCTGATGTAGGATTTTTGCTTTCTAATATACATTCTTTCGATGGTTTTATATATTCCAATGGAACAAATCAAAGAATTTATAAATGGGATCCTTGTACCGGTGCACAAATAGGCTACATCCAATTTGGTGGAAATCAGGCTGACTGGGGTTTTCATGTTGATAAAGCAGGAGTTTTTTATACAACTACTCCAGATGGTAAAATATTTAAATTTACTCCGACAGATGCAGACTTTACATCCAATACATTATACAGTACACCTCTGATTGATTTAGGAGCAAACCCGACACAGGGAGGAGCTCTGTCTCCTCAATATAGTGGAACAGGACTGCAAGGTGTGACTACAGATAATTTTGGTAATATTTTTGTCGTTGAAGGTAATCGGGATGTTGCAGGAACCCCGTCCAGATTATTAAAGTTTTCCTCTACAGGCACTTTTATTCAGGCCGGGCCGATTGACAACACAAACAATGCAGGTGGCTGGAATCAAATGACAGGAGTTGTTTTTAGTGAAGATTCTGGTCTTTTGTACACATCTTCATTAAATGTTAATGCAGATTGTGCTTCTTATTGGGATCCGACTGACCTAAATACATTTGGGACTGCAGTAGGACCTGTTTTTTTTGTAGGAGGAACTAACGCCAAAGCTATAGCAGTAGCAAGAGAATGTTGCCCAACTAACACACCTGTAGAGATTGATGTGAATTTATGTGATGCTGTTGTAGGTCAAAGAATTTCACTGGCAGAGCTTATTGAATGTGAAGGAAATATAACTGAAGGTCAATGGATGCCGGTAGGAGCTTTGACAGGTATGACTTTTAATGATTGCGACCTGACAGTTACAATTAATAGCGAAGGCTCTTGTGGTGTATTTAGCTTAAGTTCAAATGGCCCGACAGGACCAGGTGATCCAAGACAATGTTCAGCTTTTAATATTACATTAAATTTATTCTCAACCGTTTTACAAGCCCCTGTTATAGCAGGAGATCAAATGCTTTGTCCTTCTGATGACCCAAATCCAATTGAGGCATCTATTCCTGCAGTAGGTAGCGGCATTACATATACTTGGCAAAGTAGTACTACTTCATGTACCTCTGGATTTCAAGATATAGGAGGAGCACCTGATTCCGATACTTATGACCCAGGACCTTTAACACAAACAACATATTTTCGTGTTATTACAAATATATCAGGATGTAATACAGGATTATGTTCCGACACAAGTAATTGTGTAACTTTTACAATTTTAGAATGTTCAGAACTTGACGCAGCACTTACAAAAGTTTTGACTTCTCCTTTAATACCGGTTCAGATAGGTGATGACGCTACTTTTACAATCACTGTTTTCAATCAGGGAACTGACCCGATAGACAGTGTACAAATTGTAGATTATATACCAGCAGGATATATTTTTAACTCAGCCGATAATGCAAACTGGACAGGTAGTGCACCTAATGTATATTATACAGCGACAGTCAATAATGGTTTGCTTCCCGCAGGGGGAATAGCCCCGGCATCTTCTGTTACTTTTACTATAGTGCTTGAAGTTGCTGCAACTGCCAACGCAAATAATATAAACAATTTTGCAGAGATCTCAGGGGTAAGAGACACAGCCGGAAATGAAAATGGTGATGATATCGACAGTACACCGGATAACGATCCGACTAACGATGCCGGCGGTCAAATCGGAAGCGATGCTGATAATTATATAAATGGTGACGGTACAGGTACTCCCGGCGACGGTGTGGCTGCAACAGATGAAGACGATCATGATGGGGCAACTGTCAGATTTATTGACGTTGCATTGGTTAAAGACATCAGTCCTGCTTCCCCACCGCCATATTCTTACGGTTCACCAGTAACGTATGTGATTACAGTTAGCAATCAAAGTAATGAAGCTGTTTATAATGTTGAAATTGAAGACGATCTTCCTGCAGGATTCAGTTTTGCACCGAATAATGGTTGGTTAGAATCAAGCCCGGGAATATTGACCAATACCATTGCCGGACCAATTGCGCCGGGAGGAAATAGTTTTGTCGAACTTATTTTGACGCCAATCCCAAGCAATCTACCTAATGCATATGTAAACCAGGCCCAGGTTACCGGTTTTGAAGATGAAAACGGAGATCCAATAGGAGACAGAGATATAGATAGTGATCCGGGCAACGGACCTTCAGGAGGGACCGAAGACGATGATGACAATGCAGTAATAGAAATTTTTGACCTTGCTTTGCAAAAGAGATTGGTGACAACGCCACCATACAATTATGGTCAAACCCATATTTTTGAAATTGAAGTATTTAATCAGGGTAACGTACCGGCTACCAATATAATCGTAAAAGATTATATTCCTGCAGGATACAGTTATGTTGCCAATAACGGATGGACAGGTGCTTATCCGAATATCCAAAATACCATCGCCGGACCGATAGCTCCGGGATCAAGTGCTGTCCTGACATTAGAATTGACATTACAACCTACAGGTTCCGGTGATTTTACCAATTATGCTGAAATAGCTGCAGGTGACGGTCCTTCCGGACCGGGATTTGATGCCGACAGTAATCCTGATAGTGATACCGGTGACGAAAGAGATGTTGAGCCCGGAGATCCGGATGATGACAACATCAACGGTGGCGGACCAAATGCAGGAGAAGATGAAGATGATCACGACCCTGCCGGACCATCGATTTTTGACCTGGCATTACGAAAAACAGTAGATACGGCATTGCCAAGCTACAGCTATGGTCAGGATGTCATGTATACCATTACCGTATTTAATCAAGGGAATATACCTGCCAGAGATATCGTCGTAAGAGACACGATACCTTGCGGATTTGAATTTGATCCGACAGATCCTGCCAATATTGCCTGGACGCAAAGTGGATCGGTAATTACAAATACCATTACTTCGGTATTAAATCCGGGACAGTTTACACAAGTTATGGTCAACTATATAGTAAGACCTTGCTACACAGACCCGGCTACAGCCTGGACAAATTATGCAGAAATCAGTGCAGCTGTCAATGATGAAACCGGACTTCCGGGAGACGATATAGATAGTGATCCTGATGATAACATGAATAATGATAACGGTGGTGTTCCTGACTTTAACGGAGTTATGAGTGGAACAGACAATACTATCAATAACGAAAACGGAGATGAGGACGATAATGATCCACACCAAATACAGGTTTTTGACCTGGCATTGAGAAAAGTCCTGACGACAGCAGGTCCTTACAGTTACGGTCAGTTGCTTACCTTTACGATAGATGTTTTCAATCAGGGAAATGTGACAGCTCAAAATATAGTGATCAGTGACTATTTACCTACAGGATATAGTTTTGTAGCCAATAACGGTTGGACAAGTGCCGGACCGGGATTATTACAAAACACGATAGCCGGACCTTTGGCTCCGGGAGCATTCACTACGTTGACCCTACAATTGACCCTTGAAACAGGAGCAAATCAAACAAGCTGGGATAATTATGCGGAAGTGAGTGCGACACAAGATGACCAGGGCAATAACAGAAATGATGATGCAGACAGCGTCACGGATACAAATCCGAATAATGATAATCCTGTCACGCCGGGAGATCCGGATGATGATACCATTACAGGTCTTGGACCAAATGCTGGTGAAGATCAGGATGATCATGACCCGGCTGCACCTGTAGTCGTTGATATAGCTTTAAATAAAACAGTTACCACAGCCGGACCTTACAGCTATGGTCAGACTGTGAGTTATGATATTACTTTGACGAATCAGGGTAACATTCCATTGACCAATATTGTCGTTAAAGACGAATTGCCATGCGGAATGACGTACTCAGGTGGCAGCCAGCCATGGACTGTTGTGGGCAATGAAGCGTCCACAACCTATACAGGATTGTTGCAGCCATTTACTTCAGCCACGATTACCATCAGTGTTACTTTGAATGAATGTTATACCAATCCGGGTACAGCATGGAATAATATAGCACAGGTAGTTTCTATGGAAGATGAGGATGGCGATGATGTAAGTGATGATGACATTGATTCTGATCCGGACAATGATGATCCGTCAGAGGATGATCAGGATGACGAAACTCTTGTTATTCATGACGTTGCTATTACCAAAACAGCACCGACAGGAAGCTTTAATGTTGGTGATAATGTGACTTTTGTTATATCTGTGTTCAACCAGGGTAATTATCCTTTGGACAGTGTTCAGATTACAGATTATATACCTTCAGGATTTACTTTTGTACCAAATAATAACTGGGTTTCAGCCGGTAGTAA
>LNBX01000019.1 GCA_001567275.1 Bacteroidetes bacterium OLB10
CCCCTTCAGGGGGTAGGGGGTGAGTGCGAGCGATGTGAATTATTTAGAAAAAAGTTTGATGTTATGTTTTAAATTGATTTCTTACTCCACCACCACCAACTTTTTATTTACCCGTTGGTTGTTGCTTGTGATGGTGCACTGATACACTCCATCTGCAATTTTGGGCAGTGAAATATATTGCAGTGTACTCCATGGCGGCAAGTTTTGGTGGTATATTTCTTTTCCTGTTATATCAAATATCTGCAACGTACCGCTTTTGTTTTGCGGCAACAGATACATGATTTTAAAATTACCGTTGTTGGGGTTGGGCGAAACGGAAAAGCGAAAATCATGCGCTGCCAAATCATGTATGCCTGTAAGCGTATCGCACGGGCTGCCCACCAAACGACCTAAGTAGTAGTTGGGGTGGTTGGGGACGGCCCTCGCATGATAATTTAATAAATGTAAATCGTGCAAATGAACATCGCAAGCTGTATCTGCACTATCAGGATAATTTATGTAATGCAAATCAACTACACTGCTTCCCGATGTAATGTATATTTTACCATTTGCAGCAAGATACATTTCCCAAAAATCTGTATAAAATGGAGGTGAGGGTGAAGAAAAAGAATCATTAACAGCTACAACTTTTAATGATGCAGAAACATTGATGGTGTCAACATTCAACTGATAAATGGTTTGCCAAGAAGAAACATATAAATATTTTGAATTGGGTGAAAAAGCTATTCCGAAACCTGCAAGACTATCTGCTGTAAGCGGAACTAATGTTTCATCTGAAAACATCCCTGAACACCTGTCAAAATCAAAAATCCTTACATCGTAATACCACATATTTAAGGAAGGAATACCATATCCTGTTGCAAAAGAAAATTTATTTCCATCAGGTGAAAAGCTAGGTTGCCCTGCCCAACTTTGAGAGGCTGTTAAATTCAAATATTGACTGCCCATAAAATAAATAGAATCAGGTGTTAATAAATACTTATAAACAGAATCTGCATTTATGCTTATGGAAAACACCCACCAATCTCGTCCATTACCATGCTTACACGCTGATAATCCCGCTCCAAACGTTCCTGATTTTATGATATTATTTTTACTCAATACCTTACCTAGCCCACTGTTGTAACTCATATCCGCTATACTGTAATATATTTCAGTTGAGGCAAGAATTACATCACTCCCTGTTTGATGAAACAAAACATATTTATTTGAATCATCAGGCATGGGTAAAATTATATTGGCATAAGACATGGCTAATCCATATTGTTTATAACCATCCGTATATAAATTGGGATTTAAACCTCCTCCATCCTGCATGGTATCACCCGTAGCATTGGCTATAAAAATACCGTTGCTACTCATTAACAAATTCCCATTTACATCAGAGATATTTCCCTGTGTGTCAGTAAAAGGGACCTTCCTTATTTCGGTAACGTAGTTATAGGAAGTGTCAGTAAATGTTATTCTGCCCTTAGTACTTAAGTATCCAAGTAACCACGATGTATTTAACCCCTGCCCGCAAAGCTCAAATGATTCTAATGTAAAAAACATTAGAAACATTTGCACTTTATAATCGCAAATGTTTCTAATAGTTTTCATCGTGTAATAATTAGCTTTTGAATTTTAGTTAAGCCATTATTCAAAAATATCTTAACTGCATATAACCCCTGATTAATTTTTGAAACATCAATTTTTTCCTGATTATTACAAGCTAATTGCTTTGCTAAAACAACCTGATTAAGATTATTTATTATTTCTAATTTGCAGTTTTCCGAACTTACGCTTTTTGTTGTAACGGTAATATAATCACCTGCGGGATTTGGCTGTATTATTATTTCATCATTTGTTTTGTCAGATTTTATATCAATATTCGCTATTCTGTAAATACCGCTTTGCAAGCAAATGGCATTGTCATTATAATCAATACTGTCATTTATCATGCTTAACCAAACTCTTGCTCTTATAACAGCATTGCCCCCCGCATAAGGACATTGTTGTGCAATAGCTAATATGTCTGAAAAGTTATCAATAA
>LNBX01000020.1 GCA_001567275.1 Bacteroidetes bacterium OLB10
GTTTCTTTGCCCACTCAAAGTTTGGTTGAGCAGTTAAAAGTTTGGCATATTGCAGCTAAAGAAATACTGAGCATTATTATTTTTAATTTCATAATAATAAGTTTAATATGAGCTAAATCTATTGTTATGACTGATTCATATTTTAATACATCCATTCTCAATATTACAAATATATTATAAACAAACTAAATTAATATATCAAAACATTTTGCAGATATTATTTTTCTTCTTTACCATCTTATTCAATATAGCTCTAAAATGGAGACATTCTTTGGCAGTTGACTCAGCTAAATTAAGTTCATCTGTCTATTCCAATCTGCAATGGAATCTATGAAATTGATTAGAGAATATCCAACTTTGGATGAATTATTTTCTTGCTCAATGCAATTTCATGCTAAATGCAGTTCAATTCCACTTCCCACGGGAAATCATGGCTGCTAAAATGATCAGGCCAAGAAGCAGTAATGGAACTGCAGGTATCATAACCATTACATTAGTAAGTTTAATGGATTGAAGTCCAAACCTGATTGCAATGACTGCAATCAGGTATATCAGACATAAATAGCTGAAAGGGTTAGCTTGCATATTTTTTTGCTGCACATCCGTTATAATCCACCAAAGTACTGTTATCAATTCAGCAATCCAGCATATCCAAAAGAATATTTTCATAATTTGAGTTTGATTCGTTGTTAAGGGTAATAATATCTCATGCGCAAATTCTTTTCAATCAAGAACTTCCGGTATTAAGATATTCTATTACTAATATTTCTCCTATTCCTTGGTGAATGTAAATTGTCCGCCACCTTGTTTGAGCAAAACTGTTTTCATTTCGGGATTAAACTCCAGTACAATTCCTGCCCTGTCAAATGCAAATACATCTTTGGATCTTGCTTCAAGTGGTAATTGTTGCTGCCCGGTTGCCTGCACAATCAATGTGTCACCATCTTTTGTTACGGTTAATTTAAGCGGTAATTCTTTTGTGCTATAAACTCCTAAGTATTTTTCCATATCTGCAGATGTAACTACATATTCTCTGAAATCAGGTACATCATAAGGTTTATTAAATACAGCGCTCAGTACTGCAATTGAAATAGCGTTGTTGTTGTAATTATCACCATTTGAAATCAATGCAAATGAAACTTTCTTCTCAGGAAAATAAATTAACATTGAACTGAATCCATCAATTGCACCTGTATGCCCCAAGCCTTTCATTTCTCCAAAAGGTATTTGAAAAATTCCCATACCAAAGTGATCCTTTAATGCAGTCATTTGATCAAGACTTTTTTCTGATATTATTTTTCCGGAAAACAGAGCTTCAATAAATTTGGTAAGATCTGAAGATGTAGATACGATTCCGCCTGCACCCATTGGAATGGAAGTATTGGTTTCACTCTCCTTCACCCAGCCATTGTTGAATGAGTATGAATAGCATTCATTGTTTTTTGAATGAATCGTTTGCCCGAAGAATGTATTTACCAATCCGACAGGTTTAATTATTTTCTCCTGAAGCAAATCAGCATAAGATTTTTTGTAAACATCCTCAAGAATAAACGACAATAAAATAAAGTTAGGATTACTGTAGGAAAACTTACTTCCGGGTTCAAACTCACTTTCTCCTTTGCTGATTATTTTTACAAGCTCCTCCCTACTTTTATGTTGTGTGCTCCAGCTTAAATAATCGTCATCATCGGTAAAACTATGGATTCCGCTTCGGTGATACAGCAAATCTTCAATGGTAATTTTGTCTGCATTTTTTACAGTTGGATAATACTTTGAAAGTTTATCAGTCAACTGCAACTTTCTCTCTTCAACAGCTTTCAGAACCAAAGCAGATGTAAATGTTTTGGTAATAGACCCAATTCTGTATTTAGAATTATCACCGGCTTTAATTTTGTTTTCAACATCAGAATAACCAACTGTTTTTGTGTAAATAATTTTTCCGTTTTCAGAAACGGCAATGCTGCCCATAAATTTATTGTTAGTCTCCAGTGCATTGAAATAACTGTCAAGTTTATTCCTGTCGAAGCTTTGTGCAAATATTGCAGTACTAAGAATTGTACAGATGAAAGGAAGAAGGATTTTTTTCATTTTATTAATTATTTTTTAAGATTATTTTTTTTGATTTTTTAAATTAAGTGAAATAAGCAAAGTAGCTCGCTCCGATACAGAATGCCATTATAGCAAGAGAATGAATATTCAATGGCATGGTATAATAAGTTATGGTCAACCCGGTTGCAACGCCACAAAGCAGTATTGCCCATTTGATGGCTTCGTCAATTTTATTTTTACTGTTCTTCTCAAGTATGGTAGCTGATAATTGTTCAGAAATACCTTTACTCACGATTTTATTCTTTAAACGGTAATCCAAAAAATATCTTGTGAGTGATAATATCAGGAATATCAACAGACCAACAATCAGCACCGGTGCTACAATTTGCTTATCGGCTGACTGACTCATTTCACGGTTCATGCTGTGCTGCAACTGTGCAGACAAACTATCAGAGTTACCCTGTGCCATTGTGCAAAGAGAGAACAGGACTCCGGTGATGCTTAAAATAATTTTATTCATTTCTTCAATTTTTTAATGTTATATACCATTAGACAGAGGTTTTTATTTTCGGTTGCAAAATTTATTGCAAAAGCAGTTTTTCTTTTTGTTTATACTGTCTTAAAACATCCTGCATAAGAAATGCAAAAACACATAAACTGGTAACCGCTACAAACAGATTATACATACTATCCGGTGAGTGAAACAGCTCAAAAAACGGTTTCAACACAGGCATGAAAAACAGTAGGACACCTGTGACGAAAATAATTAATGCTGAAGCTAAAACATAAACCCAAACCGAACTGCTTTCCGGTTCAGCAACTTTTATTCTCTGCATCACTAACTCCGAAACATCAAATGAAAATGACTCAGGCCGGATTTCATTCATCGAATTCATCATAACCTGATATGCTTTCAGACTGGCTTTGCATTCAGTACATTCCTTAATATGCATCGGCAGTTGTTCTTCTTTCAGATTCTTCAGTGCAATATCCTGAATGTTTTCATCTGTCAGGTGATTCGTGTTCATATCAATTGATCTTTAAAATTACTTTCAATATTTTCTTTCAAAATTTTTCTTGCTCTGTACAAATAACTTTTTACTGTTCCTTCAGGGAGACCGGTTATCTCAGCTATCTCTTTGTTAGGTAATTCTTCTATATGATAGAGCGATATCAGTGTCTTGTAAATGGGTGGCAGTTTATTGATTTCACTATTCAAAATGTTCGAAGTTTCATTCCTGAACAGTTTCTTTTCTGCGTTATCATGTTGCACAAATGTGTTTTCATGCAAAGCATCAATATCGTATAATGGAATTTTCTTTTTCTCAAGATAATTTATGGAAGTATGGTATGCAATGCTTCCAATCCAGGTAGATAACTTAGACTGAAATCTGAACGTATTTATTCTTTGGTAAACTTTAAGATAAATTTCCTGAACAAGGTCTTTCTGATCTTCTTCATTCGTAATCATTTTACGCACAATCTGGGCTACCAGCCTCTCTGTTTGCTTCACAATAATGGCAAAGGCCTGAGTGTTTCCACTCAAAACTTTTTCTACCAAAATTTTGTCAGAAAATGACTGGCTATCATTGTTCATACGTAGAATTAGACAGAATTCTTCAAGGTCGGTTGCAAAAAAAGCAATATTATGATAACTTTTTTATAAAAAGTGCAGGTGCTTATTTGAAAAAAGCACTAAAAAGTTATCACTTCCGATAAAAAGATGTCATATTATTCTATGGTCAGAAGGTTCGTTTTCACTAAGTTGAGAATCTTCAACTTTACATTGTTGTAACCCTTTTTACACTGCCTTCTTCTTCAACTTCAAAATTGAAAAATCGGATTGTACTTTTCTGATTGTATTTTTCAGTACTCCCAATCCTGTAATTTCCATTTCTACCACGTCTCCATCTTTAAGCCATTGTGGTTTGTAATCCGGATTATTCAATAGTCCGGTTCCGTTGAGTTCCAAAAAACAACCTGTGCCCACAGTGCCGCTGCCAATCACATCACCCGGCAATATGTTTACTCCATAAGCACAGCGTTCGATAATTTCAGCAAATGTCCAGTCCATATCACCCATATTTCCCTCTGATACCTGCACTCCGTTCACTTTACATGTCATTTTCAGGTTATAATTGTTTCCTGTATGGTTGGCCTTGGGAGCAATTTTATATGGTTCTAACTCATCAGGTGTTACCAGGTAAGGCCCTATAACCGTAGAAAAATCTTTTCCTTTAGCAGGCCCCAGATTCAGTTTCATTTCCTCCATCTGCAAGGTGCGCGCACTCATATCGTTCATGATCATATACCCTGCAATATATTTATCGGCATCTGCTGCTTTAATATTCATTCCCTTCTTCCCTATTACCACTGCCACTTCCAGTTCAAAATCCAGTTTTTCAAAATGATCGGGCATGCAAAAGATATCACCCGGCCCCTGTATGGCATTGTGGTTGGTGAAATAAAAAATAGGATACTCATCAAATTCAGGTATCATCTCCACTCTGCGGTTGCGCCTTGCAGCAGCCACATGTTGCCTGAAAGCATAACCATCGCGACATGAAGTTGGATGAGGCACCGGTGCTGCAAGTGAAGCGTTGTTGAGAGCGTTGCCGTTTATGTTTAGCTTCCCCTCTGAAATCTGTTGCTGCAACTGTATTGCAGTTTTCATATTAGATTCAAATTCTTTGAGAAATTGCGCCATGGTATCAGGAAAATGTTGTATCCCTGCTGCCTCTGCCGCTCCGCTTAAATCATATACTTTTTCATTTACAATTATTCCCAGTTTGGTGTCATCACCTTTTAAAATGCTTACTAATTTCATTTACGATGTAATATTTTGAAGTGCGCAAAGTTAATGATACAGGAGCAAATGGTTTATTAATGTTGATAATGTTGAAAAAATAGTGGTATTATTTATAAAAACCTCATTTGACAGGAGGTGTAAAAAATTACTTTTGAAAAAATAATATTAAATTCTCGAATGATGAAAAAAAATAATTCTTAGCGGAATATTTTTCCTTGGTGTGATGCAACTTTCTGCTCAGCATACGTTAATTTTAAAGAGTGGCGAAAAAATGAATGGCACCTTGCAACAGGTAGTGGATAATAAAGTGAGCTTTAAGTTTAAAGGCAACGTGATGAGTTTCCCTCTGAACGAAGTAAGCAGTATTACTTTTTCAGATGCGTCACATGAAATGAAGTTGCAGGATTCTGAGATAAAAAATGCTGAAGTGAGGGGTGTGAAATATGAAATGGCGGGACGTACACTTACCAAGCAACCAAAAATTGAAAACCTTACCATGGAAAAAGGTATTGTGGTAGTAGAAATTTCTATTGACAAATATGGGCACGTTACCAAAGCAACTCCGGGAGCTGAAGGTACTACTACAACAAGCAACTACCTTCTTACCAAAGCCAAACAAGCTGCCGAAAGTGTATTGTTCGACAACTGTCCCAAGTGCCCTCTCGAATCTAAAGGAACTATCACCATTCCATTCTGAAAGTGTAGCAACACTACATTTGTGTAACTTTGAGTGTGCGCAAAAACAAAAAACTCATTGTAATTGCAGGGCCTACAGCAGCGGGAAAAACAAATCTGGCTGTTGAACTTGCTCAAAAACTGCATACGGAAATTGTTTCATTCGATTCGCGGCAATTATATCGTGAAATGCAAATCGGAACTGCAGTACCAACGGCAGCCGAACTTTCAGAGGTAAAACATCATTTCATTCAGTCGCATTCCATTCATGACGAAATGAATGCAGGGATTTACGAAGTGCAGGCAATCGAGAAAATAAATTCTCTTTTCAGCATTTATGACACTTTGGTTTTTACAGGTGGAACAGGATTATACATGGATGCTGTTTTATTTGGCGTGGATGAACTTCCGGTTGCTGACCACAACATTCGAAAAAAATTGGCTGATGAACTGGAGCAATCAGGTCTTGAGTCTCTTACTTCAAAACTGAAACTCGTTGATGCCGAATCATACAGAACCATTGATTTGAAAAACCCACGCAGAGTGATGCGTGCACTCGAAGTTTTTTATGTTACCGGCAAAACTTATCCTTCACTCAAACAAAACCAACCTAAGAAACGCGACTTTGATTTCAATATTTTTATTGTTTCCAAAGAACGTAAACTACTTTATGAACACATCAACCAGCGGGTGGATAATATGATTGAACAGGGGTTGGAAGAAGAAGCAAAAAAATTAATGCCTCATCGTTCACTTAAAGCGCTGCAAACAGTTGGCTATTCAGAATTTTTTGAGTATTTTGACAATAAAAATTCCTATGAAAACACTGTTGAGAAAATCAAACAGAACACACGCAATTATGCCAAACGTCAACTTACATGGTTCAGAAAATATAAAGATGCTGTGTGGGCTGATGATGTTAGCAGCATCATGCAACAACTATAATAAACCTAATAGGAACCACTGCGTTTACGCAAAAACCATTCAAGCGATAGTAATAAAAGCAGTATCACCATCATCCATTTCAGATTGAGCAATTCCGAAAGTGTAGTGTGATAGTATGACACAGGTTTCACTGACTCATCAGCCTGAATAGCTTTGACCAATGGACTTATATCCGGAATGGAAGACATCACTCCCTTGGTGGATGAAGCAATGGAATAAAGCAATCCATAGTCTGCAGTGGTCTCAGTAGTTTCGAGCATCAGTTTGTTCACTGCAAACTCTCCCCTCTCTGTATAAACTTTATCTCCTGATTTTACTTCAGCACGAAAACTGTATTTCCCCGGTGACAGATAGCCTGCATTGAGATGATAAGTGTTTGCTACACGTGAAAAGACAAAACTGTATTCCTTACCGGCTTCATTGGTGATCACCATTTTCACTTCAGGCTCATTGGTGAGTTCTCCGGCAGGGTTGAGCAATTCAGCATCAAACAACGCTTGCTCATTTTCGTTGAGTGATTTTTTATATCTCACCCTGAATGGAACCTTGCTTTCTTTTACAATTAGGTATTGAATGATTTTTCCAAAAAGCTCATCCATGTTTACGGTTGATTCTTTCTGTGCATATTCATTGAGTCGCCAACGCCATATTCCCTCACCTGCAAGCACTGCTTTGCGAATATTGCCGGCATTTGAAAAATACAACAACGGCTGACCTGTTTCTACTGCGCCAATACGCTGAGTGAGCAAGGTGTAAACTTCTTTATCTGCACGATAGGTACCGAAAGGCGAACTCAATGGCGGAAATGTTGCAATCATCTTCTTCATATCATCCGTTACCGAGAAAAGAGAAAACTCACCATTGACGGATGCATATACATCACTGTTTTTTGAAATGGGTTGACTGATGTTTACACCTGTACCCAGTTTGTTGAATTCGGCAACTGAAGTTTGTGCACCCAAAACCACCAGATAAGGTAATTGTGCAACCTGAAGTTTTTTAATTATTTCAGATGATTTGCCGGACGGTAACTGATGAAGAATAACCAGATTGTAGAGTGCAAGGTTATCCCGGAACTGATCGGCATAAGCTACTGTTAACTGATACTGGCTGGTTTTGTCGAGCATCGTTCGTATGGCAGCAATATCAGGATGTGGCGATTGTGCAATGAGTAAAACTTTCAGTTTGCTGTCAGTAACTTCTATAAAAATTTCAGTGCTGTTGTTCTGAATATTTTTCTCTCCATCAATGGTGCTTAAACTGATTTTGTAACTGTGCACACCTTTTGCTTTTGCTGTGAGAAATACAGGTACCGTTGTAAAAAAATTATTTCCTGTAATGCTTACCGGTTTTGTAAACATTACTTCATTTTTTCGGAAACAGTCAGTACCGATGATGCTCCTGCAGATTGCTTTGCAGCAATACGTATTTCGAGAGGAAAATTGTTTCCAATGTTTACAGTTTTATTATAAGAAACTCCTGCCAGAGATAAATCACGGTGCACAGTAGTGTCGCCCACAGCCAGAATATTTACAGGCACTTTTAGTGCTGAGGCTTTATAAACAGGATTACTGCCTGAGTTGTATATACCATCTGACACCAGAATAACGGAACCCAGATTGCGTCCGGCATACAGCGACTGTATATAATCCATTGCTCCTGATATATCAGTTGATTTTTCAGAAAAGTTTAAATCGTTTCCTGCGCGTGTTTCGGAGCCGAAAGTGTATAATTTAACATCATAATTTTTTTGCAGCTCCTCAGAGAGTTCATTCACTGCCTTAACAATTTCTGCAGTGGAATGATGCAGCGAATCAATGCGCATGGACTCTGAATTGTCAACTGCAATGGCTATTACCGGTTTTTCTACTTCGCGGAAATTGGTTTTGACAAATGGTGACAACAACAGAAAACAGAGAAACGACACTGAAATAAACCGAACTGCCGGCATCAGTCGCCTCAGCCAGGGTCTCACCTCTTCCCATTCAGAGGTACGGGCATAAAGCAGCCATGCGAATACCAGCCCCGTCAAAATACAAAATATCAGAAACCAGTAAGGAGTTGAGAGTAATATTTCCAATGTTTTAACTTATCGGGCAAAGATAAAATATTGAAGGTATTAGTATTTTAGCGGCATGAGTATATTCATTGAAAACATACGCAAGTCGTATGATGAGTTGCAGGTGCTGAAAGGCATTACACTGAGCATTGCCGAAGGCGAAGTGGTTGCAATTGTAGGTCCATCCGGTGCAGGAAAATCCACTTTACTTCATATAATGGGTACAATAGATAAACCCGACTCAGGCACAGTTCAGCTGTTGAATCAGAATGTTTTAAAATTACCTGAAAAAAAACTGGCTGACTTCAGAAATAAGAATATCGGTTTTGTGTTTCAGTTTCATCACCTGCTGCCCGAATTTACTGCTCTTGAAAACACCATCATTCCTGCACTCATTCAGGGAGTAAAGGAAGATGAGGCACAAAAAAAAGCAAAAGAATGGTTTGAATATCTGAACTTAAAACATCGTTTACATCACAAACCTTCTGAACTTTCAGGTGGCGAACAACAAAGAGTAGCCGTTGCCCGTGCACTCATCAACAACCCTCCTCTTCTGCTGGCAGATGAGCCTTCAGGTAATCTCGATTCGGCAAATGCAAGTGAACTGCATCAGCTGTTTTTCGACCTGAGAAATAAATTTAATAAAACCGTTGTCATTGTAACACACAACAACGAACTGGCTCAGATGGCCGACCGCAAAGTTGTGATTCGTGACGGGCAGATTGATAACTAAACTTAATTTAAGTTTGGGTCGTCAGGGAAATTGGCAAGCAATGAATATTTGTTTTTCATACTGCGCAATACCTGACTCCACAATACCTCAGGTTCAGGATAAAAAGTAAACTCCTGATTGGCAGTACCAAGCATCCATGCATTCACCTGCAGTTCTTCTTCCAGTTGCAATGGACTCCATCCTGAATAACCTGCGTAAAAACGTATCTGTCCGGGTTTGATTTGTTTGGTATTAATCAAAAATTTCAGTCTGTCATAATCGCCACCAAGATAGACTCCATCAATTATTTCTTTGGAATCAGTCAATAAATGGCCTACAGTATGTATATAAAACAAAGTATCGGTATCAACAGGACCTCCAAAAAACAGTGGTGCATCAAACTGAGGAAAATCTTCTACGGCATCATTGATTTTTATATCTGTAATTTTATTCAATATAAAACCAAGCGTTCCTTTGGTGTCGTGTTCACTTAGCAGAATTACAGATCTCTTAAAAAAGTTATCGCTAAGTTGTGGTTCGGAAATAAGTAACGAGCCTGTTGTTGCGTTTAATTCAGTGCGTGCCATAGTTCCAAAGTTTAAAAGTTTATATTATTTTACGTTGTCTGTCTAAAAAGTTACTCAATTCTTATTTTTTTCTTTTATAAATGAGTTGCTAAAAATATGCCATGCCGAATAATTTTCAGCCAATGAACATGAGTATTTGCTAATTTTGGTAAATAATTGATGAATTTATTTAAAAACTTACATCAACGGTTTCAGGTATAAGAATTAAAGATGGATAAATTAAAAGATTTACTTCATTCGGTAAGAGACGAATATTCCAAAGATAAATTTGACATTTCAACAGCAGATGACAATCCTTTTAATCAGTTTGAAAAATGGTTTTCATTAGCAGTTGCGGCCAACATTCCTGATGTTAATGCTATGAATCTTGCAACTGCCGACAAGAATGGTCGTCCTTCCAGCAGAATTGTTTTGCTGCGCGATGCCAATGAAGATGGATTTACATTTTTTACCAACTATAACAGTCGCAAAGGCAGTCAGTTATTGGAAAATGCTTTTGCGGCACTTAATTTTTTCTGGCCACAATTAGAAAAGCAAATTCGTGTGGAAGGAAAAGTGAGCAAGGTAAGTGATCAGGTTTCTGATGAATATTTTGCATCACGACCTGTTGACAGTCAGATTGGTGCATGGGCATCTGACCAAAGTCACACCATTCAATCGCGTGAAGAGCTTGAAGAAAAATTCAAAACATTAAAACAAAAATATTCTGATGCAGTACCTCGCCCTCCACACTGGGGAGGTTTTTTATTGCAACCTGATTATTTCGAATTCTGGCAAGGGCGTCCAAGCCGTTTGCACGACAGAGTTGTTTATCATCCTGAAGGAAACACATGGCATAAATCCATGATCGCTCCGTAAGATGAAAGATTAAAAATTTTTATTTCTTAGAGTGCGTTTTACTTTCTTTTTTCTCCTCATCTGCCATCACTAAGTCTATCAGTTTGCATTTAGTTTTATAAATACCAAAAACAACTGTTGCATTGTTGCCGTCAATACTTTCTACTTTGCCTTTTACTTTTCCGTTATATAACTTCACTTCCGAACCGGCAACTATTGCAGGGTTGATGGTGCGTTCAGGCTCTTTAAGTTTTTTCTCACGTTTAAGTCCAAGTTCATTCAGAAATTTGTCAATTACCTGTTTCTTGTTCTTGGCTTCTTTCAGATCTTTGGCCACACGTTTCATTCTGTTTTCGTAACGTGCAACAATTTTCTCTTCTTCCTTTCTGAGGAATGTTTCCATAGCAGCTTTTATTTTCTCATTCTCCACTATCAGATTCTCACTTGTATGCATGAGTTTTTTCAGCTTCTTTTCTTTTTCTTCAAGTTCATGCAGTCTTTTCTGAACAAGATTTTTATCTCTCTCAAGTTTTGTAAGCAATTTTTCTAATGCCAAATGATTTTGTGTCACTTTATTTCTTGCTTTGCTGATGAGCGACTGTGACAATCCGCTCCTTGCTGCTACAACAAATGTGTAAGAGCTTCCGGGTTTTCCCACCTGCAACTGAAAAAGCGGTTTCAGATTTTTAGAGTCGAACATCATACTTCCATTAATCAGTCCGGGAGTTTTATCAGCAAGTGTTTTCAGATTCATAAAATGTGTAGTGATGATACCTGTTGACTTGCGTGCATTAAGTTCTTCGAGCAACGCTTCTGCAAGTGCTCCTCCAAGGTCAGGGTCGGTGCCGCTGCCAAATTCGTCAATCAGAAAAAGGCTTTTGTCATCCGCCTGCTCCAGAAAAACTTTCATGTTTTGAAGTCTTGAACTGTAAGTGCTAAGCTCATAGGCAATGGATTGTGAGTCGCCAATATCCACAAACAGTTTATTGAATATTGTCATCTGCGAACCTTCGGCCACCGGCACCAGCATACCCGACTGTAGCATCATCTGCAGCAGCCCTACTGTTTTCATGCAAACTGTTTTGCCGCCTGCATTAGGTCCGCTGATGACTAAAATATGATTACGAGAATCAAGTCTTAGCGAAAACGGTACTGTAATTTTCTTTAACGCTTTGTTATGAAGAAAAAGTAATGGATGTTGTGCTTTAACGAGATTAAAAGAAATGGATGGCGATAAAGTCGGAAGCACTGCATGAATTATCTGTGCATAAAGTGCCTTGGCTCTGCATGTATCCAGTTCAACAATTGCTGAAAAATAGGCTTCAATCAAAGGAAGATATTGCCTCAGAAACTTTGTCAGTTCACGAAGTATCCTTGCAATTTCCATTCTTTCCTCCTGCTCCAGTTGCCATACGGATGTATTTATGTCCACAACTTCTTCAGGCTCTATGAATGCTGTTTTGCCTGTAGCAGATAAGTCGTGTACTATTCCTCTGAGCGTACGTTTTTGTTCGGCTACAATTGACAACACTCTCCTTCCGTTGCGCGATGTTTCTTCATTGTCGGTAAGCCATCCGTTTTTGCGGTATTTGCTTAGCACACTCTGATAAATTCTGTCTGCTTCGGCACGTTGCCTTTGCAGTGTTCTGCGAATGTGCATCAACTCCGGAGATGCCGAAGAGCGAACTACACCATACTCATCCAAAACTTTATCAACTGCTTCAACTATGGTTTTCTCAAATTTTAATTCACTTACCAAAGCTGTAAGCAAAGGAAATCTGTCGTTACTGTTATTAAAAAATGAAATAATTTCTCCTGTGGACTGCGTTAGCTTCGCAATGTTCAGTGCATGTTCAGGTTGCAGCATACTGTTTTCAATACGCAACAAGCCCAACTCTTTTGAAACATCTTTAAATCCGGTAAGATTAAAACTTTCACCATCAGCAATAAGCTGAGAGAATTCCTTTGTCTTTCCCGTTTCCTGAACAATCCATTCTCTCTCTGCAACGGGCTGCAATTGCAGAACAACATTCTTAGAGGAAGTTGTCAGCGCAAATTCCGAAATCTGTCTTTTAATTTCATCAAACTCAGCAGTGAGCAGTGAAGCTGATGGAAAAACAAGCATTAGTAGTAAATGGTCAATGGGTCAAAAACCGGGAATGATGAAATTTGGTATGTAATTGTTGTACTTCCCAAAATTATTTTCCTTTAAAGGCAGGTGCTCTTTTCTCTTTAAAAGCAGCCACACCTTCTTTGTTATCTTCCGTAGTAAAACAATAGCCAAACACTCTCACTTCCGATTGGAATCCGTCCTTTCCATTAGCATAATCATTTACACACGCTATCACACCTGCCACTGCAAGAGGCGCCTGAGCCATAATTTTAGCAGCAATTTCTTTGCATTTATTCATCAGTTCAGCCTGTGCAACCACATAATTCAACAAACCTAACTCCAAAGCTTGCTGCGCATTAATCATATCAGTTGTAATCATCAGTTCCAACGATTTGGTGCGGCCAATGAGTCTTGTCATACGCTGGGTGCCTCCATAGGCCGGAATCAATCCCAGTTTCACTTCGGGCTGACCAAAACGGGAATTGTCAGAAGCAATACGCAAATGGCAAGCCATAGCCAACTCACATCCTCCTCCCAAAGCAAAACCATTTACAGCGGCAATTACCGGTTTGGGAGAATCTTCAATTGACTTAAAAACTTCCTGACCATTGGCAGCGAGCGTCATTGCCTGTTGTTCTGAAAGCCCCTCAAACTCACTGATATCGGCCCCGGCAACAAAAGATTTTTCGCCTGCACCGGTTATAATAATCACTTTTACTGACGAATCAGCATTAGCAGCCGCCACTGCTTTACCGATCTCCTGAACAGTTAAGGCGTTCAATGCGTTCAACTTATCCGGACGGTTGATGGTTATTGTGGCTAATCCTTGCTCTACTGAAAACAATAAGTTCTGAAAATTCATGCGCGTTTGATATTAAGCCTGCGAAAGTACGTAAAACAGCAGTTTATCTTTTATTTTTCAGGTGTCTAATACCTTTATTTTATTATGGTTAAGACTGAGAAATAATATTATCTTTGCCGCCCATAAATATTTAAGCATAAAATTTTGCAATGAAATTTCAGGCAAAAGGTAGGTTAATCCCATTGATTATCATACTGTTTTTAATAAGTTCCTGTATTCCTTCCAAAGAATACTACTACTTTCAAAGGGATGTAACCAATATAGACAGTTCAATAACATTCAAAACTTATACGCATCATATTGCAACTAACGATATTCTGTCAATTATCGTTACCAGCGTAAGTCCCGAGGCCAGCAGCTATTTCAATCCACCTCTTGTGAAAGACAATACAACAGATAATGAAAACCAAAAGGTAATTCAGGGATATCTGGTGGACGATAATGGAGATATCAGTATTCCTTTCTTAGGGAAATTACATGTTAAAGGTCTCACTTTATCAGAAACGCAGGACCTTTTGAAAAAAGAGTTGGAGAAATATTTAATCAGCCCATCTGTACAGGTGCGTCTAAATAATTTTAAAATAATCATCTTAGGCGAAGTGAATAAACCGGGTGTGTATTATCTGAGCAATGAAAATGTTTCTATAACTGAAGCTTTAGCCATGGCCGGAGATATGACTGTATTCGGAAAAAGAACTAACATTTTAGTAGTAAGAGAATCAGAAACAGGCAAGCCGCAATACCAAATGTTGGATATAACAAATCCTCAAATTTTCAGTTCTTCCTATTACTTCCTTCATCCCAACGATATTATTTATATCAATGCGAGAAAAACCAAAATATCCTCAGGAGATATGTTTTTCAGGATAACTCCTATTATTGTAAGTGTGGGAACATTTTTGACATTGATTTTAATACGGACCAAAATTTTCTAATTACGCCAATAAAGAAGAAAAATGCAAGACGAATTTCAGCAGAAAGACTTTAAGGAACAAAGTTTTAATTTAAAACAATTTCTGTTTGAAAAGATATTAGGCTACTGGTATCTTTATGTTATTGCGTTAGCATTAGCTCTAATCATTGCCCGTTATTATTTATGGTACACTACTCCTATTTATACGTCCACTACTTCGCTGATGCTTGGTATGAACGACAGAAAATATGGTGAAGGAGATTTGATTGCCAGGCTTACCTCTATGGACAATAGCGGTAGCATTGAAAGTGAAATGCAGATTATCAAGTCAAGAAATATTATAACGCGCACGATTGAGCAACTTGACTTTAATTTAACTTATTGGCTGGAAGGTGACATCAAAACATCCGAACTTTATAAAAACAGTCCTTTTGAACTGATAGCTGATTCAACCATTGGTTTAGGAAGTATTCCTGAGATAATTGTTAAAGTAAACAGCAAAGAATCATTTGAACTGAGCTATTCTAAGCAGAATAATAGCGATGAAAATGTGGTTATACAAGGACAATTCGATAAGCCCATTAAAACGGATTTCGGCTCTGTGGTGTTGAACCTGAAAGATCCGGGCAGGTTAAAGATTTATAAAAATCTGATCAATGAGAAAAATATTTACCGAATTTCACCAAGGTCAACAGATGCGTTGGTAAGCTCATATAATTCACGTACTACCGTATCGCAGGTCAAAGGAACCCGTATGCTTGTTGTATCGGTTGACGATGCAGTTCCACAAAAGGCATGCGATTATCTGAATAAACTAACAGAGGTTTATGTTGCTTACGGAGTAGAACAAAAAAATGAAGACACCCAAAACTCTCTCAAGTTTATCGATCAGCAACTGAGCATTATAACCAATGAGTTATTAGACTCTGAAGGTAAACTTGAAAAATACAAAACTGAAAACAGCATCTTTGACATTGCCGGTTCTGCCACCCTTTCACAGGAAGATATTGCCAGAATAGAAAATGACCTCAGTACAATTGAAGTAAGAAATGCTTTGCTGAAATATCTTGATGACTACATCAGAAAAGGTAATAATGTAAAATACATTTCTCCGGCCTATGTTGATATTACTGAACCGATTTTACAAGGTCTGCTTGTCAATTTAAGTACCTTGCAAACAAGCCGCGAAAACGACTTAAAAGTCACCACGGAAGATAACCCGATGGTGCAGTCAAAAAATATTCAGATTGAAAACATAAAAGCACAAATTCTTGAAAAAATTAAAAGTCTGAAAGATGTAAATAACATCAATAAACTGGAAACGCTCAATCAACTCAGCAAGGCTAAGGCAAAAATCAGTATGCTTCCGCGTGAGGAAAAAGAGCTGTCGAGTATAGTACGTCAGGCCACCATTACAGAAAATCTCTTTACCTATCTTTTGCAAAAACGTGCTGAGACAGCAATTGTGCTGGCATCAAGTATATCAGACTGCAAAGTTATTGACAGTGCACGTACAATAACCAATCCTATTAAACCTGAAAAAGGAATTATATATACACTGGCACTAATTTTTGGGTTAATGGTTCCGTCAACAATTGTTTATTTCAGAGAAACACTTGATGACAGGATAAAAAGCAAAAAAATCCTCGAGAACTCTACACCGATTCCAATACTTGGAATTATTGGCCATACGGATATAGAGAATAAAGTTGTTGTTAATTTCAAACCTCACTCTCAAACTACTGAAGCTTTCCGTTCAATTAGGAGCAATCTTCAATATTTCCATGGTGCACAAACCAATAATGTTATACTCATTTCATCTTCAATAAGTGCTGAGGGAAAAAGTTTCTGTGCTGTCAATCTTGCAACCATTCTTGCTTCGGGAGGTAAGAAAGTAATCATGATTGGCTGCGATTTAAGAAAACCTCAAAAACCTGAAGACTTTGATCTTTCCTCTTCTATAGGTCTGAGTAATTACCTGATAGGCTCAGCAACAATTGACGAAGCTATTCAAAACTCCGAAGGTTTGGGCATGGACTTTATATTATCAGGTCCCAAGCCTCCAAATCCTTCAGAAATATTGCTTAACGAGAGAATGCATCAGTTAATAACGCTTCTCAAATCAAAATACGATTACGTAATTATTGACTCTCCACCTATCGGACTCATCAGTGACGGACTTGAACTGGCACGTTTTTCTGATGTATTAATTTATATTGTCAGACAAAACTTCACACGTAAACATCATCTGGATTATATCAATAGATTATATAATGATGGAAAAATCAAAAATCTCTGCATTATATTTAATGGTGTAAAAGCAGGTTCATCTGTTTACGGTTATGGATATGGTTATGGATATGGGTACGGATATGGTTATGGATATGGGTACGGATATTACGAAGAAGATAATCAGCAACAAGGATGGATGCAACGATTAAAAAGTCTCCTTGGTTTTTCAAAAAATAAAAAGCAGTAGATGCAGTAATTTTGATTCTGTTGAATGGATTTAAAAGTTAAAAATAATATTTTTGGTTACTTCCGGTTTTACTACAACGTACTCGGCAACAAACTTGTTTTTAGTATAATTCTAAGCTTTTTTGTAAGCCTTTTAGATGGATTTGGGTTAGCTATGTTTATGCCTTTGCTCCACATGGTAAGCGATGCCAATTCCAAAAATGCGTCTGCATCTTTAGGTAACCTGAAATATATTACTGATGCACTCGAATCGTTAAATATCAACCTCAATGTTACCAATCTGCTGATTATACTAATTACACTTTTTTCACTAAAAGGTTTACTTAAGTTTTATCAACTGAACTATCAGGTCAATCTGCGTCAGGTGTTTATGAGCAAAATAAGGTTTCACTTAACTCAGCAATTACAGGATTTGTCCTATGAAGGCTTTCTTAGTTTCAATTCGGGTAAAATTCAAAACTCTCTTACCAATGAAGTAATTCGTTTGCGTGCAGGACTGGTACAGTTCATGACATCCACACAGGCTGTCATCATGCTTTCTACCTATATCATTCTTGCATTTTTTGCAAACTGGCAGTTTGCTATACTTGTTTCAGCAGGAGCTCTCGTTTCCAATTTATTGTTTATTTCAATATTCAGATATACAAAGAGAGCCTCTGTGAAGTTGTCCAAAAAAGGAGATCATTTCAATTCTTATCTTATTCATGCCATTCATTACTTTAAGTATCTGAAATCAACCAATACATTTAAGAACTATTCTATAAAGTTAAGAAAAAACATATCAGAAACAGAAATACTTAGCCGGAAAATCGGCTTTTATCAGGCAATCACTTCCAGTGTTAAAGAACCGGTTCTGATTGTTATTATTTCAATGGTCATACTTATTCAGGTGAAATGGTTTGGCACCAATTTGAGTACTATCATCCTGAGTTTACTGTTATTCTATCGCGCACTGACCTTCCTTATGAACTTACAGAATACCTGGCAGGCATTTATTCAGAACATTGGAGCTATATTTTCTATTTCTGAAATTTCTGATGAATTGAAAAAGCGTAAAGAAAACTTAGGCAATAAAAATTTTGAAAAGATTGGCTCCTCTCTCAATTTAAGTAATGTTAGCTTGAGCTATGGCGAGAAACAAATTCTAAAGAACATTAATCTTGAGATTAAAAAAAATCAGTCAATAGCGCTGGTTGGCGAAAGCGGCTCAGGCAAGAGCACATTGTCTTATCTAATTTCAGGATTAATAAAACCAACCTCAGGAACATATACGGTTGATGGGGTGAATATTAACGACCTCAACCTGGATCAATTCAGAACTAAGATAGGATTCATATCGCAGGACCCTGTTGTGTTTAACGATACCATTTTTAATAACATTACTTTTTGGGATAATCCATCCAAAGAAAACCTTAAGCGGTTTAATGAAGTAATACAACTCACCTATCTTTCTGATTTTGTCAATTCCCTGGCTGAAAAAGAAAATACTTACCTTGGCGATCACGGAATTTTAATTTCAGGAGGTCAAAAACAACGTATATCTATCGCTCGTGAACTTTATAAAAATGTAGAGCTTCTGATTCTTGACGAAGCTACTTCATCACTTGACTCTGAAACCGAACAGATAATACAACATAATATTGAAAAATTACATGGCAATGTAACTATGATTATTATTGCACACAGGCTTTCAACTATACGAAATGCTGACAGTATTTATCTGATGGAAAAAGGTAATTTGATGCAATCAGGAACTTTTGATGAACTGATGGAAAGATCGGATCACTTCAGAAGGATGGTGGAACTGCAGGAAATTTAAAATCTATACCGTTTGATTCTGAAAGTAACCCACGCTATATTTAAAACCTTATAAGATAATATTGAAATTCATTAAATTAAAAAAAGTATATTAAAATGAAATTTTTACAGAAAGAGACTTACTTCCAAAAAGTGCGCGAGATGATGGGCGAGCACTGGACCAAAGGTTCCATCAATAAGCGATGGGATTATCATGCCAGAGTAGTAAACCTGCTCAAATCACTGAATCTGAAAGATTCAGATTTAATTCTCGAAATGGGAACAATGGGAATTACCTGTACTGATGGAAGTCATACCATTGACTATGCAGAGCGCTGGGACTTTCCGGGCAAAAAACCTGACTACCTGCATGACGCAAGAAATACCCCATGGCCCATTGCCGATAAGAAGTACGAAGTATTTATTGCTCTGAGAGTGTATCAGCATTTGGCACCAAAACAAAAAGAAGCATTGGCAGAAGCATTTCGCATTGCCAAAAAAGTAATCATTGTGGTGGATTCCTACTATAAGAATGCTGTAGTGACACATTCAAAAGGTATTTCTTATAGCGATTTCGTAAATTATTTAGGTGGAGTTCATCCCAACATTTTTACACAAACTGCACAGGGTGAATTATATTACTGGGATTCAGAAAAACCTTCAAATATCAATATCGAAAACGTAATGATGTCGCAGATTGAAGCTACTGACAGAAAATCACAATTGGACAACCGCTCCTTTCTTAAAAAAGTGAAAAGAAAAATTAAGCGAATGATCAGTTGATGACAAGTTGTTATTCTTTTTGACAACTCAAAACCATTATTTACATTTACCCTTCAGCATTCCTACTTTGTAAAATATTCGAGTAAACCATTTTTTAAACAGGCAAATTGTTTTCGGTGATGATTAAGGTAACACAAACTTTTCTTCCTCCAATTGATGAATACAGTGCTTTTGTACAACGGGCATACAACAATAACTGGCTCACCAATCGTGGTGAACTGGTGAGAGAACTGGAAGAAAAACTGAAAGGTTATCTCGGCACGGATAATATATTAATCACCAACAATGGTACTGTGCCATTGCAAATTGCAGTGAAACTCTTAGGCAAGGGAGGAGAAATCATTACCACTCCGTTTTCGTATGTAGCAACAACTGCCTCCATAGTTTGGGAAAATTGCACTCCTGTTTTTGTTGATATTCATCCTGAATATCTAACCATTGATGAGCAAAAAATTGAAGCTGCCATCACTCCTAAAACGACCTGCATTTTGGCTACGCATGTGTTTGGCAATCCCTGCAACATTGAAGCCATTGAAGAAATAGCAAGCAAACACAATCTCGCTGTTATATATGACGCTGCTCATTGTTTTGGGGTAAAATACAAAGGGCAAACCATTTTTAATTACGGTGACGTAAGCACCTGCAGTTTTCATGCAACCAAGTTGTTTCATACCGGTGAGGGTGGAGCTGTTTTTGCAAACAACAAAGATTTATTTGATAAAATTTTCTACAGCCACAACTTCGGTCATAAGGGACCCTTGGATTTTTATGGGCTTGGCATCAACGCCAAAATATCAGAACTGCAGGCAGCAATGGGACTTGCAGTTTTTCCTTATATTGACCATATTATAGCTGAGCGAAAAAAAGTGATTGACTATTACGATCATCATCTTGATTATAATCGTTTACAAAAATTAAGAATCAGAGAGCAAACTGAATGGAACTATAGTTATTATCCGGTAATTTTCGAAACTGAAGAAGAATTACTCAAGGCAGAAGTAAATCTGAACAACAATAATATAATTCCAAGACGCTACTTTTATCCTTCTCTTAACCATTTGCCTTATGTAAATCACGCGTCTATGCCTGTTTCCGAAAATATTGCAAAGCACATATTATGTTTGCCATTATACGTAGGACTCAAGGTAAAAGAACTTGAAATGATTGTTAACATTCTTAACAGTTAATTTTATGACGGTAGCCATCATGCAACCCTATTATATGCCGTACATTGGTTATTTTCAAATGATTAATGCAGTTGATTCGTTTGTGTTTTATGATGATGTAAATTTTATTAACAGAGGATGGGTAAATAGAAACCGAATTCTAGTAAATAATGAACCAAGTTATATAACTATTCCTCTTTTGAAAGCTAGCCAAAACAAACTGATTAACGAGATAGAGATAAATTATGATAAGAATTTTGATAAAATCACAAAAACTATACAATTAAACTATAAAAAGTCACCATTTTTTTGAAAGAATTTACCCTTTAATTGTTAAGGACTTAACGAATAAATATAAAACAATAAGTGATTTAGCTATTAATAGTTGTATAACAATTTGTCAGTATTTAGGTATAGATACTAAAATTTTATATTTCGTCACGAGATTTTGCTGATACAAAGTCTTTAGATAGAGCTGAGAGATTACAAACCATTTGTAAAAAATTAAAATGCTAATAGATACATCAATGCTATTGGGGGTGAAGAATTGTACTCGAAAGAAGGATTCCTGAAACAGAAGATTGAACTGAAGTTTATTAAATCCAAACCGATTGAATACAAACAATTTAGTAATGAGTTTGCACCTTGGCTTTCAATTATAGATATTACAATGTTTAACCCAAAGGAATCAATTCATAAAATGCTTGAACAATATGAGCTAATATAAAAGATTATATTCCGATACTTATAAATTAAGGTTATTTAGTGTCAAGTTTCACAAGGTTGTTGATTCAAGTTTGAATTATTTAGTTGCAAACATAAGATTTTATTTTTAAAACTACAAGGTTTTTCTTTAAATATTTCAGGTTTTAATTCGTACCATTTTTCAACAGCATCCAAAGGTGTTTTGACGTTCAGCTCTTTTCTTAAAGAGCCATGCCGCCTGTATATGTTATAGAATATGAGGAATTTAATTATTTCCTGATTCATATTTTCGATGTTTGTATATTCATTTTTGAGTATTGTATTGCTTTTAATAACTCCGTTTGCTCTTTCCACCATTCCGTTGGTTTTCGGTGTGCCTGGTTTAGTCAAACGGTGTTCTACATTGTTCTCTTTGCATCTTTGAGCGAACAGAGAGTTTTTTTTGCAATTTTCTCCTTTTTTCGATTTGATGAGCCTATTGGTAAACTCCAGTCCGTTGTCAGTAAGGATATGCGTAATCTCGAAAGGGAAAAACTCGATGCACTTGTTGAAGAAATCCTGTGCCGACTTAGCTGTTTTGTTTTCGTACAACTGATAGAACATTGCTCTTGTAGCCCTGTCTATCGCCACGAACAGGTACCATTTTTGTCCGTTGAGTTTAGGAAAAT
>LNBX01000021.1 GCA_001567275.1 Bacteroidetes bacterium OLB10
TTCAAAAGGATGAGAATATACACCATAAAATGCAGCAGGACTATTATCAGAGGTGTGATATGCAATATACCCTAAATGGGTTTCTCCAAAAATTTTAGTATTGTTCTTTGATTTAAAATATTGAATCCCGGGATCAATATTAAATGCACTTTTCGAAATGTAAATCAAATCTGAGTAATGCTTCTCCGTTATTCTTTCAAATCTGTAATCATTCATAACTTAAGTCATCCATCTATCAAACCAAAGTTGAAAATTTAAAACTGCCCACAGTCTCTGAAAATCTGTATTTTTTCCTTTGTAAAAATAAGTAATCATTTCTGATATTTTTTTGTCGTTGAGGACGGCCTGGGATTTTATTTTAGGTATTGAAAGTTCGTCAAGCATGTAGTCTTTTAATTCATTTTGGAACCATCTTTCGTAAGGAATATTAAACCCCATCTTATCTCTCTCCATAATGCTTGCAGGAATATGTTTATGGGTGATATGTCTCAGAATATATTTTCCTGTTTTGCCTTTCAATTTAAATGATGCAGGCAGTTGTGCAGCCCATTCTGTAAGTTTATGGTCGAGCAGAGGCTCGCGTCCTTCGAGGCTTACTGCCATGGTAGCACGGTCAACTTTTTGCATGATGTCATCAGGCAAAAATGTTTTGTAATCTAACCAGAGAAAATTATCCAACAGTTCATGTGCATGCAGTTGAGCATATTCATCAAAAGCAGTAACAGGAAATTCGGCTTTTACATTGAGCAGTTGCCTGACTTCTTTCTGAGTCAAAGCCTGTGTGATGATGTTGAATGCTTCAACGGGATGTGCAGAACGCAGCAGGAGCAAAAGTTTGTTGGCACGGTTGGGGTTTGCAATGGTATGTGGCAATGCATCCCACATCCATGCCGGCAGTTGTGCAATATTTTTCAGAGGTGATATGGTCTTCAGGTTTTTCAGATATTCTGTTGCCTTTGCATATTTGGTGTAGCCTGCAAAAGTTTCGTCACCACCATCGGCACTGAGAGCCACCGTTACCTGTTGCCTTGCCATTTTACTTACCAGATAAGTAGGTATGATGGAAGAGTCTGCCAGCGGTTCATCAGCAAGTTCGGGCAGCAGCGGAATAATATCCATGGCTTCCTTATAAGTGCAGGTATATTCGTGATGCTCGGTGCTGAGATGTGATGCTACCTGACGTGCATACATGGATTCATTGTAAGCGGCATCTTCAAAACCGATGGTAAAAGTTTTCAGTTTTTGAGTTTGATTTTTTTGAATCAGTGCCGTCACCAACGAACTGTCATAACCTCCGCTCAGAAAAACACCTACAGGAACATCAGCCACCATACGGTAATTGCATGACTCCTGTAACAAACGTTCTGTTTCTTCAACAGCTTCTTCAAATCGGATGTTGAGTTTGGGTTTGTTGTAATACGCGGTAACATCCCAGTAACAAACTTCTTCTGTTTTTCCGTTTGTTAACTGTATGCGGAGGTAATGTCCGGGCAGCAGTTTTCGGGTGTGATTAAAAATGCAATGAGGTGCAGGAATATATCCATGTTGAAAATAAAGACTTACCGCACCATGATTCAGTTCCTTTTTGAATGAAGGATGCCTGTGAAATGATTTTAACTCCGATGCAAACATCAGGGTTTGCTGATGATGATACCAGAACAAAGGTTTTACACCTGCACGGTCACGTATCAGATACATACATTGCTTTTTTCGGTCTATCAGTGCAATAGCAAACATCCCTCTGAAAAGTTCGATACAGTTGATACCGTAAACAAGATAAGCCTGCAGAAAAACTTCTGTATCGCTGTCGGATTTGAAACGGCATCCCTGTTGTTCCAGCGATTTTCTTACTTCCTGATGGTTATACAACTCACCGTTAAAAATCAGACTGACATGTTCGCTGTGCATGGGCTGATGTCCTGCAACACTTAAATCAATAATGGATAATCTTCTGAATCCAAATCCTACCCGGCAGTTTCCAATATCAAATATTTCATACCCGCTGTCATCAGGCCCACGATGGTTCAATGCATCAGCCATTGACTGCAAAATCTGCATATCGCCCTTACCATTAAAATCTGCAAAACCGGTAATTCCACACATATCGGGCAAAGCTAAATTTTTTAATGCCACCAGATTACCGGCTTTTAGGTAATTTCGCGGCCATGGTTGATTTTGTTGCCCCACTCACCGGGAATCCGCTTTTCAGAAAAGGAAATTTTCTGCTTTCAGAAAAAAATGAATCATTTCCTGTTATTGAGAGCATACCCCGTTTTGTTGAACCCGATAATTATGCCAATGCTTTTGGTCTGCAATGGAAATCGTTTGCCAAAATTCAGCTCGACAGTTACAATGGAAGCAACATTTCCAAAGAGCGTTTGCTTCGTTGTCTGGGTGCACCATTGGAAACACTGAAGGATAAAAATGTGCTGGAAGTAGGTTGTGGAGCAGGACGTTTTACGGAACATCTCGTAAATTCAGGAGCGCATGTACATTCTGTTGATTTAAGTATTGCAGTGGAGGTGAATGCTGCCAATATGGGCGATGCACCTCATTACCGCATAGCTCAGGCAGATGTTTACAAATTACCTTTTCCTCCTGAAAGTTTCGATACGGTGTTTTGTATTGGTGTTATCCAACACACACCTTCACCCGAAAAAACAATTGAACACCTGTGGAAGATGGTGAAACCCGGAGGACAACTTGTGATTGACCATTACACTTTTGACTGGATGTATCTGTTGAAGCCTGTATTATTTTACCGTTTCTTTTTAAAAAGAATGAAGCCTGAAAAGTCAAAAGCAATGGTAGAAAAAATTGTAAAATTCTTTTTTCCGATTCACTGGAAATACCGCAACAACAAGCTGATGACAATGCTTGTAAACCGCTTATCACCCTGTTATGTGTACATCAAAACTTTTCCTCAGATGGATTATGATTTTCATTTCCATCTTTCAAGATTAGATACCTATGACGGCTTAACAGATTATTACAAACATCTGCGAAGTAAATCACAGATTGAAAAAATTCTTTCTTCCTTCCATCCTCGAAGTTTTGAAGTATGGAAAGGCGGTAATGGAGTAGAGGCAAGATGCAGAAAAAAATAAGGTTACGTTTCTGAAACAGTAATTATATATTTGCATTACATCAATATGAAAAATATATTCCTGTTTTTATTTCTCATGACTGCATCTTTACAGGCGCAAACCAATACCTGGATGCAACGCCCTTTTCTTCCTGCTACAGTACGCTATCATCCCATTGGGTTTTCTTATGGTTCAGCAGGATTTATTGGTCTTGGCAATAATAACGGATCAGTAATGACAGATCTTTGGGAATTCAATCCTACAGCCGGAACATGGACACAACGTGCTTCATTTCCCGGAGGTGGTCGTTTTGGAGCTTCTTGTTTTGTAATAGGAGATTTTGCTTATGTAGGTTGCGGATGGGATAATGCCAATGTTGCATATTCTGATTTTTACCGTTATAAGATTTCAACCAATACATGGTCATCAGTAGCTTCATATCCGGGCACTTCATTTTATACAGGTGTAAATTTTGCAATTGGAGGCAAAGGTTACACCGGTATTGGCTTTGCACCTTACACACTTGAATTTTATGAATATGATACCACATCCAATGCGTGGACACGAAAAGCTGATTTTGCAGGAGGTATCAGACAGAGTTCTTACAGTTTTGCCTACAACGGAAAGGGGTATGTAACCACAGGGTCGCATGGCTGGCCTGCTAATCCGTATAACGACATGTGGGAGTATAATCCTGTAACAAATTTATGGTCGCAGAAAGCCTCACTGCCGGGAGCAGTACGTTATGGATGCGTTGGATTTTTGATCAATAACATAGCTTATGTAGGTATGGGTATGGATGGCACCAATTATTTTAATGATATGTATGCTTATAACATCTCAACCAATACATGGGCTGTGGCAGATTCATTTCCATCAACACCAAGAGCATTTCCGGGATGTTTTACCATTGGAAATTCGGGCTACATGTGTGCAGGAGGAATCTCAGGGCAGAATATCAACTTCAATGATTTTTGGGAGTATGGACCGTTATCTTCCACCACTGAATTATCAGAAAAAATTTCAATAAAACCTTTTCCCAATCCATGTTCAACGGAATTTGCTTTCAACACTTCGGGTTATTATCAACACGGAGCGCAGCTTTATATTTATACCAGCGATGGCAAACTGATTCAGAAAGCGGATTTGACAAACGGAGTTAATGTGATAAAACTTAAACCTGAAATCAGCATGGGAACCTATCACGCCACATACATTCAGCAAGACTTTAAAACCACTTTCAAATTGGTGGTGATGAGGTAACTGGCGCAAACGCACTTCAAATACGATGTGTGTTGTCACCCCTTCAGGGGCAGGTGGTGAGCACGAACGATGACACTGAAAAAATTTACAAAACCACAAAAAGAGCAATCACATTGCATCGCTCACCCGTAGCCCTAAAGGGCGCAGACGCACTTCAAATACGATGTGTGTTGTCAATCCTTCAGGGGCAGGGGGTGAGCGCGAGCGCTCTTCCGTTGGCTGTATGACCCTTTTTTAATTTACTTTCGCACACATGAATTTGAAGAGTGAATTGGAAAAGGAAGATAAAGCAGGAGAGGAATACTGGTCTTCAGTATGGAAGAATACAGATTTACCTGAAAGTTTAAATCCCGCAGAGAAAAAACTGAATAACCATATTGTAAGAGAATACAACAGGGTTTTTACAAAGGTTCTTGGTAATTACGATATCAAGGGCAAGAAAATACTTGAAGTAGGATGTGGAAATTCAGTTTGGCTACCATACTTTGCAAAGGCTTTTAATTTAATTCCATCAGGTTTGGATTATTCAGAAGTAGGTTGTGAGCAGGAAAGGAGAATTTTTGAAAGAGATGGAGTGAAGGGAGATGTTTATTGTGCTGATATGTTTAACCCTCCGAGTGAACTTGTAGGTCAGTTTGATATTGTTTTGTCAATGGGAGTGGTGGAACATTTTGAAGATACTTCAGGTGCAATCAGTGCATTGAAAAAATATTTGAAACCGGGAGGCATGATTATTACCACCATCCCAAACAATACTGGATTGTTAGGTTGGCTGCAAAAGATAATTAACCGACCTATTTATGACATTCATAACATCATTGATAAAGATGATCTGGTAAAAGCTCATCGTGATAATGGATTTGAAATTGTATTTCAGGATTACGTAGTTGCATTTGGATTGCATGTTAATCTGGATGAAAAAGATGGACCTGTTAAGAATTTAAAACTAAAGAAATTAGTAGTAAAGATTCTTTCGTTAATTTCTTCCATTGAGTGGATGTTTGAACTCTGCTTTTTCAGACTTCCATCTTCTAAATTATTTTCACCGGGAGTTATTGTAATAGGTAAATGAATGAACAACCTAAACTTCTTTTTTTCTTCCCCAACCGTTCATCCTTTGTCGAGCGTGATATAACACTGCTGCAATCCCGTTACCGCGTTATTCCGTTTGAGTTCAATCCATCCCGTAAAATATTAATTCCGTTTCGTTTTATCAGTCAGTTGCTGTTTCTGTGTCGGCATATTTTCACATCAAAGTTGCTGGTATGTCAGTTGGCTGCATGGCATTCGGTGCTGCCTGTTATTTTTTCAAAATTGTTTCGCAAACCTTCCATCATTTTTTTGGCCGGTACCGACTGTGCTTTTTTCCCTTCCATCCGTTATGGTAATTTCTGCAAACCTGCTCTTGCCCGTGCCACAGCCTTCAGCGCACGCAATGCTACACACCTGGCACCCAAACATATTTCACTCATTCGCGCTCCCTACACTTATCATCCTTCTGGATTTCCTGAGCAGGGCATTGCCTGTTTTGTTTCAGACTTCGCAACTCCCCACACCGTTATTCCCAATGGTTTTGATGCTTCTGAATTTATTTCTGCTAATGTGCACAGGCAGCCACATTCATTCCTCACCGTTGCAGCCGGTATTGGCACATCCAATATCAATCAGCTGAAAGGTATTGACCTGATACTGCAGGCAGCAGCACGTTTTCCGCAATGCACTTTTACCCTTGCAGGCGTGGCAAAAGGAGTTCATTTGGCTGCATTGCCCGGCAATGTTATTTGTTTGCCTGCACAGTCGCAGCAGCAACTCAAAACACTTTATGCATCGTATCAGTATTACTTGCAACTTTCGCTGAGCGAAGGATTTCCCAATGCCGTGTGCGAAGCCATGCTCAGCGGTTGTGTGCCTGTGGTGTCTGACGTAAATGCATTGCCTGACATAGCAGGAAGTGGTGGTTTTGTTCTCAGAAAATATGGAGTGGAAGAACTGGAAGCCCTCATCAACCGGGCACTGGCAGCAGATGTGGAAGCATTGTCTGCTCAGTCAGTGCAGCATATCAGCAAACATTATTCTGCAAAGCAGCGCCAAACTAAGTTGTTTGAACTGTTTGATAAACTGACAGGCGTTTAAACACGCACATAAAAAGTAATTGGTCTGCTATTCTGTATTGACAAAGTATTTTATACATTCGCATAAAGTAACAAGCTATTTACAACGATGAAAAAATTACTGTTTTTTTTGTTTGCAACAACAATGGCTCATGCACAGCAATATGTGTGGACGCAAAGAGCAAGTTTGCCTGCAAGCCCCAGACATGAAGCAATGGCATTCTCAATTGGAAGCAAGGGTTATTTTGGAACAGGAATGAATTCAATATTATCTAGTACATTCAATGATTTGTGGGAATATGATGAACCAACAAATACCTGGACACAAAAAGCCAATATGCCCGGGCCAAGTCGTTATGGTGCGGCTGCATTCAGTATTGGAAGTTTGGGATATGTTGGTACTGGTTGGACTAACAGCGGAGTTCAGTTAAAGGATTTTTACGAATATAATCCTGCTACCAATCAATGGACAGCTAAAGCAGATTTTGCTGGTGCAAAGCGTTATGATGCATGTGGTGTAGCCATAGGGAATTCAGGGTTTATCGGTTTTGGGTTTTCCCCTTTGCAAAAAGATATCTATCAGTATTTTCCTGTATCAAATACATGGCTTAAAATGCCTGACCTTCCCGCTGCTCCACGACAGAGCATAGCAGCTTTCGTAATTAATGGTACAGGATATTTTACAGGAGGTGCTTCAGGTCAATCTGATTTTAAAGATTGTTGGGCATTTACTCCTGCTAATAATTTATGGACACAGGTTGCTGATTATGCTGGGGCTGGCAGACATGGTGGTGTAAGTATGGTAATTAATAATCTTGGGATTGTTGGTGGTGGTAGAGATAGTATAAATATATTCAATGATTATTATGCTTACGATCCTTCTCTGAATTCATGGTCACAGGTAACAAATTTTCCGCAGTCAGCTCGATTTTCCGCAGATGCTTTTACTATTAATAACAAAGGATTTGTTTGTGGCGGATGGGATGTCTTTGGAAATCACTATTCCGAGCTGTGGCAACTATCTCAGGTAACCTCAGTAAACAATCCATTACCTCAGTTGCAAATAACATCTCAATATTTTTCTGCTTCCAAAACATTATTAGTAAAAAATCAGTCTGCTTCAGCAGCTGAGATTACACTCTACAGTTTGTCGGGGAGCAAGGTTGCAAAGCATAGCATACCTGCCGGTGATGATTATTCTTTTCAGATGGATGCTGTGGCAAAAGGAATTTATCTGTGCAGTGCTTCTGCAGATAATTCACAACCTTTCGTTACTAAATTTTCTGTCAACTAAGCATAAGCCGTCTTTTGGTTTAGCAGCTAAAGCGTAGCTTTGGGAAAAAAACAACATGAACAGATTGCTGCTGGCAGCGTTGCTGAGTGTGGCTGCCTGTGCCGGTGATAAAAATAATCAACCACAGAAAGAAAACACTCCTCAAACACTTAACAACATTACGTATAAAACATTTGCCAACGATTCTTCGCCCGGAGGTTTTGGCTACGATATTTTTGTGGATGGCAAAATGATGGTTCATCAACCCAACATTCCTGCCGTGATGGGCAACCGTGGTTTCAGCACAGAGGAAGATGCAGCAAAAACAGCAGATCTGGTGATGTATAAATTAAAAAACAATATCATGCCGCCCTCTGTTTCTGTAAGCGAACTGGATAGTATTGGTATTAAATAATCAGCAAAAAATAAAGTATTTATGGACGAACTTGGAATAGGCTCACGCATCCGTCACCCCGAATTTGGTGTGGGTGTCATCATCAACGTAAAACCTAAAACCTATATCACCGTTTTCACCGAACGCGGAAAAATTGAAGTGGCCAAAAGTTATCAGAACATAGAGGTAATAGATGCACAACCCGCTGCAGACGATGTGGTAAGTTTTTCAGAAGTGCAGAAAATGTTTACCGACATTATCAAAAAATATTCCGACATGCAGGAAACAGTTCCGCTGCATGGCCGCTGGACAGGAGGGAAGGTGGTGCTCTATCCCGGCAATCCTTCCATGAAACCCAAGGAAATTCCTATGGAAGTTTTCTTCAACAAAATCATTATGACACGCGACCGCCTGCGTGTGATGGAGCAGCGCATCAACGCACACGACAAACTTTCGGAAGAAGATAAAATAAACCTGCAGCAGTATCTTACACGCATTTACGGAAGCCTTACCACTTTCAACGTATTGTTCAAAGAAGATGAGCATCACTTTGTGGGCGAGAAAGGAGCAAAGGAGTCATGAAAAAACAACTGATGGTATTTTCTGCCGTATCCGGCATTTGCGCAGTTGCGTTGGGTGCATTGGGTGCGCATCAGCTCAAAGGAATGCTCAGCCCCGAAATGATGGAAGCCTTCAAAACAGGAGTGTATTATCAGTTTTTTCACACCCTGGCTGTGATGGTGATTGCAGTAATCAAGGATGAAAACAAATCGCTGAAACGGAGTGCATCATTTTTTATCGCAGGCACGGTGTTGTTCAGCGGCTCCATCTATGGACTTGCACTGTCATCACTCAGTGGCAACATCTGGAAGTGGCTTGGACCACTCACACCTCTCGGTGGATTATGTTTTATGGCAGGTTGGTTGTTTTTACTATTTTATGCATTAAAGAATAAATCATGACGGAATTGTACGGGCAGTATGTGGAGTATTTGCAAAAAATTGCTGACGTAAATTACAGCAGTGCCATATTGCAGTGGGATCAGGAAGTGAATATGCCACCCAAAGGGGCACACTTCCGCTCGAGGCAACTGGCCACGCTGGCAGGTTATGCGCACGAACTGATAACCGATAAAAAGTATGGAAAGTTGCTCGAAGAGCTGAGGAGTAAAACAGATGGACTCGGGCCTAAGGAATGTGCCAATGTGCTGGAGTCGTATCGTATTTATTCGCAACAAAAAAAATACACCACTGCTTTTGTTACCGAGCTGAACTTATGCATCTCAGCTGCATTCAATGCTTGGCAGGAGGCAAAAAAGAAAAATGATTATGCATTGTTCAGGCCGCATCTGCAAAAACTGATTGACCTGAAAAGAAAAGAAGCAGATGTGTTGGGATATGAAGCGCATCCTTATGATGCACACCTCAATCTTTACGAAACCGGACTGAAGACAGCTTTTGTAGATAAACTTTTTGACGGAGTAAGAAAAAAACTTGTGCCCTACATAAAGCAGCTGATAAATAAGCAGCAACCGGAAGACGGTTTTTTATTCCTGCAATACGACAAAGACAAACAATGGAATTTCGGATTGTATGTGCTCAGGCAACTGAATTACGATTTTGAAGCAGGAAGACAGGATATTTCCACCCATCCGTTTACTACCAATTTTTCTGCTGATGATGTGCGCATCACCACACGCATCAGCGAACATGATTTGTTTGAAATGATTGGCAGCTGCATCCATGAGTGCGGACATGCACTGTATGAGCAGGGACTACCTTCTGACGATTATGGTCTTCCTTCGGGCGAATACCTCAGCCTGAGCATTCACGAGTCGCAGTCGAGGTTGTGGGAAAACCATGTAGGCAAATCGCGTGCATTCTGGAAACTGAATTTTCCGCATCTGCAGCAGCAGTTTACAGAGCAGTTGGGAAATATTTCCGGTGAACAGTTTTATAAAGCCATCAACAGAATAAAACCTTCGCTCATACGTACCAATGCCGATGAGCTTACCTATCATTTGCATGTGCTTATACGTTTTGAAATTGAAAAGGAAATTTTAGCAGGAAAACTCGATGCCGCAACCTTGCCCGAAGTGTGGAACGCCAAATACAAAGAGTATTTGGGCATTGACGTGCCTTCGGCAGATAAAGGAGTGTTGCAGGACGTGCACTGGAGTCATGGCAGTTTTGGTTATTTCCCTACCTATTCGATGGGAAGTTTTTATGCCTCACAGTTTTTTCATGCAGCACGTAAAGAAAATCCTGAGTTGATGCATCAGATTGAAAACGGTAACATGAAACCTTTGCTGCAATGGCTGCGACAAAATATACATCAGTATGGACGTACCATGCTTTCTGACGAACTTTGTAAAAATATTACCGGAGAAGTTCTTAACTTTGACTACTTCTTTAATTACATAAAAACCAAATATGATGAACTATATGCTTAACCGGATGAACTGCTTCGCTGTAGTATTTATTGTGGCAATGGCAGGATCATGTAAATCATCAAAAAAACACAACTGCCGAAACCAAATCGGAAAGTGCAACATTAACAGAGGCAAAAACTACATTGCCTGAAAATGCTTACCGTGTAATTGTGTCGTTTATAAGCACAGGTGCAGGCACCGACAGTCAGGCTTATGCCAAACTGAAAGACTTTATCAGCAGAAATGACGAGAAAGGAGTGGCCATCTCGCATGAAACAATCAACTGGGGCAGGGAAGGTGAAGTGGATGTTTGTTTTAAACTGAAAGAAATGGACAAACAGGATGCCGATAAATTTGTTGAAGACCTGAAAAAAACTTTTGAAGGAAATAATCTGGTGCAGATAACGGAAAATTCTCCGGCATTGCATCAGCCACGTCCTCAGCCCAAGAGCGAATAATATTTGATGAACAAAAAAAAAGACGCTTTACGGAGCGTCTTTTTTTTTATTATCATTTTCGGATTATGGATTGTACAACAATTCGTCTAAATCCACAATCAGCTCAAGCTCGTGAAAATAATCGGCAATCTGGCTGATCATTTCGCGCTCTCTGGAGGTAATTTCAATAACCTTACTTTTTTTCGTATTCTGTCTGCCTGAATTGTGTTTAAAAGCTTCTCTGGTAAGGTTATCGTCCGACAATACATAAGGCAACAACCCTCTGAAGAATTTTTTTCTCGATTCGGGATCCAGATTCTCAACCATCTGCTGAAGAAGTTTTACACGTTCGGCTTTTTTCAACTTCAGATACTGGTCGAAATCAAAATCTTTCAGACTGTTTTTATTGACTGCTTTTTTAGACTTGTTCATCACACTGCGTTTTAAACTATAATACGACAGTTTCAACGTCAGGTTTCGGACAAAAGCAAAAAAATCTTACAGATTCAGGCTTTCTTCCTTAGTTTTTTTTCCTGTGATGACAGCAGGGTCAATACTGTTTTTGGGTGCTGTGAAACAAAATACAGAACCTTCACCCGGTTTGGAATCAATTGTAATGGAACCACCGGCTTCTTCAATAATCTTTTTCACTATGGATAAGCCAATACCTGTTGATTCAAATTCATCCCTTGCTTTAAGTGTCTGAAAAATGACAAATATTTTTTCGTGATAGCGTGCATCTATTCCCGGTCCATTGTCAGCCACACAGAATTTCCAGAATTTATCCTGCTCGCTCACGGTTATATTTACTTCTTTTAGTTCTTTCGGATTATGTTTAAGTGCATTGCTGATAAGATTCATAAACACCTGCTGGAATTTTACCTTATCACCATAATATTCAGGGAAATTTCCTTTAACTGAAATTTTAGAATTTGCATCAGGTGCTACCAGGTCAATGGCATCGTCAATAATTTCTTTAAACGAAAACAACTCCTGAGAACCTTTGCGTTTGGAAGCTTTTGAGTATTCGAGAATGGCATTAATCAACTGTTCCATCCGCTTCACTCTGCCCTGTATAATATTCAGATTTTCCCTTGAATTTTCAGGCAATGTATCACCGGTTTCTTCAGCAATCCAGTCGGAAAGGTTGCCGATGGCACGCAGTGGCGCTTTCAGGTCGTGCGATACGATGTAGGCAAATTTGTCAAGCTCGGCATTGGTTTTTTCAAGATCATGCAGATACTCTTCCATTTTGATTTCAGCATTTTTGCGCTCGTTGATATCGCGGATAATGAAAATAAATTTTCTCGACTTGCCACTGTCATCGGTAATAGGTGTGATACTGTGATGGGTCCAGAAAGTGTTTTTGTTTTTTCCATAACTGAGCATTTCGCTCTCGCACGATTTGAAATCCTGCAGGTCTGCATTTAATTTCTGATAAACTTCTTGATCGGTATTGCTTCCTGTTATCAAAGGGAGCAGTTGCTTTTCGTAAGCTTCGTTAAATGTATATCCCGACATGCGCGTGAAACCATCGTTGAGCCATTCAATTTTTCCATCTGCATCTGTAATAACAACGGCATTGTCGGTCTTACTTGCCACAAGTGAAAGTTTCTTCAGCTCCTTGTTGATGATGGCTAATTTATTTCGTGATTCAGTGATGGAAGCAATGACCACATTTTTATTACTCTCCAGATTGTTGATGAGGCTTCCGATGACTATCAGACTGATTAATCCGGTAAGCAGATAATCCTGATTGATCAGAGAAGACGAATAGCCGATAAAATCGTAATTGACCCAGTTGGTATATTCAGTGATAAAATAAAAATAAACGGTATTAAGAATACATAGCAGCGCAAACCACTTTCCTGACCTGGAACCTAAGAGCATAAATGCAATCAGCATAAATGCAATCTGATAAAACATGCCTGAGTTTCTTACTCCACCTGCAAAGTAGGAGTTATAATGAAGTGCTGCCAGACAAGCCAGCAGACTTACCCAAACTGCCATTTTCCTTTTGTTATGGAAATTGAGTGAGAGATAATTGATGATCAGTATGGCTTCTAAAGCAAATAATACATTGCTAAGCAAAGGGTTGATATTGAAAACATAGATGGCCTGAAAAATGATGGCTCCAATACCCAAAACGGCTACAATGTTGAATATTCTGAAAAGATTAAAAACGTTGCTTTAAGATGATATCGTCATCGGGGATGGCTCGATAAATATCTATTAAAAACAACTTTCTGATTAACCACTTTATGGCAGGTTTATTCATATACTGACGGTGGAAAAATTGTGTTAAACATAGTGTGTTTTTACGTCAATTCCTAATAAAAAGTTTTATTTTTGCATGAAATAATATACAAAAAGAGGGCAGGAATGAGTAAGCAGTTGACAATACTACACATCGAAGACGATAAGGTGGACAGCATGGTGATCAAACGCGCTATAGGCAAGTTGGAATCTCCTTATCAGATAGAAAGTGCACACAATGGCTTGGATGCGCTGATGTTGTTGCGTGGGTTGAGTGATATCAAGATTAAGCGACCTGATATTATTTTGTTGGATATAAACATGCCCCTGATGAATGGGCTGGAGTTTTTGAAAGAACTGCGTGAAGACCCTGAACTGAAAGATATTCATGTATGCGTACTCACTACTTCCGAAGACGAAGATGATGTAAAAACAGCCTATGAATACAACGTTGCAGGTTATTTCATAAAGCCGTTAAACATCAGCGATTTTGACGAAAACTTTCAGTGTCTGGACGGATACTGGCAGCGCAACTGTTTCCCCAGTTAAGCAATAATTTTTAGGTTTAATTAATCAAAACCCGAAGTGTAGTCATTACACTGAACAAATTGCGCATTTATTTTCGCGGTTTTTTCTTACATGCCAACCGTTGAAAATTACAAATAGCTAAAACTTCCGCAACTATTATTTAATTCAGATATGAGTTTTAATTGCAGGCTGCAATTAACCTGAAATATTACTCAGATGAGAATGGATATTAATGTCCCGCAAAAACTCGCGTACTTCGTCCATATTGGTGTTATGGTTCTTAAGTACTACAGGAAGATTTTCAGCCAACGTTTCAAGCAAACTGTCAATGTCTTCAATGGTATTGTGGTTGGTCAACGTTATTCTTAAACCGGTTTGTTTAATGCTCACCGCAGGGAATACGGAAAGATTAAAGAAGAAACCTCCCTTTTGCATACGCAATACCAACTCATAACCTACTTCAGGTTTTCCTACTCCAATGAAAAATACAGGCGACTGTTCTTTGCCCACCAGCATCAGCCCTAATGATTCGGCTTTGTTGTTGAAGTAATCTATTTTGCTTTTTAAGCTTGCCTGAAGTCCTTTGATTTCGTCACTGAGGTGTATTTTGCACGAAGCAATATTCGCAGCAATGATGGCAGGAGGAAGCTGAACTGAAAAAATAAATCCCTTGCCGCAGGTTTTCACTAATTTGAAATATTCATCGTCAGGGAAGGTGAGAAGCCCGCCTGCAGTGCCGAATGCCTTGGTCATACCTGTAGAAAGGAAAAGCTTGCGGTGATAATATGGTGCCTCATTCATCACCATGCCGGTGCCATGAGGTCCTGTCCAGCTCATGCCGTGAATGTCGTCCAGATATAGATACAACTGTTCATATTTATCTGCAAGAGCATACAGTTCTTTCACAGGTGCAAAGTCGCCATGCATGGAATAAACTCCGTCAGCAAGGTACCAGATTTTTCTGTGGCGGTTTTTCAGAAATTTTATACGGTCTTCAAGCATATCCATCCTGTTGTGACGGATTACTTCCACTTTAATGTTTCTCAGTTTAAGCATGGACGTAGCCGACTGAATACTGTCATGCGACTGAATGTCCATAATCACCACATCTTCGTCACCAACCAACAGCGGAAGCTGTGTGATGTGCCCCAGTGTAAGCGATTGCAATACCAATCCGGGTCGGCCATACATTTGTTTGAACAATGCCTCAGCCTCTTCGTAATAGCTGGAAGAAATATAGGCTCTGGAAGAAGCAAACTGTGCACCATGCGTTCGCAATGCTTCTGTGGCTGCTTCAATAATTTTCGGATGTTTTTCTATTCCCAGATAACCGCATGAACCAAAATAAAGTTTTTTGCCGCCATCAACGGTTATATGTCTTCCATCTAATTCTTTATCCTCTGCCTGACAGTGAACAATTCCTAATTTGGTTGTGACCTCAGCAACCTTGGTGATGGTATCAATCGCCTGCTGAAATCTGCTCTTCGACTCTGTTTTTTCCATTCTGAATGCCTTTCCGCAACGTTTGCAAAAATAAAAACTTCTGACCGCCTGCAAAGCGGCAAAACGAAAATTATCACCGTGTTTTAAACAACGTTTTGTCTGCAACAACCCTTTTCAGCAGGGGTGACGGGCGGTAGCGGTCTTCGCCATACCATTCAAACAAATGTTGCAGTGTGGCCAATACTTTTTCGGGACCTGTGGTATTTGCCCATTGCAGCAATCCCATAGGATAATTTACCCCTTTGGTCATAGCCAGTTCAATATCTTCGGCAGAGGCTATTTGCATCATCAGCGCATCGGCAGCCTCATTCACCAGCATGGCAAAAATACGGTCGAAGATGGACTGCAGCAGCGCCTCATCATTTGACGGTTTTGGTTCTGACGGATTTGCGTAGTTGTAATATCCTTTTCCTGTTTTCCGGCCGTAAAGTTTACCTTCGAACAATCGCTTTTGGGTGATGGAAGGTTTGTAACGCGGGTCGTAAAACATCTGCCCGAAAACAGTTTCAGTAACCTTGTAGTTAATGTCGTTTCCGATAAAATCCATCAGCTCAAAAGGTCCCATTTTAAAACCTCCTACACTTTTCATTGCATGGTCAATGGTTTCGAAACCGGCTATGCCTTCTTCGTAAATACGCAATGCCTCACCATAATAAGGACGGGCAATGCGGTTTACAATAAATCCGGGAGTGTCTTTGGCAATCACAGGCACTTTGCCCCAGTTTTTCATCAGTGTTTTGCAGCTTTCGGTAATGGCAGCTTTGGTGTTGAAAGTCGGAATCACTTCCACTAATTGCATCAGCACGGGCGGGTTGAAAAAATGCAAACCAATGATGCGTTCCTGATTTTTGCAATTGCTTCCGATGGCAATAACCGGCAATGAAGAAGTGTTGGTGGCAAGAATGCACTGATCACTGACTAATTTTTCAACTTCGTAAAACAGATTTTGTTTTGCTTCAATTTGTTCAATGATGGCTTCAATAAATAAATCGCTTCCGGAAATATCATTCAGATCGGAAGTGAATCGGATAGCCGACATCACTGCATCTGCTTTTTCAGCAGTGAGTTTGTTTTTTTCTACTGCTTTGTCGAGACTTTTCCTGACAGCCGGCTTTGCTTTGTCGAGCGCAGCCTGAAAACTGTCGTAAAGTGTAACCTGATGTCCGTAAGTGGCGGCCACCTGCGCAATGCCTGCACCCATGGCACCGGCACCTGCTACTGAAATTTTTAATTGATTCATTGACCTTTAAACTCCGGTTTTCTTTTTTCCAAAAATGCTTTAACTCCTTCCTGATAGTCGTAACTGGATGCAGCGTTTACCTGCTCCTGCAGTTCGCGTTCAAGTTGTTCGCTCAATGTATTGCTCATACTTTCATTCAGCAGTTTTTTGGTAAGCCATAAAGCTTTTGTGGGCATTGCTGAAAGTCTTTCAGCCAAAGCCAAACTGTTTTCAGCTAAGGTAATATCATCAGCAACTTTATAAATCATTCCCATTTCACAGGCTTCATTGGCACTGATTTTATCTCCTGTCATCATGAGCGCACCTGCACGGTGCAATCCTGTAAGCCGTGGCAAAAAGAACGTTCCTGCACTGTCGGGAATCAATCCGATTTTGCTGAAAGCCTGAATGAAAGTGGCTGATGCTGCTGCTATCACAATGTCGCATGCTATGGCAATGTTGGCTCCTGCACCGGCAGCCACACCGTTTACTGCACATACAACAGGTTTTTGCAAATTGCGGATAGCTGTGATGATGGCGTTGTAATGTTCGCGAACAATGGTTTCAATTCCCGGTCCGTTTTCGTCAATTGCTTCCGACAAATCCTGACCTGCACAAAATGCTTTGCCGCTTCCTGTCAATAATACAGCACGTATGTTATCATCCTGGTTAGCCTTCTCCAATGCTGACAAAAGCAGCATTGACATCTCTCTGTTAAAACTGTTGAATTTATCAGGTCTGTTTAAGGTGATAACCAAAACAGAGCCTTTCATTTCTGTTAAAATAGATTTGCTCATAGTGATGCAAAAGTAGAGGAATAAACCGAAAACGGAATCGTTCAGAATAATTCTCTGTGATTGAAAAATGCTGAAGATAATTCCGTTTCCGGCTGTTGCAATTATTCCTTATGCCCGTCTTTTTTTACAGCAATCAGGAAGTTTGTCATAAGCTTCCTTGTTTGCTTTCAGCGAGTCAGCATCATAACCTGCTTCGGTTATGGTATGCATAATTTTATCCAACGATGTTTTTGAAGTGTTGTAAGACACTGTCAGTATCTGAGTGTCTATATCCTGATGGGCAAATTTTACACCTTTGGAATACAACAAGGCATGTTCTATTCGGTTTTTACATTCGGAACATTCTGCGGAAGTATGTATTTTAACTTCTTCCACTTTTGATTTTTGTGCAATGGATGCCATTGGCATCAACATAATGCAGATGAATAACAAACGATTGATCATATTTTAATTATTTAATGGTAAAACGAAATCCTCCGTAAAACATTCTTCCGGTGAGCGGTCCCCAGATGAGCGATGCATCAAAGTTATCACTGAATGGTTCGCCTGCTGCAATAATCGGATTTTTCTGAGTGTAATTGGTAATGTTTTCACAACCTGCATACACCGAAAACTTTTTAAAATTCTTAGTTACCTGCGCATTCAGGGTCATAAACTTTTTGGAATAAGAAGGAATCACATATCCGTTATCATTAACGCCACCACCGGGAATCCTGCTAAGGCCTGTATATTTTGCCGTAGCATCAAAACTCCATGATTTGTCGTGTATGGAATATTCAACATTGAACAGTGCTTTGTCCTTTGGCGTGAGTGCTTTGTCAACAAGTTTATCCGACACGGTAGTTTTTACCTGATTGTATTTGTAAGACATTCGCACTAAAAGATTCTGAACAGGTTCAATATTTAATTCTGCCTGCACATAATGCGAATAAGAACGCCCGTCAAGATTATAAAACTGTATTTTGTGAATATCTTCCATGTCAACAATCACCTGATTCATGAAAGTAGTGTAATAATAATCGGCATTAAGTGCAGCATCATGCCCGAACAGTTGAAACTTCTTCGTGAAATTTACTCCGCTGTTCCAAGCACGTTCAGGTTTCAGATTGTCGGCAATAATGACCTGACGCGATGATGCAAATACAGAAGTGTTTTCTGCATAAACATGTGCCGTGCGCCATCCTGTCCCTGTTGACAGCCTGATGGAAGTAAGCTGATTGAAATTATATTTGAAATGAATACGCGGAGTTATCATCCATCCGAATTTATTGTGATGGTCTGCTCTTAGCCCTGCAACAAAAGATACGGATTTTGAATCGTTGTAAGAATATTCCGTGTATGCACCCGGAATAATTTCATTGGTATAAAAGGCACTGTCATTCGATTTTTCAGAGTAATGATTGTATCTGAAACTCAATCCTGAACGGACGTACTGACGTGTATCATGTATGATGGTCTGATAAATGGTATTGGCATAAAAACTGCGCTGATCGCCTTTGTAAGTTTTTAATCCGTAAAAATTATCCATCTGATGTAATCTTGACGAAGTGAGCAGTGCAATACTTTTATATGGTTTACCGGGATTGATGGTTCCTGTTTTTGTGGATACCTCAAACAATTTATTTTCTATACCCACACCATAAAAAGTTGGTTTGCCATAATCTCTGTCGTAGTCGAAATCTTTTTGTCCGCCAATTCGGTTATCATACAGCGCGTGAATTTTTAATTGTGCTTCAAGTTTTCCGGGTACTGCCACATGCCATGCATTGTATAAATTAATTTGTTTAGCCAAAGGCTGATTCAAAAATCCGTCTCCGTCATCATCCATTTTCAGATTGTTCATACTGCCATGTGCAAGCAGTTCAGTACTGATGTGATGTTTAAAATTATGTGCGGTTTGCAGATTCAACTCCATTCTTCCTTCGTTGTTGCCATATCCGTTAATAAAAAACCGTTCAGCAGACTGTGGTTTTTTCAACTCAATATTCAACTGACCTGTGATAGATTCAAATCCGTTAATTACCGAGCCTATTCCTTTGTTTATTTGAATGGATTCTATCCACGGTCCGGGAGTAAAACCTAAACCGTATGCAGATGACAAACCATAAATCAACGGAAGATTTTCAGTTTGTATTTGCGTATAAATTCCATCCAATCCCAGCATGTGAATTTGTTTTGCTCCGGTAACTGCATCACTGAAGCTCACATCTACCGTTGGATTTGTTTCAAAACTTTCACTCAGATTGCAACAGGCTGCTTTGAGCAATTCCTGTTGCGTAATGGTGGTAGTGTTGATGGTAGAAATGGTAGAAATGGAAGTGGATTCTCTGCGGCTTTTAATATCTACCTGTTTCAAATCAACAGACTTTGAAAGTTTAATGGTTAATGCCTGATCGGGTAAATCAGAAATCTTTAAAGTGTCTGTCTGATAACCGATGAATGACGTAATTATAGTTACGGGCATTGGTTCGTTATACTGAATTTCAAAATGGCCATTTATATCAGTTATGGCATTCTGACCTGACGGTTGCAGGATGACTGCAGCCCCCGGCAGGGTTTCGGATGATTGTTTGTCTTTAACCACACCGCGTATCATCAGTTGCGACATTGCCGATGTGGATATGCCAATCATCAATATGGTTGTAAATATTTTTTGTATCATATATTTTTTAAAATTTTGTGAATAGAAAAAAGTTCCCTTCCGCATGGAAAGGGTGCATTACAAAATTTCAAAAATCAAATAGTGAATTTGGAAATGAGAACCAGAAGATATTCACCGCTGACTATTAATGGCGGAATATCTGTAAAAACACCGTTAAAAGGATGAACAATATCACTTACCTGTAAGGAATGAAAAGCAGGTAGAAAAAAACTGAATGGTGTTACGGTAATTTTATTGTTTTCATGCGTAAGCTGATTGGCTTTAATGGTTGCAGTGGTCAGTTCGCAACATTTTCTTTTGAACTCACTTTTGTTTTTGGTAGGGCAACAGTTTTTAATGGATTCCAGCGTAACAACAGTTTTGTTTTTCTCCAGACAAACCATCTTGAATATGGTAATTTCGGTAGCCGACACCAACACTGAAAGTGCCAGCAACAAACTGAAAGTAAAACGAAATACCTTTTTAAACATGGGCGCAAAGATAGAATTTATTCATGAATTGATTCTGAAACAGTTCATCTGATAATTTTGCACCAAATATTTCCACACATGAATTTTATAGATGAAAGGATTGAGGACTATTGCCGTCATCATACAAGTGAAGAGTCAGCATTGTTGCAGAAAATAAACCGCGATACATTTGCCAAAGTGCTTAACCCGCGTATGCTGTCTGGCCATTTTCAGGGCCGCTTATTAAGTATGCTCAGCAATATGATTCAGCCCGAACACATTCTTGAAATCGGAACTTACACCGGCTATTCAGCTTTATGCCTTGCCGAAGGCCTTTCGCCAAACGGCAGGTTAATTACCATTGAAAAAAATGCTGAACTGGAAGACCGCATACAAAACAATTTTGCTCAGTCGGAACACCGGCATAAAATCAAATTGATGATGGGCAATGCACTTGAAATAATTCCGGCTCTGGATGTAAAATTCCAACTGGTTTTTATTGATGCTGATAAAGAAAATTATCTGAACTATTACAATCTGGTATTCGACAAGGTAGAGAAGGGTGGATATTTGCTTGCAGATAATGTGTTGTGGAGCGGAAAGGTTCTTGAAAAACCTGCAAAGGACGATTTGGATACTCAAAGAATCATGACATTCAATGATCATGTTGTTAATGACAGCCGTGTGGAATGTATTATGTTGCCATTCAGAGACGGGCTGACACTGATACGAAAGAAATAAACAGTTATTGACTAAATAAAATTTACCTCACCATAATTTTCTGAGTGAGTACATCTGAATCACTGCGAATGATAAGTATGTAAGCTCCTTTTGCCAATTCGGAAGCATCAAAAAATTTAAACTGCTGCCCCTGATAAATGGTGCCTTCAAAAATATTTTTCACTTGCTTGCCTGTTATATCTGATAATGTAATGTCGATATGCTGAGTCTGTGAAACATGCAATGGTATGCACGTAATTGCACTTGCAGGATTTGGAAATGCAGGCTCTGCCGTAACTGAAGAAGCTACTTCATTCATTCCTGTTGTGCCCAAAACATTAAACAGAAAATAAGCTGCCGGTGCAGGCATTGGTCGTACCTGTTGCTTGCCACTGTTGGCTTCAGCATGAATGTAATAATAAACGTGACTTCCTGCAGGCTGAGCTGGTATCAGTCCGCTGAAATAATCGTTCTGTCCGCTTACAGGAGACATAGGTGCAGAGGAGTATGGCATCAACGTATCGGTACGATAATAGATGGTAGCATTCTGAATACCGCTGCGGTGTTTGATAAAAGCAGTAACGGTGTAGGGATTTACGCTGTCGTAAGTATCGCTGAGTTGCTGATGCGAAATCAACAAAGGGTCATTTGTTCCGATATCTTTGGTGATGCAATGCAACGCACCTAATGAACCTATACTTGCATTGGAGTTGATGCCTACTATAGTATATCCCGGCAATGCTTCTCTGTAAATACGCAGTGCTGTTGTGTCCTGCGGAATATTGTAAGTAGGCACAATCACTGTGTTGTTGATGAATGATGAATTGGTATAAGTCAGATAATCTCCCGTAGTATTGGGGTAAGCACCATTATCGGCAGGCATAGGTATGCGGATAATTTTATAAGGAGTTCCAAACACCGAATTGAAATTGGAAGTTACATAAAGTAAGTTGGCTTCAATCTGCGGACCATCAGCAACACCCTGCGGATATTGACCCATGAGAAGCGTTTCCTCATTGAGCAATTTCATGTGCATGTCAATGTGATGAATGGCATCGTATGGAAGCACCTGCATTTTGATATAACGGTCAATTCCCATAAATTTTTTCATGATGGTATCAATCTCAGCAATGGTATGATTTGGATTTTCATTTACAATCAGGTTGCTCGAAAATCCCGTACCAAAACCGTCACACATAAAATTTCCTCCGGTATGAATCAAATCATAAGGCGATGATGTAGTCTGATACAGCGGTGTATTAATCAGTCCGGCAATGGTAACAGGCACCTGATCATCGTCAGGACGCGGGCGGTTGTAAATCCAGTCAATCGTTAACAGTGAATCAACATCATTGGTGTAGGCACTCCATGGGCCATAATCACGCGACCAAACTGAGTTGAACGGAATATCAACAAATGTAATATTGGTAAGTGTGTCAATGCCTGCATTGTTGAGCGTATTATAAACTGAAATTCTGTTGTTGGTAACGATATACACCATACATTCCTTTTTTGCTTCACGAACAATTTCTGTCAGCATGGATGAAAATTGTTTCCATCCGATTAACAAACCCTGCAGTTCTTCCCATTCTGCCATAGTGCGTACAGGTGAAGAAGGAGGAACAACAGCAGAAGAACTTAATCTGCTTTGCAGATAAGCAGGCATCTTCAGTTGCTCATCTGCAGTCATTCTGTGAGGAAGATTATTTTGTGCAGAGCCGTTAACAATAATCAGAATAACGGGAATGATACTAAGCAGAAATTTTTTCATTGTAATTGCAACTTTCAGTCAAAGGTATTGGATTCTCAAACATAAAATGTTGGTCGAAATGAAATAATCTGTTTATTTTGCACATAAAATACCAATATTATGAAATGGACAGGTCGCAGAGAAAGCGGTAACGTTGAAGACCGCAGAAGACTATCAGGAGGTAAAATAGCTCTTGGTGGCGGTGCCATAGGCATCATCATACTGCTGATAAACTTATTCATGGGTGGCGATCCTAATCAACTGCTTGAGCAAATGCAACAGGTAAATGCCGGGCAGGAGCAACCGGCAAACATCAGCCCTGAAGAAGATGAAATGGCCAAATATGTATCGGTAGCTTTAGCTGATAATGAAGATGTATGGCATCAGATATTTAAAGAAAATGGCATGGAATATAAGGAGCCAAAGGTTGTGCTTTTCAGAGGTGCAACGCAATCAGGCTGCGGCAATGCTAGTTCAGCCATAGGACCATTTTACTGTCCAGCTGATGAAAAAGTATATATTGATCTCACATTCTTTGATGAGTTGAAAAACAGATTTGGTGCTGAAGGTGGTGATTTCGCAATCGCCTATGTACTTGCACATGAAATCGGGCATCATGTTCAGCATTTGCTTGGAACGTCTGATAAAGTGCATGAGCAACAGCAACAGTTGTCAGAAAAGCAGGGTAATAAATTATCAATTGCACTTGAGTTACAGGCTGATTTTTATGCCGGAGTGTGGGCCAATCGCAACAATAAAATGAAAAATGTACTTGAAGAAGGAGATATTGAGGAAGCGTTGAGTGCAGCCAGTGCAGTGGGTGATGATAAATTACAAAAACAGGCCCAGGGTTACGTTGTGCCTGATGCATTTACTCATGGTACATCAGAACAAAGAATGTATTGGTTTAAGAGAGGATACACCACTGGTGATATCAGAAACGGAGATACATTTTCAGAGTTGAACTCATAATTTAATTTCCGGACATTCAAATTTGCATCGTAACTGAACCAAGCAAGGAAAATATTGTTAGAGAATAAATCAAATAATTAAATAGAGAAATGAAAAAAATCACAACATTAGTTTTGGCTACAGGGATAGCCTTCACGTCACAGGCGCAGTTAAAGACTCCGCAGCCAAGTCCGTTTCAATCAGTAACTCAAGCTTTCGGTTTGGGCGATATTAAAATTGAATACTCGCGTCCTTCGGTAAAAGACAGAGTAATATTCGGTGATTTGGTTCCATATAACAAAGTATGGAGAACAGGTGCCAATGCTTCAACAAAAATCACCATTGGTGACGATGTGAAAATTGCAGGAAATGCATTGCCGGCAGGAACTTATGCTCTATATACCATGCCATCACAAACAGAATGGCAGGTGATGTTTTATAAAGATCTCACCCTTGGAGGAAATACAGGGGATTATAAAAAAGAGAACGAAGTTTTGAATGTTAAAGTTAAACCTGAGGCTATGGCAGATAAAATGGAAACATTCACTATTAATGTTAACAATATTACTCCCACATCTTGCACCATCGATTTGCTTTGGGATAAAACCAGAGTATCCATTCCTGTAACAACGGATATAGATGCCAAAATCATGAAAAATATTGATAAGGAAATGTCTGATAACAAACCCTACTTTCAGGCAGCTTCTTATTACTATGACAATGGTAAAGACCTGAACAAAGCGCTGGAATGGATAAACAAAGCTGCAGAAAAGAACCCGAATGCTTATTGGGTTTTGCACACTAAGGCAAAAATTCAGTACAAGTTAAAAGATTATTCAGGTGCAATAAAATCAGCCGAAGCAAGTCTTGCCAAAGCAAAAGAGGGCGGAGATAACAGCTATATAAAACAGAATGAAAAACTGATAGCTGACGCCAAGAAAATGGGAAAGTAAAAAGTTATTAACAATTCCGCAGGCATAAATGGAATAATTTACATTTGTGCAGGGTTTATTGTTTTTAGGTTAGAGGGGAACAACAGCAATGTTGTTTCCCTTTTTTCCTTTTTGCCTGCCGATGTTTAATCCGGTTTCTTTGCAATTACCGTATAGAATGTTGGATTGAAAGCTTCAAAAATTCCGATTCCTCCGTTGATATTTGTTGGTATTTCTGCTGTAGATCCAAAGGGGCCACCGCTGCCAGTTGACTGTGATTCGGCCTGACGCCAGAATTTATAACTCTCCTTGGTGATGGTACAGAATTTTACTTCAATGGTGTCACCTGCTTTAAAGAATCCTGCTTCATCATTGTTGTCATCTTCTGCATTACTGTTTGGCACCTGTCCTCTGTTGAATGCAAAGTTGAACTCTTTGCCATTGATAAAACGATCATCAAATACCGAACCCGGAGGAGGGATAAATGATTTGTCTTTTCCTAAACGTTTGGCAAACCAGCGATAACAATTACCAAGGGTGTCAGGGTCTGTGAGGTGTGCCCACACAAATCCAAGACTATCTTTTCCCTCCTGAATTTTGAACCAAACACTGTCAAGAGGAACTGCAGGCAGCATGTGTGTTTCGGCCGTTATTGTTTTATTATCGGAGGTAAGAATTTTTAACGAATAAGTTTTTCCTGTTTGACCAATGATATTCGTTGAAAAATAAAAGTAACCGATTGTTGGATCCGCCATCATTAACGTATCTGTAATGGTACCATCCGATATAATTACAGTTGCATCTTTCACCATGTAATTCTTAAGCGAAACGGAATCTACCGGAGCAAAATAGTCCGCTGTTTTGGATAATAAAACATAGGCAGGCAAACCGTTTTCAATATATCCTTCCACAACATATTTCTGCTCCTGAGTTGGGAGGTCAACGGTAATATCTTTTTCACACGAACTGAAAAACATAACAGTTGTGAGTAATACACAACCGATAAGCATCATGATTAAACTCTTTTTCATGTTCTTAAAATTTAAAATTATAAGTGATGGATGGTATCACCGGAAAGAGTGAAACCTGCTTGGCCTGTATGGTGTAGGTTCCGGTTTTGGAATCTACTTCGTTGTTGAAATAAATAAAATACGGATTCATTCGGTTGTAAACGTTATACACACTGAAATTCCAACTCGACTCAAAACGTTTTCGTTTAGGTCTGTTGTAGGTTGCTGATATATCCAGACGATGATATGGTGCCATACGGTATGAATTGCGATCACCATAAACATCATATATCTGTCCGCTGGTCATATTGGGTAAACCATTGTAAACAATTCCCTGCAAGTCGAGAGGTCCAAACATAAAGTATCGTGAAACAGGCAGTGTAGTTGCATTTCCTGTTGCATAAACCCATGTAAGACCGAATGTCCATTTCTTATTCATATTGTAAGTAAGCACAACAGATATATCATGCCGCCTGTCGTATTTTGCAGGAAATGTTTTTCCGTTTTTAATGTCAGGAAATTTTCTGTTGGTGTAGGCCAGGGTATAACCAATCCAACCATTGAGTTTGCCTTTTGCTTTTTTGATAAAAAATTCTGCTCCGTAACTCCAGCCTTTGCCAAAAACAAAATTATTGTCAGTATTATTTTTCACATCATCATCAGGCTGTGAGCCATCGCGGTATTCAATCTGATGCTTCATGGTTTTGTAATAAACTTCAACAGATGTCTCAAACATGTTGTCTTTGAAATTCTGAAAATATCCGGCAGCATACATTTTGCCATCCTGTGGTTTCACGCGGTCGTTACTCGGTACCCATACATCCGTAGGCAGCGTTACCGAAGTGAAAGAAGCTAAATGTACATACTGATAATTCTGAGTGAACGATGCTTTGAAAGAAGCATTTTGTGTTATGGAATATTTTGCTGAAATACGTGGTTCAATCCCATGATAAAAAGCAACTTTTTCATTGGTGCCATAATGAACGGAGTCAATGGTTTCAAAATCTCCGTTTTTAACATAACGTGTAAATGGCCCGACAAAATCAAACATGGAATAACGAAGACCGGGACTTACAGAAAATTTATCACTTACAGTCCATTCATCGTTGATATACACTGCACCTTCATGAGCATATTGATGATTCACACCACCCAAATCAAATTCGGTAGAGTCCTGCCGTGCTTCTACACTGGTAGGAGTAAAGCGATGATAAATATAGTTGATACCGAATTTTACATTATGTGTGATAACAGGAAACCAGGTGAAATCTGTTTTTGCATTAAAATCTCTGACACCTGAAAAAATATTCAGTTGCATACTTTCCTGTTTGGCTCCGAAAGAAAATTTATAATCAGAGTAAATCAGAGAAGTGTTCACAAACAATTTATCACTGAACAGGTGATTCCATCGCAGCGATGTGGTGGCATTACCCCATGGAATACGAAAACGAAAACCGGTGTCGGCACTTTTAAAATTAAATACATCTCTCCCGAAATATCCGCTCAGAAAAATACGGTCACGATCTGAAATATGGTAATTGATTTTAGTGTTGAGGTCATAAAAAAAGTAAGTATTGTTGGCAGCGTTAGATCCTTTCTTAACAAAAGGAGGCCGCTGAAATAAATCAATAAAAGTTCTTCTGCCGGAGATAATAAACGATGATTTATCTTTTTGTATCGGTCCCTGCAAGGTAAGCCGGGATGCAATCGGCCCCAAACCACCTTCGGCTTTAAACTCTTTATTGTTTCCTTCCTTAAGCGATATGTCGAGTACGGATGCAAGCCGACCACCATAATTGGCAGGCATACCTCCTTTAATCAGAGTTACATTATTAATTGCATCTGAATTGAAAACAGAAAAAAAACCGAAAAGATGAGACGCATTGTAAACCACAGCTTCATCAAGCAGAATAAGGTTTTGGTCAGGACCTCCGCCACGCACATAAAAACCGGTATTGCCTTCGCCTGCCGATTGTACTCCCGGCAGTAGTTGAATCGTTTTCAATACATCTACTTCTCCCATAAATGCAGGAAGTGATTTTATCTGTTCAATATCGAGTTGAACTTTACCCATCTGTGGCTGACTTACATTCTGATCTTCTTTTTTGCCTGTTATCACTACTTCCTTGGTCTCAATATATTTATTTACCAAATCAATATTGATACGGTAATCCTTATTGGGAAGCAGTCGTTTTGCAAAATCGTTGTACCCGATAAAAGAAGACATCAGTGTTACCGAATCACCTGCATCTACCGTAAAAGAATAAAAACCATAGGTATTGGTCTGAACTCCTTTCATCGTTTCTTTCAGATAAACATTGGCTCCAATCAGTGCTTCGCCTGATGAAGCATCTTTGACGTAACCGCTTAATGTGTATCGAGTGGGTTTTTCCTGAGCGTAAGTTGTAACAGATAACAGTAGAAAAACAATGGCGATTAAATTTCTGTGCATAAAACAGATATGAATGAGGGTGCAAACTTATCAAAAGTGTCTGTCCGTTCAATTGAAATTATAAGTTAAATAATGTTAGAAAAGATTGAATACAGGATTTAATTTTTGTTGAAAACAAAGAAGATATTTTTTTAATAAGTGAATCTTTTTTACTAAAATTGTTTACTGATATATTGAAGATTATATATATGCTTAAACATAAATGGTTATTGAGCTTAATTATTGTTCTGCCTTTAAAATTTTATGCGCAGGATTTGTCAAAAGCAAATTTTTCGCTGGTGAAGAAACTTTACTCCGAACATGCATCACAAAAACGAGTGGCTTTGTTTGTTCAGGGAGATGTAAATGCTGTTCGTGCTTATACTAATGAGCATGGTGGGTTTGTAAAATTTGTTGCAGGTGATATTTCTTCTCTGGTTTTACCACTGTCGGCAGTAAGCGGACTTGCTGCCCTGAAGGAAGTAACTGCATTGGAAGATAATTCTATGAAATTAACTCCGCTGGATGATTCCATGAGGGTACGCAATAATATCAACCCTGTTCAGAATGGAGCAGCACCTTTACCACAAGGTTATGACGGAACAGGGGTGGTGATGGGTTTTATTGATTCGGGTATAGACTTTACCCATCCTGACTTTAAGAATCCAAATGGTACAACACGTGTGTTATACATCTGGGATCATAACCTCACCGGTGGAATGGCTCCACTTCCGTACAATTATGGAACAGAATTTAACTCAGCTGATATTGATGCAGGCAATGCATCCGCACATGTTGACAACAGCAATGGTCATGGAACCCACGTCACCGGTATGGGTGCAGGCAATGGCAGCGCAGTGAATGCACATAAAGGGGTTGCTCCCAAAGCTGATATCATTTCCGTTTGCCTCAACTGGAATTTGCCTGATGACGACTGGCTGACTACAGTAGCAGATGCCGTCAATTACATTTACAACAAGGCACTTGCTCTGAACAAGCCCTGCGTTATCAATATCAGCGCAGGAAATTATTATGGCTCGCACGATGGAAAAGATTTGCAGGCGCAGGCCATCTCCAATCTTATCAGTCAGCATAACGGCCGATCGCTGGTTTGTGCTGCAGGCAATGCAGGTCAGATTCCATTTCATCTCACTCACAATCACACATTCAGTGGCGACACCACTTTTACCTGGTTTAATTATAATCCATTCTATGGCAATGCTATTTATGTGGAGATGTGGGGCAATGCAAGCAGTTTCACTCAGATGAAATTTGCCATTGGTGCCGATAAAACATCTCCTGTATATGAATTGCAAACGATGGGTACTTATTATAACGTGACTCAGAATCTTGGAGTGCTTAATACGGACACACTGTATGGCACATCCGGTAACCGTATTGCACTCGTACAACGTTTTGCATCACTTGCCAATGGCCGCTACAGTATGATATTTAATATCATTCCCGACAGTACGCAGTATCGTTTCAGGTTATCTACCACCAATCCCGGAGCTTTTGATTTATGGAGTTTTCAGATGACTCCGGCATCAGGATTGCCCACACCTTTGCAATTTCCTGATATTGTAAAATATGTTGCGCCCGATTTGAATCAAACTATTGTGAGTAGTTTTTCGTGCAGCGACAAGGTGATTACAGTTGGAGAACACAAAAACAGAATGACTTATATTGATTGTGCAAACAATCTTTTTACTTCAACAACCAATTATACTCCCGGAAGTCTTGCACCACAAAGCAGTCATGGCCCCACACGTGATGGTCGCCTGAAACCTGAAATCTGCGCCAGCGGAGGAATGTCAATTGCTGCCGGTGCTTACAATGTATTGCCCAATCTTCCCATTACCAACAAAGCGCTTGGATGTATGCACATACGTGACGGAGGAACTTCAACAGCATCACCTGTTGTTGCAGGCATTGCTGCTCTTATACTGCAACGTTTTCCGAATGCAACATGGCAGGACATTAAAAACTGTATTACACAAAATGGCATGGTTGATTCTTTGGTTACAGGCACTATCCCAAATAATGAATGGGGTTATGGCAGAGCTGATGGCTTTGCAGCTATGCTGGGATGCAGCTCCCTCGCAACAACTGAATTAGGAATTCATCACACATTAGATGTTTATCCCAATCCTTTCAATGATGAAATTAAAATTACATCTGATGTGACAATTGATCGTGTCATGCTATTGGATGCAACAGGAAGAGTCATTAAAGAACATCAGTTCAATACAACTAATGGCACAGCAAAAAGTATTAAACTTTCACTGCCTGATGTAGCGCCCGGATTTTATATGGTTAAAGTGTTCAGTGGTAAATCAGAATCAGTGGCGAGATTGGTTAGGTATTAAGTTTAGTATTATTTGTAATCATACATGGTTGTCGTTTGAGCATATACAACAGCGAAAGACAGTGATTCATATTTAGTTTAAAAAGGTAACGGTTCCTTTTTTAATTTTGCGGATAAAATAGTATAAACTACGATGACATTATCTCCTGAGCAGGCAAAAAAAACGTATCCATCAGCTTACGGAAGAAATCAATCATCATAATTTTCTTTATTACTCAGAGGCACAGCCGGTCATCAGCGATTATGAGTTTGATCAATTGCTTGAAGAACTTATCAGCCTCGAAAAATCATATCCTCAGTTTGCACAACCCGATTCACCCACACAAAGAGTAGGCGGACAGATTACAAAAGAATTTGAAACGGTAGAGCATACCTATCCCATGATGTCGCTCAGCAATACCTACTCTGAGGCTGAGTTGCGCGATTTTGATGAACGCGTGCAAAAAGCATTAGGTGAAAATTATCAGTATGTATGCGAATTGAAATTTGATGGTGTAGCAATCGGCCTTACTTACAAAGACGGAATATTGCAGCGAGCAGTTACAAGAGGTGATGGTGTGAGAGGTGATAATGTAACTGCCAATGTGAAAACAATACGCACCATTCCTTTAAAATTAAAAGGTAAGGATTATCCTGAAGAATTTGAAATACGCGGAGAAATTATTCTCGACAAAAAATCATTTGAACGCATCAATGCTGAGCGTATTGATATTGGAGAAACTCCGTTTGCCAATCCACGAAATTCTGCTGCCGGCACACTGAAACTTCAGGACAGCAGTATTGTAGCACGCAGAAAACTGGATTGTTATCTATATGCCTTGTACGGCAATTTTGAATTCAGCAGCCATAATGAAGCATTGAAGCATGCTGCGGAGTGGGGATTTAAAATTTCAGATCACTATCGTGTATGTAAAAATATTGACGAAGTGCTGAAGTACATTCACGAGTGGGATGAGAAAAGAGAACAGCTTGAATTTGCCATTGATGGAATAGTTATTAAAGTAAACGATTTCGGACAGCAAAGCGAGTTGGGATTCACTGCCAAGTCGCCACGCTGGGCAATTGCTTATAAATATAAAGCGCAGTCGGTAGCTACATTGCTCAAATCTGTCGTGTATCAGGTAGGACGTACAGGCGCCATCACTCCCGTTGCCAATCTGGAACCCGTGTTGCTTGCAGGCACTGTTGTCAAACGAGCTTCATTGCACAATGCCGATCAGATTGAAAAACTCGATTTGCGTGTTGGTGATACAGTTTTTGTTGAGAAAGGAGGAGAAATCATTCCTAAGATAACGGGAGTTGATTTATCAAAACGACCTGCAGGACTTCACAAACTGAAATACATTACTCATTGCCCTGAATGTAATACTGCACTCATCCGCAGAGAAGGTGAAGCATTACATTATTGTCCTAACGAAGATGGATGCCCTCCTCAGATTAAAGGAAGAATAGTGCATTTTACTTCGCGCAAAGCGATGAACATCGAAGGCCTTGGCTCTGAAACGATAGATTTATTGGTGAACAACCAACTGTTGCATGATGTTGCCGATATTTACCATCTTCAAAAAGAGAATTTACTTCAGCTTGAAAGAATGGGAGAGAAATCTGTGAATAATCTTCTCGAAGCAATCGAAATGTCTAAAGCAGTTCCGTTTGAACGTGTATTGTTTGCAATTGGAATTCGTTTTGTGGGTGATACTGTAGCAAAAAAAATCGCTCGTCATTTCAACAGCTACCACAATCTGGAGCTTGCTACGCTGGAAGATTTGCAACAGGCTCCTGAGGTAGGTGAGATAATTGCACAAAGTGTTTATAGTTTTGTGCATGACAACAAAAACAAAAAAATGATTGCACGACTTGCTGATACAGGATTGAAACTTGAAATAGAAAACAAGAAACAGGCAGGAGGCAACAAACTGGCAGGTTTAAGTTTTGTGATTACCGGAGTATTTTCAAAACACAGCCGTGAAGAGCTTAAGGAGTTGATTGAAACCAATGGCGGTAAAAATGTTTCAGGAGTGAGTGCAAAAACTAATTATCTTTTGGCAGGAGATGATTGTGGCCCTTCTAAACTTGAGAAAGCAGATAAATTGAAGATAAAAATTATTTCAGAAGATGAATTTCTAAATATGATTCAATGAAAATAGGGAAATCATTAAAGCAAAAAGCAGGAAATTATTTATTTTATCGTGAATTACAAAAGCATCCGCGTACAGCACGAACCATATCATTCAGTGCTGCACGTACGGTGGGGATTTTATATGATGCTACTGTTGAAAGGAATTATGAAACCGTAAAAGCGTATGTAAAACATCTGCGTGACGATTTTAAAAAAGATGTACTTGCGCTCGGATATTATGATGGTAAGGAATTACCTCCAATGAGGTTTTCAAAGTTAGGATTGGATTTTTTTACTCAGAAAAACCTTAACTGGCATTTTAAACCATCACATCCAATGGTATCCAAGTTCATTAATATTGATTTCGATTATCTTATTTGCCTGAACATTGACAGGAGTATTCCGTTAAAGTATATATCAGCCGTTACAAAGGCAGGTTTTAAAATAGGTCGTTATGAAAAAAGCTCACAGGGTCTTTACGATTTTATGATCAGTGTGAATGGCAATGTTACTTTGCCACAATTTATTGACTTAGTAAATAATTATCTCAAACATATAGGAAAAAGCGAATGAAGAATTTAAAAGGAACGGGAGTAGCATTGGTAACACCGTTTTTAAAAAGCGGAAAAATAGATTTTGAAGCTTTAAGCAGAATTGTAAATCATGTAATAAAAGGTGGAGTAAACTATCTTGTTGTGATGGGTACTACAGGTGAATCTGTTACGCTTTCAAGTGATGAAAAGAAATCTGTTCTTGAATATATTTTGAAAATAAATAAGAACCGTGTACCGGTGGTTTATGGAGTAGGAGGTAACAATACAGCAGAAGTAATTAAACATCTACATGAATTACCATCCGGTGTGGATGCTGTGTTGTCTGTTTCGCCATATTATAATAAGCCCAACCAAAAAGGAATCATTGAGCATTTCAGTGCTGTAGCCAAAGCATCTCCATGCCCAGTTATTTTATACAATGTTCCCGGACGTACAGGAAGTAACATGACAGCAGAAACCACCTTGCAACTTGCCCGTGAAAAAAATATTGCAGGCATCAAAGAAGCTTCCGGAAATATGGAGCAGATTATGCAAATTATTAATCACCGCCCCAAAGATTTTTTGGTAATATCAGGAGATGATGGAATTACTCTTCCTCTGATTGCCTGTGGTGCTGATGGTGTAATCTCAGTAATTGCAAATGCATGGCCGGCTCAGTTCAGCAAAATGGTTAAACTGGCACTGGAAAACAAAATTCCTGAAGCACGTAAATTGCATTATCAGTTATCTGATATCATTCCATTATTGTTTGCAGAGGGAAGCCCTTCCGGTATCAAATATTTAATGGCTGAAAAAAAATTATGCCTCAATGAGTTTAGATTGCCGGTATATCCCATCAGCAAAACACTTCAGGATAAAATTAAAAAAGCTGCAAAAGGACTTTTATAAGGTATGCGATTTTTGTTCTACATGGGGCATCCCGCCCATTTTCATCTTTTTAAAAATACCATACCAGCACTCACTGAAATGGGTCATGAGGTGAAAGTGTTGATTAAGAAAAAAGACATTCTCGAAAATCTATTGCAAAATGCAGGATGGAA
>LNBX01000022.1 GCA_001567275.1 Bacteroidetes bacterium OLB10
TCAATCCATTACAAAACTTGTTATTATAAAATGAACTATGTTTTAAATGTAAACAACAACATTAAGAGGATTTTGCTCTTAATGTTGTTGTTTTATTCTGTTACAGATTCTTTAAGTCAGGGAGCAAAAAATAATTTTTTATTAGGTTATTCAAGTAATCCGAATAATAATAAAGGAAGAATTATTTTTTCCGATACATCATATTCTATCATAACGGAAATAAGGAAAATTTCTTTTTGGGACACACAAGCAAATATTTCCGATGAAAACGGTAATCTGTTAATGAGCAGCAACGGAATTTTTATTGCTGATGCCACAGGCGATACCATGCAGGGGGGGGGGATTGAACCCAAACTCATTTACAGATGATTTTAAACAATATGGTTTACCAATACCGTATGGCAACATTATTTTACCTGTGCCTGATGATAGTAATAGATATGTTTTGTTTCATCAGACGGGGAATTATAACAGCACATATTTAACACCAACTGAATTATACTATTCCGTTATTGATGTGTCTTTAAACGGAGGTTTAGGAGAAGTAATAAGTAAAAATAATATTGCTTTAACAAATTCTTTTGGTGGTGGGCTTGCAGCTTGCAAGCATGGTAATGGAAGGGATTGGTGGGTAATTGCATTATCTGACAGTGGCAATATTGCATACAAGTTTTTATTAACCCCTGATACTATTGTATTTGTTAATCAGCAAACTTTACCTGTTCAACCTTTTTGGGGGTTTGCAGGGCAACCTGTTTTTTCACCTGACGGTGAAAAATTTGCTTTTGCAAGTGGTAACGGTAATGGAACAACAGGATATTGGACATCACGGGTTCAGTTGTTTGATTTCGACAGGTGCAATGGTTCTTTTGTTTTAGATACGCTCATTGATTATAGTGATGGGAATGTAGGTGTCGGTACTGCTTTTTCACCAAATTCAAAATACCTTTATTTTTCAACTACTGAACACATTTATCAGATTAATGCCGATACATCTGATATTGGCTCAACTTATCAGTTGGTTGCAACTAACGATACATTCCTTTCGGTTTTTTTCTACTCATACTAATTTTTTTAATATGTATCTTGCCGCAAATGGCAAGATTTATATTTCATCAACAAGCAGCGTAAGACATTTACATGAAATAAATTATCCTGACAGTGCAGGCACATCATGCAATGTTAATTTACACAATGTTTATACAGGAACTATATATATAGGTGTTCCTAATCACCCCAATTATTACTTAGGTAGAAAAATAGGAAGCCCATGTGATACCATACCAACAGGGTTTGAAGAAAAAGAACATGATTTTAAATTTAAAATATTTCCAAATCCCAATAATGGTAATTTTAAAATCATGTATTTGCTGCCGCAAAACAAAGCAGGCAAATTGGAAATTTTTGATATAAACGGCAGAGCCGTTTATTCTCAAAATTTGCCTCAATGGAGTACACTTCAATTTATTTCATTGCCAAAGTTGAGTAATGGCATTTATGCCGTCAAAATAAATTCAAATAATTTTAGTGTAACTAAAAAACTCATCATTCATCATGAATAATTTTTTAAATCAAACGATAAATAATATCACCATTCAAAGAGAGGCTATTGTGAATAATAATCTTGAAAATGCCGAACTGCAAAATGATTATGTTGTAAATGGTGAGCTACCTGAAACAAACAGCAAGCTAATAAATGAAATTGAAATTGAGTATCTGGAAAGAGGTTATGATATTCAATATCTGATAGATAATTATTCTGGAATATTCGCCATAGCAAGTCAGTGTCCGTTTGCAGGTGGAAGTGCTGTTGAACGAGCAAGAAGTTATGTAGCTTTAATTAATGATTCGGTTTATTATGATGATTTGAATATATGCTTGCAGAGTGGAATTTATAGATTTTCAAAAAATGATTCCTTAAACATTAAAGATGAAAATTCAATAACTGTAAAACCAAATCCCGCAAATGATAAAGTTGAAATAAAATTGATTGGTAAATTTGAAGGTGTATGTAAAACAGAATTTATAAATGCCTTTGGACAAACATCTTTGGTTGAAGAAATGAATTGTAGTGAAACCTTAAAATCAATTAATGTTTCCTCTTTACAGCAAGGTATTTATATCATTAAAGTTTATATCAATAATCAGATAAGTTTGATTAATAAAGTTGCAATTATAAGATGATGAAAAAGAAATATTATAATAAAGCAAAGTGGATATTCCACTTTGCTTTATTATTCAGCACTTTTGATTGTTCAGCACAAGGGAGAACTTATAATTGGTTATTAGGGTATCAATCAAAGAGCAGAATGACATTTACAGATACTTCTTATTCTGTAATAAATGAAATTCGCACAATTCCATTTAGAGCAACAGAAGGAAATATTTCCGATGAAAACGGAAATCTGTTAATGAGCAGCAATGGAATTTTTATATCTGATGCCACAGGCGACACCATGCAGGGGGGGGGGGGATTAAACCCAAACTTATTTACGGATGATTGGAGTGATTGGGGATTACCTATTCCTTATGGCAATATTATTTTACCCATGCCTGATGATAGTAATAGATATGTTTTATTCCATCAGACAGGAAATTACAATGCAATAAGCCCACTTTCATCTACGGAAATTTATTTTTCCGTTATTGATATATCTTTAAACGGAGGATTAGGAGAAGTAATCAGTAAAAATAATATTGCTTTAAACGGATTATTTGGCTGGGGTATGGCAGCCTGTAAACATAGTAACGGAAGGGATTGGTGGATAATTGCATTATCTGACAGTGCAACCGTAGCTTATAAATTTTTATTAACCCCTGATACCATTATGTTTGTTAATCAGCAAAATTTATCCATACAGGGTTTTTCTGGATTTGGAGGAGAACCCACTTTTTCACCTGACGGTGAAAAATTTGCATTTGCTTGTGGTAATGGCGATGGAATAACAGGTTACTGGTCATCACGGGTTCAGTTATTTGATTTTGACAGGTGTGATGGTTCTTTTGTATTAGATACCGTAATTGATTTTAGTGATGGGAATGTAGGTGTCGGTACTGCTTTTTCGCCAAACTCAAAATATCTTTATTTTTCAACTACTGAACATATTTATCAGATTAATGCCGATACTTCTGATATTGGTTCAACTTTTCAGTTGGTTGCAACCAATGACACCTTTTATTCCCCTGTTTTTCCCTTTCAAACAAATTTTCTTTTTATGTACCTTGCCGCAAACGGCAAGATATACATTACATCGGGGAATGGTGTTTTACATTTACATGAAATAGATTATCCCGACAGTGCAGGAACAGCTTGTAATGTTAATCTACATAACGTATTTATTAATAATTTTAATGCTAAAACTGTTCCTAATCACCCTAATTATTATCTCGGCAGAAAAATAGGTAGTGTGTGTGATAGCTTAACAAGCCTAAGCCCCCTAAATCCCCCAATGGGGGACTTAAAAATATTTCCAAACCCCAACAATGGAAATTTTAAAATCATGTATTTATTGCCTCAAAACAAGGCAGGTAAATTAGAAATATTTGATATAAACGGCAGAGCCGTTTATTCCCAAAATTTGCCTCAGTGGAGTACATTGCAATTTATTTCATTGCCTAAATTGAGTAATGGCATATATGCCATTAAAATAAATTCAGATAATTTTAGTGTAACTAAAAAACTCATCATTCATCATGAATAATTTTTTAAATCAAACGATAAATAATATCACCATTCAAAGAGAGGCAACATTAAACAATAATCTTGAAAATGCCGAACTGCAAAATGATTATGTTGTAAATGGTGAGCTACCTGAAACAAACAGCAAGCTAATAAATGAAATTGAAATTGAGTATTTGGAAAGAGGTTATGATATTCAATTTCTCATTGATAATTATTCATCAATACTTGCTGTTGCACAGCAGTGTCCGTTTGCAGGCGGAGCAGCGGTAGAAAGAGCAAGAAGTTTTATAGCATTGGTTAATGATTCAATTTATTACGATGATGCAAATGTTTGTTTGCAAAGTGGAATATACAGAATGGCTAATGATACAACAGGAAAAATAAATTACAGTGATATTAAAATTATTCCAAATCCTGCAAGTGATAAGGTAACAGTTGAATTAACAGGAATAAATGACGGAATATGTAAGGTTCAAATCAGGAATGTTTTAAATGAAACAGTGTATGAGTCAGAATTTAATTGCAGTGATA
>LNBX01000023.1 GCA_001567275.1 Bacteroidetes bacterium OLB10
ATTCCTTCACCACCTTCACATTCTCACTTTTTTCTTTTCGTATAATCTTACAAAAGTAAATCCCTTTGGGCATGTTGCTTACATCAACTTTTTTAAACTGGCTCCACGCAGCCACATAATCTTTGTAAACCAACTTACCCATTACATCATAAATTTCTAACTCACCGCTTATGCTCATAACATTAAACTGCAAGGTAAACACCCCATTATTCGGATTAGGAAATATTTTTAAGTTGCCTTGGGGAGGATTTAGTTCCGGCTCGCCCACAGTACTTGCGCACAAGCACCCAAGCGTGCTGTCGCAACCTAAAAAATAATTGGGGTGGTTGGGTAAAGCATTTGAATAGTAGTGAGGAACCTGTACAGCATGTTGCTGCACATCACAGGCTAAGCCAGCGCTGTCAGGATTATTAATTATATGCAAATGAAATGTGCTGTTACCTGTTGATATATAAATTTTACCGTCAGGCGCTAATAAGGGAATTTCAAATAAGGTTGCAAATGGGGGAGATGGCGAATAAAAGCTGTCCCACACAGCCACTGTTTGTTGAGATGCTGCAATATTGCCGCTTTGCATGTCAAACTGATATAGCTCGTTTATGTTTGCACAATACAAAAACCGTGAATTTCCCGAAAATGCAAGACCGCCACTAAAACTCGTACTTTGCGGAATATAAACATGTACAGGATTGCTTAATACGCCTGTACATCGGTTAAAATCATATACATCCAATCCACCTGCTGTGGTGTACATGGCGTAAAAAAAAGCGAATTTTGTTCCATCGGGTGAAAAACATGTCATGCCTGCTGACCAAGTTCTTGGTGTGCCTATATTTTGTGTATAGGGACCCAAAATTACATTCGTGCTTACAAGCAATTTATAATAGGTGTTTGAATTAACACGTTGCACCACTACCCACCAGTCGCGCCCGTTGGCATGTTTGCATGCTGTTATTTTTCCGGGGCTAAGTGTATCATTTATCATTACTACATTTTTACTTGTTACAGCGCCTAAACCATTATTTAAACTCATGTCTATTGTACTCATGTATAAATAATGCGCCCTGTTGTACTGGGGCGCATTATCCAATGTGCTGTGAAACAAATAATAAATTGTACTGCTTCCGGGCTTAGGTAAAATAAGGCAGGCTTGCGGCACCGTAAGTCCTTTGGGAGCTAAATTATAAAATCCCGTAGGGCTTATGTTATTGCCGTTCTGCATAGTATCATTGCTTGCATCGGCTATGTAATAACCATTGGTATAAAACAGCAGGTTGCCCTGTGCATCACTGATGTTTGCACTGGTTCTGTTTATATCCATTTCCAAGCTGTCAGATGTTATTTGAGGTATTCCACCGACAAATTCAATCCTTGTATGACCATTCGGATAACCTGCATAGCTGCCATAGCCAAGTATCCAATTATTAGTTATCCCATTATTTTGAGAACATACCTTATTTGAAAACAGTAATACAATAAGCAGTATGCTATATACCTTTAAAAACCTCATCGTATAATGATTAATTTTCCAAAAGCATTGCCTGCGCTGCTGCTAACCTTATACTGGTAAGCACCCGGCTTCATATCCTTAGTGCTGAATGTGTGAGCACCTTTATCGCCTTTTATTATTTCAACCTTTATCAATTGTCCTGTTATGCCCATAAGTGTAAGTTGCACTTCGTCAACTCCGGGAAGGTTATATTCGAGTGTTGCACTTTCACTTGCCGGATTCGGATATATTTTTACTTTGTTTGCTGCCGGCAGCTTGCTTTTTGGCGTAACCGCTTTGCGCATGGCATAGCCTGCCGCTTCGCATATAGCAAAGTTATTAAAGAACTCCTTTTTATCCGTTAAGGCGTATAAGGCTCGCGCCTTATACACTGCCTGCCCTCCTGCAAGCGGGCATTGCGAGGCAATAGCGTACAAATCCTGTATCTGGTCATTGGTAAATTCAAGCACATCCTTAGCCACCGTGCTTAAATATATTTCGTTTACCTTCTTTTCATTGTCTTCAATCTGCACGGTTACAGCAAGGGCTGCATTTGTATTAGCAAGGGTTGTAGCTGCTGCTGTCCTGTTGGCGGCTATAAGGCTCAAAAGGCTGTCGGAGCTTAGGTTCAACCCTTCCAGTACGGCTGTTTCATTATTAACAGCCGTTATAGCTGCCGCTATGGCTGCGGAATCCTGCTGCACTATGGCAGTATCAAGCAGCATAAGCTGCTCATTTATTGCTTCTGCACTCAAATTCATTGCCTGCCTTTTAGCCGCTAACCATGCCTGCTGCAAGCTGTCCACATTAAACAAAACAGATTTACCTTCATCAATCGGCTTTAACGCTGCCAGAACCGTGCCCTGCTGGCTCAGGTAAAACTGCTGCATCAGCGTATCGCTAAGAAGTAAGGGATTATCCGTTACCTTTTCATACAAATTCTTTTTAATAGTCCATTTTGTTTCTTCCGTAAACGGGTCGTTTTCCAATGTTTCGTCTGCTGCCAGCCGCTCCGGTTCCGTTATAAGATAGTTTGAACCTGCCGGAAAATTATTGGCACAATAATCCGTTTCAGGAGTTTGACATTCAAAATCTGTTGTTCCGGTTAAATAAGAAAACCAAGCATTAGGGGATTGCAAAGCAGGCAACAAAGGCATTGTGTTTGAATTTACATAAAAGGGAATGAAACTTGAATTGTCATTTAGTGCATGTTTTCCGTTTGCCGGAAGGTTTTGCACCAACCATAAGTTGCCCCGGTAATCTATTGCAGGCGAGGTGGCATTGGTGCTGTAATGCAGTCCGTATAAATGTTCGTTAATTTCATTTCCTTTAACCTGGAGGCTGCCTGTGGTAAGGCTGTTTATAGTTCCGTCCACATATATTCCGTTTACTGTTGCATCAACGATATTACAAGCTATTTCAGGGTCAAGCCCGTCAAATAACGTTATTGCCGATTGCCATTTTAATTTTGGAACAGAATAATCTGCCGTGCCGTATATCCTGTTGCAATTTGTAAATCCGTTATGGCAATTGGTTAAATAAATGCCATGATTATTATTGTTATTATCATCCATCACCACTTCATTATTAATGATTTT
>LNBX01000024.1 GCA_001567275.1 Bacteroidetes bacterium OLB10
GGGTTTATATATTGTATTCAGAAAAAGGCCAGCGTTATTATATCGGACAAACGCAGGATGTGGCCGAGCGGTTGGAGCGTCATAATTGTGGTTATGAGAAATCAACATCTCCATACAGGCCGTATAAATTGGTTAGCAAAATAGAAAAGCCGACACGCAGTGAGGCCATGCAGTTAGAGAACACTTTGACCATATATTTAATTTAAACCCATAAAAAGTAAAAAGCCACCCTGATACAGGATGGCTTTTTCTAAAGAATTTCTAAGAAGATTATTTCTTCTTAGCAGCTGCTTTTTTCTTAGTAGCTTTCTTTTTTGGAGCTGCTTTTTTCTTAGTAGCTGCCTTTTTTTTCGGAGCTGCTTTTTTCTTAGCTGCTTTCTTTTTCGGAGCTGCTTTTTTAGCAGAAACTACTTTCTTTTTAGTAGCTTTCTTTTTGGTAGCTGCTTTTTTCTTAGTAGCTTTCTTTTTAGTAGCTGCTTTTTTCTTAGTAGCTTTCTTTTTTGGAGCTGCTTTTTTCTTAGTAGCAGACTTCTTCTTAGTAGCTGCTTTTTTCTTTGCAGCTTTCTTTTTTGGTGCAGCTTTTTTAGCTTCCACCACTTCAGCACCCGTAGTGCCAGTAATCATTGAATTGTTCATCATGATGATTATTTATTTATTGGTTATTGAAATCGTTATACTTAATTGTTTAATATTTGTTTCATTTTATCAGGAGTGATTCACATCTACAATTCTCTCTGCACGATATTCTCCATTCATCAGTTTGTTTTTTATGTTACTGAAAGACTCAATCGTGTACTTAACATCATCCAGTGTATGCACTGCTGTTGGAATAAGTCTTAATAAGATGATACCTTTTGGCACAACCGGGTAAACTACCATTGAACAGAAAACATCGAAGTTTTCTCTTAAATCGTAAATCAGTTTGGTTGCCTCAGGTATAGAACCATTCAGATATACCGGTGTAACCGGTGACTGTGTGTTGCCAATTTCAAAACCTGCCGACTTCAGACCGTTTTGTAAAGCATTCACAACTTTCCACAAATTATTTTTAAGCTCAGGCTGCGATTTAAGCAGCTCTAAACGTTTCAATGCGCCAATTACCAAAGGCATGGGAAGGCTTTTGGCAAATATCTGTGAACGCATATTATATTTCAGGTATTCTACTATCTGCGCATCGCTGGCAATAAATCCGCCAATCAAAGCCATTGACTTGGCAAAGGTTCCAAAGTAGATGTCAATGCCATCCTGCACACCTTGTTCTTCACCTGTTCCTGCACCTGTTTTGCCCATGGTACCAAAACCATGTGCATCATCCACAAAAAGACGGAAATGAAATTTCTTTTTCAGAGCAACAATTTCTTTCAGTTTTCCCTGATCACCACTCATTCCGAAAACACCTTCTGTAATTACCAAAATTGCACCACCGGTTTCTTGGGCAAGTTTGGTTGCACGCTCTAATTGTTTCTCAAGATTGGCTATATCATTATGTGGGTAAACAAAACGTTTGCCCATGTGCAGACGAACACCATCAATAATACAAGCATGCGATTCGGAATCATATACTATTATATCATGGCGGTCAACCAGGCAATCAATTGCACTCACCATTCCCTGATAACCGTAGTTTAATAATATAGCATCTTCTTTATGTTCGAATGCTGCCAGTTCTTTTTCTAATCGAATATGGTTGTCTGACTCACCGCTCATCATACGTGCACCCATGGGCAAAGCAAGCCCATATTGTTTGGCAGCATCTGCATCGGCCTTTCTTACTTCAGGATGATTGGCTAGTCCCAGATAATTATTTAAACTCCAAACCAATTTCTCTTTTCCGCGAAAAACCATACGGTTTGAAATCTCTCCTTCCAACTTCGGAAAAGTAAAATACCCATGTGATTCTTTGGCATGCATCCCCAAAGGACCGCGGTTTTTACTAATCTTCTCAAACAAATCTGTCATAAAAAATCTGAAAAATATTTTTCGCTTTTTGTGTTTTTAAAATGTTTCCGAAATATCAACACAATTTTTTTTTGAAGCAAACATGCAGTTAAATATTTTTCAACACAAAAATGTTAACTCATTTTTTCAATATACTAAAACAAATTTAATTTGTCATGAAACTTTTTTTATTTCAATTAAAAAATCAAAACTATGATTTGTCAGAGGAGAAAACATTGAAATAATAAAAGAGCAATAAAGTTTTTTCAACTTCAAACACAATGTGTAGTTTGCAAAAACATTACATTAAGGTTGTGTTGCAGTTGTTAATATTTACAACAGGTATCAGAAATCAAGCATTGATTTTTGTGTAACCGACAAAAAATGTTTGAGGAAAAGCGGGATGAAAATAGATTTAAAATTTAATCATAACCTGAAACCGGTTTAAGATTCTTTAGTTCTGCATCACACATTTTTTTCAAATCAAAATTCTGTTATGATAACAAAGTTTAGAGTGGGCAATGTTCATGGCAACAGACAAATTACTTTAAATAAAAAAGGCTGCATCATCAGTTACAGCCTTACGAATTTTATAGAGAAGTATTTTATATACCTCTTTGCTTTTGCTTATGTTTTGTAATTTGTTTTTTAAGTGCTTCAACGGATTTATCGGCAGCCTGCTCAAAGGTTGCACATTGTTCACTGGCAAAAAGTATTTTGCCCGGTGTGCTGATTTTTATTTCTGCTATTTTGTTTTCCTGAGTTACGTTTTTGTCTAAACGTAAAAAAACTTCACCTTCCAGAATGTGCTCATAAAACTGTTTGAGTTTATCTACTTTTCCTTCCACAAACTGAATGAGTTTTTTGTCAGCATCAAAATGGATAGACTGCACTTTAATCTTCATACTCTTATTTTGTTTTTAGTACAAAACATGCACATTGCCCTTATGTGATGGTTTTGTGTTGTCAGTTATATTATATGTGGGCATTTTATTACAGTTTTTATATATTATCTCACCTGATGGAGTAAATATACTCAATCAGGCTTTGGGATGTGCTTGTTTATAGATGTTTTTTAATTTATCAATGGTGTTGTGCGTGTAAACCTGTGTGGCTGCAAGGTTGCTGTGTCCAAGTATTTCTTTTATTGCATTTATTTCTGCCCCGCTGTTCAGCATTTCAGTGGCAAACGAATGTCGTAAAACATGCGGACTTCGTTTTGTGTTGGTGGTTACTGCTCTTAACATGGTATTTACTACCTTATAAACGAATTTCGGGTAAAGTTTGTTACCATCATTTTTAATAAAAAAAGCTGTAACTGACTTTTCAGGGTTCAGATATGATTTTCGTTCATTCAGATAATTTAAAATGTCGTTTTTCAATTCAGGTATGATGGGTATGATGCGTTCTTTGTTTCGTTTACCCAACACCTTTATTGAAAGGTTATATAAATCAATATCTTTATCGGTAAGGTTTATTAATTCTGATAAACGCATACCGGTTTGATAAAACATGTTAATGATGAGTTTATCCCTGATACCAGGAAATCCTTCTTCAAAGGGTACTCCATCCAACAGCATATCCATTTTTGTTTTGTCCACAAATACAGGAAGTTTCTTACTGACCTTAGGAGCTGTAATTTTGAGCATGGGATTATGAACAATGGTTTTTTCTCTCAGAAAAAACTTAAATAAAGTTTTAAGCGAAGAGATTTTTCTGTTTACTGAACGTGCATCGAGTTTTTGTTCCAGAAGTGATACCACCCAGCTGCGTATATAAAAATGGGTGATTTGTGTAGGTTCGTTAATCTGATAGGTGGTGGCTATAAAATCAAAAAACTGCTTAAGGTCCTTGCCATAAGCAGTTATAGTATGTTTTGAATAACGTTTTTCGTATTGGAGATAAAGTAAAAACTTTGCGTAAGGCATATTGTTCATTATGCCAAAGGTAAACGCATATTTCTGAATAAGATTTTACCTCACTGCCGCAAAAAGGCTTTTTATAAAAAGCCTGATGTTAAAAATTACATCGCTCCCTCAGCTTCAATTCGCTGAAGATTGTTGCGGTGAATGGCTTTTTTAACGGTTGTTCTGCGTGTGATTGATGGCTTCTCAAATGCCTGACGTGCACGCAATTGTTTTACAATACCGGTTTTTTCAAATTTCTTTTTGAATTTTTTCAAAGCCTTATCAATCGGCTCATTGTCTTTAATTTGTACAATTATCATTATGCTTTTTAAATTTTATAATGGGAGCGCAAATGTAAACAATTTATCAGCATATTTTTCAAGTATTTACTTGATTTTTTCATATTACCACTGCAACCACTTCTTTATGTCGGAAGCATCTCAGCAAATAATATGTAAAAAGCTGATAAACAGATTTTTAAATACTTACAAATAAGTGTAATAGCACAATTATTTTTGATATTTCATCAAGTCAATGCCTATATCATTACGGAAATAAACCTTGTCAAACTGCAAATGGGGCAATTCACTGTAAACTTTTTTGCGTGCTTCTTCAATTGTTGATGCTGATGTCTGCACAGCCAAAACCCTACCTCCGTTTGTAATTACATTGTTATCTTTTGATGCAGTACCGGCATGAAACACCTTAACATCTTTTATTTTATCCAACCCTGAAATTACTTTTCCTTTCTCATAATTTTCAGGATATCCACCCGAAACAAGTATCACCACCAGTGATGTTCGTTCATCAACCCGATAAGGTACCGATTTCAAAGTTCCGTCACTGAGCGACATAAAAAGCTGAAGCAAATCTGTTTCCATTCTTGGCAGTATAGCTTCTGTTTCAGGGTCGCCAAGGCGACAGTTATATTCAATTACAAAAGGATTACCATCCACATTCATCAGGCCGATAAATAAAAACCCTTTATAAGAAACGTTTTCCGACTGTAATCCTTTGAGTGTTGGCTGAATGATTCGCTCTTCAACTTTCTGCATAAAGTTACTGTCGGCAAATGCCACAGGCGAAACAGCCCCCATGCCCCCTGTATTCAGTCCGGTATCATTATTTCCTATACGCTTATAATCTTTAGCTTCAGGTAATATAATATAGTGTGTTCCGTCAGTAAGAATGAAAACAGATAATTCTATTCCATGTAAAAATTCTTCAATAACAACTTTATTGCTTGCATTTCCAAAAGGCTGATCATTCAGTATATGATTCAGTTGTTGTTTGGCTTCCTTTATATTCTGACAAATTAATACGCCTTTTCCTGCAGCCAGCCCATCGGCCTTAAGTACATAAGGTGCGCTAAGTGTTTCGAGAAAACGATAGCCATCCTCAAGCGTTGCTTTATCAAAGGTCTGATAGCGTGCAGTAGGTATTTGATGCCGTTGCATAAATGCTTTTGAAAAATCTTTACTGCCTTCGAGCATAGCTCCTTTTTTTCCGGGACCTATTACGGGTATTGTTTGCAATAATGGATCTGATAAAAAATAATCTGCAATGCCATTTACCAAAGGGTCTTCAGGTCCTACCACAACCATTTGTACTGCATTCTCCAAAACAAAACGCTTAATAGCATCAAAGTCGTTTACACTTACAGGAATGTTCTGACCACATTGTGTTGTTCCTGCATTTCCGGGAGCGATAAATAATTTTTTGAGTAAGGGGCTTTGACAGAGTTTCCATGCAAGTGCATGCTCTCTTCCTCCTGAACCTAACAATAAAACATTCATTTAAGGCTTTTTGCTGCAATGATAGCTAAAAACAGGGATGCAATACTTAGCAGAGGAGGTAAACTTTATCTGATTGCAAGCTGAGTTGTTTTATATTTTATGATATGCGTGGATATTCTGTATTTTTAGCGTTTTATTTTATAGATGAAAGAGTTTAGGTTGTATCATATTCAATGGTTCATATTAAAGAACAGGAATTTTTTTTTCTGCAATCTGCTCATCATTACATGGTCTTATTACAAAGCGTTCATATTTTACTCTTAATTCATCACGTGCAAACCTTTTAAGGCATCAAGTTAATCCACTGCTTTTTAGTTTATCTTTGCTCATGATGATATCATGCGAAAACGATATAAAGAAAGTAAATCTTATCACCGGCAAAAACCAGGCTCCGGTAGAAAGTGCACAAGGTCTTGAAATATTGTATAGCGACTCAGGTATCATAAAAGTGAGTATTAATACACCTGAGTTAAACCGATTTGTTCAGCCTAAACCGGTTACGGAATTACCCAAAGGAGTTTATGTTGAATTTTTTGATGATGCACAAAAAGTCACATCTACACTTACCAGTAAATATGCATTGCGCAACGATGCCGATAAAACAATGGAAGCACGAAAAGATGTGGTGGTTGTAAACGAGAAAGGGGACAAATTAGAAACAGAATATCTGAAATGGGATGAGAAATCAGGAATGATTTCCTCTCCGGAATTTGTAAAAATCACTACGCCAGATGAAATTATTTATGGCAATGGATTTGAATCCAATCAGGATTTCAGCCGTTATCGTATATTTGACATCAAAGGCATTATTAACCTGAAAAAAGATGAAAATACTAAGGATTCTTGAAGTTTCGTGGCTCCTGATAGCAATTGGTGCTGTATGTGCCGGTACGTATAAGTGTATTCATGATGGTCTTAATCAGGCGGTATTCATTTATGTCATTGCAATTATAGCAACCATCTTTTTTCTCATTCGCAGAAAACAGCGTATAACCATGCAGAAGAAAAACTCTTCAAACTGATTTGGCGCATAAACTGTATTCTTTATAAATGATTGCTGACTATCTTCCTGTAATTTTATCTTCACTAGCCTTTATTGCATTTTATTCAGGCATAGAGATTGCCTATCTTTCAAGTAATAAATTTAAGATTGAATTAGACAGTAAACAGGGAAAATGGAGTGGCAGAATATTGTCTTTCTTCAGCAAATCACCCTCACGTTTTATATGTACCATATTGGTAGGGCTAAATATTTCACTGGTTGTTTATGGTACTTATATGAGTGAATTACTCAGGCCATGGATTATGCAATGGTTGCCTGAACGATTCGGTACTGAACCGGCAACTCTGATAATGGAAACGGTGATAACAACTTTTTTTCTGCTGATTGCAGGAGAGTTTTTACCAAAGGTTTTGTTCAGCATAAACCCCAATGAGACGCTAACTTTTTTCAGTGGATTTTTATGGCTGAGCTATATTATTTTGTTTCCGGTAGTATGGCTTATTCTCAAACTTTCTCACTTTTTATTGCGTCATCTTTTCAAAGTTGATTTTTCGGAGGAAAGCACCGGCTTTGGTCGTATTGATCTGGATAATTTTATTGGAGAGATAAGTGAAAAGTCAGGAGGTAAAGGTGAGTTTAATAAAGAAATTCAGATGTTTCAGAATGCACTCGACTTTGATAGCTTAAAGTTGAGACAATGTATGATACCAAGGAATGAAATCATCTCTATGAATGTGAACGATTCGGTGGAAGCGCTCAGAAAGAAATTTGTGGAAACCGGTTTATCAAAGATTATGATTTATCAGGGTACAAGAGATAACATTATTGGCTTTGTCCACAGTTACGAAATGTTTAAACACCCAAAGGACATCATGTCTGTTTTGCTTCCTGTTTCTATTTTCCCTGAGACATTACCTGCGCGTCAGTTGCTGAGTCATTTTACTGCAAATCATCGCAGTGCCGCCATCATTGTAGATGAGTTTGGAACTACTTCGGGAATGGTGACGGTAGAAGATATAATGGAAGAAATTTTTGGTGAGATAAATGATGAGCATGATGTGGACGAACTTTATGAAAAGAAAATTTCAGATACTGAGTTTTTGTTTGCAGGTCGCCTTGAAATAGATTTTCTGAATAAAAAATATAACCTCGAATTGCCTGAATCGGATGAATACACCACGCTTTCAGGTCTGATACTGTTTAATCTGGAAGACATCCCACATTTGCGGCAGCAACTTGTGGTAGGTAGTTACCACCTTACTATTGAAGCTGTGAGCGGTAATAAAATCGAACAGGTAAGGTTAAAGATTCAGAACCCGGATTAAGACTTAATAATGAGAAGAAAAAATAGTCTCATACAATAAACTTCCACTTATAAATGGAGAAAACATCTGCTTTAAACCTAAACCATAAAATCCTATCTTTGTAAGGTTGAATTTAATAATCTATTAAAAAATGAAAAAGGTACTCTTAACAGTTTTTGTGAGTGGTTTGTTCTTTACTGCTCATTCACAAAGCATTAATGTGACAGAACAAAATGTATTGTTTTTAAACGGACAACATCCTGCACTGGTAACAATGGTGTATAACAATTCCATGAGTGATGTTATGGAGAAATGGAAATCATTTTTGAAATCCTATAAGAATGAAAAAATTAAAGCAGATAAGAGCGGAGAAATTTTCGGAGATAATGTGCAGATAAAAGACTGGGGAAATAATCCTGTAGATATTTATGCACGTTTTGAAGAAAACAAAGCTGACCAGTCAGTGAAAGTGATGGCCGCTTTTGATCTTGGAGGAGCCTACCTTTCTTCAGCAGGCGATGCTGCAAAATATTCTTCTGCCGAAGGAATGATTAAGAATTTTGCTATAGAAACAACTAAGGGACCATTAGCCGACAAAAAGAAAGAAGCTGAGAAATTGCTTTCACGTATGGAATCTGATAGAGACAGTCAGGAGAAAAATATAAAATCACTGAAAAGTGATATTGAAAGCTATAAAGACAAAATCAGCAAAGCAGAGAAAGATATTGAAAAAGGTGAAGCAGAACTGAGCAAAAAGAAATCTGAAATAGAAACACAAAGAACCAATGTTCAGCTAATAAACAGCCAGATTGAAGCAGTAAAATAATCAGTCAACATAAAGAGTATGGACAGTACACGTCAGCAAAAGATTTCGCGGATGATTCAGAAAGAAATAAGCGAATTATTTCAGCATGAAGGGAAGGATATTTATGGAAATGCTTTTGTTACCGTTACAAACGTAAGAGTGACACCTGACCTTGGAGTTGCCTATATCAGGTTAAGTCTTTTCAAGCAAAAAAATGCACAACAGGTTGTTGATGATATGAACAAACACATGCACGATATCAGAAGAAGACTTGGCAACCGTATCAAAAATCAGATCAGGCATATTCCTGAATTAAAGTTTTTCAATGATGAAAGTCTGGACTATGTAGATCATATGGAACAGTTGTTTAAAGAAATTCATAAAGACGATACAAAAGAAGATTAAGCCAAACGATGCATTACGATCCCATCAAACGCTCGCTTGGCGAAGTGTTTAATAAGACTCCTTTTTTAAGAAAGATTTTTTACCGTTTGCTCGATTTGTTACTCCTGCGGGCATGGCATATCCATAAAGAACTTAAGCCATGGTTGCGCCAGCATAATCAGGGAGCAGATGTGCTGGATGCAGGGGCAGGATTCGGGCAATATACTTATTGGCTGTCGCGCAAAAACAACAAGCTGAAAATTTATGCAGTGGATGTGAAGGAAGAGCAAGTACGCGACTGTAATAATTTTTTTAAAGCTATTGGATACAACAACGTATTGTTTGGAGTAGAAGACTTAGTTGTTTATCAGAAACCGGATACCTATAATCTGATTGTTTGTGTAGATGTGATGGAACACATTCTCGAAGATGAGAAAGTGTTTTCAAACTATGTTGCATCTTTAAAAAAGGGAGGTATGCTGATTATTTCAACGCCTAGCGACCAGGGTGGCAGCGATGTGCATGAAGGCGGAGATACGTCTTTTATTGAAGAACATGTGCGTGATGGATATAATATAAAAGATATTGAACAGAAACTTTTAAGAGCAGGTTTCAGCCGTGTAGATGCACGATACAGCTATGGAAGTCCCGGAAAAATTTCATGGCGATTGTCAATGAAATATCCCATCTCATTACTCGGAGTATCAAAATTATTTTTTGTTGTATTACCATTTTATTACCTGTTGGTATATCCTATCTGTTATGTGCTCAACTATGCTGACACTGCAGGAAATCATCCTACAGGTACAGGACTTATTGTAAAGGCATGGAAAGATTAAGTGATGATCATGCACTTATAAGTGCAGTTATTACTCTGTTCTTTCCCACTTTGTTAAACATTATAATTTGCACCATTCTTTCATAAGTATTACCAAAATCAAATTACAAAATGAAGTACATTACTAATTTTTTCAGAGTATGTGTAATTACTCTGTTTGCTGTTGTAAACGTTAAAGCAGCTGACTCCCGTGGTTTCTGGAAAGATATTTCAGAATCAGAAATAGCAACTACAGGAGAGCGTTACACCATCCCTTCAAAATTCAGAGCACTGCGACTGGATTTAAATCAAATGAGACAATATTTGTCAGCCGCACCTATGGAGCCGGCACAAACGGCTAATCTAAAAAATGGTTTGCTGTTTGAAATGCCAATGCCTGATGGCAGTTTTCAGCGCTTTCAGATATTTGAATATGCTATGATGCATCCTGATCTGGCTGCTAAATTTCCTTCTATAAAAACGTATACAGGTCAGGGAATTGACGATGCATCAGCATCCATTAAACTCGATGTAACACAATTGGGTTTTCATGCAATGACCTTGTCACCCAAAGGCAGTGTGTTTATTGATACATATAATAAAAACACAACTACAGAATATATATGCTATGATAAGAAGGACCTGATGAGGACATCTTCTTTTACCTGTGAGTTTAATGATCTTACCAACGGGCTTATAAAAGTTCCTGATGCAACAAGTGCTCAGCGTTCCAGTGGTACGCAACTTAGAACTTATCGTTTGGCAATGGCTTGTACGGGAGAGTATGCAGCGTTTTATGGAGGAACAATTTCAGGTGCCATGGCTGGTATAATAACAACCGTTAACCGGGTGAATGGTGTTTATGAAACTGAGTGCAGCATTAGATTGGTGTTGATTGCAAATAATAATCAGATAATTTATACCAATAGCTCAACAGACCCATATACCAACAGTAATGGCTCTACAATGCTTGGACAAAATCAAAATAATATAGACAATGTGATAGGTTCAGCTAATTATGATATTGGCCACGTAGTGAGTACAGGTGGTGGTGGTGTTGCTTATCTCGGAGTGATATGTACTTCGGGAAGTAAAGCCAGAGGAGTAACAGGAAGTTCTGCTCCTACAGGTGATGCGTTTGACATTGACTATGTAGCTCATGAAATGGGTCATCAGTTTGGAGGTAATCACACCTTTAACAGTACGACAGGAAGTTGTAGTGGGAATCGAGCATCTTCAGCAGCTTACGAACCGGGAAGTGGTATTACCATTATGGCTTATGCCGGAATTTGCGGTTCAGATGATCTTGCTCCACATAGCATAGCTTACTTCCACACAAAAAGTTTTGATGAGATTAATATTTATTCAACTACCGGAAACGGAAACAGCTGTCCTGTAAATACAAGTACAGGAAATAATCCTCCTGTTGTAACAAGTATGGGTAGTACATATAGCATACCAATCAGTACACCTTTTGTATTAACAGGTGCAGCTACTGATGCAGACAGCGATCCTATATATTACAGCTGGGAAGAATATGACTTAGGCCCGGCAGGTGCATGGAATGTACAGTCAACCACAGCGCCACAATTCAGACCTTTTGAACCAACACTTTCACCATCGCGTACATTTCCACAAATGTCGGATGTGGTGAACAATACAACTACTGTTGGAGAATTGTTACCCAATCAGGCACGCACATTAAAATTCAGACTCACGGTACGTGACAACAGATCAGGAGGAGGTGGAGTGATGCATCCTGACACAACTCTCAACATCAGTGTTGTAAACTCAGGAGGCGCTTTTGCTGTAACAGCTCCCAATACTGCAGTGACGTGGGCAGGAGGAAGCTCTCAAACTGTAACATGGAATGTAAGTGGTACAACAGGAAACGGAATAAACACTGCCAATGTAAAAATTTCATTAAGTACAGATGGAGGTTATACTTACCCAACGGTTTTGTTAGCAAGCACACCAAACGATGGCAGCCAGAGCATAACTGTTCCTAACATAGCAACAACTACTGCACGTATAAAAGTTGAAGCTGTAGGAAATATATTTTTCGATATCAGCAATGTGAATTTTACAATCACACAATCAGTAGGTTTAACAACCATTACAACATCAGCGGTTTCTCCTCTGACTTACTGTGCAGGTTCATCAGTTAATGTTTCATTTACAACAGATGCTGCAGCTAATTCAGGAAATATTTTTACTGCTCAACTTTCAAATGCCGCTGGGTCGTTTTCTAATCCAACAAACATTGGTACTATAAACTCAACTGCAGCAGGAACAATAGCATGTGTTATACCTGCAGGAACTTCTGCCGGAAATGGTTATCGAATAAGAGTGGTGAGTTCTAATCCAGTAGTAACGGGAAGCGATAACGGATCAAATATTACAATCAGTACAAACCCAACGCCATCCATCAGCGGAACATTAAGTTTCTGTCAGGGAAGTTCAACAACCCTGAATGCAGGAAGCGGTTACAGCAGTTATCTGTGGTCAACAGGAGCAAACACACAAACAATTAACGTAAACACAGCAGGAACATTTACAGTTACAGTTACCAATGCAAATGGTTGCAGCGGAAGTGCTTCTGCTACTACAAGTGTAAACGCATTACCGGTTGCCTCAATTACACCTTCAGGAACAGTTACTACATGTAATACTTCACAATTATTGTCAGCAACAACAGGAGCAGGTTATAACTATCAATGGCGTTTGAACGGAAGTAATATTAATGGTGCAACAGCAGACACTTATACAGCAACAGCATCGGGAGTATATGATGTAGTTGTTACTGCTAATGGTTGTTCAGCTACATCATCTCAAACAAATTTAAGTTTAGGAACAGGAACTCCGGTAATTACTACCAATGGCAGCACAACAATCTGTTCAGCATCATCAGTAGTTTTGACAGCACCTGCCGGTGCAAGTGCTTATCAATGGTATAGAAATAATGTAGCACTTGCTACCGGTACTGGGCAGAATTATACAGCCAATTCACATGGAACATATTATTGTAATGTAACAGGAAGTTGCTCAGGAAACTCAAACTCTATTGTAGTTTCTGTAATCAATAATCCTACTCCGGTAATAAGTTCTACTACACCAAGAACATTTTGCTCCCCAGGTTATGTAGTGCTTACTGCAAATTCATTTCCCGGGGTAACATATCAATGGCAAAAGAACAGCGTAGATATTCAGGGAGCTACTTCGGGTACTTATACAGCATACGACCCGGGAAATTATAGTGTAGTTGAAACAGCGAACGGATGCTCTAAAACTGCAAAAGCAAAAGTTTTATCAGCGTCTGTAATTACAGCGCAAATAAGCACGAATGACCCAACAACTATATGTGCCATGAACGGAACAGTTTTAATGAATGTAGATAATGTTATACCCGGTTATAGTTATCAATGGCAAAAAGATGGAGTTGCTATCAGTGGAGCTACATCTACAAGTTACACAGCAACTTCTTCAGGAAATTATACCTGTCAGGTGAGTGCTTTATGCGGTACTAACATTTCAAATGTAATTGGTGTTTCAATAGGAACATTTGTTGCTTCAATTCTTCCTGCCGGCACTGTTTATGTTTGCTCTGGAGCAAGTATAGATCTTTATGCGAGTACAGGAACTGGGTTTACTTATCAGTGGAAATTAAACGGAACAGATATTCAGGGTGCTAATAGTTCTACACTCACCGTAAACACTGCAGGAAATTATTCTGTATATATGACATCGCCTTGCGGAAATGCACTTTCCAACACAGTTACAGTTAACAGTGCAACCGTGGTTGCATCTATAACACCTGCAGGTACATCCACAATTTGTGCTGCACAGTTTATACAATTTAGCACACCTGCAGATCCTGCATATACCTACCAGTGGTATCGTAATAATGTTATTATCCCTTCAGGAATAAATGACTCATATACTACAGGAACCAAAGGAACTTATAAAGTTGTTGTTTCACTTAATGGAATATGCCCTGTTACATCGAATGAAGTTGTGGTTAATGTAATTAATAACCCTACACCGGTGAATACAGCTTCAGGGCCTTTAACTTTTTGTGATGGAGATTCAGTTACATTAAATACAAATTTCTGGAATGGTGCCTCTTATCAATGGACTAAAAACAGTGTTGATATTCCCGGAGCAACAGCATTGAGTTATACTGCTACAACTAAAGGTTCGTACAGGGTGAGACAAACAGGCAATGGCTGTTCAAAATTATCGCCACCTGCATCTGTTAAAGTAAACTCATGTCGTCTGGCAGCAGATGGAATTACTGAGTTGAACGAAGATGTTTCCGTTACAATTATTCCTAATCCGATAGTAAATATTTCTGAAATTGTTGTTGATGGTGATATTACAATTAGCAATGCTCAGTTGGAAGTTTATGACCTGATTGGCAACAAAGTTATTTCCATTAAAAATATTCAAACCAACCGTTTGAGTTTTGAAAAAGGAAATCTCCGCCCCGGAATTTATATGATGAATTTTGTAAACGGAGATGGTGTTTCTGTGAGCAAACGTTTTGTAGTTCAGTAAATGAGTAAGTTTATTGAAACAACCTGAAATAATATTCGAAGACTATTACCTTGCCGTGCTGCATAAGCCGGCAGGGTTAATGGTCGAGGATGATGGATTTGGCAATCCATCAGTTCAGCAGTGGATGCTTCAGCATCTTCAGAAAAAATTTCCTGACCATAAAACTTATTTCATTGCTTTCCCTCATCGCCTCGACAGGGTGACAGAGGGATTACTGCTGGTGGCAAAAACCAAAGCAGCCCTTACAACTCTGAATAAGCAGTTTGAAAACAAAACAGTAAGGAAAATTTATCATGCACTTATCCAACAGCCGTTGCGACATGCTTCAGGAACTTTGCGTCATTATCATAAGAAAGATGTCAAACTTAAGAAGGCAATAATATCACTGAAACCAAAAGAAGGTTTTTCACCCTGTGAATTGAAATATGAAACCGTTGTTTCAGATAAAACGAATTACTTTTTGTTAAAAATTGAATTACTCACAGGGAGATATCATCAGATTCGTGCCCAACTTGCATTTGAAAAATCTCCTGTAATTGGTGATGTGGCTTACGGCTCTGATATTGCAAAAGGAAAAAACAGAATTGCTCTAGCGGCAACTGAATTATTATTTCATCATCCTAAATCAAACGAGCCTATGCTGTTTGAACTGGATTGGCAAAAGATATTTTCAGGATTTTTAAGTAAATGAAACAGTGCACCATTACCTGAATTGGCTATGGTTCTTCTTAACTGAGTATCTTTGTCATTTTATTTTTATCCATTGCAAAAAATATTTTTTAGTGATTTAGGCAGGATTGATTACCTCAAGTCGTGGCAATTACAGGAGGATTTACTTCAGCAAATTGTTCAGATAAAACTTGAAGGACGTAATAACCATTTGGGTGATAAAGCTCCTACGCCTCATTACCTTTTGTTTTGCGAGCATCCGCATGTTTATACATTAGGAAAAAGTGGAAGCAGCGAACATTTGCTGATTAATCAACATGAGCTATTAAAGCAACAAATCACCTTTGTCAAAACAAACCGTGGAGGTGATATTACCTATCATGGTCCCGGACAGATAGTAGGCTATCCCATTCTCAACCTCGATTTGTTTTTTAACGATGTGCATCTTTATGTGCGAAATCTGGAGGAAGTTATCATACGCACAATTGCTGAATATGGAGTTGTGGGCACAAGAATTCCCAAGCTTACCGGAGTGTGGATTGACGGTGGCACTTCTAAGGCAAGGAAAATTTGCGCATTTGGTGTGAGGTGCAGCCGCTGGGTAACAATGCATGGCTGGGCATTAAATGTGAATACACAACTGGAATATTTTAATCATATTGTTCCATGCGGAATCAGTGATAAATCGGTAACTTCCTTGCAACAGGAAACAGGAAAAGAATTTGATGAGAAAGAGGTAAAAGCAAAATTACTTACTCATTTTACAGAGGTGTTTCAGGTGCAGGCTGAAACAATTCCTGCGGAACAGTTACTTTTGGCTAATCATATTATTTCCTGAATCATGAGAAAGTTTTTTCGGGTATTTGCTGCCATCATTGTTGTTTTAACAATCATACTGTATGCCACAGGCAAATTATATTATTATAAAGCCATTATTTATAATTATGTGGATATTGACGATTTGAATTTATTTTATAATCGCCCGGTTGAAGCAGAAAAGAGTCAGGAATGGAATATTTCAAAGTTTTACAACAGTGAAAAACTGAGTGACACACTCACTTCATTTCTTACAGCAAATAAAAGTGTGGCATTCATGATTATCAAAGATGATTCTATCCGATACGAACAGTATTGGGAAGGTTATGGTGATTCTTCTCTTTCCAATTCTTTTTCAATGGCCAAAAGCATTGTAGGATTACTCATAGGAGTTGCAATAGATGAAGGGAAGATAAAAAGTATTGATCAACCGGTTGGTGATTATATTCCTGAATTTAAAGAGGGAGATAAATCAAAAATTACCATTCGTCATTTGCTGATGATGAGTTCAGGATTAGACTGGAATGAAGGTTATGCATCACTTACATCACAGGTAACTGAAGCATATTATGGTTCGGATTTATACAAACTGGTTGCAAATCTGAAGGTAGCTTCACCCCCCGGCAAAGAATGGAGTTACAAAAGTTGCGATCCTGAACTTCTTGCTATCATTCTAACAAAAGCAACAGGTGTTCCTTTGGCAGAATATGCATCAGAAAAAATTTGGAAACAGGTTGGTGCAACACACACAGCACAATGGAGTCTCGATCATAAGGACGGATTGGAAAAGGCGTACTGTTGTTTTTACAGTAATGCACGCGATTTTGCACGGTTTGGCAAACTCGCTTTGAATGACGGTAAATGGAATGATAAACAGATAGTAGATTCAGCGTATGTTTCTCTGATTACACATCCCAACGGTCTTATTGACCCTGAAACCAATCAGCCTGTGAAAGTCTATGGTTATCAGTGGTGGACGGATAACTTTTTGAATCATCGTGTATTTTATATGCGTGGTATATTAGGCCAGTATGTTATTGTAGTGCCTGACATGAAACTGATAATTGTGAGGCTCGGACACAAACGAAGCACCGATGCCAATGGCAAAGCCAATGATTATCCATTTTATGCTTCAGAGGTGATTAAGATGTTTGAATAGAATTTCATTGAAACAAATTTTAAAAAAATCAGTTTAAGGAGTTATGTTGAAAGATATTCCTGAGTTAAAGGTTGAGAATGTGGCTATAGCTGTTGTCAAGGAAACAAACAACAGTGGCAAAGAGGAATGGAATGCCTACATTCTTAATCTGAAAGAGGAGGAACTGGAAGGAGTGCTGATTACCAGCAAAGGATATGGCATACGTGAAGGCGAAAACATTAAAACTTCAACTTTACGACATTTTATTGAGAATATTCCTGCACACTCTTTTATTAAAATAGAACCAATCATTGATAATGTGCTTGCACTGAACAACGAATACTGGGTCAGCTTTTATCTGAACAATAATATGTACGACAGAAAATATGTTTTTTTACCAGGAGTAATCAACGAAGATTATTTTACAAATATTCCATTACTCAACAAACGTGGAGTAATGATTAAATAATTTTTATTGCTGAATTATTCATTATTCAGTTCCGGCATATTCATTACCATTTGCTCTGAAGTGTTGCTCATATTTTCCAGTTCTTTAGACTGAAGTCCGCACACACGAAGCCATTTCGAAAATTCTGAAGTATAACCATGCGTTGTATAAATACATTGTGCACCGGTTTCCCTTACAGCAGTATTCAATTCATCCCAGTCAGAATGGTCGCTTAATTCAAAACCTTTGTGATAAGCAGTATGTTTCTTTTTCTCTAACGCACCCACCCATCCGCTGCAAAAACCAACCTGATAGTTGGGTAATTTTCTCAACCATAAATTTTCTGTTGCAGAAGGTTGAGATAACACCAATGCTCCCTTTAATATTTCAGCAGGTAAGGTTTGTTTTAACGGAATTACCGAAGGAAGCAGGAGTCCAGCTTCTGACAATCGCTCATGTAATTTAACTATGGAAGGATGTGCATAAACAGGAAAATCAAATTTCGGAAGATTCACTAACAACCGTTGCATTTTGCCAAGAGCATATCCCATCAGCACACTGGTTATCCCTTCTGAATGATTTTTTGAAACCCAGTTTGTAATTTCATCTATTACGGTTTGTTGTGGTTTCCATTTAAATTTAGATAAACCGAAAGTTGTTTCTGTAATAAACACATTGCATTTAACCGGTTCAAAAGGAGCACTGAAATTATCATTTTGCATTTTATAATCTCCGCTCACCACCCACACTTCGCCTTTATGTTCTACCCGTATTTGCGCACTTCCGATGATATGCCCTGCAGGATGCAATGAAAACCTGACACCATTGATGGTAAACGATTCACCATATTCAACAGTGCGGAGGCTGATTTGCTCTCCAAGTCTCATCCTCAAAACCGGTTCAGAATGTTTATGTGCCAGATAATGTTTACTCCCGGGCCTTGCATGGTCGCCATGTGCATGGGTGATGATGGCATTTTCTACTCTGCGTGATGGGTCAATATAAATATCTGCCTGTGGGCAATAAATACCTTTTCGGGTGTACTCAAGTAAGTGACTCATGGACGATGTCATAATCAATTCTGATATGTGTAAATATAGATGATAAATAAATTCAATTCAGGCATACACATCTGTTTTTTATCTTGTTTCTTTGCCTGTATGAACAGGAATATACGATTACTCTTCATCGCACTTGTTGTACTTAGCAGCCGTCTGATTTTTGTGGATGCCGGTTTTGGTTCAGAAGAAGATGCATGGGGTTATGCGGTAAACGCACAACTGATGGAGCAATCACATACCTATGAATATGCACGTATGCCCGGACATCCTGTTGTAGAATATGTGTACAGTTGGTTGCCGGTAAAAGAAGCATGGATTTTTAACATTTGTACGGCATTGTTGAGCACCATTGCTGTTATTTTCTTTTTTCTCATTCTTGACCGCTACAGGCTTCAGGCAGTTATTGGCTCATTGATGCTGGCCTTTACACCTGCTTTTTACATTCACAGTTCTGATGCTATGGACTATAACTGGTCCTTATGTTTTTTATTAGGCTCATTTTATTTTCTTGGTAAAAGATGGGTGTTATTATCGGCATTTTTTTCTGGCTCTTGCCACAGGCTGCCGTATTACTGCAGCAGTTGCAATCATTCCTTTTCTGTATTATTTATTTCTTGCATCCGAAAGCAGAAAAAATATTTTTCAGTTTTTGTTGCTTACGTTGATACTTTTGTTTCTGATTTATGCACCTGCTATTAAACATTATGGTTTTTCATTCTTTGATTATGTGAATCAGTTTGGATATCCGCCACTCATCAAGTCGTTGTATAAAGCCTCCTTTGGAGTTTGGGGAACTTCCGGTCTGCTGGCAACCGGCATAGCAATTATTGTTTCGGCAATAGAATATTTCAGAAAATCGTATTCAAGTGCATACCGCCCTTTGATTTCATCTATTATTCTGCTCGTCTTTCTGTTTGTTATATTGTATTTTTATGAGCCACATAAATCAGGATACCTGATTCCGGTTATTCCATTTGTAATAGTTTTTATTCTGCTTTTCGTAAAGAATGTCATCCATCAGATATGGATTTGCGCTATGTTGATTGCAGGATGTTTTTTTGCAGGAATTAATCTTGCTGACGACAACAGGAGCGCTACTCCTTCTGATTTTGCAATCATTAAAACCATACATCACCAAAAAGTAGCTTTTGATTTATTGAGCGGAAGTGTGACGGACGACTATAAAAAACGATGGGCAAGAATAAATTATACCAATAAAGTTATTGATGCTGCCGGCCGTTTAGAGGGAAAGAGTGTTATCATAAGCGGATACTGGCTGAATAATATATTGATTCAGGTACAAGGAAGAGAGAAAGAAAATATCCTGTTTAAGCATTATCTGAATAGAGACGAAATGCAAAAACTCTCATTGGAAGGATTTAAAATTTACTATATCAAAGGTCAGGATAAAGATAACGACAGGTGTTACAAAGAAAATTTTACAAATGAAATGGCTCAGTTACTCAATACAGATATCCGTCAGTAACTTTAAAAGACCGAAACAAAGAATAGTTAAAAGAACACTGAACTTTTTCAGGAAATATTGGTTTATTTACTTTTGCAACTATGGAAGAGGTACAACCATTAATTGAAAGAATTGTAGAAGTTATCAGAACATGTTACGACCCGGAAATTCCGGTTAACATTTGTGAACTTGGGTTGATTTATGATATTCGCATCAGCGAGGGTAACGATTTATCTGTAAAAATGACTCTTACATCGCCAAACTGCCCTGTTGCTGAAACACTGCCTGCTGAAGTAGAGCAAAAACTGGAGAATATACCTGAACTGAACAGTGTAAAAGTGGAAGTTACTTTTGACCCTCCCTGGGAAAGAGAGATGATGAGTGAAGAAGCAAAGATGGAACTCGGAATGTGGTAAAATAATGCAGGACGAAATCATTAACAGAGTTGCTCAAAGCGGACTGATACAAATAAGTCCGGCAGATTATCTCCCCACCGGTGAGAGAATTCTACTCGACATCAAACCCTGGTTGTTTCAGGAAATCATTCTAAAGGAAAAAGATTTTCGCGAATATATAAAGTCCTGCAACTGGCAGCAATATAATCAGAAATATGTTGCTGTGCACTGCACTGCAGATGCCATTATTCCCACATGGGCATACATGATTATATCTTCAGCCCTGGAATCTGTTGCTGCGAAAATATTTTTTGGCACCATCGAAAACATGGAAGAATTTCTTGCCACCGAAAATATCAGAAATACTGACTTTGAAAAATTCAGAAACCAACGTGTAGTCATCAAGGGTTGTTCCGATTATGCATTTTCTCCTGCGGTGTATATGTTGCTCACCGAAAAACTAAGACCTGTAGCCAAAAGCATTCTCTTCGGAGAGCCATGTTCAACAGTGCCTGTATTTAAAGCAAAATAAAAGCTAATTAACTTTTATTAACTCTGTATAAAGTTTAATTACAGATATTCGCATTTCTTTAAATAATAACACTTAAATAATGAGAAAATTACGTTTATGGATGACGGCAGTAGCTTTAGCCGTTTCAGGATTGGTACATGCCGATGAGGGTATGTGGTTGCTGTCAACACTTAAGCAACTCAATGAAGCTGATATGCAAAAGATGGGCTTTAAGCTTACTGCAGATGATATTTATAATATCAACAAAGCTTCTATGAAAGATGGTATCGTTCACTTTGGCGGAGGATGTACCGGTGAGATTGTTTCACCTGATGGATTAATTCTTACCAACCATCATTGCGGACTTGATTATATTCAGTCGCTGAGTTCTGTTGAACATGATTATCTGCAAAATGGTTTTTGGGCTGCCACACGTGCGAATGAATTGCCCGCACCGGGGTTAACTGTACGTTTTCTGATTCGTATGGAAGATGTAACCTCAAAAGTAAAAGCCGGGCTTGGTGATGTACAAAACGAATCTGATTTACAAACAAAACTTGTATCAGTATTTTCAAAGATTACAAAAGAAGCTACAGAAGGAACAGGATATATTGCTGATGTTAAATCCACTTTTGGTGGCAATGAGTATTACTTATTTGTTTACGAAAAATACGAAGATGTACGCCTGGTAGGCACTCCTCCAATGAGCATCGGAAATTTTGGAGGTGATACAGACAACTGGATGTGGCCACGTCACACAGGTGATTTCTCTATGTTCAGAGTTTATGCTTCACCGGATGGTAAACCTGCTAAATATTCCAAAGACAATGTTCCTTTGAAATCAAAATTCTACTTCCCGGTAAGTATTAAAGGACTTCAGGAAGGAGATTTTACAATGGTGATGGGTTACCCGGGACGCACAGACCGCTACGCAACATCTTATTCAATTGAAAACTCATTGGATATTACCAGCCCTGCACTTGTTAAGATTCGTACCAAAAGACTGAATGTAATTAATGAAGCAATGGCTTCAAGTGACGAAATCAGAATCAAATATCAGTCCAAGAAAAACATAGTAAGCAACTATTGGAAGTTTTTTATAGGTCAGCAAAAGCAGTTAAAACGTATGAAAGTAATAGACCAAAAACGTGATCAGGAAAATAAATTTAATGAATGGGTGAATGCTGATAAGAAAAGAAAACTGGAATATGGATTTGTGCTCAATGCATTGCAGAACTCTTATATGGAATCGCGTAAATACGCCAAGGTACGTGTGTATATGAGAGAAGCATTACAGGGAACAGAAATACTTCGTTATGCTAATTCGTTTAGTGCACTCGAAAAAGCATTGAATGAAAAGAATCCCAATCAGGAAGATATTAAAGCGAAAACAGCAGCGCTGAAGTCACAGGTGGACGATTTTTTTAGTGAGTATGATGCGGGAGTGGACAAGAAAGTATTTGCCGTACTGATGAAAACTTTTATGGATGACATAGCTCCTGAACAGCGGGCACCCGAACTGGCAAAAATGCTTAGTAAAAGTAAAGGCAATTATGAGAAATGGGCAGACCATGTGTTTTCAAAAAGCATATTTGCCGATAAAAACAAAGTGTTGGAATTTTTAGATAATCCTTCTGCAAAAACAATCAATAACGACCCTGCATTTCAAATTATAAACGATCAGTCAGTTTTTTATGCTGACAATTTCAGTGAGGCAGCAAGAAAATCTGAATTAGAGCAAGCGGCTAATAACAGAAAATATATTCAGGGTCTCAGAGAAATGATGCCGGAGAAAAAATTTAGTCCTGATGCCAACTCTACCATGCGCCTAACTTATGGTAAAGTAAAACACTACGACCCTGCAGATGCAGTGAAGTATGACTGGACTTCGACAATTGAAGGTGTTATGCAAAAGATGGATAATGACAATCCTGAATTTGTTGTTCCTGAGAAATTGGTTGATTTATATAATCATAAAGATTATGGCCGTTATGCAAAAGATGGAGTGCTGCACACTTGTTTTATTACTGATAATGATATCACAGGTGGCAACAGCGGTAGCCCGGTGATTAATGGTAATGGTGAAATTGTCGGTCTGGCTTTTGATGGCAACTGGGAAGCAATGAGTGGCGATATTAAGTTTGATGAAAACTTTAAGCGTACCATCGCTGTAGATATTCGTTATGTATTATTCTGTATTGAAAAGTTTGGCGGAGCCAAACATGTTGTGGATGAAATGAAAGTTATCGAGTAAAAACAGAAGAGGTATTCAAGAGAAAAGGCCGCGCATCAGCGCGGCCTTTCTTTTTGTTTATTGGTAAAAGAATAAATCCTTTCGGCTACAAATGTAATAATACTTTGATTGGGTCGTTGCCTTCAAACAACATTTTTGTTGGGTCTTCCAACATTTGTTTTACCTTAACCAAAAAACTTACTGACTCGCGGCCATCAATAATCCGGTGATCATAAGATAAAGCAACATACATGATTGGACGAATAACTACACTTCCGTTCACTGCTACAGGACGCTCTACAATATTGTGCATACCAAGTATTGCGCTCTGTGGAGGATTGATAATCGGTGTTGACAACATCGAACCAAACACACCACCATTGGTAATGGTAAATGTTCCTCCGGTCATTTCATCAATGGTAATTTTTCCGTCACGTGCTTTGCCTGCAAGTTCCAGTACCTGTTGTTCAATCTGTACAAGTGTCAGCGATTCGGCATTGCGAATCACCGGCACCATTAACCCTTTAGGTGCACTCACAGCAATTCCAATGTCACAATAATTATTATATACTATTTCATCACCATCAATCTGAGCATTCACTGCAGGAAAAGATTTTAATGCAGCACAAACGGCTTTGGTGAAAAAAGACATGAAACCAAGTCCCACACCATGTTTTTCTTTAAACACATCTTTATACTGTTTGCGAATATTCATGATGGCACTCATGTCCACTTCATTAAAAGTGGTGAGCATAGCTGTTTCCTGTTTCACTGCTACCAACCGTTGCGAAAGTTTTTTTCGCAGCATGGTCATTTTCTCTCTCCGCACTTCCCGTGAAACCACTCCGTCAGTTTTTGCAACTGTTGCAGGTGTTGTTACTACTGCAGGTTGCTTCATGGCTTCAAGTACATCGCCCTTGGTAATGCGTCCTGCTTTTCCTGTTGCTGATATCTGTGAAGGTTCAACTTTGTTTTCTTTCATCAGTTTTTCTGCAGCTACTGATGGTGTACCTGATGCGTAACTTTTAGTTTTCTTTTCGGAAGTTGCAGCAGGAGCAACAGGTTTAGTTTCGGTTTCTTTTTGTGATTTTGTTTCCTGTTTGGTTGCAGTAGCTGCAGCTGAAGGTTTTGCAGCATCGGTGTCAATGGTGCAGGCAACTGTGCCAACAGCAATGGTATCTCCTTCCTGGGCTTTTATATGCAACACACCATCTGCTTCGGCTGCAAGCGTAAGGGTTGCTTTGTCAGAATCTATTTCTGCAATCTCTTCATCCTTCTCCACATAGTCACCATCTTTTTTTTATCCATCGTGCTATCTGCACTTCTGTGATGCTTTCTCCCGGACTTGGTACTTTTATTTCGACAATCATTTTACTGATAAAATTGTTTCTGCAAAGGTATTGGTTATTTTGGATTTTACTGAATGAAATTATGTGTGTTGAATGTTATCAGTATTATCAAGTCTGAATTGTTCTTCAAATTACATTCATTTGACAAATGTGTGTTCATCGGATTTAATTCACTGTTAAAATTGTTCAGCTGAAATCAACAGTGTTCAAAAGCAATTCTACTTTTGTATCAACAACAATCAGAAACATCTGTGATGAATACGAACGAAATAGTTCAGGCAATAAAATTGCAACGCAACGAAAAAAAACATCCTGGGGCAAAAAAGGTTTGGTATTACCGGAGCAGAATCATACGGACTGTCCATGCCTCAATTAAGAAGTATTGCAAAGAGTGTTGGAAAAAATCATGCACTTGCTCAGGACTTATGGGCAACACAAATACGTGAAGCACGACATATAGCAGTGATGATTGCCGAAAAAGATAAGGTTACAGAAAGGCTGATGGAAAGATGGGTAAAGGATTTTGATTCATGGGACATTGTGGATAATTGTTGTTCAACATTATTTTGTCGCACACCTTTTGCTTACAACAAAGTGTTGGAATGGAGTAACCGAAAGCGTGAATTCGAAAAAAGAGCTGCCTTTTCTCTGATGGCTTTTCTTGCAGTTCACGATAAGAAACAATCAGATAAAGCTTTTGATGAATTTCTGGAAATCATCATTCGTGAATCTGACGATCAGCGCAATTTTGTGAAGAAGGCAGTCAACTGGGCGTTGAGACAGATAGGTAAACGAAACATTCGTTTGTGTAATAAGGCCATTGCCGCTTGCAAAACAATTCATGCCAAGGGTGATGCAGCTTCCCGCTGGATAGCCAATGATGCACTTCGTGAACTCGAAAAATATAAACAGGAAGGGCGGATAAAATCTGTTGGAAGCATAAGTTAAGTCATTTTTTTTAATAAGGTGATAGATACTTTTGTAATCGTGTATCAGCCGGGGTTTATAGCTAAAATATTTATCGCAACATTGGTATTAATGATTGCAGGAGAGTTGGTACAGGCACAGATTGGAAATACATTTGCTGAAGCATTCGAAAAAAAACCAAAACCATTTTTTCAGTTAGACGGATATAATTCCTTTGTAAGAAAACGGGGAGCAAATGCCATTGGCGTAAAAGCAGGATTGGGTTTTAATAAGAAATTGCGTTTTGGAATCGGGTATATGAAATTGTTTACCGATGTGGTTGACAGTATAGAAGTGAAGCCCGGAACTTACTATCGTGGCGAAGTAAAAAGCGGATACTTTACCACAGGATTAGAATATATACTTTATGATAATGATCCCTGGCAACTAAGTTTCCCTGTACACCTTGGAATTGGTAACAGCTATTACGACTATCCTGATGGCAAACGCACACACAACAAAGCATTAAAAGGAAGTATTGTATTATTAGAACCTGCAGTTACCGGACATTATAAAGTAATACGATGGGTAGGAGTAGGATTTGGTGTTGGCTATCGCATCATGATAAAGAACAATACACAGATTACAGATAAACTATCATCACCATTATACGTTTTAAAGCTGAAAGTATTTCTCGATGAGATTTACAAATCAATATTCGAGCCTGAAGACAATAAAAAATAACAGATGAAATCAATTTTTGGAAACTACACACTTGACCAGGTAAGAGGTATCGGAAACAAAACCATGTTCGAGCACCTGGGTATGGAAATTACCTCTATTGACAATAATAAGATATGTGGTAAAATGCCGGTAGATTACCGAACTGTTCAACCAATGCAGATTTTGCATGGAGGAGCATCATGTGCATTAGCTGAAACACTTGCCAGTATTGGAGCATTTCTTACCGTAAACCCCGAAACACATTACTGTGTTGGAATGGTAATTAATGCCAATCACCTCAGGCCTGCCAAAAGTGGATTTGTGTATGGCGAAGCTTCACCTGTGCACATGGGCCGTACTTCTCAGGTATGGAGTATTGAAATCAGAAATGAAGAGCAAAAATTAATTTGTATCAGCCGAATGACCATTGCTGTGGTAGCACGACAGTAGGTGATAATGCTAAAATGATTAATTTAGCAGCATCTTAAATTTAAATAAAATGAAAAAGACATTATTATTAGCGTTTGCATTATTTGCAACCACGAGCTTATTTGCTCAGTCAAAAGTAAAAGAAGGTACAGCAAAATATAAGATAGACTATGACCTTGATGCCGAAGCGCAGGAAATGAAAGCCATGTTGCCGACCGACCTGACTATTTATTTTAAAGGTGATAAGTACGCTGCAGAAACTTCTGGAGGAATGATGGATCAGAAAGCGGTTACTGATATGAAAACGCAGGAAACCACCATACTCATGGATATGATGGGCAATAAGGTTGCTATGAAAATTACCAAAGAAGATATTGAAAAGGAAAAGAATAAAGGTAATAAACCGAAAGTTGAAATCACCTCTGATACCAAAGATATTGCAGGTTTCAAATGTACCAAAGCAATTGTCAAATCTGATGAGGGAACCAATGTTGAAATTTGGTTTACCAAAGACATAGCAGTAAATAATGCTTTTAAAGAAGGTTATGACGGTATTGATGGTTTGATGATGGAATATTCAGTTCCGCAAAAAATGTTTACCATGAAAATGACATGTACAGAAGTAAAACCCGGTACTGTGGATGATAAAATTTTCGAAATTCCTTCAGATTATAAGTTGATGACCAAGGATGAACTGATGAAAATGAGTGGAGGAGGTCATTAATAAATTTTAACCGGAGAGTTTACGAGGATTCTTCCCGAATTTAATTTTAAAAAAGCCTTTGTCTGAACTTTTTTCAAGTAAAAGACAAAGGCTTTTCTGTTCTGTAATAAATTATTTTATCGGATTATCTTTTGGGTAAAAAAATAGACCGGAATAATTATGTACTAAAACCCGGTTACGCAAATTTTTAAAATTCTGTTGCTTTCTTCTCTCACTCTTGCTCTGTCACTGATTCGTTTGCCAACCACCCAAAAATTTCTTGGTTGCTTTCCATTAACCATTGATTTTCTTTTTCGGCAGCAGTGTATTTTAAATCAATAAAAAAATCACTGAGCTTCTTGTGATTGATCATTCCAAACGGCTGAAAGCGATCTCCGTCTTTTTTATTCCTTATAACAATTGGAAAGGATACTTCTCCGTCATCAAACCATGCCTGATAAGGGTTGGTGTTTTTTGAAAGTTCTATTTCTTTCAGACTTTTTTCTTCGTACTTTACTGTTATAACTTTTCCATTATACTCATATACTCCACAATCAGTTATTTCAAAATAAACAGAGTTAATGTTTGTGTGAGGAAATATTACCAGCTCATTTCGGTTTTTGGTAATGCAATATTTTTCTGAATGAAAATTTTTTGATTCAGTACTGCTAAGTGAATTAAAAAGTGAAACCGATTGTGTCATGCTGAAACCAAAAGGTTCAATCAGATGATATAAAATGGTCAATGGGGCCAGTGTATTTTTTAAATCAGCAATAGAAAGTATAACTTCTTTCTCTTTGTTGGTAACAATCTGATTACTTACATTTTCAAGATAACTTCTGATAATTTTATCTTCACCATAAACAAATTCAGAATGCTCAACCAAATTGGTGCTGAAGGAAGGATTCATTTCCTGAAGTATCGGCAACAGATGCCTTCGTATTTTATTTCGCTGATATGCATCTGAATCATTAGATGCATCTTCTCTCCATTTAAGCTGATGTTGCTGTGCGTATTGAAGAATTTCATTTTTTGTGGCAAACAACAATGGGTGCACCCGGTTACCATCCTTCGGCAAAATACCATGAAGTGCAGCAGAGCCATACTGTCGGAGCAGTTTAATAATGACTGTTTCGGCAAAATCATCAGCATGATGTGCTGTGACTATATACTTTAATTGATGCTGTTTACATATTTCATTAAAAAAAGTGTAACGCAAATTGCGTGCAGCCATCTGTATGGAGAGTTGATTTTCCTCAGCATACATTTTGGTATTAAAAGATGTTGAATAAAACTCAATTTGATTTTTTCGCACCATTGTTTTACCAAAAGCTCGTCCTGATCAGAATCCTGATTTCGTAATTTGAAATTGCAATGCGCAACTGCAAACGTATAATCTGATTGCAGAAATAAGTCTGCCATCACCATGGAGTCAACGCCTCCGCTTACAGTTAGCAACAGTTTATCTGCTGAAGTAAATAAGGAGTGTCTGGCAATAAACCTTTTGAAGGAATCAATCAAAACATAAAATTTAGTGCTAAGATAAATTATCCTAACACATCAATCATGGCTTTGGCTTTGAGTAAACTTTCTTCGTACTCACTACCGGCATCCGATTGAATGGTGATGGCACCACCGGCTTGCACCGACAAATATCTTCGCTGTGCATTATATAATATAGTACGAATAATCACATTGAAATCGAAATCGCCTTCAGGGTCTATATAACCCACGCTACCTGAAAACGCACCACGTCTGGTTTTCTCAAATTCATCAATAAGTTTCATAGCACTTATTTTAGGAGCACCTGTCATACTGCCCATCGGAAAAGTTGCTTTAAGAATATCGGTAAATGAAATGGAAGACGATACTTCGCAGCTGATGGTTGATATCAGCTGATGAACTGTTTTGAAAGAGTAAAGCCCTAACAACTCATCAACTTTTACACTTCCCGGTTGGGCAATGCGAGATAAATCATTTCGTACCAAATCCACTATCATCATATTTTCCGCACGCTCTTTTTCACTTTGCAACAGTTGTTCTTTTATGTAATCATCTTCTTCGGCTGAGGCACTTCGTGCTGCAGTTCCTTTGATGGGTTGTGAATATAACTTCGTGCCGCGTTTGCATAAAAAGCGTTCGGGACTTGAAGAGATGATGTGATGATTATCTTTTTTATAAAAACACGACATGGGAGCCCGCGATTTTATGCCTAACTTGATAAAAGTTTCGAAAGGATTTATTTCAGCAGCATCGTTGTAAAATTCCTGACAAAAAGTAACCTCATAGATATCACCATTCTGCAAGAAATTTTTTAAGTGAGCAACAGCATCCATGTATTCGCTGCTTGAAAAACGTGGCGTAAGTTCCAGTGGATAGCTTTGTTTAAGCTGTCTTAATTCAACATCATCAGCCTTAAACTCATCAATCGTTTGTGCCTGCTGGTCAATAATTTTTAGCACACCCGCCTGCGAAGTCATTACTATTTGCGGAACAAAAAAGTGTAATGTTGGAAAATTAAGTTTGTCAGTATGCTTTGAATTCAGATTTTCAATTTCATTTTTCAGGTCGTATGCCAGAAAGCCAAACATCCATTTTCCTTTATTTCTTTCGGTAAACTGATGGAATTGTTCCAATGAATTCGAAGTAGCTTCTACACTGTCGAGGGAATTAATTCCTGCCAGGAAATCATATTTGCTCAAACCACAATAACTGCCGGGAGCAGCACCATTGGAAGTCAGAAATACAAAGTTCTTGAATGCATTTCCGGTTTTCAGGATTTCTTCAAACTCCGAAGGGGTAACTTTCTTTTCGCTCATAATGAACCAAAAATAAAAGGCACTTTTTAAAAAGAATCAGTCCATCAGCCATTCTTTTAAACAATATAACATGGAAAATCTGACTGCTCCGGGAAAAGAATTCAACGGCATCTTTCATTTGATAATCGCGATACTTCTCTCTGCAATTCAGTCACTTTCATCAAAAAGCATAAATAATTTGCAGGTTGTAAGCGTTTTTTTTTATATTTTTGCATCTTCAAACTCAAGGTAGAATTTGCACATGATTAAAAAGCCCAAAGTCCTGTTCATTTCGCAGGAGATAGCTCCTTATTTGGAAGACTCATCAATCAGTAAAATCGGACGTCACCTGCCACAGGGCACTCAGGAAAGAGGAAAAGAAATACGGACATTTATGCCACGTTTTGGTGTGGTAAATGAAAGAAGAAACCAGTTACATGAAGTAATCCGTTTATCAGGAATGAATCTGATAATTGACGATAGCGACCATCCTTTGATTATCAAGGTGGCAAGCATTCAGGCTGCCCGTATGCAGGTTTACTTTATAGATAATGAAGAATATTTTCAGCGTAAACACACCATTCGGGATGCCGATAATAAGTTCTTCAAAGACAATGACGACCGTACTATATTTTTCTGTCGCGGAGTTCTTGAAACGGTAAAAAAATTAGGATGGGCACCTGATATCATTCATTGCCACGGCTGGATGTCGAGCCTGATTCCATTATTCGTAAAAACTGCTTATCGCGAAGATCCTATCTTTAAAAATGCAAGAGTAGTTTATTCTGTATATGATGATGAGTTTACTGAACCATTTGCAGAAAACTATTCTAAAAAGTTGATGATGGACGGTATTTCCAATGCAGATATAAAGGACTTAAAAAATCCTTGTTTTGACAGCATAACCATTGCAGCCATCAATAAATCGGATGCCATCATAAAAGGAGCAGAAAAGTTGAGCACTAAGGTAGAAAATCATATCAAAAAATCAGGTAAAATGGTGCTTCCATACCAACCTGACGAATCTTACGTTGAGGCTTACAATAATTTTTATGATGAAATTATGGAAGAAATTCCTGTAGAAGCCTGATGGCTGTTATTATTAAACACAACAGTAAAACATTTCAGAAACCACCACATAATTGATGGCAAAGTGTAAACTCTGGTTGGCTGCCCTGACGCTGATCGTTCTTGCAGGTTGTTCCAAACCTGATACCGTAGGATTAAATTTATTACCCGGTGATGATGCTATAAATGTTGATTTTTTTGATACGCTCACACTGCATACTTCCTATATGCTGGAAGACAGTGTCCGTTCAGATGCAAAACTTTTATACGACTTGCAGCTATCCAATCATAATTTTATGATTGGCTCCTATGTTGACCCGATTTTCGGAGCTACCTCTGCAGAGTTGTTTACACAGCTGAAACCCACCGCTACTTTTACAAAAGACAACCGTACTTATGACTCATTATTTCTGAATCTGGCTTATATTTCAAACTATGGCGATACTTCTGTTGATCAGACTTTTGAAGTGTATGAACTTACAGAGGCCATGTATGATACTGCTTCATATTATACATTCAGCAGTTTGACTTATGGTGATAAAGTAGGAGAAATAACATTCAATGTAAAAAACATCAGGGACAGTATCCCTACATCTGATTCTACTAAAATAGCTCCGAGAATGCGCATCCGGCTGAGTGATGTGCTAGGTCAGAAAATTTTTGACGAAGCCGGAACCTATCTCAATGATGTAAATAATTTTAAAAATCAGGTAAAGGGATTTTGTATTAAGCCTGCTGCATCTTCAACTGGAAGCATTATCACTTTTGATGCAAAAACTACTGCCACATCAATGGTGTTTTATTATTCCGACCCAAATACACCGGGAACTGACTCACTGCCATTTTATATATATAGCTCGGATGGAAGTATTGCTCGCTTCAGTCATTTTGTACATGATTATTCTGCCTTTGACTTCAACAATCCTGTTGCTGATAAGGCATATATTCAGACAATGGGTGGTATAAAAACCAAAATAGAAACGCCATTTATTGAAAACCTGAAAAGTTTAGGCCCCATAGCTATAAATAAAGCTGAGCTTATTATTAATATCGAACCCGGTACTGCAACTTCTTTGCTACCTGCCAATGATGAATTGAATTTATACGCTATTGACTCAGCCGGTGACATTCAGACCATGCCGGATTTGACACGTTCATCAACTCTGTTTGGCGGTTCACTGAATAATAGTCAGTACAGGTTTAATATTGCACAATATTTGCAACAGATTTTATTCGAAAAACGTAAAAACTACGGAATGTTTCTAAGAATCAGAATACCTGTTGCATATCAAACACCCAACAGGGTGGTTTTGGTGGGTGGTGACCCTTCATTACCTCTCCGTATGAAATTACAGATTACTTATACAAAATTAAAACCGTAAAAATATGTGTGGAATTGTTGCCTACATCGGACATCGTCAGGCATATCCAGTTGTTATTAAAGGCTTGCAGCGTTTGGAATACCGTGGCTATGACAGTGCCGGTGTTGCGTTATTAAATGGTGAGTTAAGCGTTTATAAAAAAGCAGGTAAGGTTGCCGACCTGGCTGCTTATGTTTCAGATAAAAACCTCAATGGAACTGTAGGTATGGGACATACGCGTTGGGCTACTCACGGAGAGCCTAATGACAGAAATGCCCATCCTCATTATTCTGAATCAGAAGAACTGGCTATAATACATAATGGGATTATAGAAAACTATGCTACCATTAAACAGGAGCTGATTAATTCTGGACACACTTTTAAAAGTGATACTGATACTGAAGTCTTGATTCATCTGATTGAAGAAGTAAAAAATAAAACGCATGTGCCAACAGAAGAGGCGGTGCGGTTGGCATTAAGTGAGGTGATAGGTGCATATGCAATTGTGATATTGTCTAAGAAGGAACCTGAAAAAATTATAGCTGCCAGAAAAGGAAGTCCTATTGTAATTGGCGTAGGAAAAGACGAATATTTTATTGCTTCAGATGCTACTCCTATTGTGGAATATACCAAGAATGTAGTTTACCTCAATGATAACGAAGTAGCTACCATCAATAATGGAGAGTTAACCGTAAGGACTATTGACAATGAGATGAAAGTTCCGTTCGTTCAGGAACTCGAACTCAAGCTTGAAGCCATTGAAAAAGGTGGTTACGACCATTTCATGATTAAAGAAATTTATGAGCAACCTCGTTCTATCTGGGATAGTATGCGTGGTCGCATTGATGCTCAGAATGGTCGTTTGCGTTTGGGTGGTATCAATGAGTTTGAGAAAAAACTTACCAATGCCAAAAGAATAATTGTTGTAGCCTGTGGTACTTCATGGCATGCAGGTTTGGTTGCCGAATATCTTATTGAAGATTTGGCGCGTATTCCCGTAGAAGTAGAATATGCTTCAGAATTCCGCTATCGCAATCCTATTATTTCCGAAGAAGATGTGGTTATTGCAATTTCGCAAAGTGGAGAAACTGCCGATACCCTTGCCGCCATTGAGATGGCAAAAGAAAGAGGCGCAACTATTTTTGGAGTATGTAATGTGGTTGGTTCATCCATACCGCGTGCTACACATGCAGGTTCATATACACATGCAGGTCCCGAAATTGGTGTAGCATCAACCAAAGCATTTACTGCTCAGGTAACTGTTCTCACACTGATGGCATTGCAAATAGCTCATAAAAAGGGAACAATTACACAATCACGTTTCCGCTCCCTGTTGCACGAATTGGAAAATATTCCTGCAAAGGTTGAAATTGCACTTAAGTCAAATGATAAAGTAAAAGAAATTGCAGCGCGATTCAAAGATGCACGCAACTTCCTTTATCTGGGCAGAGGTTATGGTTTCCCTGTAGCTCTTGAAGGGGCTTTGAAACTGAAAGAGATTTCATACATTCATGCAGAAGGTTATCCTGCTGCCGAGATGAAGCACGGACCAATTGCATTAATTGATGAGGAAATGCCTGTTGTGGTTATTGCCACAAAAAATGCTTCCTACGAAAAAGTGGTATCCAATATTCAGGAGGTAAAGGCACGTAAAGGAAAAATCATTGCCATCGTTACCGAAGGCGATACTGTTGTGAAGAAAATGGCTGATTATACCATCGAAATTCCGGAGACGGATGACATTCTTGTTCCGCTGGTAAGTGTAATTCCATTGCAATTACTCAGCTATCATATTGCAGTGATGCGTGGATGCAATGTAGATCAGCCACGAAATCTGGCAAAAAGCGTTACAGTAGAATAATTATTAATCCAAATAAAACGAGAGAGGCTGACCATCCGGTCAGCCTCTCTCGTTTTATTTATGTGATGTATTTTAACTCCACATTTTAATTCATGTATTTTGCTTCAAGCTGGTCGTATCGCTTCTGCAAATCATCTGTAATAGCTTTTTGATTATCTATTTTTGATAACCTCAGCAACTCCTGAAATACTGCCATCCCCTGGTTGGTTTCGCGCTCAACACCTTTGGCATATGATGTACCTTTCAAAGAGAGATAATAATTCAAATCATTCTCATAAATATCGGCTAATCGTTTTACAATAGCATTGCCTTTTTCAATATCGGCTTTATCAGGCGCTGATTTTTCAACATCACCTGCGAGAGCAACACCATTTTCGTTGTATTGAGCTCCTCTGTAATATAATTCGGCAATACGCAACATCATCAGATTGTATGGAACGGTTTTGTCAGGCATTACTTCCGTACATTTATCCAGTACTTTCATAGCAGAATCACGTTTTCCTTCCTGCAAAAGTGTTTCGCTTAATCGTGCAAAATTATTTCTGAAGTTCATAGTCATGTTCAGATTATTCTGATCAAGATATACGCGGGGATCACTCATGTTACCCCATAAAAATTTGTTCATCATGTTGTCGTACATCCTGGTGGAAGCAACACCACCTGTCTGACCTGATGGGTCAGCGTTAGCTTTAATAGGAACAAAGCGATAAGCCAATCCTTCTATCTGGAAATAATTTTCAAGGTTCATGTATGAATCATTCCCAACGGTGACTGCAAAATAAATGGGTCTTGTCCAGTCGTTATGAGCAATGAGGTCAAGAATCATCAAATCAGCTTTCAGCAAATAAGTTTTATCAAGTTCAAACTCTATGTAATCAACAATGCGTGAAGTGTCTTTAGGCTCCACCACATGATTACGAATCACAGCTTCTTTGTCAACCTTAATTCTGAATTTTTTTGTTGGCAGATAATTAAACTCATCACCACCTTCACTACGCACTTTAGCTTCGGGGTTGTCACTTCCGATAAATTCAATGATATCTTTCAAATCACTGTATCCCTGAATTTTTCTGTCATAAAACGGAATATAATCACGTGTTCCCTGAATATATTGTTTTGTTTTCAGTGAGAAAGGAACAGGGTCTGATTGATATGCTTTACGTTTTATCTGATCAATATACCAATCGGTATTCAAAAGACTAAGATTAATAATGCGAACATCAGTACGCACACCTTCCACATCCTGAATGTACCACAGTGGGAATGTATCATTATCGCCATTGGTAAAAATTATTGCATTGGGTGCACAGGAATTCAGATAGTCATAAGCAAAATCACGTGAAGTATAGCGATAAGAACGGTTGTGATCATCCCATCCTTCTTTGCCCATTACTCCCGGCACTATCAGGCAAACCAATCCGGCAATCATTGCTGCAGTAGCTGCAGGCATTCGCTTTTTCAGCACATCCGTTAGCGCAACAACTCCTATACCTATCCAAATACAAAATGCATAAAACGATCCTGCATAAGCATAATCCCGTTCACGAGGCTGATAAGGCGTCTGATTCAGATATACAACAATAGCTATACCGGTCATCACAAACAACAACATAACGATGTTGGCATTATTTACATCTTTCTTATAATGATAAAACAATCCAACAAGTCCAAGAATCAGAGGCAGAAAATAAAATGTATTTCTTGCCTTGTTGTTTTTCATACTATCGGGTATCTTACTCTGTGGACCAAGAAACATGCTGTCTATAAAATTAATTCCGCTCAGCCAGTTTCCTTTCAATATGCTTCCATGTCCCTGAACATCGTTTTGTCTTCCTACAAAGTTCCACATAAAATACCGCCAGAACATAAAGTTCATCTGATAAGAAAAGAAATATTTCAGGTTGTTTCCAAAGTTAGGTTTTTGTTCTCCCTTTATGCCCGACCATTCTTTATATGCAGAAATATGATTGGGTTCGCGGCTGTACATACGTGGAAAAATGGTACATCGTGCAGGATCATATTCCGGAATAATTTTGGCACCTGTTGCCACATATTTCCCATTAAGGTCTGTGTAGCTCATGGCTCCTTCTTTTTGCCCAACTACTTTTGCATCATAATACTGCCCATAACCTAAAGGTCTGTCACCATACTGCTCACGGTTCAGATAACCTAAGAGACCAAAAGCATTTTCAGGATTGTTTTCGTCCATAGGAGGGTTGGCCATTGAGCGAACAACAATTTGTGCGTACGATGTATATCCCAACAACAAGAATGCAGCACTCAGCAAAATAGTGTTGAGTAAAGGTTTATGATTTTTCTGAGAGTAATAAATACCAAATGCTATTAAAGCAAGAATGATTAAAGAGTAAATTGCGAAACCAGTCCATATTTTCATACCTGATTCGTTTGCCATTAAATCCATCTGAGCACCAATACTTACAAACCATGCAATAATACCATACTGCACCACAAGCAGAATAATCAATGAAATGCCTAATGCTTTAGCAACACCGGCCCATGAGAATGGATATTTGCGGAAATAATAGATGAGAGCAAGAGCAGGAATACACAACAGGTTAAGTAAGTGTACACCTATAGAAAGACCCATCAGATAAGCAATAAGAATAATCCATCGGATGGCGTGTTTCTCATCGGCCACCTGATCCCATTTAAAAGCAGCCCACACAACGATACAGGTAAAAAACTGCGATGTTGCATATACCTCACCTTCAACAGCCGAAAACCAGAATGAATCTGTAAAAGTAAATGCCAACGCACCTACCACTCCTGCAGCCATCACGGTGATAATCTGACTCAGATCGGCTTCGTTATTTTTTATTACAAGTTTGCGGGCAATAGCTGTTATGGTCCAGAAGGTAAACAACACTGCCAATGCACTTGCTATAGCACTGAACGAATTCACCATAATGGGAACCATCTGCAGGTTGTCGCCTGCAAAAAGTGTCATGATGCGCGACATCATCAAAAATAATGGTGCTCCGGGAGGGTGACCTATCTGAAGTTTATAAGCAGCAGCAATAAACTCACCACAGTCCCAAAAACTTCCAGTCATTTCTATGGTAGATAAAAACACCCAGGCAGCAAAACCAAACACAGCCCAGCCGGTAATGTTATTAATTTTTCTATACTTGTTCATGTAGTATGAATAGTGGTTATGAGCGTGCGAATTTAGCAAAATTATATCCTGCTGATTTCAACTTCTTTATTTCATTTATTAAAAGAAAGGATTCTTGAATTTGATTTTACCCAATCCTTTCAATAAAACGAGGATTTTTGTTGAGTTACACCAGCTACTGATAAGGGAATTTTGAAATGTTAAGAAATTATGAGTATGCAATGCCAAAGCACCGAATTATGATTCATAATGGCAGCATTAAATCAATTTTACTTAATTTCATTACTTTTGGCATCTTATTAAAAAACAGACTGTTTTTAGCTTTTATTTATGAAGATAATAATCCCCATGGCAGGTATGGGCAAACGTATGCGCCCACACACTTTAACTGTTCCAAAACCATTAATTCCCGTAGCCGGAAAACCTATAGTGCAGCATCTGATGGAAGATATCATTGCCGTATGTCCTGAGAAAGTTGACGAAATAGCTTTTGTGGTAGGACGTTTTGGTGCAGAAGTGGAAAAAACACTCGTAGATATTGCAGCTTCGCTGGGAGCCAAAGGAACCATCCATTATCAGGATGAACCATTGGGAACAGCTCATGCCATTTTGTGTGCATCATCAGCATTAAAAGGAAAAGTAATCCTTGCCTTTGCTGATACCTTGTTTCGAAGTGACGTAAACATTGATCCTGACAGTGACGGAACTATTTGGGTAAAACAGATTGAAGATCCAAGACAGTTTGGTGTTGTTAAGGTGAACGATGCCAATATAATTACTGACTTTGTAGAAAAACCTTCAACCTTTGTATCCGATTTGGCAATCATAGGAATTTATTATTTTAAAGACGGAGAGAATCTGAAATCAGAATTGCAATATCTGATTGATAACAACATCAAGGACAAAGGAGAATTTCAGCTGACCAATGCCATGGAGAATATGAAAAACAAAGGCAAAAAGTTAGTGCCCGGAAAAGTAATAGAGTGGCTCGATTGCGGAAATAAAGATGCAACAGTTTATACCAATGGAAGGATGCTGGATATAAAATATCCTGAAAATTATATTGCACCTACAGCTAAAATTACATCATCTGTAATTCAAAAGCCATGCTTTATTGCTGATGGTGTTCAAATCAGTAACAGCGTGATAGGTCCGGGAGTAAGTATTGGAAAAAACTCGCAGATAAATAATACTATTATCAGCTCAAGTATTGTACAGTCAAATACTGTTGTGAATACAGCTGTTGTTACAAATTCAATGATTGGCAATTATTGCCGTTACAGCGGTCAGGCAGATGATCTGAGCATGGGAGATTACAGTACACAGGAATAATTAAAACAGAAGAAGGTTTATGCGTAAAGAATTAAAAGGAATTGTTATTGTTTTATTGGCAGTGCTTTTATTGCAGCCTGCAAATCCGGTGAAAAAAGCATAACCTCTTCAAATACAAAATCCAGCCGGCTTACCGAAGAACAAAGTACTAAGCTGATGTACTTTTTTGTGAATGCCAATAAGGAAAAAAATTTTAGGAAATGACAGTCGTGCAATGGAACTTTTTTCTGAATGTCTGAAAATAGATCCGCGCAATGATGCTTCTTTATATGAGATTTCGCAGTTGTATGCCAACAACAAGAAATATTCTGAAGCCATTAATTTTGCTTTACGTGCATCAGAGATTAATCCAAACAATGAATGGTACAAACTTTTGCTTGGAGAATTATATCAGAGAACTGGTCGGTATGATGATGCAGCTTCAATTTATGAAAAGCTTACAGCTCAATACCCTAACCGTATAGATTATCAATACCAGTGGGCCGAAGTGCTGATATATGCAAATAAGCTGAATGATGCTATAAAAGTGTATGATAAAATCGAAACAGTTATTGGTTTGGATAAAGAAATTACACTTCGTAAAGAGCAGATTTACCTTAAGCAAAACAAAGTGGATAAAGCTGCACAGGAACTGGAAAATTATCTGGCGAAAAATCCTGACAGTATGGATATTTATTCCATGCTCTATGAAGTATATTCAGTAAATAATATGCCGGATAAAGCCTTGGCAGTTATTGAAAGGATGAAGGCCGTTAATCCGAATGAACCGCGTATCAATTTAAATCTGTCCGACTATTACAGAAATGCCGGTGATAAAGAAAAATCATTTGAATATCTTAAAAAAGCTTTTGCCAACCGCGATCTCGATACAGATATAAAAGTCAAAATCATTTCGTCCTATATTCCATTGTTGCAACGCGACAGTACGATGATGACGCAATGCCTGGAATTGTGCAAAACACTTGCTGACACACATCCTGACGAAGCACGTGCTCAGGCTATTTATGGCGACTTGCTTACCATGAATAAAGAGTACGAAAAATCAGCTGATTACTACAGAAACTCCCTCAGCCTTGAAAAAAATAATCTCAACGTATGGCAGCAATATATCATCAACTTATCGGAGTTGAAACAATATAGCCTGATGGACTCTGCCAGCACCGAAGCTATTACATATTTTCCTAATGAATCTTCGCTTTATCTGTTAAATGGTATTGCAAAATCGCAATTGGATAAAAACGCTGAAGCCATCGAAATTTTAAATCAGGGTATCAAACTGGTGGTGGACAACGATGCACAACTGGTGCAGTTTTACAGCAACCTGGGCGACAACTATAATAAAATAAAAAAATACGAAGACTCGGATAAAGCATTCGACAAAGCACTGGAACTTGACCCTAAAGATGCTTATGTGCTCAATAACTACGCGTATTATCTGTCACTGCGAAAAGATCAGTTGGAGAAAGCAGAGAAAATGTCGAAAACAAGTAATGACCTGCAACCTAACCAGTCGTCATTTTTAGATACGTATGGATGGATTTTGTATCAGGAGAAAAAATATGATGATGCATTGATATGGCTCGAAAAAGCTTTGGAAAATGGTGGCAACAGCAGCGGTACCATCTTAGAACACTATGGAGATGTTTTGTTTCAGAAGGGAAATACCGATAAGGCAATGGAGTACTGGCAGAAAGCAAAAAAAGCCGGTGATGCTTCTGATATGCTTGATAAAAAAATAAAAGACCGCAAACTGTATGAATAAAAGGCTGCGACTATTTTTTTAGTTGGAGGCCTTCTGATTATTTTCTCTTGTAAAACAACTCGTAAGGCGGAGAAGCCTATTGTGATAAAGCATGGAAAAAGTCTTGAAGAAATAGGTGCGGACATGCTCCTCAAGAATATTCATGACAGTGCTTTTTATGGCAAGTGGATTAGTGCAAAGGCTTCTGTAAACGCAACTATTGACAACGATAAGAATTCATTCAATATAAATATGAGGATGTGCCGCGACAGTGCCATCTGGGTTTCAGTTTCGCCATTACTTGGCATTGAAGCAGTAAGAGTTTTGCTTACACCTGATACAGTTCGTTTTCTTGACCGTATCAACCACGAGTATAAAGTTTCAGGTTATAAACTCATCAACGATTTGTTGAATTCCGGAAATCTTGATTTTGAAATTATACAAGGTGTGCTCACCGGAAATTTGTTTGCTTACAAAAAGAATAAATTCAACTCTGTTTATCTCGAAGAACAGTCTTACATTTTAAGTACACTGAGCAAACGAAAACTCAAACGCTCGCTCGAAGAGAAAGACCCAAGCAAACCTGTGATACAGGATTTTTATGTGGACGGTAACACTTTCAGAATAACGAAACTTGCAATTGATGACCAGCGCATTCAAAAATCGCTGCTCACCGAATATTCCGGCTTCAAAGAAACTCCTGAAGGATATTTCCCTTACAAATCTGTTACGCATCTTAAAGCTGAAAAAGATATCACCATAGTGATAGATTACTTCAAAGTGTCTGTTGGTGAAATTCTTGAATTTCCATTCAGCATACCCAAAAACTACAAAGAATCAAGATAGAAGTCGTGCATAAAACTGTCGAAAAGTAATTCGGAAGGGAATATAGCCTCTGTATGACGGTTTTACTTTTGCATGAATGCGATTCAGGTTACACCATATTGTTGCTTTGCTTTTTATTATCGGAGGAGTATTCACTCTTCAGGCCATATTTGCCCAGCAGTCTAAACGTGACCTTGAAAAAAAACGAGAGAAATTACTGAAAGAAATTGCTGAAACCAACCGTCAGCTTAAGCAAACTGAGAAAAATAAAAATGCAACACAGGCGCAGTTAGAGATGCTTCGCAAAAAAATTAATCTGCGTAACGACCTTATCAACTCCATTAATACAGAGATACGTTCACTGAACGGTGAAATAAGCCGTACCGACAAAAGCATTGATTCACTGGAGAGTCAGCTAAAACAACTTCGTTCCGACTATGAGAATATGATTTTGTTTGCTCAACGCAACAGTAATAAATATCAAACGATGATGTTTGTTTTTGCTGCTGACGATTTCAATCAGGCGTATAAAAGATTGAAGTATCTGCAGCAGCTTACTGAAAACAGGCGGAATCAGGCAGAGATGATTACTGCAACCCAAACAGAATTGTCGGGGAAGAAGAAAGATCTTGAACAGAAAAAAACAGAAAAAACAGGTTTGAAAATATCGCAGGAAAGTCAGAAAAAAGAGCTGGTAACTGAAAAAGAGAAGCACGATAAACTGATGGCTAACCTTCAGGTGAGTGAGAAAGCATTGCGCAAAAGGTTAGATGAAAAAATGAAGGCAAAGAAACGCCTCGAAAACAGTATAGCTGCATTGGTAAGAAAAGAGATAGAAGCAGCCAAAAAGAAAGCGGTGAAAGCAGGGAAGAAGAATGTTACTTCTGAAAATGTATTTACACTCACTCCTGAAGCACAAAAACTAAGTAACAGTTTTGCTTCCAACAAAGGTCATTTGCCCTGGCCGGTAGAGAAGGGAACGATTTCCGAAACTTTTGGAGAACATCAGCATCCGCAATTGAAAAATGTAACCACCAAGAATGATGGTATTGATATTCGAACTTCAAAAGGAGGTACGGTGCGCAGTATTTTCAATGGTGAAGTCACAGGTACGGTTCATTTGCCAACAGGCTCAGCAGTTATTGTTCGACATGGGGAATATTTTTCTGTCTATTCAAATCTGGATGATGTATATGTGAAAAAAGGTGATAAAGTAACCACCAAACAGAATATAGGTACCGTCAAAACTGATTCAGAAACCAATAATGCTGACCTTAACCTACAGATTTGGAAAGGGTTTACCAAAATGAATCCTGCCTCCTGGCTGGCTCAAAAATAATTCATTGAAAATTTGTCTGAATATTAAAAACATTCTATATTTGTAGCATATTTTAAAGACAATGAATTCCGTTATTTGTTTGCTGCTGTGGAGTTTGGGTGGATCAGAAATTCTTCTGATTGTATTGGTGTTATTGCTTTTCTTCGGAGGCAAAAAACTACCTGAACTGGCAAGAGGCCTTGGAAAAGGAATAAAAGAATTTAAAGATGCATCATCCGGCATCGAAAAAGAGGATGAGAAAAAAGAAAATAAATAATCCCGTAAAGATAGTTTTCATGGCTTCGGGACGTTTGCGCAAGCAGCGTCCCGTTTTTCTTTTTATCCTCTGTCATATATCCTGAAGCATTATCAGTATTTTTTTCTTTCCTTTACATAGCTTTACTTCCTGAAAATATATTTATGTCAAGAAATTTCCTTTTCATTCTAATCTTCTCATTATTGTTTTCGGCATGCAGCAACACTGATAATGTTCCTTCGGTGGGGTTTTTGGATGTTGCCGAAGATGCTACACTTGCCAAAGCACGTAAGGGATTTTTTGATGCCATGCGGCAACAGGGCTTTTCCGAACAGCAAAAATCGTTACGTATATACGAAGCCAATGCACAGGGTGATATTGCCATGCTCAACCAGTCATGCGACTATCTGATAGCAAAAAATCCTGATGTGATTGCTGCCAACGCAACTTTGTCAACCATTACTGCTGTAAAGCGAACCAAAACCATACCTGTATGCATGATGGTAGCGCCAAGTCCTGAGTTGGCAGGATTGAAAAGTGAAAGAGGAATGGCACCCGCAAATCTCTTCGGAGTATATGAAACCCTCAGTTACATTGATACTTCTGTGGCTATCATACAACAGTTTTTTCCGCAGGCTAAAATCATTGGTACCATTTATAATTCCAGCGAACCACAGTCGGCAAATGCACTCAACCGGTTGCAGTTGGCAGCACAGCGATTAGGCTTGTCCATAATTCCTATGCCGGTAACAACATCGTCAGAAACTCAACTGGTGGCTCAGGCATTAGTGGCTAAGAAGCCTGATGTTTTTTTTGCATTGCCCGACAATGTGATTTTTGCTTCCTTTGAAACTATTGCCAAAGTATGCAATGATGCACATATCCCTGTTTTTACTTCAGAAGCAGGTTTGGTGAGTAGAGGAGCAATAGCATCTTACGGAGCCGATTTTTATCAATGGGGTTTTCAGGCAGGATTGCAGGCAGCATCCTATCTTAAATCCGGAAAGAAAACGATTCCTCATCCCGAAGAAGTGAAGACTCGTAACTTCGTTTATAATCCGAAAGCTGCAGAACAATATCATCTTATTTTTCCTGATAAATTTAAAAAAGCAGACGAATAAAAAATGGATGCACTCTTTGCTGCCATCACGCAGGGACTTGCTTATGCCGCACTGGCACTGGGAATTTTTCTCACACTTAAAATTTTTAATATTCCCGATATCACCACCGATGGAAGCTATACGCTGGGAGGTGCCATCACGGCTGTTGCACTGTCGGCACATGTGCCGGTGGTGTGGGTGTTTCCAATGGCTTTTGCAGGAGGTGCACTGGCAGGTGTTGCCACAGGAGTCATTCATACACGACTGAACATTAATCCGCTTCTTGCAGGAATACTGGTAATGATTGCTCTTTACTCCGTCAATTTATTTATTATGGGGCGCTCCAATATCCCACTCACTGATTTATCTTCTTTTTTCAGCGATTCGTCTGTCACAAACTTTATAAAAGCTTTTGCCTTTGCACTCGTACTTATTTTGTTAATTACACTGCTTCTTAAGACTGATTTCGGAATTGCCATGCGAGCATCAGGCAACAGTGAGAGTATGGTACTTGCCATGGGAGTGAATATTGAAAAAATGAAAATCACAGGGCTTGCATTAGCCAATGCACTTACTGCATTAAGCGGAAGTCTGATGGTGCAGTATCAGGGTTTTGCCGATATCAATATGGGAGTGGGCATTGTTATATCAGGACTTGCTGCTGTAATATTGGGCGAATCGTTCATCAGACTTGCAAAAAAATCTTCGCTGTTACTGAACATTGTAATGGCTGTGGCAGGGTCAGTAATATTCAGAGTGTTGCTGGCACTTGCACTGCTTGCAGGATTACCGCCTCAGGCGCTCAAACTGGTTACAGCACTGATTGTACTGAGCATAATTGCTGTTCTTAAAATTTCTTTTCGCGAAAGAACATGATAAAGATTGATGGGTTAACCAAAATATTTAACAGCAACGGTCATGACATTGTCGCAGTTGATAATATTGATTTAACCATACAACCTGCAGAGTTTGTAATAATTCTGGGCACAAACGGATCAGGAAAGTCAACACTGCTAAATCTGCTGGCAGGATCGCTTGTGCCAACAGCAGGCAGCATATTTTTTGATCAAAAAGAAATTACTTCGCTCAAGGAATATCAGCGCAGTGCATTCATAGCGCGGCTGTTTCAGAATCCGCTTGCCGGAACAGCTTCCGAGTTAAGTATCATTGATAATTTCAGATTAGCCGCTTTGCGTTCCAAATCGAGAAAGCTGATATTGGGTAACACCAAATCTTTTGAAGAAAAAGTTAAACACAAAGTATCGTTGTTGCAACTTGGTCTGGAAGAAAAATTGCATCAGCCTATAGGCTCGCTGTCGGGAGGGCAACGACAGGCACTCACCTTGCTGATGGCAACCATGGACAACATGCAACTGCTACTGATGGACGAACCAACATCGGCATTGGACCCTAGAAGTGCTGAACGTGTAATGGAACTTGCAAGCCGGTTTATTGGGGAGCTTGGAATTTCAGCCATCATGGTAACACATAGCCTGAAAGAAGCACACCGCTACGGGAACAGAATCATTCAGATGGATCAGGGAAGAATTATAAAAAACTTCAACGAGTCCGAAAAAAGGCAAATAAGCCTTCAGCAAATGATAGAATGGTTTGCTTAATAAAATCTTTTTAAGACGATACTCATCGTTCTTACACGCTCGCAATCCATGAACGGTGGCATCGCAAGTGGAATTGTCGGAGCGATTGTGCTCTTTGTAGCCAATGCTGTCTGCAGGAAAGCTTCTGCACTTAAAATTTAACTATTAAACACTTAACTGATTAATGCATATCGTAATTCAGGAAGCTTAATAGTGTGTAGCTCCACAACATCCTGTATCTTATTTGAATAAAGCATTCTTCCTTTGCTACTTTTTCATTAAATTTGCCACACTTTTATCATAATGGAAACAAAAGCAGGAGATATTCTTAAAACTATTCAATCGCCTTCAGATTTAAGAAAACTTGCACCGGAAAAACTGCAGCAGGTTTCGGATGAACTAAGACAGTATATTATTGATGTCGTTTCGGTACATGGTGGTCATTTTGCCGCCAGTCTTGGTGTTGTAGAACTTACCGTTGCACTGCATTACGTGTTCAACACTCCTTACGATCAGCTTGTGTGGGATGTTGGTCATCAGGCTTACGGCCATAAAATTCTTACAGGAAGACGGGATGTTTTTCATACCAACAGAATCTACAACGGTATCAGCGGTTTTCCAAAACGCAGCGAAAGTGAGTACGATACTTTTGGTGTAGGTCATAGTTCCACTTCAATTTCAGCTGCATTGGGAATGAGTGTGGCCAGCCGCCTTAAGAATGATAAAAACAGACAACACATTGCAGTAATTGGTGATGGTGCCATGACGGCAGGACTTGCCTTTGAAGCATTGAATCACGGAGGTGTGGAAAATACCAATATGATTGTTGTGCTCAACGACAATTGCATGAGCATTGACCCCAACGTTGGTGCTTTGAAAGAATATTTAACAGGAATTACTACTTCACCAACCTACAACAAGGTGAAAGACGAAGTATGGAAAGCATTGGGTGTGGTAAGCAAGTTCGGACCTAATGCACAGGTAATCGCTCAGAAAATTGAAAACGCATTTAAATCTGTATTACTCAAACAAAGTAATTTGTTCGAGTCGCTGCGCTTCAGATATTTCGGGCCTATTGATGGGCATGATGTGGGAAATATGGTAAAAGTGCTTGAAGATTTAAAAAATATTCCGGGTCCTAAAATTTTGCATTGCCTTACCGTAAAAGGTAAAGGTTTTAAAAAAGCAGAGGAAGATCAGACTAAGTGGCATGCTCCCGGTTTGTTCGATAAAATTTCGGGTGAGATTTATAAACCTGCAAACGATAAACCACAGCCTCCGAAATATCAGGATGTGTTTGGACATACTATAGTGGAGCTGGCAGAAAAAAATTCGAAAATAGTAGGTATCACTCCTGCCATGCCTTCGGGTTGCTCGCTGAACATTATGATGAAAGCAATGCCCGAAAGAGCATTTGATGTAGGTATAGCCGAGCAACATGCAGTTACTTTTAGTGCAGGTCTTGCCACACAGGGCATGATACCGTTTTGCAACATTTATTCTTCGTTTATGCAGCGTGGTTATGATCAGGTGATACATGATGTGGCATTGCAAAAACTAAATGTGGTTTTTTGTCTGGACAGAGGTGGTCTTGCAGGTGCAGACGGACCAACACATCATGGCGCATTTGACCTTGCTTATATGCGATGTATTCCCAACATGATTGTAAGTGCACCCATGAACGAAGAGGAATTGCGCAACCTGATGTACACTGCACAGCATGACAATATGGGACCATTCAGCATTCGCTATCCGAGAGGTAATGGTGTGATGACAGAGTGGCGTACTCCTTTTAAAGCTATTTCAGTAGGCACGGGACGTAAACTAAGAGGCGGAGAACATATTGCAATATTAACCATTGGTCATCCCGGAAATTTTGCAGTTGCAGCCTGTGATGAGCTGGCACATGAAAATATTTATCCTGCGCATTACGATTTACGTTTTGTAAAACCACTCGATCAGTTGTTGCTGCATGAGGTATTTGCCAACTACAAAAAAATAATCACTGTGGAAGATGGTTGCCTCATGGGTGGTATGGGAAGTGCTGTAGCCGAGTTTATGATAGATAATAATTACAGTGCAGAAATAATTCGTCTGGGAATTCCGGATAAATTTATTGAACATGGCGAGCAGAGTGAACTGTATAACGAATGTCATTTTGATAAAGCGGCCATTATGGATACGGTAAGAAAACTCAGCGCATACGTAAGTGAAAAATCACCTCAGAATATTAAAAAATAAAAAACCCGGCTCTCTGAACCGGGCTTTTGGGCATACACAATGAATAATTTTAATTACTCATCGACATTAGTTTCTGTAGCATTGCCGGGAACGGTTTTCACTTTTTCCCATTGACCGGTGCTCCAGTTATATTTTTCTATTTCATAACGCTCTACGCCTGTATCCCATTTATCGTATTTAGTCCAACGTAAGCGACTGCTCTCATTTTCCCATTTTGCTTTGAGTAAAATGGACGAACTGTTAGAGCTTAACTTACCTGCCATATCACAATCACTCACCACTTCTACTTTGTAGTAATAGTTTTGCTCATTGACATTAACATCATAATCATCGTAGCTGGTAACATTGGCTGATACTGTGGCTATGAATGAATAGAACGTGCCTGTGGTATCTGTACTTCTGTAAATGTTATACTCTTTCACTCTTTCGGGATGAACCTGCGGCTCTGACCATTCTGTAAGTACATATTGATTGTTGACAACAGTAGAACGTACAATGATGGCTTGCTGATCCTGTAAGCTGTAATCAGGACGTGCAGCAGCAGTATCACTCAGTGAAGTATAGAGTAATCCGCATAAGTCATACGCTTTAATTCGATAGCTGTAATCACCCGGGCATAACATCATGGTATCGAGATAACTTAATTGTGTTCCGGGTACGGTTGCAATTACTGCTGTGCTTCCGTTTGCAACTTCTGTTCTCGTAATTTCATAAGTTGATACAGGGCAACCACCATAAGGAGTCCAGTTAACGTTGATTGAAGTTCCAACTTTATGTGCACTTACGTTAATGGTAGTATGTGCTTTCAAAACATTTAATGGTAATGCCATTGAACAACGGTCAAGTGTTTGTAACTTGTAAGTGTAAGTGTTGGACAATGTATTCAATCCATTTTCTATATAAGAAGACTCAGGATTCATGGATGCATTCGTTGGATTATTGTCTGTATAAACATTTACATAATTACCGCTTGCATTATCCAGTCGCCATAATTTATAGGCACCAAGGTCAAGAGCAGAGCTGTTTTGCCATTTGATTTCAACCTGAGTATCTGACAACACACTTACGCTGTAAATAGGATCCTGTGGAGGAGGTAATGTGTCGTACACCTGTATGAAGTTATTTTTGATTTCAGTGTCGGAACAGCCATTGCTGTTGGTAACAGTTAATGAAACTGTATAGAATCCCGGACTCACCAAAGGAATACTTACGGATGGTGACGCTGTTGAGAATCCACCTACAGTCCACTGATATACCGGTGAAATTGTGTCGGACGAAAGATTGCTGAAGTCGAAAGTTGTTCCTGCACAACCTGCAGTTTGCGATGCACTGAAATTGGCTACCGGACTTAAATTAACCCGTACTGTTTTTGGCAGGTAGAACGTGTCTGTACATCCTGTAGAATTTATTGTAACCAGATAAGGCTGATAAATTCCAGGTTGTGTATAGGTGTATTGTGTCACAGCACCGGATGCGGTTTGCCCATTGCCGAAGTACCATACAACAGAATCACTGCTGGTAGAAGTAGAGGTAAACGTTACGGTAAACGGAGTACATCCTATAGTATCATTGGTAAATCCATTAGCTACAGGAGTAGATAATACATTCACACTGTGAGTTGCAGTATCACTGCATCCACCCGTGTTGGTAACAATGAGTGTTACGTTATAACTTCCTGAATTGACAAACTGCGCTGACGGATTTGAAAGTGTTGATGTGGAGCCATTATCAAAATTCCAGTTGTAGGTTGCATTCACTTCCTGTAAAGAAGTGTTGTTAAAATTAACCGACAGTGGTGCACAACCTGTAGTTGCCGATTGTGTAAATGACGCAATAGGTGTTTGATGAATGGTAATTGTTTGAGGCAGTACAAGTGTATCACTGCAACCTGCAGCATTGAATGCAATCAGCGTTACAGTATAATTTCCTGCAGTATTGTAAGTATGCGAAGGTGTTGCTGCTGATGAAGTAACTCCATCACCAAAGTTCCAAAGATAACCTGTAGCATTGGTTGAATTATTGACAAAGGTGCTGAGGTAAGGAGTACAACCAGTAGTATCTGCTGTGGAAGCTATGGCTACAGGAGTTGCATTTACCTGAACTGTCTGAGAAGTTGTATCCGTACAGCCTGAAGCATTGGTTACCTGAAGTTGTATGGTGTAAGTTCCTGCAGTATTATATGTCACATCAGGACTTGCATCTGTTGATGTAGAACCATTTCCGAAATCCCACAGATAAGATGCACCATTGGTATTTGCTGAAGTATTATTTAAGTGTACAGTAAGTGGTGTACATCCTGATGATACCGACTTGGTAAACGATGCAACCGGAGTTTGATTTACTTGTATCGTGTATGGGAAAATCAATGTGTCCAGACATCCTGCACCTGATGCAGCAATTAAGGTTACAGTATAATTTCCAGGTGTGGTATAAATATGACTTGGAGAAACAGTGGATGACGTAATACCATCACCAAAGTTCCAGCTGTAAGCCGTTGCATTTATTGAGTTGTTGGTAAACACTGCCGTCATCGGATTACATCCAACTGTATCAGTTGTTGATGCAATAGCTGTTGGCGACAAATTAACCTGTATATTTCTGATGGTGTCGTCCATACATCCGTTGCTGTTCATCACCTGCAACTGCACAGCATAATATCCTGAATCGGTGTAAATCGTTGATGGATTTTCTATTGGAGATGATGAACCATTTCCAAAATTCCAGTTATAAGAAGCACCATTGGTATTTGTTGAAGTGTTTGCGAAATTTACAGTAAGCGGTGTACATCCTGATTGGGAAGATGGACTGAATGATGCCAGTGGTGATTGCAATGCCTGTATTACATAAGGGAATACAAAAGTGTCTTTGCAACCGTTGGAGTTTGTAGCAATTAGTGTTACTGTGTAATTGCCCCCTGTAGTATAAGTATAGGAAGGTGTTGCAGCAGTAGAGGTTGCTCCATTACCAAAGTTCCACAAATAAGATGTTGCATTTAAAGAATTATTGCTGAACTGTACAGTGTGAGGTGTACAACCTAAAGTATCTGTTGTAGCAGCAGATGCTGTTGGAAGAGCATAAACAGTTATTGTTTGAGAAATACTATCAACACATCCCTGAGGACTTGTTACTGTTAACCATACAGTATAATTACCGGCAGTGGTATATGTTGTAGATGTATTAGAAGATGTTGAAGTTTGTCCGTTACCAAAATCCCAGAAAGCGGAAGCTCCTGTTGCATTGGAAGAAGTATTGGTAAAGTTAACTGTTAACGGAGCACATCCTGAAGTTTTTGATTTAGTAAACGATGCTGTCGGAGTCTGATTCACATGTACAGTTGCGGGTACGATAAATGTATCCTTACATCCATTGGAGTTGGTAGCAACCAATGTTGCAGTATAATTTCCTGCTACTGTATAAGTATGGGCAGGTACAGAATCCGTTGATGTTGATCCGTCACCAAAATTCCACAGATAAGAAACTGCATTTGTAGAATTGTTAGTAAAGTTCACAGTGTAAGGCGTACATCCTGAAGTATCGTTAGTTGCAGCTAAAGCAGTTGGTGATAAGTTGGCACGAACAGTGCGCACAGTATCATCAAAGCAACCATTATCATTGGTTACGAGTAAAGTCACATTGTAATAACCTGAGTCGGTGTAAACGGTAGAAGCATTAGGAGTTGTAGCAGTGTTACCGTTACCGAAGTTCCAGGAGTAAGTCGGATTACTCAGATTGCTCGATACACTTGCAAAGGTTACATTCAGTGGAGTACAACCTACAGTTGGAGTGAAATTAAACCTTGCACTTGGTGTCTGTTTAACATGAATGCTGTAAGGGAATGTAAATGTATCCTGACAACCGTTGGAATTGGTAGCAATCAGTGTTGCAGTAAAATTACCTGCACCATAGTAAGTATAAGTCGGATTTGCCTGAGTAGAAGTATTGCCGTTGCCAAAATTCCACAGATAAGAAACTGCATTTGTAGAATTGTTTGTAAAGTTCACAGTGTAAGGCGTACATCCTGAAGTATCGTTAGTTGCAGCTAAAGCAGTTGGTGATAAGTTGGCACGAACAGTGCGCACTGTATCATCAAAGCAACCATTGTCATTGGTAACAAGTAAGGTCACATTGTAATATCCTGAGTCGGTGTAAACGGTAGAGGCATTCGGAGTTGTAGCAGTGTTACCGTTACCGAAGTTCCAGGAGTAAGTCGGATTACTCAGATTGCTCGATACGCTTGCAAAGGTTACATTCAGTGGAGTACAACCTACAGTTGGAGTGAAGTTAAACCTTGCACTTGGTGTCTGTTTAACATGAATGCTGTAAGGGAATGTAAATGTATCCTTGCAACCGTTGGAATTGGTAGCAATCAGTGTTGCAGTAAAATTACCTGCACCATAATAAGTGTAAGTCGGATTTGCCTGAGTAGAAGTATTGCCGTTACCGAAATTCCACAGATAAGAAACAGCATTTGTAGAATTGTTAGTAAAGTTCACAGTGTAAGGCGTACATCCTGAAGTGTCGTTAGTTGCAGCCAAAGCAGTTGGTGATAAGTTGGCACGAACAGTGCGCACTGTATCATCAAAACAACCATTGTCATTGGTAACAAGTAAGGTTACATTGAAATATCCTGAATCTGCATAAACTGTAGAAGCATTAGTAGTTCCGGCAGTATTTCCATTACCAAAGTTCCATGAGTACACCGGATTGCTGGTATTGGTAGAAGTATTGGTGAATGAAACTGTAAGCGGTGTACAACCTGATGAAGGTGTGAAATTAAATCTTGCACGAGGTGTTTGTTTCACAATAACCGGGAAAGGTAACTGGAAAGTATCTTTACATCCTGATGCATTTGAAGTTATTAATGTTACAGTGAAACTTCCTACAGTGTTGTATGTGTGTGATGGACTTGCCTGAGTTGAAGTAGAGCCGTCACCAAAATTCCACAGATAAGAAGTAGCATTGGTTGACAGATTGGTGAAGTTTGATGTATAAGGGCTGCAACCTGCTGTATCCGCAGTTGAAAACAATGCAGTTGGAGATAAGTAACTTGTAATGGTTGTTGTAGCAGTATCGCTGCAACCGGCACCATTGGTTACAATTAATGAAACCGCAAATTGTCCTGAATCAGCATAGGTAACCTGTGGTGAAGCATCAACTGAAGTTGTACTATTACCAAAATTCCATAAATAAGTTGGATTATTTAAACTGGTTGAAGTATTATTGAACGATACTGTCAGAGGTGTACATCCTGATGAAGGAGTGTTGGTAAATTGTGCTACAGGAGTTTCTTTTACATTAATATTTGTAGGTAACCAGAAAGTATCGCTGCAACCATAACTGTTAGTAGCAACCAGATAAACCTGAAACAAACCTGGTGTAGCATAAGTATGAGTTGGCGCTGTAGTAGTATCTGTGTTTAATGTCCCTGAAGCAGGATCGCCAAAGTTCCACAAGTAGGAAGTAGCATTGGAGGAATTTTGAGTAAATGAAGCTGTGAATACATTACAGCCCACCGTATCCTGAGTAGAAGCATTTGCTGTTGGCACAGGATGAACCACAATGGGGTTGTTAAAAATGTAATGCGATGAACACCCAAGTGTGTCACTGGTAATGAGTGAAACTATATAACTTCCGGTTGAAGAATAGAGGTGTGTTGGATTTTGTAATGTTGAACTGTCACCGTCACCAAAATTCCACAGCCAGAATTGTGCATTTAGAGAGCTGTCTGTAAATTGTACAAGATTTCCAACGCAACTTTGTAAGCTTGTCAGGTTGAAGTAAGAAGATGTCCCGGGTACATGAAGATAGTTTACTTTTTTCATTGTATCGCGACAACTTCCATTAATTGCAATAAGCGTTACTGTGTAATCTCCGGGAATGTTATACACATGTGAAGGTGTGGCTGCAACTGAAGTTGTACTATCGCCAAAATCCCACAGATAAGAGGTTGCATTCGTAGATAAATTATTAAAGTTTACTAATGCAGGAGCACAAAATGCCACTGTAGGAGCATTAAAGTCTGCATGAGGACTTGATATGTTGACTGCATTCGGAACAACAATAGTGTCCTTACATCCTGATGAAAAGGTAGTAATCAGTGTTACGGTATAAGAACTGTCGGCAGTGTAAGTATGGCACGGGTTGCGTGTTGTCGAAGTGCTTCCATCACCAAAATTCCATTGCCAAGAAACAGCGGTAGTATCACTTGAATCTGTAAAACAGATGGTGGCAGGAATACAACCTGCAGAAGAAGCAACTGTAAAGTGTGCTTGTTTGTATTTTATTCCTTCTAACTTCTTAGTGGCAGTACATCCATTTGTATCTCTCACCCAAAGTGAAATGCTGTCAGAGGCAGGAGGGGACAGATAAGTGTATGTTGGATTTTGAGTTGAGTCAGTAACCCCATTGAAAAAATTCCAACCCCATTGTACAGCAGGGGCAGGTCCTGTTAAATCGGTAAGTTGTATGGTAATAGGAAAACACTGACTGTTTTGGGTGAAACTGAAATTAGGCTTGGCAACATAAATGCTGATTAATGCCGGATAGGTTACAGAGCGAGAACATGCACCGTTTGTTGCAGTAAGAGTTATGGTATAATCCTTAGGAGTTGTAAATTTTCTTGATGGGTTGACTGAAGTTGAAAATCCTGTTGATGACGTAGGATCACCAAAATCCCATAAGTATGAAGTGGCACCGGTGGAGGTATTGGTGAAGTAAACAATTAGTTTATCACAACCTGATGTAGGCCCGTTCACAACAAACGATGGTTGTGGATTGGTGGTAACAACAGTGTCCTGAAAAGTATAAGAGCATCCATCAATTCCGGTGGCATTTAATGTAACTATAAAATTACCTGCTACATTATAAACGTAAGTGGGCGTTTGAGAAGTGGAAGTTCCTACACCATCACCAAAATCCCAGCTGACATTTGTCCATGGCCCACCTGTGAGACCAAACGTAAACGGATCATCACTGCATCCCTCATCTTTATTTACAGTAATAGGATTACTTTGTCCCAAGGTAATAACTGTGCTAAGACTTGTCATACATCCTGTGGAGAGTACAATGTTGAGTGATACAGTATAAGTTCCCGGTTGCGCATAAGTATGTGATGGAAACTGAGTGGTGTCATGAGGTGTTCCATCACCGAAATCCCAATCCCATTGAACTACATCTAAAGTAGTATCGCTAAAATGTATCAGATAGGGTGCGCAAGGTGTTGCTTGTACATAGGTGATAGGAGATACTATCATCGGAAAGATTTGTACATAAGCAATTGGATTGAATACCTGAGTACAACCTGCGCCATTATTGCCAGCCATAGTAGCCGTTAACGTTACGGTATAAACACCGGCTGAGTCAAACACAAAGGTTGGGTTTGCTTTGTTGCTGGTATCATTAGTTAACCATGGAACACCAAAATCCCAATGAAATAAAGTTGCTCCTGTTAATGGGTTGGTAAAAGATACAGGATATGGCTGACAGCCTTCAATCGTATCAGGTACAGTATAAACAACAGATGATGCAGCAACTGTTACGGCTGATTTTCTGACTGTATCAACACAACCATCAGCAGAAGTTACTATCAGCTGAACGTAATAATTTCCCTGTGTTGTATAGGTATGTGTAGGATTTGGAAGAGTTGAAGTGTTGGCAGCACCTGAAGCAGGATCGCCAAAATCCCATAACCAACTTACGCCTCCAAGTGAACCACTTGAGTTAAAAGAAACAGGTAGAGGAGCACATCCTGACCGGGGAGTAGAATTGTATTTAGCTACAATATCATTTACAGTGATATAATTTATTTTTTCTTCTATTGTTTCGCAACCATTGGCTGAATAAGCATGAAGTCTTACTGTGTATGTTCCAGCAGCTGTATATGTGGCAGTTGGTGATGCAAGAGTGGATGTGGTACCATTACCAAATTCCCATAAATAAGTAGTTGCTCCACTCGAAGCATTATTAAACTGAACCGTGAAAGGACTACATCCTGTTCTTGGATTTGCATTAAAAGCAGCAACTGGAGGCTGATCAACAGTGATGATATTGTTTAAAGTTACACCACCATTGCAACCACTGGAGGTTGTGATGAATAACGAAACAGAATATGTTCCAGCGGTATTATAAGTATGCGTTGGACTTGCTGCGGTAGAAGTGTTGGCAGCACCTGAAGCAGGGTCACCAAAATTCCATGAATAACTTGTAACACCTGTGATAGAAGGAGGAGTGAATTTAACAGTTAACGGTTCACATCCTGCACTTTTGTTCCAGGTAAATGTTGGTGTTAAAGCAGCTCCAATAGAAATAAGATTATTTACTACAGCAGTATCGCTGCAACCATTTGCATCTTCAACTATAAGGCTAACCGTAAAAGTTCCCTGCGCGCCATAAACGTGAGTGGGATTAGGAAGTGTTGAAGTGTTTGCAGCACCGGATGATGGCTGACCAAAATTCCATGAATAATTAGTAATACCGGTTGACGATGATGAAAACTGAAACACCTCGTTCTGATCACACGAACTGGATGGAGTTACTGAAAGCTGAGCATTCGGTTTATCATAAATTCGTATATAATTCAATTTGGTTTTTACGTTACTGCAACCGAAAGCTGAATATGCAACCAGCTTCACAGTATAAAACCCGGGTACTGAGTAAGTATGACTTGGGTTGGTTTGTGTGGACGAAAACCCATCACCAAAATCCCAAACACATGATGTGTAATCTACAGAGTTGTTGGTGAAGTTAACCGTTAGCGGGCTGCAACCCGATGTTACATTCGAACTGAAGTCTGCCGTAGGAAATGAAACCACAGTAATATATGCCGGCATAGTCAGCGTATCTGATTTGCCTGAAACGGAATTATGTGCAATGAGTGTTACTGTGTATGATCCGGGACTCAGATATACGGTCTGAGGATTCGGTAAAGTGGAAGTATTTCCATTACCAAAATCCCAGAAAAAACTGGTTGCTTGAAGAGAAGTGTTCGAAAAGTGAACAGTCAGAGGAACACAGCCTTCTGTTGAATCTGCTGCAAACGATGCAGTAGGAATCTGCGCTTTCGACTGTAATGTGCTGCATAACACCAGGAGTGCTGCAACACAAAATGCTCGAAAATAGCTCTGACATTTTCCGGTCGTTGAGTTTTTCATTTTTTGTATGGTTAAATATTATTCAATGTGTAATGCCTGCCCTTTGTTTTTTATCTACTGTTTTCGCAGTTCATCCGACTTTTTGCCGGCTGCGTAATTTGAATTTGGATCATAACTCGAATCCATATTGATTACGGTGTTGGTAGCACTGTAATATTGTGAACCATCACGCGCAATTTTTTTAACACGATAAAAAGCATATCCGTTTGGAGGAGTTTGGTCCATCCATGAATAAAATAATTCAACAGCTGTTCCTAATCCTTCTTTAATACCAACTGATTCATAAACTTTGCCATCTACTGATCGCTCTACAATATATAAACAATCTGCAGCTTCATTTTTAGCTGTCCAGTTAAGGAATACCTTTCCGGAGTTGTATATAGTAGTATAGTTGGCTATGGTACCATTGGCACCTGCATCTGCCATCACAACAGGTTGTGTGGACACTGCCTGGCCAACTGCAGATCTGATACTAATCATCATCAGAAGAAAAATAATTGCCTGAACGAAGAACAGGAATTTAATAGCCGATCCTTTTATACCATCGCGGTTGTAATATCTGCGCGGTTTTGAATACATCGCGAAGCGATTTTGTCTGACCATTTTATAAAACTCCATTGAGTTCATGGTATCCATTGTTGTATCTTCCATATCGTTGTAATTTTTAATATGCATAATTTACGAGCCAATGCCGGCATTGTTTGATGGATTTTTCTGAATTATTACATCACATTTTGCAAACATCTGGCGTGATTTTTTCTGAATTTTTACGCTTCAGTTCTTTTTAGGTTTCATTTATTTTAAAAAAAGGTTCTTAACTTCGGGTTTTGGAGGGTTTTGTATTAAAAATTGATATTTCTTACAGGGTTTTTTGATCACGTATATATTATATAACTAAGGGGAAATGTTTTGTCCTGTCAGAAAATTAGCTGATACATTAAAAAAAATAAAAGAAACTAAAACCTTACAGAAGTTTATGCGTAACAAGGAGAGATTTTATAATTAAATAGTCTTCAATCTATGGATATTTTACGCAAAACAATTAAGAAGCTGACAGAGGAAGAGTATCAGGCTTTGCTTGAACAGGTGTCAGGAAACAGAAAGAATAAACCTTTCATGGTGTTGGAAGCAAGCAGAAGTAATGATTTTGTTAGCGACAATGAAATGATGGAGAAACTGCAGGTTAATCCCAGTGCATATTACACTTTAAAATCACGACTCAATTCAAAAATTGCGGAAGTGCTTTCAAAGAAAGTAGAGAATCCTATTAGAGAACTTATGGAAGAAGTAGTAAGGGTACCGGCTACACTATATGCTACCAATCGCGAGTTTTCCATACGATCTTTAAAGGAATTAGAAAAGCGATTGAAGGAATATGATATGAGCAATGAATTGATTACTGTTTACAAAACGCTTGCTTTACTTCACCTGCATCACGAAGATTACGATCATTATATTAAATTATATAACCGCCATGTTGCATATTCTCTCGCTGTAACCAAGGCCGAACAGTTATTTGCACGATTTTTTCAGAAAATGGGATACTATCAGCTTACCATGGAAGATGCAATTCTTGATGATGCAGTAAAAATTAAACGTGAACTATCCAACATAACGGACATGTACGATTCGCATCGCCTGTTTGTACTTTATAATATTGTGCGTGTTTATTATTTGTGCAATGTTCCTGAAAAGCAACTGGAGTTGAAATCGCTCGAACTGGAAATGGAAACCGTGCTGAAGCGAATGAATGAAATATTTGAGTCTTATCCTTTGGATACATTTTATAGCAACATCAGACCGCTTACTAATATTCTGCAATATGAGTATTTCCAGAAAATAAAAAATCAGGTAAGGGCCAACAGTTATCTGGCAGGAACGGAAGATGTAATTATTGACTGGAGCGAGAAAAATGCTTTGCATTATTTCATCATTCAGTACCTCAACTCCCGTGTTGAGAAATTTTTGGAAGATGGTGAAATGCACAAATTGATGGACTTCAATAATAAAATTGAAAAAACATTTGAGCTAAACATCAATGAACCTTACCATTATATCTCTTTCAGAAAATACATCAGTATCTGCAAGTTTTACAACAAAGATTATCAGGGTGCTGCCCGCACTATTTATGATCTGAGAAATAATATTTCTTTAAAACAATTTACACATACCGATATTGAATGTAAGCTGTTTCAGGCATTATGTTATTGCATAATGGGTGAAGACCGACTGACACAACAGATTATTGCAAGTATCAAACGTCAGACAGCAGATGCGGATCAGGATTTTGAAGCAGCAGCAATATTTATTAAAATATTGAAAACAGCGCTGAAGCCTTCCGATTTCCGTAAAAAGATTGCAAGAATTAATGATTTACTTGTTCATTTTAACGAAGTAAACAAAGGCTCACAACCATTATTGAAATTCCTGCGAATAGACGATGCTCTCATTCGCAAGATGACCAACCCCATCAAAGATTGATTTGAGATGATTATACAAAAAAGGGGAGTGACAAATCACTCCCCTTTTTGTTTTACTTATTCACGAACTATTGAAATATTATTGTCATCAACGTTGTATAACATGGGTGTAACAAGAATTTTTGGATAACGCAATCGGATGCGCTTGGCTTCAGCTGATACAAAATCAATTTCATCTCCAATTTCATGCACCGGTTCGTAATGATAGAAATGTTCTTCAGCTTCAGCTCTGTCCCAACCGGCATTTTTCACCAGCCCATCAACGAAAATATTTCTTCTGTCCATCAGATTTACCATGCCACAATTATTATGACCTATTAATACAATCGTTTTGATTCCACCTACTGCAATTGCATAACTTACCCTGAATTCGCTGTAGCGCAGATTGGCTCCTCCGGTTCGGATGATATAAGCAAAGTTATCAGGGATACGCAGATGCTTGCGGTGATCCATACACATACCTACCAATATTTGAGCTTGTGCGTATTTATCAAATGGAATGTTGAAGTTATGATACCTGAGCAACATTCCTGCCGGAGTCTTGCTTAATTCAGCAGGGATATCAGCCTCGCTGTTGATTGCTAAAAGTCGTTCCATAGTGAACAAATGTATAACTTTACACATTCAACGACAGAAACTTTTATGAACATTGAACAAATCCGAGAATATTGTTTGTCAAAGAAAGCTGTGACAGAGAGTTTTCCGTTTGATGAAGATACGCTGGTTTTTAAAGTAGCCGGAAAAATTTTTGCTTTGATTTCAATTTCTGAAAGACCTTTAAAATTGAATCTAAAGATGAATCCTGAAATAATAAACGAATGGAGAGAACAGTCTGAAGACGTGCAGCCGGGATATCACATGAATAAAGGTCACTGGAACACCGTAACAACAGAAAGCAACTTGCCTGCAGAAAAAATTTTCTGGATGATAGACCACAGCTATGATGAAGTAATCAGCAAACTGACACGTAAAGCAAAGAATGATTTCGGATTGTAATATTTAAAGGAGATTTTACTTCTCCGGTTTTTTGGTAAATGGTAAAACCAATCTGCTCACCGGGCGATTGTTTAATATATGTTCGTTGAAAATTTCTTCCACATCTTCCTGTTGAACATTGCCATAAAAAACACCTTCAGGATATACAGCAATGTTAGGTCCGTATTCGCAAATATCAAAACACCCTGTTTTTTGTGCCCTTATGGTATTTTGTAAACCATGTTCCTTGATTTTTTTCTTAAACGCATCAACCAATGCCAAACCATGTACTTCGCCACAGCATTTGCGTGCGCCTTCTTTGCGTTGATTGGTGCAGATGAAAATATGTTTTTCGTAAATCATATCATTAATTGTCTGACAAAATAAACTATTTCAGAAGTGGATAACAACAAACGCTTTTAAAATGTTATGTCAAGGATGAAAATATAATTTGCAGCGTTACAGAACTGTGTCTTAAATTTTTATAGTGAAGCACTATTTTATTAATTTTGCACTGATAAATTGGATAACAATATGAATGAAATAGCAAAAAAGACCATTGACAATATGCAGGCACAGATGAATAAATCAATATCTCATCTTGAAGTGGAGTTGGCAAAAATAAGAGCAGGCAAAGCCAATCCTCAGATGCTTGAGACCATACATGTGGACTATTATGGCTCACAAACTCCATTGAATCAGGTGGCCAATGTCAATACTCCTGATGCACGTACTATTGTTATTCAGCCTTGGGAGAAGGGGATGTTAGGGCCAATTGAAAAAGCAATTCAGGCTGCCAACCTTGGTTTCAATCCGCAGAATGACGGAACAATTATTCGTATTGCAGTGCCACCACTTACCGAAGAAAGAAGAAAAGACCTGGTAAAAAAATGTAAAGCTGAAGGTGAAACAGCAAAAATTGGTATTCGCTCCTCACGCAAGGAGGCGAATGATGCAATCAAAAAAGAACTGAAAAAAGGTATTACTGAAGATGAAGCTAAAGAAGCTGAAACAAAGATTCAGCAACTTACTGATCAGTTCACACAGAAAATTGACAAACACCTTGAAACCAAGGAAAAGGAAATCATGACGGTTTAAGTTCTGTCAACAAAGATTTTTTTGTTACCTATTCCTTTATTCATTCTTAATCTATAGAACGCCCGCACCAAAAGCGGCATTTAATTTTTTTTTCGCAGAACACTCCTGTGCTGACAACAGATACCCAATAGATTGCCTATTTTTGCCACAATGACCACGAAGGAAATTTTAGAAAAACTGGAAGCATTAAAGCATCGCTTTGAAGAGTTGGGGCAGCAATTGAGCGACCCTTCTGCCACTGCTGATATGAAACGTTTTCAGCAACTCAGCAAACAGTATAAGGAGTTGGAAGAAGTTGTTGAGAAATATAATCGTTATAGCAAGGTGGTTAACAATTACGACCAGGCATATCAGGTACTCAATACTGAAAAAGATGCCGACCTGAAGCAAATGGCAAAGGAAGAAATGGAAATGCTTGAAGCAGAGAAAACAAAACTGGAAGAAGAAATTCGTGTGTTGCTAATACCCAAAGATCCCGTTGATGAAAGAAATGCCGTAGTTGAAATAAGAGCAGGAACAGGAGGTGACGAAGCAAGTATTTTTGCCGGAGATCTCTTTAGAATGTATTCGCGTTACTGCGAAAAGAAAGGATGGAAAACCGAAGTTGTTGACGAAAACGAAGGTACTGCAGGTGGTTATAAAGAAATAATTTTTGAAGTGACGGGTGATGATGTTTATGGCACACTGAAATATGAAAGTGGCGTGCACCGTGTGCAGCGTGTACCCGATACCGAAACCATGGGGCGCGTGCACACCTCTGCGGCTACGGTAGTAGTGTTGCCCGAAGCAGATGATGTGGATGTGGTAATCAACCCTGCTGATCTGGAATTTCAGACAGCAAGATCCAGTGGTGCAGGAGGACAGAACGTAAACAAGGTTGAAACAAAGGTGCAACTCACGCATAAGCCTACAGGCATCATGGTTACCTGTCAGATTGAACGCTCGCAACATGGCAACCGCGAACGTGCATTGCAAATGCTTCGCACCAAACTTTACGAGATAGAATTGCAAAAACACGAATCGGATATTGCAGCACGCAGAAAAACAATGGTATCAACCGGTGACCGCTCTGCAAAAATCAGAACATATAATTATCCGCAGAGCCGTGTAACAGACCATCGCATTGGATTATCAACCTATAACCTGCCAACATTTATGAATGGAGATATACAAGAATTTATAGATGCATTGCAGTTGGCCGAAAATGCTGAGAAAATGAAAGAAGCTTCACTGGCATAATTTTTTTTAAGATGAACTATAGTGAACTTGTAGCTGAAAATAAAAAGAAAAAAATCTTTTTTATGTGTAGGGTTGGATACCGATTTGAACAAAATTCCAAATTCACTCCTGTCACTTAGTGACCCTGTATTTGAATTTAACAAACAAATTATTGAAGCAACACTTCCACATACAGTTGCTTATAAATTAAACTTTGCATTTTATGAAGCACGCGGACCACAGGGTCTTGTTTCGATGGAACGCACCATGCAGTTTTTGAACAACAGGGCATTTACTATTGCCGATGCCAAACGTGGCGATATAGGTAACACTGCCACCATGTATGCTCAGTCTGTTTTTGATTATTATAAATTCAATGCCATCACACTTTCGCCTTATATGGGTGTGGATACGGTTGAACCTTTTCTGAAATATAAAAATCACTGGAGCATTGTGCTGGCTCTTACTTCAAACCCCGGAGCTGACGATTTTGAAATGCTCGAAACAGGAGAAGGAAAAGTTTATGAAAGAGTCATAAAAAAATTTGCTACTTCGCAAATGTCAGAACAGGTGATGTTTGTGGCAGGAGCTACCCGCCCTGAAACTTTCGCTATAATCAGAAAACATGCACCTGACCATTTTCTGTTGGTTCCCGGTGTAGGTGCTCAGGGAGGAAGTCTGGAGGAAGTTTGCCGATATGGAATGAATAGTTCTGTGGGATTGCTTATCAATTCTTCTAGGCAAGTAATATATGCTTCGTCAGGAAATGATTTTGCTGCAAAGGCCGGTGAGCAGGCACAAATCATACAGAAGCAAATGCAACAGATTATGCTGGACAAAGGAATTATTTAACATGCCTTTTACATTAGCACATCCTGCAGCAATAGTTCCGCTTTATAAAATTTTTAAAGGCAGATTGTCATTAACAGGTTTAATCATAGGCAGTATTGTTCCCGATACTGAATATGCAGTCAACACTGTAACAAGAAGTGTAATAAGCCACACAACAAAAGGTATATTCTACTACGATTTACCAATGGGAATTTTAATAGCAGTGTGTTATCATGCATTCATCAAGCAGGTGTTCACTTATCAGCTCCCTGAATTTTTTCGCAGCAGACTTACTCCATTTGCAGATTTAAACTGGTTTCAGTATCTGAAAAAAAACAGCATCGTGTTTTTATTATCTCTGATGGCGGGAATATTGTTGCACATCGGATGGGATTCTTTTACACACGATGGAGGATACCTTGTAAGGCGAAATCCTGTGCTGACTACTGAAGTAATAGGCAGTTTAAAAATTAATCGCCTGTTCTGGCACATCAGTACTATTACAGGGCTTTATGTAATGTATCGTTTTTTTGTAAGCTACCTCTCAGTTCCTTTACCTGATAATAAAAGACCTAACAGAAATTTCTGGCCGTTGGTATTCCTGGTGGCATGCGTGATTATGTTTTTACACTGGCTTCCTTTTGTGCGACCTCAGGAAGCACGATTTATTTTTATATCATTTTTTGGTTCCATGGCTTTGGGTATATGCGTGATTTGTTTTATTTTTCGCATGAAAATACTGAGCCGCAATGAATGAAGCCTTTCTTTACCATGTTTGGAAATACCGGTTGTTTAACACTACCGTTTTACAAACTATCAACGGTGATGAAGTGCATGTATTAAAACCCGGAGAACAAAACCCTGATTCAGGTCCTGATTTTTTTAATGCACGACTGCGCATTGGCGAAACTGAATGGGCAGGCAATGTTGAAATTGACACCACCAGTGCCGACTGGTTTCATCATGGTCATCACACCAATAAAGCATTTTCAAAAATTATTCTGCATGTGGTTTATGAGTTGAACAAACCACTTACGCATGGTATCCCGGTCGTGGAGCTGAAAAAATATATTGACACCACAGCAATGAATCAGTATGAACAGTTGCAGAAATCCAAAGACGCTATTCCATGCAGCAAGTTGTTGCATACGGTTCCAGAAATAACCAGGCAAACCTGGCTGGAGCGTATGGTGATTGAACGAATAGAGCAGAAAAGCAAGTTGATGGAGCAGGCGCTTGAAAATAATAAAGGTGATTGGGAAGTGACATTTTATCATCTGCTGGCTCGCAACTTCGGATTTAAAACCAATGCTGTTCCTTTTGAACTGCTTGCCAAAAGTATTCCGCTGAGTGCACTGGCAAAACAAAAAAACAACCTGCTGCAGTTGGAAGCAATGTTATTCGGACAAGCAGGTCTGTTGAATGAACCCGATGGTGATGATTATTATAACCAACTCAAACAGGAGTACAAACATCTTGCTCTTAAATTCAGCCTTGCACCAATGGAGAAAAATCTGTGGAAATTTGCAAGAATGCGTCCGGTTAATTTTCCTTCGGTACGCATTGCTCAGTTTGCGGCATTGGTGCATCAAAGCAGTCATTTGTTTTCAAAAATCATTGAGGTGAAAGAGGTGAAGCAGTTGCATAAACTGTTTGAAGTGCAGCCATCGGATTATTGGAATTCGCATTATCATTTTGCCAAAAAATCAACTGATCAATTCAAGGCGCTCGGGCAATCATCTATCGACAATATTCTGATAAATACGATTTCACCGTTCTTATTTGTGTATGGTAAACTGAAAAATTCAGAAAAATTTCGTGAAAGAGCATTATCTTTGCTTGAGCAATGTAAGGCTGAGAATAACACCATTATCAGACTTTGGAAAGTAGCAGGTGTTAAACCTGAGCATGCATGGCACACACAGGGACTGATACAATTGAAAAATCAATATTGCAATTCGAAACAGTGTCTGAAATGTGCAATTGGAATTAAAATATTAAAACAAAAATGAACAGCATTATTGAATCGGTAAAAAATTTTTTCGAACGTCAGGCATTTGGCATCTGCGAGTTCTGGGGCGAAAAATTCGGAATCAAATCATCACAAATACGTTTGTTTTTTATTTATGCTTCTTTTCTCACCATTGGCTCTCCTGTTATTTTATATATGATTCTCGGCTTTTGGATGAAGATGAAAAAAATCGTCCACAGGCAACGCGGAGGAGTGTGGGATATGTGATGAATATTCTTAACAAGGTATTCACCTTTGTACTTAACCGGGTTTTAATAATACACTACATTTGCAATCTAACTATCTGTTATGAGCATTTTATCTATAAGAAATGTTACTAAAAACTATGCTACCCACAAAGCACTTGATGAAGTAAGCATAGAAGTGCCAGAAGGAAGTGTTTTCGGTTTACTTGGACCAAACGGTGCCGGAAAAACTTCTCTCATTCGTATCATCAATCAGATTACCGGACCTGACAGTGGTGAGATTTTTTTTCTGGATAACAAATTGTCACCTGAACATGTTGCATCTATAGGTTATTTGCCTGAAGAACGCGGTTTATATAAAAAAATGGAAGTAGGTGAGCAGGCATTGTATCTTGCTCAGCTCAAAGGAATGTCGAGAAGTGAAGCTGTAAAAAGACTGCGATACTGGTTTGAGAAGTTCGAAATGAAATCGTGGTGGAAAAAGAAAATTGAAGAACTCAGTAAGGGGATGCAGCAGAAAGTACAGTTCATTGTAACCATTTTGCACGAACCCAAGTTGCTTATTCTTGATGAACCATTCACCGGTTTCGATCCAATCAATGCCAACATCATAAAAGACGAGCTGCTGAACCTTCGTGAGAAAGGTTCTACCATCATCCTCTCTACACACCGCATGGAAAGTGTGGAGGAACTTTGCACTCATATTGCTCTTATCAGTAAGTCGAAGAAAGTGCTGGATGGTGCAGTGAAAGATGTACGCAAACAATTTCGAACCAATTTATATGAAGTAGAATATAAGGGAACTTCCATTGGATTTGCCAATGCATTGTGGGCCGGATTTGAACTTATTGATAACAAACAGACTGATGACCATCATTATGCTGTGGTAAAAAACCTGAACAACGCAAGTCCTAATGATTTGCTAAAGTTATTAATCAACGAAGTTGAAATACTTTCATTCAAAGAAAGAATTCCCGGAATGAACGATATATTTATTGAATCAGTAAAAAATTCTAATGGGTAAAAGCAATTAACTATGAATAAGATTTGGCTCATCATACAACGTGAATATCTTACAAGGGTAAAAAAGAAATCCTTTATCATCATGACCATTCTGGGGCCATTGCTCATGGGTGGTTTGGTAGCTGGATTCGTATATCTTTCACTGAATCAGGGCGACAGTATTTCAGAAATTAAGGTGGTGGACGAAACAGGCGTACTTGCTCCTAAATTAAAAGATTCTAAAACCATAATTTTCAAAAAAGATACCATGTCAATTGAAATAGCAAGGCATTTGTTTAATCCGAATACGGATTATGGTATTCTTTATCTTCCTAAAAATACGCTTGAATCAGGTAAGGCAGCTGTGTTGTTTACAGAAAAACAACCTAACCTGACCATTGTATCTTATCTGGAAACAGAGTTGCAAAAAAATATTGAGAACATCAAACTCACTGAAGCGGGTATTCAAAAGTCTACACTCGATTCTATCAAAACCAATATTTCATTACAACAGAAACCGGTTGATCCATCAGGAAAAGATCAGGAATTTTCTGCAGGACTTACTGCAGGCATAGGCTTTGTAAGCGGGTTATTAATTTACCTGTTTATATTTATGTATGGAGTGCAGGTGATGCGTGGAGTAATTGAAGAAAAAACAAACCGAATTGTTGAAGTGATAATTTCTTCGGTTAAACCCTTTCAGCTGATGATGGGAAAAATTATAGGTATTGCGATGGTGGGATTGACGCAGTTCCTCTTGTGGATAATTTTATCAATAGTGGTTACATCTTTTGTTACAACAGCTATGGTAGGTAAGGATCAGAAAAAGTTGATTGAAATGCAACAACAGCAGCAACAACAAGTAATGCAGGGTGCAGATACTCAGCCCGCAGCACTTAAAGCTACCGATATGGATTTTGCAGGAATGTTTGAAGGATTTAATATCACCAAAATTCTTTTATGTTTTGTGTTTTATTTTCTTGGGGGTTATCTTCTTTACAGCGCGCTGTTTGCAGCCATAGGCGCTGCTGTTGACTCCGAAACCGATACGCAACAGTTTATGCTTCCAATAACAATTCCGCTGATATTTGCTTATGTAGTTTCTACCATTGTCATGTCAAATCCTGAAAGTCAGTTGGGATACTGGTTCAGTATTATTCCGTTTACATCTCCTGTTGTGATGATGGTACGTATGCCTTTTGATCCACCAATGATAGATATTATTATTTCAATGGTATCACTCATAGCAGGATTTCTGTTTACTACCTGGATTGCAGCACGCATTTACCGTACAGGTATTTTGATGTATGGCAAGAAACCTACTTATAAGGAATTGGGGAAATGGCTATTTCATAAGCAATAACAACAGATGATAGTTGCTGTTGTTGATTGCGGTACCAATACGTTTCATCTGCTAATTGCATCAGATGAACAACCTCAGAAAATATTATATAAAAAAAATTTAGCAGTAAAACTTGGGCAGGGTGGCATTGCAGGTCACATCATAACTGATGAAGCATTCAAACGTGGGATAGAAGCATTGAAAGAATTTTCGCAGGTAATTGACAAAATTCGTCCGGATAAAGTTGTTGCTTATGGAACAGCCGCACTTCGCAAAGCCCAAAATGGAAATGATTTTATTTTGGAAGCAAAGAGCAAGACCGGTATAGAAATTCAACTGATAGACGGACTGAAGGAAGCAGAACTGATTTATCACGGAGTGCGACAAGCAATGCCGCTTACTGAAAAGAAGATTCTGATAATGGATATTGGCGGAGGCAGTGTGGAATTTATTATTGCCAACAGAGATACTATTTTCTACAGACATAGTTTTGAGCTGGGAGCTGCACTTCTTCTGGATAAGTTTAAACCTTCAGACCCTATAACTGAGGAAGAAACTCAACAGATTAAAGAATATATTCTTAAAGAAACAACACCTTTATTTGATGAGTTAAACAAACATCCTGAAATGGATACGCTGATAGGTTCAGCAGGTTCTTTCGAAACCTTTGCTGAAATTATTTCTGAAAAATATGATCATCATCCTCTGGAATATAAGGAGAAATTTTACGACATCAATTTAAACAGGTATGAGCAGGTGCATGAACTTTTGCTGCAATCTACCACCGCTGAGCGCAAACGTATGAAGGGCGTTGTTGATATGAGAGTAGATATGATTGTAATAGCATCCATCCTGTTGCATTGCGTTATTCACACTGCACCTATTAAAAACATAAAACTCAGCACCTATGCACTGAAGGAAGGAATGCTTTACTTTGCATTCAATAAAAACCTGAAATAATTTGTTTTAAGTTTTAAATTAAGCATTTTTAAAGATACATGGCGCACATTCTTATTATTGATGATGAAAAAAGTATCCGTCACTCGCTGAAGGAGATATTGGAGTATGAAAGTTATAAAGTGGATGAAGCTCCCGATGGAATTGAAGGCATTAAGATGGCAGAAAAAACAAAATACGATCTTATTTTTTGTGATATCAAAATGCCTAAGATGGATGGAATTGAAGTTCTCGAAAACCTGCAGAGCAAATGTCCGGAAGTGCCTGTGGTAATGATTTCAGGTCATGGCAATATTGATACTGCTGTGGAAGCTATTAAAAAAGGTGCTTTTGATTTTATTGCCAAACCGCTTGACCTCAATCGTATTCTTATCACCGTAAGAAATGCCATGGACCGCACGGTGCTGGTAAAAGAAACCAAAACACTGAGAAGAAAAATTACCCGTACCAACGACATGATTGGCGACAGTCAGGGAATAAAGCATGTAAAAGAAATTATTGAACGTGTGGCACCTACTGATGCGCGTGTGATGATTACAGGAAGCAACGGAACAGGAAAGGAACTTGTGGCACGTTGGATTCATGAGAAGAGCAACAGAAGAGAAATGCCATTGATTGAGGTGAACTGTGCCGCCATTCCGTCAGAGCTGATAGAAAGTGAATTGTTTGGTCATGAGAAAGGAGCATTTACCAGTGCGATAAAAACACGCAGCGGAAAATTTGAACAGGCGAATGGAGGCACCATTTTTCTTGACGAAATTGGCGACATGAGTTTGTCGGCACAGGCAAAGGTGTTGCGCGCATTGCAGGAAAACAGAATCACACGAGTTGGTGGCGAAAAAGATTTTGCAGTGGATGTTCGTATTCTGGCTGCTACCAACAAAGACCTCAAGAAAGAAATTGAGAAAGGCAATTTCAGAGAAGATTTATATCACAGGCTCAGTGTTATTTTGATTCATGTGCCTTCACTCGATGAACGCAAGGAGGATATACCACATTTGGTTCGTTATTTTCTGAAAGAAGTTGCAGATGAGTATAAGAATCCGGTGAAAGAAATTTCGGATGAAGCCATTAAAGAATTGCAGAACAAAAGCTGGACAGGAAACATTCGCGAACTGCGTAATGTTGTGGAACGTTTGGTTATTCTTGGCGAGAAAGTCATCAGCAAAAATGATGTGATAAACTTTGTGGCCATGCCTAAATAAAAAAGAAGAGCATTGCTGCTCTCCCTTTTTGTATGATGAAGGAAAACAATTTTTACCAGGGAACTAACGACACACCTATAGTCCATGGACGTAACTCAGGCCCTTTGTTCTTCTTGAAAAAATCAGACAATGCATAATTGGCAAACAGCGTATAATTTCTGTAACCAATTCTCACAGTAGCATCATATCTGAATGGGTCAATATTAAAGTCGTCATAGGTTTTATCTTTTTTCTTGCTGCCATTATCATTATAAACTTTCTTGGTATGTGAACCTAATTTATAACTGAACAACATTCCTGCAGTAATATGAAATGCTTTATTGGCTTCGGTGCTGGTATTGATGGTGAGCAGTACAGGAACTGTTAGATAACTTACAGTTAGTTTATTTTTTCTCAGGTTCATGGTATCTGCAGTGTACCAGAGTGCATTGGTATCAGGTATCAGGCTCATATTTTTTCTGAATCTGAAATTGTTGTAGGATAAACCAACTCCTGTTGAAGCGAGAATGTAATTTTTATACAACTTAAGCTCCTGCTCGTAAAAGTTGATGTTTACAGCGATGGATTTCTCAGAAATCATTTCCAAAAAATCATAACCATCAGGAGTATCAAAGTGTGATTTGCTGTTGTAAAAACCATTGAAACCAATATCGAGGCCGGCCCAGTACGTACCTGCTTTATTGGGTTTATAAGAATCGTTTTTATTAAATTCTTTTTCCTGATATTCTGTTAGCGGTTCAATCTTTCCAATTCCGCTTATTTCACGATTGATGTGTTTGGGTGTTCCTTTATAATAGATACTTCCTGTTCCTGTTATTGCCGTTGTCAAAGTATCCTGTGTAGCTGTAGTCACTGTTCCCACACCACTGATATTTATATTGGCATTATCGGATTTCAAATTCTGAGCTAACAATTTTCCGGAGCCTGAAATATCTGCAGTCAGTTGATGGGTTCTTCCTTCCAGCTTGGTTTTTCCTGAACCACTGATGTTCACATCTAAGTTTTCAGCATTTGCTACTTTAAGCGAAATTTTTCCACTTCCTGATACAATTAACTTAAGAGAAGTTGCCGTTAAGGAATCCTTGGTAGTTAAAGACCCTGAACCTGAAATTTCAATAGATTTTATACCGGGAGCTGAGATTTGAATATTATCACCGGCACCATTAATTATAAGCCGGTTGCCTTCCAGTTGCCACTGAGAACTACCTGAACTATCAGGAGTTTGTATGGAATAAGCAGTTCCATTTTCAAGAATTACTTTTGATGCACCTTTTATCTCCAGTTCGTTGAAGGGATTTAATGGAGTAATAATTTGTGCTTTAGTCATCAGACCGGTGGCAGCAATGGCCAACGACAGGAATATTTTTCGATACATAAAATTAAGATTTTGTCTTGTTTTATGAATAGGACGGCCAAGGGTTTTGAAAAGTTACAGCCTCCGGTTAAGAAAATTTCGGATAGATTGCGGCTGATTAAATAATGTCAACATAATGTGAAGCAGATAAAAGATATAAAATTTATTCTATTAAATCTGAATTTCAGTAAATTTAGCCATTAAAATCATATTATAATGTGATAAGGCTTGCATAAACACAGAATATTTTTTATTTTTGACTTTAAAATCACATTATAATGTTGGTTAGCTCCATTGGTGAAACAATTAAAAAAAGAAGAAAGCAATTGGGTATTACACAGCCTCATCTGGCTGAACTGGCAAATGTGAATATAAATACTCTTTATAAACTGGAAAGTGGGATCGGAAATCCTTCATTGGACGTATTAAATAAATTGGCAGAAGTGTTGGGAATGGAATTGAAAATTGAAGTTAAAAAAATAACGTTAAATGAGATCAATGGAAATTTACTGTAACGGAAATTTAGCAGGAACACTGACAGAAGAAAATAAACAACGCTATATATTCAGGTATGATGACAAATATTATTTCGATTCAGGAAAACAGGCAATCAGTTTAACTTTACCCAAAACACAAAAGGAATATATCAGCAAAACTTTGTTCCCGTTTTTTAGCAATATGATTGCTGAAGGAGAGAATAAGAAAATACAAAGCAGGCTATTGAATATTGACGAAAACGACCAGTTTGGATTATTGATGTTTACAGCCACTGCAGATACAATTGGAAATATTACTGTTAAAAGAATCAATAGTCAGTGAGTTTACCGAAAATTAAATATTGCCCCGGAACTCTTGCAGAAGGATTTAATACTTACAGTCCCTCTTGCTTACGCAAAGTGTTTTATGGAAAATCAGTTAGCCATGTGCTTCCAATTGCTTCTCCTCAAAAAGACGAAAATGTACTTACTGATTTTCTTGAAAACATGAGAAGAATTTCAATATCCGGTTTTCAAAGTAAAATAAGTATGGTGCTTGATAAAAATGTTTTAAGACTTACCAGAGATGGTGAACAGGGTTCTCATATATTAAAACCGATTCCTTCATTAATTAAGAAAAGAAATGAAACTCCTGCAAATGAACACTTGACTATGCAGATTGCAAGTCAGGTATATGGAATAAAAACAGCAGAGAATGCCCTTGTTTTTTTTAAAGGTGGAGAGCCTGCTTATATTACAAAACGGTTTGATGTAAAAAATATCAAGGAGAAAACCAAATGGGGGCAGGAAGATTTTGCTTCACTTGCAGGAAAAACAACTCTGCATTCCACTGATAAGTATGAGTACAGTTATGAAGAAGCCGGTTTGTTAATACAAAAATATGTTCCTGCCTGGCGTGTAGAAATTGAAAAATATTTTTCGTTAGTTGTTTTCAATTTTTTATTTTCAAACGGTGATGCACATCTGAAAAATTTTTCACTTTTGGAATCAGCAAGCGGAGATTATCTGTTAAGTCCGGCTTATGATTTAATAAACACAAGGCTGCACGTAGATGATTCTGACTTTGCGTTAAACAAAGGTTTGTTTGCCGACAATTATAAAAGTAGCTATTACAAAAAAAACGGACACCCTTCTAAAAAAGATTTCACAGAATTTGCAAGAAGAATTGGAGTTGCAGATAGAAGGATAGAGAAATTAATGGCTCCTTTCTTGCAAAAGCAACCTTTTATGGAAGCGTTGATTAAACAATCATTCTTAACCCAAGCCGATAAGAGAGCTTATTTATTAATGTACAGTACAAAACGGAATTATCTGATAACGCATTAATAAATTCCATAGATAAACTTTCTCTATAGAAAAAACCAGCGTTATTCCTGAAGAAGTTATCTGGGAAATCTCAATTAAACCTGTTCGTTAAATCTTTATTGTAAAACGATACGCTGCGTTTTAACAATGTCATTGGTAATGATGCAAACATTATATATTCCTTTTGCAATGGAGCTTAAATCAAAATCAATAACTCCTGCAGCAAAATTCTTATGTGAGGACTTGGCTACTACTTGCCCTACGGAATTATACACCATTACTTTTACATCACCCGGTTTTTTAAGGCTCATATCAATATTCACTTTGCCTGTAGTTGGATTAGGATATACAGTGATATCCGTAAATTCTACAGGATCATTCATGCCAACAATAGCACCGGGTGATGCTACAAAATTGTATTCAAACCTGGAACCGAAATCACGCTCAAAATTTCTTGCAATAGAATTATTAAGTCGCAATATACGATGATATCCTGTACCCTGGCTTGGATTTGCCCACCAGTACAATCCATCACCTCCGCTATCGGTAATCACATAACGAAAACAACCTGGTGATACATAGAAGGTGTCACGATAAATGGTGTTGGCTGTCATAGAACCTGCCATTCGTTGTACCAAAATGTTTCCGTTTTCATCAATTAATGAATAACCATTCTGACCTACTGCTGTATTGGTTTTGACCAGAAGTATAAATGCCGTATCCATCACTTCAGGTACAATGGCATTAGAGTATGCAGTATCATCATAAGCATAATCATCAGCAGCATTGTTCACTGACTCAAGATAAACTCTGAAAACGCGGTTGCCTGCAGTGTAACTTACCAATCCGCTCAAGGCAATATCAATAGTCTGAAAAGTATTCAGTGAACCGGTCCAGTTGTAAGTGCTTTCAGGTTCGCCCATCAGCCCATATTTTATTACAGCAGATGTAAGCACATTCGAACCATTATTTTTCAATCTTATTTTTGGATTGTTACAAACAGGGTTGGTGCGTGAGTACTCAAATTTATCATTAGGTGCAAGTATATCGTCAATAGCAGCATCGTTGCTGAAGTTGAGCGGACCATATTCAAACAATTGTCCCTCTACAACATAGTTTGCTGAAGGGCTGGCTACGTTATAAACCGGCATATTCATATCAACAATATGTGTTGAACCCCCTGCAACTGCAAAGTTGTAGTCATTGGGATAAACCCAGTTACCCGGGCACCAGTTGGCACGGTTATACACCCAGGTTCCTCCCTGTGGATATATGGGATTGAATCCACATAATCTCCATACGGCTTTATTGTCTACTACATTATTGTCGAATAATACAGTTCTTATTTTAGAACAAAACTCAGCACAGTTACTCGCATCAGATCCATGACCTGATTGAGTAATTTTAAGTCGAAGGTTTGCGGTATTTGCATTTACTGTAGTTGTGTCAGGTTGCAGATAATTATCAATAGGATTGGATGCATTACCAAACGGAAATGAACCATGCCATAAACGTTTGAAAGCAACAGGATTCATAACCGGTGTGCCTTCTATCAGAGCAAAATCAACATTTATCAGCCACCCTTTACCTACATTGGTTTCATAGCCTGTGTGGATATATTCTATCTCTACCGAGTCGTGAAGAAACTGTGCATAGTCGGTAACATCCAGTGTCCATGAAGAGTGAAAAGAAGAATTGAAACTGTTTCCGTAGGGCGTAATATATCGTGCAAGTTCAATATCCTGTGAAGAAGCATTGGCCCCGCCAACTCTGCGGATATAAACATAATCAAGATAATCCCACTCTCCACAAGCCATACCACTCGGACAACGATGAGAAAGCGTAAGTATAATCTTACGGTAGTTTGTGCCTGAAGATGGAAATACTGCCCATGCAGGATAACCATTACTTCCTGTACCCGGATTGGTAACTACAGTAACATTGGTATGTGATGAAACATAAGTGGTATCACCATTGCCGGCAAAGCAATAGACACCTGAAATTAAAAACAGAAGCGTGGTAAAAATCTTATTCATCGTAATATGTGTGTGAATTAAAAATAAAAAATGATTTGTCAAAGGTAATGACTTATAGGTTAGTCACTGGTATTTTCACGAAGTTTTTTATAGTGGTCATTGCCCACAATTCATTGTTAAAAAGAAATAAATTCATAGAATAAGACCGTTGCGTGATTCCGTTTATCTGTTTATTTTTGTTTGCAGACAATTTGATATGAAGCTATCTGCACTCATCCTTTCATCAGCCATAACTTTTATCTTTTTTTCTTCTGCCCATGCAGGTGGTTTTCAGATATCAAGTCAGAGTCAGAAGGCAGCATCCATGGGTGGTTCGCAAACAGCCATGTATAGTGATGCAGCAACTGTTTTCTACAACCCCGGAGGAATGGTTTTTATCGGGAAAAACACATTGTCTGCCGGAGGGTTTTTGCTGATGCCAGCAGTTGCCTATCGGAGTCCGCTTACCGGAAAAGTAACTCAGTCAGATAAAGTAAACATCATTCCCTTTTATCTTGGGGGAAGTGTGATGATAGGAGAGAAAATTGCTGCAGGAATTATGGTTAATTCACCTTTTGGATATGCAACCAAATGGGCTGATAACTGGGAGGGAAGATACACCATTCGAAGTGCCCGGCTGAAAACGGTTTTTATTCAACCTACGGCATCTGTAAAAATTTCAGAGAAGTTTGGTTTCGGTGCCGGATTTGTTATGGCAGTTGCTAATTACAAATGGAACAGAGCGATTGGTGTGGCATCTGCATCAGCAACAGACGGAGATGTTTCTGCTGATGGAAAAAGTTTTGGTTACGGTTTTAATGCAGGATTGCATTTTCATGCAAACGATAAACTGGATATGGCACTCACATATCGAAGTAAGGTAAAACTCAATTTTAAGAATACCGATTTTTCTTTTTCGCAAATACCTTCATCTCTTTCATCATACTATCCTTCGGCACTAAAAGCTGATGCCACCATGCCTTTACCCTCTGTATTGTCTCTTGCATTTGCTTATAAAGCAACTGATGAATTGACATTTCATCTCGAAACAAATCTTACAGGATGGTCATCATTCGATTCTTTGAATTATAGTTTTGAAGAAAACTATAATTATCTCGATAATGAATTTAAGCAAACAAGAAAATATCGTGATGTAATTGCTGTGCGATTAGGTGTTCAGTATGCATTTACCGAAACTCTGCAAGGCCGTGCGGGTGTTGCTTATGACCAGTCACCTGTGAAAGACAATTTTATTACTACAGATATGCCTGATGCAGATAAATATGTTTTTGGACTGGGATTGGGCTATTCATGGAAGTCGGGGTTTACGCTGGAATGCTCTTATCAGTTTGAAACAAAACGCGAACGCCAGGGGCAAAACAGCGATACACAATTAGACGGTAGTTACAGTTCAATTATGCATGGTGCAGGATTAGGAATTAGTTATAAATTCTGAAAAAAACAGAGATGAAAAATCTGAGCGAGAAAATTATTATCAGGGTATTTGCAGCTTTTATATTGCTGATTGCAGCATGCAAACCTGAATTGAAAGAATTGAATTTTGATAACAAGGGTGCAGATTTTTCAAAGTATGTTGCGTTGGGAAGTTCCTATACTGCCGGTTATCAGAACAACGCATTGTTTGATGCTGGACAACAACAAAGTTTTGCTGCAATACTTGCCAATCAGTTTAAATTAGTTGGTGGAGGAGATTTCAAACAACCGTTGGTGCCGGGAAGTTATGGTGCAGGATTTAATTTCTATCTTAAAACTTATATTCCACAGCTAAACCTGAATTATGGTCTCACGTGCGATGGAACTTCCGATTTCAGAACAGGCAATGCAGCTGTGACGGATATTACTGCCATAGAAAATTACATTGGTGGCGAAGCACCATTCAACAATATGGGTGTGCCGGGAATGAAAGCTACCGATTTGGATAATGCCGATTTCGGTTCGTTGGATTTGCAATTATCCAAGAACCCCTTTTACTCACGATTTGCAACGATTCCTGAAAACTCAACAGTACTCACTGATGCAACACGACAACTTCCAACCTTTTTTACTTTCTGGGTTGGAATGCATGATGTTTATGATTGTGCCATGGCAGGTTATAATCAAACGCTGGCAACCATTACTCCTTTAGCTACATTTCAAAATGCAGTAGTAAATGCATTAACATCACTTGCTGCAGGAAACAGAAAAGGAGCAGTTGCCAATATTCCCGATATTGTTGATTTACCTTATTTCAGTGCAATTCCTTATGATGCTTTGGTGCTTACTCAGGAGCAGGCCGATACTTTGAACTTGCTGTATGCTTCCAATGTTCCGGCTATACATTTTGTTGCCGGCAGAAATGCAATGGTTATTTCTGATACACTGACATTACCCTCAATGAAAAGACAACTGAATTCTGATGAGTTGGTTTTACTGTCAGTTCCATTCGACAGTATTTACTGTGCAGGATGGGGTTCTAATACTCAGAAACCTTTAGGCAATCGTTTTGTGCTTACTACTAATGAAATAAATACCATACGTCAGGCTATAAACAGCTACAACAGTTTTTTAAAAACCAAGGCTGCCGAAAACAATCTGGCTTATGTGGATATTTATTCTTTGTTTAAAAAACTTAATTCCGGAATTACGTTCAACGGAGTAAAACTGACGAATGAATTCCTGAAAGGAAACTTTTTCTCTCTCGATGGCATCACCCCAACAGGAAAAGGCAGTGCTGTTATCGCCAATGAATTTATCAAAGCCATCAACGAAAAATACGGCACGCAGGTTCCTTACGCTGATGTAAATAATTATACAGGAACAATTTTCCCCTGAAAGACTAACTGCAGATTTCAGCCACTTTAGCTCAGCAGGTTAGAGCGGTTGTTTCGTAAACAACAGGTCTGGGGTTCGATTCCCCAAGGTGGCTCGATAAAAATTTTCAGACAGAAATTTTATCAGATACCTACAGGATGCCAGGTAGTTTTTACCTCCTGCAACCCCATGATGCGATAAGGACTTTCTTCTTTAATATCTTTTACGGCAATCACTCTTTTCACATTGAGAGCTGCGTTGGTTTGAATGGTTTTCAACTCATCTGCATTGTTGCCGCAATACATCATTGCATTCACATCCATGTGTGATGAGAAATGGGTGTGAAGTTCCTTGCTGTAGCCCGTCAGAATATTTACCACACCTCCCGGAACATCACTTGCATTGAGCACTTCAGCAAAATCTATTGCCGTAAGCGGATATTTTTCAGCAGCAAGAACAATGATGGAATTGCCACCGGCAATGGCAGGAGCAATGGTGGTTATTAAACTTAACAATCCGCTTTGCTGATTTGCAATAGCAGCAACTACTCCCATTGGTTCAGGAAACGAAAAGTTGAAATAAGAAGACTCTACCGGATTGACAGATGAGAACACCTGTTGGTATTTATCGCACCAGCCTGCATAATACACCAGCATATCTATGGATGCATACACTTCCTGCTCTGCTGCCTGATGTTCGTAGCCTTGCAGCATAAGTGTTTCTGCAAATTGTGCCTTTCGTGTTTCAAGTGTTTCGGCAATGCGATAAAGTATCTGACTTTTATTAAATGCGCTTTTTTTCTGCCATCCTTCCTGTGCCTTACGAGCTGCAACCACAGCGTCACGAAAATCTTTTCGCGAACCGCGACAGATGTTTGCAACTACTTTTCCGTCACGATTTGTAAGTTTGTAATAGCGTCCGCTTTCTGTTCGCGGAAACTGACCATTGATATAAAGCTTATATGTTTTCAGAACAGGAATACGCTTATTGATAACGGTGCTGCCATTTACGCTGTGACCGTTTTCTGTATGCTTCTGAATTGTTTTTTTGATTTTTTCTTTTACTTCCATTGCTATTGTAGTTTAATAACCAGACTTATTATTTCAGATAGGCACTTAATCCGTGCATTCCACCTTCGCGGCCTGAACCACTTTCTTTATAACCACCAAACGGTGAAGTAGGATCAAACTTGTTGAACGTGTTTGCCCAAAGTACTCCGGCTTTTATTTTTGATGTTACTTTAAAAACTTTACTTCCTTTATCTGTCCACACTCCACCACTGAGTCCGTAAGGGGTGTTGTTGGCTTTTTCAATAGCTTCTTCCACTGTTCTGAAAGTTTGTATGGCAAGCACAGGGCCGAAAATTTCTTCCTGTACTATTTTACTCGACTGCGCTACATTGGTAAATATGGTTGGCCTGAACCAGAATCCTTTCGATGGAAGTGAACAGGATGACTGATAACATTCACCACCTTCGTTGATACCGATTTTTACCAGTGATTTTATTTTGTTCAGCTGATCACGTGAATTGATGGCACCAATGTCAGTGTTCTTGTCGAGAGGGTCGCCAACAATCAGTGTTTCCATACGGTCTTTCAGTTTTCGGAGCAATGTATTGGCAATACTTTCCTGCACAAACAATCTCGAACCTGCGCAACATACATGTCCCTGATTGAAAAATATACCATTCACAATTCCCTCTACAGCCTGATCAATAGCAGCATCTTCAAAAATAATATTGGCAGCTTTACCTCCTAATTCAAGAGTAAATTTCTTGGAAGTACCGGCTAATGCTTTTTGAATAATTTTACCTACATCTGTTGATCCGGTAAATGCAATTTTATCTATTCCTGCATGATTGACAATGGCTGCACCTGTTGCACCTGCACCTGTAACAATGTTTACAACTCCGGGAGGCAAATCGGCATCACGTATTATTTCTGCGAGTTTAAGTGCAGTAAGAGGTGTTGTTTCTGCTGGCTTCAGCACCACTGTATTTCCACAGGCAAGTGCCGGAGCAATTTTCCATGCTGCCATCAGCAGAGGAAAATTCCAGGGAATAATTTGCCCTGCTACACCCATTGGTTCAGCTTTCATCCCAGGTAATGCATAATCTAATTTATCAGCCCATCCTGCATAATAAAAAAAGTGTGCTGCTGCCAATGGCACATCAATATCTCTGCTTTCGCGAATGGGTTTTCCGCCATCCATGCTCTCGATAATAGCCAACTCGCGTGCACGCTCCTGCATAAGTCTTGCAATACGATAAATATATTTACCTCTTTCGCGTGCGGGCATCTTGCTCCAAACCTTGTTGTAAGCCTGACGTGCAGCACTTACTGCAGCATCCACATCTGCCTGACCGGCTTCTGCTACCGAAGCAATGCGGGTTTCTTTGGCAGGATTGATGGTGTCAAAATATTTTTTTGGATTGTGGAGAAGTGAATTTTCCATTGATAAACAAATCGTATTTATCGGTAAGAATAATATGATCGGGCGATTCGGGAGCTGCTGAATATTGCCATTGCGTATCGAATTTCAGCTTTACATTTTTTTGTGCCTTGTTTAGCCATTACTTCATAAATTAAAACTCAAAGATAGTAAATATCAAGGATGATATGTGATGGTTCAGGTGATAAATTAAAGGGATGAACGAAGAAAAACGCAAACTAAGTCGGAAGTATATTTTTTGATTAATTTTAATGTTCTTTGTACGGCAAAATAATTACTTACAACAGTGAAGAAAATTTATCATTTGGCAACCTGCACCACCAATCAGCGAATTTTACGTGAACTGAAACCGGGCAGTGATGTGATATTACAGGACATAAAAACCGAGCCAATCACAGCAAAGCAAATAGACGAAATGAAAAAACTTGCGGGCAGCTATGAAGCATTGTTCAGCAGGGTGGCTATGAAATACCGCTCCATGGGACTGAACCAAATGAAACTGGAAGAAAAAGATTACCGAAATTACATTCTGCAGGAATACACTTTTCTTAAAAGACCTGTTGTGATTGTTGACGATAAAATTTTTATTGGCAATGCAGCTAAAACAGTAGATGCTGCCAAAAAAGCTTTACACTGATTCTGCAGTTAATTCTCAAAAACTTTGAAAGCTACTACCCGCGCACATCTGTCAGTTTTTGTGGTCAACCTGATTTATGCAGCCAATTTCAGTATAGCCAAGTTGGTTATGCCTGAATATGTTAAACCATTTGCATTTATTGTATTGCGCGTAGTTCCTGCAACCATTTTATTTTTTATTATCTCGTGGATGCTGCCAACAGAAAGAGTTAGAAAAGAAGATAAGTATTTTATGGTTCTCGGTGCTTTATTTGGTGTTGCAGTCAATCAACTGCTTTTTTTCAAAGGGTTGTCGCTCACTTCACCCATTAATGGTGCACTGATAATGACTACTAACCCGGTGTTGGTACTGATGATGGCTGCCTTTTTTCTGAAAGAACATATTTCATGGAATAAAATTCTGGGAATTGCACTGGGCATTGCAGGAGCTTTTATTCTCATTTTGTTAGGAAGCAGTTTTCATATCAAAGGAGGAAATACAGAGGGAGATATTTATGTTTTTCTGAACTCAGTGTCCTTTGCTTATTTCATTGTGATGGCCAAACCACTTATGTTGCGATATCATCCGATAACTATCATGAAATGGATTTTCTTCTTCGGCAGTCTCATGGTTTTTCCATTTGGTTACCCCGAGTTAAAGCAGGTTGAGTGGTCAGCAATTCCTTTGAAAATTTGGTTGTGCATAGCTTTTGTTGTGTTTTTTGTAACGTTTATTGCATATCTGATGAATGTATTTGCACTGAAAGAACTGAGCCCGTCACAGGTAAGCATTTATATTTATCTGCAACCTGTTTTTGCAACCCTTATTTCTATGATGATTGGCGAAGGCAAACCGGGATGGCTGCATCTGATTTCTGCAGTGATGATTTTTGTTGGTGTGTATTTGGTAAGCCGTCAGAAAATAGAAGGGGTGAACCGCAGAAAACAGAATGAACAGGTAGAATAATTACTGTAAATCAAAATACATTGATGGTGAAATCTTCTGAAACAGTTGTAAAGCATATTTTTGTAAAAAATTCAGCATTATGATACATTCCATGACCGGTTACGGAAAAACAACCGGTGAGTTTGGCGGAAAGACAATTTCGGTAGAAATAAAATCACTTAACAGTAAGTTTTTTGATTTGAATCTTCGTTTGCCACAGGCATACAAAGACAAAGAGATGGAGTTGAGAACATTGCTGCAAAAAGAAGCCGAACGTGGAAAGATGGATGTTATCATCAACATTGAAACCAATCCTGCACAGCAAAGCAATTTGCTTAACAAAGATTTGATAAAAGCATTGCTGAAAGATTTGAAGGAAATAAAAACAGAATTAAATCTTGCTGACGAAAATCTGTTGCAGATAATTATGCAACAACCTCAGGTAGTCAACGATGACGCTGCAGAAGCAAATGAGAAAGAGTGGGAATTAATTTCCAAACTGATTCAGGAGTCATTGGATAAATTTAAACAGTTCAGGCAACGCGAAGGCAAGACGCTGCATGATGACATAGCACAACGTATAAATCTGATTCTGCAACTGCGTGAGAAACTGGCAGAGCATGAAACAGGTCGTATGCAGGGAGTAAGGTCACGATTGATGAATGCGCTGAAATCCTTTGAAGGAAATATTGATACAGACATGAACCGGTTTGAGCAGGAGTTAATTTATTATCTCGAAAAATTGGATATTACAGAGGAGAAAGTACGGCTGCTCACACACTGCAATTATTTTCTTACGATGCTCAATGATGCCAACAACAATGGGAAAAAACTTGGATTTATAATGCAGGAAATAGGACGTGAAATAAATACCATTGGCAGCAAAGCCAATGATGCAGGCATACAGCGAATTGTTGTTGAGATGAAAGATGAGGCAGAAAAAATAAAGGAGCAACTTTCAAATATTTTATGAGAAAGCATTTTTTGTTTTGTGGACCAAGCGGCAGTGGCAAAACAAGCATTGTACACTATTTACTTTCACAGTTTTCGTTTATGCGTTTTTCAGTATCAGCCACCACTCGTCCAAAACGACATAACGAAGAGGATGGAAAAGATTATTATTTTCTTTCTGTTGAAGAGTTTAAAAAGAAAATTGAAGAAGATGCTTTTATTGAATGGGAACAGGTTTACGAAGGCAGGTATTACGGAACCTTACGCTCAGAAATTAAGCGCATAGAAGATATCAACTGTTCAGTAGTTTTTGATGTGGACGTGGAAGGAGGAATGAATATCAAAAAATGTTTTGGTGATAATCTGCTTTCTGTTTTTATCCGTCCGCCTTCAGTAGAAGATTTGCGTCTGAGGCTAATTGCACGCAGCACCGAAACACCTGAAAGCCTGCAGAAGCGATTGGAAAAATCTGTTTTTGAATTAGGTTATGAAAAAAATTTCGACAATGTAATTATCAACTCTGATTTGGAGGAGTCGTGCAAGAAAGCGAAAATGCTGGTAGAAACTTTTTTACGGAAAGCCTGAAAAATCTATGGAGAGTAATCTGCGGAAGTAGTTTTTTGAAGAATAACCCTACAACTTTTTTCTTTTGTTTGCAGCGTTTTCAATTTTATAAATCAGTGCCAGATAATAACTGCGCCCATACCTGAAAAAAATCGGCATCAACACTATCAGCAACACGCTGTTGATGATGAGAAAGCGTACAGCAGCAAACCCCCAAAGCATATAAATCCAGATAAAATTAAAAACAGAGAGTGCAATAGTTAGTGCATAACTTACATACATGGCACCATAATAAAACCCCGGCTCAGGCATAAATGAAAGACCACACTCCGGACAATGGTCGGGCATATCGGTTAATTTTTTAACGTTATAGGGATTTGTGCAGCTGAATAAATTTCCTTTTCCACATTTTGGACATTTTAAAAATGCTGCTGCCTTAAACGGTGATACACTCATAATGATTCTAAATTTTGCATAAAATAATTCCACAGCGGGTCGTCTGGCGGAGGTGCTGTAAGGTTGACGGACTCCTGTTTAACAGGATGAATAAAATTAAGTTTTCGGGCGTGAAGATGAATGGAGCCATCGGAATTGCTGCGGTCAGCTCCATATTTCAGGTCGCCTTTTATCACACACCCAATAGCCGAAAGTTGTACTCTTATCTGATGATGTCTTCCCGTCATTGGGTTTACTTCCAGCAGGTGATAATGTTCAGACGATGCCAGCAGCTTGTACGATAATTCGCAGCGTGTGGCATCTTTGCGCGGTTGCAGTGAGGCAAAACTTTTGTTCTTGTTTTCGTTTTTGTTCAGATAGTGCACCAGCGTTTCTTCAGCATGCGGAGGTTTGTTTTTTACAACAGCCCAATAAGTTTTTTGCACCTTACGTTCACGGAACTGTTCATTCATTCGCTCAAGTGCTTTGCCTGTTTTGGCAAAAAGAACAATACCACTCACAGGGCGGTCGAGACGATGTATGGTACCGCAAAACACATTGCCGGGTTTCCGGTATTTCTCTTTAAGAAATGCTTTGAGTAAATCACCGAGAGGAGTGTCACCGGTTTTATCACCCTGAGTAATCTGCCCGGGATGTTTGTTGACAGCTATCAGATGGTTGTCTTCAAAAATAACCTGTGTAGCAATGTTGGTGTTTGACACAACCTTAGAAAGCATAAAGCCAAAAATAGGAATAACAAAAGGTAATCACAATAATTAAAAATACAAGTTGTGCATTTGATGCAGAATAATGTTTCAGTTTATTGTTAATTTTTCTTTTAAAACTGAAATATTAATCTGAGATAATTAATACTGCTCCTTTTCATTCGGGAAGTCGCGGTTTTTTACATCTGCAATATATCTTCCGGTAGCAGATTTAATTTCGTCATAAAGGTTGAGGTATCTTCTTAAAAACCGTGGATGAAACTCATTGTTGATGCCAAGCATATCGTGCAATACCAGCACCTGTCCATCCACACCGTTGCCTGCACCTATTCCTATGATCGGAATTTTTACTTCCTGTGCTACTCTGGCAGCAAGTGTTGCCGGAATTTTTTCGAGTACGATGGCAAAGCATCCTGCCTGCTCTAATGTGTGAGCATCTTCAACTAATCGCTGCGCTTCTTCTTCTTCGCGGGCTCTCACCACATAGGTTCCGAATTTGTAAATGGATTGTGGTGTAAGTCCGAGATGTCCCATCACAGGAACTCCTGCTGTGAGAATGCGTTCGATAGATTCTTTTACCTCGCGGCCTCCTTCCAGTTTCACGGCATGAGCACCCGATTCTTTCATGATGCGTATGGCCGACTGCAAAGCTTCTTTGCTGTTGCCCTGATACGATCCGAAAGGTAAATCAACAACTACCAATGCACGCTGCACGGCACGTACCACACTCGAAGCATGATATATCATCTGATCCAGAGTGATAGGCAATGTGGTTTCATGTCCTGCCATTACATTAGAAGCTGAGTCGCCCACCAACAACACATCTATTCCGGCATGGTCGAGAATACGAGCCAGACTGAAATCATAAGCCGTGAGCATGGCAATTTTTTCACCATTGCGTTTCATCTCCTGCAAAACGTGGGTGGTTATTTTCTTTACTTCGCTGTGTACTGACATACGTTTGATTTTAATTTTCCTTAGGCAGCGTAAATTCTGTGTTCGGTTTTTGCTCTTTTGGTTCTTTCTTTTCCTCTACAGTTGTTGGTTTGGAGTTTCTGGCTTTTGCCAATTCTGCTTTCAGTGTTTTTAACGAATCACTCAGTTGTTGGTTTTTTTCTTTCTCTGCCTTTACTGATTTACTTAACGTTATAATCAGGTCAGAGTTTTCGTTGCCGGCAACTAAATTTTTATACTTGAGAAGACCTTCGTTCACCTTCATCAGCGAGTCGAATGATGCATCCTTTTTAGCCAGTTTTTTCTGCAAATCGAGAATGGTTCTGTCTTTAAGTTTACGCTCATTCTCATCTTCTTTATCAGCAGTTTTTTTGTTTTCAAGATTACGTTTCAGGTCTTCATTCTCTGCCTGCAGTTTGTTGATTTGTGTTTTCAGTTTGATGATGGATTCGGCAAGTTCGATGATATCGGGAGTACCAGAAGTTGTTGAACCATCCTGTGCTTTTGTAATTTCATTCGCCTGCACTGAAGAAAACAAATAAAAATAATCTGTTTTGGCGCGTGTTGCCGGACCTACAATAAATCCAAAACGACCTGTTTTGTAAGCAATTTCAGTAAATGACAGAAGTAAATTATTGTTGACGTAAATATCGTAGTTGCGGTTGGAAGTACGAATGTCAATTACATTGTAGGTATTCAGTCCGTTGAGTGAATTGCTCTTTGTCCATCCTCCATTCTTTGCATCACCGGTCATAAACTTATAACTGCCTGACACAATTTGCCTCAGCCGAAATTGCTTCTCTGCATTTATTTCGAAAATAAAACCACCGTTGCCATCATTCTGAGCCATGAATATGACACCGATAGAGCCATTTTGGTCAGCAGTTTTTTCAATCTTAACGGCAGTAACTAATTTAAAAGCCTGCTCATTATAATCGTAATTAGCAATAAGAGCAAAAGGTTTTTCAGGAGCTTTGCGGTTCAGAATATATTCGCCTTCCTGCACCAGAAACAGGTTTTCATTGTTGGATAAAAATGTCCATCTGTCGCTGGCTGTATCAAAATTTTCACTCAGATCCAACCGGTCAAATTTCTCATTTACAAGCTGACCACGGGATGGCATTGCAGCTGTGAGCAGCCACCCTGTTATGAAAACGGATAAAAATTTCAGTTTATGCATCGGGCTAAACACCTAAAAATTGTTAAATATTTGAGTGCTGAAAATTACATATTTTTTTTTATCGGCCTTCATACTCTACTTTTGACGCATGAATAAGTTATTAATATCTTTTTGTGTACTGATATTGGCATTTTCGTCCTGCAAAACGGATGTGGATCTGATAGCGCCTTATGAGGAAATAATGGTGGTTTACGGAGTGTTGAATCCTGCCGATTCAGTTCAATATATCCGAATCAACAAAGCATTTCTGGGCGAAGGAAATGCATATCAGTTTGCACAGGTGCCCGATTCTTTTCAGTATGGCGATATCCTTGATGTGAAACTGGAGCGTTATAAGAATAACAACATGATAGGCACTATCAATCTGGAACGTTTTGAAGGTTCTGCTTTGGATACAGGCATTTTTGCATCATCACCCAATTATTTATACCGCACTTATGGCAGCGATTCCATCTATCAGGACAGCCAATATAAGTTGGTAGTTTATAATCGTGAAACCGGAAAAACCACTACTGCACAAACTATTATTGTAAATAAAGTGAGTGCTATTGCCACACCAACCAATTTTCAGACTGCAGTAGAACTTGCTGATGCAGCCAATCCTTTTCAGACCAAATTTACAAGAGGTAACAATGCCAGCTATTACGACCTGAATATGCGTTTCAGCTATTATGAAAAAGAGATTGCCAATCCTACCAATGTGCAGATAAAATCAGTTGAGTTTAAGATTGGAGGAGTAGAGTATAAAAATTCCACTTCGCTGGAAATTGCAGTTCCTTATACTACCATTTACTCTGCCATCAGACGATATATTCAGCCTGACCCGACAGTGGAACGAATTGCACGCTCGGTAGATTTCTTCTGGGTGGGCGGTGCCGAAGAACTTTACACTTATTATCAGGTGAATCGTCCGCCAACAGGTATCAACCAGAATATTCCCCAATACACCAATGTTGAAGGTGGAATAGGCATTTTCAGTAGTATTTTCAGAGATGGCATGTACAATAAGTTGTTGAGTAACCGCTCTAACGATTCGCTTATTAACGGCCAGATTACCCGCGACCTGGGCTTCAAGTAAAAGTGTCTTTTTGTCAGTATTTTTTCTGACGGCATTCCATCAGCATGCCGTTTAGGGTGCATATTGGCATGATATGACGGTTGGCACAACCATTGACACAGTGAGGGTGTAAAATAAAAACCTTCAAAAAAAGTATAGATAAAATGAGAAAAGTAATTGGAATCGACCTGGGAACAACCAACTCTTGCGTAGCTGTGATGGAAGGCAGCGAGCCTGTTGTAATCCCGAACAGCGAAGGTCGCAGAACGACACCTTCCATAGTAGGATTCATTAAAGATGGTGAGCGTAAAGTGGGTGACCCTGCAAAACGTCAGGCCATTACAAACCCCAAGAATACCGTTTATTCAATAAAGCGTTTCATGGGTGAATCTTTTGACCATTCAGCCAAAGAAAGAGAACGTGTACCTTATGAAGTGGTGAAAGGTGATAACAACACTCCCCGTGTAAAAATTAACGACCGCTTATACACCCCTCAGGAAATTTCAGCAATCATTTTGCAGAAAATGAAAAAAACAGCTGAAGATTATCTTGGCAGCGAAGTTACAGAAGCAGTAATCACTGTGCCTGCATACTTCAACGACTCACAGCGTCAGGCTACCAAGGAAGCAGGAGAAATTGCAGGACTGAAAGTGCTTCGTATCATCAACGAGCCTACTGCTGCTGCTCTGGCTTATGGTCTTGATAAAAAACATAAAGAAGAAAAAGTAGTTGTGTTCGACTGTGGTGGTGGTACACATGACGTATCAGTTCTTGAACTGGGCGATGGCGTTTTCGAAGTAAAATCAACCGATGGTGATACCCACCTGGGTGGTGACGATTTTGATCAGCGCATCATTGACTGGCTTGCCGATGAGTTTAAAAATGACGAAGGCATTGACCTGCGCAAAGACCCAATGGCATTGCAACGTTTGAAAGAAGCTGCTGAAAAAGCTAAAATAGAATTGTCAAGTTCTACTCAGGCCGAAATCAACCTGCCCTACATTATGCCGGTTGACGGTGTTCCGAAACACCTGGTAAAAACACTTACCAGAGCAAAGTTTGAACAACTGGTAGATGATTTGATTAAGCGTACCATTGAACCCTGCAAAACAGCATTGAGCAATGCAGGATTCAAACCAAGTGATATTGACGAAGTGATTTTGGTAGGAGGTTCAACTCGTATTCCTGCCATTCAGAATGCTGTGGAGAAATTTTTCGGTAAAGCTCCTTCCAAAGGAGTGAATCCTGATGAAGTTGTAGCTATTGGTGCAGCAATTCAGGGTGCAGTGCTTACCGGAGATGTAAAAGATGTATTGTTGCTTGACGTAACTCCGCTGTCATTAGGTATAGAAACATTTGGTGGCGTGTTCACCAAACTTATCGAAGCCAACACTACCATTCCAACCAAGAAGAGTGAAGTGTTCAGCACAGCAAGCGACAGTCAGCCTTCTGTAGAAATACATGTATTGCAGGGCGAACGCAGTATGGCAAAAGATAACCGTACCATCGGACGTTTCCACCTTGATGGAATTCCGCCTGCACCACGCGGTGTACCTCAGATTGAAGTAACATTTGATATTGATGCCAATGGTATTCTGCACGTAACAGCAAAAGACAAAGGCACAGGCAAAGAGCAGAAGATACGTATAGAAGCCAGCAGCGGACTGAGCGATGAGGAAATAAAACGTATGAAAACAGAAGCTGAAGCCAATGCTGAAGCTGATAAAAAAGCGAAAGAAGAAGCTGATAAAGTGAACATGGCCGATACCATGATATTCCAGACTGAAAAACAGTTGACAGAGTATGGCGACAAACTTTCGCAAAACAACAAGGAGAATATCCAGCGTGCACTGAGCAAACTCAAAGATGCACATAAGGAAAGAAACCTTGCTGAAATTGATACAGCACTCAACGAACTCAACACGGCATGGCAGGCCGCTTCACAGGAGATGTATAATGCATCTAACAATACAGGAAGCACTGCAACAGGCGCTGATGCCGGAAGCCAACAGGATGCTTCGGCACAGGGCGACACCGTAACCGATGTTGACTACGAAGAAGTAAAAGACGATAAGAAGTAAGTTGTGTTTAGATTGTGTGGAGAGGCTGTCCCGAAAGGACAGCCTCTTTTTATTCATTTGCATGAACCTTCATGTTTACAGTAGATAGTTTCCGATAATTGGTTTATCTTCGGACACAGATTTTTTTTCAGATGAAACTGCAGGCACTTACATCGTTAAGATTTGTTTTTGCTTTTATGGTATTCCTCTGTCACCTTACTTATTTCAGAGATTCAAGAATACCTGCCATACATGATTTGTTGGAAAACTACCTGCGTTTTGGTTATCTGGGTGTTAATTTCTTTTTTATGCTTTCGGGTTTTGTCATGGCATTTACCTATGCCTCCGCCATTGGCGACAAACAATTTTCAAGAAAGAACTTTTTAATCAAACGTGCTATCCGCATTGTACCGCTGCATTATTTCACATTGCTGCTGATTACTCCTGTTGTGGTTAAATCAGTATTGGATGATGGAGGATTCACTGCGCATCATACGTTTCAGTTTCTCGTAAGGTTGGGCGCACACCTCACCCTCACACAAAGTTTTATTCCTGCTATCCCATATTATTTTTCATTCAATGCTCCTGCATGGTCCATCTCTGCCGAAATGTTTTTTTATGTCATGTTTCCTGCAATTGTTGCATTTATTTTCAGAAAGGGACTCATCCGCAGTTATGCTTTTTATCTCGTGCTGCTTGCCATTGCACTTGTACTGATGACGGTAATCCGGAATTTTTATGACATGCAATGGTTGTTTTATATTAATCCGTTCATCAGGATACTTGATTTTATCATGGGTATTTTTTTATTTTTCTTCTACAGCATTGTCAGGTATTCAAACAAAATGAATTCTTCGCGCGCTACGCTGCTTCAGATTATATCACTCATCATACCTGTTTTGTTTTTTATGGGTATTCAGGAAGTTTACAAAACATATTCCAACTCTCTTTACTTTTATATTCCTATGGCTTTGCTGATATTTTCTTTCGCTTTCAGCGAAGGTGCTCTTGCCAAAGTTATGAGTGCCCGTTTTCTGGTGTTCTTAGGTGAAGCAAGTTATAGTTTTTATCTTACTCAGGATATTACTGCCCGATACATGAACTGGAACGGCAACAGACTTGAAATTATCAAAACATATTTTGAAAATAATTACATAGCTTTTGCAGCTATGCAGTTTATGATTGCCCTTACAGTTGCCATCGTAGTTCATCTGTATGTTGAAAAACCTGTGACTGCATGGTTACGCAAAAAGTTTGAAAAAAAATCACTTGCCGATTGAGATTTTATTTCATGTAATAAAGACGTTGTACACATTTGTTTTTTCACTCTGCTGTCATTTTACTTTATTTGCATAGTAATTCAGAATTATGCAGTTTGAAAATAATATTGAATTTGCCCGTCAGCTTGATAAAGAAGATGAGTTAAATTCATTCAGAAAAAAGTTTTTATTCCCTGAACATAAAGGCAAAAAAGTAATTTATTTCTGTGGCAATTCACTGGGATTGCAACCGGTAAACACACGCGAATACGTAAATCAGGAACTGAGCGACTGGGAAAAATTTGGTGTGGAAGGTCACTTTCAGGCGCGACACCCATGGTATCCCTATCATGAGTTTTTGAGAGATAATATGGCTCAGGTAGTTGGAGCACTTCCTCGCGAAACTGTTGTGATGAACTCGCTCACTGCAAATGTGCATTTTATGCTGGTGTCGTTTTACAAACCTGACTCCAAACGTTATAAAATTATCTGTGAAGCATCAGCTTTTCCTTCCGATCAGTATGCTCTGCAGTCGCAGGTAAAGTTTCACGGCTGCAACCCAAAAGATGCCATCATCGAACTTAAACCCCGCGATGGAGAGTTTACTCTTCGGCACGAAGATATATTGGCAGCAATCGAAAATCATAAAGACAGTCTGGCACTGGTGTTTTTAGGGAATCCAAATTATTACACCGGTCAGGTTTTTCAGATGAAAGAAATTACCGAAGCGGCACATCGTGTGGGAGCATTGGCAGGTTTCGACCTGGCACATGGAGCAGGAAATCTTGATTTGCATCTACACGATTGGCAAGTGGACTTTGCCGTGTGGTGTTCATACAAATATCTGAACGCAGGGCCCGGAGGAGTGGCCGGAGCTTTTGTACATGAGAAGCACTGCGACAATACCGACCGCGTTCGTTTTGCAGGATGGTGGGGCAACGACCCTCAAACACGGTTCACCATGCCTCATGATTTTGTGCCCGTAAAAAGTGCTGACTCCTGGCAGCTGAGTAATGCACCGGTATTGCCTATGGCTGCATTGCGGGCATCTCTCGAAATTTTTGCGTCAGCAGGTATGGACAGACTTGTTGCAAAAAGAAAAAAGCTGAATAATTTTCTGCGTTATGTAATTAATGAAGCAGTAACAGCCACAGGACAACAACAGAATATCATCATCATCACTCCCGCGAATGAAAATGAGCGTGGAGCACAGGTCAGTATGTTATGCAAAAAGAATGGGAAAAAAATATTCAGCTACCTCACCGATAATGGAGTGATTGCAGACTGGCGCGAACCTGAGGTGTTGCGGATGGCAGCTGTTCCGTTGTATAATTCTTTTGAAGATATTTTCAGTTTTGGAGAATATTTTAAACAGGCATTAGCACTTCATAAGTAATGAAAAACAAAAATATTGCAATCATAGGAGCGGGGCTGGTAGGCTCACTGCTTGCTATTTATCTGCGCAAAAGAGGGTATCAGGTTACTTTATATGAACGCAGACCGGATATGCGAAAAGTGAATATTCCTGCAGGACGAAGTATCAACCTTGCCCTCAGCGACCGTGGGTGGAAAGCATTGCGCGGTGTAGGCATTGAAGATGCCATCAGAAAAATAGGAATCCCCATGACACATCGCACCATGCACAGCATGGACGGAAAAATTACTACACAGCCTTACGGAAAAGACGGTCAGGGCATTTACGCAGTGTCTCGCGGCATTTTAAACTGCACTCTGCTGGACCTTGCAGAGCAAAATGGTGTGGAAATATTTTTCGATGAAAGGTGTACGGATGTTTTGCTGGCGAAAAATGAAATGCATTTCGAAAATCAACAAACTTTCGAAAAGACCACAGCACATGCAGATTTTATTTTTGGTGCTGATGGTGCGTTTGCTGCCACACGCTTGCAGATGCAGTTGTCAACAGCGCAGTTCAATTACTCACAGTCGTACCTGGAACATGGTTATAAAGAACTTATGTTCACTGCCAATGCTGACGGTACGCATCGCATCGAAAAAAATGCATTGCACATCTGGCCGCGTGGCGGATACATGCTCATTGCACTGCCTAATCTGGACGGAACTTTTACGGTTACACTGTTTTTCCCGATGAAAGGAAATCCTTCGTTTGAATCGTTGCACAACAAAGCAGAGGTAAAGAAATTTTTCAGCGATGTTTTTCCTGATGCAGTTCCGCTGTTGCATGACCTCGAAGAAGATTTCTTCAACAACCCTACAGGCTCGCTCGTAACGGTAAAGTGTATGCCCTGGCATGTAGGTGATCAGCTTGCACTGATTGGTGATGCTGCACATGCCATTGTTCCTTTTTATGGGCAAGGTATGAACTGCGGTTTTGAAGATTGTACCATACTCAACGATTTGCTGAATGAACATCATGATGACTGGGAAAAAGTGATTCCTGAATATGAACGTCTGCGCAAACCTGCTGCTGATGCAATTGGCGAACTGGCTGTAGATAATTTTATTGAAATGCGCGACCTGGTTGGTCAGCCTGAATTTTTGCTGCGTAAAAAAATTGAAGGATGGTTTTATGAAAAACATCCCGATAAATGGATGCCGCTTTATTCAATGGTAACTTTCAGCCATATTCCATACAACGAAGCACAGGCGCGTGGAAACCGCCAAAATGTGATTATGGATAAAATTATGGCAATGCCTGACATTGAAAATAAATGGAACAGCAGCGAAGTGGAAAATGCCATTGTGAATCTGCTCAGGGAAAATTCCTGAATGGAACAAACGGGTTTATCAAGGCTTTAACTGCTGCATTTTATCCCTGCATTTGCCACTTGAAAATTATAATGTGATGAAGACCTGCCTGCTCATGGCAAAACATTGAAGCAGAGAGATTAAATTCCTTTATATAAGTGTAATCCAACGCTTATTTTTATTTAATTTTGCATTCAAATGTCTGACATCCTACACCACGAATGTGGCATAGCAATGATTCGTTTGCTGAAGCCACTTGATTATTACCGAAAAAAATACGGCACCTCGTTTTACGCATTAAACAAGTTGTATCTGCTCATGGAAAAGCAGCATAACCGCGGGCAGGATGGTGCAGGTGTGGCCAACATAAAGTTTGATGCCGAACCCGGAACGCGTTATATCAGTCGCTACCGCTCTAACGACAAACAGGCCATACAGGATATTTTCAGTATGATTTTTAACAAATTCAACGAACGCACAAAAGGCGATCCTTCAAAATTAAACGATGTTGAATGGATGAAAAAAAATATGGCCTTCAGCGGTGAACTGTGGTTAGGGCATCTTCGTTACGGAACCTATGGCGGCAATGGCATTGAAGCATGTCATCCATTTTTGCGTCAGAACAACTGGATGACTCGCAATCTGGTGCTTGCAGGAAATTTTAATATGACCAATGTGGATGAACTTTTCGAAAATCTTATCAGAATAGGTCAGCATCCAAAAGAGAAAGCCGATACAGTAACCGTTTTGGAAAACATTGGTCATTATCTGGATGAGGAAAATGAAAGACTTTACGATCAGTTCAAAGAACAGGGATATTCCAAACAGGAAATTTCTCCTCTTATTGCAGAGCATCTGGATGTTGAAAGTATTCTGAAACATTCTTCCAAAAAATGGGATGGTGGTTATGTGATTGCAGGTATGATGGGACATGGTGATGCATTTGTATTGCGCGACCCTGCAGGAATAAGACCTGCCTATATGTATGCCGATGATGAAATTGTAGTAGTTGCCAGTGAAAGACCCGCCATTCAGACAGCTTTTAAACTTTCGTTTGAGCAGATTGAAGAAATAAAACCCGGCCATGCACTCATCATAAAAAAGAACGGCAAAATTTCAATGCCGCAGATAAAAGAACCTACCGAACGTAATTCATGTTCTTTCGAACGTATTTATTTTTCGAGAGGAAGTGATGCAGAAATTTATCAGGAGCGAAAAGAGTTGGGCCGACAACTTTGTAAAAGTATTCTCCCTGCAGTGGACAATGATTTGCGGCACACAGTTTTTTCTTTTATCCCCAACACGGCAGAAGTAGCATTTTATGGAATGATGCAGGGCATGGAAGATTATCTGCGCGATGTTCAGAAACGAAAAATCAAAGCAGCAGGCAATCAGCTTACCGATGAAAAACTGAGTGAAATACTTGCCATCAAACCTCGCTTCGAAAAAATTGCCATTAAAGATGTCAAACTGCGTACGTTTATCACCAATGATGATGACCGAAGTGATATGGTTACACATGTGTATGACATTACTTACGGTACACTTCAGAAAGGACAGGACAATCTGGTAGTGATTGACGACAGTATTGTGCGCGGAACAACACTTAAAAACTCCATCATCAGAATGCTCGATCGGCTGGAGCCTAAGAAAATAGTGATTGTTTCATCAGCACCTCAAATACGTTATCCCGATTGTTACGGTATAGACATGGCACGTATTGGTGACCTCATTGCTTTTCGTGCTGCCATTGCATTGCTCGAAGAAAATAATCTCGAACATATCATTGAAGAAACCTATGTGCATTGCAAGCAACAACTGGAACTTGGCGTGAATGAAATGAAAAACTATGTACGCGATATTTATAAACCATTCACAGCGGAGCAGATTTCGGCTAAGATTGCCTCGATGCTGAAACCTGAAGATTGCAAAGCTGAAGTAGAAATTATTTTTCAGAAAATTGAAGACCTGCACGAAGCATGCCCGCATAACAAAGGCGACTGGTATTTTTCAGGAAATTACCCGACACCGGGAGGCAACAAGGTTGTGAGCCGTGCTTTTGTAAATTATATGCAGGGCATCAGCGCCAGAGCTTATTAATTACAGTCGCATTCATGTTCCACACCTAAGTCAATGGTGGTGACTACCCGTGTAGTTGATTTGCATGCAGCAAAAACTATACGCACTTTTTGCCCGTCATTGGTGTTTCCTTCTATTGCATAAGTAGGGCAGGGCTTATCATTCAGGTTGCTCTTTTTATAATTGATGGTTCCGTTGCGCAATATTTCATTCACTTCGGCCTCACTAATATTGCGGCATTGCATTCTGCATCGCGCATGTTGTGTGTATTCAAGAGTGCGGTAGCGCCATTCGCTCCGTTTGTTACGGCCATCATCTTTCCATGCAGGAGTTTCTTTAACAGGAGTTTCACTGCTGTTGTGGCAACTTTTTATCCACTTTACTGTTATTAATGCAATGGCAAGTAATACAATCAGTAAAACAGAACCTTTAGCTGAACTTTTAGCCATAGAAAAGACTTATATTGTTTAATTTTGCAGACCAAAGTAAAACGTTTTTTTTTAATACACAGAACAATGAGTACAGCAGTTAAAACCGGATACGGTATAGAGAAAGCCCTGAAGCAACTGGGAATTACGGAAATAAATAAAGGTGCAACCACAGGAACTAAGTGGTTTGATACCAAAGGTGATATTCTTGAATCTTTTTCATCATCAGATGGTGAGCTAATTTCTAAAGTGAAGCAAGCAACAGCTGACGATTACGAAACGATTATTCAAACAGCTCAACAGGCTTTTAAAGAATGGCGTATGTGGCCTGCTCCCAAACGCGGAGAGGTGGTTCGCCAGATAGGAAATAAACTGCGTGAATATAAAGAGCCTTTAGGACAACTGGTTTCTTATGAGATGGGAAAAATTTATCAGGAAGGTCTTGGCGAAGTGCAGGAGATGATTGACATCTGCGATTTTGCAGTAGGTCTTTCACGCCAGTTACATGGATTCACCATGCACAGCGAACGACCCAAGCATCGCATGTACGAACAATATCATCCATTAGGAATTGTTGGAGTGATTACAGCTTTCAATTTTCCGGTAGCTGTATGGAGCTGGAATGCCATGCTTGCAATGGTTTGTGGTGATACCATTGTTTGGAAACCATCATCTAAAGTTCCGCTTTGTGCTATTGCAGTGCAAAACATCATAGCCTCAGTGCTTGAAGAAAATAAAGTTCCCGAAGGAGTATGCAATCTGGTAGTGGCAAACTCCAAACATGTAGGTGATAATTTTCTTGCTGACAACCGTGTGCCTCTGATTTCTGCAACAGGCTCCACACGTGTTGGCAAACGTGTAGCATCCATTGTGGGTGAGCGCTTAGGCCGCAGTCTTCTCGAACTTGGTGGAAACAATGCCATCATCATCACAGAACATGCCGATTTGGATATGGCTATCCGCGCAGTATTGTTTGGTGCAGTAGGCACAGCAGGACAACGTTGCACCAGCACACGCAGACTTATTATTCACGAAAGTGTGTTTGATGCCTTTAAGAAAAAATTAGTAAGTGCTTATCAGCATATTCGTATCGGTCATCCATTAGATGCACATACTCTAGTCGGGCCATTGATTGATACCGGAGCAGTAAAAGATTTTCATCAGGCTATTGAGCGGGTAAAAAAGGAAGGTGGAACCATACTTTATGGTGGAGAGACTATGACGGGTGAAGGTTTTGAAAGCGGATGTTATGTAAAACCATGTATTGCCGAAGTTCCAAAGAATATTCCAATTGTATGTCACGAAACTTTTGCACCATTGCTTTACATCATGAAATATAAAACACTCGATCAGGCAATAGAAATGCAGAACGATGTTCCTCAGGGATTGTCATCAGCCATCTTCTCACGCAATATGCTCGAGACTGAAAAATTCCTTTCACACGAAGGAAGTGATTGCGGAATTGCCAATGTAAACATCGGAACATCAGGTGCAGAAATCGGAGGAGCCTTTGGTGGCGAAAAAGAAACCGGTGGAGGACGTGAGTCAGGAAGTGATGCATGGAAAGTGTATATGCGCAGACAAACAAACACCATCAACTATTCTACTGAACTGCCATTGGCACAGGGAATACATTTCGATATTTAATTTTTTTTAACCTGAACAATGCAAGGCGAAGTAGCGGCTGCAACAAAATTTGATGTTGATGAAATCAGAAAACATTTTCCGGTTTTGTCGCAGAAGGTTTATGGCAAGCCATTAATTTATTTTGACAATGCCGCCACTTCGCAAAAACCGTTAAGCGTAATTCAGGCTATCACGGATTATTATTCAACCTACAACTCCAACGTTCACAGAGGAGTGCATTTTCTCTCTCAGAAAGCTTCTGATGCTTATGATCAGGTGCGTGTCAAGGTGAAAGATTTTATCAATGCTCCTGCTGAAGAAGAAGTAATATTTACATCAGGAACAACAGACAGCATCAATTTAGTTGCTTATACCTGGGGACGAAAATTTATTAACGAAGGGGATGAAATAGTAATTTCTTCAATGGAGCATCACAGCAATTTGGTCCCCTGGCAAATTCTCTGCGAAGAGAAGAAAGCAGTACTTAAAGTTGTTCCGATGAATGATACCGGTGAATTGCAGCCCGATGATTTTCAAAAAACGCTTTCAGCTAAAACACGTTTTGTTGCCATCTCGCATACCTCTAATTCACTCGGTACCATCAACGCAGTGGAAGAAATGGTGAGTATGGTTCGCAAACATTCAGAGCAGATACATTATGATATTCCGGTGCTGATAGATGCAGCGCAGGCTATGATACATGAAAAAGTGGATGTGCAGCAACTCGATTGCGATTTCTTGTGTTTTTCTTCTCACAAAATGTTAGGCCCAACAGGCATGGGTGTGTTATACGGCAAATCATCACGACTGAACCAAATGCCGCCATGGCGCGGAGGTGGTGACATGATTAAAAGTGTGAGTTTTGAAAAAACAACTTTTAACGATATTCCTTATCGTTTTGAAGCGGGTACACCTCACATTGCAGGAGTGATAGGAATGGGAGCAGCCATTGATTACCTGAACAGCCTGGACAGAAAAGCTGCACTGCAGCATGAGTTGCAACTCACACGACATGCACAGCATCTGTTAGCCAATATTGCCGGAGTAAAACTTATTGGAACAGCAAAACATAAAACAAGCGTTGTTTCCTTCATCATCGAAGGTGTGAACGCTATGGATGCAGGCATGTATCTCGATACGCAGGGTATTGCAGTGCGCACCGGCCATCACTGCACCGAACCATTAATGAACCGGTTGAACATTCCGGGAACCATTCGCGCTTCGTTTGCATTTTACAATACACTCCACGAGGTTAACGTTTTTGGTGAAGCAGTTAAAAAAGCTATCAGTTTTTTAAAGCGCTGACTTCTGTTTCAGCTCAGTTGTTTCATCTTTAGAGGAAATAATTTACAAAGTACATCTCATAAGAAATTTCTTGAGCTTACTGCATCAGGTGCCGTTATCGTTGAAGTAATTAACGTAATTTTGCAGCAGAATACAAACAGTCATGTCGCATAATAATAAGACAGAAAAAGAGTCACTTAATTTTTTAGAGGAGTTGATTGAAGGTGAACTTCAGTCAGGAAGAGTAAGTAAGGAACAATTGCTAACGAGGTTTCCTCCTGAGCCAAACGGTTATCTGCATTTAGGTCATGCTTCTTCCATTTGCCTCAACTTTGGAATTGCAAAAAAATTTGGCGGACGTACCAATCTTCGGTTTGATGATACCAACCCTGTTACTGAAGACACAGAGTATGTAGAGAGTATAAAAGCCGATATTAACTGGCTCGGCTTTCAGTGGGCAAATGAGTTTTATGCAAGTGATTATTTCGAGACACTTTATTCCTATGCCGTGGAGCTGATAAAAAAAGGATTGGCTTATGTAGATGATTCCACTGCAGAGCAAATTGCTGCCATGAAGGGAACACCCACACAGGCAGGCACTGATTCACCATTCAGAAACCGCTCAGTGGACGAAAATCTGGATTTGTTTACTCGCATGCGTAACGGTGAGTTTAAAGACGGTGAAAAAACACTGCGTGCAAAAATTGATATGGCATCACCCAACATGCACCTGCGCGACCCGCTGATGTATCGTATCAAACATGCACATCATCATCGCACGGGCGACAAGTGGTGTATTTATCCGATGTACGATTTTGCTCACGGACAGAGTGACTCTATCGAAAATATTACACACAGCATTTGTACTCTCGAATTTGAAGTACATAAACCGTTGTACAACTGGTTTATTGAGAAACTGGGAATTTTTCCAAGTCGTCAGTTTGAATTTGCAAGAAGAAACATCAGCTACACAGTAATGAGCAAACGAAAACTGTTGCAGTTGGTAAATGAAAAAATTGTAGATGGATGGGACGACCCGCGCATGCCAACCATCAGCGGTGTTCGCAGAAGAGGATATACGGCAGAGAGTATCAGAAATTTTGCTGATGTGGCAGGCATTTCGCGAAGAGAAAATGTTACCGATTATAATTTGCTGGAATCATGTTTGCGCGAACATCTGAATAGAATAGCTGCACGCACCATGGCTGTTATCAATCCGCTGAAGGTAGTGTTGTTGAATTACGGGGAAGATAAGACCGAAACGCTGAAGGCAGAAAACAATCCTGAAGCTGCTGAAAAAACTTATCGCGATATTTCATTCAGTCGTGAGATTTATATTGAGAAGGATGATTTTATGGAACACGCTCCCGAAGGATTTTTCAGACTTACGCCCGGAGGAATGGTACGTTTGAAACATGCTTACATCATTCGGTGCGAAAAAGTAGTGAAGAATGATGATGGAAGCATCAGCGAAATACATTGTACTTACATTCCCGAGAGCAAAAGTGGTCAGGATAAATCAGGAATAAAAGTAAAGAGTGTTATTCACTGGGTGGATGCTGCATCTGCCGTTACTGCAGAGGTGCGTTTATATGATAAGCTTTTTACTGTGGAAGCACCCGATGCGCAGGAAGGAGATTTTAAAAGTTATATCAACCCTGATTCATTGAAAGTTTTCTCCGATGCCAAAGTTGAACCAGCTTTGTTGAAGCATGATAAAGAGGAAAGGTTTCAGTTTTGCGTCTCGGATATTTTGTAGAAGATAAATACAGCACACCTGAACATCGTATTTACAACAGAGCAGTAACACTCAAAGATGAATGGGCAAAAGAACAGAAGAAACACAGGTGAGATGGCAGAAACAATCAATGAAACGGAAAAAGAAATCATAGCTGATTTTGAACTGTTCGATGAGTGGACGGAGAAGTACGAGTACATCATTGAAATGGGTTTGAAGTTACCACCCATTGATAAAAAGTACATGACGGATGCATATAAAATCAAAGGATGCCAGAGCAGTGTGTGGCTGAATTCGTATGAAAAGGACGGACTGCTTTACTTTGAAGCCGACAGTGATTCAGCATTTGTAAAAGGTGAAATTGCCTTGCTGATAAAGGTACTCAGTGGACGCAAACCTCAGGAAATAATAGATGCAGAATTAAAATTTATTGATGCAATCGGTTTGCGCCAGCATATTGCGGTGACACGTGCCAATGGTCTTGCAAGCATGATTAAGCAGATTAAAACCTATGCACTTGCAGAAATCAACAAATCTTAATCAGTAATTTTCCAGGCGATAATGCTGCGGTCGTCACCTGCCGTCAACAGGGTAGTGTCGTTAAGCCAGTGCAAGGTGTTTACAGAGTGTTTATGTCCGTTCAGTGTGTCATCAATGCGTGAAAGAAATTTCAGATCAGCTGACCAGAGTTTTACTTTCCTGTCGCGACTGGCAGTTGCAAGAATTTTTCCTGAAGGGTTGAATCCCATTTTATAAATAGCATAGTTGTGAGCAGGAATACTTTCCACTTTTTTAAAATCATTACTCAGGTCAAACACTTCAAGCATGGCATCTCTCGATCCGGATAATAATTTATTGTCGGGTGTGAGACAAAGCGTGTTTACTGAAAATTTTTCGCGGTGTGCCTGAAAAGATTTTTTCAGTTCCAGCGTAGCTGAGTCCAAAACTTTAATAGTGCCATCACCGCAGGCTGCTATAAGGTTTTTTTGATCAGGATGAAGCAGCAGATTTCTGACTTTAAATTTTCCCAGATAAACAGAAGCTTCTTTCTGCAACTGCATATTAAGTTTAACAACAGTGCCATCACCTCCTGCAGAAAAAATATGTTGTTGATGCATCAAAAGGTCAAAAACATAACCCTCATGCACGGGTGATTTAAAAATATCCGTATTGCTCTCTAAGCTGATACAGTGAACTTCGCCATTGCCACAACCGGTGAATAACAGCTTGTCTGACTTTAAGAAACAGTAAACTCCTGAAGGCATGGTGCTCAGTACTGTTCCTTCGCTGTCATTTTCAATATTCCATTTTACCACATAGTTGTCACCACTGCCCGATAAGAAATTTTTCTCATCGGTTGCAATAAGAGAGTACACAGCGTTTTTATGTCCGGTAAAGTGACCGGTTTTTTCAATTTGCATTTTTGGCAACAGGTAAGGTGATAATAAATTCTGTACCCTGATTCAATTCACTCTTCGGTTCTATATGCCCGTCAAGCAAATCGAGATACCTTGCAACAATATTTAAACCTAATCCCGTACCCTGAATGTTGGTGGCATTATGCCCTCTGAAAAACCGTTCGAAGAGATGTTGCTGATCTTCTTTACTGATTCCAATTCCCTCATCCTTAATTTTAAGAATCATGTTTTTTGTGCCTACATCTGCAACAATGGAAATCAGTTTGTCTTCGTCAGAAAATTTAATGGCATTTGACAGTAAATTGATGATGATATTTCTTAATAGTTTCTGATCGGTATAAATTTCTTCTTGCCCTTTATGTGCATAGTGAATAATCTGCCCTGTTTTTTTAATTGGAATCACATCACTTATCAACTCACTGATGAGTGTTTTTACATTAAACACTTTCTTGTCGGTATTGATTTTTCCTTCTTCAATACGGCTCAGTGACAGAAAATCACTGAGTATATCGTTCAGGTTATTTACTGCAGATTGTATTCGCTCCACATGCTTGATTCTTTTTTCCTGCTGTTCTTTTTCGGGATAAGCGGTGATGAGAGAAGCGGATGAAAGTATAGTAGTAAGAGGGGTGCGAAACTCATGTGATGCCATGGACAGGAAACGCGATTTTAATTCATTCAGCTCCTTTTCTTTTGCTAATGCCTCACTCATTTCTTTACGCGATTTTTCAATTTCAATCAGGGCTTCCTGCAAAATTTTTGTACGGTCTATAACTTTTGCTTCTAATTTTTCATTGTGTGCTTTCAGCTCCTTGGTCAAATCTTCCAACATTTGTTTGTGAAGCAACAATTGTTGTTCTGCATGTTTACGGGTTGTTATATCCACAATGAATGCAATCACCAACCGTTCTCCATCTATTTCAAAAGGACTCAGGCTGACTTCTACCGGAAATTCAGTTTTGTCTTTGCGCTGCGCTTTCAGATCGAGACCAATACCCATTTTGCGGCTGTGAGGATTCTGATTAAAGTTATCACGATGCCTCTCATGTGTTTGTCGTATATCACCCGACATTAAATATTCAACACGTTTTCCTTTTAGCTCCTCAGTTGTATAGCCGAAAAGTTTTTCAGTGGCAGGATTAATCAGCAATATAAAACCTTTTGAATCGGTTACCACCACACTTTCCGTAGCATGCTTGAACAATTCATGTTGTATGTTGGCTAACTGCTTTTCGTCCATTGACATATTTTATAAGTGCTAAAATAATGCAAACCGCTGAAATAAGCTCAGTAAAGTTGTGTATGTATAATGCAATAAAAATCCATGATGAGTGTAAACCTGAAAAATTTGTAATGACATCAGTTACTCAGGCCTTGCAATTCATACAGCTTTTTGTAAACACCATCTGCGGCAGCTAACTGCGAATGTGTTCCGCGCTGAACAATTTCACCTTTTTGCAAAACAATAATTTCGTCAGCATGCTGAATGGTGCTCAGCCTGTGTGCAATCACAATCACCGTTCGGTTTTTCATAAGTCTTGTCAGCGCATCCTGCACCAACTTTTCACTTTCAGTATCCAAAGCTGATGTAGCTTCATCAAGAATTAGTATCGGTGGATTTTTCAAAACAGCGCGCGCAATGCTCAGACGCTGTCGTTGCCCGCCTGAAAGTTTGCTTCCACGGTCGCCAATGTTGGTGAGATACCCTTCAGGCATTTGCGAAATAAATTCATGTGCATTGGCAATGCGTGCAGCTTCTTCTACTTCGGCCTGTGTTGCATTTTCAATTCCGAATGCAATATTGTTGAACACGGTATCATTAAACAAAATCGCTTCCTGCGAAACCACTCCCATCAGCGCTCTCAAATCATGTAGTTTAATTTGTCTGATGTCGGTGCCATCAATCAGAATTTCGCCCTCATCCACATCATAAAACCGCGGAAGCATATCTGCAAGAGTAGTTTTTCCTGAACCTGACTGACCAACGAGTGCAACAGTTTTTCCTTTTGGTACATTCAGGTTGATGTGACGCAATACATAACCATCATCACCTTTACGATATGCAAAAGATACATTTTTATATTCAATGTTTTGGTTAAACGAAGCAATGGACTTTGCATCGTGCGATTCCTGAATGGTTTCTTCAGCATCCAGTACAGCAAATATTCTGTCGGCAGATGCAATGCCTTTTTGTATGTTATAAAAAGCCTGCGTAAATGATTTTGCCGGAGGAATGATTTGTGAGAAAAGTGCAATATAGGTGATGAATGCCGATGCCGACAGTGATGCATCCTGACCCAGCACAAGCATACCGCCATAATACATCACAATCATCAGAATGATGGTTCCTAAAAATTCGCTCAGCGGTGAAGATAAATCAGCTTTGCGCAGTATGCGTATAGCAATTCTGTTGTAGGATTTATTCACTTCCTCAAATTTTTGTGCTACCGCTTTTTCCGCATTGAATGCTTTTATAATTCGTAACCCTGACAAAGTCTCTTCAATGATGGAGATAAGACTTCCTAATTTCAGCTTACCTTTTACCGAAGTTCTTTTCAGACTTTTGGCCACCCATCCAATCAGAATTCCTATAACAGGCAACAGCAGAAAAACAAACAGTGTGAGTTTGGCACTCAGAAAAATCATCATTCCAAGAAAAAGCAATATGTTGAAAGGATCTCTGAATACCACCTCAAGCGAGCTCATCACACTCCATTCCACTTCATGCACATCAGAAGTTACGCGGGTTATAAGATCACCTTTGCGCTCATTGTTGAACCACGAAAGCGGCAGTCTCATTATTTTGTGATGTATGGCACTGCGTATGTCTTTGACAACTCCGTTTCTGATAGGCGAAATGAAATACTGCCCCAGGTACCTAAACAGATTTTTCAGAAAAAACATGACTACTACTGATACGCAAATAAACATCAGTGCATATCCTTTGCCTCTGGCAGGATCGGTAATCATTTCGGTGAGATAGTAGTAGAAGTTATCAATTACCGACTTGGCAGACAGATGCAGTTCCGGTTTGCCCAATGCAATTTTTTCCTGATAAAAACCCTCATCTTTCAGAAACAGCAAATCCAGAAACGGAGCAATAAGCGTTAATGAAAAAAATGAAAACAGTACCGATAAAATATTGCATACAACATTCAGGATGGCATATCCCCAGTAGGGCTTTACAAAGCGAAGTATTTTAAAATATGTCTTCAAAATTTTAGTGGAAAAGTGAATGCATTCATTAATTAAAAAATGCGATTGCAAACTAACATAAAATTGTGCAATATTGTTTCGATATTTACATTTTAAACGTAAGAATATTCCACACCATTGCCCGAAGATTATTATAAAATTTTAGGAGTAACGCCTGTTGCCACAGCTGATGAAATTAAAAAAGCCTGGCGCAAACAGGTGCTGGCATGGCATCCCGACCGTAATGACGACCCTTTGGCTGTGGAGCAGTTCAGACGTATTACGCTGGCCTATGAAGTGCTGAGCGACCCTGTTCAGCGAAGAGATTACGACCGCAGCTCCATTGCTTTTGCACGAAAGCCCGATACTTTTCAGCATCACTATCTCGAAATGCGTTTGAACAAAAGCATCGTAAAAGTTTGTGAGGAGTTTGAACTGTCCATTGTGTATTCAGGTGAAGGCCGCTATCTGCGCAAACCTGACCTGAGTAATTTTTATATTACCGGAAGGCCTTATGTTACTTTCAGCGATGTCAATCACTCCGGATTTCTGATTCGCGAAACAGGAATCCGTTATGTGCTTAGCCCACGCAAACCGGGAAATTATTTTATAAGACAGGCTTCCATAAAAATTAACGGCAAAGAAATTTTTTCGAATAATCTGCAACTGGAAGCTATCAGCAACACCTGTTATTATTCAGGTGATGAAATTGCAGATGGAAAACCATTTGAGCTGAACTTATGGTACGATGCAGAACGATATGGAAGCCACAGACGTTTTACCATCAACACCAAACATACTGTTTTTATTCCGCGAAGCCACAGAGCAAATGTTTATCATAACATCGGAAAAGGTTTGAAAATCGGATTTACTTTTTGGGGTATGGTGCTGGCCGTTGTCATTCACAAAAATTTACTCCTCGGAATGATGGGAGGTTCGCTTTATGGTGCACTGATGGCTTATGTGATGTATGCTGTTGTGAGGATAAAGCCTTGTTTTTATTTCAGCATGAAGTATGATGTGGTGAAACAATATCTGGAACAAAACTATCATCCATATCCACCGTCAGACAGGCTGCCGGCCAGCCGTTGGGTTTATTTTTTTAAAAGCTTATGGATTTAACCGTCAATATTTTTTTGACGCGATTTTTTTAAGAGGGATGTTTTTCGTTTTTGCGAAAGTCGCTCTTCATTGGCTTCTGCAGGTTGTGCAGTCGGCAATCTTTTCTTTGGCACATGAAGCGCTTTTTGAATCAGCAATTTGAATTTTTTAATTGCCAGATCTTTATTGACTGACTGGCTGCGTGCTTCGCTGCTCTGAATTTTTAAAACACCTTTTTCGTTGATGCGTGATGCCAATTTTTCAGAAATCAGTTTTTTCTGCTCTTCAGTAAGGCAGTCTGAAAACTGAACATGAAACGAAAGTTCAGCCTTGGTAGAAACTTTATTCACATTTTGTCCGCCTTTGCCCGAACTGCGCGAATACGCAAACCGTAACTCTGCCAGCAGGCAGTCATAATCTACTTTCGGCATCAGAATTTAATAGTAAAAGTATCGGCATCATTTCCTACCGGAAAAACATGTCTGGCATTTTCAAGCGTGTCAAAATCCAATGTGATGGTTTCAACCTGTTCCACACCTGCTTTTGTCTTGCTTATTTTTTTTCCAAACGGATCGAGAGCAACGGTATCACCTGTATAGCTTATTGCATTGCCATCTTTGCCAACACGGTTTACACCAATATAAAAAGTTTGATTTTCTATTGCCCGTGCAGTCAGCAATTGCTTCCATGCAAAGCTGCGTTTCTCAGGCCAGTTGGCAATAACAATGGCACAGTCGTAATCACGCTGATTACGCAACCACACAGGGAAACGCAAATCATAGCAGATAAAAGTGGCAAGGCGCCAGCCTTTGTAGAGGATGATTAGTTTTTTATCGCCTGCATGATAATAGTTTTGTTCGTCAGCCATTCTGAACAGATGACGTTTGTCGTAATGTGCATGCACACCTCCGGGAGTCATCCATATCAGCCTGTTGTAATATTTTCCTGACTCTTCTATGATGAGGCTGCCGCAAACCACGGCATTTTTTTTCTTCAGCAGTTTTATGCATCCATTGCATGGAAGGGCCACCCATTTTTTCTGCAAGCTTTTTTTGCATTCATGCTGAATCCTGTGCTGAACATTTCGGGAAGCACAATAACATCTGTGCTGTTTGGTTTTACAGATTTCAGCAGTGCTGAAAAGTGTTTAAGATTTTTTCCGGCATTTTCCCATTGCAGTTTTGCCTGAACGGTTGTGACACGTAACGTACTCATAGTTGGTAAAATTAGTGCACAACAAAAGTATTCAATATGATGGGATTTCAACCCTCAGTAAAAAAGATTAAACGATGAAATGCTCTTTCAAACCGGTTACTTATCCGCTTTCAGCAGTTTTTCGGCAGCTTTTTCGAGCGTTTCATTCTTTTTGGCAAAGCAAAACCTTAAAAGTTTGTGGTCGGTTTCGTTTTTGTAAAAAGCAGAAGTAGGAATGGAAGCCACTCCATATTCGCGCGTCAGACGTTTGGCAAATTCAGTATCCTTTTCTGAACTTATTTTACTGTAATCGAGCAGTTGAAAATAAGAACCATAGCATGACAAGGGTTTAAACTTGGAACCTTTGATGAGTTTCAGAAAAAAATCCCGTTTCTCCTGATAAAATTTTTCAATACCTGAAGTGTTGTCGGGATTTTTCAGAAAATCGGTATAAGCATACTGCACAGGAGTGTTGGCACTGAATACCATAAACTGATGTGCTTTTCTGAACTCCGTCATCAATGCTGAGGGTGCAACGCAATAACCCATTTTCCAACCTGTTGTATGAAAAGTTTTTCCGAAGGAATAAACGATAAAACTGCGCTCTGCCAGTTTTGGAAAACGTGCCACACTCTGATGTTCGTATCCGTCAAAAATCACATGCTCATAAACTTCATCACTTAAAATAAGGATGTCGGTTTTAGAAGTAATTTTTTCGAGCATCTGCATGTCTTTGGCACTGATGATGGCACCACTCGGATTTTGTGGTGTGTTGATGATGATCATCTTGGTGCGCTGGTTGATGAGTTTTTTTACTTCATTCCAGTCAATATGAAAATCCGGCAGTTTTAATTCTGCATGAATGGGCACACCGCCTGCAAGAATTACTGCAGGCGAATAAGAGTCGTATGCAGGATCGAAAATAATCACTTCATCTTTCTCGCGTACCGTAGCTGCAATGGCAGTGTACAAAGCCTGAGTACCTCCGGCAGTTATGGTGATTTCTGTTTCAGGATTATAAACCATACTGTAGCGCTGTTGCATTTTCTCGGCAATGGCTTCGCGCAAGGGCATGATACCCGGCATAGGAGCATACTGATTCAACCCTTTTTTCATGTACTTATTTACCAGACTGATTAGGTCAGGCGAAACTTCAAAATCAGGAAACCCCTGCGAAAGATTTATGGCATTACATTCATTGGCTAATGCCGACATGACACTGAAAATACTGGTTCCGGTTTTAGGCAGCTTCGATTTAATGAATACGTTTGGTTGTGGCATAGTCTTTTTCTGAATTCTCAAAGATAAAATGATATTGTTTAATCTCTATGACATTTCTGCCTTTAAAAAGTTTTTGAAGTGTATGTATCTGATTCTAACAACTATGATTTTTTAACACTGATTTTTTTTCGAAAAGTTTTTATTCCAATGTTGAAATCAGTCAAGCTGAAATTTTTTTTAAAATCATGCAGCAGCTTGATGGCAGTTAAGAAAAATAGTTTTTCTTTGTATTTAAATCCCCGATACGATGAAAAGTAATACATTATATGTAGTGCTGATGCTTATTTCGCTGGTGTTGCTCATTATGGATATTTATGACGGAGCACTGAGCAAAATCCTGCTTTCAGGATTGTTTTTTGTATCGTTTTTGTTTTTCTGGATTGCCACATTAATAAACAGTGCAACAGGTTTGCGCAAAGTGGCACGCATCATTTTAATTATTGCTTTGCTGTTGCTGGCTTACCGGCTTATTCAGTACTTCAATATCCGTGTAGGAACAACTGCTGCAGGATAAACACATTCCTGTTTCAGCACCTGTTTAAACTGAATAATTATTTATTCCACAATCCGGTTTTGCGCAAATGATTTTCCAGCACTTCAATTTGTGAACTTCCGGTTACTCCCAGCAAATCTTTTATCTCACTTACTTTAAGTTTCCATTCTTTGGCAAGCCACATTAAATCTTTTTTGCTGAATGGATTGATGGTTTTCTTTTTACTCACTCCGGTCATATTTCTTTTTTCGGTTTTGTCAGGTTAAACTGAAAAAATTATGCCAGGGTTACAATATTTGTTGCATGTAACTAAAGACAGGATGAACAAATTTTACGGGTGACAGTTTTGTCATTCGGTTTTTGCATCATCAGACGGGGCGCTGCTGCTGATGATTTCACCAAGTTGTGTTTCTTCTCCGTTGAAATTTTTTATCAGAATACGATAGTAATTTTTGGATTGGTTTTCCGTTCGGTCTATAAAACTATAAGGCGAAATCATATTGTTTCTTTGGGCTTTTACGAGTCCTGCCTGACTGAAATCGGTGCCGTTGGCTGAATGTTGCACAATAAAATAATTAATCTGATCGGTGGTCTTACTCTTCCAACTTACCTTGCAAACGTGTTCCAGTTGCACGGCTCTCACTTCAGGATCATCATCTTTGGATATGGCGGTAATATGAATGGCTCCGTCATTCAGACGCCATGCACGGTCTGCCCCCAGCGATTTGAAAACAATATTTACTTTAAGTACTGGTGATTTTTCATTGTCAAATTCAAGTGAGAAATTTTTGCCTGCATCAAATTCATTTCCTTTGATAACAAAAGCTTTGGCAATGGCTTCGTTTTTCATGATATAAATGATTGCCTGATCGGAAGAATTGAGTTTTCCCTCTGACGAAAGTGTAACATCTACACGGTATTTGTAATTTCCTTTTTCGTTGCAAAGCCAGTTGCCCGAACTGAAAATGGAAGAGTCGTTGCGCACTTCCCAGAATCCGGCTAAAATTTTTCCTCCCGAAATTTTATAACTGTCACTCTTCTTCCAGTTAAGGGTATAAAGCACTTTATCTTCAGCTGAAACCTGAAATTGTGATACAACAAATGCAAGCAGCAAAAAAATCTTAAAAGTTCTGATCATCTGAAAAGGTTTAATGCAAATATTAAATTTAACCCTTTATCCTTTATCATACCTTTGTCATTCTTTTCAAATGGCAGGTGTTTATATCCATATTCCGTTTTGTCACAAGGCATGCACTTACTGCGATTTTCATTTTTCAACTTCACTGAAAAATAAAAATGCATTTGTTGAAGCGTTATTGCGCGAAATGGAGTTGCGTAAAAATTTTGTGGACGAACCTGTTACCACCATTTATTTTGGAGGAGGCACACCCTCTGTTTTGCAGGCTGAAGAAATCAGTCGCATTACAGAAAAATTAACCGAAACTTTTAAAGTGATTCCGCAGGAAGTAACTCTGGAAGCAAATCCCGAAGACCTCACCGAAGATTATCTGCATTCGCTGCGCAGCACAATGGTGAACAGGCTGAGCATAGGCATTCAGTCGTTCCGCAACGAGAGGTTGCAATGGATGAACCGCAACCACACAGCAAAACAATCGCTGCAGGCTGTGCAGTGTGCAAAAGAATCAGGTTTTGATGTCAGTATTGATTTGATTTTTGCATTGCCTGCAATGACCATGCAGGAGTGGCAGCAACAGCTGATGCAGGCTGATGCACTCCGTGTACCACATATTTCGGCCTACAGTCTCACGTTAGAATCCAAAACTGCTTATGCTTTTCAGGTGAAGAAGAAACAAGTGCAGGAGCTGAATGATCATGATGCAGAGATGCAGTTTCTTGCAGCACACGATTTTTTTACAGAAAAGGGATATGTGCATTACGAGATTTCAAATTATTCACTGCCCGGAAAACAGGCCAAACATAACAGCAGCTACTGGAACCGCACACCTTATCTCGGTTTAGGCCCATCGGCTCACAGCTTTGAAAAGAACATGCGTTGCTGGAATGTGGCCAACAACAACAGCTATATTCAGTATATTTCTGATGGTGTATTGCCATTGTCGTGCGAAGAGCTGCAACTGAAAGATGAATTGAACGAAACCATGATGACGGCACTGCGGACAGCAGAAGGTTTGAATATTGAAACGCTGGAAAATATAATGACTCCTGAAATGTACCGGCATTTTATGAAAGAAATTGCATTGCAGGAAAAGCGAGGATGGATAGAAAGAAAAAACGCTGTTATATTTATCCCCATCAAACACTGGTATAAAGCTGACCGCATTATCAGCGAATTTTTTATCACTACATAAAACAAAAAAATGATGCATGCCGAGTTAACCATCAACCAAAAAACTTACAGAGCCAATCTGAGCAAACCGCTTGACATTTCCATTCCGCTGCGGGCAGGAATAAATAATGTAATTGCATGGTATGCTCCTCCCGTTGAAATTTCGCCTGTGCGCATGGATAGCTGGGTAGGCGAAGTAGCACAGGGTGGTTCCGTAAATTTCAGAAATATTTTTTTTAATCCACATGCTCACGGTACACATACCGAATGTGTGGGACACATCACCGAAGAATGGATTTCGCTCAACCAACATTTAAAACAGTTTTTCTTTACTGCAAAACTTATTACCCTGCAACCTGAAAAAATAAATGGCGACAGTGTAATAACCCTGAAACAACTAACTGCATGCAATACCGAAGGAGTGGAGGCATTCATCATCCGCACGGTTCCAAATACTTCTTCAAAACTTACGGCACATTATTCCAATACCAATCCGCCCTATCTGCATCATGAGGCTGCAGCATGGATGGTAAAACAGAATATCAAACACCTGCTGCTCGACCTGCCTTCCGTTGACAGAGAGCAGGATGGCGGGCAACTGCTTGCCCACAATGCTTTTTGGAATACGGCAAACAGCATACGCTACGATGCAACCATTACCGAATTAATTTTTGTGCCTGACGAAATCAAAGACGGATTATACCTGCTTAATCTGCAAATTACTGCATTGGAGAATGATGCAAGTCCTTCCAAACCGGTGTTGTTTGAGCTGACAGAACAATAGTTTGATCTTCATTTGTTGGTGTTGTGCTGCATGCATCTCAGGTGGCAGGCCAGCCCGGCATACAATGGCAAAAATGTTATGGAAGCGGTTATGGTGAATGGGTACATGATTTGAAGCTGATAATGGATTTATAGGAACATGCACTACGTATTCTAATGATGGAGATATAAGCGGCAATCATTATGTGGCTCCTACATTAACTATGGATTGTTGGGTGGTAAAATTAGGAGCAGACACCATCCTTTCGGTAAAAGAAAATCTGACAACGGCATGTGATATTACACTATATCCCAATCCGTCACACAATTATGTGGTAATAAAGCTATCGTCCGGAATATCAGAAGGCGAATTAAGAATTACAGACCTTATGGGCAAGCAGTTATATTATGAACAGTTTACAGATAAAAAGGAATGGGTAATCTATCCTCAACTGTCACGTGGCATGTATCTGGTAGAACTGGATGGAACAGATACAAGAATAACCCGAAAGTTAATGGTGCAGTAAAGTAAGTTATAAATTAATTTAAAATCGGGTAGGAGCCATTTCTTACCCGATTTTGTTTTGCAAAGAAAAAATCAGAAGAGGAGCACTGCTACATTTTATCTTTTATAAACTTTGTAGCTCCGGCAATGAATTTTGTTATTAAAAAAATTTTATTACTATTGTGGTGATATTTGATTTTGTCATGAAACACATACTCCAAAACAAAATATCGTCAGCAGACAGCAGACAGCAGACAGCAGACAGCAGACAGCAGACAGCAGACAGCACTAATTAGGCTACCAAAGTTAATTAAATTTATTTTATTTTATAGAAATAGGATTCCTGTTTTTTCAAAACTTTTTAAGAAAGTAAAAGCCAATAAAAAAGAAAAGTATTCAAATCCATATATAAATCATTGGTTATTAAAAGAAGTCTTCCTCTAAAATATTATGGAGGAAGCTGAAAATCCAGAAAAGAGTAAGCATTATTTTAATCTATCGTAATTATGAAAAAGTTAAATTTTATTACTCTAAAACCAGTGGTATTAATTTTACTCATTGGATTAACTCAAATACAATTGAGTAATGCACAAGCATTTTTTAATGCCTCTCAGTTGGATTTAAGTTCAAGCTGTAATTCAGTAGGAATTACTGTTACGAATAATGATTATGTTGAAGAACAAGTGTCGAGTATGAAACGTAGTGTAATTGTATATGACGGAAGCAGACCTGGATTGTATTGGGATGATGGAATGGGGCATAAAGGACACACGCTTTTAGGAGCATTAATTCCTAATTGTAAAGTAGTAAACCCAGATGTAAGCCTCAGTTCTGATGGTAAATGGGCAATTGCAGTTTATCAGAATGTAAATAATGGCTATATAACGGCAGAAGTATTTCAATGGATTTCAAATATGTTTTCGTCCAGTTATGATATTAAAATATATTTTGGAGGAGTGAACGCAAAAATTGACTTGTGCAGAAACGGTGGGCCTTCTAATGATGAGTGGATGATGGTCTGGAATAAAGATGATAATTTGGCAGTGTTTACTACTGCAGGATACATGAATAGTTTTGTGCCATTTTTTGACCCAACGCATAATGTAATGTTGCAAGGCAATGGAACAAGTATTTATTCAGCACCTGATGTAAGTATTTTAATCGATAGCGTTTATTATACTTATAACGAATTTGATGGAACAAACAATTATTTGGTTGTCGAATCGCAACCATGGTCAACAATAAAATCGGGCTCAAAAATCACACCGACAATTTATGATCTTAAGTATTCAAATTCAGATTATTCGTATGAGTATCCACGAATTTCCTCTTTTGACTCAGTGTATTATGGATATTACGATTGGGCAGTTGTGGCACAAACTTTGAATGATTCTTCAGGAGGAACAGAGATTCATGGATTTGTAAAACACTGGGGTAATCCTGTCAACTCGGCTCCTTTTGTATATAACAATGGTTCTTTAGCTCTCGGCACACCCAATGATATTACCAGATTTCAAAACGATTATCCAGTAGTAAGCTATGTTGGAGATTATATTTTTATTCTATGGCATGTTGACCCTTCAGGCTATTCGGTAACAATTCCCGACAGACAGGATATAATCGGTGTTCGAATGATGATGGATGGATATTCATTTTCATATCAATCTGAATATTACTTTATAGTAAGTAAGTCAACAGGAGGAAATCAACTTGCTCCATCTATATCTGGAAGATTTGCTGAGAACAAATATCTTGCGGCATTTTATAACGATAATACAGGCGCACCCAATGGAAAAGATGTTTATTATAAATCAAAGCTATACAATACACCATTTAATAGCCTGTTTAGGTTAGGTTCAGTAAATCAAAATTCTGAATTTACTGTTTCTCCCAACCCGTTTATAAATGAAATAAACATTGAATTGCCTGATGGGGAAAACTCGACAAATACCATTACGATAACCGATGCACAGGGCCAACAGCTATTTAAATGTGCAAATATTAAACAATCTACCTATATTTGGAAACCGGAGAAAGAATTGGCTCCGGGTTTATATTATATAAATATCACAAATCAGAGTGGTAAAAGTATTACACAAAAAATAACAAGGTTATGAAAACAGTTAATCAGATTAGCAGCATAGTCATTTTATTTGTTGGTGTTGTGCTGCATGTATCTCAGGTGGCAGGCCAGCCCGGCATACAATGGCAAAAATGTTATGGAAGTAGTTATGGTGAATGGGTGCATGATTTGAAGCTGACAAATGATGGAGGTTATGTGTTGCTTGGTGAAACCTCCATAGGCAATAATGGAGATGTGAGCGGTAATCATGGAAGTGATATATGGGTAGTAAAGCTGGATACAGCGGGTACCATGCAATGGCAGAAATGTTTGGGTAGTACTGATACTGACATAGGTTATTCCATTCAACAGACAAGCGATGGGGGTTACATAGTGTGTGGAAAAGTGTATGCCAACGGAGGAGATGTTAGCGGACTTCACGATACCCTGCAGACCGGATTTACGGATGCATGGATTGTGAAATTAGACACCGTTGGCAACATACAGTGGCAGCATTGCTACGGTGGCAGTTATCACGATTATGCGATGGATATCATACAAACTGCAGACGGAGGGTATGCTTTTACCGGTGAAACAGTCTCGAACGATTATGACGTAAGTGGCAATCATGGAACTAATGATGTGTGGCTGGTTAAAATATCAGACAATGGATTGTTGCAATGGCAGAAGTGTTTGGGAGGGTCATTGCGTGAGGTAGGTATTTCTTTGCTACAGACAACAGATGGCGGATATATCATTGGTGGACAAACAATATCCAACGATGGTGATGTAAGTGGCATTCACTCAGCAACGCAGTTTGATGCATGGGTAGTAAAAACAGATTCGACAGGCAACATACAGTGGCAGCATTGTTATGGAGGGAGCAGCCAGGAAGGAATAATGAGTCTGAGAAAAACTTCTGATGGCGGATATATTTTTGTGGCAGGAACATATTCTATGGATGGTGATGTAAGCGGATACCACGCTTCATTTTATATGTATGGTGATGCCTGGGTAGTAAAGATAGATTCGTCAGGCAATATACAATGGCAAAGATGTTATGGAGGAACGGAAAATGATATTTTTTATTCGGTAGAGCAGACAACAGATGGTGGTTATATTTTAGGAGGTTGGTCAGCTTCAATAGATGGAGATCTATCAGGAATCCACTCCGGTGTAGCGGGGGATGGCGATTTATGGGCAGTAAAAATAAACAATGCAGGCACTATTTTGTGGCAGAAATGCCTGGGAGGTACCAGTGAAGACTGGAGTGGCAGAGTAAGACAAACACCTGATAATGGATTTATAGGAGCATGCACTACGTATTCCAATGATGGAGATGTAAGCGGCAATCATTATGTGCTTCCTACATTAAGTATGGATTGTTGGGTGGTGAAATTAGGAGCAGATACCATCCTTTCGGTAAAAGAAAATCAGACAACGGCATGTGATATTACACTATATCCCAATCCGTCACACGATTATGTGGTAATAAAGCTATCGTCCGGAATATCAGAAGGCGAATTAAGAATTACAGACCTTATGGGCAAGCAGTTATATTATGAACAGTTTACAGATAAAAAGGAATGGGTAATCTATCCTCAACTGTCACGGGGCATGTATCTGGTAGAACTGGATGGAACAGATACAAGAATAACCCGAAAGTTAATGGTGCAGTAAAGTAAGTTATAAATTAATTTAAAATCGGGTAGGAGCCATTTCTTACCCGATTTTGTTTTGTTGATTGGTCAATAATTAATGTTTATAACAAAAAGAATTATCTTTAAATCAGAATCATCTCTCATTTCCAACCATTCTCCCGACATCATTATTTATTCCTATTTTTGAATGAACAAAATGCAGATAAATTTCTCTGAGTTGAGTTTACATAAAATTGAAAATTGAAATGAAAAAACTCCTTAATTATTTCTTCCAGGGTTTGCTGGTAGTTATTCCCATATCGGTAACCATTGTGGTTATTTACAAAATTATTTTCTGGATTGATGGTTTATTGCCTTTTCAGCTTCCGGTAAAGTTGCCCGGCATTGGCGAAGTAAACATACCCGGTCTGGGTATTCTCACCATTGTTGTAGGTATTACCATTTTCGGATACTTTGCTAAGTTTTTTGTGGCCAATCCTTTCTTTCTGCTGTTGGAGCGGTTGCTGGAGCGCACACCTCTTTTGAAAATTATTTACACCTCAGTAAAAGATTTGATTGAAGCATTTGTTGGCGAAAAGAAAAGATTTAACCAGCCCGTGTTGGTCACCGTCAACAAAGAGTCGCAGGTGCAGCGCATAGGTTTCATCACCAAGAATGACCTTACTGAAATAGGCATCAGCAATCAGAAGCTGGCTGTATATCTTCCTTTTTCATACGGGTTCAATGGTCAGCTCGTTATTGTTCCTTCTGAAAACGTAGAAAAAATAAATGCATCAGGAACTGAAATGATGAAGTTTGTAATTTCAGGCGGTGTTACCGAAGTGGATTAATTAAATACATATCATTGCCGGATAATAGTATGAGTCACCGTTTACTTTTCACTTTTATTCTTATCGTATTTTTTTCGTCAGCGCAGGCGCAGGATTATTACCTGCCGCTCAACCGCGAATGGAATCTGCGCTACGAACCTTATCTGCAACTGAAACAAAGCAACGTGCATACTTCCATAAAACCGTTGCGACATGACGAAATTATTGGTGTGGCCAACATTGATTCATTGGATGCTCCACAGATAAAGGAAACACGCTTTACGCGCACGTTGGTAGGCAGAAAAATATTTAAAGAACATCTGGTACAAATCAGAGACAGTGATTTTGTGGTGCATGCCGATTTTGTTTTTGAAGGAAGACTTGGAAATGAAATGGCGGAGAAAGAAAATCTTTTTACCAATACCAGAGGTTTCTGGATTGGAGGTACTGCAGGAAAACGGTTTTCCTTTTCTACAACTTTTTTCGAAAACCAGGCGCGCTTTCCTGCCTACATTGATACGTTTGCTTTGCGATACAGCATCATTCCCGGAGAGGGACGTATCAAACGGCAGTATGGAAGTTATGATTATGCCAACGTATCAGGCACCATTTCTTACACCATCAACCGCCACTTCAATGTGCAGTTTGGTCACGACAAAAATTTTATTGGCGATGGCTACCGCTCACTCTTACTTTCAGACAATGCTTACGGATATCCGTTTCTTAAAATCAATACCACTTTCTGGAAAGTAAAATACATGAACCTTTTCACCGTGATGGAAGATTTGCAGTTTCCTGCACCTGATGATATTGCTTTCAAGAAAAAGTATGCATCGTTTCATTACCTCGACATCAATATCGGCAAACATGCCTCGTTCGGAATTTTGGAAAGTGTAGTATGGTCAGGCGATTCGGCACGAGGGCAGGGGTTTGATATCAACTATATGAACCCGTTTGTCTTTATTCGGCCTGTTGAATTTTCGCTTGGCTCACCTGATAATATGATGTTGGGTTTTAACCTTAAAATAAAAATTATGCCGAGGTTGGTGTTTTACAGTCAGCTGATGCTGGATGAGTTTAAACTCTCTGAAATAAAAGCAGGCAACGGTTGGTATGCCAATAAACAGGCTTTTCAGTTAGGGCTCAAATCCTACAATCTGCCCATTCCCAATCTCGATCTACTTACGGAGTTTAATTATGTGAGGCCGTTTACCTATTCACACCGAACCACTTTTACCAACTATGCCCATTTCAATCAGGCACTGGCTCATCCGCTCGGATCCAATTTTTATGAGTCGGTTTCCATTGCAAATTACAGATATAAGAATTTCTTGTTCAGATTTCAGGTAAATTATGCTCTCACTGCCAAAGACACCGGAAATTCCAATCTGGGTAACGATATTTTTAAAAGCTATGAAACCAAAACTTTTGAATATGGCAACCGCATGGGTCAGGGATATCAGAGCAGAATGTTGTACAGCGAATTAAGAGCATCTTATCTGATTAATCCGAGAACAAATCTCACTTTTGACATCGGTTACATTTACCGTAGAGTTTCCAATCAGGCAGGTATCAACCAAACCAAATGGATTTTTATCGGCATACGTACCAATCTTACCAACCGGTATTACGATTTTTAGTCGCCTATAAAAAAAATACTTTTACGGAGTAATAATGGCGATTGGCAAAATATTATTTTTGCCATATTATTGAGAACCTACATTTGACTCATATAAAAACCGTCCATGATTAATATTGCTTTTAGTTGTATTACCGCTTTCATCATTACGTTTCTGGCAATACCGTCCATTATTAAGGTTGCCGTTATTAAAAATTTGTTTGATGAACCCGGAGGCCGAAAGGCTCATAAGTCAAGCATCCCTACCTTAGGTGGGCTTGCCATTTTTGCAGGAGTAGTTTTTGCATTTACCTTTTGGTCAGCAGGGTTCAACCTTCAGGATACGCAGTACATCATTGCAGCTATGACCATCATTTTCTTTATTGGAATAAAAGATGATATTGTGGAACTGCCTGCCATCAAAAAATTATACGGACAATTAATTGCTGCCATCATCATTGTATTGTTTGCCAATATCCGCATCACAGGTTTGTATGGTATTTTCGGTATTGATCAGGTTCCTTACTGGTTCAGTATATTGTTTTCAATTTTTACCATTATTCTCATCATCAATGCCTTCAACCTCATTGACGGTGTAGATGGCCTTGCAGCAGGTATAGGAGCCATAGCAGCATTTACCTATGGAATTTATTTTTACAACTATAATGAAATAGCTCTCTGCATTCTTTCATTTACTTTATTCAGTTCGCTGCTGGCATTTTTGGTTTATAATTTTGCACCTGCCAATATTTTTATGGGCGACACAGGTTCATTGCTTATCGGATTGATTCTCTCCATCCTCACCATCAAGTTTATTGAGATGAGCTTTGCTCCACATCCTGCTGATTTTCCATTTCAGGCAAGCCCGGCTATGGCGATAGCTATTTTGGTGTTGCCGCTATTCGATTTGCTGCGCGTTTTTTGTGGTACGTATTCTCAACAAACGTTCACCCTTCCATGCCGACAGATTGCACATGCACCACCTGTTGCTCGATATGGGACTGAGCCACAGAGAAGTTTCCATGACACTTTATTTGGTAAACATTGGATTTATTCTCATTGCATTGGGACTGCATTTCATTGGTGCGCTCAAACTTTTATTTGTCATCAGCACATTAGCCTTGCTGCTGAGTTTGGTGCCATTTTATCTGAAATATCAGGCAGAAAAAGGCAAGGTTGCAGTGAAACAGGACCGCTGATAAGCCTCAAATTTCCGGATATTGCCTCACTTACATGAAAAAATGCTTTAATTATGTAAGCATTTCTCGTTTTTTTCATTCATTTTTTTATTTTCGGCCGAAATTGACAAAGGGGCTCTTCTGCTCCCGGATTCAAAAAACATTTGTTTACCATGCCGATAAAAAAATTTCTTGTATTAGTAGCCGGATTTTTACCCTTAGTGGGTATAGGTCAGGTTTCTTCGGACGACATGGCGCTAAAGCCGGGCGATCCTGTTGTATCAACACTTGACAGTTTGTTATCCATCAGAAACGTGTTACGCCTTTCTGAAACCGATATGGTTTCTAAAGAGGTGGCCGACCCCAATGCAGTTGTGTTTAGTAATGATTTCATACAATCAAGAATTTCAAAAATTTCAACTCCGGTTCCTCTGACTTTTAATAATCAGGTTAAACGATATATTGAACTCTATGCTTCGCAGCGTGTGCAGCTTACTTCAAGAGTATTAGGTTTATCACATTTATATTTCCCTGTTTTTGAACAGATGCTCGACAAGTACAACATTCCTGTTGAATTCAAATATCTGTCAATTGTAGAGTCGGCACTTAACCCTGTAGCAGTATCTTCTGCTGGTGCTACAGGAATATGGCAGTTTATGTACAATACCGGAAAGCTTTATGGTTTAAATATCAACTCATACATTGATGAACGCAGAGATGTGATGAAAGCAACGGATGCTGCATGCCGTTATTTTAAAGAGATGTATGACATTTATGGCGACTGGCTGCTGGTAGTAGCTTCTTATAATTGTGGTCCCAGGAATGTAAACCGCGCCATTGCACGTGCAGGAGGTTCAAAAAACTTTTGGGAGATAAGCCGTTTTTTACCTGCTGAAACAAGAGGGTATGTACCTGCTTTTATTGCAGCCACCTACGTAATGAACTATGCAAATGATTATCAGATTTACCCTAAAGCGCCTGCTTATACTTTTTATGATGTGGACAGTGTTGGTGTAAAAGAAAAAGTATCGCTCAGACAATTAAGTCAGACATTGGATATTCCTTATGATGTCATTTCGTTCCTCAATCCGATTTACAAAAGAGGAATAATTCCGGGAGAAGGTTACAAACTGAATTTACCTGCTGAAAAAATCAGTCAGTATATTGCTAATGAAGAAACCATCTATGCACTGAGTGGAAAAGAACTTGCACCATTTTCAGTGGCGCTGGCTGACAATGCTGATTATGTTCAGGTGAAACGCCATGTGAAAGTGAGAAAAGGAGAAAGCATTTATGCTTTTGCACAACGTAATGACTGTACTGCTTCACAGGTTAAAAAATGGAACAGACTCAAATCAAATCATCTGGTTGCAGGACGTTCACTGGTGGTGATGGCAATGGTGAAACAGACCCCTGCGAAATCAGTTAATGATAACATTGCTGAGAATAAAAAAGTTCCTGATGTAAAGGATTCATCAACTGTATGTGCTGATTCAACAGAAGAAACAATTGTAACATCTGGTGTTGATCAGAAAAATAATGTTCAGACAGAAGTGAAGCAGCATCCGGATTTTATTTATCATCTGGTGCAGCCCGGAGATACTTTATGGAATATTGCAAAACGATATGATGGTGTTACGGTTGAATCACTGAAGAAAGCCAATCATTTCTCAACAGATTATACACTGAGAGTCGGGGCAAAAATTAAAGTTCCTGCAATTTAAGATTACTTATTTATTGCCATCACCGGTTTGGGTATTGCCGAAGGCGGGGCATATCAGCATCCCGAAACCTCGGGATTGATTTGAAAACTAATGTTGAATATAGTACAACTTGTCCCGCCAGAGCGGGAAAAGTTTCATAGAAGTTCGTCACCCCCGCTTTTGTCAATACATTGTGCCTGTTGCACAACTAAGCCTTACTGTTGAAAACAAATATACAAAAAACAGCACATCGCATTACGCCATATTACTTTAGAGAAAAAATAAGCGAATGCAAGGCAAGAAACAACACCAGGAAAAACTCTTCAACAGTTTTCAGTTAAGTGAGTACGTGCCTGCCGAAAACTTTTACCGGCAGTTGAAGTCGGTTTTAGATTTGCAGTTTATGTACAAAGCTACACGCAGCTATTACGGCAGCGAAGGTCAACAAAGTATAGACCCCACGGTATTCTTTAAACTCATTCTTGTTGGTTATTTAGAAAACCTGAACAGCGACCGTAAAATCATTGCTCATGCCAAAATGAGGTTAGACATTTTATATTTTATCGGCTACGATCTTGGTGAAGAGTTGCCATGGCACAGCACCCTCTCGCGTACACGCCAATTATTTGGTGAACATGTTTTTTTGCAATTGTTTAAGCAGGTATTAAAAATGTGTATTGACAAAGGTATGGTTGGCGCAAGCAGACAAGCCGTTGACAGTGCTTACATCAAAGCCAACGCCAGCATGGACAGCATTGTAGAAAAGCAAGTATTGGATGATGCCCAAACCTATACACAACAACTTCAGGCTAACGATGAAACAATTACCGTTGTAAAAGCCGAAAAACGCAGGCAGGTTGAACAACATCACAATTGGAAGAAAAATGAATACAAAAACCAACCGCAGGGTAGAAAGAAAACCAGTGAAGACACCTTCGATGATGAACGCGAAGCCGACCAACGACAACGCGGCAAATTCCTGAGCAACCACACACACTACAGCACCACCGACAGCGATGCGCGCATCAGTGTTAAGCCCGGCAAGCCACGACAGCTTACCTACTCAGCTCAAACCTGTGTTGATACAGCCCATCATGTAATTACCAATATCATGGCCGATTACAGCAGCAAGCGCGACAGCGAAAGTTTAGCTCAACTACTTAACCAAACCATTGCCAACCTAAACGAACACCAACTGGTGGTAAAAGAAATATTAGCTGATACAGGCTACAGCAGCGGATCTGCTTTAAAATATCTTGAAGCTGCTAACCTAACCGGATATATTCCCAACTTTGGCCAATATAAACCCGAGCGAAAGGGTTTTGTCTATAACAAGGAAAAAGATCAATACCAATGCATACAACAAGGCGGATTGATGGCCCTGCTGCCTCACAAACGCACCGGTGCCAACAGCAATGGCTACATCCAAAAAACCTATCGCAGCAGCGAAACCGTTTGTAAGAACTGTCCGCTAAAACAACAATGTATTGGTAAAAGCAACTTTAAAAAATTAGACCAATGCATTGACAAACCTCTCTACGACCAAATGCACCAACGCTTGCAAACACGTAAAGCAAAAATTTATAAAAAATTACGATGCTCAACTGTTGAACCGGTACTCGGCACGCTCATTAACTTCACCGGCATGCGAAGAATTTGGACTCGCGGATTAAAAAACGCCAACAAGTTTATCATTGGTGCAGGAATAGCCTACAACCTTAAAAAATATATGCGCTTTATTAACAAAAAAAGGATAAGTGTGTGCATGCAACTCGAAAAACAGACGATATTAACAACAGAAAGCCTTTTTTCAACAATTTTAATGCTCAGCCAACCTATACAGCATTATAAATCCAAAAATATTTTTCAAATCGTATAGCGCACCTTAATTCATACCACTACCAAATTTTTTTTGCATCTTTTGTCTGAGGTTGTGCAACTGCCACCATTGTTGTGTGCTGCCATTCTTTTGTTGTCAATGCACTGCTGTAACATTTACCTTTTTTATTCCCTTTAAGTTTAGTTCTATGTTCCTGTCCTTAGCTTTGTTATCGTATTGACTGATTATTTCCAAAATGTCATAGTCAATAAAATTACATTCGCTGCCGTCTATTGTCAATTTGCTATTTTCATGAACATCGTCTAGCGACTTTCGTAAATTAACTTTGTTGAGAAAAGTTACGTTGCTGTTCAGTTTAATTAAATAGGTATCAATGCCATTTTCAAATGTTTCAGTTATTTTATATTCTGCTTTGAAATTGTTACGAATAATGTAATAAATTGATAAAACAAGTCCAATACTAACTCCAATTAGTAAGTCAGTCAATAGGATAGCGAAAATGGTAATCATAAATGGGAGAAACTGCTTTAATCCCAAACTCCACATATTGCGAAATAGTTTTGGTTTTGCCAGGTTATAACCCGTTACAATGAGAATTGCTGAAAGCGAAGCGTAAGGAATTTTATTTAATAAGAATGGAATAAATAACACAGACAATAGTAAAAACAACCCGTGTGTAAATGCAGAAAGTTTTGTCCTTGCTCCAGCATCAACATTGGCTGAACCCCTTACAATTACCGCAGTAATGGGTATTGCTCCTAAGAAGCCACAAGCCATATTCCCTATGCCTTGTGCAACCAACTCACGATTTACAGGGGTTATTCTGTTTCGCCTGTCTAATTTATCAATGGCTTCTATGCAAAGTAGTGTTTCAAGTGTCGCAAGCATTCCTATTGTCAAACCGTCTTTCCAAAGACTACCGGATGAAAATAGTTTTGTAAAGTCAGGAAAAGTTATGCCTGAAAAAACATCGGATGGAATATTTACCAATTGTGTTGGTTTAAGAGAAAATCCAGAAGATACACTTGTAAATGCAGTGTTAGCAAGAATGCCAATTACTACAATGAGCAAAGGGGCAGGAAGTATTTTAAATTTATTGGCGAAAGGTCGTTGAAGCAACCCCATTACAATGATGGAAATACATGTAATTAAAATTGCCCCTCTTGTAATGTGATGATTGAAATCATTTATGTTTCCAACAAAATGGTCAGTAGAGAATAGTTTTAAAATACCACCTGCCCAAAAGTCGGGTTGGTCATAACCTAATGCCACAGGGATTTGTTTAGAAATAAGAATAATACCAATAGCTGCTAACATTCCTTTAATAACTGCCGAAGGAAAATAATTTGCAATGACACCAAGTTTCAACAGTCCAAGTATTAGTTGAAACAATCCTGCAATAATTACGGCAAGAAGAAATATTTTATAGTCGCCATGCGAAACGATGGATGCTGCTACTACGGTTGTCAAACCCGCAGCAGGTCCTGAAACCGCTAAGTGCGAACCGCTGATGAGGGAAACAACTAAGCCGCCAATAATACCTGAAAGAATTCCTGAATAGAGTGGTGCTCCCGAAGCTAAAGCAATTCCTAAGCAAAGCGGAAGAGCGACAAGAAAAACTGAAAGTCCGGCTGGTAAGTCATATTTGAGCCATATTATTCTGTAATACTTTATTGTTCTTTTCACTTCCTTGTCAAATTATTTTTGTCTGTCAACGATAGAGTTTAAAGGTTGAGATGTCGTCATACGGTTGCGCACACCTTCCAGATTATTTCTGAATTCGTTTTTTATATCCTGAAAAGCAGGAGTAAGAAAGGTGGAAGTTTTTAATACTGGTTCATACAACACTGATTCTTTCCTGGTTTCTTTATTGATAAAATTCAGGTGTGGTTCAAGTGATTTCAGCAACCAAAGGATAACACTTATTACCAAAGCATATTTAAGCAAGCCGAAAACTGCTCCAGCAATTTTATTGAACACGTTCAAATCGCCTGCTTTCAAAACACCTTCCAGCAAACGTGCATACAAAATAAAAACAGCCATGATAATTCCGGAAACAATAAAAAATCCCACCCACGAAGGAATGGCACTGTCTTTAGAAACAAACTGCTGAAGCCACGATTGAGCAAGCCCTGAAAACTTAAATGCCAAATACAAGCCCGCAATAAGCCCTAAGATCATGGCAATTTCGTAAATGAGGCCACGGGTAAATCCTTTGTATGCTCCCCAGAGCAGCGGTATGGCAATAACAAGATCGAGAATGTTCATGCAGATAAATACACTTCAAAGAAAAGAAGGAATAGGAAACAGCAACACACTGTTAAGTGCGATTACCCAACAAAGCAATGTTAAAAGAATCAGAAAGAAAAATAAGGGAACTGCTGATTAAACTAATGTAATATCAAACTGCACCAAGTCAATAAATTCCTGAATACGCTCGTTCAGCTCTTCGGAAGAAAGATTCATAATACGTTCGGTTCCGAATTTTTCTACACAGAACGAAGCCATTGCCGATCCATAAATGATGGCACGTTTCATACTGCTGAACGATATATCTCTGGTTTTTGCCAGATAACCGATAAATCCACCTGCAAAAGTGTCACCGGCACCTGTGGGGTCAAACACATCTTCGAGAGGAAGTGCAGGAGCAAAGAATACCTGATTTTCGTGGAATAACAATGCGCCATGCTCGCCTTTTTTGATAACCAGAAAACGTGGCCCCATGGTGAGAATTTTCTTGGCTGCTTTTACCAGTGAATATTCATTGGTGAGTTGCCGTGCTTCAGCATCGTTGATGGTGAGAACATCAACCATGGCAATGTTTTCAAGTAAATCATTCATAGCTGTTTCCATCCAAAAGTTCATGGTGTCCATCACAATAAGTTTAGGACGTTTATTCAATCGCTCAATCACCTGCCTCTGAATTTTTGGCATCAGGTTGCCCAACATCAGAAAATCACAATCCTGATAACTTTCGGGAATAATAGGATCAAAATTCGCCAAAACATTCAGTTGTGTATCCAAAGTATCGCGGCTGTTCATGTCGGTATGATATCGCCCACTCCAGAAAAATGATTTCTGACCTTCCAGTATCTGCAAACCTTCGGTGCGGATATGATGATTATTAAATTCTTTAATCATAGTTTGTGGAAAATCATCGCCCACAACACCAACAAGATTTACATCAGATGCAAAATACGATGCCGATAAAGAAGCATAAGTGGCGGCACCGCCAATAATCTTATCAGTCTTTCCAAAAGGTGTTTCAATAGCATCAAAAGCAACAGTTCCAACTACGAGTAATGACATAATATCCCGATTTTTAAATTCCGCGCAAAACTAAACTTTTAATCGGAAATAGAAGCTTTGTGTTTACATCACAGAAAAATTAAAATCAGCGACCTGATAAAATCAATACTTTTGGAGTTTATAAATTTAATTTATAAAGCCCCCATTTTCTAAACAGGAATTATAATGCAGTTTAATAAAACTAAGATTATTACAACACTTGGTCCGGCTACCGGCACCAAAGACATGATTTGGAAATTGATAAAAGCCGGTGCTGATGTTATGCGCATCAATGCTTCGCATGGCGACCATCAGTTTTTAAAATCTATAGTGGATAATGTTCGCAGCATCAATGAAGAGGAAAACCTCAACATTGCTTTATTACTCGATTTGCAAGGCCCAAAAATCCGTATTGGCGAAATTGAATCAGGTGAATGTGTGCTCAACGATAAACAAACTTTTATACTTACTACCGAAGAGATGACAGGTAATGCGCAGAAAGCAACCATACGTTACAGTCATTTTTCTTCAGATGTAAAAAAAGGCGACATTGTGCTGATTGATGACGGTAAACTAAAACTGGAAGTAAAGAAAGTAGAAGCCAATGGCGATGTGGTTACGCAGGTCATCAATGGTGGTGTGCTCATGTCGCGCAAAGGAGCTAATCTTCCATTCACCAAAATCAGTATTCCATCTATCACCGAAAAAGACAGGGAAGATATTTCATTCGCTCTTGAAAATGATATTGAGTGGATAGGTTTATCATTTGTCCGCACGGCACAGGATATTATTGATCTGAAAAATATTATCAAAGAACATGGCAAGCCGATGCGTGTGATTGCAAAAATCGAAAAACCCGAAGCTGTTCGTAATATGGATGCGATTATTGAAGTCGCTGACGGCATTATGGTGGCACGTGGTGATCTGGGTGTAGAGATTGATCTTGCACAGGTACCTATCATTCAGAAAAAACTGGTGCACAAAAGTCGTGCTGCCGGAATTCCTGTAATCATTGCAACACAAATGATGGAGAGCATGATTACCAACTTCAGGCCAACACGTGCCGAAGCCAACGATGTGGGCAATGCTGTGTATGATGGTGCTGATGCGCTTATGCTGAGTGCCGAAACTTCCGTAGGAAAATTTCCTGTTGAAACGGTGCAGTCTATGCGCAGGATTATTCAGGCAATTGAATATGATCAGAGTATTTATTACCGAATGAATTCGCCCGACAAACATTCCAAAACATTTATATCCGACACCCTTTGCTACCATGCTGTGGAGCTTGCACAACAGTCGGGAGCCAAAGCCATTGCTGCAATGACACATTCAGGTTATACGGCATTCAAAATTTCGAGCCAGCGACCTAAAGCAGGTATTTTTATTTTTACGGATTACAAACCTATTCTCAATACCCTGAATCTTGTGTGGGGAGTGCGCGGATTGTATTACAACAAATACATCAGCACCGACCAAACCATTGACGATATTAAGAATACGCTGAAGAATGACGGTTACATTGATGCAGGTGATGTAATCATACATGTGGCCAGCACACCCATGCATAAGCGTTCAAGAGCCAATACCATTAAAATAAATGTAGTGGATTAAATGGTAAGCAGCGACATTCTGAATAAGGCAAAAAAATATTGCGCATATCAGGAGCGCTCGCAACAGGAGGTGAGGGATAAACTTTATTCATTGGGCTTGCATAAAAGTGATGTGGAGGAAACACTGGCTTTGCTTGTAACAGAAGATTATGTAAACGAACAACGTTTTGCAGTGGCCTATGCAGGTGGAAAATTCAGGATAAAAAAGTGGGGTAAAATAAAAATCAAACAGGGCCTCAAACAGAAAAAAGTTTCTGACTATTGTATTCGCTATGCATTAAACAGCATCAGCTTTGGCGACTACAGAAAATGCATTTCAGAAATTATTTCAGAAAAAAATGCCAGAGTGACAGAAAAAGATATGGTCAAACGCAAAGCTAAAATTGCCCGACAGGTTATTTCGCGCGGGTTTGAACCGACTCTGGTATGGGATTTACTGAACGATGCTGATTAATGAGATAATGTAATCTTCTTAGAATTAAGTGCTTCAATTTCTTCAGCAAATAAATCGCGCAGGAAAGCGAGAATGGCTTTTGGCTGAGTAATAATTTTTTTAGCTCTTTTGGTTTTTTTAGCAGTTACCTTTTTCATTGTCTTTGTTTTTAAATGTTATACTTTTAATTCGGTAAATTATCTATTCAAATGCCGTACCAAAATTTTATCTTAAAAAGGGCATCAGCGATACTTTTCTGAACATTTGTTAAATTTCGTTATGCCCGAATATGGTAAGGCTTCTAATTTTAGCTTTGTGTAACAAAACCAATTATTATGACGCGACCTGTATTAAAGGCCATGCTGTTTTGTATGGCAGTGTTGCTGCAGCAGTCATCCTTTGCGCAGCATCTGTCGGGTAAAGAAAAAATATTTACTCATGCTGATTCTCTTCGCGGAATGTTGACACCTTTCCGTACCTGCTATGATGTTACTTATTATGACCTGAATGTGGATATTGACATAGAGAATAAATCCATCAGCGGATATAACAAAATTTATTTTGATGCAGTAAGTGATTTTGAAGTGATGCAGGTGGACCTGTCTTCTCTTTTGAAAATAGCCTATATCACCGATCGCGGAAACAACTCATTGCGGTTTACCCGCGATGGAGATGCCGTGTTTATTACCATGAATACAAAAATCAATAATGGCGAACGAACTTATATCTCCATCCATTATTCCGGCCAACCTAAGGAAGGTAAAATGCTTCCATGGGATGGTGGATTCAAATGGACGAAAGATGCCGATGATCAGCCGTGGGCTGCAGTTGCCTGTCAGGGGACAGGTGCCAGTGTATGGTGGCCTTGTAAAGAGCACCAGAGTGATGAGCCGGACAGTATGGCAATAAATATTACCGTACCCGCTTCGCTGATGGATGTTTCAAACGGAAGATTGCGTGAGGTAAAAAATGTTGATAATGGAAAAAAACAATACTGTTGGTTTGTGAGCTATCCTATCAACAACTATAATGTGACAGTGAATGTGGGAGTGTTTACACATTTCAGTGATGTATATGTGAGCGGAAAAGATTCTCTTACGCTTGATTATTATGTGAAACCATACAACCTCGAAAAAGCAAAAAAACAGTTTCAGCAGGTGAAGCCGATGCTTGCCTGTTATGAAAAATATTTCGGACGATATCCTTTCTGGCGTGACGGATACAAACTTGTGGAAACGCCCTATGTTGGCATGGAGCATCAGAGCTGTATTGCCTATGGCAATAAATACAAGAATGGATATTTAGGAATGGATTATTCGGGAATAGGTGTTGAGTTTGATTACATTATCATACATGAAACGGCACATGAGTGGTGGGGCAATAACATCACTACAAAAGACATTGCCGATATGTGGGTACATGAGGGTTTTGGAAATTATGCTGAAGTACTGTATGTGGAATGTTTGTATGGAAAGCAAAAAGGGAATGACTACGTCAATGCACTGAAAAATAAAGTTTCAAATGATCGTCCCATTATAGGACATTATAATGTTAACGAAGAGGGAAGTGGTGATATGTATCCCAAAGGGAGTCTGATGCTGCATACCATCAGAAATTATATCAACAACGATTCATTATGGTTTTCGATTATACTTGGATTACAACAAACATTTGCATTGCAAACAGTAACCACTCAACAAATAGAAGACTATATAAGTAAGCAAAGCGGCATTGATTTGTCACCTGTATTTAATCAGTATCTGCGACATTCAGCCATACCGGTTTTGGAATATGAAGTAAAAAGCACAAATCCGCTGACCTTACGTTGCCGATGGAAAGCGGATGTAAAAGATTTTAATCTCCCCGTTTGGGTTGGCAAAGGTTCTTCCATGCAATCGCTGAAAGTAACTACCTCATGGCAAAATTTTGAATTGAAAGGAGTGGATGAGAAAACTCTTGATATAAGAGATGATCTGGGTTATTTTAATATAACTGATCTGAGTAATAAATAGAGATTGAATGTAATAAAAAAAGCAGGTAAATGAATACCTGCCTTTAATGTCTTACATCATTTTATTTCTGATGCAAGAGGGGGATTAACCAATATCTCAGAGTAACATTTTATTAAATGTACATTCAGATTAATTCTTCACTAATTTAAGCTGTGTTTGCTCACCTGCGGTTTGAATGTTTACTACGTAAATGCCCGCTGCGAATCCGGCAGTAGGGATATCTATCCGTTGCATACCTGCCAACTGATAATTGCTTTTGTAAACACTTTTTCCGCTGATATCATAGATATTAATTTCTGCCTGCTGATTTTTTGTTGTAGTCAGCACAAGTGATGTGTTGTCAGTAGCAGGGTTGGGATATAATGAAACCACATCAACCGTTTTTACATCGTTTACACTTAACGGGCCTAAGTCATACTGGTCAAAATAAAAATTACCATTTGCAGAACCTCCAAAGCCGGTAAAAACAATTTTCCATTTATGTGCATGACGGTCAATTACAAAATAAACAGTAGAGTCGGCAACAACGTATGTGGTTCCGTTAAAAGATTTCCAGTCGTAGCCAATGATGTTGTTGTCAAAAGAATAAGTAAGTCCTGCATCAGTTGCTGTAGCAGCATCCACAGGATAGGCTTTTACTGCCTGCACACTGTCGTTGGTAAGCACTCCCGTAACTTTGTAATTGATAAAATGGTCAACATACTGTGCAAAGCTCAGATCCCAATCCTGTTTCAGAGGTTCACGGTCTAAATATTGATCATTTTGAATAGAGTAGTACCCGAAATTTTTGCCGGGATAATTCAGTTTGTTGAATGAACGTAATACTTCATTGCTGCCGTCTAAATCTGCATAGCGAAAGTTGTAAGTAGAGTTAGACAAAGATTCAATACAAAGTTTTTTATATGTATTGTTGCTGAGTTTGATAAAATAAATTGAGTCGCCCATGATAATATGAGTTCCCAGATCATAAATACCCCATCCCAAATCGAATTGATTACTTGTATCAGCAGTGGTGTTGAAAGCACCATTGAACATGTGTGCTTCATTATTTAAAAGCTCATTGTTGGTCATGCCTGCGGTGTCGGCAACTGTCATGCTTAACCACTCCGAAACATTTTTATTTGCGTTGTACAGCTTCACATTATTTTTTGAATTAATGAGTATGGCAGCTTCAAATCCTGAAATCTGAAATGCCAGATCCCAGTCGGTATTGCTGACTGTTGATACTGTTGCATTGGCCATGCTGTAAAATGTTTGATCGGCATATCCTGTGTTGGTAGTTACTGTTTGTTGCACTTGTGCAGTTGCCATTACAGGAAGCAGTAATGCTAATATGGTTTTTTTAATAGTTGATAAATGTATCATGTAATTATAGTATTGATGTTATAAAATTCGTTGATATTGAAATGCCGGGCATCCGCGCAACCCCTGCGCATTGTAGAAATCGTAATACTTCAGTTTGTAATATTCACCATTATGGTTTTTTATCACATAAAATAAATTCGGAACGATGTAATACATATTGGTGTTGAAATCAAAATCTTTCCAGTCGAAGCCCATGATATCTGCATCAGCATAGAATGGAAAATTGGGAATGTCATTATGATTGAATACATCAAAAGGTTTGTATCCGGGTACTGAATCTTTTTTCAGGATGGCACAGGACGTTTCATTCCATCTGTTGGTCATGGTTCCGTTTACGAGATAAAACCTGAACTGCAACGTCTCTTCCCAGTATGTATGTATGTAGCGCGTGAAAACAATGTCCCACTGATCTTTGGGTGGAGCCAATGAAACCATGGTTCCGCCATTGGAAAAGCTAAAATACATGAGCGAATAGGTGTCGTCTTTTGGAACAGTGAATTCGTGATAATCGCTGTTGTCAAGTTTGGAATAACGTATTACATATTCACTGCTGCTGATTGAAACTATCTGTAATTTTCTGTATCTGTCGCTGCCGAAGTGGTTATACTTGCCACGGTCAATCACTACAACAGTGTTGTTGCAGTTTCCTGAAGCATCCTTATTTTTTCCAAAAGCAGTGCTGTCGCCCAACCAGGTATCAGCATCTGTTGCCCACACCAATCCTGTTGTATCCGTATTTGCAAGGTCAGTTGAAGCTGAACGCCATGCAAACATATACTTACCTGTATTCAGATAGATATATTGTCCCTGCGGTGATGCTTCAAAAGCCAGGTCATAACTTTTGATAGCACTGTATTTAGTATCTCCTGTAGCCAGGTTTACAAATATCATGGTGTCATAATTCACTCCCATACTCACCTGCATGGAACTCATGGTGGTGTCAATAGGAGGAAGTACTATTGCCTTGTCATTGTCTTTTTCGCAGGATGCAAACAGCAATGTTGTGATGATTGCAGAAACAAAAAATAAAAGTTGTTTTGTTTTTTTCATTTGCTAAAGACTCAGTTGAAGTTTAATACAGTAAAGTCTGCCCGGCAGTACGGATGATGAACTGCTGCTGCTTCCATGCACCTGACCGGTTGACATTTGTCTGATAGTTGAAACGTTGAAAAGATTTTTTACCCCTGCACTTAATGTGAATCGCTCTTTCCAGAAAGATTTACCGGCAATAATATCCATCACCTGATAAGCTTCGCTTCGCAGAATACTTTCTTGTTCAGCATCATCTACCACAAACACCGGCATGGCTCCGTTATATTTATAATAAGCATTCACATTAACTCCAACTGCCGGCCATTGCCATCCGAGAGCACCGTTGACCTGTGTGTACCATTCCGGATTATTGCTGCCTTCTGCATATTGCGAAGAATTGCCCGTATATGCTACACCACCGCTCAGCGACCAGTTGCCATAAGTTACTGTCTCCGTCCATTCGGCACCTGTTGCTGTGTAATGTCCAACATTGATGTAGGTGTAAAGGTTGGATGTATCGCTGTACTGTGCTAATGTAATCAGGTTCGACACTTTATTATAAAAACCTTTTATTTCTGATTCCAATTGCAGCTTTCCTGTTTTGTAGCGATGGTTCAGTGACAGCTGATAGTTGTCAGACGACTCAGGTTGAATATCAGGATTGCCCTGAATGTTGTGATTGATATCCACAAAATCGAGATACAGCTCTTTCAGTCCGGGAGCACGAAAACCTTTGCTGTAACTTGCACGCACTGCCATAGCAGAAGTAATATCATATTTTACATTCACCGATGGAAGCAGCGGAGTTTTGTACATGGTGTTGTACGAATAGCGCAAGCCCGGTCTGATGAGAAGATTTTTTATCCCTGTATATTCAGCACTGGCAAAAACTGCATAATCATCCACATACCGGTTGCGGTCGAGTCGCTTGCCGTTTCCGTTTTCAAGATTAATATCTATCCCTGTCTGAAAATTTATTTTACGTGAGTCATTGATGTGATTCCATGTGCTGCGGACATTCCATGCAGCAAATGTTGTAGTGTCACGAAATTCAGGAGTTGTAAGCTCAGTTTGCTGAAGAGCAACCATATCTTTAAAATACACTTCTTTTCTTCTGTTGTAGGAAGAGTAAGAAACGTGACCTGTAATTTTATTTTTTTCGTCAGCATAGTAGTCATAGCTTATCACCTGACTATGTCGCAGTGTTTTGTAATATGAATCGTAGGCATAAGCTGAAAACGGTGTGATGGTAACAGGCCCTTTGTCTGTAATTTTTTCATCAAACAAGTTGAGCTGATAGTTCAGTTTTACTTTGCCAAAAACAGCACTTATCATTGCCGAACCATAATACTGTGTTTTAGGTTTCCATTCATACACCCTTCTGTCGTCTGTCAGATTCCATCCCTGAAATAAATTACGTCCGGCAGAAAGTTTCAGATTAATTTTATTCAGTGCAGCCTGAGCACTTACGTCAGCATTGTAGGTGCCAATACTTTCGTAATATGCAGTGGCCGATGCCGAATTTTTTCTGATATTCTGTGGTTTGGTAATAATGTTGATGACCCCTGCAATTGCATCAGTACCGTAAGAAGTACTCATGGGTCCTTCAACCACTTCTATGCGTTCCACATTGGAAGTGTTGAGCTGGCTCAGGTCAATATTTCCATTCATTCTGCCGATAACGGGAACTCCATCAATCAGCACTTTGATATTGTTCATATCCAAGCCCTGCATCGTCAAAGTACTTCCGAAAGCCTGATCGTAACCCGTGCGCATGTTCAGTTGTTTGCCGAGTACATCAGCAGCATTTACCGCTGCCATTGAAGAAATCTGTTCTTTGTCAATAATTTTCACTGTATAAGCCGACTGCATTACCGGTACAGGAGTGTAAGTAGAAGTGATAGCTACCTGATCAAGTGTTATTTCGCTGCGATGCAGATGTATGGTTTGCTCACCGGATGTGAGCGAAGTGAGCGTTTGAGAAATATAACCAATACATTTTATTTCAACTACAGATTTTTCAGTGTCGTGTAGCGACATGGTAACACGCCCTTTATAGTCAGGTAGATAAACGTTGGTTTTTCCTGAAGGTAAATTTAAAAACACCACAGCCCCCGTTACTGCTCTGTTGTCAGTTGCATCTTTAATTACCAGAGTATGTTCCGAAGCAAAGAGGCCTGTTGACTGAATCAGAAAAATGAATATAAACGCTGCTTTTCTCACGGGGGACAAAAGTATTTCCACGGGAAAAAACTATACCCCTTACTTTGTTGATAAAAATCAAAGTCAGCACAATATTGACAGATGTCTGACAATTAATTTAGCACGTGAAAATTCACTGAGTAATACAATTAATTTTTCCAAAAGGAAAATGTAAATAGTAATACTGCGTTAGAACAAAAATCACAATTTAATGACAAAACAATCTGTAGTCGAAGAAATACGTACAGCACTGGAGCAAATCAGTCGTCAGTTTGCTGTATTCACTGCGGGCAACCGAATTCCTGAAGATGACGAACTGGATATGCTTAAAGGAAAAATGATCCGTTTGTATGATAAAATCAATATGCTTCAGTTAGTGGAGGGAAACTCTGTTCAACCTCCGGTTCAACACTTTCCTTCATCCGGCATAGAGTTGATGCAAGTTGAAAGTACACCGGTTTCCAATGTGCAGCATGAAATTATTGAGACCGTTAACCTGACTGAAGAAAAGTCGGAAAATATACAGCCAGCTGAAGAAAAACATGAAACGATAGTGGCTGTTACACCATCAACACCGGAACCGCAAATCTCTTTTACACCTGAGCCTGAGGTGAAAATCGAGCCGATAGTAGAACAGAAACAAGAACCTGCTAAACCTTTGGTTGCAGAAGTGCAGGCAGTTCGTTCAGGTATTTTTAAAGAAAGTGAGCCTACCATTGCACAGCAGTTTCATGAGTCGGAAACCATTCACGATAAAATTGGCGCAGAACAACATGCCTTTGCTGTTGCCGACAAACTCAAACTCAGTCCTGTTGCCGATTTGGTTAAAGCTATCGGTATAAACGAAAAATTTTTATTCATCAGTCAGTTGTTTAACAACAACCATCAGGCTTATCAGCAAGCTATTGACAAACTCAACAACTCCAAAACTTTTGCTGATGCCTACATGTATTTTGATAAGGAAGTAGTTTCTCAGTTTCATTCAGACAAAACTTCTGACGTGTACAAACAGTTTATAGACCTTCTTCAGAGACGATTTATATGAATGTAAGCAGGCAGCAAAGCATAACAACGGTTATGGCATTGCTGCTGTTGCTTTGGCAACCTTTGCAGGCACAGCATGTGCAGGCAATGAAAGATATCTGTTATCTGACATCGCCCAAAATGGCAGGCCGTGGTTATGTAAAGAACGGACATCATAAGGCAGCCTGTTTTATCCGTGAACAGTTTAAACTTTGCGGCCTGACTCCCGTCAGTGACAAATGGTTTCAGCAATTCACGTTTCCTGTAACCACTTTCCCCGGCAAAATGCAGTTATCACTCGGAGATAAAATGCTGACACCCGGAGAGGATTATCTTGTGCATCCTTCATCAGCAGGTGGTAAAAAAACTTTGCCGCTGGCATTTGCAGATTCCACTGACTTGAATCGCCTAATAGAAAACAGCGACACCTGTTTTGTCATTTCACAGAAAGTATATGAACTACTGCGACAATCCGAAGACCGTTTGCTTTATACCAAAACCAAAGGAGCCATTCTGATTACGGAACCAAAAAAACTTACCTGGAGTGTGGGTGCACAGCCTTTTGGTATTCCTGTATTCAGAATGTTGCAAAGTGTTTTTGATTCTTCAGCAAAGAATATTTCATTCAGCATCAGTCAGCACTTTTATCCTGCATTTCAAACACAAAATGTATTGGGAATGATACGTGGCAGTGAGCAACCCGATTCATTCATTGTTTTTACGGCACATTACGATCATCTGGGTATGATGGGAAGAAAAACTATTTTCCCGGGAGCCAATGACAATGCCAGTGGCACGGCAATGTTGCTTGCATTGGCCAGACATTATTCAATAGCAATCAACAAACCAAAATACAGCATGCTGTTTATTGCCTTCAGTGCCGAAGAAGCAGGACTGCTTGGCTCAAAGTATTATACAGAACATCCTTTGCTGCCACTTGCATCCATTCATTTTCTGATTAATCTCGATCTGGCAGGTAATGGTTCTGAAGGAATTACTGTTGTGAATGCTACTGAATTTAAAAACCAGTTTAATTTACTCGATAGTCTGAATACTGCAATGCATGCATTGCCCTCTGTTCATCAGCGTGGAAAAGCACGAAATTCCGATCACTATTATTTTTCAGAAAAGGGAGTACCTGCTTTTTTTATTTATACCATGGGAGGTGCACCCTGGTATCATGATATTCACGATAAGTGCAATACATTAACGTTATCGCATTTCGATCGCTTTTTTAATTTGATAACTTCTTTTGCTGAAGCTTTGCAGTACAAATAAAACAGAAGATTTAAGTTTTGTTTTAGGACTAATGATCCAATCTGTTTTCAATTTCCTGATCAATATAATCTTCAATCTCTTCGCGGCTCATATTTTTTTGCTTTTGTTTTTGTAATTCTTTTTTCAGCTCTTCAATTTCCTTTTGCTGATTGCGCCACTTGCGTAAGGAGTCAGGGTTGATGACAGTATCATTATCTGATGTGGGATTGAGTAACGGTTTCTCATTTGCATCGAAAGAATTATTGTTGCTATCAGACCTGAAAGTGGGAATACCGGATGATGAAGTATTCATATCTGGCTGACGGCTGTCATCGTCATAACTGTTATCGGGGTTGCTGATTTTTTTTGCTTTGTTCTCATGAATCTTTTCTTTTATAAAATTCACAAGAGTTACTGATAACACCAAAATCAGAGCCCATTTGAATAACCATCTAAAACAACCCATGCATGATCTTAAATCAATCGGATCATCAGACGGATTTTTTAGCATTTGTTTTAGTTCGTCAAATGATTTCTGCTCAGGATTTGGCTCCGGCAGTTTTTTTCTTCTTGCTCATTTCTGATAGAGACGATTTATTTATAGAAATACGAAGATAATTATATCCTGAAATCAGATTAGGAATTAAATCAGATGTTAACAAAGATTAAATTTCGCCTGAGGTTTGTAAAGTTTATTTTCTCCGTTACCTTTGAACCATAAATTCATAATGTATGAGAAACATATTACTTGCACTGGTGTTAATCGGAACAGTTGCAGCCTGCAACAACCCCGAACAGAAAACAGTTCGTTCCATGTCGGATGAATTAAAGGAATTGGCAAATAATTATTATCAGGAGCGGCTGAAGTATTACCCTTTGGAAGCTACTGCCATTAACGATAACCGTTACAATGATTTACTTCCTAACGACATCAGTGAAAGTTACCGTGATACACTTCGTAATTTTTATACCCGCTATCAGAAGCAACTCGAAACCATCAACGAACCTGAACTTACAGGACAGGATTTAATCAGTTATAAAGTGCTGGTGCGTGAAATGAAAATTCAACTGGAAGAACTTTCTTTTCATTTTAACCTGATGCCGGTGAATCAGTTTACAGGATTGCAACTGGCTTTTCCGGTGCTTGGCTCAGGCAGCGGCAATCAACCTTTCAAAACGGTAAAAGACTATGACAATTTTCTGAAACGAATTACTGCCTTCGTAGTGTATGAGGATACAGCTATCGTAAACATGCGCAGAGGAATGAAAGAAGGTATTATGCCTGCTCGCATTTTGATGCAGCGTACATTACCACAGTACAAAGGACTCATTGCTGCAAAAGCAGAAGAAAGTATTTTTTATAATCCTGTTAAAGATATGCCTGACTCTTTCAGTGATGCTGATAAGCAACGACTGAAAGATGCTTATGCCAAAGCTATTACCGAAGAGCTGAACCCATGCTTTCAGCGTATGTACGATTTTATTGAGAAAGAATATATTCCTGCATGTCCTGAAGCAGTAGGTATTTCCAATGTTCCGCAGGGAAAAGAATACTACGCTCATCTTGCCCGCTTATGGACAACCACCAACCTTACTCCTGACGAAATTTTTGAAATCGGACAAAAGGAAGTTGCACGTTTGCAAAAAGAAATGGAAAAAGTAAAAGAGGAAACAGGATATAAAGGAACAATGAAAGAATTCTTTCACTACCTGCATACCGATCCTAAATTTTATCCTTTCAAAAAAGATTCAGATGTGCTGAATGCATACCTCGATATTGAAAAACGTATGCAGCCGCAACTGAAAAAACTTTTTGACAAAACACCTAAATCGCCATTTGAAGTAAGACAGACAGAAGCATTTCGTGCAGCATCTGCCAGTGCAGAGTATATGCAGGGTTCACCCGATGGAACACGGCCCGGAGTGTTTTATGTTCCTATATTAAACCCCGCCAAATACAGTGAAGTAGGTATGGAAGATTTGTTTTTGCACGAAGCAATTCCGGGACATCACTATCAGATTTCATTGCAGCAGGAAAATACTTCGCTGCCCGACTTCAGACGATTTGGTTGGTACGGTGCCAATGGCGAAGGCTGGGCATTGTATTGCGAATCGCTGGGCAAAGAACTTGGATTATATACCGACCCTTATCAGTATTTTGGTTGCTTGTCAGAAGAGATGCATCGCGCCATACGACTGGTAGTAGATGTGGGTATGCACCTCAAAGGATGGACCCGCGAGCAGGCTATACAGTTTTCGTTAGACAATGAAATGGAAAGCGAAGCTGATATTACAGCAGAGATTGAAAGGTATATGGCATATCCTGCGCAGGCACTGTCGTATAAAATCGGACAGATGAAAATTCTGGAGCTTCGGCATAAAGCGGAGCAGGAGCTGAAAGATAAATTCAGCATAAAAGAGTTTCATAATCATATTCTGGAAAATGGATGCCTGCCACTCGATATTTTTGAAGAAGATATGAATCAGTGGATAAAGAGCAGAATGTAAACAGAATTGTAATGGTTTAAGAAACTTTTGTAAAGTACATTTGTTGTTCTGACACACCTTCATTAAATCAGAATATTTATGCCAAATAAACTAACAGTTGCCATGGCTTCTGCAACAATGCTCTTGTTTTTCAGTTCATGTTATTTCAATTCACGCAAGGCTGCCGGCTTGCTTAAAGATGCAGAAAAGAAAACCTACGATATCATTGTAGTGCCCGGTGTGCCACTTGTCAACGGGCAATGGAGTGATGTGATGAAAGCGCGCGTGTATTGGTCTAAATATCTTTTCGACAAAGGAATTGCACGCAACATCATGTACAGTGGCAGTTCTGTTTATACCCCATATAAGGAAGGAGAAGTGATGGCCATGTATGCCAAAGCAATCGGAATACCTGCCGAACATATTTTTACCGAAACCAAAGCCGAACACAGCACTGAGAATATTTACTACAGTTATAAGAAGGCAAAAAAACTCGGCTTCAACACCGTTGCACTTGCATCAGACCCTTTTCAGAGCAAATTGCTGAAGTCGTTTATAAAACGAAAAGTAAGCCGCGAAGTAGGGATTATTCCTTTTATTGCTGATACTTTAAGGGCTATGCAACCTACCATGACAGACCCTGTACTGGATTTTTCTGCTTTAAAGGTCGAAAATTTTACCGCATTGCCCGAGAGAGAAGGTTTCTGGAAACGTTTTCGCGGAACCCGTGGACACAATATTGATAAAAACGCCTACAGCGATACGCCTGTAAGCAGGGAAAAATGAAACATCAGATCAACTTTAATTTTTTGAAAATGCATTGCTGAGCAATTCACAGGTAGTCGTTAATTAAGCAATTGTTTTTACTGTTTTGGATGACAACCTTTTTTAGCTTTGCATTTCTTATTTATAAAAACTGCAATGAGAAAGTTAGCAGACCGTGTAGAAAATTTAGAAGAGTCGCAAACCATAGCCATGGCGCGCATCAGCCGCGAATTACAGGAGCAGGGACATAACGTCATCAGCCTGAGCCTTGGTGAACCCGATTTTAATACTCCTGAATATATAGGCAATGCTGCCAAACAGGCCATTGATGACGGATTTACGAAGTATCCTCCTATATCAGGTTATGGAGATGTGCGCGAAGCTATTGCACAAAAATTTAAGAAAGACAACAACCTTGATTTTAAACCTTCGCAGATAGTAGTGAGCACCGGTGCCAAACAGTGTATTGCCAATGCTGTGTTATGTTGTGTAAATCCGGGAGAAGAAGTACTGCTGCCGGCACCCTATTGGGTGAGTTATTCTCAGATAATTGAACTGGCAGGAGGCATTCCGGTATGTCTCAACACAACTATTGAATCCGATTTTAAAGTTACACCACAAGAAGTAGAGAAGGCCATCACTTCAAAAACAAGAATGTTTATTTTTTCATCGCCATGCAATCCTACAGGAACAGTGTATGGCCGTGACGAACTGAAGGCACTTGCTGCAGTATTTGCAAAACACCGGCAGATCATCGTATTGTCTGACGAAATTTATGAGCACATCAACTTTGTGGGAAAACACGAAAGCATAGCCCAGTTTGAAGAGATAAAAAACAATGTGATTGTGGTGAATGGTGTGAGTAAGGGTTATGCCATGACAGGGTGGCGTATTGGCTACATGGCTGCACCGCAGGATATCGCTACTGCATGTGATAAAATGCAGGGACAGTTTACATCAGCAGCATGCAGCATTGCACAAAAAGCTGCAAAGACAGCCATCAGCGTAACTACTGACGACAGAAAAAAAATGGTGGACACATTTCACAAAAGACGTGATATGGTTCTCGACCTGATGAAGGATATTCCCGGATGGAAAACCAACAAACCTGAGGGAGCTTTTTATGTGTTTCCTGACATCAGCTATTACTTTGGAAAAACTGACGGACAAAAAATAATCAGAACACCTTCAGACCTGTGTATGTATTTGCTGCAGGATGCCAAGGTAGCACTGGTAACAGGCGAAGCTTTTGGTGACAACCGCTGCATCCGTTTTTCGTATGCCACCGGTGACGACTTACTCAGAGAAGCCATTCGCAGAATAAAAGAAAGTCTGGCCAAACTGAAGTAACAGTTGGTTACCAACTGAAATTTATTTTTTACGGGAAGGTTTTTAAGTCAGAGAGCAAACTTATCCTGTTCTGATCTTTCAAAAATTATTCAATTTACTTTCGAATCCCGATGTGTCGGGAATCTTTGATTAAGTTCTTTCAATTTTGATACGGCATGGCTATATTATTCTTAGTTGTGATTTACTTTCGATCCCGACACATCGGGAATCTTTGATTAAGTTCTTTCAATCATCACGAAGAATTCCCTCGTAGTTGGAGCGTTGTGATTTACTTTCGAACCCGATGTATCGGGAATCTTTGATTAAGTTCTTGCAATGGCAACACGCTGTTGTAAGCTGGCCTTCTGTCCTCCATGCTTATCAGGTCGTTGTTTATGTAGTATTTAGATATCACTGATTGATGGTAAGTTGTCGGGCTGTGGGTGGTGTTTTTTATTTTTTTTGAAGTGTCCGGAAATTTTTTTAAAAACAATTTTGTCTTTAGTTGGCTTTGCAAGCTCTTTGTTCACTTCATATCTATTATTAAAAGGTGTTCACGAATTCCGCTACGCTCCATTTGACAAAGCTTTGCCTTGCGGGTTGGCTTGTGGGGCTTTGGCAATGTGCTTGCAAAATGCGTGGGCTATTTTCGTTACATATAAAAAGCATAAGTTTCTTTTGGTTGTTCGTTTTCGCCAAGATATTTCATTATTTCACCAACTCGTCTTGCACAGCCAATTGTGATGGGATATTTGTTGTCGAACTGAGTGTTGTTCCAATTCATCTTTGTAAGTCCAAGAACTTCCTTGCAAACTGTTTTTACAGAAGAAACAGATTCTACTATTCGAACTTCCAAAGGAGCAGGAATATACATTCCGGGATATGTCTGATATTGATGAACTGAGCCTCTTGTATATAAAATGTGCCGTTTCTCAGTCAATGTAAAAACGGAACCTCTTACTGGTGGATAAAGATTATTTCTAAAAAAAACGTAAATCGGTTTCCATAACTGTTACGATGTCATACTCCGTAATTCCTAAATCTTGCATTGCTTGAATAAAACCATCTAGCTCATCTTCATAATATTTTGAAGTTTTATGCAACACAACACGTCCTGGCATTGTGCCAGTAGCAAATTTGTATTTGGTTAAAGCATCTTTCAAAAGATGTAATGACTGGTCATAGGTCAAGTGGGGCTTTTTGTCGTCTTTGTCCTCCATTACAGGAGTTCCACGAAGAATTACGCCTTTACCATTTTCATTGAAGATTTGAGCTAAACTTGTTTGAATTGTCTTTTTGTCCCGACTTCTGTAAAAACCGATGCCAACAAAGCAAACCTTTGGCTTATTCTCGTCAACATCTAATTTCCAAGGAATTGTTTGAAGCCCTTTGTAATATAGTGCCGTGCAAAAATTCCAAGCTTTTGTTGCGGCATCTTGTGATTTATTATTGTCGTGTAAAACATATTCTCTAAGAAGTTGAATTGGAGTATTGTATTTCATTGCGCGTGCTTTTAATGCACGTCTAAAATTTAATTCCAATTCTGGTTCTCCATTATCTTCTGCATTCTGTTCTACTGGTTCATCGTCTTTATTCTCCTTTACTATTTTCCCTTCAAAACTTTTAGGAATAATACAAACGATAACATCACAGTTCTTTATATCAGAAAGAAACCCGATGTTTTCACCAAACATGTCAACAGCATTTAATACTTTCTTATCCCTATCAGGTTCTTTCAAAATCTTCTTAATATCATTCGGAGAAAGGATGCGTTCGTAGTTAGAATCGTAAATGAACTTAGCACAAAATCCTTTTTCTTGATTGAAGCCGGGAAAGGACTTGAAAAGGCCTTTTTGCTTACCTTTTGGACTTGTAGGAATGTAACTTTCAAATCTTTTAAGCCAATTTTTCAGATTTTCAACATCTTCTTCAATGCCAATAATTCCAAGTAATAATTGATTTTTTCTTGCTTCAATTACGGTGTCGTAAACACTTAATTCGGAAATACCTTCTCTTGGACAAATGCTTTTGCCTTTGCCAAATAATAAAAATGGTTCTTGTATATATTCCGCTTTCATATTCCAAATAAATCTACGTTACCATCTTCGTCAGTCATTTTCTTTTGATTGCCAACAGCTTCCAAACTACTCCACACAGAATCAGGGACAATAGGAGCAAAATCAAATTTTTCTATTTGCTCCAATTTTAAGAAAGGGTAATCCATGTATTCCATAAATAGAGATTCCATTTGTGACGGCTGGAGATAACGAAGTATAAAGTTGTAATGATTAAATACGTGCATATTACGCTCATTTTTTTTGAGCCATTGAATGTTCTTGTAAGCGTAATTGCATACTCTCAAATCATTCCAAAGGAAAATCCATTCAGGTTTTAAAGCTAAATACCAGTCGTTTTCAAAGTTTTCAAAGCCAGTTTTGAATGCCAAACATTTAAGATTAAAAACCTTTGACTTGTCCTTTAAATCATACTTAACGTCAACAACTTTACGTGTTGCTCGCTTCACTGTTTTTGTCCATTCAATAGACCTTGGCTGCCATCTGCCTAACTCATCGGATTGTGACGGAAGAAATACAAACAACTTCTCCTCTTTAAACCATTTGATTTTTAGTTTATGAAGTTTCGCTTCGAGGCATTTCTTTAAAAGATACTTGAATTGAGATAAGTGGTCTGATGATGTATCATAAAACTCATCACAAGAAAAAGGTTCTGCTGTTCCTTTGTCAATTATTTTGGTTAAGCCTACTGAATCATCTTGAAGGTTGTGAAAAGTGATAATTTTGCCATCCCAAACCAACCAGTCGTGAGGGAATGAAATATCCTGCATATACAATGCAGAAACTGCATAATCGTGTAAACTAGGTTTGAAAAAGGGGCGTTTCCTTTCTTTGTTGTATTGCTTAACGGCCTTCTTATCAATATCCAAATCGGCAATATATAAATGACTTGGAAATTGAATCTTTACGAGGTTAGAATAAACCGCTTCGGTTCTATTGAAATACTCGTTCTGCTTTTTATCAATTTCAGTTTTTAAAGCTTGTTCAAGTTCTCTTTCTAATTCAAATGCGTCATTAACCGTTTTTCTAAAATAGTTTGGCTCAACCCGACCTTCAAAATCCTTTTGTAATGCTTCTTTGGGATAGGTTGTATTAATAACCAAAACAGGAATATTTTTGCTACGTGCAGTTTGATATTCTAATTCGGTGATAGATTCTTTTCCTTCGGGCTGCCAACCATAACGGCTACCAAGAATTAGCACATAAATATCCGATTCCATTACCTTGCTCAAACAAGCCGTAAGTGAATCGGTGCTTTGCGCCTCCATTGTTTTTTCTGACATCACAGGGAAACCACCCACCTTATTCACAGCATTGTATGCAGCAGTTCTTTCGTTTGCTAAATCGAAAACTGTGCTACTAATGAATATTTTGGGTTGCGTTATAAACATTACTAAACGATTAAAGAAATCAATGGCTGGTTGTTTTCAATCTGGTAAATCTCATTCCAAAGTCTTTCCATAGAAACATTTGGGATATCAGGTTGAGCTAAAAGGCTTCTCCACTTGTTATTGAAGAAACTGATGAGTCGTAGTTGATTTCCTCCATTTATTGTCCAATTAACTGCAACGGGAGCTTCATCATTTTTAGTCCACTCATAACATTGTATGCTTGGATTTGTTAAGATGTTTCCTTCATGTGATTTTATCCAACGTAAATTTTCCCGTAATTCAATTTTATAATTTCTTGTCTGACCTGCACCATTATCGAAGTTGAAATACAGTCGTTTACCAGCTTCAAGCAGAATATTGAATTGAAATTTGTTCAATTTATCTACAAGCTCTAATGCTAAATCGAGCTCTCGTTTAAAAATAGGAGTGTGAATGTTGTCATGTGAGAATGGATTAAAATACCAGTCCTTCAGATTTTTCAAGTCGATAAGTACTGAAGCATCTATGTCATTTTTTTCAAAATAGCTAATAAACTTCTCGAGATACTGATTAAGCGTCTTCAGTTTTTTTATTTCGATTATACCGGTTTCTGCATCAACATACTCTGCATAATGCTCATTTGGTGGCAGCAAGGATTTTAATCTTTCTTCAAGAGCCTTCCTCAAGTGATTTGCACAGGACGGATAATCATGTTTCGAATAATGGTATTTTGCTTTCTGTATGTAATTCAGTGAAGTATAAACCAATGGTGTATTAAAATTTAAACCTACCTGTTGGTTTGCAAACATCTCAAAGTAGTGCCATTTACCTTTGGATTTTGATTCTAACCAGTTCCTTGCCACACTAAACCAATATCTGTCATAAGTAGAAATAAATATTTGATAGTCACGAAAGAAAGGGTTTGGTTCAGTCTGCTGAACTCCATCTATTTCTTGAATTCTTTCAGCAATAGGATTTTCGCCATCAACATATTGTTCAATTATTGGCTTCTTGAAATTTTTGAGGATTTCTAATAGCGGAAGCCTATTACCCATGTCTAAACCGATAAAAATGTCATCGAGAAACAGGATTTTGAAATCAAAATTATCCTGAGGAGTGTTTATTAATGAGGCGAGGTAAATTGAAATGGCTAAAGATGATAAACGTGCTTCATTCAATACAGTAAGATGATTTTCTTCATCGCTATCTGTGCTTTCCCCAAACAACGAAACTTTCAAATCGATTTCACAAATAGGATACTTACCCCACCTGTTAACTTTTTGAGAGTGATACTTGTCTACTTCACTTGTGGTAACTTCGAGCTGAGCACTAAATCCAGTTTCAAAGTAATTTAATAGAAACGGTAATAATAAATTAATTCGATTGATTTCATAATTCAGACCCTTGGTAAATTTTACCATTAGTTCATCTTTATACCAAGCTCTTGGGATAAATAAATCATTCCAAGATTTTAGGAATGTTTGCTGGGTTCCTGTATTTTTCTGTTTTGCTAAGATTCCTTCAATTACCAATTCTGCAAACTTCAACCGGAATTTCTCCCTATCTCTTGGATTTTCCATCAAATAAGTTCTCAATAACTCACGATAAGAAAAGAAAGTATTTAGCAAATTTGCTTTAGATATGTATGCAGTGCCTGCTGTATTAGAAGTTGGTATTCCGAATGTTTTTATTTCGTCATTCGTGCCATCATTAAAAGTTACTTTTACGGCAACCTCGTTTAATACTTCTGTTTGGTTTGGCTCACCTTCATTTTCCAAACGAGTTTTCGAAACTTTAATATGCCTTGAAGGGACTGTATCGCTTGTTGCTTCTGAACTACTGAAAAATTGCTTTAAACCTTCGTATATACTAGACTTTCCGCTTCCGTTTTCTCCATAGAAAAGAACGCTTTTACCTTGCGGGATAATGATTTTGTTCTCATTTCCACTTCTGTAAAATGCCTTATAGTTCACAAACTCTATTGAAGTAATACGTCTCATATTTCTACACTATTCATTATTAATTCTATTTGAGGAATAGAAAGCATACTAAACAGCGATTGCTTTACCGCATGATTATCTTGATTGATTGAAACATATGTTTTACGCAATTGGTGTAAGGCTTTTTCTTTTTCATTCAAATCGGGCAGTTCACGAATGTATTTTGCAATTTCAAGATTCATGTATTTAAACTCTTCTTTGAAATACAACTCAAACACCAAAGCATTAGCAATTTGCTCAAAGTAGATAAACATAAACTGGTCTGTTGGTTCTTGACTATTTTCCTTTTTCAACGCTACCAAGTAGTCAACCATTTTGGCAAATGGAATTTCTTGTTCATCTGTTATCTGTTTGACAGGTATTTTGTCAAAGAATACCTTTCTTAGTTCTCTTGTTCCTCCTTGTAATTCAGGGAAATTATCAGAGAAACAATACTTGAATAGCTTAGAGTTGAAAAAACAAGTTAGGTATTTTAAGTGCTTCCCAAGTAGAAAAAAAACTTTTGTCATTAGAATAGAAATTGTCTTTTTCATCATATACAAAAGGTAAATACTTGGTCATATTTGGATATATGATTTTAGGTTTCTCAAAGTCTTTCCAATAATTTGAGCCGAATCGCTGTAGTGCGAACCATTCGTATCTTATGCCTATTTCAGCTTGGTTTCTTGCGGATAGTTCTTTTTTAAATTTTAAAAGGTGATTGTAGATTGCGGGATATTGCTTTCTAAATTCTGGTTCTGCTTTAGGAGTAGCTCCTACTATTGAAGGATCTTCATGTAATGGGAAATGCCAAGGAATATAAACAAGCCACAAATTCGCAAATTCAGGATACCAAGAGGAGATATCTTTACCCCTAAGAATTGGCTTTAATACTTGCTCGCTACTTTCATGTTCTTGTATTAGCTTGTCCTTTTCAGCGCCTGATATTATAAAGGCATCATTCAGGCCTGTTTTGAGTCCATAGTTTATAACAATGTCCCATTTAGTCAACGGAGTGCCTTGTTGTTCTACATAATCTTTTATGTCATAGATATCTTTTTCACCTACTACCCATGCGTTGTGATTTAATGATGAAAGTTTATAACCGTTACTTAATACAAACTCTTGTAAACTTTGGTCTTCAATATTGAAGTCATTGTTTATGCGGACTGCAAGTGCTTCTTTACTTTCGTGCTTGTTAGCTTTCGGTTTGTTTTGAAGGATAAAAATATTTGTGTCAACGGTAGCTGTATCAAATACCTGAACATTACCAAAATCAATGAGCAAAAGTGGATAGGTTTTTTCAGCAAAGAATTTTCGTGTGCTAGCTCCATAATTTGCCCTCATCCATTTATTGGAAGTTATGTAACAAAGTATGCCTTTGTCATTCAATAGCTGAACACCTCGTTCATAGAATAATGAGTAAATATCGCCTGTTCTTTCAAAAGTGTCATACTGGTATGGCTGATACAGTTTTGCTAATTTCCCACTATCTTTTTGAAGCTGCACATAAGGTGGATTGCCAATAACAATATCAAATCCATCTTTTACGCCAAACATCCACCAAGGATCAAACCAAGAACAGCTTTTATCTTCAAAAGGATTAAACTCTAACAATCTTTGATAAATCTCAGCGTCTTTGCTTACAACCCAGTCTTTGGCAGTATTCCACAGTTTGTTTTGTAGATTTTTAAACTGGCGCTCTAATTCCTTCTTTTCCTCTTTACTACTATCAAAATAACTATGTCGTACCTTTTCTATTTCTTTAATAATATCCGTAGCTCCTGCAATCTGATACTGCATGCTTTTATCTGTACTTAGCGGAATCAATGTATTTGCACAAACAATTTTAAATGCCAAATTTGGTAGAGGTTGAGGCACCTCTTCATCTACAACCAGGCTTAACCAAAAGCGTAATCGTGCAATATCAACGGCACCTGCATCAATATCTACACCGTAAATGCTTTCTTCAATGATGTGCTTTTTAATCTCTGCATCGGTAATTCCTTTTTTAAATCCCTTAAGTTCCTGTAAATAGATTTGCGCATTAAATATTTCCTGTAATAATCCCATCGGAAATGCTCCCGAACCAATGGCTGGATCGCATATCTTTACATTATCTAATGCGCCAATAATTGCGTAAGCATTTTTTTCAGCAAATTCTCTCTCATCTTCACTTAATTCTTGTTGCTGAATAATTTTTTCAATTGCTACAACTGCAATTTCGTTATCAGTAAATAGTTTTTCATCGTGAGCAAGTAAATACTCCTTCAAACTCTCCTTGCACATATAATGTACAATTTCTTTTGGCGTATAAAAAGCACCTTTGTCTTTATTATCTTCCAATAGGTTTTCAAAAATATGCCCCAACATCTCCGGGTCAACAGCTACTGTGTGTTCATCGGGTGCATCTTCATGTATTGTAAAGTTGTAGTTGTTGAAAGTTGTAAATAGCTTTTCAAATATTTCAGATGGTAGTGCTATTTTATCGTACCGGTAATCTTGAGATTTATCAAATAAACCACCATTTAAATATGGAAAGCGTAATTCGTTACTGTCTTTTTGAACTCCCGGATTATTTAAAGTATCGAAAAATAAAGGCACCAAATAGTCACTATAAAAACTCTCCTTGTATTTTGCTTTATCAAACAATTCAAATAAGTAATCTGGATTTCCTTCACCCCATTTTTTACCCTTTGGAACAGCTAACCAACCTTTCTTTTGGATGAAATATAAAAACACAATCCTACCCAACATTCTTTTCACAAAATCTCGGGCATGTTTATTTTCGCCACCAAAGTAATTGCGGAGTTGAAAATGTGCTTCATGGGTAGTAATTTCTGTCCATTTACTACCTCTTTTCACGTAACGCTTTCCGGTAATAAACTCGACAAAATCCTCATACACCTCTTTATACTTATCAAAAAATTCTTTGCTTAATTTTTCTACCGAAAAAGCATCTTCGAAATCGTCTAAAGAAAGTAAATCGAAAAAATTGCCTTTTTGTTTTTGAATAAGTTTGTCAAAACGTTGAGCTGCAGTTAATGCTTTTTCACCTTTACCAAATAAGTATGTGTAGCGTTTTGGTGCTGTTTCTTTTTCCTGAATTTCGTTGGTTTCTTTGTTCTTTACTTTTCGTTTGCTGATATAACTGAAACGCCATTTATCTCCCTGTACAAATACAACCATTGCACCTGCAACCTGTTTAGTCAAATCTTTAATTAAATTTCTTAAAGCAACACGGTTTCGGGTAATGTTTACTTTTTCATTTAGTTCAACTTCAAAGATTCCGATTTTGGTGTATTCGTTTAGTTCGTAGTTACCCAAACTCAAACATTGCTTACTCAATGTTTTGTCAGATAACGAAATGACACGGTCTTCTGCATTCAGTTTATTGTTGGTAAACTGTGTTTGCAGGAAGTTTTTCCAAACTTTTCTGTCGTATGGGCTTTCAAGGATATGTCTTATTTCTGTGATGGTCATTGTTCGTCATTTTTGTTGTCCAGTTTTTCTATTTCCTTCTTTACTTCGGCTATCAATTGTTGTTCAGAAGGTAAATAGAGTTGATATTTACTGGCGATGATGGTTTTGTTATTTTCGGGCAAGGTAATTTTTACGACCGCATCGTTTTTATCGGCACAGAGCAAAATACCGATAGTTGGGTTTTCAAAATCCTGCTTTTCATAACGGTCGTAGTAGTTTACATACATTTGTAACTGGCCAATATCTTCGTGTTTGAGTTTGGTTGTTTTGATTTCAATGATTACAAAGCATTGTAAAAGGCGGTTGTAAAAAACAAGGTCGATAAAAAACTCATCCCCCTCTAAATGAATACGTTTTTGTCTTGCTACGAAAGAAAATCCATTGCCTATCTCCAATAAAAAATCGTGTAAGTGTGTGATAATGGCAGACTCTAAATCCTTTTCGTAATAAGCCGCTTCTCTTTTAAGCCCTAAAAATTCAATACCATTGGATCTTTAATAATTTCTTTGGCATCGGTTGGCATTTTTTCTTCTCTGGCAACAGCTAATACATCCTTTACATCATTACTCAGTAATAAACGTTCAAAAAGTTGGCTGCTCACTTGTCGTTCCAATTGTCTGGCAGTCCAATTGTTTTTTTCAGTTTCTGCAATATAGAATTCCCTTTTATCTTGATTGTCAATACGTATGAGTGTTCGGAAATGTGTCCAACTCAATTGCGAACGCAGTGCGTTCGTATTTGGGAATATTCGGTAAAACTGTCTGTTCATTTCTAATTGACGGACTGAAAAACCACTTCCAAATTGTGGTTGAAAAGTTTCGGAAATGGTTTTGATTAGATATTTACCATAATCAGCACGATCTTTTCCCTGTTGTTCCTCTTCAAAAATTATTTTTCCGATTTGCCAATACATCAATACCCGTTCATTATCAACTGCCCGAATGGCTTTTGTTTGAGCATTGGAAATAATGTTTTGAATTTGAACGAATATGTCTTTTTTAATCTCCATTATACAAAAGTTTCGGATATGATAATTTTTGGTTGCAAGGGTTCTAAGTCCTTTTTTGATTCCCGCTTTATTTTGGAAGTGTATTTTCTGGAAAGCTTTATCAATTCCATTTCCAGTTTCATTGGATTTGTTTCGTTTCTTAATTTGTAAACTTCATTGGTCAGGTTGGTGTAAGTTCCATTCTTTAGCAAAGGCAATAAATTTGTTCCTGCTTCAATGGCTTCAGGCGCTGACAGAATTTGGTTTGCTAACCAATTATTCAAATCATTCAAAGCCTTGTTTGACCTTACGTCTAATTTGTCATCAGTGCCACCAATCATTTCAGGAGTAGTGATGTCTCTTTCAAACTGTTCTAAAATGTTGTTGATGTGTTTGTAATGCAAATCAGGGACAGGTAAAATGCCATCTTCTGATTTTGGAGCTTCAAAAATCTTAACTGCTTTTTCAAAAGGAATTGAAAACGACTTTCCTTCCGAATGCAAATAGATATTCTTGTGGTCGCCATTTTTCACAAAAGCAACACTGATTTCCTTTTCTGCTGCTTTGCGAATGCAGCGGACTTTTAAAGGTATTTTTCTGATTGTGTTAAAATGCTCTTCATTCTGTTCACGATATTTACGCAACCATTCCAAATATTCTGTTCTTAGATCTTTATCTTCTTCCTTTTCCTCAAACATTCTGAACTGGTCTATAATCTCTTCCAGCGTGTAAATTTTGTTGTCCTCTCCAAAAGTGCTGTGGCTACTTTGCAGTTTTACCAAAGATTTTTGACGAAGATTGATGCGATTGTCTCCGTGTTCGGAAGGGTAGAAGTTGTAATTGTAAATGTATTGGGCTTTTGTTCCAATTCGGTTGATGCGTCCAAGACGTTGAATAAGTCTTGTTGGATTCCAAGGTGTATCATAGTTTACAATTACGTTGGCTCGGTGTAAGTTAATACCCTCTGCTAATACATCAGTTGTGAGAATGATGTCGTAATCGTTTCTAAAAGTTCCTTCGTAGTTGGCATCAAAATTTTCACGTATGGTTTCAAACTCCTTATTCCTATTGTCGGAAGTGATGCTAAGAACTTTGTAAAGCGTTTCTTTTTTCAGTCTTGAAGTCAGGTAATTTAAAGTATCTGCCGATTCTGTGAAGATTACCAGTTTGCCTAACTCGTTTTTGTCCTTGTTGAAATATTCGTTTTCAAGCAATTGAATAAACACATTCCATTTCGGGTCGTTATGTTCTTCTATGGCTTGCCATCTCTCGTTTAAAGCGTTTAAGTTTTCATAATCTCTACGCAAGCCTTCAATAAATCCTGCTTTGAAATCTTCTTTTTTGAACTTTTTGTTCTTTGGCTTTTCATCGTCTATTTTCAGAATCTCAATTTCAATTTCTTCATCGGTGTAGCCTTTGTTCAGCAAGTCCGAAATATCTAAATCAGGGGCAATGAAAACACTGTCTCTTTCATACATTCCAATCATTTGCTTTGTAGAAGCAGTGATTTTATTCAACGAATTTTTGAAAGCATAAAAACTACTTTCCAAACGCTTGATTAACTGCGTTTGCATAATGAAAGCCAATGAACGGGAAATTGTCTGAGCACTTTGATAAAGACCGTTATTTGCTTCGTCTGTCAAATAGGCAATTGCCTGATAGCGGAAAAAGTCAATTTTATTTTTATCAATGATGCTGTTTGCCGTGTCAAGAAAAAGCGTTGCTAAGTTGTGGGGTAATTCATATTCATTGGCAAATGGGTCAGCCACTTTCGGGAAAATGATACCTTGCTCTTGCAAGTCCTTTGCATAACGTTCATTTTTCTTTAAATCCGTTCGGGTTCTGCGTATGGTAATGTCCTTGACAACTTTATCTCTGATGTCGTTGAAAATGTCTTGTATAGCTTGTAAATCAAGCGGTGTTTGTTGTATAAGCGTCTTGTATCGGATAATGTGCGGATAGAAATACTTTTGCAGATTAGGTTCTCCCAAGTTGCTGTTTCTTATATCTTGAAACAGAGAAATGAGATAATAAATATCTTCGGGTTTGTTGTTCAATGGGGTTGCAGAAATCAGCACAACCTTTTTTTCAAAACCTTCAATTCCACCAATGTTCTCACGTCCTGATTTGCAGATTACTTGTAAGTTTTCAAACTGCTGGCTTCTGTGGTTTCTGAATTTGTGTGCTTCGTCAACTAAAATTAAATCATAGCGTTCTTTGTCGGCATAGTTGTGGTCGCCTTCTACAATTTTGCTCAAACTACCATTAGCAATAAAATGGCACTTTTCATCAATCCTAAATTCCTTGAAAGTGCTTTTCCAGTTTTTTTCAAGTGTTGGCGGATAAACAATTAGAATTTTGGTTTTCGGTCCATTGTTGATGATAAATTTCTTAGCCAACAATGCAGCCATTACCGTTTTTCCTGTTCCAACTACGTCTGCTAAAAAGAAGCCATTATGTTTTAACAGTAACTCATAACCCTGATTTACTGCATCAATTTGATAGCTTAGTTTTTTGAATTTCTTCAATGGAATATCGCTGATGCTGTCCGGGTCGTATTCAATATTTTTACCGAAAAATTCAATTAGGAATTTTACATACAGTTCAAAAGGAGTAGGAGCAGCATCTAAATAAGTTTTCTTAATCAATGCCGGTGCATCAACTGGAAGTATTGGCGTGCTTTGTTCCCAAAGCTTTTCAAATTCGGTGTTGGCAAATTTTACGTTTTCATAATCTCTTAGCTCAACATTCATTTCGTAATTGTACTCAACATCTTCCAATCCTAAACCTTGTGCAGAAAGATTCGATGAACCCATAATCACCATCCCGTTGGGATTGTGCTCATTGAAATTCGGAGAAAGAAAAATGTAAAATTTTGAATGAAGTTTTTTTGAATTGTGTGCTCTTATTTCAATTCGTCCGTCTGCAATGTCACCAATCAATTGTAAGATTCCCGCCTCAATGTCTTTGCCATACTTCGCATTGATGATGTCTTGCTGAATCGATTCAATGAATGATTCTTTGGTATCTTTTGCGTTTAGATTAAATAAAAGTCCTTGTTTTTGAGCTAATGCAATGAAAGGGTCAACATTGATACCTGCAATAATTTTTACTTTTAAATTCTCAGGGAAGTGTTTGCGAATTGCGAAATAACCTGATGCACGGAAATAGCCAATAACGGATTTGAAGAATTCTATATTTTGCATATGCTCAAACACACCTACAAATTTTTTTGTAGAGCGTATTCTCGCCTTGGTTTGTAAAAAAGTTCGATGCCATCTATTTCCTTTTTTTGATTTTCTTAGAAACTGATTTGAGTGCTTCGTCAGCCAATGGTTCGTCTTTTATCACGTCCATAACTTGGTCAGCCAGCCAAAGTGTATAAAGCACTTCTTTGTCTGCTTTAAGTATGTCAGCCAAGATTGCAATTTGCTCTTTCTTGATTGGTCTTTCACCTCTCTCCATTTTGCTGATGATAGAAGTGTCAACGTCAAGTTTAGAGGCAACTTGTCTTAAAAGCAGGTTTTGCTTTGTTCTAAGCTCTCTGATTTTGTCTCCGAGTTGTGTCGCCATTATAAAATTATTGTCTTGACAAATATTGGCAAATATAACAGAATTAATGATTCCGTTTTCCAAGCGATGGCTAAAATTTGGCTCTTTTGGGTTTACTTTTTTGACTCATTTTGTGCGAAATTAAGCTAACATTTCTGTCAACTTATTTCAGGGCAAGTCATGGCGCCAAAACGCTGTAATTTACTTTCGATCCCAAGTATCGGGTATCTTTGATTAAATTCTTTCAATTCTTCAAACTTAGAAGTGTAGGTATTCCGGGCAGGCGCACAAACAACTGTCCATTGTTTAAACTCAGATAGGAGGGATTTTCGAAGTAAATAGTGTGTTTTATCATTAGCAGGAATTAGTTATTTTCTATCAGGATTGTGAATTTGCTGTAATTGCTCTATGTCATTTTTGTCCTTAGGTCTGTTAGTGTTTATTTTTGTGAGAATGAGATGATCATAACCAATGACTGCAACAGAGAAGTCTTCTATTGTAAAAAACTTCTGATGAGATAAAGCTTCTTCAAAACTTACCAGATTAACCTTAGTAAGAAAATCAATTCGTAATGGAGGCTCACCTATAGAAAACACCTGAGCTTCTCTGAAATCACATTTCCTTATACGGTCAATATCTTCAGGATGCATATTTAGTAAACGGAGTGCTTCAAGAAAATGTTTTTTATTTCCTTCATCAGGATTTAGCCAAATATCCAAATCGCCTGTATATCTGCCATAACCATAATAATTTACTGCATAGCCTCCTATGAGCATGAAAGAAGTTTTTGTTTCATTCAATTTTTTAGCACATCAACAAATAAAGGCTCAAGAATTTTCATCTAATCGGTGTATCTTAACTCTGCTTTTGTAAAATAATTCTTCTGTTTTACTTAAATCATTTCCATGGATGACTGAACGAAGTTTAAGAAGATATTCCATTCGTTGTTCCGGTGTCATATTTAGTGTATGCAACAGACTTTGCATCTCTAACTGCTCAAGAGTTGTTATTCTTATGCGATTGTGTTTAGTGTTATTTGTCATTTTATCCAAAACTATGTTTTTGGAATCCTATTAAATTATTTCCTTCTTAGAAAAAAGCAACAAGGCTATAAGCCGTAGAGTATTTGTACTCTTAGCTCCGCAAACCTTTGTGGAGCTTCTTTTTTGTTGATTCATTTCACCCCCTAAAGAAAAGAAATTTACTTCAAAAAGAAAAGTATCAGCAAAGGAACTTCTTAAAAAAGTCATCATATTCAAAATAATTCATTCTTGGCTGTTCTGATATTCGCATTTCATCCTGCAAATCTTTTCTTTGCATTTTTGTAACAGCTTGTTGTGTATGTTTTCAGTTTTGGTAAGAGGGTTTTTCGGAAAAATTTTTCCTGTCATCTGTTTTTGTTGTCTTACTGCAGATGTGCATGCACAAACCGACAGCGCTAAAAACAGTACGCAGCAACTCTATCGTAATATGGAGAACAAAACTTCGGGCAACAAGTACCTCCGTCAGTTTTACCGTCTTATTTTCAGGCCTGCAGGCAAAACAAGCAAACAACGCAGAGCAGATAAAACAGAAGTGATTTATCAGAATCCGGAGTGGCAGGGGTTGGCGGTTGGTGATATACATGTTACGGTTTACGATCCGTTTGGATATTCGCTGAGTGATACCTTGCGAAGACCTTCAGGATTTTTGCCCAAGGCAGGAAATTTCATGCATAGAAAAACAAGAACGAGTCAGATTATGGGTATGCTGCGGATATTGCCCGGAGAGTTGTATGACTCACTGCAAGTGCAGGAATCGGAAAGGCTTATACGAAAACAGATTTATGTGCGCGAAGTAAAAATCCTCCCTCACCTGAACGACAGCACAGGCAAGGTGGATATGAATGTGTATGTGCTGGATGCATGGAGCTTAATTGTAACCGGAAGTACTTCGGAAACTGCCACACGAATTGGTATTTCAGAGAGAAATTTTGCCGGTATGGGTCATACATTCGAGAATTCGTACAAATGGTATTACAACAGAAAAGCGGATGTGTATGAAACCGGTTATACGGTTCCTGATATTTTGCGCAGCTACGCCATGGCAAAGGTTGCTTACACCTACGATGCCTATCATGGCGAAAAGAAAAGTATCATTGCTGAACGTCCGTTTTATTCTTATGACACTCGTTATGCAGGTGGTGCTGCCTACAGTCAGAATTATGTGAAATCAAGATTTATTGCTGCCGATACTACTCAGATTACCACTTACCGCCAAAACATTACCGATTTGTGGGTAGGTCATGCTTTGAAACTTCTCAGAGGTAATGCCGCTTATCAGCGAGGTTCGCGGCTGGTTACTACTGCACGTTTCTACAGCGAACAATATCCTGTAAAACCATCACCGCTGTTTGATACGTTGGGAATTTTTACCAATCAGAATTTTTATCTGGCAGGCATTGGATATTCTTCGCGTTTTTATAACACCGAAAAATATTTGTTTAAGTACGGACAAACAGAAGATGTTCCCTCAGGAAGAATGTTGGGAGCAACCATTGGCTACCGCGAAAAAAACGGAAGCGGAACGTGGTATGCAGGATTTACTGCCGGTGTGGGCGATTATACTTCATTGGGATATTTCAGTGCAATTGGTCAGTATGGAACTTATTTTTATACAGCACGCCCGCGTGAGTCAACAGTAAAAATAAACGGCAGTTACTTCACACCATTGCTCACAGCAGGCAAATGGAAACTGCGACAGTTTTTGCGCATGGAGTCGGTATTGGGTATTGACAGGGTGTCTGATGAAGTGATTACTTTTAAAGATGAGCTGAATGGTTTTGAAGAATATCCTTATGGCACCAGCAGAATTACCGTTTCTTTTCAGACACAGTCGTATGCACCGGTTGATTTTTATGGATTCAGGTTTGGTCCTTATCTGGTGGCATCATTTGGAATGTTGGGCGAAAACGGAAAAGCATTTTCGCGAAGCCGCATTTATTCTTTGTTTGGTTTGGGATTGCTCATCCGCAACGATTATCTGGCACTGAGTAATTTTCAGTTGAGTTTTGCTTTCTATCCTGAACTTCCGGGCAAAGGGGTGGATGTTTTTAAATACAATCCACTGCGAAGCAGTAATTTCAGTTTGTCTGATTTTGACCTTGAAAAACCTTCTACCGTTGAGCTGATTCAGAATAACTGATGAATGTAAAATAAATATTGCAATAAGGTTGTTGCACCATGATGTTTCGCTATCTTTGTTTACTTTCGCATGTGTATGAGCATTGAAAATAGATTCAGGAGTTTTATAATTTTTCTGTTTGTGCTGTTGGGATTTTCGCAGGCAATGGCCACACATATTGTTGGTGGTGAAATTTATTACGATTATCTGGGGAACAACAACTACCGCGTTACCATGATTATATATCGCGACTGTTTCAATGGTGTTCCTCCTTTCGACAATCCCGCTTCCGTTGGTGTATATGATCAGAATAATAATCTGGTACGACAACTGGCAGTCACAGTAAATCCCGACTCTGTACTTATTCCTCCTACCATCAACAATCCCTGCTTTATTCCTCCTACCAACATTTGTTACCGCAAAGCATCTTATACATTTTTTCTCAATCTTCCTCCCACATCAGGTGCATACTACATCGTTTATCAGCGTTGCTGCAGGAATAATACCATAAACAACATTTTAAATCCGGATCAGACTGGAGCCACATATATCGGAGAAATACGCACCAGTAATTTTTTCCCGAATTCAAGTCCGCGTTTCAATGCGTTGCCTCCTCCTTTCGCCTGTCTCAATTATCCGTTGGTATTCGACCATTCTGCAACCGACCCTGATGGCGACAGCATTCGTTATACTTTATGTACACCCCTTATTGGTGGCGATACCCTGAATCCTGCACCTACACCACCTACTGCTCCTCCCTATAACAATGTGATTTATGTTCCTCCGTACGGAGTAAACAATATGCTGAATGGTACTCTGGGAATTCAGCCACTGAGTATTGATTCCATCACAGGACTACTCACTGCCACTCCCAACACTTATGGTCAGTTTGTGATTGGAGTTTGTGCGAAAGAATATCGCAACAATGTTTATTTGGGTGAGACACGCAGAGATTATCAGCTGAATGTGGTGCCATGTCCTTCATTGGTGGTAGCAGCATTTCTGAATCCTATAACCAGTTGTGGCAGCAATACTGTAACTTTTCAGAATGGAAGTTATGGTGCAGTATCTTATCACTGGGATTTTGGTGTGGATGGTGCTACTGATGATACATCCAATGCTGTTAATCCCGTATTTACCTATCCTGATACCGGAACTTATACAGTAACGCTGCTGGCATTTTCGCTGTTTAATCCTAACTGTGCGGATACCGTCACCGGTATTGTAAATGTGCGGCCACAGATGGTTGCTGATTTTACTTTTACCAAAGACAGCTGCACCAATCAGTTTCAGTTTAATGATACCATTCTTTCGGCTTTTACTCCTTCATCGGTTTCTTACAGCTGGAATTTTGGAGATAACACATCTTCAGGTATTCACAACCCACAACACACTTATAGTTCTCCGGGCAACTATAATGTAACACTGATAGCATCGGCTGACGGCTGTAAAGATACTGTCGTCAAAACTGTGACTGCTTTGCCGGTGTTAACTGCCTCTACTCATTTGATAAAAAATGTTTCCTGTTCAGGACTTTGCGATGGTGCCGGTTATATACAGGCGGTAAATAATCAGGGGCCGTTCACCATACTGTGGACAAATCCACCCGGACAAACAAATGATTCCATCAGTAATCTTTGCAGCGGCACATACAATGCAGTGATTACCGACTCTGCCGGATGCACTGCCTCAGCTACACTTGCAATTACCGAACCTGCACCTTTGAATTTGAGTGTAAGCACCACACCTGATTACTGCGGAGGATTGTGTGTGGGTACAGCTTCTGCACAGGTAACCGGGGGCACTGCTCCTTACAGTTATAACTGGAGTAACGGAAATACAACCTCTTCAATACAACATTTGTGTGATGGCAATTATACGATAACAGTAACGGATGCCAATGGTTGCACCTTGCCTCCTATTGTGGCTACAGTAGTTTATATTGACTCAATACCACCACTGGAAGTTATTCCGGATTCAGCCGTAATTTATTTAGGTCAAAGTGTAAATCTGCAGTCCACAGTTGCAGCAGGTTATACCTATAACTGGCAACCGCCCACATTCTTAAACAACAGCGCAATTGCCAGCCCCGTTAGTACACCTGCACAGGACATTCAGTACGTGCTGACAATAACAGATCAGTATGGATGCACCAACAGAGATACTTCTGTCATTCATGTGTTGATTTATATTTGTGATGAACCTGAAATTTATATTCCCAACGCATTTTCACCCAATGACGACAATAACAATGATGTAGTGTATGTGTATGGTGATCAGATAAAAGAATTGTTGTTCCGCATTTACGACCGGTGGGGCGAGAAAGTATTTGAAACCACTAAACCTGGTGAAGGATGGGACGGCACTTACAAGGGCAAGAAGGTAATGCCAGGAGTGTTTGTATATTATGTGGAAGCCACTTGTTACAACGATGAGAAATTTTTCAAAAAAGGAAATATTACGGTTATACATTAACGAATGAAAAAAATAATTTTACATATAACCTTTATTTTTCTTTTGGCTGAAATAGCTTCTGCACAGGATGTACATTTTTCGCAGTTCGATTTTTCGCCATTGCATCAGAGTGCTGCCAACACCGGAAATTTTAATGGTGATTATCGTTTTACGGCTATTCACCGCAATCAGTATCGCTCAGTTACGGTACCTTATAAATCTATCGGTGCATCATTCGATATGAATCACAATCTGACGGACGAAAAGATGAGTTACTGGAGTTCAGGAATTATGTTTGAGCAGGACAAAACCGGTGATGCAGGTTATTCTACTCTTGATATTGAGTTATCTGTTGCATGGAACCGTTTTTTAGACAGTGATAAAAAACATCGCATAACACTGGGATTGCAACCGGGATGGTTTCAGAACGGATTGGATTTTTCTGAATTGTATTTCGGAAATCAGTATGACAATGGTTCATTCGATTCAAATTTGCCAACCAATGAAAATCCTGATCAAACAAAAAACAATAATTTCAATCTGAATGCGGGACTTGGTTATCGTTACCTTTTTTCAGAGGAGTCAGACATGCAGATTATTTTAGGAATGAATCACCTGAACAAGCCCAACCTCTCTTATTATGGCGATAAAGCACCATTGTTTATGCGTTTTACTGCTCTTGCAATGTTTAATATCCGCATGAGCGAGCGGTTGTATTTACTTCCGCAGTTATTGTATTATAACCAGAATAAGTTTAACCAGATTAATGGTGGAGCCAATCTGTCATTCCGTTCTGCTGATACTAAAAATTATCGTTTTCTGGCAGGGGTTTTCTACAGGAATAAGGATGCCGTGATTGGAAGATTAGGAGCAGGCTATAACAATCTTGATATTGGATTTGCTTATGATTTCAATATTTCTGATTTAAAACGTGCAAGCAATGGAAGAGGTGCGTATGAAATTGCACTTACTTATATTATTCATACCGTAAAACCATTGAAAAAGAATCCGCCTTGTCCGGTTTACTGATTTTAAAATGATACAGCGTTAGATGAAGTTGAAAATAATTTTTGTAATCGGTTTTGTTTTGTGTGGTATAGTTGCAACTGCGCAAAGCCCGTCAGCGTATGTGCGTGCAGGTGATAAAGCAATGGAACAGGCTGATTATTATTCAGCATCAACCTATTATTACTCAGCGTATGTGGCAGATGCTTCCAACACGGAAGTGGTGTACAAACTGGCAGATGCATGCCGTCAGTACAATGATTATGAAAATGCTGAAAAATATTTTACCAAAGCCTATGCCCTCGATCGTGAGCACCGTTATCCGCTCATATCCTTTTATCTGGCTGATATGAAGCAGCGACTTGGTGATTATTCCGAAGCTTCAAAAATTTATTCCAACTACCTTCAGATGTTTGGCCGCGACAGCAGCTATTATACTTATAAAGCACGTTTCGAGATGGAAAGCTGCAACAGGGTGAACGAGATTCTGAAAGATACCGTACAGGCTGATATCAATAATCTCGGTACAGAAATCAACTCGGTATATTCTGATTTTGCAGCACAATATACTGATAGTACGCAGTTGGTTTATTCTTCATTGCGATATCTTAATGAAAATTCAAAAACAAAAAAGCGCAACAAGTATATTTCAAAAATTCTGTCGTCAGAAAATGAAAAGCAAACATGGAGCAAGCCTGTTGCATTGGGTGCAACCATCAATGCTGACGGATTGCATTCATGCAATTCTGCAATCAGCAGTAATAACACGTTTATGATTTACACACAGTGCAGCCAGGTTAAAGACAAGTTGATTTGCGAATTGTATTACAGCATGCATAAGGATGGAGAGTGGACAAAGGCTGTGCGATTGAATGACAGCATCAACTTAAAAGGTTATACAGCCACCATGCCATGTATTGCCAATAATGGAATAAGTGGTTACACTGTTTATTTTGTGAGTGATCGCCCGGGAGGTTTTGGCAAACTTGATATCTGGAAAAGTGAAGTGAATGCTGAATTTCAGTTTTCAAATCCTGTGAATGCAGGGCCTGAAATCAATACTCCGGATGATGACATTACTCCATTTTACGATAACCTGAACAATGTATTTTATTTTTCGAGTGACGGACATCATGGTTTGGGTGGTTTTGATGTTTATAAAGTTCTTTCTGCAGGAGGGCAGGTTATGAATGCCGGTTACCCCATCAACACCAGCTACAACGATTTGTATTTTACCGCTTATCCCAATAAATTTTTATTGTCGTCAAACAGACCGGGCTCTATGTATATCAAGGCACGAACCTGCTGCTATGATATTTATGAAGGTGTTTATCGTGACACAACAAAGAAGACAGATTCTGTAAAAATACTTCAGCCACTGACTGCATTGGATTCGTCACGTCAGGAAACCGCAAAGCAGATAGAACCACTGCTGCCGATGAAACTTTATTTTGATAATGACCGACCTGACCCCAAAACCATGCTCACTGTTACACGCCACAACTATGTTGAATTATACAATCAATACATTGCCAGGGAGCCGGAGTATGTACAGAATTACATTGCCGGTATTACTGACAATGCAAAAATGCTGGATGCAAAGAAAAGGATGACTGACTTTTTTACGAATACCGTAAAGAAGAGCTTTAATGACCTGGATCGTTTTTCAGGATTGCTGCTTAAACAATTGCAGGCAGGCGATAAAATTGAAATAGCAGTAAGAGGCTCTGCCAGCCCTCTTGCCGAAAGTAATTACAACAAAAATCTTTCGAAGCGAAGAATAAGCAGTGTGATGAATTTCTGGAAGACTTACGATAACGGAAAGCTGTATAATTTTATCAGCAATGGTTCGTTGAAGGTTGTGGAAGAACCTGTTGGAGAAGATATGGTAGGTAAGAACATCAGTGACGATTTGAAGGATAAACGTAATTCTGTATTTAGCCCTGCAGCGTCATCGTTGCGTTACATAGAAGTAATCAGGGTATTAAACAACGGAGTCCCGGTAGAGTAATTTGCAAATTCATGTAATTCCGATTGAGCTAATTCCTAAATTTGCAGGAAAGTCAGAAAATATTGAATAACGGACAACAGAAAATAAACAGTTTACGCGAACAGGCCGAATCGCTGATGACGATTGACCCAGGGAATGCATTGCAGTCAGTGGAAGAAGCATTTTTATTACTTACCAAGGAGCCTGACAGCGAAAAAGCTCTTGCTGAATGTGGATTGCAACTTGCAACAGCTTATCATAACAGCAGAGAAGATTTAAAAGCGATAAAAATTATTACGCAGTGCTTAGACGAAAAGGCCATTGCAGAACATGCCAAACTCAATATCCCATTGCATGAGTTTGCTGCTGAAATTTATTCCGGTTTAGGGCAACATGACAAAGCGCTGGAGCATCTGCTTAAAATTGCATCATCCTACACTTCGGTAAAAGATAAATCCAAACTCGGACACATCTTAAATAAAATCGGAGAAACCCATAAAATGCTCAGCGAATATGCTGAAGCGATAGCACAACATGAGCATGCACTTAAGATATTTGAAGAGTTGGACAATAAAGAGCAGATTGCTGTTTCAAATTATTATATCGGTAATTGCTACAACTGGGCCGATGAATTGGATATTTCATACAACTACCTGATCAAAGGACTTAAAACTGCTGAGAAACTAAGAAACCCTGAGCTGAAGATTAAGCCACTCGGAAGTCTTGCAATCTTATTTACCAAACAGAAGAATTACGAAAAATCATTAGATTATTTTTTTGATGCAATTGACAATTGCAGCCTTGTTGACAATGTAAGACTGAAAAGTGATTTACTGAAGAGCCTTGGCAATTTGTACAATCAGATGGGACGCTACAACGATGCAATAAGAGTGTTGCTGGAAGCTGCTGAAATTTGTCATAAACTCAATCTGAAGCAACCTTTGCATCTGGTGAATTTGTTTTTGTCGGATTCATACAAAGCACTTGGTAACCATGAGAAAGCACTTGAACATTTTAAATCTTATCATCAGCTGTGTCGTGAAATACAGAGTGAGGCGGTAAGCTTAAAAACGAAAGGCTTGCAGTTAAAATATAATCTGGAAGAAACAGAGAGACAGAAAATGTTGGTTGAGCAATCGTTGTTGCTGAAGGATACTTTTTTGGCCAACGTAAGCCATGAGTTTCGTACGCCTCTCAACGGCATCATCGGAATGGCGAATCTATTAGCTGATGCCAATCTTCCGAAAGAGCAACAAAATTATTTGGCTACCATCAGAAATTCAGCTTATCAGTTGGTTTATATCGTTGACGATATTCTGGATTATGCCCGCCTGAATACAGGCCAGGTGGTTTCGTCTGAGCATATAGCCAGTCTGAATCAGGCCGTGACCGAAACTATAAAAAGACTTGCAGAACGTTACCCTGAGAAAACAATTGAAACAGATACTGATTTCAAAGAAGAAGACGAGTTGATTTTTGACGACATACTTTTCCGAAAAGTTATTTATAATATTTTGTTTTTCGGAAGTGCATTTTCAAGTAATGACAAAATTCAACTGGCAATTTATCATTCACAGAATAAATTGTTTGCCAATATCAAATTCAACATACATAGCAAAAAGGCGTTTCCGCGTCCGGAAGATTTTTTTGAACTCAACAATCCCCATTTCACTCAGGCCGGATTAAATGGATACGGGCTTGGATTATCGCTGATTAATGCACGGACATTTACACAGATTGCAGGAGGAAAAATTTCTGTCAAACTTGAAAATATGAAGTGCAGCTTTGTGGTTGAACTTCCTTACAAACTCAGCCCGTCATTAAAAAAGACAACTGAAAGAAGTAAAGCAACGGTAAAAACTACCGCTTCCATTCTGCTGGTGGAAGACAATAAAATCAATCAGTTTCTGGCACGCACCATGTTGCAGAAAAAAGGCCACACGGTGGAACTGGCTTCCGATGGCGAAGAAGCATTGCATCTCCTTCGTGATCAGCATTTTGATTTGATTATTACCGATGTGCAGATGCCCGGGATGGACGGATATCAGCTTACTTCGCAAATACGAACTACGTTACCTTCACCGGCATGCAGTACTCCTGTAATTGCTTTGACTGCTTACGAGTCAACGGCTGAAAAAGATAAGGCAAAGGAATCAGGCATGACAGATTTCCTTACAAAACCTTATCTGCCTGAGCAGTTGTATGATATGATCAGTAAGCATCTGAATAAGGATAATCAGGAAGTGCCGTTTTTTGATTTTGATATTGATGAAATTTACGACAACCTGTTAACGCTGATGTCAGGCGACCGCAAGGAGACAGCCAATCTTATAAACATGTTCAGTAATCAGTTTCCTGAATTGCTGAGCGACATGACCAAAAGAACATTGGCGGAGGATGCAAAAGGTTTATACAAAGCAGCACATAAGATAAAACCCAACCTCATGTTGTTTAAGAACAACCTGCTCACTCATCTGATTGAGAAAATTGAGAAAAAAGCAAAAGAGGGGAAAATCAATTTTGAACTGACACAATCTGTCAGAGAACTAACAGGGATGACACAGCAGATTATTAATCAGCTCGGAAACCCGAAGTAAGCAGTTCAGTTGAAATGATGCGGGTAATATGGCGATATCATCAGATAAGCTAACACTCCCGTTAAGGTTACATACAACCAGATAGGCAGCGAAAAACGAGTAATACGTTTATGTTTCTTAACATCCATTTTAAGCCCGTAGTAAAATGACAACAACACCAGTGGCAACACCACAGCTGAGAGAATGATGTGGGTTATAAGTATAAACAGATAAAATCCTCTCAGCGGATTGTCTTTGGGAAAATGGGTTTCTTCGGCAAAGTAGTGATAAGTGATATAAGAGACAATAAAAATTGCACTGAGAAAAAATGCAGTTAAATTCAGTTTCTTGTGAATGTCAATCCGTTTTTTTCTGATATAATAAAACGAAACAAGTAACAGGATAAAACACGTGCCATTGATAATGGCATTCAATGCAGGCAGTATGTAAATTATTTCAGGAGTAGCATCAGGTCGGGGAAATACTCTTCGGTTTAAAAACAGAACAAGCAACAGCACTACTGCTGATACAACAGCCACTAATCTGAAAGTGGCTTTTTCATTTGGCAACAGTTTACTCATTTCTTTTCTTTAAGTTTTGCTTCATAACTCAGCATTTTGATGTCATCCTTCAGTCTGCGCATTTCCATAGGGTCGGCACCGTCATAAATACCGCGCAGATGTTTATAACTGTCAACCAAAAATACGGAATTAAGAGCAGCATCGTTAAGGTTGCCATGCAGAAAGAAAGACTCACGCATCAGTGAATCGGTAAGCATTGAATCTTGCACACAGATAAACCATTGAGGCGAGGTAATTCTGATTTTATTTTTCAAAGCCAGCAGCGAATCAGGATTATCTCTTGCAGGTTGTGTGGATATGGAAACAAACTTCACCTTCGGTGCATCCACAAAATCAGGCATCAGCCCATTGAGATTATAAAACACATCATCACAGGGATGTAAACATCCGGTATTGAAAAACTGAAAAACCCAGTAGGAAGGATTGTATTTTTCAAATGAAACCTTATTTTGGCTCAGGTCAGTAGCTGAAAAATCCGCAATCGTATGATAGATGGTGTCGGTGCCGGCAGCGTTCAGATGTTTAGGGCCGTAATACTCAACAAAACGATAACGGTGATGTCCTTCTTTTACCAGAAGATAAAAAAATAAAGGCAACAGGAATATGATAAGTAATATTATTGTTGCCTTTGACCCCTTCAAAATTGTAATTCTAACCTATATTATGGAGGTATATTCCTTCAATAAGGCAAAGTGCAATCAGATAAACGATAAGAACAAAAGGCAGTAAGATAGAATACTGCAAGTCTCTCTTTTCTTTTCCTAAGTGCATAAAAACTCCTACAATATAAGCAGACTTAAAGATGGTCAGTGCTACGAATGTCCACTGCAGAATTTCTTTATGAACGGGAATAAAAGCGATAGCCACTTCCACAATAGTTGCAATGAGTAAAATCCAGAATGTACGCCAGATTATTTTTTTGTTTTTAGGATCGTAATGCTCCTCTACAAACTGATTATGTATATCTCCGGTATAATATCCGTGCTTGGGTTGATTATGCATATCGTTGCTCATATCAAATTTGAATTTTTATAATTGTTAAACAAGATAGAAAAAGGTAAAGACGAAAACCCATACCAAATCCACAAAGTGCCAGTATAAACCGGCTTTTTCAACTTGTTCATAATGTCCTCTTCGCGTGTAAACTCCACCTAATACATTCAACAGAATAATGATGTTGATCACCACGCCACTGAAAACGTGAAAGCCGTGAAAACCTGTGATAAAGAAGAAGAAATTAGCAAACAATGGGGTGCTTCCATATTCGTTTTCTATCAGGTTGGCTCCTTTGATGTTTTTTACTGCAGATGCTTTTAATTTTTCAGCTTCGGCTCCTTCTATTACTGTTTTATGATGCTATGCCAGATAAATAATTTACCGGGTTCGTAAACATCAGTACGTGCAAAACGACCGTCAGCTAAGATATAGGTTCCTTCTTCAGAGCCTTTAATAAAGTGATACCACTCCCATGCCTGCGAACCGAGGAACATCAATCCTCCTACAATAGTAAGTCCAAGCCATGTAGCTACACTTTTGTTATTCCGCTGATGACCTGCATCTACAGCAAGAACCATAGTTACTGAACTCATGATGAGAATAAAGGTCATAAGACCTACATAAGCTAAAGGAACATGTCCGTGAATAAATGGGAAATGCGTGAATACATCACCCGGTGCAGGCCATATATCGGTAAAGCGATGACGCATGGTACCATAAGCTACCAGAAGTGATGAAAATGTAAAAGCATCAGATACGAGGAAAAACCACATAAACATTTTTCCCCAGCTTATGTTGAATGGAGAAAAACCTCCGCTCCACATGGACTTTGGCTTTGCTTCAGTTGTTGTTGACATATTATATTAAGTAACTTGTATTATTAGAGGTTGCAAATATTTAATTTTTTTTTTCAATTCATCAATTTATTGTAAAATTTTAAGGTCTTACAGCAGCATTTTCATAGCTGAATGTAAGTACTATTATCATTATCAGGCTATAAATGCAACGAATAAAAAGAGATATACCCACAATAAATCAAGAAAATGCCAGAAAATAGCTCCGAGTTGCAATCCCAGGTAATTCTGTGGAGTATATTTTTCAAGAATTGCCTTGGTAGCAATGACTATCATAGCTATAATACCTCCGAACAGGTGAACGAGGTGCAATCCTGATAAAACATAAAGAAAAGACCCTGAAGGATTTCCTACAAAATAAATTCCGTTCTTTACCAATATAGTCCATGCATAAAATTGCATAAACACAAAGGCAAGTCCTAATCCAAGCGTAACTAAAACGGCTGTCTTCACCATGTTCAACTTATTACGTTTCACATACATGAGAGCAAAATGCATGGTAAAACTGCTTATGATAAGAACAATGGTGCTGAGGGTAAACATTTTCGGTAAGGTAAATTCAACCCAGTTACCTTCGGCCTTGCGTACAACATAAGCACTGGTAAGACCTGCAAAAAGCATGACCATACTGGCCATTGCTACCCATAATAATATTTTAGCCGTAGGGATTCCTGTATAATTATTTTCTTCGTGAGAAGGTGCTGTTGTATGCATGATTAATGGATTTTATCTAAAACTAATGCAATCAATACTACGGGTAAATAAATAAACGAACCGAACATAAGTTTTTTGGCAGCTTCGTCAGTACAGTATTTGAGTAACCGAAAACTTTGAAAGAAGAATACTAAACCTGCCAGTGTTATAACTATGGCAGAAATTTTTCCACCCATACCGGAATAATATGGAACTAAACCTAAGGGAATCAGTGTAAAAGTATAAATGGTTGTTTGGAGTGCAGATGCATTGTTTTTGCCACCTGCCGGTAATAACTGAAAACCTGCATTCTGATAATCATCATGCATAAGCCATGCAATAGCCCAGAAATGAGGAAACTGCCAAATAAACTGAATGGCAAATAGTATCCAGCCTTCAAAGCTGAAAGTATTTGTGGCAGCAACCCAGCCAAGCAGGGTGGGTACAGCACCCGGAAATGCTCCTACAAAAACTGCAAAAGGCGTAACTCGTTTTAATGGGGTATATGCAAAAGCATAGCTAAGTAAACCGAATAATCCGAGCAGTCCGCTTTTTAAATTTAAAAAATAAGTGAGCAAAAAGAATCCTGAAGCACCTGCAATGATACTCACAATCATGGCCTCAGTAATGGTCATCCTTCCATCAGGCAACGGCCGATTTTGGGTACGTTTCATTAGCTTGTCTGTCTTGCGTTCATAAATTTGATTGAGCGCATTTGACGAACCGGTTATCAGGAAGCCACCCAGTGCCAGCATCCAAAGTTTGGTATAATTAACCGATTCGGAACCGATAAGAAATGCCAGAACAGCAGAGATAACAACAAGAATAGTGAGGCGAAATTTGAAAAGTAAGCCATAGTCATAAATACGACTTAATGGTGAATTATGACTCATAGTCATGGATAACTTTGACATTGATTTAATAAAAAGAGCATGCAAAGATATGAAAACTGATAAAAGACACTCTTAAAATGAAAAAAGACGAAGCATAACTTCGTCTTTTTCATTTAATAAATTTCGTCAGTAATCAATTTAATCTTTATCCTTTTCAACACGGTCAGCAAGATAATTTCGTGTTTTTCCCTTATTTACCCTTTGCTCATAAATAAGCCAATAGATACAACCAATTGCAATGATTATGATAAAAATAACATCCACCATCATTCCTACAGGTTTCATCAAATTGAAGATAAATTGAAAAATAGCTGCAATTCCGTTACAAATAGCGTTTATCATAAATCAGTAAATTTTGGGCAAAAATAATATTTTTAGAATACAGATATTCGCACCAACAAAATTTTAATATCTGGATTGTGATTATCCGCCTTTTTAAATCCATACAAACTCCGCCATTGTTTTTGATTCCGGTGCTTTCGTTGCTGGTTATTTATATTGCATTCAGAACTAATACACTAAACCTGCTCCACGATACAAGTCATGGCCCCTTATATTCCCTGTTAATCAGTATTCCTGTGTGGCAGTCAGATGGAAGTGTTATGGCTTTGGTTTTTATTTTGTTTACCTCACAAATTTATTTTTTTAATTATGTTGTCAACCGGTATGAAGTTTTATATAAAAAAAGCAACATTCCGGCTATTGTTTATTTGATGCTTTATGCATGTGTTCCCGAGTTCTTAATGTTAAGCCCTTTCCTGATTTTAAATAGCCTGCTGCCGGTGCTTTTATACAGTTTGTTCGGGATATATAAGTCTGAACGTCCGTTGGCTTTCGCTTTTGATACAGGTTTCATTATGTCACTGATGATATTGTTTTATATTCCATCCATCATTTTAATACCGTTTCTTTTTACAGGCATTGCCATTTTAAGACCTTTTAACTCACGTGAATGGATAGCTGCTTTAGCAGGAATAGCTGTGCCATTTATATTATTGATAACTATTTTGATATTAATGGATAACCGCCAACTGATTTATCCGGCATTTAACAGCGACAAATGGATTCCGGTTCTGCAATTCAAAACAATAAATTTCAGGTATCTTATTACAGGAATAGTGATTGCGTTTATACTTGGTTTATCGGCTTTGAAACTCAGTGCTAATTATTACAAAAATATAATCAGAACCCGTAAGTATCAATTGTGTTTCATATTGCTTTTGTTGTTTTTAATCTTAATTATCACTTTGCCGTTACAACAAAGTGTTTCAAGATTTAATCTCTTAATTATTCCTATTTCGTTATTTTTATCTTATTATTTTCTAACGATTAAAAAAAACTGGTGGTTTGAATTTCTTACTTTCTTAATTATAGGTTTAATTCTGCTCAACAATCTCAGAATCAGTTGACAAAACCATATAAAAACTAATAAGATTTGCATTTTATGATTATAATCATTAATTCTGCACTCCAATACTTAAACAATTTAATACAGTAAATATAATGATCAGAAAATTACAGCTAATACTTTTACTGATTGCAACGGTATCAATTGCTCAGGCACAGCATAATCGTGCAGGTAAAACACCAAACAGCTTGGCTTTATCAAAAGGCACATTGAATTTTCCCGTTAAGGCAAATAATTCTTTTAAGGTGCAAATGTCGCCACCATTTTTTTCAGAAACGTTTGGTGGAGGTATTCCTGCCAGCTGGACAGTTACAGATAATTTAGGTGCCGGAGGGGTAATTTGGGAATATACAACTACCGGTGCTACATATCCTTACCCGTTTGATTATCAGTTAAGCCCAATAAACACTACTGCAAGCAACGGTTACGTCAAAGTAGATAGTGACTCAGCAATTGGCGAGCAGGTAAATACTTCATTAACCACTCCTGCAATTAATTGTACAGGAAAATCGGTGGTACATCTTTCTTTTGCAGAGTATTTTGTGCAACTGGATGTAAGTACCGGAACTGTAGAAGTTAGCAACAATGGCACAACCTGGACAGCAGTACATCATGCAGAGGCAGGATTAGCTCCGGATTCTGCTACAGCAAATCCCAATCTTGTTGATATAGATATCAGCAGTGTTGCAGCCAATCAGGCAACAGTTTATATTCGCTTTACTTATGTGGCCAACTGGGAATACTGGTGGTTTGTTGACGATGTAGCTTTATATGAACCATCTGCAATTGATCTGGCAGCTCAAACAGCTGAAAATTTAGGTGGTGCTTATACATCTGTTCCATTGTCACAGGTAGCTCCGGTAACAATGAAAGGTAAAGTGAAAAACACAGGAGTTAATTCCATAAGCGGTGCAACGGCTTTATTTGAAGTAATCAATACCGCAACATCAGGTGTTGTACATAATGAGACAGTGAATTTATCTGCCATTGCATCAGGAGCTACACAAAACATAGTTTCATCAACTACATTCAGCCCGGTGGCAACAGGTTCATATAAGTTACGAATGACTGTAAATGCAAGTGGAGATGGTAATGCTCTGAATGATGTGTCGGAATCAGTCATCAATTATGTTTGCAGTGATTCGGTTTATGCACGCGACAATGGTCAGTGGACAGGTTTTGTTGGAATAGGTGCAGGTCAGGGCGAAGATGGAATTGCAGGGAATAGTTTCAGAGTAAATTATAACGATGTACTTACTTCAGTAAGCATGTATCTGAGTGATACCAACGGAATTCCGGCTTCAGGCATTCCTGTTTACCTGACGATTCATCCTCAGGCTAACGATACAGTACACCCTGATAAAAATACAATTTTGGCAACTACTGACACCATTACTCTGATGCCGGGACTTATTCAACCCGGAGGAGAATGGTTTACTTTTGATATTAGTGGTAGTGGCTTAGCAGTTACACCCGGTCTTTATTTCATCGGATTTCATGAAGACTCTGCCATGCTTGCAGTTGGATATTCCAACCAAATTTATACTCCCGGATCAACGTGGTTTTATTTTAACAGTAACACACTTCCCCAGTCAGTTGACGGATGGTCTCATCTGGAAGATGTAGGCTATCAGATTGCACCAATGATCCGTGCGAATTTCGGTACTACAGTGGGCATAGCATCAGTTGAGAATAATAAACTTGAAGTTTATCCTAACCCTTCGGCAGGATTATTCAATTTTAGACTGACAGGAAATGAAATTAAACGGATTGAGGTATATAATTATCAAGGGCAAATGATTAAGAAAATGCAAGTAAACGGAACTTCGGCTATTCTTGATTTAAGTTCTATGGCTGATGGAGTTTATCAGACGATTATTTATAACCAAAACACAAGACAAAGGAAAGTTTTAATGAAATTCACGAAATAATATTTTGATTTATCAATAAAAACAGTAATATTGTAATCCATAATAATTTATTAATACTTAAATTCACAAAAACATGAAGAAGTTATCTTTAGCAGTAATGATTTTGTGTTGTGCAATGATGTCGAATGCACAGTTTACAGAAAACTGGAATGTTCGTTATCAGGCAACAGGGACTCAAAATTTTAGTAATGAAGGACGAAAAATAGCAGTAGATGCTATGGGCAATACTTTTGTTCTGGGCGATTTCAGTTCCGACCGTGATACTACAGGCACTTTGTTGCCAAGCGGTACACAGTACACAGTTCGCCTGCAGAAATATGATTATATGGGCACGCTTGTTTACTGGCGTAGCTACATTGTAAATGGCTTATTGGCTCAGCCCGGTGGTGAAAACGTTGCAAGTTTTGGTTTGGAACTGGATGCTTCCAATAATGTTTACATTGGATTTAATACAGTGAATGCTTTAGGAAACAGAGATGTGGTCTTTAAGAAATTCAACAACTCACTTTCTTCTGAAGTATGGAGCAGAACTTATGCTACTCCTGCAAATGAATACGGGGCCATGATGAAAGTAGCCACCAATGGTCAGATTACAGGTTTGATTAAAACTGTTGCAGGAGCAAATACAACATATTCTTTGGTACGTGCGACTAACTTTTCAATGACAGTGCTTAATTTTTATAGTTTCACAGCCAATACTGAAGTGATTAATTCTATTGCTATTACATCCAGACAAATTTATGCAACAGGATATTCATTGTCAGGCGGTGTTAAATCACTTCTTGTAGCTGCAATCAGCTCAGGTGGAAGTACTATTTGGAAACAATATTTTAATAATGGAACTCCATCCAGTGGTAATGATTTAGGAAACGATATTATGGTTGGTGTTAATGGCCGGTTATATGTTGCAGGTACTACCTATACCAATGCAACTAATGGAAATGATGCAGTAGCGTTGTCTTATCTGACAAATGGAACATTAAGCAATCTGCAAATAGTCAATCAGGGTACAACAGATAATGGTTGGCGAATAGTAAATGGCCCTGCAGCGTATGTTTATCTGGTTTCTACAACAACTTCCAGTCTTACCGTACATAAGTTATTCGCATCAAATCTGCTGGTAAATTCTAAAGCTACTTACGTTCCTGTTCCTAATTCAAATTATACAGGAATTACGGATATGTCTGTTGCTGATGTAAGGGTTTCCAGCGGTGGAAATGCTTATGTAGCAGGCACTGTTACATGCTCATCTGTTGCAGGAACTTTTGGAGCATCTTTCTTATCTAAATTCGGATTAAATGGAGTTGTTTTCAAAAACATTGCAAATATGAAAGTATTAGGGTCCTTTACCGACAGTTATAAAACCGCTGCAATAGCAATTAATCCTCTGAGAACAGATGTGGTGCTTCTTAAAAATGTGGCGAATACTTATACGAGTCATGCTGTTGAGAAAATGTGTGTGAACAGTCAGGATGCATCAATACCATTCAGAATGGCAGATGATAATCAGGTAGGTGAGCAAACAAATCTGATATTAAGTCCAAATCCGGCAATAAACAATGTTACTATCAGTTGTAATCAACCGGTAAGTTCAGTGACATTGTATGACTTACTTGGTAAGCAGGCACTGATTCAGACCGGTGATGGTCAGAATTCAATTAATCTTGAATTAAGCAATCTGAATAACGGAATTTATATCTGTAAAGTTATCTTTAAGGATGGCAGTTCAGAAAGCAGAAGATTAGTTGTACAATAGTTAATATTCAGCGATAACAAAAACGGGGTTGAATTTTCAACCCCGTTTTTGTTTGAAATATGTTAATTGACTTGTAATGTCAGGCAACTTCAAATTTTTCTTCAATAGCTTTCTTCACATCTTTCATCAGCCAGAATGGAGTAGAAGTAGCACCACAAATTCCTACCGTGTTCACCTGATTAAACCATGTAGGGTCAAGTTCTTCAACAGTTGAAATGAAGTAGCTTTTGTCATTGGCTTCTTTGCAGGCAGCATATAATGCTTTGCCGTTGGATGATTTTTTACCTCCTACAAATACTATTACTTCGTGCTGCGATGCAAACTCACGCATCTGAGGTTCGCGGTTGCTTACCTGACGGCACAGAGTATCATTGGCCACAAAATCATTTTCTTCGAGTGAGCCTTTGGCTTTGATTATTCGCTCCTGAATCATCTGCTCCATTTTCTGAAATCCGAGCGTGCTTTTAGTAGTCTGAGAAAAAAAGTGTACCGGCTTGGTAAAGTCTATTTGTTCCAGGTCTTCTTCCGTTTTTACAACAATAGCTTTTCCTCCGGTTTGCCCTACCAGTCCATTCACTTCCGCATGTCCTTTTTCACCATAAATGATTATCTGACCTTTTCCTTCTTCTATAATCTCATCAAAACTGTCATGCACACGATGCTGCAACTTCAGTACTACGGGACATGATGCATCTATCAGTTCAATATTGTTTTTTATGGCTAATTCATAGGTAGAAGGAGGTTCGCCATGTGCTCTGATTAACACCTTACAGTCTTTCAGTTTACTCAAATCATCGTGATTGATAATCTTGAGACCCTTTGCTTTGAGTCTGTCCACTTCCATGTTGTTGTGAACGATGTCGCCAAGACAATATAACTCACCACTTCTTTCCAGTTCTTCTTCGGCATGCTGTATTGCATAAGTCACTCCAAAGCAAAAACCCGAACGGGCATGAATAGTTACCTGCATGTAATAGTTTTAATTTTCGACAAAATTACAGAGAAAAACACATAAAGTGGTAATAAGTTTGTCAGGATACTTCTATCTCCAATCCGTCATAAGCAAGAAAAACATTTTCAGGCAATTCTTTCTGTACATCAGTGTGTTTGCCAAGCTGATGGCTGATATGCGTCAGATATGCCTTTGCGGGCTTTAATTCATCAACCAGCGACAGCGCTTCCTCCAGATTGAAATGCGATACGTGTTTCTCTCTCCTCAGCGCATTAATAACCATTACTTCACTTCCTCTGATTTTGTCCTTCTCTTTATCAGAAATGAAATTAGCATCTGTTATGTAAGTGAAATCATGAATTCGATAGGCCATCACCGGCAACTTATAATGCATTACTTCAATAGGAATAAACTTTAGGCCTTCAATGATAAAAGGATTTTCTTCAATGGTATGAAGGTTGATTTCAGGTACTCCCGGATATTTAAAATCATGAAAAACATAAGGAAATTCCCTCACCAGTGCTTCCTGCACTCTCAGTGTACAATAAATATCAATTTTTTTTGCAACACATAGTTAAATGCACGTATGTCATCCATGCCCGCAACATGATCTTTGTGTTCGTGAGTAAAAATCAGAGCAGTCAGGTCATTGATTTTCGCTCTGAGCATCTGTTGCCTGAAATCGGGCCCTGAATCAATAACGAAACTATTGTTCCGATGTGAAATATGGATGGATGTGCGAAGACGCTTGTCACGTTCATCAGTACTCAGGCATACAGGGCAGTTGCAGGCTATTACCGGAACGCCTTGTGATGTGCCCGTACCTAAGAACGTTATTTTCAAGATAATTTATTAATCTTTTCGTTAAGGACAGATTCTGTTTCCTGTTCAGGTGATTGCATGGCAGCAAACAATTCCTGCCTTTGCATACTTATTTTTTGCTGTGATTCAAGAATGTTAATGATTTCGAGCAGCGCACTGCAACGTGTTTCCATTGCTGAAAACTTATTTACCATCACCAGTTTTTTTGACTCCAGCAGGCAATAACCATTTTTAAAATTGCCTTTCTCGTAACGTACCTCAAATCCGTTTTCTTCCAGGTGTTCTTCTAACTTTTTGAGGTACTGTGTTGTAAATTTAGCCATATCGTTTTTAGAGGTTCTCTAATGTCAAAAATATCAACATGTATTATTTGTTTTTGTTTAAACCAAAATAATTTTCAACAAAGAAGATGGCACGTTTTACCTTGCAGTTACGGCTAAAATTATTTTCTTTGCACCGCTTTTGTAAAAATTGTTAATCAAAAAATTAACTGTATGATATTAGGCGTGCCAAAGGAGTTAAAAGAACGTGAAAGTAGAGTAGCACTTACTCCTGATGTTGTTAAAAGTCTGGTGTCTTCAGGCTATCAGGTAATGATAGAGGCTGATGCCGGAGTGAAATCTTTTTATACCAATGATCAGTATAAGGCCGCAGGTGCTGAAATTGTTGATAAAGATAAAGTGTATAGCAGTGATGTGGTCTTAAAGGTGAATGCACCGCAACCTGCAGAAATAAGCAAGATGAAAAAAGGGGCAACGCTCATATCATTTATGTGGGCTGCCACCAATCCTGAACTTGTAGAGGTATGTAAGCAGGCGGGAATCAATGCATTTTCGATGGATGCCATTCCGCGTATTTCACGTGCACAGAAAATGGATGCACTGAGTTCGCAAGCTAATCTTGCCGGATATAAAGCAGTGTTGTTATGTGCTGATACCATTGGAAAAATTCTACCCATGATGACCACTGCGGCAGGAACCATTCGTCCTTCTAAAGTTGTGATTTTTGGAGCCGGTGTTGCAGGCTTGCAGGCAATAGCAACAGCCAAGCGTCTGGGAGCAGTAGTAGAAGTAAGTGACATCCGTCCTGAAACAAAAGAACAGGTTCAGTCACTCGGTGGAAAATTTATTGAAGTAACAGGTGACGACAGTATAAAAATTGAAGGAGGTTATGTAAAAGGTGTTTCAGAAGAGTTTTTGAAAAAACAACAGGAACTGGTAGCCAAACATATTCGCGAAGCAGATATTGTAATCACCACTGCATTAATCCCAGGTAAGAAGGCTCCCCTGTTGGTAACAGAGGAGATGGTGAAGAGTATGAAAAATGGTTCTGTGATTCTTGATATGGCAGTGGAGCAGGGTGGCAATGTAGTGGGAAGTGAACTGAATAAAACCATACAGAAAAATGGTGTAACAATCATTGGTGAAAGCAATATTCCGAGTATGCTGCCGATGAATGCAAGTGATTTGTATGCTAAAAATATTCAAACACTGCTGTTGCACCTTACTACTAAAGACGGTTTTAAATGGGAGATGGAGGAAGAAATTACCAAAGGAAGTTTGATAGTAAAAAGCGCATAAGCTTTAATTGAAAATTAACGAAACAAAAATTCAACAACAAAAAATATGACTGAAATAATCAATTTTATTGGAAATCATCAGGAGATTATTTTCTTTATCATCCTCTCTGTATTTGTAGGAGTTGAAGTCATTGGTGGTGTGCCTACCGTATTGCACACACCACTCATGTCAGGTGCCAATGCCATTCACGGAGTGGTGATTGTAGGTGCAATCATTGTAATGCTTAATGCCGATCCCGGAGATTATCTGGCACTCACTCTTGGATTTCTGGCAGTAGTGCTTGGAACACTCAATGTGGTTGGTGGTTTCGTGGTTACCGATCGTATGCTGGAAATGTTCAAGAAAAAATAAATACTTTCTGAATTTATAAAGAACTCAATAAAGAAATAAATGCAACCTGAATTTTTATACAGTCTTAAAACTATAGCATACATCATCGCCTCTGCAACATTTATCATAGGCCTGAAGCGTATGGGTAATGCAAAAACTGCACGCAGCGGCAATCTTATTGCTGCAGCAGGTATGACGCTGGCTATTATTGCTTCTATTTTTATCCATGTCAACAAAACAGCTGATGGGTATGAAACAGTTGAAACTTCCGGATTCATCTATACATTAATATTTGCAGCAATTGTAATCGGAACCATTATCGGATGGGTGACAGCAAAAAAAGTGCAGATGACTAAAATGCCCGAACTGGTATCTATGTTCAACGGTATGGGTGGAGCTTGTGCTGCTCTCATTGGGTTGATGGAGTTTCATCATAATCTGGATAACACAGGCGCACTTCTTGCAATTATTTTAGGTTTGATCATTGGCAGTGTATCTTTCTCAGGAAGTGTTATCGCATTTCTGAAACTAAACGGAACTATGAACAAACCGGTACGTTTGCCCTCTTACAACATTATCAACACACTGGTGATGATTGGTGTGTTGGCATTTGGCGCACACATGGTGTTTAGCGGAACACACAGCACCACATTGTTGTATTTGCTTTTTGCATCTGCATTGGTGTATGGTATTTTATTCACCATACCGATTGGTGGTGCCGATATGCCTGTTGTTATTTCATTGCTTAACTCGTTTACAGGATTGGCAGCTGCCTTCGGAGGATTTTTGTACGACAACAAAGTGATGCTTACGGGAGGTATTCTGGTAGGCTCTGCAGGTACGTTACTTACCTTAGTGATGTGTAAAGCGATGAATCGTCCGCTTAGCAATGTGATATTCGGTGCATTTGGTGGTAATGCTGCATCAGGTTCAGGTCCTGATGTGAAAGGAAGTATCAAAGATTTATCAGTTGCAGATGCAGCCGTGTTGCTGAATTATTCAAAGAAAGTAGTTATTGTACCGGGTTATGGACTTGCAGTTGCACAGGCGCAACACATCATTCACGAATTGGAAGTGTTGCTTGAAGAGCGTGGTGTAGAAGTAAAATATGCTATACATCCTGTTGCAGGTCGTATGCCGGGCCACATGAATGTACTGCTTGCCGAAAGTAATGTTGATTATGGCAAACTGGTAGAAATGGAAGACATCAATCCTGAATTTGATCAAACGGATGTAGTGTTGGTAGTAGGCGCAAATGATGTGGTTAATCCTGCTGCGAAAACAGATCCTTCATCACCCATTTATGGAATGCCAATTCTGGAGGTTGAAAACGCTAAGCATATTATTGTAAACAAACGTTCCATGAATGCAGGTTATGCAGGAATTGATAACCTGTTGTTTTATGATCCAAAAACAAGTATGCTCTTTGGCGATGCCAAGAAAGTATTAACTGAGCTTGTAGCAGAATTAAAGACAATGTAAAACAAGATATGTTGATTATATAAAAGGCTGTCGTAAGAAGACAGCCTTTTTTTATGACTGAATTCCAGAAAATCAATTTATAAGCAATTGTGAAGCAACAGGTAAACCAGAATGCTGACTTTTATCATTCTTTTAATAATTTTGTAAATATTTAATTTGTAGATATTTTATTTACAAATCATTTGTTAAAATTAACTTTAGTAGAGGCTGAAGTTTTTACGGAATACAGGGAGATAAACATAGTTTTTAATAAAAGAAAGAAAATCTATGAAACTACTCTATATAACTCCATATTACAAACCAGCATGGTATTTTGGTGGTCCACCTCGTTGCATTGCTGAGCAAGCTGAAATTTTACATTCAACTTATAACTGGAAAGTTGATGTATTGACTCTGAATCTTAATGGATCAAGAAAAATATTTGATAGTAACAACACAGTGGTGTCTGATGAAAATGGAATCAATGTAAACTACCTTCCATTTTACAGAGTACCTTTCTATAACTATTTCTTTTCAAAAAAACTTTGTAGTTATCAGTCTGAAGTTAAAAATTATGACGCTGTTCATATTCATGGTTTGTTTAATGCATTTTCAAGTTTGGGTATAAGAATGGCCAATAGTGCAGGAGTGCCATATGTTATTACCCCTCATGGTATGCTCGATAAATGGTGTCTGCGAAAATCGGCAGTAGCTAAATTCCTGCATAGTTATTTTGTTGATCGTAAATTCCTGAAGAAGGCCGGTGTAATTCATTTCACCACTGAAGACGAAAAGCAAAACAGCATCTATCCTGAAAATGTCAGATGCAAGATAATACCATATCTCATCAACTTCAATGTGAGAAATAATCTGCATAAAGCATTACCGGAGAATGAGCAAAAAATAAAAGCGGTGTTCTGGGGAAGGATTAATCCCAAGAAAGGATTAATGCTTTTTGTAGAAGCAGTCAGCAAACTTTCTCCTGAAGAGAGGCAACGTTTTACTCTGGATGTTTATGGCAACGATGAAGAGAATCATCTGAACGAAATTCAACAGCTGATTAAACGTTATGGGTTAAATCATATCATTCAGTATAAAGGTTTTTTAGATCCGAATGAAAGAGAAGAAAAGATTAGCCGATATGATGTAATGATACTTACAAGTTATCAGGAAAACTTAGGTATTACAGTTTTAGAATCACTCCAACAACAGATTCCTGTTTTTATTTCCGACAGAGTAAATGTAGCTGACTGGATAAGGAAATACAATTGTGGATGGGTAACGGAGATGGAAATTTACAGTATGGTGAATGAATTGAAGAAACTAATGAAACTCACACCATCACAGATAAGAGAAGCCGGCAAAAACAGTGTGCAACTTTTTAAAGAGGAAATGAATATTGAACAATTAACCAAGGAATACAGGAAGATGTATGAAGAGTTAATTCACTAAAGAATATTGAATACCTCTCGGATTTTATAATTGCTGTGCAACTTAAAACCTGTATCCCATCGAAAAGCTGAATTGCACATTTGGACTTACCACATCTGTTTCAAAATTATTATGATCCTTTTCGTTTTCTTTTTCAGAGTCATAATATCTTACTCCAATACCTAAATCCATTCCCATATACAGATTTTTTGCAATGGTGAGGTTGAAGCTGTTATTAAGCATAAAGCCTAATTGTGTGTGATTATCGCTGTGAGTAGTTTCATTGTAGATATACTGGTTACCGTTCCAATAAGATTCTGTAGTAGTGTGTTTTACTTTTCCTCCTGCAATATAAAACTGCGGTCCTACAGCATAACGCACAATACCCTGACGAGTAGGATATAATTTAATAGTAGGCATGAAGTAATAAAACCCGGAATTTCGCAATGAAAAATTGAAAGGGAGTTTAATCCCAATCAGTCCGTTGTTTAATATCCTCTCATAGTTAAAGCCCACACCTATATCTGAGTCATCATCCATTACGTCATTTGAAATTATCATCATAGGTGTAAACGAAATCATGTTGTTGCCATATTCAGGTTTGTCCTGACCTTTAGCCAGTCCTGCAATGAAAAGCAGAAATATTACTGTAATTTTTCTCATAAAATTTTTGTTTAAAACGGAATTATAGAATGTTTAGTGTACAAAGTTAAGAATAGCTGGCCACAACCACTCATTTGATGAAAAATTACTTTCAGAATTAGGGATGATTGTTTAATTTTGTAAATGACTAAACTGTTGAGCAATGTCCGAACAAAAAGCAATTTCCGAGAATAAAAACCTGTCGTTTGAAGATTTTAAGAATTCAGTGAAGAATGATTACCGCATTGGAAGAATAAGCCGCGAGACCAGTTTACTTGGGCGCAAGGAAGTGTTGACAGGTAAGGCTAAGTTTGGCATTTTTGGCGATGGAAAGGAAGTGGCACAAATAGCATGGCAAAATATTTTCGTAAGGGAGATTATCGTTCAGGATATTATCGCGATCAGACTTTTATGTTTGCTTCGGAATTACTTACAGTACAGGAATTTTTTGCTCAGTTGTATGCGCATCCATCAGTAGAAGCCGAGCCTGCCACTGCAGGACGTGCCATGAACGGACATTATGCTACCCGGATGCTGAATGATGATGGCAGCTGGAAAAATCTTACTCAACAAAAAAATTCTTCTGCTGATATATCGCCTACTGCAGGGCAAATGCCCCGATTACTTGGACTTGCATTAGCTTCTAAATTTTATCGCAACAATCCCGAATTGAAGGATGCACGTTTTTCTGGTTTTTCAGACAATGGAAACGAAGTTGCTTTTGGTACCATTGGTGATGCAAGTACCTCGGAAGGAATTTTTTTCGAAACCATCAATGCTGCAGGTGTGTTGCAGGTGCCTATGGTGATGAGTGTGTGGGATGATGGCTACGGCATTTCTGTTCCCAATAAATTTCAGACTACCAAACAAAGTATCAGCGAAGTATTACAAGGCTTCGGTCGAACAGCAGATAAAGCAGGATATGTTATTCTCAAAGCTAAGGGATGGGATTATCCCGGCCTATGCGAAGTGTATGAAGAAGCAGCTGCTATTGCACGCAAAGAGCATGTTCCCGTTCTGGTGCATGTGCAGGAGATGACACAACCGCAAGGTCACTCCACATCAGGCTCACACGAGCGTTATAAATCAAAAGAGCGACTTGCATGGGAAGAAGAATTTGACTGCCTCAGAAAAATGCGTGAGTTTATGCTGCAATCGGCAATAGCTACTGAGGCAGAACTGGACGAAATAGATGCTGAAGCAAAAAAATCAGTTCAGGAAAGTAAAAGAAAAGCATGGGATGATTTTACTTCTGAAATAAAAACAGAAAAAAATCAGGCGCTGCAGCTTGCACAACAGGTTATTGCAGGAAGTGAGAATGGAGTCTTTCTGCAAAAGGAACTGGATGATTTCAGTGCACAATCCGACAGCGAGCGAAGAGATATTGCAGCTTTTGTACATCAGATGCTATTTATGATTCGTGCTGAATCATCAGCAGCAAAGAATAACCTCACAGCCTGGTTTGAACAGTGGAAACAATTGAATTTTGACCGTTACAGCTCACAACTTTACACCGAAGGTGCAGGCAGCGCATTGCGCATTGCCGAAGTAAAGCCTGTATATGATGAACAGCCGCAGATGATTGATGGCCGCGAAGTTTTACTTTACAACCATGATGTTTTATTAAGCCGTTATCCGGAGTATATTGCATTTGGCGAAGATGTAGGAAAAATTGGAGGGGTGAATCAAACCTTTGCAGGACTGCAGGAGAAATACGGAGAGCACCGTGTGTTTGATGTTGGAATTCGCGAAGCTACCATTGCAGGACAAGGAATAGGAATGGCTTTGCGCGGACTTCGTCCTTTAGCGGAAATTCAATATCTCGATTATCTGGCTTACGCTATTCAGATACTTTCTGACGACCTGGCATGCTTGCGCTACCGTACAAAAGCGGGTCAGAAAGCGCCTCTCATCATCAGCACTCGCGGTCATCGTCTCGAGGGAATATGGCATTCGGGTTCGCCCATGCAGTTTATTCTTGGTGCTTTGCGCGGAATGCTGGTACTTGTGCCTCGCAACATGACGCAGGCTGCAGGATTTTACAACACGTTGTTGCAGGCTGATGATCCTGCATTGGTCATTGAGCCTTTGAACGGTTATCGTATTAAAGAAAAGAAACCTGTAAACCTTGGAGATTTTACAGTGCCTGTGGGAGTTCCTGAAATTATGCAACAGGGTGATGATGTTACACTGGTAACGTATGGTTCATGTGTGCGTGTTGCTCAGGATGCAATTAAAAAACTACAACAATGCGGCATCAGTGTAGAGCTGATAGACGTTCAGTCACTCATTCCTTTTGATATACATCACATCATTGGCGAATCAGTTCAGAAAACAAATAAGGTTGTATTCCTTGACGAAGATGTTCCTGGAGGTGCCACAGCTTACATGATGCAGGAAGTACTTGAAAAACAAAAAGCGTTTGATTTTCTTGAAGCACCACCGGTGACAATTACAGCAAAAGAACACCGTCCTGCATACGGCAGTGATGGTGATTATTTCTCCAAACCCAATGCCGAAGATATTTTTGACGGAGTTTACAACCTCATGCACAGTGTCAGTCCACAAATGTTTCCTAAAATATTTTAACAGGAAACATATTTTAATATGAACATTCATATTTTTCAGAGATGATTAAAATGTACATAAAGCCGGATTGCTCAACATGCAGAACGGCAGTGAAACTTGTTTCCGAAAATTCTTCAGAAGAACTTGAAACTATTCAATACCTTGTTGATACTCCTTCTGAAAAGGAGATTAAAGAAATTATCAGGATGCTTGGTATAAAGCCTATAGAATTAGTCAGAAAAAAGGAAACATTGTACAAGGAAAAATATATGGATAAGAAAATTTCAGATGCTGAGTGGATAAAAATTTTGCATAAGCATCCGATACTTATCGAAAGGCCCATTGTCATTTATCACGACCGTGCCATTATTGGAAGACCCCCTCAAACCATTGTTTCATTTTTGAATTCCTGAAACATACAGGAAATTAATTCTGATTTAAAGAAATTTAAGCGTAATGTTATTAAAGAAAATTTCAGGACTCATTCTGTTTTTAGTTTGTTGTTACACTGCCATAGCCCAGGATACTACTCAACTTTATATTCCCCGCAATATTCAGAAGGCGTATGATGCAGGCACAAGAAACATCAATGGTACTCCGGGCAAACGCTTCTGGAAAAATTATTCTGAATATTATATCCGTGTTAAATTCAATCCTAAAACCCGAAAAATAGAAGGCGAACAAAATATAACCTATTATAATAACTCACCCGACACATTGCGTCAACTTGTTTTCAGAATAGCTCCCAACCATTATCAAAAAGGAGGTGAACGAAATAAAATTCTTGAGCCTGCTGATATTGGTGACGGAGTAAAAATAGAATCACTTTCAGTTAATGCAGATCCTGTTAATACTGCTGATGACAAGGTGTATAAGCAGGAAGGAACAATCACTAAACTTAGAATAAAACCTTTAGCACCACATGGAGGACGCATCACTGTTCAGATGAAATGGAATTATACATTGAACAAGACTTCGCATGAACGTACGGGAATGATTGATGAGGGTACTGCATTTATTGCATACTTTTTCCCTCGCATTACTGTTTATGACGATTTGCAGGGATGGGATGACTTTCCGTATCTTGGAAAACAGGAAACATATTTTGATAATGCATTTTTTAATGTGTTTATTTCTGTTCCGAAAAATTACATGGTGTGGGCAACAGGTGATTTGCAAAACCCAACGGAAGTACTGCAGCCACACATTTTGAAAAAGTGGACTACGGCATTGTCATCGGATGTTCCGGTATTTGTAATTGACTCTGCTGATATTGCAAATCGAGCAGTGACACTGAAAAATAAATTCAATACTTTTAATTTTAAAACTACTGCACCTGATTTTGTTTTTGCAACGAGCAATCATTATCTGTGGCAGGTGCGGAATATTCTTGTTGACAGTGTTACGCTAAGAAAAGCAGCAATCACTACTGCATTCAATCCTGCACATAAAGATTTTTATGAAGTCAATGATTTTTCTGCAAAGACCATTCAAACCATGAGTTTCGATTTTCCGGGGATATCATATCCTTACAGTCATCTTACAGTGGTGGATGGTTTGGATCAGATGGAGTATCCAATGATGATAAATGACAATCCTACTTCAACACGGTTTGACGGTATAACACTTACTACACACGAAATTTTTCATCAGTATTTTCCATTCCTGATGTGTACCAATCAAAGTAAGTATGCATTTATGGACGAAGGTTGGGCAACCATTGGCGAGTGGTATATCAGTCCGCTGATAGACACAACCATTGTGGACGATTATGGAATGCCACAGACTAACAGAGATATGGGCCAGGACTGGGAGGTACCGATTATAACTCCTACTACTGAAATATCAAAGTCCATGTATCTGAATAATTATCCTAAACCGGCACTTACGTTTTTATATGTGTGGGATATGTTGGGCGACTCGCTGTTCAGGAAATCTCTGAAACATTACATCATTACCTGGATGGATAAAAGTCCTTCGCCATGGGATTTCTTTTTTTGTATGAATGAAGCAAGTGGTGTAAATCTGAATTGGTTTTGGAAAAAATGGTACTATGAGTTTGGTTATCCTGATTTATCAATTGCCAAAGCAGAAAAAACAACCGGTGGTTATAAGGTTACGATCATTTCAAAAGGAAATAAACCTGTGCCCATCAATCTTTATGCAACTCTTGCTGATGGTACTGAGCTCAAACAACACCGCACAGTTGAAGTTTGGAAAACGCAAAATACAACAGAGGTTGAGTTTATCACATCACAAAAAGTAAAAGAGTTTAAGCTGGGCGATGTGTATGATGCTGATGTGAATAAGGCTGATAATATTTTAAAGGTTTCAGAATAAGATTAAAGTAGGTTTACAAAATGTATTTTTGTCCGAAGTCATTGGTCCCGTAGTTCAACGGATAGAATAGAAGTTTCCTAAACTTTAGATGGCAGTTCGATTCTGCCCGGGACTACAGAAATTTTTGAGATATTTACTTATCTTGAAATAGGTTGAAAGTAAAGTGCTCCGAAATCAGCCACTCTACCAAGCTCTTGTTCGTCAACCCCTCTAAAAACCGGATATCAATTTTTTTGAATACTTTTTAAACAGCAGTGGATTGTGTTGCATGAGCAGATGTATTTTTAATTGCATGCAATACATAGAAGGAACGAACAGAACACAGATTTTTTAAAATCTGCTTAAAATTGTTCTGCAGGTTTTTTGAAACCATTGATTATTTGATTTTGAATGTGAACAATGGTTTTTTAGACGAACTGATGTTAGTCAGAATGCTGATAGATAATGCTGATAGATAACGACCGAGATAAAGTGAGCAATTTATTGTATTTGATTATCTTTGCAATAACCGGAATAAAAGAATTGAATGAAGCAGAAAATTTACATAGACACTTCAATAGTTGGTGGCTACTTTGACGAAGAGTTCAAAGAAGCTACGATGAAACTGTTTGAGCGACTTGTAAACAATGAAGTAACTTTTGTTGTTTCTGACCTGCTTGACCTTGAACTTTTAAACGCACCGCAACATGTAAAAGAACTTCTGCATAACTATTCGGCTGACAAATTTTATCGAATTGACCTGACTGAAGAAGCCATTAAACTTGCCGACACATTGCCCTTGCGACTATACATAAGGTGGACGTTTTAGCAAGTTGGAATTTTAAACATATCGTAAACCTTGACAGAATTAAGGGCTTCAATTCGGTAAACTTACGACTTGGCTATTCAATGATTGAAATAAGAAGCCCAAAAGATTTGATAAAATATGGAAACGACTAAAAAAGAAAAGACATTTGACGCAGTTAAGATGATGCGTGAAATCAGAGCCAAAATTAGCTCTGAAACTCAAAATATGACTCTTGAGCAATTAAAAGAGTATATCAAAAACAAACTTTCTCAGGAAAACTTGAAGCTGATTGGACAAAAATGAGAAGCATTACACAACATATAAGGATTTAATGAAGTTATACTTCGTCCCGATCGCAATCGGGATAATCCTGTGTTGCATACGACTTCGATAAACTCAGTTGCGTGATTTTTTTTAGACGAACTGGTGTTGCAGCCTGACATCGTCTTATAATTCAGGAACCGCTTTGCATAATCCAAGAGTGAATAGTTTTATTTTTGCATTCTATGTTTACTCGCAATGTCGCATAGTCATATCTTATGCATTGTTGTTATATTAGGATTTTTTTCCTGTAAGGAGAAATACAGTGCTCCTGCGGAAAACATTGAAGCTGTGGCAACCGATTCTTTGGCTTTTCAGAATTACAACAAAGGCATTGAACTAGCAGGTAAGTATGAATTTGAAAACGCCTTGCCCTATTTGCTTAAAAGTGTTGACGGTTTTGAAAAAGCCAACAATATCAATTCGCAGGTGAAAGCGCTTAATCGCATTTCTTTGTCTTACCATGATTTTGGCAATTACAACAAGGGAATTGAATATGCTTATCTGGCAAAAAAAGTACTGGATGAACATCCGCAACAAGCCAATAAAAATCTTTATTGGTACGTGTACAACAATGCAGGCATTAATTATGATGACAGTAAGCGACCACAACAAGCTATTGAAGAGCATTTAAAAGCATTGCCTTATGCCATTGATGCCAGCGACAGTTCTTATTCCTACAATAATCTGGGAAATACATATAAGAAACTAAACCGGTTGGACAAGGCTGAAACATATTTCAAACTATCTCTCACTAATCCACATTCATACAAAGATGATTATCATTTTGCAACTGTTTACAGCAATATGGTGGACATAGAGCGCTTGAAAAAGAATTACAAACAGGCACAGTACTATTTAGATTCTGCGTTGCATTATGCCACCATCAGCAATAGCCCGGAAAAATTATTGGATATTTACTACTATACTTACCAGCTGAAAAGTGAATCCGGAGACCACCGTTCAGCTTCCGGTTTTCTGAATAAATACGTACAGTTGAAAGACAGCTTATTTACCAGTGAAAAAAACGATGCCTTGCTGCATTACCAAACCAAATATGAAACGGAAAAAAAGGAAAAGCAAATTACAGAGCAAAAATTGGTTTCCAAACAAAAGAATTTATGGTTAATTTTAATGACGATAACTATGTCGGCCGGATTGTTGTTTTTTTGGTATTACAGACAAAAGACAAATCTCGAGCAAAAACAATTAGCACTTGAAAACCAACTTTTGCAGGAGCAAACCCATTCCAAAATTCAGGAGCAGAGATTGGAAATTTCAAGAGAATTGCACGATAGCCTGGGTTCTCAGCTTACCTTTATAAAATCTGTTTCGGACAGCTTATTAAATGCTTCGGAAAAATCAAACAATAATCTGAATGCAAGAATCAATACTTTATCTGAGTTTTCTGAAAATTCCATTGCCGAACTCAAAAACACGATTTGGGCACTTAATTCACAGCAGCTGAATTTGTCAGAACTAAAACTGAAAATGCTGAACTTTATCAGCAGTGCCTCAGAAGCAAAGGAAAGTATGCAATTTCATTTCCTGTTTAATATAGGGAGAGATTATCAGTTGAGTTCGAGGCAGGCGATAAATCTTTTCAGGGTATTTCAGGAGATATTAAATAACACAATTAAATACGCAGAAGCAAAAGACGTTTTTATAGACATTAGCCAAATTGAAAAAAACCTGACAATAAAAAATTTCAGACAACGGCATAGGTTTTAATTTTGAAGAAGCAAAGAAAAAATCCTTCGGACTTACCAATATACAAAACCGCATAGAAGAATTAAAAGGAAAATTCAGCGTGGAAACATCAGAAGGAAATGGGACAACATATTTAATAAAACTGGAGTTAGACAATAACCTTAATGTATGACAAAACTTATTATCGTTGAAGACAGCGTTTTTGCGCTACAGGCAATTGAAGAGAAATTGGCCAATTTCTCTGATGTAGTTATCAGTAATATCGCACGAAATGGTCAGGAAGTATTGGAAGTATTGGAGCTAGATCATTCAGTTGACATCATCTTAATGGATATTGAAATGCCTGCGATGAACGGCATTGAAGCCACCAGAATCATCAGGAAAAAATATCCGCAGATAAAGATTGTAATGATTACCGTTTATGATGATGACAATTATGTTTTTGACGCCATTAAAGCAGGAGCAGACAGCTATATTCTGAAAGAAACCAAAGCTGAAAAAATATATGAAACCATTAACGATACACTAAATGGCGGTGCAGTGATGTCGCCTTCAATTGCTGTAAAAACATTGCAATTACTCAAGAATACACCACATATAGCAAGTGCTGCTACGCCACAAACGATTGAACTTTCCAAAAGGGAAACGGAGATTCTGGAACAGATAAGCACGGGTCTTACCAATAAAATTATTGCCGAAAGATTATTTATTTCACCATTTACAGTAAAACGCCATATAGAGAATATTTATCAAAAACTACAGGCACACAACCGTATTGAGTTGCTTGATAAGGCACGTCAAAACAAGCTGATATAAAAATTGGGCTGTTCAGCCCATTGTCAGCGACATAGCCTGCATATACTTTTGTGCTTTAAAAAAAATATAAAAAAGTATGAAAGTAAACTTATTTTTAAGAACAGTTGCATTGGTATCGCTGGTGTTTTTCGCTTCATGTCGAAAAGACGATGACAACAATCCAAGTAGTCCGACTACGGGACCATTTGTAGCAAAAGTAGATGGTAAGCAGTTTGCTACGGATAATAATAGTGCCAAAGCAAAATTCGTTTCCTCTACTAAAATGTTGCAAATTATCGGTCAGACTGCAGATCAAACTGAAACGATACATTTTGAGTTATTACCCTTTGGAGGTTCAGTTAGCACCGCTGCTGATTGGTTGCCCGGTACCTATGACTTTAATCCTGTTCACATTTCCAATTTGGAATATTCAGCAAGTGCAATGTTTACCAAGTATGAAAATTCGGAATACATCAATTGGAATACGAAATGGGAATATGTGCAAAACGGTGAAATCAAGATCGAGTCTAACACAGGTACACATATTAAAGGAACTTTCTCCTTTGATGTTGTAAAACAAAATAGCAATGGAACTTTTGATGCAACCAATATCAAAAAAGTTACAGAAGGTTCTTTTGACTTAGATATTGTTCAATATTGAACAATAAACTGAAGAAATCAATTATATAAAGACCAATACAGAGTTTAAACCGGTAGAATTCTGATGCTAAGAAAAAAGGCTGCTCTTTTCGGCAGCCTTTTTTCTTCTTATAAACCTTATGTTACTTTTATCAGCACGCTCACAACTTTTTTTTGAATAGTGCCTCAACCTGACTAATCCCGAAAATCCGATAAACACTGAAGAACAAAATTTCGCCATATTTCAAATCAACTGATTTTAAAATACCGGGACACCTGAATTCCGGCAAATGAAATCCGGTAAATTTCACACTAAAAGATAGTACTAAACGATAGATGAGCCGAGCAGACAGCAAGTTGATTAAATGATTGAGACAGCATTAAAGTTTTGTGGCTACTACAAATGCTTTTTTAAATTTTTTTGTTGTGCCGGTTGGATTAAAGGCCTCTGCATAGATCACATAAATTCCGGTAGCAGCTTTTTCGTTTTTTTCGTTGATGCCATCCCACGTAAAAGAATCATTGGGTGCAAGCAATTTTGACTTCACCAGATTTTTGACAAGCTGTCCGGCATCGTTATAAATTTTTGCATTGAGCATATAGCCTGTTTCATTCAGATTCAGGTTAAATGTTATTACATCATTGTAACCATCATTGTCGGGCGAAAATATTTCAGGCTCTGCACTGAACGATGATTCTGAAGTGATTTCATTGGCTGCCTGCGAATTTTTATAACCGGGAGTTGCATAGCCAACGTTGGTTGCAGCCGAATGCCAGTTGCCGGCATCCTGAGTGGGGCGGTCAAAACGAATTCTTTCGAGTGAAACACCATTCTGATCATCTATCAATGCATAATGCATGGTTGATGTATAAGCAAAACAATCCAATCGGTTAAAAGAATAATCAGCAATGATGCAGGTGCCTTTGTCATCGTTATAGGAAGGTATTGTAGTTTGCAGAATGTTTTCTTTAACGGCTGAAGGATAAAAACTCATGAGTGATATAATGTCGGAAGTAAGCACTACATATTCACCGGGGAAAAACAAATATCCGTCTGCACTGATGACATAATTTGTAGCAATTGAATCGAGGTCATCGGTATTGCAGATGCGCAGGTTTTTCAAATCAAAAACTTTTGTTGAATTGTTATACAACTCCACAAAATCATTTCCACCAGATTTCGGGTTAAATAAAATTTCGTTGATGAGAATTCCTCCTGCAGTAACTGCTTCAGGAATTGCCACTTTAAGACTGAGCGGACCTGTAATTTTATTGCCGGGGCAATCAGAAATATCATCACTTACGGTAACATGATAAATAATTCCGTTTTGCAATGGTGATGATAAAGTAAGTGTAACAATATAATCGCTGATGTTTACTGAAAGTGGTTGCCCTATTCCATTGTCAACTGAATAACTTGATGTGAGTGATGCCACTGCTGCGTCAGGAATTTTTGAAAAAGTAAGATTTATTTGGGTAGGCGATATAGGATAAACTCTTAACAACTGCAGTGCAGTAGTGTCAGTATAAATACCTTTTACACTGTTTATTTTTCCGGGGGTTCCACCTGCAGGGTCGTTGGAGGCCGACCAGTTGTAACGATTATCACAGGTAAAGTCAGGGTCAATACGTTCGATGGTAAATCCTCCGTTTTTCTTGGTGTTATTGTTATAATAATCGTCATTGAAAACAACCCGGTCAGTTAAATGTGCGTTGTTATCTATCAATTGCAAATCATCGCCCGTGTCATTATTGAGTGTGGGGAATGAAGGAGTGCCTGCAACATTTCCATAAGAAGAAAATAAAGCAGCATCACTGCTTTTGCAGACGATAAGATAATCTCCGGGCTGCATAGTTACATTGCCAATTACAGCTACAGTTGTTGAGCCATCTGTAATTTTCCATCCGTTAAGATTCATTGCATTTGAAGAACGGTTAAACAGTTCTACAAACTCTGCATTGGGCAATGGAGCTGCGGCTACAGGTTCGAAATAAATTTCATTGATGACGATGTCGAAAGGTTGCGCGGTAACAGGTGCCTGATAAGTGAATGTAGTTGTTGAGTTGGAAGCAATCTGATTTCCTGCAAGGTCGGTAATGTTATTGATGGTAATGGTGTTTGAAATGCCACTGCTGAAAGGAGAAGAAAAAGTCAGATGTACAATTGAAAAATCAGAAGTATCAAGCGTGGCTGTTGCCGGATTGCCTAATCCATTATTAACGGAATAATTAGTTGCTGTTTCAGCAGTAGCTTGTGTAACCGGTTCAGAAAACTGAACATCAGCTTGTGTGGATGATATTGCCTGCGCACTTACAATGGTTGGAGCAATTACATCAGCAATGTTGGGAATGATAAAATCATCAAAGAAAAAGTTGGTAGCATTACTCGATGTATAATTACACAACACACCAAAATAATTTCCGTTGTTGAACGTAGCATCCGTCCCGGTTGCCTGCAGGCTGAAGTTTGTTCCTGCAGCAGCATCTGCATAAATACTCCATAAACCATTATTGTCTCTAGTAACTTTTACTCTGATGGTGAAGGCAGAAGCAAGAAAACCATCTGTTCCGCGTGCTACAGATACAGAAGTAGTTCCTGTTTGCCTGAACAGTTCAATGGCATCGTTGGATAAATTTTCGCCAAACTGCAGATAGTATCCATTGAGACTTCCTTTCAGATTTTGAGAGTTGCTTACCAGATATACTCTTGCATTATTACTTCCTGAAGGCGAAAAATTGAGTTTGATATAAAACTGCCATTCGGTATTGTCGAGCGTGGGAAGCTTGTTGCCACCGCCAGATACGAGCTGCCTGTTCCGCTGCTGTTAAGTTGTAATTGTTGCGAAGTATTTACGGTAAACTGTGCAGCATCACCGCTCCATGTCGGGTTATTTGTAAAATCGCCATCTGAAAAATCATCGGTAATCTGTCCGTATGATAAAAAATTCAGAAGAGAAAAGACAATGAATAAAAACTTTTTCACGTTCATATTATTTATAAGGCAGTGAAGATACGCATACCATTGCAAATTATCCAAAGTATAACAGAATGGTTTCTGAAATAAAATTTCGCAAATTTGTACCTTAATTGAACAATTATGAAAGTAGCTGTAGTTGGAGCCACAGGCTGGTAGGTCAAACAATGTTGAAAATATTAGAAGAGCGAAAATTTCCTGTTACAGAGTTATTGCCTGTAGCATCGGAAAAATCGGAGGGGAAGGAAATAGTTTTTAATAACAAAAAATACAAGATTATCACCTGCGCTGAAGCGGTGAAACAAAAACCACAGGTAGCATTGTTTTCGGCAGGGGGAAGTACCTCTCTTGAATGGGCACCACGTTTTGCCGAAGCAGGTACAACAGTGATTGATAATTCATCGGCATGGCGAATGAATGATGCATGCCCGCTGATAGTTCCTGAAATAAATGCTGATGTATTGCAACCTCAACATAAGATTATTGCCAACCCAAACTGTTCGACCATACAAATGGTATTGGCATTAAATCCTCTGCATAAGAAGTATAGAATAAGAAGAATTGTAGTTTCAACTTATCAGTCAGTATCGGGAACCGGAAAAAAAGCAGTTGACCAGTTGATGAATGAACGTGTTGGTCAGGATGGGCCAAAGGCATATTCTTATCCTATTGATTTAAATGTTTTGCCTCAGATTGATGTTTTCCTCGACAACAAATACACCAAGGAAGAAATGAAGATGGTGAATGAAACCAGAAAAATTATGAGAGATGACAGTATTCGTGTAACTGCTACTACCGTGAGGGTTCCGGTGAAAGGAGGCCACAGTGAAGCTGTGAACGTAGAGTTTGAAAATGATTTTGAACTGGATGATGTTTATGCAACTCTCAGGCATGCACCCGGTGTGGTTGTGAGTGACGACATCACCAAAGCAGAGTATCCAATGCCGCTTTATGCCGAGGGAAAAGACGAAGTTTTTGTTGGCCGTATCCGCAGAGACGAATCGCAGCCCAAAAGTTTGAACCTGTGGGTTGTGGCTGACAATTTGAGAAAAGGTGCAGCTACCAACGCTGTTCAGATTGCAGAATATCTCTTAAAGAATCATCTGATAAAATAAAAAGCTGCCTGAGTGCAGACAGCTTTTTAAAGATATTGTTTTTAGTTTTTTTTAATTTCTTCTTCCTCCAAGGTAAATCATCACATAATACATCAGCGTGGCAAGAGCACTTAATGCTGCAACCACATAGGTCATGGCAGCCCACCAGAGTGCATCTTTTGCTTTTGCATGTTCGGCACCGGTTACCATACGGCTGCTTTCAAGCCAAACCAATGCTCTTTTGCTGGCATCAAACTCTACCGGCAATGTGATGAAACTGAACAGTACAGTCATTGCAAACAAAATAATTCCTGCAAGCAGCAGTGAAGGGAATGTATTAATCAACAGAATGCCTGCCAACAAAATCCATTGTACCCACTTGGAAGCAAAACTTACTACCGGAACCAAAGCAGAACGCAACTGAAGCATTGAGTATGCTTTGGCATGTTGCACTGCGTGGCCACATTCGTGAGCAGCTACTGCAGCAGCAGCAGCATTTCGTCCGCTATACACAGGTTCGCTCAGGTTAACCGTACGGTTGAGCGGGTTGTAATGGTCGGTAAGTTGTCCTTCAACAGAAATAACTTTTACATCGTTGATACCATTATCATGAAGCATTTTTTCGGCAATTTCTTTTCCGCTCATACCGTTGCCCAAGGTTTCATGCGAGTATTGCTCAAACTTTCGTTTTAGCTGTGAACTCACCAGCCAACCAATGAGCATAAATAATATTACAATCAGATAAATTCCCATTTTTTATATTTTATTTGAGTTGAAACAGTTTATTGATGTTTAAGTTTTGTTGTCAAAAAGTATGCAAATATACACTATCGGCACTTTTGGCAGAAACGGACTTACAGACAGGAATATTATTCCCAACGGAAGGTTTTAGCTGCCAAAAGGTAAATACCTACGCCCCAGCCAAGCAATACCAGCAGTTGAGAAGAAACATCTAATAATCCTGCTCCTTCAAAGGCTACTTTTCGCAGTGCATCGTTCAGATAAGTCAGCGGCATGGCTTTGCAGATGGGCTGCATCCATGCAGGAAAAACTTCGATAGGGAAAAAAGTACCTGCCAATAGAAATTGTGGCAGAGTGATGATGTTGGAAATAGGAGGAATGGTGCTCTCACTTTTTGCAATTCCTGAAACGATGAACCCAAATCCCATAAATACAATTAAACCAAAAGCACATAGCAACAGCATATTCAGAAATGTTATCCAGCCATGAATGAGAGTAAATCCGAAAGCGTATTTTCCAATGGTGATAATAAAACAAGCTCCCAATAATGAAAATACCATCCGGCTGATTGTTTCACCAAAAATGATGGAAATACGTTTGACAGGTGTTGCAAAAAAGCGTTTGATTACTAATGTCTGGCGTAAACTGAAAAACACAAATGCCGTTCCGAAAACACCTGTTGACAGCAATGCAAATCCCAACTGCCCCGGCAAAATAAAATCAATTTGTTTGTATTCGCGTCCCGGAATTACTTCCTGTTTTAATTCGGCCATCGGATGTTGAATGTGTGCCATCTGAAAATTCACCTTGCTGATAATATTGTCGAGCATGTTGTGAGCAAGTGAACCTTTGTCGGGCGATGCGGTGGAAGTTATCAGGTGTGCAGTATAGTCTGTATATATGCTGTTGGAATTTTTTTCAATTTTTAAGATGGCATCAATCTCGCCTTTTTGTAATTCCTGATGCATTTTCTCAGGGGAACCATCAACTAATTTTACAACATTTACTTTTTGCAGACTCTGAAAAACAGCATTATTTGTATCGCTGTCCTTGTCAATAAAAAGTTTTACTTTAACAGGACCTCCGGATAAGAAACCAAATACAAGAATAAAAATCAAAGGAAATGCAATGGTAAAAACCACAGCACTGGGGCTGCGAAGAATTGAGCGGAAGCTGGCTTTTGCAATAGCCATCATTGCTCTGAACTGTGAATATTTCATTGTGGTATCTTAATACGGAAATCAGGCGTCAAAAGTAATTCAGTTATGCCCTTCTCAGACTTATTTTTATTAAAAAAAGGTGATTTTATTCAACAATGAAAAAACTTTGTCATTCTAAACTTACAGCAATACCAATGATTAAGGACAAATCATGTAAATGTGAGGAATGTTATCTTCTAAAAAAGGTTCGCCCTGCATCTGAAATCCAAATGATTCATAAAAATTTTTCAGATAACTCTGAGCCATAATTTTAACCGGCTGATGCCCGAAAAACCTCACACACTCATCCATTGAACGCTGGAATAACTGACGTCCGATGCCTGTACCTCTCACTTGCATGTGGGTGGCTACTCTGCCTATGGAGGGTTCAGGATAAAGTATTCCCGGAGGGATAATTCTGCTGTAAGCCACAACTATGTTATTCTTTCTGCCGGTAAGGTGCAACGACAGTTGATCTATTCCGTCCATATCGCGATAAGGACATGTTTGCTCTACTACAAAAACCTGCTGACGCATTTGCAACAAATCGTACAGTTCGTTGGACGATAAGTTGTGAAAGGATTTTAAAGACCAGAGTATATTTTCGGATGATGGCATAGCTGCTGCAGAAATTCAAATTGTATGAAAACAAAAATGAGCAATTTTCTTATTGCAATGTATTTGAACTTTGTAAAACATGTTCAGCAATTCCTTTTTTAATAACAATGGCATTATGAATGATAAACTGAAGCAACAGGCTGATAAATATTTTTCAACGTTGATACCCGTAATTCGTATTGTATTTCAATATTTTTGCAGTCATGTCAACCGGTCAGATTATCAGCAAAGACAGCAGCAACTCTGCTGCTAAAATTTCTGTTGACGGAACTCATCAGTTGCATCAGATAATTTCAGGCATTGCAAAAACTGATTCAGTTTTAAAATCAGGTGACACAACAGCGATTGCCGATTCAAGAAAAACAGCGTCAGATTCAGCATCAGCAGTTGCAACATTCAGATTTGTGGATGAGGAAAATACGGACCTTTCTACCAATGAAATTTCATTTCTTCCTTCATCATCATATTTAGGTTCGCATGTGCTGAATGTTCATTCACGCTCTCCTGTTTCGTATAGCAAACCGGTGCCCGACTGGTATGCAATAGTTTTATTGGTGCTCATAGCAGGAATTACGGTGATAAAAGTTTTTTACCACAGTATATTCAGGCAAATGATTAGTGCACTTTACAATTTTGCAGTTACCAACCAGGTAGTGCGCGATGAGAATATGCTGGTTCAGCGTGCTTCAATTTTGCTTAATGCAATTTTTTTATGGTGGTGCAGGATTGTTTTTATACTGGGTAAGTATGAAGTTGAGTTGGAACAATCCCATAATTAATCATGGGCTTCTGAGGTTCTTCTTTTTTGCATTTGTTACGGCAGTTTTTTTTCTCTGTAAAAATGCTTTTACTCAAATTTATCGGTTGGGTTTTTGGTATTGACAAACAAATTTCAGTGTATGTGTTCTCCATATTTCTGGCCAATAATGCTATTGGCGTAGTACTGGTAGCAACAGCAGCAGCCATGGCTTATCTGACAGAATTTTCATTTGTAAATTATCTGTGGCTGGTGTTGGCAACAGTGGCAACAGCCTTCCTGTATTTGTTTTACAGAGCCATCTTGATATCCCGCTCTATTCCGGGCTTCAGATTGTATTATTTATTTTTATACTTTTGCACCCTTGAAATTGTACCGTTGATTTTAATCATAAAGTTGACGATTTGGTAATTAAAAAAACAGGTGAATTAAAAGTATGACCGGTAATTTGAAGGTAAAAACAATTTTAGTTACACAACCAAAGCCAGAGACGGATAAAAATCCATACTTCGACCTTGCTAAGAAGTTTAATCTGAAAATTGATTTCAGACCATTTATTCAGATTGAAGGAATCCCGTCAAAAGATTTCAGGAGAGACAGGGTAAACCTCCCCGACTTTCAGGCAGTAATTCTCACAAGCCGTCAGGCGGCAGATCATTATTTCAGAATGGCAAACGAAATGCGCTTTACCAATTTTGATGAAGTAAAATTTTTCTGCGTATCGGAATCTACAGCATTTTATCTGCAAAAATATATCACTTACCGCAAGCGTAAAGTATTTTATGGCAACAACAGCATCAACGACCTTACTGATGTTCTGAAAAAACATAAGAAAGAAAAGTTTTTATTGCCATGCAGCGAAGTGATGAACCCTGATATCATCAACACACTTAAAGAAGGCGATATTGATTTTGTTACTGCTGCAATTTACCGAACAGTTAGCAGCGACCTCTCAGATGTGGATATAAATTCATTCGACATGATTGTGTTTTTCAGCCCGTCAGGGGTGCAGTCATTGATCAAGAATTTTCCTAAATACAAACAGAATAATACACGCATTGCTACCTTTGGTGTTACCACAGCTCAGACTGCAAAAGAGGCCAAGCTCAAAGTAGAAGTGATGGCTCCTGTTCCTGAGGCACCCAGCATGACAATGGCTATTGAACAGTATCTCAAAAAAGCCAATAAATAAGGTAAACGGTTTACTTACTGTTTTTGTTAATTGCTGCGCGCAACTTCACTGATTCCTGCTGAAAGGTTTTGTTGGAAGATGCATCCAGTTTGTTGAGATAAACAAGTGCATTGCTGTACTGTTTCATTTCATTGCAGCACCAGGCTCCGTAATACAAAGCATTTACGTCATTAGCATGTTCTGATAAAATAAGCTGAAACTTCTGCAATGCGATTTCATATTTTTTTCGGTTCAATTCACTCAAAGCACTTTCAAGCAATTCATCATAGCTCACATTTTTAACCTGCATGGTGTTCAGCGCTCTGCTTTTGTCTTTGTTTTTATGAATGTCTGAATCAACACTTTCTTCGTTGCTCATGGCAGGCGCATCCGCTCTGTGCGTATATTCATTTGCATAATTATACGTTTTGAAACCCTGTATTTTTTTCAGTCTTGAATTGTTTTCAGCAACCGGTGCACCGGCAGCCATTACTGATTTTTCGCGATACGAATGATCCTGTACAGGTTCGGGCTCTGCAACGGTGGCTGCTACAGCGTATGCATCATTTAAGCCAACACCTGAAGAAATAGTATCTGCAGGAGGCGATTGCATGGGCTGAGCGGTAATGCCTGAAGCTTTTTCACTTTTCTTGTTGGGTATAGCAGCAGCATGCTCCTCTGAAATTTGATGTTGAGATTCTGCCACCGACCTATCACTGTTAGGCTCAATCGGTGTGGCCTTGATTTCGGCAGGAGGTGGAGGAGGTGGAGTGACAGGGTGTTCGGCAGGAGTAAGTTTAGCAGCAATTTTTTCTTCACCGGTGTGATTATAAACAGAAATAACCCAACCTGCAGCAAGCAACAGCACTACGGATGCAGCAGCATACCACCATCGGCTGGCAGCAGGCGCATGGCCATGTCCTGTTGAATATTTAGCTGCTACTGTTTGTATAGTTTCATCAAGTGCATGTGAAGTGTCGGGCATTGCCAATCCCTCCAGCGCATCGGAGCACAACTCACAATCGGTTAAATGTTTTTCAACTTCATGTTCTTCAGCAGCTGTGAGTGTGCCTTTGCTGTAAGCAATCAATTTCTCTTTGCTGAGGCATTGCGAAGTTTGAAATATGTCTGTTTTATTGTTGTACATGATTTTTCTTCTCCATATAAATTTTGAGGTTTCGTTTTCCGTTCTGAATGTAGCTTTTCACCTGTTTGAAATCAAAACCCGTAAGCTCTGATATTTCATTGTAGCATTTTTCTTTCAGGTAAAACAGTTCAATACAAATACGTTGTTCCTCATTCAGTGTGCTGACAGCTTCTTCCAGCAGTTGCAACTCATATTCACGTTCGTTTGCTTTTTTCAGATGGTCGTGATCCATATCCTCTGCCATTGTTTTTTCGTCCTGCACAAATCTGTCGGCCCGGTTTTTTGCAGCCTGGTTGCTTCGCAACTGCATCAGGCAGAAGTTTTGTGCAACACGGTGCAGCCAGTACGAAAACTTTTGCACTTCATGCTTACGCAAATCGGTATGCAGTTTTTCAAATATCTGCAACACGGCATCCTTACTCTCATCGGTATCTTTCAGATATTTCATACATACACCAAATACCAGATGCGCATAGCGGTTGAACAATATCCCTACAGCCTGCTTATCGTTTTTCAGGCGATACGCTGCTATCAGCTCTTCATCGGTTAAAGCGCTTTGATCCTTATTACGGATGAGCCACATAAATAATTTTTACTTTCTGATTGATGTTAAGATGCCGTTGCCGGAAGGATTCCATAAAGCCTTCAAAAAAAAATATAAGCGGAAGGTAAATGCCGTCAAAGCACCACTTCTTTGATGGCCGTAATAGGAATATCTTTCCCTGCCTTCAGCTCGACATGGTTGGAGGTAACGGCCCAAACGGTGGTTTCAACTGCGCAGGTGCCTTCTGTTGTTTCAAACACGATGCGCACTTTTTGTTTGTAGTCGTTGCCCAGTGCCATGGCTCCATCGAGGAGAATTTTGCGTTTGGCTCTGTCCACTTCATCAGTAAGCACTTCCTGTTGCACAAAGTGATACTGGTTCAGGTCTTCTTTTGGAATAATGGTGAGTTCCATATATCAGGTGTTGATTGAGTCCTTAAAAAATGCGGCATCTAAAGATATATGTTTTTTTTATTTCTGCCAATTTAATTTTAGCCGTGCAATCCGGCCTTTGCTGCCTGCCATCCAAAGATAGTGGCTGCCCGGTGCATAGCTCAGCGCATAAAAGGGGAGAGAAGACCCGTTTTCGTCCAGCCACTCTACGGCTTTTCCTTTGTTGTCAATAGCATAGGTGCCCTGCATTCCGGTAACTGCTGTCAGGTTGGTGCCTGATAATATCTTCACCGATGATACAAAAGCATTGCCCGGCAGCGGCAACGCAGTCCAGTGATGGCCGCCATCCGTTGTTTTAAAAAGTGTAACGATGGAAGAATCATTTTTCAGATAATTTCCGCCACCGATATATCCTGTTTGCGCATTGGCGAAGTCGGTGGTGAATATACCCGTGAGTTCCTCTCCGCTTACCACGGGTGCAGGCAGCGCAGTAAAGGAAGCACCATCATCCGACACAAAAAGACGTGAATGTTTTCCTCCTGTAACAAAACGCAGGTGGTTGCCCTGCCACCATACAGTAGAATTACTTGCTGCAAAACAGGCTTCGCCATCATAAGCAGCAGGCAGTGCCTTGCAGGGTATCTGTTGCCATGTTTCACCGCCATTGTATGTCATCATAATTCTGAAACATCCGTCAGCAGGGTCAGAAACAGCTATGCCATGCTGTGCATCTTTAAAATACAGTGCGTCAAAAAATATTTTCGGAGCATGATTGGCGAAAACCGTGCGCCAGTTTTTTCCGTAATCATAAGTCTTAAACATATAAGCAGGCGAGTCAATACTCAGCAGCAGAACGGTAGAGTCATTGAGCGCTGCTATGGAACGGAACTCAGGATATTTTCCTTCAACGGCAATCGAATCGGTATGCCATGTTTTACCTCCGTCACGGGTAAAGCCATACACACCATTGTTGGCAGCAAACCAAACGGTTTGGTCGCTGCACACTTGTAATGCACGGATGCTCAGATGCGGCTGCTGCTGAAAATAATCTGTCGCAACACGCTGTGTGTTTTGAGAAAAAATACTTCCGTGCATCCATAACAACAAAATAAGAAGTGTGGCAATGCGCATGGTTATTTTTTTTTGAAAGAAATCAAATGTAATTAAACCTTCTGTTATGACAGCCATGCAATCTTTGATAAAAAAATTTTTACCCTGAAAAATAAAGAATTAGAGATACAACATGATTTTTCTGAAAAGAGTCCGTTACAACAGATTATATTGTAACCATTATATTGATTGTATTATAAGCATGACTCAGCTATCAGACAGGCAGATTGTACACATGGATCTGGATTGTTTTTTTGTTTCCGTATCGAGGTTGCTGCATCCCGAGCTGAATAACAAGCCCGTGATTGTGGGAGGAGGCGAGCGCGGTGTAGTGGCAGCATGCAGTTACGAAACACGCAGGTACGGTGTTCATTCGGCTATGCCCATCAGGCAGGCTAAACGTCTTTGTCCGGAGGCAGTGATTATACGTGGCGATTATGATGCTTACAGCAGCCACTCCGATATGGTGAATGAAATCATCAGCGAAAAAGTGCCGTTGTATGAGCGCAGCAGCATTGATGAATTTTATATTGACTTCACAGGGATGGATCGTTTTTTCGGGTCGTATAAGTTTGCAACCGAACTGCGCCAATGCATCATACGTGAGACGGGGTTGCCTATTTCTTTCGGGATGAGTGCCAACAAAACCGTAAGCAAAGTTGCCACCGATGAAGTGAAACCCAACAACCAGATGAAGGTTGATTCAGGAGAAGAAAAATTTTTTTTGGCTCCGTTGTCGGTGCGCAAAATTCCTATGGTGGGCGAAAAAACCTATACACTGCTGCGCAGTATGGGAGTAGAGAAAGTAAAAACCGTGCAGGAGATGCCTGTGGAACTGATGGAAAATGTACTGGGCGAAAACGGTGTAAGCATCTGGAAAAAATCCAACGGCATTGATCCTTCACCCGTAGAACCATATCACGAGCAGAAAAGTATGAGCACCGAAGAAACCTTCGAACAGGATACCATTGACGTGCAGCGGATGAAACACATCCTCATTGCCATGACGGAGAAACTTTGTTTCCGCCTGCGCAGCGAGCGCAAACTCACTGCCTGTGTAGCCGTAAAAATCCGTTACAGCAACTTCGACACGCACACCATGCAGTGCCGCATACCCTATACCAGTTGCGACCACACACTTATAAAATATGTAAAAGAGTTGTTCGAAAAACTGTTTCACCGCAGACTGCTCATACGGCTGATAGGCGTTAAGTTCAGCCACCTCATTGGCGGTGGTCACCAGATAAATCTTTTTGAAGACAGCGAAGAAATCATCAACCTGTATCAGGCAATGGACAAAATGCGGCTGCGCTATGGCGAAGATAAAATTCAGCGGGCAGCAGCACTGAGTTTTTCGCTGCGCGGTTTCAACCCTTTCAACGGGTTGAGCAAATCACCTGTCGGGAAACAAACACGTGATACACTTCTTTTGGCAGATGGCGATGTAAAAACTTCGGCCCCGGACAATACGGAAATATAAAAACAGTAACTCTTTCGTTGCGCGATAACGTGAATCAACCCGAACATCATGCACCTGTGTCACACCTGCTTCTCTTTCAATTACGGAATTATGAGTCCGGAAGAACTGCTGTGCGAAGCGCAGCAAAAAGGGGTTTCCACATTGGCCGTTGCCGACATCAACAATACATCAGCCATACTCGATTTTTTTCGCCTTGCCCCTAAATACAACATCAAACCGGTAGCCGGAATAACATTTAAAAACGGTACACAGAAAAAATTTACGGCCCTGTCAAAAAATGCAGAAGGATTTTATGCACTCAATCTTTTTCTTTCGCAACATCTGCACAGCGGAGAGCCGTTTCCTTCAGAGGCTCCGTCATTTGAAAATGCATTTATAATTTATCCGTTCGGAGAAAATATTTTTCGTCTGAAAGAAAATGAGTTTATCGGAGTAAAGCCATCCGATTTGTTCAGGCTGAATTTTTCGGGATGGAAAAATTATCCGCAAAAGCTGATAGCACTGGCCCCTGTTACTTTTCGCAACCGAATTGATTTTAACACACACCGGCTGCTGCGGGCTATTGACAACAATATTCTGCTGAGCAAACTCAGCGCTGCAGAACAGGCTTTGCCCGATGAGGTAATGTTTGCTCCCGAAGAACTGCAACGCATCTACAGCGATTATCCTTTTATGCTCAGCAATGCACAGAAACTTCTGGAGTCATGCGAAATTGATTTTGAATTCGGAAAAAACAAAAACAAAAAAGTGTTTACCTCCAGTGCCAGACTCGACTATCACAAACTGATGCAACTGAGCTACGAAGGACTTGCACAACGCTACGACAATCCGGATGAGGACATCATTGAACGTTTCGAAAAAGAAATCAGAATGATTTGCGAGCTGGGTTACTCGGCTTACTTTCTCATCAGCTGGGATATTGTGCGCTATGCACGCAGCAAAAATTATTTCTACACAGGCCGTGGCAGCGGAGCGAACAGCATGGTGGCCTACCTGCTGCGCATTACCGATGTGGATCCTGTGGACCTCGACCTGTATTTCGAACGGTTTATCAATGCACAGCGCACCAGCCCTCCTGATTTTGATATTGATTTTTCGTCAGACGAACGCGATGATGTAGTTGCTTATATTTTTAAAAAACATACACAGGCGCATACGGCTTTGCTGGCAGCATACAACACTTTTCAGTGGGATGCAGCAGTACGCGAGCTGGGAAAAGTATTCGGATTGCCAAAGGCAGAAATTGATTCTTTTTTCGACAAAGGCAATTCACGCACCGACCACATCAGCAAACTCATACTCCGCTACGGACAGCGACTGATTGACCTGCCTCACCATCTGAGTATTCATGCAGGCGGTGTGCTTATTTCTGACAAGCCTGTTTATTATTACAGTGCCACACAACTGCCGCCAAAAAATTTTCCGCTGGTGCAGTTCAGTATGCTCGAAGCAGAAGATGTGGGGTTGTATAAATTTGATATTCTGGCACAGCGAGGATTGGGAAAAATAAGAGATGCCGTAGAGATAGTTCGCAAAAACCGCAGTGTGGAAGTGGATATTCATGATGTAAAAAAATTTAAAGAAGACAAAGCGGTAAGAGAAAATCTGCGCACAGCCAATCTCATCGGATGTTTTTATGTGGAAAGTCCTGCCATGCGCATGTTGCTGAAAAAACTAAAAGCCTCTACTTATCTCGACTTAGTTGCAGCCAGCTCCATCATCAGGCCGGGAGTAGCTCAAAGCGGAATGATGCGGGAGTATATACAGAGGTTTCATGAGGCAAATGACAGAGACCGGTAGCTATAATTAATTTCTGGAGCTACGTACACACTACCGCATTATCTGCTCTACGTAATATTCGCTAAGTATAACTTTAAGGTTCGGGGTAATTGCGCTTTTCAAAATGAATTATAAAATTGTTTAATAAAATATTTGATTATTAGAAAAAGCAGCTTACTTTTACCGTGTGGAATTTTATACTGCATTATATGTTGAACAATAAAAATTATAAATATAATATAGAGATAATTTAAAGAAAATATAATTAGCGTTTCGCTTTAAGAACTCCTGTTACAGAAATCTTGCAAACTTTACAGTGCAGGAGGGTGAAAGTGGAAACGCCTGCGTAAAACGCGGGCGTCCTTTTTGCTTGCACTGTGGGTTTTGCAAGAACCTCTGTAACGAGCATTGGGAATCAGCCCGCGTTCTGCTTTTTTATACCCCCCCTTCCGAAATGGAAACAAATACTATAATTTAGTCAAACCATAAAACCAAAGAAAGATGAAAAGTATCACAACTATCCTCCTGTTGCTGTTTATAACAGCATGCGCAATGGCGCAAAACGTGAATATAAGTTTAACCGCACCTTCGGATGTCGGGGCATGTATTCAGAATTTATACACCATTAATTTTACAGGGGCGGCAGCAGGGACAGAGCTGCACATAGTTCCTTCACTGAATGTGGCGGCAAGCGGCTCATGCCCCACAACAGATGGTGTGGCTTTGGAGTATGTAAGCGCAAGCAATGCAACGCTTGTTTCCGATGGCGATAAGCTGATAGTTACCGTGAGCAGCACAGCAATGACAACGGTTAGTTATCATGCGCTTATAGACTGCCATATTGCAGGCAGCAGTTCCGTGAACCTCACACAAACCTTTACCAGCAACAACGGCACAAATTTTTTGATTGGCAGCAGTAACATACATACCACACCGAATATTAAAAAACCATCTGTTGTTTTGCAGAATACAACAGATTTTAAAGCCTCTTATTTATCCAACAGTTTTTTTAATTTCTATTACCGCAACAACGGTGATTCGGCAAACATCCGTTTCAGTTTTACGCCAAGCCCCGCAGGATATTGCGGACAGATAAGCACGGACAGCATATTTTTTCAGAACGGATTAAACGGAACATTGTATCCATACACAGGAACAGCAGCCGATACGGTAAGGCTTGCACATCTTGACACGCTTTTAATTAAGCAAAGAGTACAGATAAATTCCTGCCTGAGTTCGTGTACGGCTGATACAGCAAAGTTGTCATGGCAATGCAACTACACCGCGCCACAGGCTAATAATTTTTGTACTGACTGCAAGCCTGATAAATACAGTTATCATGTAAGCAATAATGACAGCGCAAGAGCGGATGTAATCCGTATAAGCCCTGCAAAAGCAGACCGCGAGTTCAGTTGCTTCAATGACACTGCCACCGGCATAACATGGAAATACATCATAGTGAACACGGGCAGAGGTGCAATGGACAGTTTGAATTTTGAACTTTTGGAATACGGCACAAGCGGCAATGCGGCTCTGATAAATTATCTGATGCTGATAGATTCTGCCTCTGTTTCCATAACCAAAGGCATCACAAGCGGCTGCACACTTACTACAAACCTTACTACGCGAAGCCAGTGGTTGTGTCAGAATCTTGTTCCCAAAGCATTGTACCGCGCTTATGTGAACATCAAAAATTTTGGTGAGCGGGATACCATATACATAAGTTTTACCACCATGCGCTGCTCACAGGAAAACAATGCCGCGCTGCTGAACAAACCTAAGATTTATAACTGGTGGCAATTTAATAATTTAAGAGCGAAAGAAATTTGCGGCACGGCAGTAAATTTTTCATCGGCAACAGGCTTGTTCGGCTCGTTCATATCAGGACAAATGACGGGCAGCAGTTATGATGACATTAATTTAAAACTGCAATATTTTCCGTCTGTGAGCAACCTGAGCGTTGACAATAACGGCAATGGCGATTCGGCAACATTCAGCATAGATTTTAAAGGATTGGCGAGAAACGGTGCGGTGAATATTTACCAGTTGTTGGGCTGCGACACGGTGCAAAACCATTGTGATACACTTTACGGATGGCTTCGTGCAACGGTGTTTTGCGACAGCAACATCCGCATCACCAGACCGTGGCAGGATGTTTATTTTATAAAAACAGATTCCATTGGCGACACTGCATTTTTCAATCCTAAATACTATTACACTTCCGACACCATCGGTTATTCCATTTGCAGAAGGGCATCTTATTATTTTTATTTCAACCTTGCCGACAGCGCCATGCGCAGCGTGCTTGACAGCGGAAAATTTGTTTTCAAAATACAGGCTTGCTGTGGCAGCGATTTATCGCCATCGCCTTATTCGGCAACGTTTCATCTGCTGCCCAATCCGAACAACTGCTTTGCGCTGAACTATACGGGCGCACCGTTTACATCACACCTTGCACCGCCAGGTGTTACCAATTACAAAGGCGATATACAATGGCTGCCGCTTTCCGACAAGCAAAAAGAGCTTTTTGTTTTGTGCCCGGGGTGTAAAAGTCCAGGGTGTATTTCTCATTCATATAGGATGCAACGCGCAGCATCATCATTAGGATTGCAGGACAGCGACAATGACGGACGGGCAGATGTTCCGATTACGCAGATTACCGACACAAGCGCATGGTTTGCAAAGTACGGGCAACACATTAACAGAAACCTGAGCGGTTTTGGCGACAGAACAGAAGATTTTTTACTGGCGAATTTTGTGGATGGCGACAACACAAGCGGTGGTTATAATTATGCTCAGTTGCAGCAGTTGGGCTTGCGGTTTAATGTATTGCAGTTAAGCCGTTTTATTCCCATGGGGCTTGACACCATGAACCTTGTGCCTGACAGTCTTGTGTTTTACATTGACGATACTTCACTGACAGGAGGCGGTTGTATAGATTGCGGAGAGTTTAATTCAGGAAGCGGATATAACACTGTTTTAAAATTAAATGTCGGTGCAAATGATATTTCGGATTTTTTTATCGGCTCATCGGTTGCGTATAATGAATACCGTTTTGCATTTACTTCTTTCTATGATTCGGTGAATAACGTTTATTCAGGCAACTTGCATGACTACCCGAATTTGATTACCTACACAAGCAACAGTTTTACGGGATTCATGCCTTCACAACATTACAGGCTAAGAGTATTTTACAGTGTATGCGGAAATTTCATTGGAGGCGGTTCAACAGATGCCGATGTTTATGTAAAGCCTTCGCAAATCATTAATCGTTTTTTCCTGAGCGGAAAAATACATCAGACCGTAAGCGACCTGATACCGCAACAACCCAATACCGTTGCAGAACTTGACAGCGCGGGATGGACGGTTGACACCAATGATGTAAATAATGCAATAGCAGATACAACATTTATGAATCACTATGCTTTTTTCTGTGAGACCACAGGTGCGATACATTATTTTGCAAGCACAGTACCTGCTAACGGAACACTTTCGCTGAATACGGAAGGATGCAGAAAACTTTTGCGGCTAAACACCACAAGCAACATAACAGGCGGCAAAAGCATTTATGACGCTTACCCTTACGAATACAAAACGCCTCTGCTCATGCCTGTGAATTTTAATGTAACTGTTCCGTTCGGATATTATGTGAGCGCGGCATGGGTGCGGAACACTGTTAATTTTCCGTCAGGCGGCTCGCCATTTTCACTCAGCGATACGGTGGGCATTCAACTGACGGACACGGTAGGCAACATAGTGATAACGGCAGCCGACCTTCCGCCACTGCATTGCTTTACGCAGAATAATGTACAGGCGGGAAATGATTCTTTATTTTTTGGCGACCAGTACATTGCGCGAGGCATAGATTTACAACTTACGCCATTGCCTCAGATGTGCATTGACACATTGGTAAAACCCGCTATGGACAGCACGTGCATGATAAGTTTTAACATACAAACACCCTCATGCCTGCAAAGCGGAGCGTGCAGTCAGGTGAACATAGTGCGGGGCAACGGAAATATGGACGCGCTTGGTGTAAATCCTGATTTGACACTGAGCGGTATTACCAATTCTTTTGCATTGCTGAACAGTGATACTATATGCTGGCGTGGCATTAAAATAGAAAATCAAAACACCACGCAACCGGCACTCACTCAGGCGGACAATGTTTACT
>LNBX01000025.1 GCA_001567275.1 Bacteroidetes bacterium OLB10
TCCGCTTGCAGGAGGGCAGGCAGTTTATCGTGCACGCTCCTTGTATGCTTTAGCAGATAAAAACACATTCTTTAACAACTTTACTGTTTGCGAAGCGGCAGGCTATGCCATGCGTAAAGCCGTTACTCCAAAAAGCAAGCTGCCCATAGCAGGTAAAATAAAAATATATCCCAACCCGACTGACCGTGCCGCCACACTGGAATATGCTCTTCCTGATGAAGATAATATCAGTTTTGAAGTTATGACCTCCGAAGGGCAAACAGTAGAAAAAGCAAGGTTAGAAAGCAATGAGGGTTCTTATACATTCAGCACAGGAAAATTAGCTCCCGGCATGTATTATTACTGTGTGAAGAGCAACAAGGGAATAGCAGGATACGGAAAATTAGCTATACTCAGATAATCTTTATGAAATTAAATATTATCTTAATATCCGTTTTGGGGTTAATTCCAATAATGACATTTTCCCAAAATTCAGGGGTTACTAATAATTGGCTTGTTGGCTATTCAAGTGCAGGCGGGACACCTTTTGGTCATACAAGATTTGATTTCTTTAATGGTGCACCGGTTATTACTGCTGACAGTGTTGAGATGGATTTTTATAGAGCGAGCGCGAATATAAGTGATGCGCAGGGCAATATGTTGTTTTATACCAACGGCTATTACATAGCCGATGCGAGTAATGATACCATGCAGAATGGAAATGACATAAGTCCCACAGGATATAGATTGTGGGTACCAGAAGCGTTGAATGTTCCGCAGGCATGTTTAATACTTCCAAAGCCGGGCAGCAGCAGCATTTATTATATGTTTCATAATACAGTAGATAATGGTCCTCAATACAATTGTGCTTATTATTTATATATGAGTACCATTGACATGAGCCTAAACAATGGACTGGGAGCGGTAACAAGTAAAAATGTGGTAATGATTCAGGACACATTAAATGCAGGAAAAATAACAGCCTGCAAACATGCCAATGGCAGGGACTGGTGGGTGTTATGCCAAAAGGCAAATTCAAATGTGTATTATAAGTTGCTTATAAGCACCAATGTGATTTTAGGTCCCTACACACAAAGTATTGGCTCCCCGCGAAACGTACTACCCATTGGAATGACCGGGTTTTCTCCTGATGGAACAAAATTTGCCTTCTTTTATGCTATTCATACTATGCAGGGCGGATTAGATGTATATGATTTTAACCGTTGTTCAGGGGCATTAAGCAATCCTGTACACGTTTATATTCCGCAAAGCACAGGGCTTAGTGGGGGACTAGCATTTTCAGGTAATTCACGGTATTTATATTGTGCAAACATAAACGAGCTATATCAGTTTGACATGCAAAGCGGCAATATTGCAGCATCTCAACAAACAGTGGCTGTGTGGGACAGTTTTTATTCGCCATCTCCCCCATTTGCAACCTTATTTGAAATTCCCTTATTAGCTCCTGACGGCAAAATTTATATGTCAACCGGCAATGGCACATTACATATTCATGTAATTAATAATCCTGACAGTGCAGGAATGGCATGCGATGTGCAGCAACATGCTATACAGTTACCTCATTATTATGTCAATGGCTTACCCAACCACCCCAATTATTTTTTAGATTGTGACAGCACGCTGGGGTGCTTGTGTGCAAGTACTGTGGGCGAGCCGGAACTAAATCCTCCCCAAGGCAACATAAAAATATTTCCTAATCCGAATAATGGGGTGTTTACCTTGCAGTTTAATGTTATGAGCATAAGCGGTACATTGGAAATTTATGATGTAATGGGTAAGTTGGTTTACAAAGATTATGTGGCTGCGTGGAGTCAGTTTAAAAAAGTTGATGTAAGCAACATGCCCAAAGGGATTTACTTTTGTAAGATTATACGAAAAGAAAAAAGTGAGAATGTGAAGGTGGTGAAGGAATAAAAAAACAGTTATGCAAAAAATGATAAACGAGATATATTTAAGCACGGTGGCGAAGGATGTGCTTGAATTTACCAATGACCAGATACAGGATTTGTACGCTATTGCCTCGCAATGTCCGCTTGCAGGAGGGCAGGCAGTTTATCGTGCACGCTCCTTGTATGCTTTAGCAGATAAAAACACATTCTTTAACAACTTTACTGTTTGCGAAGCGGCAGGCTATGCCATGCGTAAAGCCGTTACTACAAAAAGCAAGCTGCCCATAGCAGGTACAATAAAAATATATCCGAATCCGGCAAGTGAAAGTGCAACACTCGAATATAACCTTCCCGGAGTTGACGAAGTGCAACTTACACTTATGGGCATAACAGGACAATTGATAAAGGTTGAAATAATAAAAGGCGATAAAGGTGCTCACACATTCAGCACAAAGGATATGAAGCCGGGGGTCTACCAGTATAAAGTAAGCAGCAGTGCAGGCAATACTTTTGGAAAATTAATCATTATACGATGAGGTTTTTAAAGGTATATAGCATACTGCTTATTGTATTGCATTGCTCAGAAAAGATATTTTCACAAGGTAATGGCATTACGAATAACTGGATTTTAGGCTACGGTTCTTATTGGGGCGGTTCATTTGGACATACAAAGTTTGATTTCATCAATGGCACACCTCAAATAACATCTGACAGCTTGGAAATGGATATAAACAGAACCAGTGCCAATATTTCTGATGCAGCAGGTAATTTATTGTTTTATACCAACGGCTATTACATAGCCGATGCTACTAATGATACCATGCAGAATGGTAATAACATTAGCCCTACGGGATTTTATAACTTAGCTCCCAAAGGGCTTACCGTCCCACAAGCCTGTCTTATTTTACGAAAGCCGGGCAGCAGCAGCATTTATTATATGTTTCATAATACAGTAGATAATGGTCCTCAATACAATCGTGCTTATTATTTATATATGAGTACCATTGACATGAGCCTGAATAATGGCTTAGGAGCAGTAACAAGTAAAAATGTGGTAATGATTCAGGATACATTAAATACCGGAAAAATTACAGCCTGCAAACATGCCAATGGCAGGGATTGGTGGGTGTTTTGTCAAAGAGTAAACTCAAACACATATTACCGGTTGCTGATAACACCAAATGTAATTTTAGGTCCTTATTCCCAAAACATAGGAAATTCAAGAGGTGTTCTTCCTGGTGGTATGACCGGATTTTCACCTGACGGAACAAAGTTCGCTTTCTTTTATGCCATGTACACCTCAGCAGGCGGCTTGGATGTGTATGATTTTAACCGTTGTTCAGGGGCATTAAGCAACCCTGTACACGTTTATATTCCGCAAACTACAGGCTTTGGAGGAGGCTTGGCATTTTCAGGCAATTCAAGGTATTTATATACGGCTAATGTAGATTGGTTATATCAGTTTGATATGCAAAGCGGCAATATTGCCGCCTCACAGCAGACGGTGGCTGTATGGGACAGCTTTTATTCGCCAAGCCCGCCATTCGCCACTTTATTTGATAATATGCAATTAGCTCCTGACGGAAAAATTTATGTTTCAACCGGAAACGGCACCATGCATATTCATGTAATTAATAATCCTGACAGTGCAGGAACGGCATGTGATGTGCAGCAACACTCCATTCAGTTTCAACATTATTATGTCAATGGCTTGCCCAACCACCCCAATTATTTTTTAGATTGCGACAGCACGCTTGGTTGCTTGTGCGCAAGTACTGTGGGCGAGCCGGAACTAAATCCTCCCCAAGGCAACATAAAAATATTTCCTAACCCGAATAATGGGGTGTTTACCTTGCAGTTTAATGTTATGAGCATAAGCGGTACATTGGAAATTTATGATGTAATGGGAAGGTTGGTTTATAAAGATTATGTGGCTGCGTGGAGCCAGTTTAAAAAAGTTGATGTAAGCAACATGCCCAAAGGGATTTACTTTTGTAAGATTATACGAAAAGAAAAAAGTGAGAATGTGAAGGTGGTGAAGGAATGATTTTGGAAGGTGCTTTTTTGTTTAAGTTTGTTTTAGGATGAGTTAATTATTTCCCTATGCGTTGTGTTATTCTTTCTTACGTTCTTTTGTCTTGATACAAAAGAACCAAAAATCAAGCCTGTTGGAAAATAAGCTAAAATATTGCACATTTCAGCTGCGCAATCCAATGTCGCTGCGCTCGGGATTGCTAACCTACCCTGCCCCTTTGAAATGTGCTGCTATTTTTTTACGCTTATTTTCCAAAGGGCGGGTACTCACTGTCGTGAGTTTGGTTTTGGTGTTGTGTAATCATTTTCTATAGTGCCACTCCTTCGGAATTTGGGAATCGGTGTTGCTCTTTTGTCTTAATAAATGCGGCAGGTTGATAGTGAAAAACATTGGTGTAAGGAGTGATGTTGAATGATAGCTTGGGAAATGTCATTGCACCTCACAAACCAAAAGAGATTGGTATTACATTACTCTCTCACATCCTTCCAGAAACGGATAAACCCAGCAGGAGCTTCACAATCAGGAGACAAGTTTCTGAATTCTTCGTAACTATGAGGCACACTCCTGATTGCTCCACAACCTGCCGGGATTTCTTCTCTCTTCAAAATTTGGGAATTGAAAATTGATTATTCGATATTGGATATTGGTAGATGTCTTGTTCCTTACTTATTATTCAAAAAATTCTCATCACAGGAAATGAGCTAAAAAAGGGCAGTCCCGCCCGAGACTACCCTTAATGCTTCTGATATTATGCCTTACAGCAGTGTTGCTTCAAGCGTAATGTTGGTGTTCAACAATTTTGATATGGGGCAGTTTGCCTTTGCTTCATTAGCACATTCTTCAAATTTCTCCTTAGTGATTCCGGGTACTTTTGCGCTAACAGTAAGATGTGAATTGGTGACAGCACCACTGTCGAGTGTGATGTCGCAACGAGTTTCAATTTTATCAGGAGTGAATCCTGCTGCACCCAGAACAAAACTCAGTTTCATACTGAAGCATCCTGCATGTGCCGAAGCAATCAGCTCTTCAGGGTTGGTGCCTACACCATCTTCAAAGCGGGTGTGATAAGAATACTGAGCATTGGAAAGCACTGCACTCTGTGTTGAAGTTGTGCCTTTTCCTTCTTTACCTGAACCGTTCCAAACGGCAGTTGCATGTCTTTTAATAGCCATAATAATGTAATGTTAGTTGATTTAATATTAAAGTGTAATTTGATTATTCAAAAGGTGTAACATCCAATGTGCGGATAAAGTTTTGTGCAGCGCGAATGTCTTTGTATAAAATTCTGTCTTCTTTAATGAACGATACTTCCTTATGATAAGACTCCAGAAGGTGCTCGAGGCGTGGTGATGTTTTTATAGGGCGCCTGAATTCAAAAGCCTGTGCTGCATTGAATAATTCAATGGCCAGAATATTTTCGACATTATGTACTACTCTTAATAGTTTGGTAGCTGCATTAGCACCCATACTTACGTGGTCTTCCTGCCCATTGCTCGACACAATGCTGTCAACAGATGCAGGTGTACACAACTGTTTGTTCTGGCTCACCAATGATGCAGCAGTGTATTGTGGTATCATCATACCTGAATTGAGTCCGGGGTTGGCAACTAAAAACGGAGGGAGTCCGCGCAATCCTGAAATGAGCTGATATGTTCTTCGCTCGGAAATGTTTCCGAGTTCGCTTAAAGCAATAGCGAGAAAATCCATAGCAAGGGCCAGCGGCTGACCGTGAAAATTACCTGCTGATATGACTAAGTCTGCTTCAGGAAATACAGTAGGATTATCAGTCACCGAATTGATTTCATTCAGAAAAACACCGGATGCGTAGCCTATGGCATCTTTACTTGCTCCGTGTACCTGCGGAATGCATCTGAAAGAATATGGATCCTGTACGTGTTCTTTTTTACGTTTAATCATCTCACTTCCTTCCAACAGTTCACGAATGTGAGCAGCAGTATTTATCTGCCCCTTGTGAGGTCGTATTTCATGAATAAGATGGTGAAAAGGCTCTATCCTGCCATCAAAAGCTTCGAGTGATAATGCACCAATAACATCGGCAAGTACTGAAATTTTCATTGCCTTCATCACACAGTAAGTGCCATAGGAACTCATAAACTGAGTTCCGTTCAGCAGTGCCAAGCCTTCTTTCGATTTCAGCTTCACAGGCTTCCAGTTCAACTGTTTGTTCAGCTCTGCAGCAGTCATTCTTTGGCCTTTGTAATACACTTCTCCCATGCCAATGAGTGGCAGACAAAGATGTGCCAGTGGTGCCAAATCACCTGAAGCACCCAGCGAGCCTTGCTCGTAAACTACAGGCAAAATATCATTGTTGTAAAAATCAATCAGCCGCTGAACTGTTTCCTGTTGCACACCGGAATTTCCGTAGCTCAACCCCTGAATTTTCAGAAACAACATGAGCTTCACAATTTCATGAGGCACTTCATTGCCTGTGCCGCAGGCATGCGACATAACCAGATTTTCCTGCAGTTGCTCCAGTTTATCGGGAGCAATGCTCTTATTGTATAGCGAACCAAAACCTGTATTCACTCCATACACCGGTTCGCTTAGTGAGCCTGTTTTTGAATCAAGATAACTGCGACAATGCGTAATACGTTTGGCTGCATCGGCAGATAACTCAAGAGTAGCTTTACCGTCAATAATTTCTTTCAGTTTGTTGAAGTCGAGATGGGTGGCGGATATTTGATGTGTCATTATTTGCTGAAACTATTTATTAGAAATAAAAATCATAAAAACATTAATGCAACTTCTTAATTAATTCTTCTACGTCAAGTCTGTTCTGCTCACCACTCATCATATTTTTAAGAGTGAGTTTGCCTGACTGCATCTCCTCATCACCGATGAGCAAAACGTATGGAATTTTACAGGCATCGGCATAACTCATTTGTTTTTTCATCTTAGCTGCATCAGGATAAATTTCTGAATTCACGCCTGCTGCTCTCAATTTCTGTAATACTGTAAGTGCATATTGCTCTTCCTTTTTACCGAAATTGACGAGTAATATTTTTGTTGAAGATTCATTCAGATGCATTTGTTCGAACAAATTCATCTCTAACATTACATCGTAAATACGGTCAATGCCAAAGGAAATTCCAACACCGCTTACATCGGGAAGACCGAAAATTCCTGTAAGGTCGTCATATCTTCCGCCACCCAGCACACTGCTTGTAAATGTTGAACGTGCATCACTGACCTTCACTTCAAAAATTGCTCCTGTATAATAATTCAGTCCGCGTGCAAGTGTAATATCAAGTTCAATCAAATCAGATTTGAATGACATTGAATGCAGGTAGCTGAGCAGTGTTCTTACTTCTTCAATACCTTTCTTTCCGGTTTCGCTTGCGCTAAGAAAATTATCAAGGAAGTTTAGTCTGTCATCTGTAGTACCCTTAACCGAAAACAGAGGCTGCATTTTTGTAATGGCATCATCACTTACACCTTTACCCTTCAACTCTTCATTGACTTTATCAATACCAATCTTGTCTAACTTATCAATAGCAACCGTAATGTCAATTATTTTATCAGCTTCTCCAATGATTTCTGCAATTCCAGAAAGTATTTTACGATTGTTGATTTTGATGCTTACACCAATGTTAAGTTTGGAAAACACATCAGCAATAATCTGAACCAACTCTGTTTCGTTCAGCAATGAATCGGAACCTATCACATCGGCATCACACTGATAAAACTCACGATAGCGTCCTTTCTGCGGACGGTCGGCACGCCACACCGGCTGCATCTGATAACGTCTGAAAGGAAATGTGATTTCATTTCTGTGCATCACCACATAACGTGCAAACGGCACTGTTAAATCATAACGTAATCCTTTTTCGGAAATATCTGAAAGTCTGATGTTGTCCTTCTTTGCTTTTATCTCGTCAATTACCTCTCCCGAATTCAAAATACGAAACAACAGTTTATCTCCCTCTTCGCCATACTTACCTTCGAGCATTGAAAGGTTTTCCATAGCAGGTGTTTCTATCTGCCTGAACCCATATCGTTCATAAACGGTTCGGATGGTTTGAAGAATAAAATTTCTGCGCACCATTTCCTCAGGAGAAAAATCACGAGTGCCTTTGGGGATGGATGGTTTCATTGATTGCGAATTACTAATTTTTACGAATGTACGAAGTGAAGTCTTTTTTAATCTCAGCAATATATTTCTCTTCCATCAGAAATTCCAAAGGTATTTTCCCAACTGTCTGAACATTGTATTTCATATTAAAACAAAAACGGAGATCAGTTTTTCACCAGACTTTTATATCTGATTCTGTGAGGTGTTACATCACCCAAACGTTTCTTCTTATTCTCTTCGTAGTCGGAATATCCGCCTTCGAAATAATATACCTGCGAATCATCTTCAAAAGCAAGAATGTGAGTACACACTCTGTCGAGGAACCACCTGTCGTGGCTGATGATAACTGCACATCCTGCAAAATCATCCAACGCTTCTTCGAGTGCACGCAGGGTATTTACGTCAATGTCGTTGGTAGGTTCGTCAAGCAACAACACATTGGCTTCGCTGCGCAATGTGAGAGCAAGGTGCAGTCTGTTACGCTCACCACCTGACAACACACCGCATTTCTTTCCCTGGTCGGCACCGCTGAAATTAAACCGTGCAACATAAGCGCGTGAGTTCAGAAGTTTTCCTCCGAGTTCAATGCTTTCATTCCCTCCTGAGATTACTTCCCACACTGATTTTTCAGGATCAATTTCTTTATGGGTCTGGTCGGCATAACCGATGCGAACTGTGCTTCCAATTTTAAACTCACCGCTATCAGGTTTTTCCTGACCCATAATCATTCTGAAAATGGTAGTTTTACCTGCACCATTCGGGCCAATGATTCCCACAATACCATTTGGCGGAAGTTTAAAGTTGAGATCATCATACAACACTCTGTTGCCATAAGCTTTAGCTACATGAACAGCTTCAATGACTTCATTTCCGAGACGGGGGCCGTTCGGAATAAATATTTCGAGTTTTTCTTCTTTTTGTTTTACATCTTCGTTCAACAGGTTTTCATAAGCTGTCAGACGTGCTTTACCTTTTGCCTGACGAGCTTTCGGACTCATGCGCACCCACTCCAACTCGCGTTGCAAAGTTTTCTGACGTTTGCTTTCCTGCTTTTCTTCCATAGCCAAACGGTTTGACTTCTGCTCCAGCCAGCTTGAATAATTTCCTTTCCACGGAATGCCTTCGCCTCTGTCGAGTTCCAGAATCCATCCTGCTACATTATCGAGAAAATATCTGTCGTGTGTTACGGCAATTACTGTTCCTGCATATTGTTTGAGGTGTTGCTCCAGCCAGTCCACTGACTCTGCATCGAGGTGGTTGGTAGGCTCATCGAGCAGCAACACATCGGGCTGTTGCAAAAGCAAGCGACACAGGGCAAGTCTTCTGCGCTCACCACCTGATAAAATATTCACGGGAGTATCTCCTTCAGGACAACGCAGCGCATCCATGGCTACTTCAATTTTATTATCAAGATTCCAAGCATCGGTAGCATCAATTTTTTCCTGAAGTGCTGCCTGACGGTTAAGCAGTTTATCCATCTTATCGGCATCGCTGTAATATTCTTCCTCTCCCATTTTGTTGTTCACATCATCATACTCTTTCAGTAAATCAACAACAGGCTGAACTCCTTCCATCACTATTTCCTTAGCCGTTTTTGTTTCGTCAAGTTTAGGTTCCTGTTCCAGATAACCCACAGTATAACCGGGCGAAAAAACCACTTCTCCCGTAAATGATTTGTCAATACCGGCAATTATTTTCATCAGTGTGGATTTTCCTGCACCGTTCAAACCAAGAATTCCAATCTTGGCACCATAATAAAATGAAAGGTAAATGTCTTTTAAAATTTGTCGCTGTGGCGGAACGGTTTTGCTTACGCCCACCATGGAAAAGATTATCTTCTTATCGTCACTCATTGCTGTTAAATTTAAGGCTGCAAAATTAGTGAAAAGAGATGAGTAAGCTAAGGGAGGGCTTCTTTAGTTGTTAAAAACTACAGAAAAGCCTTTCTTTTAAACTTTCTGCTCTGCCAATACAACAAGATGACTTACGGCCTCACACTGATTTTCTCACTTAAAACACTTTCGTTTTTATTCTGATCTTCCGTACTCAGCTGATAGAAATAGAGTTTCCCTTTTTCAACCTTGCTATCCGTAAATTCCTCCTCCATGCTTCTGGCAGTTCCAATCAATTGAGGTTTTTGACCCTGTGTAGTTCTGTATATTTTTATTCTCAAATTCTCATCATCTTCAATCTGTCCCCATCGAATCAGAATTTTATCATTCGATGTGATTGCACTTAATCCCGAAGGGATGGGCAATTGCTTTTTATCTGTCATAACCTTTACCGGATTGCACATCGGGCTTTCATTTCCAAAAATATCTTTCACACTTACAGCATACTCAAACGTGATTCCCGGAACAGTTACAGAGTCCACATAAAAATTTTTCTCTGTACCCCTGAGTGTTTTCGTCAGACTTATAAACTCTTTTTCGCCTGCAATTTTTCGGTAAACCTCATAACCCAGCATATTATTTACTGAATTTCTGAGGTCGTCCCAGATGAGAGTAACCACGCCATCATTCAGACGAAAACGTAAATGTTCAGGTGAATTAAGTATCATAGAAATATCCGGATGAGCACTTACTGTATCTGAGAAATCGCTGAGCTGATTTGCATCACTTACCGACTTCACAGCATATCGGTAAACCTCTCCTCCACTCAGATTTTTTGAAGAATCAGTAAATGAATAAACATTTCCTCCGGCAGGAATCAGCTCTGAAACCTGAATGAACTTTTCATTGATGTTTACATTACGGTAAACATAAAATCCAGCCACATACGGTTCGTCAAATTCCCAGTGAATTCGGATTCCGTTTTTGATAGTTTCAGCCACAACATTTTTTGGTCGCTCAGGTTTTTCTGATTTGTTGTAATAAAGCGCAGCCACCTTAGCAGTAGCCACCGGTTCATTTTGTGCTGAGTGTAGTAACAGGTAGTAGTAATAATTTTCGCCTGCTAAAGGAACCCTGTCTATATAAACTGTATCAGAAACAGGAACCGTTGCAATGCGCTGAAAAGCTGAATCAAAATTGCTGCTGCGCATAATGGTGATGCCATTGAGATATTTCTTGTTCTCATACTTCCAACTTATTCTTATCTGATGATCTTTTTGTGTTCCTGTAGCCTTCAGGTTGGTAACAGGAGGAGCATAATGATCCATCATACTGCCGCCTGAACAAACTGCACCTTTGGTACCTGCATTTCCATAAATATCCACAGGTTCAAACTGATATTCATACCATGCGGGTTGCAGTCCGATGGTATCAATGATGAGTAATACAATGGAGTCGTTTCTGAAATAAAATCCTTTCTCCACTTTTATTTTTTTGAATTCATTTTTAGCAAACACACTTCTGTAAATGTTGAAATGCGCCATACTCAGCGCTGACTTAGCAGTCCATTCGATAACCAGCTTACCTGAAGCAAATTTTACACTTGAAGTTTTAATTGCCGGAAATACCGGTGAAGGTTTCCATGCAACAGAAGGTGTTTCTTTGGTATCAACTTTATTTCCAGAAGCATCAGTTTTTGAAATACGATAAGTGTATGACTGATCTTTTCTGACAGTAGTGTCAAGAAAAGCTGTGCCTGCAATGAGATGCATCACCGGAAGATTATCAGCATATAAACTATCTGTAGTGCTGTTCTTTTGCAGATAATTCCATTCACGCTGCAAATCTTTATTCGACAATGGATCAAGTTTGTCAAATAATTTCGACCATTTCTGATTTAATGTTTCCGCATCTGAAAATGTTTTTGCAGCAGATGTTTTACCAATCACATCATAACTGTTTGCGTTTTTTGCTTTGCGCTCAATGGTGTAACTAAAATTATTTGGAATAGAATTTCCAAGATAAATCCATATTCCTTTCTCGGCTGATGCGGCAACAGGTTCTTTGCCTGCCTTTTTACTCTGTGCCGGAAGATGAATGGTGACTGCACTTAAGACTATCACCATAATTATTTTTTTCAGCATTGTTTTTTAAATTTAAATAATTAAAACAATTACCAGTTACCGGTCATATTAGACTGACCGCTACAATTTCCAAATCCAAATGACAGGTCTGTATTTCCTCCTGAATCCAGAGATAAGTCAACTCTGATTCCCTGACTTACACCAATTCCACCGCAATAATCGCAGCAGATACCATCACTCCAGCAAGGTGTGGGAACACATTGTTCAATGCTTCCGTTTATGGAAAAACTTCCGCAGCCTTTCAGAGAGAAATTGCCGTTTGAAGAAGTATAAATTCCTTTCATTCCGAGTTCTGCTCTTGCTTCCGCACCAAACTTGGTGCAGGTGATGGAAGCACCTTTGAGATAAGCATGTACAAATGCCATTGCGCCAATTCCATATTCATTTCCTGTATCATCAAATCCCATCCACATTCGTGCATCCAGTCCTGCCTTGGCTCCGAAAGATGCACTGATGACACCCAAATCAACACTGTAATCAGGCACATTGATAACAGGCAAATCTTTCATTCCGGTAAAGAAGAATCCTGAAACTTTATTCTGAATACTTGGAGGAACATTTTTGTCGTAGGCATACTGCATTATTTTTTGAGTGATATCGGATGATATGGAACTGTAATCACCTATCATCATTCCTGCATTTAAAGTGCCAATGCCCGGAGTTTGCACGGCACCACCTGCCAGAAAATACCATCCGCTTCCATCCACCACCATATTGGCAGTGCCTGAAATATACAATGCACCAATTTGTTTGTTCAGTTGCAAATCGCCAATAAATCTTGAGTTAGGAACATCATAAGTAATTCCAATATCACCAAATGCAGACGGAATATTTTTCACTTCCACTTTCTGATTGTTTGCTGTTACCGAACCATAAACCGTAAAAGTTTTACGTGTATCACCCTGCATTCCTTTGAATCCATCCATTCTTCCGGAGAAAGTAAAATTCTTCCACTCACCTTTACTCATATCTGCATCCATTTTACCTTCGATATCAGCCATTGAACCATTGCCTAATTTCAATTTCTGATTTTTAGGATTTACTTCAATCCATGCAGCAGTTGTGGTGCGGTTGAGCTGGCCTTTAAGAATTATTCCTTCTTTATCTCTGATGGTTCCGTTGGCGGTAAATCTGCCTTTGATGAGTTGCTGAGGATGATCGTTAAACTGCAGGTTAGCATTAAAATCTACACCACCGGGTCCGTGTAATGAAACATTCACAGGAAATAATTCAAACAGTACTTCACCGGCAGGTTTTGAAAAACGAATAGCTCCTGAAACTTCTTCGAGTTGTGGAATATCCAAATCAATTCCGCATGACATATCAAAATATTTATCACCTCCTGTCAATCCAATTGGTTTTGCTTTCAGCACATCGTAAAACGTGATAATCTGTGCCTGATTTCCGGGAGCGATAATCTGATCGCCATTGCTGAAAAGTGAAAATTTCTGAAACTTTATCAGATCACCTGTTTTCATTCCGGGTAAGTTACCTATTGTAACTCCGGGTTGTCCGCCATCGCCAATGATTCTCAATTCCCAGTGAGGTTTATGGTCATTGCCTGCGCTTGGATTGTAACCAAAAACAGGGTTTTTTGCAACCACATTCACAGGAGTTACTCCGGCAAGTGTAAGTCCGTTAACCTGTGCATCGCCAATTTCAAAATCGTTTGGTTTGATACGTACATTTTTTAATGGAATATCCACAACACCTGTCTTCAGCGTACCATCAGGAATATTGATACCTGAAGAATTTTGTTGCAATACCCAGTTACTCCCTGAAAACTCCCAATTCTCTAATTTGAATTTGATGGGATTGCTATTATTCAACGGATCGAATTTATCAGGATGAATCACCAGCTCACCTGCATCAATTTCAAGCTTGGAAGGATTCATTGCCGGAATATTTTCTACTGAAAGGATAGTGGCGAGACGGATGTTGCTATCTTCCAAAAATGATTTCTGATTATTTGCCTTGGCTTTAAATCCAATGAGTGAAAATGTCAGTTCTTTTCCGTTTAAATCTGCAATACCAAATTTTTTCTTTGCATATCCTGCTGCATCAATACTCACAACATCTGTATTGAAAGAACCTGGTTTGTCGGTGAGAGCAAATGCATAATCCTGATTGCTGCCGAATGAAATATAATTTTGCGAAAACTTAAAACTTGATTGCTGAACAGCAATTTTACCTTTAATTTTTCCCTTATTGTTTTCAGACGAAACCATCATCACATCACCGATTTCAGGAGTTTGTACCACGCCAAAAGAATGATGCACCATGAGTTTAAGACCGGCTATGTCACTCGGGAACTTAGCTTCAGCAGGAATACCAACCGGAATGTTGTTTTTGGTTTCGCTGCTCTTCTTAATTTTAAGATTGGTAAACGGAATGGTTTGTTTGTTGTCCTGCAGCGAAAAATTATCATTGGAAGGAAGATTAATCAGGCTACCGCTGATCAGCCATGTTCCGTCCTTTTGTTTTTCTTTCGACTGCACATCCACATCAAATCCAAAAATTTTGTCAATCACAATTTCTTTATCTGTTTGCAGATTGAAGTCAAGTGTGTTTGTTTGTTTCACTGAAATATTTTCAGCATGACTTATAATATTTGGCACTGCTCCCTGTTTTGAAGCCCACACTTTTTGAGTAGCAGGAGTCATCGGCACTCCTTTCAAAACATATTTTCCCTGAGCATCGGTTTTTGTTTCGAGGTTTTTTCCATTACCCATTTCAATATAAACGGTTGCACCTTCCAAAGGAGTTTTAGCAACTCCGAGTGTAACTGTTCCATTGATGACAGCTGATTTTCGGAGATAAGCAGGGTCGTAGTTTTTCATTTCTTTCGAATTTTTCACTCCCGAAAGAGAATAAGTTCCTGCTTCATAATCGGCATCTGCAGGAGGTGTAATGATAAAATCGAAATGCTCAGCCATACTTTCGAAAGTGAAACTTACATAACCTTGCTTGTCGGTTATCTGTTTAATCTCTTGCCCCGGAATATCAATTTTTACTGTAGCTCCTGAACGGGTTTAGACGCTCCCGGCAAATTCAATCTTCCGGAAGAATTTTTTTCGAGTACCTGAAAACGGATTCGCTTCTGTGCTTTATACACAATGAATTTAATCAATGGCAGTTGTTTGCCATCGCTTACCTTGATGTTTATAGTGGTATCTTTTGAAAAGTAACCTGCATCCAAAGGCTGAATAATTATTTTTCTTTTATCGCCAGAGGGCACTGCTGTTCTGAATGCCTGTCTTGTTGTAAACTGAATATTACCTCTGCCACTGCTCACACCTGCAAGTTCTGCTTTGGTGGTAACTTTTATAAATCCATCAATATCCACATCCGACTCAACAGCATTTCCATTTTCATCTTCAACATATCCGTTTATCCAGCCATCAGGTTCAAGACTAAAATCCATATTTACTTTCTGCTCACCCCAAAGCATTGGAGCCATTGGCGGATTTGCAGGTAGTGAACCACCTTTAAATCCTTCGGGTTTGGTAACAATTGTTCGAGTGGGCCCAATAACCTTACTTGTTTCACCAAGTTTGAATCCTTCTGTTTCTACATCCAGGTTGTTGAATTCATACCTTCCGTCTTTGTCTGTTTTAACTACAGTAAACAATTTTGAAGGATCGTTATTATTCTTATAGCCGTTGATGCTTACAACACCCACATCTGACAACGGCCTTGCTCCGGCACTTTTTGCAACCTCCACCTTTCCTGTAATCCGTGGCCGGCCCGGCTGAACACCTACGCTGTCAGTATAAGTTTCAACAACCAACTCACTGTTCCAAACGATGGAAGAACCAAATTGTATGGGAATTTTAAATCCGCTACTCGGTACATATTCTCCAATTGAATTAAACGGAAAATAATTTTTGTCCTTATCCCATAGCGGATAGTAACTTTTTTCCTTAGGGTCGAAGATTACATCACCTGCCATTTTATCGGGTTTGCAGTTGATGTAATATCTGTCTGAAAAGTTGTTCGGGTCGTGCTGAATAAGGTTATGGAAAATAGCATAACCCTGTATATCTGTAATTTTTTCTGACGAGTGATTTGGCCCTCTGAAATAAACAACGTTCGCTGTTTTAACTTCGCCTTCATCAGGAGGCGCATTTTGTGGTTTTGATTTGCGCAGAATATAAGTGGGCACACCCGATAAGTATGTTCCTTTGCCTTTGTAACTATCCCAGTAAGGACTTTTTGTCCACGTTACTCTTACTTTCAGATTATAACTTTTAACCAACGAAACCAGTGTACCTACATCCACACCTTTCCATGGTTCAACTTTAATATTCATATCAGAACTGCAGTAATAATTGTTTTCTACTCTGATACGGTACACTTTATACAACTTACCAATTGCTGTTTTTTTGAATTCACCACCTCCTGTAGTCAAATCAAGTTTATCATTGATAAGTCCTATTTCATTCTGAACATTCATGAAATTAAATGTAAAGTTTCCATCCGCATCCGTAGTTGTGGTAGAAATTACTTTGTCCATATCTTTAAAATAAGACTGAGTATTGTAAAGCGAACCTTCTTTGATTACTTGTCCTGAATATGTTTCATTTTCTATTTTTCCGTCTAACACATAGGTAAGTACCAAACTGATTTTGGTATTGGCCAAAGGTTTGGCTCCTGTAGTGCTGAGGAGTTCCTGATTGTATTTCATCTGGTCAGGAACAGGTTGGCCCGGCAAATGAGTGGGCGCGCTTACATTTAAATTCGGAGATTGATTTCCCACTGTTGCTCCTGTTACTCCGCTTGCAGTTTTAAATCTATAAACCAGTTTTCCTTTCACCTCGCTCACAGGCACAGGGTCATAATTTAAAACAGGATAAATCTGTCCGGGTGGTGTTACCTGAGTAGTAAGCATCATTGCAGTAACGGCAGGGCTGCCATAATTAAAAACTGTTACTTCACTTCGTCCATTATTCTGAAAAGCTACTTTTTTATTCAGGTCTCTTGCAATTACCTGAACAGCATAAGTTGTTCCGGTATCAAGTTTCAAATCATAAGGCTGTGTTACATACTGATTGGTAAAAAGAGTTGTTTTTACCATTGGATTATTTGCTTTGTACCCTACTGCTGCATCAATAGCATCATTGGGCGATTGTCCGGGCATCACTTTTACGGCATAAAGGTCATACACCACTTGTGCTCCTATAACATTTCCTGCCGGTGGAGTCCATGAAAAAATAATATTTGGCTGAAGCGAAGGAACAGTCTGTCCATTGAACGGAGATGTTATCACCGGAGGTGCAGCATGTGTAATATTCAGAGGAAAGCAACTTTCGTCAGAGGCCTGATATACTATTCCATCTAAATCCACAGCCATTGCCTGAACACATAACTCCCAGTTTCCCTCTGGAAGTTCGTTATTCTTCAACACATCAGTAAGCAACTCCGGAAAACTGCTCCGCACAACCTCTTGTCTTAAAAAACGAAGTTGAACAGGGTCTGCAGTAAACACTTTTGTTTCAAGCGGATTGATGGTAAGCAGCTGAGCAGGTGCATAATTATCCAATGTGGTAATATATTCATCCGAAGTTCGTTTAAGACTGCCATGCAGCATTACTCTGTTGTAAGCAACGGTTGGATTGGGATTCATCACCGTGATGATAACTTTATTGGACAAGTCGCCATACTCACTGAAAACTGACGACACTGGTGGTTTGACTATTACAGTTACTTTTAATGGTATCACAGCTGTTTGTGCTGATGAAAGATGTGCCATCATAAGAAAAATAAAAAGCGGCATCAGACTCCAAAAGTGTCTTAACCGGTAAAATAAAATTCTTTCTGCTTTCATTGTTTTCTTTTTTTAAAATGTCAAGCCATAAATAAATTGTACAGATGTTTCACTGAAATTTTCTACTACAGAAGTATTAATTGCTTTGTTCTTTAAATAATTTATCATCAGCTGAAAATTATGATGTGTACCTACTGGTACCATTGCACCCAGCGAACCTCTGAATGTGTTTCCATTGGGCTTTTTATCGAATTTATTGCTGAGGTATGATAGAACGGTATTCAAATGCACTTTTCGCTTCATCACAGGTATGCCTGCACCTATTGTTCCGCCAACAGATTCCAAATCGCCCTGAGGAGTTTTTGACAGAATATAATTCAATGCTCCGTTGCCACTAAGGCCTTGCTTCAACCAGGAATGATTGTATCCTGCCGTTACCGAATAAGTATTCAAATCGGGAATGGAACCTATGCTGCTCTCAGGTGTACTCAGCGACTGGTATGCAAAAACAAAATTCAGATTCTTTACACTTGTCTCATTCATCCAGTTGAAAAAGGGCATCATCGTAACGCTGTTGCTTACCTGCTTGAAAGATTCATTGCCCTGCGATGTTGCAAGTGGATTATTGGTGATTCCGTAATTGTTATAATTAAAGTTTATACCGAAATGCAGCGTTGGAACATAGCTGATATTGGCACTTCCTATAAATCTTTTTGCAGTGGATGTTTTCAACTTTTTAAGATTGTCTTTCTGAAATCCGATACTGGTGTTGATGTTGAGTTTTCCGCTGTCGAGTTTAAATTTATTGACAAACAAAATTTCTCTCAGGTCTGACTGAAAAAAATAAGCACCCATGGACTGATATCCCGGATCAATGCGTTTATACAACAACTCTGATGTCCATTTTTTCATTTGATAACTGAGTTTGGTTTCTCCGGCAAAATAATATCGGGTAGAAACCTTATCCGTTACCAAAGGACTCATGATGCTTTTAATCCATTTATTCTCCTTGTCTATATTGCCGGTGTCTTTGGAGTCATCACTGTTTGCAGTATATGCACTGAACCCTAAATCAGTTTTCCACGCAAGTCTTTTCCCAAGCATTACCTGACCCGAAAGACCAACCGTTTTATTCTCTGCAGGCTGAACAGAGTCCTTCAAACTTTTACTCAGAGATTTTTCGCTGTCCCATCCTTTGAAATAAATCAAATCAATATAATTCTTTGAAGTACCATAGCCTACCTTCATGGCATAGCCCAGCCGTTTATATACCGGCACCGGTCGTACCAATTGTGGATTGGCATACATGCTTGAATCCACAGAAGTAGATCTGCGCAATCGTCCATACATAAATCCGACTCTGAACTTGCCTGGCGTAAGGTCAAATCCTGCACCCAACATGGTGTGTCCGGCAAGAGTGTAAGGCGAATAAGTAATGTTGCGATAACCCAGATGCAGTTTCACCCATCGGTAATAAGGACTAATGCCAAACTGATTAAACGGCTGATAAAATTTATTTTCGAAGTTTGAGAATAAGAATGAAAACGGAACCTGAATTCCAAACAGATTCAGTGTTGGGTTGCCATTAATGAGCCAACTGAATTCTTTTTTACGTGGATCTATTTCGCTGGCATGATAATATTCTAACTGAAGATTCAGATTGCCATGCAGTGAAACTTTATTGTTGAGTTTCAGATGTTCAATATCCTGTCCTGTTGCTGAATAGGGCTGAAAGAAAAAGGTTGTAACTGTCATTATCAGTCCAATGCTTTTTATCACTCTTGCCTTCATAGTCAAAGTTTTAATTAACTTATAGTAGGTGTAATTTACTATTCAACCTTACAAGTTTAATCACCTTAAAAACTATATCAGCATAAATGTAGAGGATTTTTCAACAGTTATTGTCAATCTGATAAAAATCATAAATATGAGAGCGGCCTGAATACTATTGTAAAAAATAATTTCAACAAAATCTGTCTGAAAAATCTTTCCACATATACTGTTTAAGACTTTTCCGGAATAAAATCAAAACATCAGCGTTAATTAAAGCACTATTTATAGTTTTGTCCGCTTCGGGAATAAATATTATGACGAAAACCGCAAAAAAGAAAGGCTCCTACCGTAAATACATCAGCATCATGTGGTTGTTGGCATTATTGCCTCCGGCAGCCATTATTATACTGGTGGCAGCTGTGAATGCTGAAAAGTTTGGTAAGCTGCCTACTTTTGAAGAACTTGAAAACCAAAAAAGTGCACTTGCTTCCGAAGTAATATCAAGCGATAATGTTATTCTCGGTAAATATTATGTGCAAAACCGTTCTAATATTCATTTCAAAGAACTGGCAGATAATACCGTAAAGGCACTGGAAGCTACTGAAGACGTCCGCTTTTATCAACATAGCGGAGTAGATTTAAGAGGTCTGGCACGTGTGTTTTTCAAAACTGTAATACTTCAACAGCAATCATCAGGCGGTGGAAGTACTATCACCCAACAGTTGGCCAAGAATCTTTTCCCGCGTGAGAATGAAAGTGGTCTGAAACTGGTTATCCGTAAAATCAAAGAATGGATTATTGCAGTGAGGTTGGAGCGCAATTACACTAAACCCGAAATTATGGCAATGTATCTGAACACGGTTGAATTCGGACATAACAGTTTCGGTATTAAATCAGCGGCAAAAACATTTTTCAATAAAATTCCATCTCAGCTTCATACAGAAGAGTCGGCTATGCTCATAGGTATGTTGCAGGCACCTTCACGGTATAGCCCTGTGCGCAATCCTGAAAATGCAAAAAACAGACGTAATACGGTGTTGAGCCAGATGTCGAAATATAATTTTATTACCCAAAGTGCATACGACTCATTAAGCAAACTTCCTATTAAACTTAATTTCAAAGCAGAAGATCACAATGAAGGTTTGGCACCTTATTTCAGAGAAACTTTGCGCCTTGAACTCACAAAATGGTGTAGTGAACATAAAAAAGCAGATGGATCAACCTATAACCTTTACCGTGATGGTTTACGAATCTACACTACGATAGATTCACGGATGCAGGAATATGCAGAAGAGGCCTTGAAAGAACATCTTACTGCTCTTCAAAAAACTTTTGATGAACACTGGAAAGGGCGCGTACCCTGGGCACAGCATCCCGAAGTTATTGAAGAAGGAATCAAACGAAGTGCGCGCTATGCTTCTTTGAAAGCTGACGGACTCTCAGAAGCAGAAATAAAAGAAAACTTCAACACAAAAATTCCGATGACAGTTTTCTCATGGCATGGTGACATTGATACTGTCATGAGTCCTCTCGATTCTCTTAAATACTACAAACGCTTTTTGCAATCAGGTGTGATGAGTATGGAACCTCAAACAGGTTTTGTACGTGCATGGGTTGGTGGAAATAATTATCGCTTCTTTAAATATGATCATGTAAAAGCAGGACGCAGACAGGTGGGTTCTACTTTTAAACCTTTCCTCTATACCCTTGCCATGCAGGAAGGATATTCGCCTTGTTTTAAGGTTCCCAATGTGAAGGTTTCCATTCCAATTCCCGGACAACCAGACTGGACACCTTCTAACAGCGATGGAAAGTACGGAGGAATGCTTACTCTGAAAGAAGCACTTGCAGAATCAGTAAACGTCATCTCTGCTTATCTGATGAAAGAGTTTGGCCCGAGTGCAGTTATTCAGATTGCACGAAAAATGGGTATCACATCTCCCATTGACGAAGTTCCTTCAATTTGTTTGGGTACTCCTGATGTTTCACTGTTTGAGATGTGTGGTGCCTACTGCACATTTGCCAACAAAGGCGTTTGGACAGAACCTATTTACATTACAAGAATAGAAGACAAAAACGGTTTGGTATTACAGGAGTTTGTGCCTCGCAAAGTGGAAGCTATCAGTGAAGAAACAGCTTATCTGATGATTAAACTGATGCAGGGTGTTGTAGAAAAAGGTACAGGTGCACGTCTGAGATTCCGTTACGGATTGAATAATCCTATTGCAGGAAAAACAGGCACAACACAAAATCAGAGTGACGGATGGTTTATGGGAATCACTCCTAATCTGGTTACAGGTGTGTGGACAGGATGTGAAGACCGCTCTGTACATTTCAGAACTACATATCTCGGTCAGGGAGCAAATACTGCTCTTCCACTCTGGGCTATTTACATGAAAAAACTTTATGCTGATAAAGACCTCAATATTTATCAGGGAGATTTTGAAAAACCTGAACATCCAGTCAGCATAGAAACGGACTGCAGCAAATACGAGCAAAACCAACAGCAAAAAAGCAACACCGGTTTCGGCAGCGATTTGTAACATCACTTTCTGCAAGGCCTAATTCCTTATTTTTGCATTTTCAAAAACGGAATTGCAGAGATGAAAATTTCATATAACTGGCTTAAAAAATATATTGACCTTAATCTTACACCCGACCAGATGGAGCAATTGCTTACCGGTTGCGGACTGGAAGTAGAAGCTTATGAAGAGGTTGAATCAGTAAAAGGAGGTTTGCGCGGATTGGTAATAGGTGAAGTTCTCGAAAAAGAAAAACATCCTGATGCCGACAGGTTAAGTATTACAAAAGTAAATGTTGGCAAAAGTCATTCGCTGCAGATTGTATGCGGTGCAGCCAATGTAGCCAAAGGTCAGAAAGTGCTGGTGGCACTGGAAGGTGCCCGTCTTTATCCTTCATTTGGTGAACCTTTCGATATAAAAAATTCAAAAATCAGAGGACAGATTTCAGAAGGGATGATTTGTTCTGAAGACGAGGTAGGTCTTGGAGCATCGCATGACGGAATTATGGTGTTGGATGCTCATGCAGTTCCCGGAACACATGCAGCAGAATATTTCAAAGTGGAAGAAGATGTGATTTTTGAAATAGGACTCACCCCCAACCGTGTGGATGCAGCATCGCATATGGGTGTTGCCCGCGATCTCGCTGCAGTAATTAACACACGCGCTGCCTTCGAAAAAGATTTCTTTCACAAACCTGTTCAGGTTATTCAGCCAACCATTTCAGAGTTAAAAATCACCAATCGTAAAAACCCTGTAACTGTTACCATTGAAAATGCCGGGGATTGTCCACGATACAGTGGCATCAGCATTAACGGAGTGAAAATTCAGGAGTCGCCAACATGGTTGAAGAATGCATTGCTGAGTGTAGGAGTTAAACCGGTGAACAATGTTGTTGATGTCACCAACTATGTGATGTTTGAAACCGGACAGCCACTGCATGCTTTTGATGCACATAAAGTGAGAGGAAAAATTGTGGTAAAAAAACTGCACAAACAAACTCCTTTTGTAACCCTTGACGGAACCGAAAGAAAATTAAACGGAGAAGAACTGATGATATGTAATGAACATGAACCCATGTGCATTGCAGGTGTATTCGGAGGTATTCATTCGGGAGTGAGTAGTGACACTGCAGATATTTTTCTGGAAAGTGCTTACTTCAATCCAGCGCTGGTTCGTAAAGCTTCCAAACAACACATGCTCAAAACCGAATCTTCATTCCGTTTTGAAAGAGGTACCGATCCTGCCAATACTGTTTTTGCACTTAAACGTGCAGTAACACTGATTCTTGAAATTGCAGGAGGAAGTATAGTGTCTGATCTGATTGATGTATATCCCGATCCAATAGAACCCGCAAAAACTGAAATCAGCTATGATGCAGTAAGAAAACTATCCGGTCTGAACATTACCAATATAATGACAGATGAGATTCTGCAATATTGCGGAATGACTTTACTGAATAAAAGTGATGACAAAGTTTTGATTTCTGTTCCGACATACAAAACAGATGTTACACGACAGGCAGATGTTGTTGAAGAAATTCTCCGCACTTATGGTTATCATCATATTCCGGTGAATGAAAAATTCGGTATGGCCATTTCTAACCACAAAGCGGATATCAAACCTGCACTGCAAAAGAAAATATCGCATTACCTCACTGCTCAGGGATTTTTTGAAATCATCAACAACTCGCTTTCATCTCTTGCACTTGCGCAGAAATACAATCCGGAGATTACTCCTGTAAAAATTCTGAATCCTTTGAGCAATGAACTGGATATTCTGCGGACTGACCTGTTGTTCTCCATGCTTGGAACCATGCAGTATAACAACAACCGCAAACAACAAAATTTAAAATTATTCGAATTCGGAAAAACATATTTTCATTCCGAAGGAAAAAATAATGAAACCAACAAACTTGCAATAGCAGTCACAGGTAATCTGCATGAGTCAGACTGGCATAAGCAGGACCGCGAATCAAATTTGTTTTATCTTAAGTCTATCGTTTTAGATACACTCATTCAGATTGCACCGGTGCCTTCCGATTTTCTGAAATGGGTAATGGCCGAGCATGCTGTTTTTTCTTCTTATGCATCTCTGCAGAACCGTCAGTCAAACATCGGTTATATGGGCATGCTGAAGAAAAATTTCCTTCGTCAGTTTGATATCAGTCATCCTGTTTTTTATGCTGAACTGGACATGGATTTATTAATAAAACGTGCAGCGCAGTACAAACACCGTATTAAACCTGCACCACGTTTTCCGGAGGTAAAACGCGATTTATCCATGTTGCTTGATGCGCAGGTTCAATATGCCGATATGAAAGAACTTGCATTGAAACAGGAAAAAAAGTTGTTGCGCGATGTTTCTATTTTTGATGTTTATCAGGGAGATAAAATTGAAGCAGGAAAAAAATCTTATGCACTCAGTTTCATACTTCGTGATGATGAAGCCACACTCACGGACAAACAGATTGACATCATCATGCAAAAGATAGAAACAGCTTTCGAAAAAAATCTTGGTGCAGTCATCAGAAAATAAAATGGCTCTGTCGTTGCACTTTCGAAAATATGGTGACGGCACTCCGCTGTTGGTTCTGCATGGATTATTCGGCCTTGCCGATAACTGGCAGACTTTTGCAAAGCAAATGGCTGAATCGGGTTTTGCTGTTTATGCCTTAGACTTACGCAATCATGGCAGTTCACCGCACACTGACGAGTTCAATTATAGCTTGATGGCATCTGACATAAAGCATTTCATGCAGGAACAACAGTTGAAAAGTGCATCAGTATTAGGCCATTCAATGGGAGGAAAAACTGCGATGCAGTTTGCACTTTCTTATCCTGATATGACGGATAAACTGATTGTAGTTGACATTGCTCCACGTTATTATCCGCCACACCATCAAACAATTTTCAAAGCGCTGAATGCTGTTGATTTGGATACGGTGAATACACGCAGCGAAGCCGACAAAATTCTTGCAGGATATATTGATGATTTGGGAACCAGACAGTTTTTATTAAAAAATTTATTCTGGAAAGGTGATAAACTTCAGTGGCGTTTCAATCTCTATTCACTGAATAACCATATTGAATCTGTAGGCGAAGAAATAGACGCAGATTCTAATGCTGATATGCCAACACTCTTCATCAAAGGAGAAAAATCAAATTATATTCAGCAAAACGATTATCAGGATATTTTGCGGCTATTCCCTCATGCTACTTTTGCCACAGCACCCTCTGCCGGCCACTGGGTGCATGCCGATAATCCTCAGTGGATTTTTGAAACAGTAAAAAATTTTCTGCAAAATACCAATTCCGGCTGAAGCACTTACAGCACTACAGAGTTATTCCTTATTTTCGCTCGTTGAAAGAGCATTTATACAATGGAATATAATTTTCGAGAAACAGAAAAGAACTGGCAGAAATACTGGGCTGACAAAAAAACTTTCCGTGCTGAAAACAATTCGTCAAAACCAAAATATTATGTGCTTGACATGTTCCCCTACCCTTCAGGTGCAGGGTTGCATGTAGGCCATCCGTTGGGATATATTGCCTCCGACATTTATGCACGCTATAAACGTTTGAAAGGTTTTAACGTGCTTCATCCTATGGGATACGATTCATTCGGTTTACCTGCTGAACAATATGCCATTCAAACCGGACAACATCCTGCCATCACTACCGATGCCAACATTGCACGTTATCGCGAACAGTTAGATAAAATCGGATTTTCATTCGACTGGGACAGAGAAGTGCGCACTTCCGACCCGAATTATTACCGATGGACACAGTGGATTTTTATACAGTTATTCAACTCATGGTATAATTCTGAAACCAACAAAACGGAATCCATTGACAAACTGATTCAAAAATTCTCCTCTAAAAATACAGAACATCACATCAACGGAAACACAAAAAAGTGGAATGAACTGAACGAAAAAGAAAAAGCTGATGTGCTGATGGATTATCGCATAGCTTATCTGGGCGAAGCATACGTTAACTGGTGTCCTGCTTTGGGAACTGTACTTGCCAATGACGAAGTGAAAGACGGAGTAAGCGAACGTGGAGGTTATCCTGTTGAACGCAAACTGATGAAACAATGGAGCATGCGCATTACTGCTTATGCCGACCGTTTGTTAAACGATTTGGAAAAAATTGACTGGAGCGATTCCATTAAAGAAGCGCAACGCAACTGGATTGGAAAAAGTGAGGGAGCTTCCTTGGAATTTAAAATTCAAAATTCAGATGATACGATTGAAGTTTTCACCACAAGACCTGATACCGTTTTCGGAATATCATTCCTGACTCTTGCTCCTGAACATGAGTTAGCTGAAAAAATTACTACCTCAGAAAAAAAGCAGGAAGTGGAAGCCTACATAGCCAAAGCCAGAAACCGCAGCGAACGCGAGCGACAGGCTGAAGTAAATACAGTAAGCGGAGTGTTTACGGGCACGTATGCCATCCATCCGTTTACGGGAGAAGAAATACCCGTGTGGGTGGGCGATTATGTACTTGCCGGTTACGGCACCGGTGCAGTGATGGCTGTGCCTGCACATGACGAACGTGATTTTCGTTTTGCATCTTTTTATCATCTGCCCATTAAGCAAGTAATTATTCCAACCGGTGAACATGATTTTTCGAAAACATCATGGGATGAAAAAGAAGGAACACTCATCAACTCTTCTTTTCTTGATGGATTAAACGTAAAAGATGCAATAAAAAAATGTATTGCTGAAATTGAAAAAAGAAATCTGGGTAAAGGCAAAATCAACTACCGTCTTCGTGATGCAGTTTTCGGAAGACAGCGCTACTGGGGTGAACCCATTCCGGTGTATTACAAAAACGGAATTGCACATACATTGCCTGAAAATAAATTACCGCTTCACCTTCCTGCCATTGATAAATTTCTGCCAACAGAAGAAGGAGAGCCACCGTTGGCACGTTCAGACAAATGGTTTTGGAACGAAGAAACTCAGAGTGTTGACAAAACCGGTTTTCCGATAGAAACTACTACCATGCCCGGATGGGCAGGCAGCAGCTGGTATTATCTGCGATACATGGATGCACACAACAAAAAAGAATTTGCTTCTGCTGATGCACTTAACTACTGGCAGAATGTAGATCTGTACATTGGAGGCAGTGAGCATGCAACGGGTCACTTGCTGTATGTGCGTTTCTGGACAAAAGCTTTGAAAGATCTTGGATACATTCAAGTAGAAGAACCTGCTAAAAAACTGATTAATCAGGGAATGATTCAGGGAGTGAGTGAGAAGATTTATTGGCAAGGGAAAACTTTAAATCCTAAAGATACAGTTTCTATATCTTATCATATAGGTGGAAATAGGATTTATTTAAAAAATAATATGACCATTGTGTTACCAAAAAATGAAGCGTGTGAATCAATATTCATAAGTGCTGATGCAATTGATTACTTAGATTCAGAAAACCTAAGTTTAATTAATGTTCCAATTAATTTGACACAAAATTCCGAGCTTGAATTAAATGAATACAAAAATTTTAGAAATGATTTGACTCGCCCTATTTTCATTTGCAAAAACTCATATTGGTTTGAAGGTGCGTGGTACAACTTTGATGGGAATCAAATCCAAGTTCCGTCAAAATTTTTGACAAAGCCTGAAGTAGAAAAAATGTCCAAATCAAAATGGAATGTTGTTAACCCTGATGAAGTAATTGAAAAATACGGTGCAGACTGCTTGCGCTTGTACGAAATGTTTTTGGGCCCGCTTGAGCAAAGCAAACCCTGGAACACCAATGGTATTGCAGGTGTATCAGGTTTTATCCGCAAACTGTGGAAGCTTTATCACAGCAATGATTCGTTTTATGTTTCTGATGATGCACCCACACAAGCTGAGTTAAAAACGCTTCACAAAACCATTAAAAAAGTACAGGAAGACATTGAAAAATTTTCATTTAACACTTCTGTCAGCTCCTTTATGATTTGTGTGAATGAGTTAACCGATTTGAAATGCAACAAACGTGCAATACTGGAGCCGCTGGCAATCATCCTCTCGCCTTACGCACCACACATTGCTGAAGAGTTATGGAAACTTTGCGGTCATGAACCATCCATTGCACATGCAGAATTTCCGGCATACAATGAAAGCTATCTTGTGGAAGACGCATTTGAATATCCCGTTTCTGTGAACGGAAAAACACGGTTTAAAATTAACCTGCCTTTGCAGATTTCGAAAGATGAAATAGAACAGCGCGTACTTGCTGCCGAAGAAATGCAGAAGTGGACCAATGGCAGTGCACCTAAAAAAGTAATTGTAGTACCGGGACGGATAGTGAATGTAGTAATTTAAACTGAAGCAGGCAGCAGAATTATAAATTCTGCATATTCATTCTCCACACTGCTGAAGGTGAGTTCTCCTCCATGCGCTTTAATAATATCTGAAGACAGGCTCAGCCCAAGTCCTGAGCCTTCGTTTGCAGATTTTGTTGTAAAAAATGGCTGAAATATTTTGTTCTTTACAGCAGGCGAAATCCCTGTTCCATTATCATGAATAATTATTTCCACAGCAGGTTGCTTCAGGCTGCTCTCTGCTTTCATTTTCGTTTGAATGGACAATAGCGGTTTGTAACCGTGCGTTGTGGCTGATTTTTGCCGGGTTGAAAAGAATGCATTGTTGAGCAGATTTAATAATACCATTGAAATTTCCTGAGTAACAGCCATCACTTCGCCAATGCCGTTATCGTAACTTTTCTTAATGTCGCACTGAAAGCCCGGATAGGATGAAACCATGTTGGTGTATGCCATTTCAATGGCATCTTCGCAAATTCGGTTGACATTGGTGGGTTGCCTGGTCAGATTTTCACTTCTGCCAAGCTGCATCATCTTACTTAATATCTTATTTGCACGCTCTGTATGATTTCTGATGATACCCAGATTTCCTTTAAGCTGCTGTTGAATTTCTTCTTTTTCTTTTGCATCCGAAGCACTCTCCATTTCCTGCAGCAGTTCATTGGATAAGAGAGAAAAATTAGCAACAAAATTCAGTGGATTTTTAAGCTCATGCGCAATCCCTGCAGTGAACTGTGCAAGCGATGCATTTTTCTCCTGAAGAATCAGTTGCTGTTGCGTTCTCTTCAAATCGGAATACGCTTGCTGCAATTCCATTCTGCTTTTTCGCTGCTGACGATTATTTCTGATTAGCACCACTATCAGCAAAGCAAGCAATAATGCACCCGCAACAAATGCTTCAATAATTATTTTTTGTTTATTGATTTCCTGTTCAGCAATCTCTCTTTGTCTTTTTTGCTCCAGTTGTTCTTCAGCAATTTTTTTCTCATAATCATGCTTCACCCTTTCAGCAACAATAACACGTTGCACATTCTCATCCGAAAGCACTTCCTTCAAACTGTCGTACATCATCAAATGCGAATAAGCATCCTGATATCTTCCACTTGCATTATAAATTTCAGATAAGAGATATTCTGCTGATGCAATTTCTGAAGGCATTCCTTCACTTTTTGCACAGGTAAGTGCATCTCCGGCATATTTCAGCGCTGCATCTGTTTTTCCCTGCTTAAAATAAACTCTTCCAATATTAATCAGGATAATACTTTTTATAGGGTCGTTGTGAATGATGTTTATTTTATAAGCTTCATTAAATAGTTTCAGAGCTGAGTCCAACTTGTTTTCCTGATACAAAATAGCACCAAGATTGACCATGGTTTTAAGCCGGCTCAGGCTGTCACCTGTGGTTTCAAACATTTTCATACTCTGCTGAAAATATTCCTTGGCTTTTTCGTTGTCCTTTTTTCTGAGAGCAATCATTCCCAAATAATTTCTGCTCACAGCCAGATTAAGACTGTCATTCAGCTTCTCTGAAAGCTTTGCACTTTTTTCAAAAAAGGATTTGGCCAGATCAAACTCTTCCAAATCAAAATACAATGATGCAAGATTGTGATATGTTTCTGACAATGCTGCATCATCACCTGTCTCTTCTCTTATTTTCAGGCTTTGCATAAACATTTCATGTGCTGCACTTCTGTTTCCTGTAAGGTTGTTATACACTCCCATATTATTCAAAGCAGCACTCAATCCTTTCTTACCCGCTTTTCTTATTACAGAATCCGGATTGGCAGCAATTTTCAAAGCAAGCTCATAAGCCTGCTTCGCATAGTCGGGCCATACATTAAAATCGTCAGCGTTTTCGGTAAGTTCATTCAGTATGCGCAACTTTGTTGTGTCAGCAGAAGCATTTTTTTAACTGCTCCTTCAACAAATCCAACTGCTGTGCATTGGATGCAATCACTCCAAACAATATAATAACAAGCAGCAGTTTTTTCATCTGAACTTTCAATTCCAATCTTTGCAGATTAACACTCAGCTATCAAATCTGATCAGCTTTCAGTTAATACTAATGAGTTATCACAAAAGGCTCTGAAGTAACTGTATTACTCTCATGCAACGCACGGTCCACAATATACACCTCCACGCGAAATGTATCGGCAACACCATTTGTAACAGGGCTCAAAAAGTTTTTTATATCAACAGTTATGTCACCTTTGATATTTTTATTCCGTTGTTTAGGAGTAAGCAATGGCAGGCGATAATAATAGGGCACAGCAAAATTTATTATTGCCCAGCTGCCGTTGGTCATTTGCGAAAATGTACAGAAATAATTGTGGTAATACTTACTGTCCTTATCATAAGGAGCTAACGTATCAGCATCAGAAAGTCCAAGGTCGCCATCACCATCGGTATAACCGGTTATGATGTGAAAACTGTTCTTTTCATATTGGTCAATGGAAATACTCGTTAACACCGGTTCTATTGGAAACTTTTCTTCTTTTCGGCAAGAACTGAACAGGATTATTGACAATAAAAAGACGCAAGATAATTTCAAAGCAGCGGAAAATAAACGAATCATGGACATGATGAAAAAATTTTATATCCAGCCTGCTCTGTCAGAAATCAGTCCTTTTGATTTCAGATAAATGACCAGAATAATCATAAGTAGCAAAGCTACTCCGAAAGCAATGGTAAGTATGCGATAAAATCCTGCATCTCTTTTTAGTTTGGCTAATTTGTACAGGTTAAAAACGGCTTTCTCTGCACGGTAAAAAGCACTTTCACCCTTTACAATATAATCAAATGCACCATACTTCATGGTATCAACTGCAACTTCAATTTTATCCTGTCCTGAAAGCATAACCACTTCCCCGTTTGGGTTCTTCTCTTTTAACTCTCTTAACACTTCCAACCCATCCATTGCATTGGTGTTTTTGTTGCTCAGGTTATAATCCAGAAATACTATATCAGGTGCTTTGTCAATTTGTGCAAGACATTCCTCTCCGTTTGAAAATGTATATATGTTAAAATTTGACATGGCCGAAAGATGATCTTTAAGCATATCGAGCTGCATAGGGTCATCATCAACGATGAATATTAGTGTGTTCTTTGACATATTTTAGTTTGAGAAATATTTTACAAGTTTACAAATTAATTTTGAGCTAAGAAACCATTCAGCTCTTCTTCTGCCTGTTGAAGATGTTGCCTCAGCAAACTGACATCATTTGGCATATCATCCAGTTGCTTTTCAGTGGCTGCATTCTCTTCCATTTTCTTCAACAAATTTTGTGTATCTGTCATTCCCATGTATCCTGATATTGACTTCAGTGTGTGAGCTGCAGTTTTTAATGTTTTCCAGTCTTTATCAGCATGAGCTTTTTCAATTGCAGGCATCCCTTCTGCCGATGCCTCCAGAAACATTTGTACATATTTACGCACCCGCTCCATATTTCCTTTGCTGAAGCCTGTGATAAACTCAAGGTTGGTGATATTTGCCATGTCACAAAGATAAATTATTCTATCATCAGATTACAACCTCTTATTTCAGCATCATCAAACCTCCCGATAATTTCAAATGTACCCTCATCAAACACCTTACCCATATCCTGTGTAGCAATAAAACTACAGCTGTTTACATTCGCCAGATCTATGACATTGATGCCTCCTGTAATTTCGTTATCAACGAGAGTGAAAGGATCATAACTGTCGCGCACTATCAAACGCAACCAGGGAGGGCAACTGTAAATTCCATTACCCAAACTGTATGCCTGTGAAAGCATTTCCGTCATGCCGTACTCCGAGTGAATGACATCAACATTAAATGCATTTTTCAGTCTGTTGTGCAAAGCCGCTTTGGTCATTTCTCTGCGTTTTCCTTTCATGCCCCCTGTTTCCATGATAATGGTATGTTGCAATGCAAGAGGAAATTGCTCTGCCAGATCGAGCAATGCATAAGACACTCCTAATAACAATGTTTTTTGTTTTTCTGATTCCAGTTGTTCAAGTACTGAGTATAAATTGTCATAGTTATGCAGGTAAAATCCACTGAGGGGATGTTTTGACTTTTTTATCAGATGTTCACACATATAAACCAGTGAAGAACCCTCGCGTTCCAGATAGGATGGCAGCAATGCAAGAATGCACCACTCCTCTGCAGAGCCGTAAAATTTTTCAAACCCTTTGATGAAAGATTTTTCGTAAAGAGATACGTCAGTTACAAAATGCCGGGAGGCTGTTTGCCCTGATGTGCCGCTGCTGGTGAAAGTAATTTCAGGATATTGATTTCCTGTAATTATTTTATGAGTTTTAAAAAATCTGATTGGGAGAAAAGGAATATCAGCTACGGTTGTTATACTTTCAGGTTGTATGCCCAGCAACTGCACATATTGTCTGTAAACCTCATTTCCCTCAAATTGATATCGGAACACATCTAATGCTGTTTCTTCAAACTGAAACTCGTTTTGAAAAATTCGTTTGCTTAACTCTTCAGCTGTTGGCATCAGTTGTCCACATTGTAATGCAGTCCGCAGTTTTCGGTTCTTGCTATTGCTGCTTTCACTATCAGGTAAGCTACATTTATCAGATTACGCAATTCGCAAAGTTTTGGTGAAAGCTCCCACTGTTCGTAAAGTTCTTCTGTTTCGAGATAAAGTAAACGCAATCGTTCCAATGCACGCTTCAACCGCATATCACTTCTGAAAATTCCGACATAGCTGCTCATGATTTCCTGCAACTCCTTACGGCTTTGGGTAATCAGTACCAACTCGGCTGAATGTCTGGTTGTAACACTGCTCCAGTCAGGAATATTCTCGCAATATGTAATGGAGTCAACAACAGACTGTGCATGCAGATAAGCACGATGTGAAAACACCACTGCTTCGAGAAGTGAATTGGATGCCAAGCGATTTGCACCATGCAGCCCTGTGGACGAACATTCGCCAACAGCATATAAATTTTTAATGGATGAACATGCATTCTCATCCACCTGAATACCTCCGCATAAATAATGTTGTGCAGGTGCAACAGGAATACACTCTTTTGCAATATCAATTCCTATGGAAGCACATTTTGCATAGATGGTTGGAAAATGTTCTTTAAACTTTTCAATGTTGAGATGGCGGCAATCGAGCCACACAAAATCATCTCCTCGTTTTTTCATCTCACTGTCAATGGCTCTTGCTACAATATCTCTTGGAGCAAGTGAGCCGCGCTCGTCATAATGTTGCATAAACTCATTTCCGTCAGTAGTTTTCAGCACTGCACCAAATCCGCGTACAGCTTCAGAAATCAGGAAGGAAGGATTTTCACCGGGTTTATACAATGCCGTAGGATGAAACTGAATAAACTCCATCCCGTTGACTCTTGCCATTGCACGATAGGCCATCGCTATTCCATCGCCAGTTGCAATTACAGGATTGGTAGTTGTTTTATACACATGACCTGCACCGCCTGTTGCCATCACAATAATTTTTGCAAGCATGGTATCTATTTTTCCTGTGCGGGTATCCATCACATAAGCTCCAAAGCATGTAATGCCTGGTGTACTTCGCTTAACCACTTTGCCAAGATGATGCTGTGTGATAATATCCACTGCAAACAAATGAGTATGTATGGTAATATTGGGATGACTGTGTATTTGCTGAAGCAACTTCCTTTCAATCTCCAGACCGGTAATATCTTTATGGTGCAAGACTCTGTGCTCGGAATGACCACCCTCTCGTGCCAAATCATAATGACCGGTTTTATCTTTATCAAACTCTGCTCCCCATTTTATCAGTTCATCAATGCGCGCATAACTCTCATTCACTACCATTCGCACCACTTTTTCATTGCACAAACCTGCTCCGCAAATAAGGGTATCTTCAATATGTTTTTCGCGGGAGTCGCCTGACGAACCGGGCAAAACCGCAGCTATGCCACCCTGAGCATACTTAGTATTCGATTCATCTTCATTGCTTTTAGTAATAATGGTTACCTTGCCATGGCGGGCTGCTTTCAGCGCAAAACTCAGTCCTGCAATGCCTGATCCTATTACCAGAAAATCCGTTTTAACAGACATAAATATTTATTTTAAAAACTATACTGCCATGCTATTGTTTACTTTCGCATAACATTCTAACATTTCACAAAAGTAACAGTTCATGAGCACAGCACATAACCACCAGGTTTATGCAGAATTAACACCCAACCCCAACAGTTTGAAATTTGTAACAGACCAGATTCTGTTGCCCGAAGGTGTAGCTGAATACAAATCGCAACAGGAGGCAGCAGATTGTCCGTTGGCTTATCAGCTTTTCGATTTTTCGGGAATAAAATCGGTTTTTATCAGTTCTAATTTCATCACTGTTACCAAAGAAACGGACATTGACTGGTATGATATCACCAATATTCTGCGTGAGTTTATTATTGTTTTTCTGAATTCTGGTGATAAGATTTTTTATGTCTATCCTGAAGTTAAAAAGTCAGAAAGTAAAGATACTGCAACCGTTGTACCGGAAGCTTTGTATTTGAAAAAACCTGCTTCCTCCAAAGAAGAAACCGGTGATGTGGTGGAAAAAATCAAATCCATGCTCGATGAATATGTTCGTCCTGCAGTTGCCAGAGATGGTGGCGCCATAGATTTTAAATCGTTTGAAGATGGTATCGTAACCGTTATCCTTAAAGGCTCGTGCAGCGGTTGTCCTTCTTCAACGCTTACGCTGAAAGCCGGTATAGAGAATCTTCTGAAACGCCTTGTACCTGAAGTGGAAGAAGTGGTTGCCGAAGAACAATAATAAAAATATCAGAATAATCTGAACCATTTGTTCTTATGCGCCATGGAAATAACCTGCGCTTTGGAATTCACATGTAATTTATTGTAAATATTAGCAATGTGCTTACGAACAGTTAAGGTGCTGATATTGGTAATTTCTGCAATTCTTTTTGCATCATAACCGCTGACCAGATGTGTGAGTATTTCACGTTCACGTTCCGAAAGTAACTCATCGAGCATATTGTCTTTGTCTTTCTTGTTCTGTTCCTCTCTTTGTGTGAGCAACTTCAGTGCTTTGCGTGCAATAGCCGGACTCATGGGGGCACCTCCATATTCCACAACCTCATCAATAGCTTCCTTCATGGTATGATAGGTATCCTGTTTCAAAAGATATCCTGATGCACCCGACTGTATCGCTTCGAAGATAGTTTCATTGTCTTCAAACACAGTAAGTACAATATAATATATGGAAGGATATAATGCCTTAGCAATTCTTATTGTTTCTACACCACTCAATCCCGGCATCTGAATATCCATAAAAACTACTTCAGGCCAGTTGTTTACAGGGGAGCCTTTCATGTGTTCCAAAAAACTATCACCACTGTCAGATACCAAAACCAATTCCAAATCAGTGTATGGTTCAATCTTTTGTCTGAAACTATTCTGATTTACAGGATTGTCATCTACTATAGCTATTCTCATACCCATTGAATAAACCGACTAAAATATAGCTGTATTTTAAAATTAAAAATACTCATTATGTAGTATAGCTTAGAACAACATTTGTACCTTGAGGATGATTGTCAACCCATCTCACTTTCCAGCCACATTCATAGGTGCGATGTTTAATATGTCCGATTCCGTTACCGTCAGGAATTCTTGAAAAAAAGGGATGCATACCTTTTCCATTATCGCTCACTACTATTTCTACCGAGTTGTTACTTACAAATGAAATTACTATTTCATTACAACCACTGTGTTGCAATGCATTATTCACACATTCCGTCAATGCATAATAAATGTGTAAGGCATTTACGGGCGAGAAGTTATACTCCTTTTCAATTGTTTCTTTAAAATGATAATCAATACCGGGATAACTTTTCATCAACTTCTGCATCCATGATTTAAAACGGTCTGCAAGGTTTGTAAGAGTAAGTTCCTGATTCTTTAATACCCAAATGGTATCACTCAGTTGAGATACCATACTGGCTGCATTCGATTCAAGATTCTTGATAACAATAAAATCATAAACAACAGATTTGTCCTTGATTAATTTTATCTGATTGGTTATAGCTGCTGCATAAGCTCCAAGATTATCGTGCATGTCGGCTGCTATACGTTTTCTTTCAGTCTCCATAGCTTTGTTCAGGTTTTCCTTAGCCAACAACTCTTGCTCCATCAATTGTTGTTCATACTTATGCTGACGTTTCAGTTGTGCATTGCGGTAAAGCAATCCGGATGCAATGAAAATAAATGTAAGAAGTGCAATGATGCCAATAGTAGTATAACGGTTTTGCGCTAATTTATTTTCCTGACGGATAATTATGTTTTCTTTCTTCTGCAACTGATATTTTGCTTCAAATCCTGCAATATCATCAGCCGAATTTTTTTGATACAGCGAATCCTTTAATGCAATTATATTCAACAACACCTGCTCATATTCATTTCTCAGTCCAGCTACTTTGTAATTTTCGGCAAGTGCATTCATCAGGTATATTTGTTTGGCTAACATTTTCTTTTCCCGAGCTGTTTCAATCCCTGCATTTGCCAGTTGAATTCCCTTTTTTGTTTGTCCGATGGATGCATAAAACTCTGACAACTGCGCCATGTCAGAAATGATGTAAATAATATCACCTGCCTGTTTTCTGTAATGCAAAGCTTCTTCAAGGTCAACCATAGCGAGTTTATTCTGTTTCTGTTTTAAATACATGTCGGCTCTGATGTTAAGCGAATTGGATAAGGATGACAAAATTTCAAACTGATGTCCATATTTTATTGCCAGCTCAATATATTTAAATGCCGAATCCAACTGATTTATATTATTGAAACAGGAGGCAATATTTGAATAAGCATAAACATTAACTGCAATCAGTGAGTCACTGTTGAGCAGGGATATACATTTATGTAAGTAATCAATTGCCACGTTATATTTTAACAATTCCATATTGGCATAACCCAACAACAGATTTGCCCTTGATTTCCATGCAGAAGAATTTTTGACATCTGATAACTTTAACATGGTATATCCATCCTGTATAGCATCCTTATTCCTGTTATTACGCACACAGGCAACAGCTCTGGCATGAAGTATTTGCATGTAAGCATTAAAAAAACGCGAGTCATCTTTAGGTATTTGATTCACCAGTTTATCCAGAAGCAATAAAGCGTTGCTCCCATCACCAATGCGTAAAAAATAAAGTCCTTTATAAGTATTCGCAATAAAATATTCAGGAGTATTTGGTTTTGTCAGTTTCTCGGCCATTGTAACATAGCTTAACAAACTGTCTGATGTCATTGACCTGGCTTCCTGAAATAATGAAAGCAGTACCGAAACTTTTTGTGCTTCAATGTTAGTTGAGTACAATTCCTTACGCAACTTGTCAATGCGCTGTGTTTGACCTGAAATAAACAAAGGCAGAAATATCCACATTGAAACAGATACACATATTATCAGTAGAGAGTTAAGCTTATCTTTCACCAACATACATGCAAATATAATGCACGTGCAGTATACGCTCCTCTTCTTCATGATTATCTGAAGTCAATACTTAATTTGATGTAGCAGAGGGATATTTTTTCAACAAACTTTTCATAAAAACCGCTCTTGGTAATACATTTTGAGTATTTACAATACATATATTAAGAAGAATATTTGCAACATCAATTATAAACCGTACTAAAATCAATTCATTATGCAACACAACAAACGCCTTACGTTGCACCCACTAGGTTGGTGTGCGCGTTACCTGCTGCTTACAGTTTTCTTCCTGTCACTTACAGGAATTGTAAAAGCTGACAACGAACCGGATAACAATGCACCGGGAACAACTACCGATATTCTGGTACCCGGTGGCTCATCTCAATCAGGAAGTATTGATGCTTCTGCTGACCCTGACGACTACTATTCTGTGACAACATCTGCCGATGGTGATTTGAATGTGAGTATAACCACATCCAATGGTAATTTAGTATATTATTACCTTTATGATAATGATGGCACTACTATACTCTCCAGTTCCTACCTATATGGAGGCAGCAGTAATTTTACAATGAATGGTATTGCTGCAGGATCTTACTATGTAAGAATATATGCTTCTTCAAATTCCAACACCTACACCGTATCTACAACATTAACTCCACCTCCATACAGCATCGACACTGAGCCTAACAATCTCTATACACAGGCATTAACCTTAAACGAAAATGACACTGTTTTCGGACATATTACCTATCGCTACAACGGTGGCACATTTGACTATATTGACTGGTATAAACTAACTACTACAGTGGATGGAAATCTTACTATTGGTATCACTACCACTACAGCAAACCTTGTTTACTTCGATTTATATGATGCAGATGGCACTACCAGTATTAGCACCAACCATTATCTATACGGAGGCAATGCTTCTTATGTTGTGAATGGCCTTGCTGCAGGTGATTATTATATTAAAGTTTTCACTACAGGTAACGGGTATAACAGTTATAAACTTTACAATTCAAAGACTTTACCGCTCTACAATCAGGATACCGAACCTAACGGGCAATATACACAGGCACTTAATATGAATTTGAATGACAGTACAGAAGGTCATATTGGTCATTACAATAACTTAGCCCGTGATACCATGGACTGGTACAAAATTGTTACCACACAGGATGGAGATTTAAACTTAACCATTACTACTGAAAATGGAAATATAGTTTACTATTACCTTTATGATAATGATGGCAGTACCATTTTGGGTGGCACTTATTTATATGGTGGAAACAGTTCTTCCACAATAACCGGATTGGCAGCAGGAACATACTATGCCAGAGTTTATGCAACCAACTATAACAGTTACCGTTTGAGGAATACATTTACGCCACCACCTTACAGCAACGATACTGAACCAAACGGGTTATATACACAGGCTTTAACTTTAAACGAAAACGACAGTGTTTTCGGGCACCTTTCCTATCGCTACAACGGAGGTACTTTTGACAATCCAGACTGGTATAAACTAACTACTACAGTGGATGGAAATATAACTATTGGCATGACTTCTATCACATCAAACATTGTTTACTTCGATTTATATGATGCAGATGGTACTACCGGTATAAGCACTAACCATTATCTATATGGAGGCAATGCATCCTATGTAGTGAATGGTCTTGCTGCAGGTGATTATTATGTTAAAGTTTACACTACAGGTAACGGGTATAACAGTTATAAACTCTATAACTCAGTGGTTGCTCCGTTATATGGACAGGATACTGAACCCAACGGACTATTTGCACAGGCACTTACTCTGAACGTGAATGACAGCACCGAAGGTCATATTGGTCATTACAATAACTTAGCCCTTGATACCATGGACTGGTACAAAATTGTTACTCCACAGGATGGAGATTTAAGCTTAACCATTACTACTGAAACCGGTAATCTTGTTTATTATAATCTTTATGATAATGATGGTGTAACTTTACTAAACAGTGCTTACCTCTATGGAGGTAGTAGTAATTATTCAGTGAACGGATTGGCAGCAGGAACATACTATGTCAGAGTTTATGCAACAAACTATAACAGCTACCGCTTAAAAGACACCCTTATTCTGCCACCTTATGCCAATGATATTGAACCCAACAATTCATTTGCCACTGCTTATCGTATGAATAACAGACCTACGCGTACAGGGCATATTGCTTATCGTGAAAATGGCGGAACATTTGATACCGATGACTATTATAAAATCACGATGTATTCAGCCGGTGATTGCAGTTTCGATATTCAAATGGCAAATGGTCATCTCTGTTACTTCAGTTTTTACAACTCAGCTCAGACACTTCTCTTTAATAATTATCTCTATGGAGGTACATATAGTTTCAACTTTACTTCCCTTGCAGCAGGCGATTACTATTTCAGGGTATCTACTACCTCAGGAAATTATAACTCCTATAATATAACCAATTTCAGCGTTCCATGTAATCCTGCTCCTGCAGTAATTACTGCCGGTGGCCCAACAACCTTCTGCATACCGGGTAGTGTAACACTTAACACACAAGATCCCGGTGAATATGCTTCGTTTTTATGGAGCAACAGTGAAACAACTGCTGACATAACAGTAAGTACCAGTGGAACATATTCTGTAACAGCAACTGACTGGGATGGTTGCGTACATACATCCAACGCCATCACAACAACTGCTGTAAGTCCTCCTGCAGCAAATATTACTCCAAGTGGAAGTACCACTTTCTGTCAGGGAGGAAGTGTTGATTTGCAAGCTTCTGCCGGTGCAAGCTGGTTGTGGAGCAATGGTGCAACTACACAAACTATTAATGTTACTGCTTCAGGAACATTTACGGTTACTGTAACAAATGCTCAGGGTTGCAGCGCAACTTCTGCAGGAACTACAGTTACAGTAAATCCATTACCTACTGTTACATTAAATCCGTTTAGCGCAGTGTGTACAAGCGATCCTGTATTTGCACTTACCGGTGGTTCACCGTCTGGTGGTACCTACAGTGGAACAGGCGTGAGTGGTGGTAACTTCGACCCTGCTGCTGCAGGCGTAGGTACTTTCCTTATCACTTACAGTTACACCGATGGTAATGGTTGTTCGGCAGAGGCTTCTCAACTAATAACAGTAAACAACTGTGGTTCATGTACAGCAAGCATCACACCCGGTGGAAGTACTACTTTCTGCAATGGTGGAAGTGTAATACTGACTGCTTCTGCAGGTGCAAGTTATTTGTGGAGTACCGGTGCTACAACTCAGGCAATTACTGCTACTACGTCAGGCACCTATACCGTTACTGTAACAGATGCATTCAACTGTTCTGCAACAGCATCAGAAACTGTTACCGTATTAACTGAAAGCACTGCTGCAGCTTCTGCAACAAGTGATAAACCAAATGACGAAATCTGTAATGGAGGTAACATAACACTCACAGCAAATGGTGGAAGCCTTGGTGACGGTGCAGACTGGAAATGGTACAGTGGTTCATGTGGCGGCACATTGGTTGGCACAGGTGCATCCGTTACTGTTTCACCATCATCTACAACAACTTATTTTGTAAGAGCTGAAGGTACTTGTAATACTACAACATGTGTAAGTATTACCGTAACCGTAACAGCAGGAACACCTGCACAGGCTGTAACAATGCCATTCACCGGTATGCCTGCTAACGCTTGTCCGGGAACTACTGCCAACCTGAGTATTCCTCCTGTTGCCAATGCTACCATGTACACTTGGGATGGCCCTCCGGGTACTACTTTTGATGGTAATCCTTCACCATATATTTCTACAAGTCCAAATGCTACAATTGTTTTCGGTACTCCTACAACTTCACTCTATAAAATAGGTATTCAGGCAGGAAACAGTTGTGGAAACTCAATACATAAACTTCAAAAAGTACGCTACAGTGTTTCAGTACCTGCTGCTATTTCAGGAGCAGTTACTGCATGTGCTAATACCAACGGAACATATACAACAACTGCAAGCACCGGTGCTACTTCTTATCTGTGGACTATATCAGGTGATGCAACAGTAATTGGTAATGGAACCAGTGTTACAGTAAACTTCGGCCCAACTTGGAATGGTGGTACGCTTTGCGTTGCTGCTCAAACAAACTGTTATACTTCTGCATTTAAATGTTTAGCTATTGGTACTTCAGGAACTAACTTCGGTGTGATTTCAGGATTGTTTACTGCTTGTCCCAATTCTCAACAAAATTATTCTGTAACTCCGGGAACAGGTATTGCTTCCTATAACTGGACTGTTCCTGCAAATGCTTCTGTAATTAGCGGACAGGGCACCAACAATGTTACTGTAAACTTTGATGCAGGTTATAATTCTGTTGGAAACATCTGCGTCAGTGCAACAAGCACTTGCGGTGTTACTTCTGCTCTTAAGTGTAAAACTATTGTTCCGGGCACTCCTGCCAGACCTGCTAGCCTTAGTGGTATTATGAATGGTTTGTGTAATGCACTTGGTGTAAACTATTCAACTCCTGCTGTTCCTGGAATTACATCTTACAACTGGACAGTTCCGTCAGGAGCAACCATTGTAAGTGGAAACGGAACCAATAGCATTAATGTTGATTTCAGCAGTTTCACAACGGGACAAGTTTGTGTAAGTTCAACTAATCTATGCGGTACCAGTGCTTCACGTTGTATTCCTGTTAAAGGTGCGCCTAATACACCTGCTTCAATTACAGCAAATCCTTCAAGCTGGTGTGCCAATGATGCGGGTATTACATTTACTGCAGATGTAAGTAATGTTACCGGTGGCTATACCCTCTCTTGGGCATTCCCTCCAACTACAACTTATGTATCAGGTGGTGGTAATACTACTTCGCTGACTCTCGACTGGGGCGCAAGCAACGGTGTTGTTATGGTAACTGCAAGCAATGCATGCGGTGCAGGTACCCGCACATACAATGCCGTAATCAACTGCCGAGAAAGCAGTATGAATGCAGACAAGTTGCAGGTTTATCCAAATCCTACTGCCGGTATGCTGAATGTAACTTATACCTCTGAGAAAGGTACAACGCAGATGTCATTACTCGACCTGAGCGGAAGAGTGATAATGTCTCAATCATTCAACACTGTTGCAGGTGAGAATACTCAACAACTTGACTTAAGCAGAATAGCCAAAGGAGCTTATATGTTGAATGTTCAAACACATTCAGGAAACCATCAGGTGAAGATTGTTGTGGAATAATGCATAAGTGTTTATCATCAAAAAGCCTGCGATAATTCGCAGGCTTTTTTTATTATGGTTTCGTTCAAATTCCCTTAAAAAAACCGAAGGAAATTATTGTACCAAAATTTATTACGAATTATAATTTCAGATTAACCTGAAACAACCACATGCGCGGTGCTTCAACTTGCGAAGGAATGCCCATGTACTCATGATTAAACAGATTTCTTGATATCACTGATGCTGTAAGATAATCAGTAATCTTATAACTGATATTGGCATCATAAACCCAATCACCTTTATCATGTTCAGAGCGATACTGCTTAATTCCGGGAATAAGTTCATTAAAAACTTTATCAATATTTTCCATAAAACTGTTGTAACGACAATTGAGAGCAAATGAAAATCTGCCATAATCAACACCTGCATAACCTTTGAACATATTACGGTAACGATACTTCAAAAAATTATAGGATACCGTTCCTGTTGATGCCTTCAGTGAATCAAAGTCCGACATCTGCGGGTCAATGTAAGTATATCCGCCACCGATATTGATATTTAAATTTTTCAGTACAGCAATCTGTAATCCCAACTCATATTCCATTCCGTCAATGCGCGTATTTCCAATATTCACCGATTTAAAACCAAGACCAAACAATGGGTCGTTGAACAAATCACCATACTGCCCAAATGCAAATTCAAGCATGTCCTTATACTCGCTTCTGAAAACGGAAGCATCTACATATCCAGAAACTCTTTTCCCCATACTGAACAACTGTCTGATGCCAATTTCAGCCGTCCATCCTGTTTCTGAATGTACACTGTCATTGGGATAAATTACAATAGACCCTACCCTGGTCTTTACGTACTTTTCAGCAATAGAAGGAAAACGATAACCTTGACCTATACTTGCTCTGATGTAGGTAGCTTTATGCAGTCTGAGATTTGCTCCGGCCCTGAAAACAGGTTTAGATTCAGGTTTATTGTATCTGAAACGAAATTGCTCATATCTTCCTCCTGCAGAAATATTCAGTCTGTTAAAGAATTTTTTATCAACCTGAGCATAAATAGCTTTGTTATAAGTTTTTCTGCTTCCATACAAATCACTGATGACCCCACCGTCTGAAATAACACCACCTCCTGTGACAGTAAGATTCAATTTTTCAACATGCTGTTGCAACTGCACTTCACTGTACAACAAATCAGCAAAAGCCTGCTGGTCGGTATTGTTAAAGTTGGCAGTACGGAAAAATCTTGAACGCCATTTTGCTGAAAATCCTTTTTTGCCAACATAGGTAATAAACGGATCAACGTTAAATCTTTTGGTATGATATATACTGAGTGTAGTTGTGGAATCATTCATGCCTCCGCTTGGAATATAAGCCCCGGTAGTGTCATCATTCCAAATAATAAACAAATCTCCAAAAGTTTCCATATAATTTAAATTCACACCTGCACTTAATCCCTCTACTTTCTTAAAACGATATCGTATATTCAGATTTGCCCTTGCTCTTTTTTCAGTTTCTCCTTCTCTGAATCCTTCATCGAGCAAATAATGGCCGCCAATTACAATATCCCAGTTACCTATCTTGCGGGCATGAAACATGTTGGCACCGGTCATCATCTGAGTGTTTTTGCCCCACCACTTAATCTCCCTCCGTGCCGGTGAATCATAAATTCCGGTGTATTGTGTAATGTGTGTAACTGGTTCAGATTTTGCATATCCTGTTCTGAAATTTATTACGCCATTCATAGCAGATGAACCGTATAAAGCAGATGATGCTCCTTTGATAATCTCAATCTGCTCCATATTTTCTATCGGAAGAAAACTCCATTTTACATCATTGGCATCAGCCGAAAGCATTGGCATATCATCAACCAATACGAGCACTCTGCTTCCTGCTCCATAACTAAAGCCACTTCCACCTCTAATATTTGCCTGTCCATCGTTTACATTTATTCCTGTAACATTGGTGATGGCACTTTCAATACTGTTATCAGAAAATTGTTCTATTGCTCCCGGTTTGATGGTATTCATGGATACTGTTACCTCTTCCAGTTTCTGTTCGAATTTTCCGGCACTCACCACAACTGAACTTAACTGTGTGCTCAAAGGTGTCATTACAATATCATATCTGAAGGTTGCTCCCGAAAGAACGACCTCCTTTATCACTTCAGCATAACCGAGTGAGCGAGCATGAATTGTTGCTTTACCTTGCGGCAGTTCCAGTTTATAATTCCCATCAGCATCAGTGCCGGTTGCATTTTTCTCATCCGTATAAACAGTTACTCCCGGAAGTGATTCTTTTCCGTCCGTTACCTTGCCCTCAACAATTGTAGTCTGAGCATGTGCTTTTGCTGTAATCAGTAAAAAAATTACTATTACAGCGGTTTTCATTTTCAAAAACATGATTTACTTTGCAGTAATAAGATTGTATGGGCACAAACCTAACAGATTCTGACAATATCACACAAACAGCTGCCGAAAATAAGTTCGAAGACGAATTGGTTTTCCGGTTGGCACTAACTCAATTGCCGGGTGTCGGACATGGTTTGGCCAAAACACTAGTGAGCTATTGCGGCAGTGCCGGAACCGTTTTTAAGGAAAGACAAGATGCACTTAAAAAAATACCCGGAATCGGAAGTATTATTGCCGATAATATAAAACAGGGCAAAACCAAAGCTTTGGCATTGGCTGAATCGGAGTTAGGTTTTATTCAAAAACATAAAATAAAAGCACTGTTTTATACTGACAAAGAATATCCATCACGCTTGAAATTATGTAACGATGGTCCGGCCATGCTGTTTGTAAAAGGCAACTGCAATTTTAATGCTTCAAAAGTTTTGGCTTTTGTAGGCACACGCAATGCCACAGAATATGGCAAATCAATTACTGAACAACTAATTCAGGAGCTAAGCTTGCACGATGATTTGCTGATTGTAAGTGGCCTGGCTTACGGCATTGATATTGCTGCTCACAAAGCATGTCTTAAGAATGATATTCCAACAGTTGGTGTTGTTGCTCACGGATTGGATTCTCTCTATCCTGCTATTCATAAATCAACAGCAGATAAAATGATGGAAAAAGGGGGAATTATTTCAGATTTTATAAGTGGAACCAAACCTGATAAAGAAAATTTTCCAAGTCGCAACCGTATTGTTGCAGGCATGAGTGATGCAGTTATTGTAGTTGAATCGGCTATAAAAGGAGGTGCGTTAATAACTGCTGATATTGCTAACTCTTATAACCGAGATGTATTTGCCATACCCGGCAATGTGCATAACGAATATTCAAAAGGATGCAATGCTTATATCAGAGATAACAAAGCCAATCTCATTCAAAGCGTGACTGATATAGAATTTTTCTTAGGATGGGATCTGAAAAAAAATAAAAACGAGAAAAAACAAGTTCAGGCGACCTTGTTTCTGGAGTTACCTCCTGACGAAAGAAAATTAGTTGACTATCTTAAACAAAATATCCGGTCAGATATTGATTCTATTTGTATGTATTCAGGATTGGCCATTGGTAAAATTCCTAATCTTCTATTAACTCTGGAATTAAAAGGGCTTATCAAAGTTCATCCGGGAAAAGTGTATGAATTAATCTGACACTTTATCAAAAACCGGTGTCCCGGAAAAATCTTTATCACAAAAAAAAACGTCCGTCATAATTGACGGACGTTTTTTCTAATGGATTTCTGAGATTATTGAGTCACAGCAGCAGCAGCAGAATCAACTACAGCGTGAGCAGTAGAATCAACTACCTGAGCAGCTTGCTCAGCAGCAGAAGCAGCTTGTTGTGCAGCAGCTTCAATTGAATCCTGTGCAGCTTTTGTAGCTTCTTCCATTTTTTGTTTTTCTTCAGCAGATGGTCCGCATGCTACCATGCTGAACATTCCTGCAGCCATTACTAAGGCAAGAACTTTTTTCATTTTTTTGTAAATTAATTGATTTGAAATTTGAGTGGCAAATATAGGTTGCTTTTATTGTCATGATTAATTTTACATTAAAATTTTTTATATTGATATTCAATTACTTAAGTATATTATCTTTGAAATAAGCAGTTGAAAGTAAACTTGCAATACCCAAGTAAATATTAATTTCTGCAAACATTGATAACTTCCAAGTGTTACATTTGAACAAAATTTTCTAATTATTAATTCAATTATTATGTCATTTCAACTACCATCATTACCGTATGCATTTAATGCATTAGAGCCACATATAGACGCTCGTACCATGGAAATACACCATGGCAAACACCATCAGGCCTATGTAAACAATCTGAATGCTGCCATTGCAGGCACTGATGCCGAAAAATTAACCATTGAACAAATCTGTGCGAATATTTCAAAATACTCAACTGCTGTTCGCAACAATGGAGGAGGCCATTATAACCACTCACTGTTTTGGACCATTATGGCTCCTAATGCAGGTGGCAATCCTTCAGGCAAATTAGCGGAAGCAATTAATAGCGCCTTCGGAAGTTTTGATGATTTCAAAACTAAATTCAACCAGGCAGCTGCTACTCGTTTTGGCTCAGGATGGGCTTGGCTCATAAAGAATGCTGCAGGAAAACTCGAAGTATGCTCAACTCCCAATCAGGACAACCCACTGATGGATATTGCCGAAGTAAAAGGTAGCCCTTTGCTCGGATTAGATGTATGGGAACATGCTTATTATCTGCATTACCAGAACAGACGACCTGATTATTGCAATGCATTCTGGAATGTGGTTAACTGGAATGAAGTTGCCAAACGATTTGAAAAGTAAAAATTACTTTACCGATTATAAAAAGCCGCTGTTCTGATGAATGGCGGCTTTTTTATTGTCATTTTGCAGTGAATAAAATCCTTTCGTGTAAACAAATTACTCTTCCTAAAATCCGTTGTGTAAGATAATATTGTCTTTTATTATACGTGCATTAACTCTGCATTACAATAATAAATACTGCTGCAAGTTTATCAGGTGATGAATAAAATTATTCGTACTTCAGGTTGGATTGTATCCTTGTTTTTTGCCTTGTTGCTTATTGGCTGGGGATTGAGTGTTGCGTTTGAAGATAAAATAAAATCACTGGTGATAAAAGAAATCAATGACAACCTTCAGGCACCTGCATCGGTTCAACAAATAAACTTTTCGCTGATACGGCATTTCCCTTATGCAACTCTTTCTCTCGAAAATGTTGAAATCAAAGGTTACCCTGTTGCAATTAAAAACAAACCCATGCTGAAAGCCCATCGAATTGATTTCATGTTAAGTCTTAGCAGCATTTTTACCCATACGCTGCACTTAAAAAAAATTGAGGTCACTCAGGCTTCTTTAAATAGTATTACCAACAGGGAAGGAAACCGCAATGATGATATTTTCAAACCTTCCAAAGGCGACAAACCTTTCACAGCTAATTTTGAAAAAGTGATTTTAAAATCTTTTACCGTTGAAATTGATGATCAGCGCACAGGATTTTATTTTAACAATGCCATTGACAAGGCAACTTTGTCCGGAAATTTTAGCGATGATAAATTCAACCTCAATACCGAAGCTGACTTTTATATTTACTCACTCAGGCATGACAACATTCAATACCTGAGCAGAAAAAAAGCCCAGCTTTCGGGAGTGACAGATATTGATACCCGTACCAAACAATACTCATTTCAAAAAACAAAAATCAAAATAGAAAACATCGTGCTTAATGCTGAAGGTCAGATTGACAACAGAATGGAGCATGAACCAAAATATCAGCTTAAAATAAACTCCGACAAAGCGAATGCAGGTGAACTTTTCTCTTTGTTGCCGGCCTCATGGCTTTCACCACAGATAATGAATTACAAATATTCAGGCACTGTATATTTTGAAACAACCGTTAACAATAAAAATTCCGGTGACAAAACACCATTAATCGAAATTAAATTCGGAACTAAAAAAACGGACATCATTCCGGACAGAGACATCTATGCATTAAAGAATGTTTCACTTGAAGGTTTTTACACCAACCGAATCAGCAATGCAAAACCTTATAGTGCATTAAAACTAAACCGTGTATCTGCATCGCTTGAAGGTAAACCTTTAAAAGCTGATGTATATCTCGAGAATCTGAAAAATCCGTTCATGGACATCTCCCTTGTGGCTGATATGAGTGTAGCGAGTCTGAGTCGTTATCTTCCGGATGATTTTACAGAAAATCAACAGGGTAATCTTTCGTTCAATGGCACAATTAAAGGGCAACTGGGCAAAAAGGATTCTTATCGTTCCAATGGAACATTGCTGTTATCCGGTATTCAGTTTAAGCTGAAAAAACGTCCGTTAGTGGTGAATAAACTGCAAGGAAAAATTGTATTTAAAGATGCTGAAGTTTCTGTTGAAGATTTAAAAATCAATGCAGGAAAAAGTGATGTAACACTGAATGCTACCATCAACAATTTCTACAACTTTATTTTCAAACCGGATGAAACTATTTCAATTATCGGAATTGTAGAGAGCAATTATCTTGACGTAGGTGAATTGCTTGCTTCAGATAATCCATCCGATACTTCAACCGTATTTGACTTACCCGAAAAATTATCGTTCAATGCAAGCGTAAATGCTGCTAAAGTTCAGTTCAGAAAATTTATTGCAACTGACTTTAATGGTAATGTTCTGATAAAAAACAAGACATTATTGGCGCAAAATGTTCATTTTAATGCAATGGAAGGCAATGTTGTAATTGACGGGCAAATGAATGCTTCTCCAAAAGACTCTCTGTTGATTTCGTGCAATGCGCGCATCAATAAACTGAATATTCAAAAACTGTTTTATGAAACAGGCAACTTTGGTCAGATGACACTGACAGATCAAAACATCAGAGGTACAGTAACATCTACAGTAGATTTTAACTCTGTGTGGGATAAAAAACTACAGATTAATTCCGACAGGATATTCACGTTAGCTGATATTAAAATTGAGAATGGTGAACTGATTAATTTCAAACCAATGCTCAAACTTTCAAAATATGTAAAAGGCAGCGATTTACAAAACGTGAAATTTTCAACTTTAAAAAACACTATTCAGATACAGCATAAACGAATTATCATTCCATCCATGGAGATTCAATCTTCTGCCATGAATATTACCCTGAACGGAGAACATACTTTTTCGAACATTGTTGACTATAGTATCCGTATGAAGCTTTCGCAACTTCTCGGTAAAAAAGTAAAACAACAAAACACCGAATTCGGAACCATTCAGGAAGATGCATCCGGAGGGCTAAATCTTTTTCTGACTATGAAAGGCCCGTTGGACAATCCAAAATTTGCTATAGACCGAAAAGGAGTAGAAAAAAATATTACCAAATCCGTCCAGGAAGGAAAGAAAGATTTTCTTAGAACCATCAAAGAAGAGTTCAGTAATAAAACAGACGAACAACAAAAAACCCGGGAACAAAAAAAGCACAAAGAATTGCAGATAGATACCGAAGATGAATAAACGGCTGGACTACTCACCCATATTTGTTCATAATTCACCAAAATCTTTTTACTGTTTCTTGACAATGAGTACTGCATTGTTTATCATTGCAAGTAAATAATCGGGTTGATTCAAACTTTTACTCACACAGCATGAAAAACAAATTTGCCGTTCTGGCTTCGGTAATTGCTGTAATTTGTATTGCAAGTACAATTCCATTTAAGCCGGAAATCGCCAAAGCTTATCATACAAAAGAGCAGATTGCTTTTTTTACCAATCACAAAATGATGACTCCAATTGCTCCGGGCGAATACTTTTTGATTCCTCAGGAATGTCAGGGCTGCCATGGCTACGATACGTTGGGTTTGGCAAATGTTGATGCCAACGGGCATGATGTAAATCTGTTTGATGACTGGGAGACTTCGATGATGGGACTATCTGCCAAAGATCCTTTGTGGCGTGCTAAGCTGAGTCACGAAATGTTAAACAACCCCGCTCATGCCATTGAAACACAAAATCTGTGTATCACTTGTCATGCTCCTGCAGGTCATTACACCGCCATGTTCAAAGGTCAGCAGTATTATACCCTTGCCGACCTTGCAAATGATTCATTAGGACTTTCAGGTGTAAGCTGCACCGCCTGCCATGCCATTGGCGACAGTAGTACACTGGGCACATTATTTACAGGTAACATTCCTTACGATACCAACAAAGTAATGTATGGCCCGTTTGAATTTCCTGTTGCAGGTCCTATGCAGTTGTATGTTGGTTATACCCCAACATTCAGTACCCATGTCAGCGAAGGAAGATTCTGTTCACCCTGTCATACACTTATATCAAATTCATTTGATTTGAATAACGTTCCCACAGGAACAACCTTTATTGAACAGGCAACCTATCATGAATGGCTGAACTCTTCTTATCCTTCACAGGATATAAAATGTCAGACTTGCCACATGCCTCAAATTGAAGACCCTGTGGTTTTGGCAAATGGAAATATAGGTTTACCGGGTCGTACGCCTTTCAACCTTCATCAGTTTGCAGGTGCCAATTCTTTTATGGTAAAACTCATTAAGCAAAATAAAACCGCATTGGGTGTGTCTGCACCAGATTATAATTTTGATTCAACTCTGGTGGCAATAGACAAAATGCTGACTACTCAGTCACTGAAAGCTACTGCAAGTATTAATTCTATTGGAAACGATACAGCCTATATAGATGTATTGCTTGAAAACAAAGCTGGCCATAAGTTTCCAAGTGGTTATCCATCAAGAAGGGCTGTGGTTCAAATGATAGTTACTAAAGCCAATGGCGACACACTGTTTGCCTCCGGTTTGTTCGACTCTGATTTTGAAGTGTTGAATCCGGTCTCTCCTTATGAGCCACATCATGATATAATAACTTCTCCGAATCAAAAACAGATTTATGAGATGGTCATGGGAAATATTTTAGGAAACCCCACTACCGTTCTCGAACAAGCTTACGCACCACTTAAAGACAACCGTATTCCTCCTATTGGATTTACTACCCAGCATTATGCTTATGATACCTGTCAGATTATAGGTTCTGCTTCCGGTGACCCTGATTTCAATTTCAATGGAGCTATTGAAGGGACGGGAAAAGATGCCGTTCACTATCATGTTTCATTAGGAGGTTATACAGGAGCCATTAATGTGTTTACTGCTGTATATTACCAGACTCTTCCACCGGCATTTTTAAATGATATGAGTACCTTCTCATCTCCTGAAATCAATTCATTCATGACAATGTATGCCAATGCAGATAAGAGCCCTGTGAAAGTAGCTGCAGATACATTGTTGAACATACCGACAGGAATTCATAATGTTATCAGCGAATCATTAAAAATTACACCTAATCCTACAAGTGACGGAAGAATCATTATTTCTGATTTGAAATCTCCACTCGTAACTGTTGAACTATGGGATCAGAGAGGAAAGCGTATTCAGAATTTCAGTGAAAATGCTTTGGACAGAAATACGGTAGAAATTCAGTTACCCAAAGTGAAAGGAATTTATTATATTCGTGTTACCATAAATGGTCAGTCCCAGACAAAGAAAATACTATACATCTGACATAAATTATAATTATTTACTAAACTCTTAACAAATCATAAAATGAAAATCAGAAATTATCACTCTCTCATGTTGAGTGTATTTACGCTTGTGGGTGTAAGTGCCAGTGCACAATTATCATTCACAAATGCCAACAGCCGTTTGCCTTCACCGGCATTACACAGTGGTTGTCCGATTGCAGTTGTTGACTGGAATAATGACGGACTTGATGATATCATCAGACTTGACCAGGGACGATTCTGCAATGTAGATGTTCAAATGCCCAATCAGCAATTTCAGAGAATTTATCTCGGCAATGTTGGTGTAGGTTGCTGGGGAATGGCAGTAGCTGATATTGATAAAAACGGATATAAGGATATTATTGCCGGTGGCAGCAGTTCAAATGGAATTGGCATTATAAAAACCAACAATAATGGAACAGGAGGTAATATCACCGTACTACCCAATTCAAATTATTTTTTACAAAACCTCACCTTTGGTGATTTTAACAATGATGGTTGGATTGACATCATGTGTTGTGATGATAATGCAGCAAGCCATATTTATCTGAATGATGGCGCAGGAAATTATCCAAGTCAGTCAAATATTATTAACTTCAATCTGCCCAACGGTTCCGATAATTCAGGAAATTACGGAAGTGTCTGGACGGACTTTGACAATGACGGTGACCTTGATTTATACATTGCAAAATGTCGTCAGAGTGTAAGTAACCCTTCTGACCCAAGAAGAATAAATGTGATGTTTGTAAACAACGGAAACGGTACATTTACTGAAAACGCTGCTGCTTACAACATCAATATAGGTTGGCAATCATGGACAGCATCTTTTGGTGATATTGATAATGATGGCGATCTTGATCTTATGGTAACAAATCACGATCATGCAAGTCAGATAATGCAAAATGACGGAACAGGAGTTTATACAGATATAACCTCTTCAACCGGATTTACCGTATCAGACATTACACCGATTGAAAGTGTGATGGAAGATTTTGATAACGATGGTTTTGTTGACATATTCGTTACAGGAAGTGATGCCCGTTTCTGGCATAACAACGGCAACGGAACATTTACACGTATTAATGGCTTGTTCGATAACAATGATATGGAATCATTTGCCATTGGCGATGCAAATCATGACGGATGGATTGATATTATGGCAAGCTATGCAAACATTTATACCAATCCGACTTCAGTAGATGATGTGTTATGGTTAAACAACGGAAGCATTGAAAATATCATCACCAATGCACTTGGCAACAATGTGCCTGTCAACAATTTCTTCAATGTAGTACTGGAAGGTACTCAAACAAATAAAGATGCTATTGGTGCAAGAGCAAAAATTTATGGAGCCTGGGGTGTTCAATTGCGAGAAGTAAGAGCAGGTGAAAGTTATGGAACAAACAACAGTTCAACATTACACTTTGGATTAGGCACAGCCACTGCTATTGATTCAATGGTCATCAACTGGCCAAGTGGTGTCAGTCAGACAATTTACAATCCATCTGTCAATCAGTTTTTGACAGTGAAAGAAAATGATTGTATTTCACCGGAAGCAATAGTTACTGCATCAGGCCCACTCGTATTATGCACAAACGGACAAAGTCTGACATTAACAGCACCTGCAGGATATACTTACTTATGGAACGACAGCAGTACTGCACAAACATTAACTGTTACTCAAACCGGTGAATACTTCGTGCGTATTACCGAAGCTGGCAATAATTGCAGTGCAGCCTCAGCCACACTCACTGTCATTCCTTCACCAAATGAAACTCCAGCAATTACAGCTCTTGGCGAAACATCATTTTGTAATGGTGGCAGTGTACAGATTGAAGGCCCTCCCGGATACAGTTCTTATCTGTGGTCGAATGGTGATACAACACAAACAGCAACTATAACAACAGATGGTCCGGTTACGCTGACGATTCAGGGAATATGTCAGACATTTACTTCTTCACCTCTTAATGTTACAGTATTCACAGTAGCTGACCCAACAGCCAATGATGTGAGTATGCCTGTGGCAGGAAGTGCTACCCTCATTGCAACCAGTGGTTCCAATATTTCATGGTACACAACCAATCAGGGTGGAACACCCATTGCTACAGGTGACACTTTAGTTACTCCTGTTCTTTCGGCTAATACTACCTATTATATGCAGGCTACACAAACCTACGGTGGTGGAATTTACCCGGTAGGACTTAACAACTGGTTTGGAAACAGCAGCTACTCCGGAAGCACAACCAATGCCACTACTTTATTTGATGTGACTAACAACTGCACTTTAAAGTCAGTTAAAGTTTATACCAATACAGCCGGAACAAGAAGATTTGAGTTGCGTGATGCATCCAACACTCTTCTTAGTTATGCCGATGTGATGGTTCAGCCTGACTCACAGGTAGTAACTCTGAATTTCCAACTTACTCCGGGCAACAACTATACATTAGGTACTAGTACTGCCACCAATTTATTGAATTTAGGTCAGGTTAGTCCTGCTTTCAAACGTAATAATACAGGCGTAAATTATCCTTACACTTTGGCTGATGCACTTTCTATAACAAATTCAAGTAATGGTGGTCAGTACTACTATTATTTTTATGACTGGCAGGTTGAGAAAGAAGGATATGAATGTGTCAGCAATTTCGTGCCTGTGAATGTATATATCACCACCGGGTTGAATGATTTTGCTGCAGGTAATGTTGCTGTATATCCAAACCCGGTTCATGACAGAGTAGTGATTCAGAACAACTCTACAGATGTTGTAAATGCACAGTTATATGATGCTACTGCCCGACTGGTGCAAACAGTACAGCTTAACTCAGGTGAAAACATACTCAGTGTCGGACAACTGGCAACAGGTGTATATCATCTTCAGTTAAATATGAATGGTGAAATACATAACGTACGGTTGATTAAGAATTAAATTACGTATAACCCCTAAACAAAAGGCTGTCCTTATGGGCAGCCTTTTTTTAATTCCTGTAATCGTAAATGAACTTTAACGACTGAAAAATATCAAATTGGAAATTTCTTCGTCATGTTTAAGTTTATGACATACCTAATTCTCTTAATGAAAGATAAGTCATCAGCCCTACTCCGGTTTTCAATGCATTTTCGTCAATATCGAATGTGGGTGTGTGTACCGTAGAAGTAATTCCTTTCTTTTCGTTACGTGTGCCAAGACGGTAAAAACATGCATCGGCCTGTTGCGAATAAAATGAAAAATCTTCAGCAGCCATCCAAATATCCAAATCTACAACATTCTCTTTTCCTAAAAATTCTTCAGCATGTTTTCTGGTGCGCGAAGTAAGTTCGGGATTGTTGTACAAAACAGGATAACCTTTGACGATATTAATTTCACAACTGCCACCCATGCCCGCAGCAACAGACTCCGCAAGATGAATCATTTTCTTATGGGCATCCATTCTCCATTTCTCATCAAGCGTGCGGAAAGTACCCTCCATATACACGCTATCAGGAATAACATTGGTGGCTCCGTTGGCAATCACTTTCCCAAATGACAATACACTTGGCATGATTGGATTTGCATTGCGACTAATAATTTGTTGCAGCGCAACAATAAGATGCGAAGCAATCAGCACAGGATCTACATTGAGATGAGGAGTTGCTCCATGACCACCTTTACCTTTTACGGTTACATAAATTTCATCCGTACTTGCCATATAAATTCCACTTCTGAAACCTACCTTACCGGTTTCTATCAGTGGCATTACATGTTGCCCGATCACTCCCTGTGGTTCCGGATTTTTCAAAACACCTTCTTTAATCATCAGTGATGCCCCTCCTGGAAGTTTCTCTTCACCGGGTTGAAAAATCAGCTTCACTGTTCCATTAAAATCATTTCTCATGTTTTGCAGCAATGTTGCCACACCAAGTAATGATGAAGTATGTACATCATGACCGCAGGCATGCATTACTCCCGGATTCTGTGAGCAATAATCTGTCTGATTGGCTTCCTGAATTGGCAATGCATCCATATCGGCACGTAGTGCTATTGTTTTGGCAGAAGGATTTTTTCCTTCAATCAAAGCTACTATCCCTGTGGTTGCAATTTTCTGTTTTTTGGAAATACCTATTTCATCCAGCCGTTGCCACACGTATTTCTGAGTCTCAAACTCCTTGAATGAAAGTTCGGGATGCCGGTGAAGATGTTTTCTGTCCTGCAGTGTACGTTGGAAAATATCTTCAGAATGTTTATGAATCTTATCTGTTAGCATAATCCGGTCAAAGTTAAACCCAAAAAACTGAGCAGCCAAATTTCTGTAATACATGGAAGGCTAACCTCTTATAACATTTTGTGAAAAATAAGAGTATCTGCTACTACAAATTAAGTATTGTAAACACTCACTCTTTAACCCATTTTTGTGTTTATGTCACGCAAAAATATGTTTAGCTGGGTGACTTCTTAAAATTAACTCTTCTTAATTAAGGCAGTGCAATGGCATTTTAACAGAAAAGAAATTCGCTAGTCTAAAATTAAGTCAGAAATCCCGGGGACAACTTCCGGGATTTTTATTTTATGCATTGGAGTTATAACTGGTGTAACAGGATTTTTACCCTAAAAATGCCTGAACAATTACTCTACTATGATTACTCTTGATACGTAAGATTTAATACTAACATTACATATAAATGATTAAGTATTACCTAATTTGAATACGTAAGAATTTAAAAAATTAACTTATAGGTATAGCGATTGCATTTCTACATTTGGATAAAAATCATTCATCATGAAACATATCAACTTTATTCGCAAAGGGAGTATATTCCTTACCATACTGACCGCTTTAATGTTGTCAGGGTTAAAAAACACTTCAGCGCAAAGCTGCAATGCTATGTTCGGTTATATAGCTAACCCCAGTGGTGTGGTTACTTTTTATGATTCCAGTTCAGCATCTGGATCTATCACCAGTAACCTATGGATTTTTGGAGATGGCACTTCAGGCACAGGGTCTGTGGTAACACATCAGTATAACGGAGTGGGACCCTATACAGTTTGTTTGTATATCAGCACCGCTAATGGCTGCAGCGATTCAACATGCAATGTGGTTTACCTGAATCCCTGCAATCTAACTGCAACAATTACTTATGATTCTCTGGCAGGCACATTAAGTGCAAATGCATCGGGTGGAGTAGCCCCATTTACCTATTTATGGAACAATGGCAGCACATCATCTGTTATCAACAACGTAGCATTAAACACCACATATTGTTGTACTGTTACAGATGCCAATGGATGTACTGATTCAGATTGCTTTAATACAAGTGCAGGCGCCACATGCAATGCGAATTTCAGTTATATAACTAACCCCAATGGGGGGGTTACTTTTTATGATTCCAGCTCAGCATCAGGATTTATCACAAGTTACCTATGGATTTTTGGAGATGGCACTTCAGGCACAGGGTCTATGGTAACACATCAGTATAACGGAGTGGGACCCTATACAGTTTGTTTGTATATCAGCACCGCTAATGGTTGCAATGATTCAACATGCAATGTGGTTTACCTGAATCCCTGCAATCTAACTGCAACAATTACTTATGATTCTTTGGCAAGCACTTTAAGTGCAAATGCATCGGGTGGAGTGGCTCCATTTACCTATTTATGGAGCAATGGAAGCACATCATCTGTTATCAACAACGTAGCATTAAACACTATATATTGTTGTACTGTTACAGATGCCAATGGATGTATTGATTCAGTTTGCTTTAATACAAGTGCAGGCGCCACATGTACTGCTTTCTTTAATTATAATGTAACAGGAAGTGGTGTTCAGTTTGGAAATGCATCAACAGGTCTTTATTCATCAGTGTTATGGGATTTTGGTGATGGTACAACATCAACGTCTTATAACCCTTATCATATTTATCCACAAAACGGAAGCTATAATGTTTGTCTTACTCTTTATGATTTAGGCTCTGTTTGCTCGCAGTATTGTGATACCATAAGTATCACTATGAGTAATTCATCATTTCTTTGTGGTAATATTTTTAATGACCTTAATGCTAACGGATTTAATAATAGTGAACCTCCATATACTTCAGGTTATATAATTCTGTGGGGAAACGGAAATTCACAAACTGCTTTGCCTGATTCAAATGGTAATTATAGCTTTAATGTAATGCCCGGATCTTATACCATCAATTACTGTGCGCAGCAACCATATACGCTTACAGTTCCAGTTGATTCATTCGGTTGTGGGCAGTATTTCATCACCATTGGTGCTAATGACACAATTTGTGGGTTTGAATTTGGAGTAACACTTACTACAGCAATAATTGAAGGTTATGTGTTTGCAGATTATAACGGGAATGGAATTATGGATGCCAATGAATCCGGAATTCCTAATCAACAGGTGCAAATAGGCAACACCGCGGTAACTACGGATTATTCAGGTCAATATTCCTTATTAGTTCCATTAGGTAATTTTAATGTTAGTTATACTCCGGGAGGTAATTACGCAGGTTTCCCGCTGACTACACCATCTTCATATACGGTGAATGTTACCAATTTGGGAACAACCTATAATGCCGGTAATTTTGGATTGAACATTCCTCCGGGGTCAACTGATATTTCAGCAAACATTTTGCCCAGTACCACGATAACTCCTGGCTTCCCTGCCTGGTATAACTTACAGATATGCAATAATGGTTTTGCTCTTACAGGAGCTACTGTTACAATGATTTATGATCCGGGGCTATTGTATTCTTATTCTTCTCCATCTGCGGCATCACACAATGCTTCCACACATACCCTCACATGGAACATTGCATCTCTTAACCCCGGCAATTGTTTATATATCTACGTTCATTTTAATTCCTCCTCAAGTTACCAGATTGGAGACACAACGCTGGAATATTGCAGCGCTTTCCCAACTAACGGCACTGACATCAATCTTTCCAACAATGTAGATACCATCCATCAGATAGTTACAGGGTCATGGGATCCGAATAATAAATTATCAATAAAAACCAATAACATCAATCCAAATCAACAAATCATTTCATCCATTAATGCTGATCAGAAAATTAAGTACACCATCAACTTCCAGAATCTGGGAACTGCACCTGCAGTGAATGTGGTTGTAAAAGATCATTTGTCTCCTGATGTTGATGCCAACTCCTTCCAGTTTGTTGGTTCAAGTGCTCCTGCAACTGTTACCCGCATTGGCAATGAGGTAATGTATCGGTTCACAAATATTATGTTGCCTGATGCTACTACTGACGAACCGGGAAGTCATGGGTTTGTTTCTTACAGCGTAAATGCCGTCAACGGTCTTGCTGCAGGTACTCAAATTTCTGATTTTGCTGATATCTATTTTGACTATAACAGTCCGGTAACCACCAACAATGCTGTGATAACAATGGTTGGGCCAACAGGTTTGAATGAAATTGACAACACTGCTCAGTTAAGTACATATCCAAATCCTCTTAATGGTTTATCTACCGTTCAGTTTATATTGAGCAATAAAGCAAAAGTCAGTCTGGCACTGATGGATGCAACCGGCCGAACCATTATACAACATCCCGAAGCTATGATGCAGGCAGGCTTGCAGAAAACAACTATTAATGCTTCAACTCTGGCTGATGGTATTTATCTGCTTCAGTTGACTGTAGATGGTAAAAATTCTTTTATGAAAGTTGCCGTGAGTCATTAACTCAGTCAGTTCAATACAAATAAAAGGAGGGGTAGTCGCCCCTCCTTTTTATTTTAGTAAGTTATATGCTTTTTATAGTTATCAACTATAAACTTTTACAATGGAATATTGCCATGTTTTTTCTTTGGCAACTTAGTAGCTTTATTCTCCAGCATCTTAAATGCTTTAATCAATTTTGAACGTGTATGTGATGGTTCAATCACTTCATCCACATATCCGCGTTCTGCAGCTTTATAAGGATTGGCAAAAAGTTCATTGTATTCCTGTTCTTTTTCTTTCCATTTTTCTGCAGGGTTTTCTGCCTTGCCGATTTCCTTCTTGAAAATTATTTCTGCAGCACCCTTTGCTCCCATCACTGCAATTTCTGCTGACGGCCATGCATAGTTCATATCAGCGCCTATATGTTTTGAGTTCATCACATCATAAGCACCACCATACGCTTTGCGTGTAATAACTGTAATGCGTGGTACTGTAGCTTCGCTGAATGCAAATAAAAGTTTGGCCCCATTGGTGATAATGCCATTCCATTCCTGATCGGTACCCGGAAGAAATCCCGGAACATCTTCAAACACCAGAAGCGGAATATTGAAACAATCACAAAAACGTACAAATCGCGCAGCCTTGGTAGATGAATCAATATCCAGTACTCCTGCGAGAACCATAGGTTGATTGGCTACTATGCCAATGCTGCGACCTGCTAAGCGTGCAAAACCTACTACAATGTTCTCTGCAAAGTTTTTATGCACTTCAAAAAATGTATCTGCATCGGCAACGTGCTCAATCACCTCACGTATGTCATAAGGCTGATTGGGATTATCAGGGACAATAGTATTTAAACTTTCTCTGATTTCATTACCTGCATGATAAGCTACCGATGGTGGCAACTCCTCACAGTTGGAAGGGATGTAACTCAATAATGTTTTAAGATACTGAATACATTCCATTTCATTGGCACATGAAAAATGTGTGACTCCCGATTTTGTTGAATGCGTAGATGCTCCTCCCAATTCTTCAGAACTAACTTCCTCATGAGTTACTGTTTTCACAACATTGGGTCCGGTAACAAACATATAAGAAGTATTCTGAACCATCATAATAAAATCAGTAATTGCCGGAGAGTAAACAGCGCCTCCTGCACAGGGCCCCATTATTGCACTTAACTGAGGGATGACTCCCGAAGCAAGTGTGTTACGGTAAAAAATATCAGCATAACCGCCTAATGAAACAACTCCTTCCTGAATTCGAGCACCTCCGCTATCGTTTAGCCCAATAACAGGAGCACCGTTTTCCAAGGCAAGATCCATAATGCGACAGATTTTCTCTGCATGTGTTTCGCTTAGTGAACCACCAAAAACTGTAAAGTCCTGCGAAAAAACATACACCAATCTTCCATCAATAGTTCCATAACCTGTTACAACTCCATCACCGGGATACTTTTCTTTAGCCAAACCAAAATCAGTAGCACGGTGTGTCACCAACATACCAATTTCTTCAAAACTTCCTTCGTCAAGCAGAAAGTGTATTCTCTCACGGGCAGTTAGTTTTCCTTTCTTATGTTGGTCGTCAATTCGTTTGGCACCGCCTCCAAGCTGAGCTTCTTTTATCTTTTTGTCGAGTATTGATAATTTATCTTTCACCTGAAAATTTCATTTAGTAAGGTGCAAACTTAAAAAACTATGTGAAGAACTTGTATAAAAGCGTAAGTTATACTCAAAAGAGTATCAACTTTTTTACGTAATTCGCGTTGCATAATGAACTACTGCATTATCTCTTTGTGAATACATTTTTCATCAGACCACTTCTTACTGTTTTGTTTGTTCTGTTTTGCTTTTTTGGAGAAGCACAGGTAACCCGTATTTCCGGCAAAGTAACAGATGCCCTCACAGGTGAGCCCGTTCCATTTGCCAGTGTAGTTTTCAAAAATTCAACCATTGGAGCAAGTGCCAATTTCGATGGAATTTATTCGCTCGAAACCGATACTCCGGGTGACAGCCTTACGGCTCAGTTTTTAGGATACCTCCCCGTTTCATTACCGGTGCGCAAAGGACAAACTCAAACCATTAACTTTCTGCTCAAAGCCAGCAAGGTTGAACTGAAAGAAGCCGTTATCTATGCAGGAGAAAATCCCGCCAACATCATCATTAAAAAAGTAGTAGCCAATCGCGATCACAACAATTACGATAAACTAAGCAGTTATTCTTTTGAAACGTATAATAAAGTAGAGTTTGATCTTACCAACATAACCGAAAAATTCAAAAACAAAAAAATCTTTAAACCATTTGCCTTTATTTTTGATAACATTGACAGCACTACTACCAATGAAAAACCGTTTCTTCCGGTATTTATCACAGAGTCGCTGAGCGATGTGTATCATTCCACTAATCCAAAGGACAAACGCGAAATTATCAAAGCAAGCAAAATTTCAGGAGTTGAAAATGAAACGGTAACTCAGTTTCTGGGCGACATGTATCAGAACATTAACATCTATGATAACTTCATGGATATTTTCGGTAAAAAATTTGTAAGCCCCATTTCCAGTATAGGAATGTTGTATTACAAATATTACCTGCTGGATAGTTTATACATAGGTGATAAATATTGTTATAAATTAAAGTTTAAACCTCGCAGACCGGAAGACCTCACTTTTACAGGTGAGATTTTTATTCATGACAGCACATGGGCCGTGAAAAAAGTGAATATGCGTATTTCCAACAAAGCCAACATCAACTTTGTAGAAGACTGTGCCGTAGTGAAAGAGTATGATTATATAGATAATACTATGTGGATGCTCTCAAAAGATTTACTGGTTATTGAATTTACAGCGAGAGATAAAGGTCTGGGGTTGATAGGGCGAAAATCTACATCTTACAAGAACTTTAGTTTAAATCAACCTATACCTCAACAGTTTTTGAAAGGTGCACAGGATATTGTAGTAGAAGAAGGCGCGCTGGATAAAGATGCAGAATTCTGGAATAAAGCAAGGCATGATTCGCTCAACGACAGAGAAAAGAAAATTTATGCCATGGTTGACACCATCAAAACTTTGCCTGCCTACAAAACTTATGTGGATATCATCACGCTTTTTGTTACAGGTTATAAGACCATTGGCGATTTTGATTTCGGACCGTATTTCACTTTGTTTAGTTTTAATGATATTGAAGGATATCGTTTCAGGCTTGGAGGAATAACCAATTATAATTTCAGCAAACATCTGAAACTGGAAGGCTTTGTTGCCTACGGCACCAAGGACGAACGATTTAAATACAGCATTGGTGCTCGTTATCTTTTTACCAACAAACCACGCATGGGTTTTGGTTTCAAGTACAGGCACGATGTGATGCAATTAGGCCAAAGTGATAATGCTTTTCAGGATGATAATATTCTGGCTTCGCTTTTCAGGCGATCGGCATCCAACAAACTTACCAATGCAGAAAGTGAGAGGGTTTATTTTGAAAAAGAATGGCTTTCGGGTGTGAGTACGCGCATTTCTTTCGAACACAATGCATTTTCTCCTCTGGGAAAATTAGATTATTCCTATTACACTACCGATGCTAAAGATGTTATACGCGACAGGATAAACACATCCGACATTTCAGCATATTTCAGATTTGCTTATCGCGAAAAATTTATTGAGAGTAAACATGGACGTGTAAGTCTCGGTAGCCAGTACCCTGTTTTGCAGGCAATTTATACACAGGGATTGAAAGGTGTTTTAAAAAGTGATTTCGACTATCAGAAATTTGTTCTGAAAGTTGATGATTATATCTATACGGCTCCACTGGGTTATTTTTATTATGTGATTGAAGCAGGAAAAGTTTGGGGTAAGTTACCTTATCCATTGCTGGAAGTTCACCGTGGCAACGAATCTTATTTTTATGACTATCTTGCATTCAACCTTATGAACTATTATGAGTTTGTGAGCGATCAGTATTTCTCTTTTTATTTCACCCATCATTTCGAAGGTTTTTTCCTTGATAAAATTCCATTGATGAAAAAACTTAAATGGCGTGAAGTTGCTGGTATCAGAGGAGTATATGGCAGTATGTCGCAAAAAAATCTTGATCTGATGGTGAATCCTGAATTTAACACACTATCAAAGAAACCATATCTTGAAGCACAGTTTGGTATTGAGAACATTCTGAAAATTATTCGTGTGGATTTCATCTACCGTTTGAGTTATCTTCAGGACAAAGATGCTCCCAGATTCGGTATTCGCGGTAGTTTACAGCTTACATTCTGATTCCTCTTATCTTCGCACAACAAAACATTTTTAGTGACCATGCTTTTAAGAGCTGAGAATTTAGTAAAGATTTACAAAAAACGAACTGTTGTAAACCATGTTTCCATACAGGTGGCACAGGGTGAAATTGTAGGTTTACTTGGGCCAAACGGTGCAGGAAAAACTACCACTTTTTACATGACTGTCGGACTGATAAAGCCCAATGAAGGAACAATTTTTCTTGACGATAAAGACATCACAGGTTTACCAATGTACAAGCGTGCTCAGGCGGGCATTGGTTATCTGGCTCAGGAAGCCTCAGTATTCAGAAAACTAAGTGTGGAAGATAATTTGAAAGCAGTACTTGAAATGACTTCTTTGTCTGCTAAAGAGCAGCACGATAAAGTGGAGGAGTTGTTGGATGAATTCGGATTGCAACGTATTCGCAAAAGCCGGGGCGATTTGCTTTCGGGAGGTGAACGCAGACGAACAGAGATTGCAAGAGCGCTTGCCGTTAGTCCTAAATTTATTTTGTTAGATGAACCTTTTGCAGGTGTTGACCCTATTGCTGTGGAAGATATTCAGTCAATAGTGGCCAAACTGAAAAAGAAAAATATCGGAATTCTGATAACTGACCACAATGTACACGAAACGCTGACTATCACTGACCGCGCATATCTTTTATATGAAGGGAAAATACTGAAAGCAGGAACAGCAGAGGAATTGGCCAATGACGAGCAGGTAAGGAAATTATATCTCGGTCAGAATTTTGAACTTCGTACTATTACCAATAATTAAAATATTCAGAAAGGTAACAATGTGCGTTTGCCGGGTCGTGCATATCGTTTTTTTCTGAGTTTCGAAATGTTTTTCTTTTCTTCTTTTAATTTTTGCTTTTTTCGCTCCTCTTCAGATATTCGCTTCATGGCAATATCCATAAAAATCACATTATTACCTCTGAGTTTCTGAAAACGTATTGTCCGCTTTTCAAAATCATTTCGTGTAACCCGGAAACTTACATTATCAATCACCTGAAACATTCTTGAATCGTAATGTCCTGATACATCGGTGTAAATAATTTTATAAATAAGTTTTCCCTCATAAATCTCTATTCTTACAGAGTCAAGTGGTTGTTTGCTTCCTGAATCCGTCACCATACCTTTTATCTGGCAGTGCTGCGCCATCACATCTGTTGATATGCATAAAAGTAATATGAATATGAACCTCAGCATTTTTTGTCTGAACGATTATTAAATTATTTTATACGCATACAACATGCTGTTTGGTTATAAACAAAAACATATTCAGCCGCTAAAATTACTGTTTTCCTTACTTGAAACATGAAATTAAGCCTATCTGTTGTTTAATTTCAATATGAATACACGCTGCCATTCATCAAAGCAGCATCTTTCGGAAATTTACTTTACTTTGTCGCATCAACATGAAGCGATGACCATTCTTGAAAATTCTACTCTGAAAATTGCCGTAAAAAATAACGGAGCTGAATTATGCAGCCTTTACAATAAACAATCACAAATTGAATATCTCTGGCAGGCAGGTAAAGAGTGGCCCAAACATTCGCCTGTGTTGTTCCCAATAGTCGGGCAGCTAAAAAACAACACTTACCGTTATCAGGATAAAACCTATACCCTGGAAAGGCATGGTTTTGCCCGAAACCTTGCATTTACTGTTACAGAAGTAAAATCAGATAGTATTCGTTTGACTTTAAAAGAACAGGATGCTACATTGGCTGTTTATCCTTTTCATTTCAAATTTGATATTACTTATCAGCTTCATCAAAATACTTTAAAGGTTGTATTTGATGTTTTCAATTCAGGACATGATGTAATGCCGTTTTCAGTAGGTGCGCATCCTGCATTTAAGGTACCTTTGCTCAAAGGAGAAAATTACAATGATTACTTTCTGCATTTTAATAAAACTGAAAATTCCGGAAGATGGTTACTGCAAAATGGATTGCTTGATTCAGAAGTAGAATTTTTTAAATCATCAAATCAGTTACCTCTCACAAAAGAATTATTCAGCAAGGATGCCTTAGTGTTTAAACGTCTGCAATCAGACAAAATAGAATTGCGCAGTAAAAATCATGACCATGGTGTGGCTGTTTATTTTCCGTCATTCCCTTACATGGGAGTATGGGCAGCATCCGGTGCTGATTTTGTCTGCATTGAACCGTGGCATGGCATTGCTGATTCCATTCACTCCAATGGAAATATACCGGAAAAAGAAGGAATTATCCTTCTTCAACAGGATGAAAATTTCAAAGCAGCTTATACTATTGAAGTATTCTGATTTGCACAGATTAAGTGCTCATTGTTTTAACAGCAGAACCTTTATGAACTTTTCTGTTTTTGATGGTAGTTCCTAAGGAAATATAAAACAACGTGCTCTTATCTACCTTATATCTCACATTCATTGTTTTACCTGGAATCGAAAACTCTTCATAATCATTAGCTAAAAAATCATTCAGGTAATATTTTGCACGGAGATAAAATCCTCCTTTAAAATTCAACTGCGCAAATACAGAAGGGTTAAACAAATTTACATCATCACTGAACCACTCTGATTTTTTTGACTTTTCACCATCGTAAAAGACTTTACGTTTATAAGCAAACATCAGTTCCGGTTCTACCCCCAGGTTGAAATAATAATTCTGCATATTTCCAACTTTCAGTGCCAAAGGAATGCCCAAAGCATAGGAACGTTGCTTCAGTTTCATCTGTTCACCTTCTATTTTGAAGTGATTTATAAAACCAACATTTCGAACCGCGATTCCGATATAAAATCCTACAGCGTTTGAAAAGTTGTAATGAAACTCCTGCGATGTATGAAAGAATCCGGAAAACCTGACCACATTCTGTGGACTTGAAAATGTAGAAACAGAGCTAAGTGTATATACATTTCTGTCCGATATCTTTAATTCACCTGCAGAAAAAATCAATTCACCGGAGTTCATCATATACCACTTCTTCACAGGGGTTGTTTTTACTTCAGGAACTATACTTTGTCCCATGATATTTCCTGAAAACATCAGGGATATAAATAATACAGGTAAATGTTTCATAATAATTAATTTAAATATGCCTCAAAAATAGATTTAAATTTTAATTTATTGTAATGAACCATAATTTGAAAGTTTACTGCTGCATTTCAGTAGAGTTGTAACTAACGATTTGTCGTTAGCCAAAAAAATAAGACTGTTCGCCAAATTTTGCTTTACATACCCAATTTTCGGTAATACTTTGCAGCACCATAATTTATTTGTCACCAAAATTAACCCGCAACCAAAAGCAAACGACACCGAAACCAAATCAAAAGAAGTCATCTCCAAAGGATGGCTTTCTTTTTTTGGTTAAATATCTTTTGTTTCAACCCTTTAGCCCTATTTTTTTTCAATATTAAAAAAGTTTCTACTTTTGAAACCTTCCTTTTATGAATCCTTAACTTAAAAAAGCAAAACTTGTTAAGGTAGTAATGACTGAAGGTTTATTAAAAGAAGAAATATGAACAAGAAAGAAATTGAAGAACTTATAAAGTTTGTATCAAAAGCAGGTGTGAGTGAAGTTCACCTCGAACAAAAGGATTTTAAAATCACCATTAAAAATCCTCACCGCGAACAGATAGTACAGATTGCAGCTCCTGTGGCTGCTCCTGTAGCAGTGGCACCGGCCCCTGCACCCGCTGCCGTAGCTGCTGCACCGGCACCGGCCCCAGCCAAAGAAGCCCCAAAAGGTGATGAAGCAAGATATAAAACCATTAAGTCACCAATGATAGGCACATTTTATCGTACCCCTGCTCCTGATAAACCCAATTTTGTGAATGTGGGTGATGATATTAAAGAAGGTCAGGTAATCTGCATCATTGAGGCAATGAAACTCTTCAATGAAATTGAAAGCGATATAAAAGGCAAGGTGGTGAAAGTATTGGTAGAACACTCCACACCGGTAGAGTACGATCAGCCATTATTTTTAATTGACCCTGCTTAATCTGTTTTCGTTTTTAAGACTTTTTTCCGTTAAACGGATATTCGAATATTTATTTATAGAAGAATATGTTCAACAAAATACTTATTGCCAACCGTGGTGAAATAGCTCTGCGAATCATTCGCACATGCAAGGAAATGGGCATCAAAACGGTTGCTGTTTATTCTACTGCCGACCGCGAAAGTCTGCACGTACGTTTTGCCGATGAAGCGGTGTGTATAGGTCCTCCTCCAAGCAAAGGTTCCTATCTGAATATTCCCAACATTATAGCTGCTGCCGAAATTACCAATGCCGATGCCATACATCCTGGATATGGTTTTCTCTCTGAAAACTCCAAGTTCAGCGCCATCTGTGCAAAAAATAAAATCAAATTTATTGGTGCCACTCCCGAACAAATAGATGGTATGGGTGATAAAAGCAATGCCAAAAATACCATGAAACTTGCAGGCGTTCCCACCATTCCTGGCTCTGATGGTTTGCTTACCAGTGTAGAGGAAGGACTGAGTGTAGCTGAAAAAATTAAGTATCCTGTTATTCTGAAAGCTACTGCCGGAGGTGGCGGTCGCGGTATGCGCATTGTGTGGAAACCTGAAGATTTTGAAGAAGAATGGAATGTTGCCCGTCAGGAAGCCGGTGCTGCTTTTGGCAACGATGGCATGTATCTTGAAAAATTTATTGAAGAACCGCGACATATAGAAATTCAGATTGCAGGTGATCAGTATGGCAAGGCATGCCATTTATCTGAGAGAGATTGTTCAATTCAAAGGCGCCATCAGAAATTATTGGAGGAAACTCCATCACCATTTATGACAAAAGACCTTCGCGAAAAAATGGGAGAAGCTGCTATAAAAGCTGCCCTCGCTGTGAAATATGAAGGCGTGGGAACGGTAGAATTTCTGGTGGACAAACACCGTAATTTTTATTTCATGGAAATGAATACCCGTATTCAGGTGGAGCATCCCATTACGGAGGAGGTAATCAATTACGACCTCATTAAAGAGCAAATTAAAATTGCTTCGGGCGATCCTATTTCGGGTAAAAATTATTTCCCCTCTATGCATGCTATCGAGTGTCGTATCAATGCTGAAGACCCTTATAACAACTTCAGGCCATCACCGGGAAGAATTACCAACCTGCACGTACCCGGAGGACATGGAGTGCGCGTTGACTCACATGTGTATGCCGGCTATACCATTCCGTCAAATTACGACAGTATGATTTCCAAACTCATCACCATAGCTCAGACACGCGAAGAGGCAATCAATACTATGGAACGAGCACTCAGTGAATATGTGATTGAAGGTGTAAAAACTACTATTCCATTTCATACTCAATTGATGAAAAACGAAGACTTCCGTAAAGGAAATTACACCACCAAGTTTTTAGAGAATTTTAAATTAGTTTAACATTTCATTACCTTACTTATTTTCTGATAAAATTCTGTTGGTTTCTTCATGGAATTTTTATTGGAGACAGTGTTATAAGTCATCCATTTTCAGTAATTTTAGGGCTTATCATAAATGTATATTTGCTTATAACTAATATGCTGTATTCAGCGTTAGTGATAACAAAGAGAGAAGATGTCAGGCAACTATTCCATACTGATTCAAAAACTGGATGAGTTCATCCGCAAATATTACCGCAATCAGGTAATCAAGGGGTGTATTTATGCTACCGGAATTTCTGTTGCCTTCTTTTTGTTTATAACCATTGCCGAGCATTTTGCCTGGATGAGTCCCGTAATGCGGGCAGTATTTTTCTATCTCTATCTCGCAGTGGTTATTGCAGTTCTTGTCAGATTGGTAATAATTCCATTGCTGAAAATGATGCGTCTCGGAAAGGTGATTTCTTATCAGCAGGCATCAGCCATTATTGGTAATCATTTTGCAGAAGTAAAAGATAAACTGTTAAACACTCTTCAACTTAATGAACAACTTCAGCACCACGACAGCGAACTATTGCGGGCAGGTATTGAACAGAAAATAAAAGACCTGAATCCTGTTCCTTTTTCAGGAGCCATTGACCTCAGCAAAAACAAAAAATATCTTCCTTATGCATTGCTGCCGCTGGGAGTTTTGGTGTTTATCCTTTTTGCCGCACCCAATATTATTAAAGACGGTACAACGCGACTGGTACATTACAATGAAACCTATCATAAACCTGCGCCATTTGTCTTTGAGATTAAGAATAAAGAGCTGACGGTTATACAACAAAATGATTTTACACTTACCCTAAAAGTGAGTGGTGCAGAATTGCCCGACCAGGTATATCTGAAAACAGGCGACCGCCAGTTTAAGATGGATAAAGAAGACAAACAGTCCTTCACTTACACATTTCATCATGTCGTAAAAAATACACCATTTCAGTTTTTTGCTGATGGTTTTTACTCTGACAACTTTGAACTGAAAGCTGTTCCCAACCCTACAGTATTAAATTTTAATGTAGAAATAAATTATCCCGCTTATTTGGGACGCAAAAACGAAACGCTGAAAAACACAGGTGACCTTCAAGTACCGGCAGGCACCTATCTTAAATGGAATTTTAAGACTGAAAATACCAACAAATTTTCTGTCACCATGAATGACAGTGTGTATCCTGCTGTTGCTGATGAAGGGGGAAGTTATCATTTCGCAAAACGTATGTTGCACAGTGCCACGTACAGCATTGCTACTGCCAACGATTTTCTTGCCAATAAAGATACCTTGAGTTACAGCATCAACGTTATTCCCGATCAGTATCCTACCATCAGTGTTGAAGAGCAAAAAGACTCACTTTCTACTCAGCGTTTATTTTTCAGAGGACTGATAAAAGATGATTATGGTTTTTCGAAACTGGCATTTCATTACCGTTTTCTGAAAAACAGCAATGACACTACATCGCGCTCCGACAAACTGATGAGTGAGTTGATTAGCATCAATAAAAATACTACACAGAATGAATTCTTTCACTATTGGGATGCATCGGTGCTGGGTGTTACTCCGGGTGATCAGTTAGAATATTATTTTGAAGTGTGGGATAATGATGGTGTGAGTGGACCTAAGTCGGCACGTTCGCAGACACAAATATTTAAAGCACCAACGCTGAAAGAATTAGCTGAAAACACTGAGAAAACCAATGAAAACGTAAAGAAAGATTTGCAGGAAAGCCTGAAGCAGGCACAGAAAATTCAGAAGCAGATTGCAGAAGCTGCACGAAAACTTTTAGACAAAAAAAATCCTGATTACGAGGATAAAAAACGTGTTGAAGAACTGTTGCGTCAGCAAAAAGAATTGGACGAAAAGCTGAATCAAATTAAAACAGAACAGCAGCAGAATCTGGCAAGGCAGAATGAATACAAAAACAATGAAAGTCAGTTGGCCGAAAAACAACAGCAGATACAGGAATTGTTTGACCGATTGCAAAACCCTGAACTGAAAGAGTTGATGCGTCAGTTGGAACAGATGATGGCACAACTCGACAAACAAAAAGTGCAGGACATGCTCGACAAAATGAAAATGTCGAACAAGGATCTGGAGAAACAAATGGACAGAACCCTGGAACTGTTCAAACAACTGGAGCTGGAACAAAAACTAAAAGATGCCATCACCAACCTCGATAAACTGGCAGAGGATCAGAAAAAACTTTCGGACAAGAGCAAGGAAAAAAATGCAGACAGTCAGAAACTGAAAGAAGAACAGAATGAGCTGAACAAACAGTTTGAAGAACTAAAGAAAGATATTGCCGAACTTGAAAAGAAAAATCAGGAGATGGAATTCCCGCAGGAACTTGCCAATACCGAGCAGGAACAGAAAGATATTGAACAGGACATGCAGCAAAGTGAGCAGGAGTTAAATCAAAACAACAAATCAAAAGCTTCTGAATCTCAAAAAAAGGCTTCTGAAAAAATGCAGAGTATGTCGAACAAAATGAAACAACAGATGGCGCAGAGCGAGCAGGAACAGGCTGAAGAAGACATGGCTTCATTGCGGTATCTGCTGGAAAACCTGTTGCGTTTTTCATTTGATCAGGAAGCTCTGATGGAAGATTTACGGACAGTGGATGTGAACAACCCTTCCTATATAAAATCGGGTCAGCAGCAGAAAAAACTGCAGGATGATTTCAAAATTATTGAAGATTCGCTGTTTGCTCTGAGCAAACGTGTGGTTCAGATACAACATACAGTAAACACAGAAATTTCGGCTATTGAGTCGAATATTCAAAAATCTATTGCATTTTTGCAGGAAAGACAAGTACCTGTAGCACGCAGTTCACAACAGTACGTTATGACATCAGCCAACAACCTCGCACTTCTGTTAAGTGAAGCTCTGGAGCAAATGCAACAGCAACAGCAGCAGCAAAAACAAGGCAACGGCTCATGCAAAAAACCCGGCAAAGGCAAACCCGGACCTTCGGCAGAAAAACTGAAAATGATGCAGCAACAACTTACCGAGCAGATGAAAAATATGAAAGGAAAACTGGAAGGAATGAAGAAAAACGGAGGTAAGGGCGACAAAGGAATGAGCGAAGAACTTGCAAGGATGGCAGCACAACAGGAAGCTATACGCAACGGACTGAACGAACTCAATCAGCAGGAAAACAAGGACGGTAAAAACAGCCTTGGCAATCTCGGACAATTAGCCAATCAGATGGAGCAAAATGAGCGCGATATTGTCAACAAACGCATCACGGAAGAAACACTTAAACGCCAGCAGGAAATACTTACACGATTGCTCGAAGCCGAAAATGCCCAGCGCGAAAGAGAGCAGGATCAAACCCGTAAGGCCGAGCAAGCAAAAGAGCAATTTTTGCGAAACCCTGCCGCTTTTGAGGAGTATAAAAAGCTAAAAGAAAAACAAACGGAATTACTCAATACCGTACCTCCGGGGTTAAATACATTTTATAAAAACTTAGTAAATAATTATTTTCAGGGACTCCAATATTAAGGAATAATGACAACAAAAAACATCCAGTCTTTAGTGATAGACTCTAAACCGGAAAGCATCAGCATCATAGAGCGCTTGATAGATAATTTACGCAGCGACCATAACATACATGAGGATGCCTATGGAAATATTTTAGTTGCCGTGACCGAAGCTGTGAATAATGCCATACAGCATGGAAATAAATACAACCCTAACCAAAAGGTAAATGTTGCTTACGAACTGGAAGGTGATACCATATCATTTGTGGTTACTGACCAGGGCAGTGGTTTTGATTATTACAACCTCCCCGACCCTACTGCTCCTGAAAATATTGAAAAACCTACAGGGCGTGGCGTATTTCTGATGAAACATCTTGCCGACCAGGTAATTTTCTCCAACAATGGTGCAACGGTAGAATTATTTTTCAAAACGGGACACGTAGAGTAAACCTGATTTTTTTCCTTTTATTCCTTTAAGACAACCCTCTCCGGTTGTTGGCTGTTTTTTTATAGATCTTGCCGGCATACTCCCATGCTGCAACTGACTTCGGTTTTTAATTCTCCATTCTATTTTCCGGCAGTTGCTTTTTGTTAATACTATTATAAAACAGAAACCGTTATCTTTAGCAACTCCAAATCAATCTCAAATTAAAACGATATGTACCCGTTGAAGTATATCTGCCTGGCAGCAGTAGCTGTTCTGCTTTTAAGTTCCTGTACCAATCAAAACACCGTTTCTTTAGTAAATAAAAATTTTGATAAAGAAATTGAACTGAAACAGAATTTAGTTTTCACCTTCGACAAGGACTTGGTGAATGACAGTGTACTCAACCGCTGGGACAGTACGTCCTATATTTCTTTCACTCCGGCAGTAAGAGGTCTTTTTAAATGGAATACAAAACGTGAGTTGTTGTTTTCGCCCGAAACAGGATTTGCTCCTGCTACCGATTATAAAGCTGATGTCACATCAAAAATTCTTCAAAACACTCCTGCCCTAACGCTTGACGGATTGCAGCAGTTCAGTTTTCACACTCCTTATCTTGCATTAACCGATTTACTTGCACACTGGACTGTCAATACAACAGACAATGCAGTAGGTTTACTTGCAACGCTCAACTTTAACTATTCAACCAATCCTGTGCAATTGCAATCACTCACAAAAATTTTTCTCGATGGCAAACAGGTACCATTTACATTACAAAGCAACGAACCTACTTCTGATGTGGTTTTGGCAGTAAGTGTTACCGACTGGCAACAACTGAAAAATGTAAATCTTGAAGTGCAAATTGAAAAAGGGCTTCCCTGTGTTGGCAGCAGCTACAAAACCACTGAATTGCTGAAAAGAAGCACGCAAATTCCTCTGCCCGACAAACTGACGATATTTAATGCAACAGGAGAATATGATGGAACTCAACCTGTCATTCATGTTTATACCAATCAGGCTGTGGATATGAAAGACCTCAACTCCTTTATTCAACTTGAACCTAAACTGAATTTTACGACTGAATCAACACCGGATGGTTTTCTTGTAAAAGCATCCTTCGACCCGGGACAGAGTTATCGTTTTACACTTCTTAAAAATTGCAGAGGGTTGATTGGTGGAACACTTGAAAATGATTTCACTTCTGTGATTCCTTTTGGTGAAATGCAACCTTCCATCTCATTTTTATACAGCAACGGACTATACCTTTCGTCTAAAAGCAATAAAAATATTGCCATCAACATTACCAATGTTCCTCAGGTAAAAGTTTCCATTTATAAACTTTATGAAAACAATATTCTTGCTTTCATGCGACAAAACAGTTATCATGATTATGAGTATGATGAGGAAGGAAATGAAAGCAGTCAGGGTGCTTTGCATTACAACATTTATGGAATAGAAAATCTCGGTGATCTGGCTTTTCAGCGAGTGTACGACACTAAGAATCTTCCCAAATCCAAAGGTGTGAATCTGCTAAATTTATCGTTGGATGAGATTAACACCTATAAAGGCATTTACGTAGTTAATGTAGCTTCTTCTGATGATTACTGGCTGCGTGATACTAAGGTAATTGCCTTGTCAGATATTGGACTGATTGCAAAACAAGGTGAAGATGAAATAACAGTATTCGCTAATTTTATTAAAACTGCTGAACCTGCTTCCGGAGTGAAGGTAAAATTTATTTCCACCAACAATCAGGTGATGTATTCAGCAATTACTGATGGTGATGGTAAGGCAACTTTTTCCCATATCATATCCAAATCACAAAATTTCAGAACAGGAATGATTACGTCTCATTACGGCAAAGATTACAACATGCTTATTCTTAACGATACACGGGTAAGCACCAGCCGATTTGAAACAGGAGGAAGAACGAATATTCCCGGAGGATATATGGCATACTTATATGGCGACAGAGATATTTATCGTCCCGGAGAAACTATTTATCAGAATACCATTGTAAGAAATGCTTCATGGCAACCTGTTGCTGATATGCAGGTGAAAATAAAAATGTTATTGCCGAATGGCCATGAGTTTAAATCGCTGCGAAAAACATTGAATAAACAAGGAGCTGCAACTGCAGAGTTTCAGTTGCCTGCTGCTTCTGTAACGGGAAATTATGTGATTGATGTTTATACTGCCAATGATGTGTTACTTGGTTCCCGAACAATAAATGTGGAAGAGTTTATGCCCGACAGAATTGACGTAAAACTCACGAGTAACAAAGAGGAATTCAGTGTAAGTGATACCATAATCACACACATCAAAGCTACAAGTTTGTTTGGGCCACCTGCTGCAGGTCGCAACTATGAGTTTGAATTTAATCTGGTGCGTAAGAATTTTTATTCCAAACAATTTCCTGATTATAATTTTTCTGTTACAACAGCCAACAATCTTCAGTTTGAGAAAAAAGTTGAACAGGGTAAGACCGATGACAAAGGAGAAGCCTCAGCTAAATTTTCTGTCCCTGCACAATATGCTCAATCAGGTTTGTTACAGGCAAAAATTTATGCAACTGTATTTGACGAAACCGGGCGACCCGTAAACAGACTTATAACAGGCAACGTCAATACTCAGGATGTGTATTATGGAATACGGATTAATGACTACTATGCAACACGAGGCAGCAACATGACTGTTGATTTAGCGGCCTGCAACAAAAACGGTAACGGCATTAACGCAGAAGCATTTGTGGAAGTTGTAAATAATGACTGGTATAATGTTGTTGAAAAAACCGATAACGGAAATTACCGATATGTTTCCCAAAAACGTGAAGTGGTTGTACTCAGCAAAAAAATGTCCATTTCTGCGCAGGGAAGTAAATTAAATTTTATTCCTTCTAACTCCGGAGAATACGAAGTAAGAGTATCACGTAATAAAGGTGAGAATTATTCTGCTTCATCATTCTGGGCATATGGATATGGTTACACCTCTAACTCATCGTTCAACATCAATACGGAAGGTCAGGTAACTATTCAGGCGGATAAGGATACTTTTTTGCCGGGTGAAAAAGCAAACATCCTTTTTAAAACACCTTTTCAGGGAAAGCTGCTTGTGACTGTAGAATCCGATAAACTTTTGCATTACTATTATCTCAATACCGATAAACGTTCTGCCATGCTCAGTTTGCCGATAGAAGAATCATATCTGCCTAACGTTTATGTCACTGCCACATTATTCAGACCATTGGATGACGGTTCAATGCCATTAACTGTAGCACATGGATTTATGCCTCTGATGGTTTCTAAACCGGATCTGAAAATTCCGGTTACGATAGAATGTGCTGATAAATCAAGAAGTAAAACAAAACAGTCCATCAAAATAAAAACTCCTGTAAGAGGTGATGTAGAAGTTACGATTGCCGTTGTGGATGAAGGAATTCTTGCTCTTAAAAATCAAAAAACACCTGACCCTTACGGATACTTTTATCAGAAACAGGCTTTGCAGGTAAACTCTTATGATATGTATGCCAAGCTCCTCCCTGATCTGCAAATGAAATCATCTTTGACAGGCGGTGATGGCTACGACCTCTCACGAAGAATAAATCCGCTTACAAACAAACGCGTTCAGTTAGTGGCATTATGGAGTGGCATTCTTAAAACAAATGCTGCCGGTGAAGCTTATTACAATATTGATATTCCACAGTTCAGTGGCGACCTACGTGTGATGGCATGTGTATGGAGCAATAATCGTTTTGGCAGTGCCGACAAACATATTAAAGTTGCTGATCCTGTTGTCATCAGTCCTTCCATTCCGCGATTTCTGAGTCCGGGCGATACGCTTCAAATGCCTGTGACATTTACCAATAGCACCAACGCTCCTCTGAAATGCAACACTGCATGTTCAGTTACCGGCAATCTGAAATTGCTGAATGCTGCAAACCTTCAAACTACAATAGCTGCAGGAACTGAATTTGTTGCAAACTGGACTCTGGTAGCAGGTTCAGCTATTGGCAATGCTGAAATTTTAATTTCAGCAAAAAGTGGTACTGATAATTTTACTGACAAAACAAACATTACCATTCGTCCACCCTCTTCGCTTGTCAAAGAAACTTCTTCGGGAGAATTGAGCGGTACGAAATCACTTACTATTGCTTCTGATTTTATTCCATCAAGTGCTGCAATGAAATTAGTAGTGAGTAATTCGCCATTGGTACAATTCAGTGATGAACTCAGCTACTTACTTGATTATCCTCATGGATGTCTGGAACAAACAGTATCTATTGCATTCCCTCAGATTTATTATGGCGATTTGGCAAAAACAATTACAACAAAAACCAACTTTACCTACGATGCACATAGCAATGTGCAGGAAGCAATACGTAAAATAGAAAGCATGCAAATTTATAATGGCTCTCTTACATACTGGCCGGGTAGTGTAATTGAAAACTGGTGGTCCACTGCCTATGCACTGCATTTTCTTACCGAAGCAGATAAAGCAGGCTATGACGTTAACAACAATACAGTGAATAAAATTTTTGAATACCTTAAACAAAAAGTTAAGCTGCGTGAGGTAGAAACGGTTTACGAATTAAACAAAGACAATGTCATCATAAAAAACACTCGAGCAAAACGTGAAATCATTTATTCTCTCTATTTGCTTGCACTCAACGGGAAACAGGATTTGTCATCCATGAATTATTACAAATCGAATCATACACTTCTCACTGCCGATTCAAGATATATGCTGGCATGTGCTTATCAGGCTATTGGTGATACAAAAAGCAGTATTGCACTGATGCCTGAAAAGTTTGGAGATGAAAAATCCATACGGAGTACAAATGGAAATTTCCATTCCTATATTCGTGATTATGCTCTTTCGCTCAACTGTCTTTTGGAAACAGATGCCGGTAATCCGCAGATTCCTCAGATGGCAAGAACCCTCTCTCAGATTATTCAAAAAGTGAACTGGATGAGTACTCAGGAACGTGCATTTTCTTTCCTCGCTCTTGGAAAATTCGTGAGTAAAAATGTAAGTAAGAATGTAAAAGGAACGCTGTTTTCAGGAGGAAAACAAATTGCTGAATTTTCGGGAAAGGACCTTATTCTGAAAGACAAAAATCTTATCGGAAAAACCCTTGAAATAAAGACACAGGGCGAAGGCAAACTTTACTGGTTTTTGGAAGTGAGTGGTATTAAAGAAAATACTCCCGTAAAAGAAGAAGACAGTAAAATCATGGTACGCAAGTCTTTTTTCAACCGTTTCGGTCAACCTTTGCTCAATACATTTAAACAAGGCGAACTGATTGTTGTGCAAATAGCACTCACTTCACAGGGTGGAATGGAAGCAGATAATATTGTTGTAACTGATATGATTCCTTCCGGTTTTGAAATTGAGAATCCTCGTATTACTGATGAAAGAGAAATGACATGGATAAAAAACCAGCAGACACCTGATTATTTCGATATCCGTGATGACCGTATCAATCTCTATACTACTTCAGGCAAAACAACACGTTATTATTATTACACTGTCCGAGCCGTAAGCACCGGAAGTTTCATTATGGGACCAGTAAGTGCTGATGCTATGTATAACGGAGAGATACACTCATACAGTGGTGCAGGCAGAGTGCATATCATAAAATGATTAGGCTGATTAAAAAAAGTTTCAGGTTTATACTGATAAGCACTGTTGTCCTTTTTGCTGTTTTTCTTTTTCTCCGGTGGTGTTTTCCGTTGCAGGTTGAAGTACCATATTCCACTGTTATTTCTGCAGATGATGGTACTGTGTTGCATGCCTATCTTTCAAAAGACTCAAAATGGAGAATGGCTGTAACCGAAAAAGAAGTCAATCCTCAGCTCATAAAAGCAATACTGAATAAAGAAGACAAGTACTTTTATTTTCATTACGGTGTAAATCCCGTTGCCGTTATACGTGCATTGTTCAACAACCTATTGCATCAGCGCAAAACATCAGGAGCTTCTACTATCACCATGCAGGTTGTAAGACTCCTCTACCCTGCTCCGCGTACATGGTCAAATAAAATGACCGAAGCATTCAGAGCAACTGAACTGGAATGGCAATACAGTAAGGATGAAATTCTTAATCTCTACTTGAACCTAATTCCTTATGGTGGAAATATCGAAGGAGTAAAAGCTGCTTCTGTTTTCTATTTCGGTAAGTTACCTTCAGCACTTTCATTGGCTGAGTGTGCAACATTGTGCATCATTCCCAACAGGCCTAATTCATTACGACCCGGAAGATATAATGAAGTGATTAAAAGAGAAAGGAATAAATGGTTGCACCGTTTTAAGAAACAACATTTGTTTTCTGACAGCGATATCAATGATGCATTAAACGAACCTACAGACATGCAAAGGCAGAAAGCTCCTGCACTGATTCCTCAGCTGGCATTCAGGATGAAAGAAAAATATCCTCAAAAAAATTCAATTCATACAACCATCAAAACTGCCATGCAGCATAAACTTCAGGTGTTGGTTTATAATTACAGCAAAAGACTTGCACTGAGAAATATTTATAATGCAGCGGCAATTGTCATTGATAATAAAACAAGAAAAGTTCTCGCTTATATCGGCTCCAATGATGCAACTGATGATCTACATCAGGGACAGGTTGATGGTGTAAATGCAGTACGCTCTCCGGGCAGTACATTAAAACCTTTGGTATATGCACTTGCAATTGACAAAGGTTTACTCACACCAATGACAATTATAAATGATATTCCGGTAAATTATATGGGATATTCACCTGAAAATTTTAATTCGAAATTTAACGGACCGGTTACAGTTGAATTTGCATTATCGCATAGTTTAAATATTCCTGCTGTACAAACCTTAAACAAACTGGGCGTTAACACACTCACTGATGCGCTGGCACGAAGTCAGTTTCAGTCAATAGCAGCACAACAGAAAAAATTAGGTTTGTCAGTTGTATTAGGCGGATGCGGAGTTAAATTATCAGAACTCTCAAACCTGTACTCCACATTTGCCAATAATGGAAATTATGTACCATTGAAATATACCCATGATGATACGGTCAGTTATTCATTTCCTTTAATATCTGATGCTGCAGCATATCTTACTACGGAAATGCTAAGTAAATTAATACGCCCTGACATGCCGAATAATTATGAAAACAGCCTTCGCATTCCCAAAATTGCATGGAAAACCGGAACCTCCTATGGCAGACGTGATGCATGGAGTATAGGATATAACAAAAAATATACTATTGGTGTATGGGTTGGCAATTTTGACGGTAGCGGCATTGCCGAACTTACCGGTGCAGACATGGCCACACCATTGTTGTTTGATATTTTTAACACCATTGATTATAGTTCGGAAGCAGAATGGTTTACAACACCCAAAGCAGTTAACTTCAGATTGGTTTGCAGTGAGTCAGGAAAAATTCCGAATACATTTTGTGATAAGCAGGTGATGGATGAGTTTATCCCGGGCATTTCTTCAAATGCTGTTTGCACTCATGCAAAAGAAATAATGGTATCCCCCGATGAAAAAGTCAGTTATTGCACCTCCTGTGCACCGGCTGCGGGTTATAAGAAAATTCTGTATCCAAATCCTGACCCTGATTTACTGGCATTTTATAAAAGTGAACACATCAATATCAAAATGCCTCCATCACATAACATCGCTTGCTCACGAATTTTCAATGACTCACCACCAAAAATTACTTCTCCTGCTGATGCCGGTGAATATCTCATTGACTTAAAATCAGGAGATAAATTAATGCTGAGTTGTCATGCCAACTCTGACGTACAAACGGTTTACTGGTATATCAATGATATTTTTTACAGGGCTGCCGGTGCCGGTGAGCAATTATTTTTCACCCCTCAAAAAGGAAGTATTAAAATATCATGTGCGGATGACAAGGGCCGCAATTCTGATATTCATATTACAGTAGGTGCACTGTAAACACTTAAGCCTTTTCCAAAATTTTCACCCTCAAAAATCCTTTTCTTTCCCAATAATCTTTTAGTTTTTCAGCTTCCTGAGTACTGGCAATATTTATTATGAGAATATGATATAAAGGACGATGGTCATTCATTTTTTTCAGCACATAAAAATTCTGAATATATTCCAGTTCATGCAGCTGATTAATTAGTAATAATGCATGAGGTAAATCTCTGGTTCGCCAGATACTTAACATATAACCATTACTGACCATTTTTTTTCCATCAGCATCCACAATATCATTTTCATTCATCGCTTTTTTCAGTGAATCTGCATCTGAGGGTGGCTTAATTATTTCCATCTTCACACGGGTGATTCCTCTTTTATAAATTCCAATTATTCTGGCTGCCTGTTCTGAAAGGTCAACAACTCTCTGCTTTGCATACGGGCCTCTGTCATTTACCCTGACAATTGTGGTCAGATTATTCTTCAGATTAGTAATTTTAAGAAATGTATGAAAAGGAAGTTTTCTGCTGGCACAGGTCATATCATAGTTGCTGAATTTTTCACCATTTGCTGTTTTTCTTCCTTCGAATGACCGTGCATAATAAGATGCTCCTCCTGTTATGGTTTGTGCAGATGAAGAACTTACAGCCATCAGTAAACAAAAAATCACGGATTTCATCCAATTAACAGTCATACCTCTGAAATTCTGTTTAATATTTTTACAACTGACATAAATCATTTCTCAAACATAATCATAAAGTATTGTATTACAATACAAATTCCAATATGTTTATAAACAGACGGATAGCATAAAATATTTTGGAACTGATATATCATACTAACGGATACCTATCTTTGCCCAAGTTAAACATTAATAATGGCAACAGTAAAATTCAATAATAAAGACGCAGTATTTTTCCCTTCATTAAAACAGCGTGTGAATGAATATTTTGAAAAAAATCAGATACAGTCAACAGGTAATTTTAAACTGTTCTCAAAAACAATTATACTTTTCACATTACTGATTGCACTATATGTCATACTAGTGTTTTTTACACCTTCCAATGGCTGGCTGTCACTGGCATTGTGTGCACTGATGGGTGTGGTAGTTGCAGCAATAGGATTTAATGTGATGCATGATGGTGCTCATGGAAGTTATTCAAGTCGCAAATGGGTTAATGAATCCATGGCACATTCATTGAATTTACTTGGGGGCGTATCCTTCATCTGGAAACAAAAACATAACATCAATCATCATTCATATACCAATGTAGAAGGAATGGATGATGATATAGACATCAAACCCTTTATCCGTGTTCATGAAGGGCAGAAAAAATACTGGTTTCATCGCTATCAGCATATTTATGGTTTGTTGCTTTACGGAATCACTTACTTTTTCTGGGTGTTTTATAACGATTTCAAAAAATATTTCTCAGGAAAAATTGCTGAACACACCAAAATGCAAAAACTTGCCTGGTGGGAGCATGTTGTTTTCTGGGCAACAAAACTATTTTATGTGGCTGCTTTCATTGTATTTCCTATTTATAATGTAGGTCTTGCAGATACTATAATCGGCTATGTTTTAATGGTAGTTATCACAGGAATAACCATTTCTGTTGTATTTCAGCTTGCACATATTGTAGAAGATATGGAGTTTGTTAATCCTGAAGGTAAATCAATGAAAATTGAATCTGAATGGGCTATACATCAGTTGCAGACGACAAGTAACTTTGCCACAAAAATAAATTTATCTGCTGGTTGTTGGGTGGTCTTAATTTTCAGGTAGAGCATCATTTGTTTCCCCGCATCAGCCATATTCATTATCCTGCACTTAATGCAATTGTAAAAGATACTTGCAGGGAATTTAATATAACCTATAAAGAATTTCCTACATTAAGACAGGCATTATTTTCACATATAGTATATCTTAAGCATATAGGAAGGCAATAATCAGCCTTTTACTGATTGTTTGGGTTCTTTTTTCATATTTAACAAAAAATTTGCAGGTTTAAATTAATTTATAACTTTGCGTGAAGATTTTCTGAAACCAGTTATGGTTAAAGTATTACCAAATTATAAAATCAAGAATAAGACTCAAAGTCTTATCTGCTTTTTGAAAGACAGGATTAACCGCCATGTCTGGAATACAAATCAACTAAATAAGTTAAATTCAAATTGAAACATTATGAGGAAAACAATCACATTGTTTTTAAGCTTGTTCGTGCTGTCATTAGCAGCACTGGCACAGGAGCGGACAGTTACCGGTAAGGTAATCTCGTCTGCCGACAAGCTGGGAATACCGGGCGTTAGCGTGGTAGAACCCGGTACTACCAATGGAGCCGTTACGGATATTGACGGAAAATATTCCATCATGGTCAAATCAACAACAACCCAATTGCGGTTTTCAGGTACAGGGTTGGTAACACAAACGCTAAACATTCCTGCATCTAACAGTTTAGATGTAACAATGAGTCAGGATGTTCAGAAAATCGGAGAAGTGGTTGTTACTGCTTTAGGTGTAAAACGTGAAGAAAAATCACTTGGTTATTCAACACAAAAAGTAAGTGGTGAAGAGTTATCTGATGCTAAAGAAGCGAACTTCATCAACTCCTTACAAGGTAGAGTAGCCGGTGTGTCTATCACTGGTTCCAGTAACCTCGGTGGTTCATCAAGAATATTGCTCAGAGGATTACGTTCCATCAATTTTGAAAACCAACCACTTTTTGTGGTAGATGGTATTCCGATGAATAATGAAAACGTTGCCACATTAGATCAGGCACGTGGAGCATTAGGATATGACTATGGTAATGCCATTCAGGATATAAACCCTGATGATATTGAATCCATCAACGTACTTAAAGGACCATCAGCAACTGCTCTTTATGGTTCTCGTGGTTCAAACGGTGTTATTATCATTACCACCAAAAAAGGCGTAGCCCGTGAGAAAAATGAAAAATATTCTCCTATTGGTGTGACCCTGAATATAGGATTCGGTATGAAAAAGATTTACAACCTTCCTAAATATCAAAACCGTTATGGTGGAGGTGCTTCTCCCGACTTTATTGAAAGTGACATACATCCTGGCGAGTATCGTTCAGAATTTGAATATGACGGTAGCTGGGGTCCGGAATTATTAGGACAGGAAGTATATCAGTGGGACAGCTACTATCCTTCTATGCCTAACTATAACAAAAAAACTCCATGGGTTGCACATCCTGATAACGTAAAAGATTTCTTCCAGACAGGTATTGTTAAAAACAACAGCATAGCACTTGATGGTGGAAATGAAAAATCACTTTTCCGTTTAGGTTATACCAATTACGATGAAAAAGGTGTTATCCCTAATGAACGTCTTAACAGAAATATCATCAGCTTTAATGGTTCCAATAAATTTACAGACCGTTTAAGTGCTGATATCACTATGAACTATGTGGTTTCAAGAGGAAAAGGCCGTGCAGCTACAGGATATAACAGCATTGCTTCTAACTTTAATCAGTGGTGGGAACGTCAGTTGGATATTCATGAACTGGAAGACTATAAAAATCCTGATGGAACACAACGTGCATGGAACATGAACTCAGAAGAAGATCCTTCTCCACTTTATTGGGATAATCCATACTGGGTTTGTTATGAAAACTATGAAACCGATCAGCGTAACCGTTTATATGGCGGATTAAATCTTAACTATGATTTAGGAAAAGGTTTTTCTGTAATCGCATCCGGCAAAACCGATTATTATGACGAATTCCGTCAGGAGCGTGTAGCTGTGGGAAGTGCCATTGCAACTGCTATCCCATCTTATTCTGAAAACACTCTTCAGTTTAATGAAAACAACTATGAGATTATGTTGAATTACAAACACAGAATTTCTGATGCTTTCGACTTTAACGGATTTGTAGGAGCCAACAGGATGGATCAGAAATTCAGTAACAAATTTATTGCTACTCAGGGTGGTTTAAAAGTTCCTAATTTCTACAGCATCAGCAACTCACAAAGCAGCGAATTAATTCAGTCTTCACAGGTTAGACAAATGCGCAAAAACTCAGTGTTTGCAAGTGCTTCGGTAGGTTATAAGAGTTTCCTTTACTTAGATGTTACCGGACGTAACGACTGGAGTTCAACACTTCCTGAAGACAACAACTCTTATTTCTATCCTTCAGTGAGTGGTAGCTTTGTATTCTCTGAATTACTTGATATGTCATGGTTAAGTTATGGTAAATTAAGAGCTGGTTGGGCGCTAACAGCCGTTGATCCTCCTGCATACCGTTCAACTGCAACACCTGCATTGATTTCTGATAACTTCAATGGAGTTCCCACAAGTGTACTTCCCGGAACATTTAATAATACTACTTTGAAACCTGAGTTCACTTCAGGTTTTGAAACCGGTCTTGAAGCAAAATTCCTTAATCAGCGAATTTCAATGGATGTTGCTTATAGTTCAACCTTATCAAAGGACGTTATCTTTAATGTACAGCAGTCAAGTGCCAGTGGTATCACCTATAAAATTTATAATGCTGCTGAAATTTCAAATAAAACAGTGGAGTTGATGTTAAATGTAATTCCTGTTAAACTCAAAAACAGCTTTGAGTGGGGAGTTGGTTTCAACTGGGCTAAAACAAAAAATATGGTTGAGAAACTCTTTACTGACGAAAACGGCAATGAAACTGAAAGTGTACAAATTGGTACTGCTCCTTTCTCTGCTACACTTCAGATGTATAAAGGAATGGAAGCTTCTCAGATTGTGGGTTATGATTTTGTTTATGACGACAAAGGCAATAAAATTGTTGATGCCGATGGATTTTATAAACGTACCGCTACTGTTACTCCTTTAGGTTCTGTATTACCTGACTACACCGGTGGTGTAAGTACTTATGTTACCTTTAAAGGTATTCGTTTAGGTGGCTTGATTGACTTCCAGAAAGGTGGTAAAGTTTACTCTCTTACCAATGTATGGGGTAGATATTCAGGAATTTTTGCTGAAACTGCCGAAGGTGATATCCGCGAAAATGGCTTAATAAACGAAGGCGTAACCGAAACAGGTGAAGCAAACACAACTGTAATTTCTGCTGTAGATCACTACTTCCAGGATGGTGGTTATGTAATTACTGCTGCAGATGTTTATGATGCATCATTTGTAAAACTTCGCGAATTAACCTTGTCTTATGAACTGCCAAGTTCATTATTCAAAAAAGGTATCCGCGGTGTATCAGTAGGTATTTACGGACGTAACCTTGCAATTCTTCACAAGAATGCTCCTAATATTGATCCTGAGTCAGGATTGTCAACCAGCAACGTACAAGGCTTTGAGGGCGGACAATTACCAACTGCACGTACCTTTGGTATAAACCTGAATGTTAGATTTTAACTTTTAAAAACGATTGAACATGATACAAATAAAAATAAATCATAAAGCAATTGCAGTAGTAATGGTAGGATCACTGCTGCTGGGATCGTGCAGAAAGAATTTTGAACGAATCAATGAAGATCCAAATAATCCAAAAGAGGTTCCTAATTCTTATTTGCTTACCGGTGCTCAACGTGGTATAATGGACAACACTATAGATGTATGGTGGGGCGCCAATGTGGGAAATCAATTAGGCCAGTATTGGTCTTCGAACCAATATACTTCTGAAAGCCGCTATAACTACCGCACAAACGTTACAAATAGCGCATGGCAGCGTTTTTATAGTGGTGCCAGTAATGATCAGCAAGTAAATGTTGGCGGATTGTATGAATTAGATCAGATCATTAAAAAATGTACTGAAGAACCTGATTTATCTTCTGTAGACGGAGATGTAAATAATCAGATTGCCGTTGCTACCATGCTTAAGGTTTGGTTATTCCAAAACATGACTGATACCTGGGGTGACATTCCTTACTCTGAAGCATTACAAGCAGAGAAAATTAAATCTCCGAAGTATGACAGTCAAGAGGATATTTACAAAGGGCTGATGAATGACCTGAATAATGCATTATCCTTAATTGATGTTGCTGCTTCAGGACCTAATGGTGATGTGGTTTATAATGGTGATATGACACTATGGAAAAAGTTTGGCAATTCACTTAAAATGCGATTAGCTTTGAGAACTGCAGATAAAGATGCTGCAGCATCTCAGGCAGCATTTGAAGCAGCCAACACTGATGGTGCATTTACCTCCAACAGCGATAATGCATTGTTGCAATATGGTACTTACCCAAGCGGTAACCCCATTTACTACAACCGTTATATCTCCGGACGTAATGACTATTGCGCAAGTAATATATTCCTTGACAGTACACTTACTCCTTTAAACGATCCACGCAGAGAGTGCTTCTTTGCTCCTGCAAGTGCTACAGGATTGTGGACAGGAGAAGTTTATGGATTATCTGAAGCTAACGGTGCACAAACTCCGAATTCACGTATCTCTCAGCGCTCTGCTTTAACATTGTCTGCTACTCTTCCGGGTATTTATTTGGATTATGCACAGGTAGAATTTATGCTTGCTGAAGCAGTTGAGCGTGGATGGAATGTAGGCGGTACTGCTCAGGATCACTACAACAATGGTGTTACTGCAAGTATTGACTTCTGGACAGGCCTTAACGGAACTACCGGTGATGCGGCAGCTTATCTTGCTCAACCAGATGTAAATTATACTACTGCTCCCGGTGACTGGAAACAAAAAATCGGAGTTCAGAAATGGATTGCTCTTTTTGATCAAGGAGTTCAGGGATGGGTTGAATGGAGAAGACTTGGATTCACCAAACTTCAACTTCCTGCTGATGGTGTATTGGATGGTACAGGTATTCCAAGAAGAATGAAATATCCTGTATTGGAACAAACTCTTAACTCAGCAAATTATAATGCAGCTGTGGCTGCACAAGGCGCTGATGAGCAGGATACACGTATGTGGTGGGACAAACCATAAAATTTAAAATATCCAACTTTCAGAGGCTGCCTGTTTTAGGCAGCCTCTTTTTTTATCAAAGAACTTCCTGATAATTTGTAAACTGAACAAAAATCAATAATCATTTTATTCATTATAATAACTTTGCCAAAAATTTAATTTCTAATGCATCACACTTCCGTAAAAGAACTATTAAAAACATCCCCTTCGGGGCAAACAGTAACAGCAAAAGGATGGGTACGAACCCGAAGAGGAAATAAAAATATTTCGTTTATAGCATTAAATGACGGAAGCACCATTCATAACATACAGGCAGTAGCTGAACTCGCATCCTTCAGCGAAGATTTGATGAAACAAATTACTACCGGCTCATGTGTGGCTGTTACAGGTGTTCTGGTAGCTTCACAGGGCCAAGGTCAAAATGTAGAAATACAGGCTAAAGAAATTCAGGTATTCGGTACGGCAGATGCCGAAAATTATCCATTGCAAAAGAAAGGTCACACCATGGAATTCCTTCGCGAAATTGCACACCTGAGGCCACGTACAAACACTTTTGGAGCTGTATTTCGCATACGTCATGCAATGGCTTATGCCATACACCATTATTTCAATAAGAATGGTTTCTATTACATACATACACCCATCATTACAGGAAGTGATGCAGAAGGTGCAGGAGAAATGTTCAGAGTAACCACTCTGGATCTGAACAAACTTCCGCGTACAGAAGATGGTGAAATTAATTTTAAAGAAGATTTTTTTGGGAAAGAAACCAACCTCACCGTTTCAGGTCAGCTTGAAGGTGAACTGGCTGCTCTTGCATTAGGTAAAATTTACACATTCGGCCCTACCTTCCGTGCTGAAAACAGCAACACACCAAGACATCTTGCCGAATTCTGGATGATAGAGCCTGAAATGGCTTTTTATGAAGCAAAAGAAAACATGGATCTGGCCGAAGACATGCTGAAGTTTCTGATTAATTATGCACTTGAAAACTGTTATGACGATATAGAGTTCCTGAACAACATGTACGACAAGGAACTGATTGCGCGTTTACGAAGTGTAATTGAAAAACCATTTACACGACTGACATATACCGAAGCGATAGAAGTACTCACACCCAAAAATGCAACATTCGAATATCAGGTTGAATGGGGTTCGGATTTGCAGAAAGAACATGAAAATCATCTTGTAGAACATTTCAAAGGACCGGTTATACTCACCGATTATCCCAAACAGATAAAAGCCTTCTACATGAAACAAAATGATGATGGCAAAACCGTTCGCGCAATGGATGTTTTATTCCCCTGGATTGGCGAAATCATAGGTGGATCACAGCGCGAAGAAAATTTTGAAAAGTTAAGCAGCAGAATGAAAGAAATGCATATTCCTGAAAAGGAGATGTGGTGGTATCTCGACACCCGCAAATTCGGAACATGTCCTCATTCAGGATTTGGTTTGGGTTTTGAACGTTTGATATTGTTTGTAACAGGAATGAATAATATACGTGATGTTATTCCGTTTCCGCGAACTCCCAAAAATGCAGAATTCTAATTCTTAGAAGCAATATAACCAAAGCCCCAACAGACGTGCAAAAAAATGAACGCTGATGAACGAAAGACCGAAAATTAAATTAGAACTTACGACAACAGACAAGACATTTGAAATTCTTGGTTGGATTTCAGTTCTTGCAATTTGGGTTTTTACAATCACAAACTACACGAACTTGCCCGACATAATTCCAACACATTACAACGGTGCAGGACAAGTGGACGGTTTTGGTGGGAAAGGCTACATTTTTACTTGGCCGTTAATTGCAACATTTCTTTTTATTGGTCTGACAATCTTAAATAAGTTTCCACACGTTTTTAATTATCCGACCAACATAACCGCAGACAACGCATTAAGAAAGTACACAAATGCGACACGACTGATTAGATATTTAAAGTTCATTATTGTTATCGTTTTTGGACTAATTACTTTCAAGACAATTCAGAATGTAAACGGAGAAGCAAGTGGACTTGGGATTTGGTTTTTACCATTGACATTAGGACTGATTTTTATTCCGCTGACTTACTTTGTGATAAAATCATTTAAGACAACATAACTATGATGAAGCAAGAAAGCACCGGCTATAACATAGTATAGCCAAAACCGATTAGTTTAATAAATACAAAAGGCTGTACCTGTTTGGTACAGCCTTTCTCATTCAATTCGTTTGTTCTATATTTTAATACTCATCTTCGTTAAAAAAGAAATCATCCTTAGTTGGATAATCAGGCCATATTTCTTCAATGCTCTCATACGATTCGCCCTCATCTTCCAGTTCCTGCAAATTCTCTACAACCTCAACAGGTGCGCCAGAACGGATGGCATAATCAATCAATTCGTCTTTGGTAGCAGGCCAGGGCGCGTCTTCAAGATGCGAAGCTAATTCCAGTGTCCAATACATTTACTATTCTATAATTTAAAGTTTTACTCTGATATTAATCCCTTTTTTTAAGGGCTGCAAAAATATGTAAATAAAAACAGAAAAAACAAGTCTTTTTTTACACAATTAAACGCAGATTAAAGCCTTGGTTTCCAGGCTATTTCAGGTGTGTTGCGGACGAAACTGGAGTAACGTGCTACCATAAAAAGATAATCAGACAGCCTGTTAAGGTAAATGAGCACCTTGGGCTCTACCCACTCCTGCTGCTGCAAAGCGGTGGCCAATCGCTCTGCTCTGCGGCATACACAGCGCGCTATATGGCTGTGCGTGTTCACTGCATTGCCTCCTGCGAGAATAAACGATTTCAAAACAGGCAATTGCTCATTCATTCTGTCCATTTCTTTTTCAAGCAACTCAATATCGCTATCGTGCAGGTCAGGTATTTTCATTCTTGATTTTTCAGGGTCAGAAGCTAAGGAAGACCCAATGGTAAACAACCTGTCCTGAATTTCGCGTAGCACATTCAGGCATTGGTCTTTTTCTTCAACCAAATCGGCAATCAATCCTATATAAGAATTCAGTTCGTCCACCGTACCATAAGCCTCAATACGGATATGATGTTTTTCAACTCTAGTGCCTCCAATCAGTGACGTTTTGCCCTGGTCACCGGTTTTAGTGTATATTTTCATTGATTTTTTATCTGAATAATGATTTGTAAAGCAACAAACCTATCAACATTTTGTTACTGATAAATATTACGGAGATTAAAAATGCTAACACTTAAGGTGTTTTTCTTTGGTAAGCGATTAGTTAATCTTTGTTAAACAGACAATTTTAATACAGTTATAGTTGTTTAAAATTCTTTAATTTGATAAAGTAAACTTACAAATTATTATTGATAGAAAATAAATACAGATGAAAAAAAACGCTGACACTACTTTTACTTGTCACTATCAGCTACACTTTAAAAGCTCAGAATATGGAGATACAAAAGCTGGGTGGACTGATGCAGATGATAGACTTCTATTATGTGGATACAGTAAATAAAAGCAAACTGGTGGATGATGGCATACGTGCTATTCTGAAAGATTGCGATCCGCATTCGGTATATATTCCTGCCAATGAACTCAAAGAGATGAATGAACCTTTGGTAGGAAAATTTGAAGGTGTGGGTATTCAGTTTAATATTCTGGATGATACCATTATGGTAACACAAACCATTGCAGGTGGTCCGTCAGAGAAATTAGGAATAAGACCCGGTGACAGAATAGTAAATATTGACGGAAATAAAGTTGCAGGAATAAAAATTACCAATAAAGATGTTATTTCGAAGTTGCGTGGCGATAAAGGTACTAAGGTAAAGGTGGATATTTACAGAAGAGGAGAACCTGAATTGCTTGCTTTTGAAATTACACGCGATAAAATTCCATTGACAAGTGTAGATGCTTCTTATAAAATTGAACCCGATATTGGATACATTAAAATCAGTCGCTTTGCTGACAATACAGTAGTTGAATTTAAAGAAGCTCTTGCAAAACTGAAAAGTCAGGGAATAAAAAATCTTATTCTTGATTTGTCCAGTAACGGAGGCGGATATCTCAATCGTGCCCATCAGCTTGCCGATGAATTTCTGAGTGATGGCAAATTAATTGTTTACACACAAGGACGCTCTCAGCCCCGCGAAGATTATTATTCTACTGCAACAGGTGGATGGGAAAAAGGCAAACTGGTTGTTATGATTAACGAATATTCTGCATCAGCAAGTGAAATTGTTACAGGAGCTATACAGGATTGGGACAGAGGATTGGTTGTTGGCAGACGCTCTTTCGGAAAGGGATTGGTACAAAAACCCTATTCATTCCCTGACGGAAGTGCAGTGCGACTGACTGTAGCACGCTATTACACTCCTTCCGGCAGATGTATTCAAAAACCCTATCAGGAAGGCGATGAGCAGTATAGCGAAGATATCAGCAACCGCTTTAAACATGGAGAGTTGTATCATGCAGACAGTATTAAGTTCAACGACTCACTGAAATATTTCACCAATGACAAAAGAGTGGTTTATGGAGGTGGTGGTATCATGCCCGATGTGTTTGTTCCGTTGGATACTATGTTCAGTACAAAATATTATTCCGACCTGATTCGCAAAGCAGTGTTGAATGATTATTCACTCACCTATGCCGACAACAACCGCGCTAAGCTGAAAATGAAATATCCTGATGTGGTTGCTTTTGACAAAGGTTTTATTATGGATGATGCAATGATGCAGGACTTTTATGCTTTTGCAGATAAAAAAGGTGTAGCCAAAGACGAAGAAGCACTCAAACGTTCAGCAGAAATTATCAAAGCGCAGATTAAAGCATTAATAGCACGCGACCTGTATAACATTAGTGCTTACTTCTACATCATCAACAAAATGGATGATACATTCCAAAAAGCAGTTCAGTCTATCAAGGACAATACCTTTGAGAAAATGAAAATTGCTGTGAGGTAAAATTTAAAAATTTATTGGATAAATAGATGGCTATTCTATGAGTGAAGTTTCTCAATCCAGATACATCACTTTTTTCACTGCCTTAATGATTCGTTCCGGATTAGGCAGATAAGCATCAATTAATGTTGGTGCATAAGGCAAAGGCACATCTCCGCCTGTAACTCTTAGCACAGGTGCATCCAGATAATCGAAAGCTTCGCGCTGTACTTTAAAAGCAACTTCAGTGGCAATATTTGCCAGTGGCCACGACTCTTCAACAAAAACCATTCTGTTGGTTTTCTTTACCGATTCTATAACTGTTGCATAATCTATAGGACGCACGGTACGCAAATCAATAATTTCTGCATCAATATTTTCTTTGGCCAATTCTTCAGCAGCTTTGTATGCTGCTTTAATGATTTTTCCGAACGACACAATGGTAACATCTTTTCCGGGACGCTTGATATCAGCAACTCCTATGGGCATCAGGTATTCGCCTTCGGGCACTTCGCCTTTATCTCCATACATCTGTTCGCTCTCCATAAATATCACCGGGTCGTTGTCGCGAATGGCAGATTTTAAAAGTCCTTTTGCATCTTTGGGATTGGAGGGTACAATTACTTTAAGTCCCGGGCAGTTGGCATACCAGCTTTCAAATGCCTGAGAATGTTGCGAGCTTAACATTCCTGCAGAAGCAGTAGGTCCGCGAAATACAATGGGTACATGAAACTGTCCACCGCTCATACTTTTTATTTTAGCAGCAGAGTTGATGACCTGATCTATTGCAACAAGAGAAAAGTTAAACGTCATAAATTCAATGATAGGTCTGAGTCCGTTCATGGCAGCGCCCACTCCTATTCCGGCAAAACCAAGTTCGGCAATGGGTGTGTCAATCACTCTTCTCGCACCAAACTCATCGAGCATACCCTGCGATACTTTATAAGCACCGTTGTACTCTGCTACTTCCTCTCCCATTAAAAATACCGATTCATCTCTGCGCATTTCTTCACTCATGGCTTCGCGCAATGCTTCACGAAATTGTATCTCCCGCATATCTGGTTTTTAAAAATTTAGAATAACAAAAATAGGTAAAACAGTTCTGAAAAAACTAACTGCCCATTTGCGAATAACGCATCATCATTTCCTCTACCTTGGAAACCATATCAGATGAGCCAATTACCAATGGTGTACGCTGATGCAATGATGAAGGCTGTAAATCCATTATCCTTGTAAATCCATCAGAAGCTTTGCCTCCTGCCTGCTCCACTATAAAAGCCAGCGGATTACACTCATACATCAGCCTTAACTTACCTTTGGAAGCCTTAGCTGTTGCAGGATAAATGTAAATGCCACCTTTGAGCAGGTTGCGGTGAAAGTCAGCTACCAGCGAACCTATGTATCGTGAAGAATACGGACGTTTGGTTTTATCATCTTCTTCCTGGCAAAACTTGATATACTTCTTCACTCCTTCGGGAAAATGCGCATAGTTGCCTTCATTTATGGAATAAATATATCCTTGCTTTGGAATTTTCATATCAGGATGCGACAGACAAAACTCACCTATGGATGGATCAAGTGTAAATCCGTTTACTCCCTTTCCTGTGGTGTAAACCATCATTGTTGAAGAGCCGTAAATGACATAGCCTGCAGCTACCTGCTCAGTACCTTTCTGCATAAAATCAGTAAGGTTGCTTGCACCTGAGAGTGTGGTGCGTCTGTAAATAGAAAAAATTGTTCCTATCGAAACATTCACATCTATGTTTGAAGATCCATCCAGCGGGTCAATGGCTACCACATACTTTGCATTTTTGGAAACTTCCGTATTGATAGGTACCATTTCTTCTACCTCCTCACTCGCTACAGCACAGGTTTCGCCACCGCTGCTCAATGCTGATATAAATTGTTCGTTGGCGTAAACATCTAATTTTTTTACTTCTTCACCCTGTACATTGGTACTTCCGTAGTCGCCTAAAATATCTACAAGGCCTGCTTTATTTACTTCGCGATTGACCATTTTAGCTGCTATACCAATATCTCGCAACAGCCGTGATAACTCTCCTTTTGCATAGGGAAAATCAGACTGACGCTCTATAATGAATTGTCCTAAGGTAATTACTCGTTGGGGAGTGTACATAATTTCGTTATCAGATTATCTTGCAAAGATAAATAAAGGCATGGAATCACATAAAATGACATTAAGCAGTTTGGTTGAACTTTAAATATCATTTTTAATTATAGAATTTGTACCAATCAAGGAAGTTAAATAAATTTTATTCTGTTCTGACATGCGGATTCATTAGCTTTGTATATTGATTTAAAAACTTAACGAGATGGATTCTGAAACAGCAAAAAATATGAAACCGGAAAGTCTGATGATGTCGTATGGTTACAAGCCTGAACTGTCAGAAGGAGCAGTGAAATGCCCGATTTTTCAGACATCCACATTTGTTTTTAAAAGTGCTGAAGAAGGAAAAGCATTTTTTGAAGTAGCTTACGGATTACGAAATGCTCAGGAAGGCGAAGAACTTGGTCTTATCTACAGCAGGATAAACAATCCTGTTCTCGAAATTCTTGAAAACAGACTTACCCTTTGGGACGGTGCTGAAGACTGTGCCGTTTTTGAAAGTGGCATGTCGGCCATCACAACTGTATTGCTCGAGTTTTTAAAACCGGGCGACATGCTGCTGATAAGTAATCCCCTCTATGGCGGAAGCGATCATTTTATAAAAAAAATTCTTCCGAAATTCGGAATAGAAGTAATAGATTTTAAAGTAGGACAATGTAAAGAAGATATAATTAAAATTATAGATGCATCCGACCATGCCGATAAGCTTGCCTTTGTTTATATAGAAACTCCTGCAAATCCTACCAACGATCTTATTGATATAGCATGCAGCAAAGAAATTGCAATGCATTATTCTGCAAAATATCAAAAAGAAATTTATCTGGCAGTTGACAACACCTATATGGGACCGCTGTGGCAACATCCGCTGAAACATGGCGCTGATTTGGTCTTATACTCTGCAACAAAATACATAGGTGGCCACAGTGATGTAATTGCAGGTGCCTGTCTGGGTTCAAAAGCGCTGATCAAAAGAGTGAAAGGTTTGCGAACTTTTCTTGGCAGCATGGCAGGGCCCAATACCGGATGGCTTTTGTTGCGCAGCCTCGAAACACTTAAGGCGAGAATGGACATACAAGCATTTAATGCCAATAAAGTTGCTGCTTTTCTCACCGGTCATCCTCGAGTAGAGAAAGTTTATTTCCCCGGAAATCTGACTGAGAAGGACGGAGAACAATTTGTTATTAAAAACAAACAATGCCTCACCAATGGTGGAATGATTTCCTTTGATGTGAAAGGTGGAGAAAAAGAAGCCTTTCGTTTTTTGAATGCACTTAAACTTATTAAGCTTGCAGTAAGCCTCGGCAGTACAGAAAGTCTTGCAGAGCATCCCGCTACTATGACACATTCAGATGTGGATGCTGAACTAAAAAAAGAATTTTCAATTACAGAAAAAATGATCAGACTTTCTATAGGTGTAGAAAATTACGAAGACATTATTTTTGATCTCAATCAGGCATTGGAAAAAACTACATCCTGATTACTTTTTTTTGATTGTTAATATCAATCAAAATACTTTTCTTGCTGTTCAGCGCACGTAATATTTTTTAAACCATACTGCAGGCTGTTTTGTTTAGTCTCAGAGTCTTTTAGAGTGACCCTTTAAAAGATTCGGAACAACTGACTTTTAAGATGTTAAATATTTTTTGTAACCTTTTTGAATGTCATTGCCTCTAATCACTAAACAACGGATAAAAAAATAATAAAATGGAAACAGCAGAAAAAAATAAAATATTGCAGCAGACCTTCAACTTACTTAAATACACATTTGTAATCCTGCCAATTGCAGCAGGCTTAGACAAGTTTTCAAATCTGCTTACCAACTGGGAGCATTATCTGAATCCGGCAATAGCAGGTTTACTTCCTTTTCCGCAAACAACTTTTATGATGATTGTTGGCGTTATAGAAATTATTGCGGGAATAATTGTTTTTAAAAAACCTGAGATTGGTGGTAATATTGTTGCTGCATGGCTTATGCTGATTGCAATAACCTTACTTACCTATCTGAACTATCTGGATGTTGCAGTGCGCGATGTGGTGATGGCTATTTCAGCCTTTGCAATGGCACAGTTAGCTAAAATTGTAAATCAAAAATAATTCCAATATGCAGGCAATTGAAAAGTTACACGTCACAGAAATTATTGATCGCATTTTAAAAGGAGAAAAAGCACTTTATGAAATTATCGTAAGAAGATACAATCCCTGTCTGTATAAAGTTGGGAGAGCCTACAATTATAATCATGACGACACGCAGGACCTCATGCAGGACACCTACATTGATGCATACAAAAATTTGTCGAAGTATGAGGGCAGAGCCGATTTCAAAACATGGATTATCCGCATTATGCTGAACAACTGCTACAGAAAAAAAGAAAAATCAAGTTTTAAAAACGAAATTATGAAAGACTCTTCTGAACATTCGCAACCTGCATTTACCACAAGAAGCAACGATACTGATAAGATTTATCAGAACCGCGAGCTGGGTCGTGTGATAGAAACTGCTCTTGAAAAAATTCCGCTCGACTATCGTTTGGTTTTCACCATGCGGAATATAAATGGATTGAATGTTGCGGAAACTGCAGCAGTACTAAACATCAGCGAAGCCAATGTAAAAGTCAGACTGAACCGTGCAAAAACAATGCTTAAAAAACAAATTGAAAAAACCTACTCTCCTGATGAAATATTTGAATTCAACCTGGTGTATTGCGATGCCATGGTGGACAGAGTAATGAAAGTTATAAAAGAAACTGAAATATGAAAGAGATTTTAATACTGGAAACAGGTGACAACACCTCTGACACCGCACTGACAAAAACAGAAAACAAACTTACTGATGAGGAAAAAATAAGAAAGATTAAATATCACTTTTCAGAAATAATGGACACCCTTGGCCTTGATCTGACGGACGACAGCCTCAAAGGTACACCTGAGCGAGTTGCAAAGATGTATGTGAAAGAAATTTTCAGTGGCTTGAATCCTGAAAACAAACCGCAAATTAGTTTGTTTGAAAACAAATACTCTTACAAACGCATGCTCGTGGAAAAAGACATCACACTTTATTCAAGTTGCGAACATCATTTTGTTCCGATAATCGGTAAAGTGCATGTTGCTTACTTCCCCGGCAAAAACGTCATCGGCCTTTCAAAAATAAACCGTTTGGTACAGTATCATGCCAGGCGGCCTCAGGTGCAGGAACGTTTGACCATTCAGATTGCTGAAGCGATGAAAGAAGTTTTGGGACATGATGATGTGGCAGTTTATGTAGATGCCGATCATTTATGTGTGGCATCACGAGGCATTAAAGATACCAACAGCAGAACTTTGACAAGCAGTTATTCGGGTTTGTTTGAAAAACAGGAAATCAAACAGGAATTTTTAGCTTACATCAACAACTAATTTCATGACATGGGACAAATCGTCAAAATAAAATCTATTGAACACCTCACACATGATGTTTTGCGCATCGTTGCTGAAAAGCCGGCAAATCTCAGCTACGAACCCGGACAGGCAGTTGACATTTCCATCAACAAACCCGGCTGGGAAAAAGAATTAAGAGCATTTACATTCACGTCATTACCTGAAGATGATCACATTGAATTTTCTATCAAAACTTATCCTTCGCACAATGGGGTAACCAATCAGTTGCTATCGCTGCATGCAGGTGATGAACTTATTGTGGGCGATGTTTTCGGAGATATTCATTACAAAGGCGAAGGAATATTTATTGCAGGTGGTGCCGGTGTAACTCCCTTCATTGCTATTCTGAAACATTTAGAGAAGAATAAAAAAATAGGAAAAAACAAACTCATATTCGCCAATAAAACCAAATCTGACATCATCCTTGAAGAAAAATTCAATAAACTTCTGGGTGAAAACTTTATCAATGTTCTGTCTAACGAAGAAATTGCAGGATATGAGCATGGTTTTATTACTGCTGAACTGCTGAAAAAACATAAAGGCTCTGAAAATGTGTTTTTCTATCTCTGCGGACCACCACCCATGATGGAAGCTATTGAAAAACATTTGGCATTGCTGGGTATTGCCAAAGAATTTATCGTGCGTGAAGCTTTCTGAAAACGTTATGCTGAAAAACTGCATAACCGATTGGTTTCAGCATACTTTCAGCTGAAGTTGTGACTTAATTTTGGTTTTCAGTTATTTTTTCCGCCACATAAAATCAAACAGTTGTTGCTTTTGCTGAAACTTTTAAACACTTATGTGAAGTAATCAACAAAAATCATCAGGCTGAATAATCGGGAGGTTTCTATTTCTATCTTTGCATCCCGTATTTACACCACATCCCAACTATGAGCGCAGTGAAGTTTGTTTTTGTAACCGGTGGTGTTTCCTCTTCATTAGGCAAAGGCATTATTTCTGCTTCTTTAGCCAAATTGTTGCAGGCACGCGGTTACAGGGTTACTATTCAGAAGTTAGACCCTTATATCAATGTAGATCCGGGAACGCTGAATCCCTATGAACACGGAGAGTGTTATGTAACCAATGATGGTGCCGAAACCGACCTCGACCTTGGCCACTATGAGCGTTTTCTCAACGTGCCTACTTCGCAGGCCAATAACGTAACTACCGGACGTATTTATCAAACCGTCATCAACAAAGAGCGCGAAGGAGCTTATCTCGGAAAAACTGTGCAGGTGATTCCGCATATTACCGATGAAATAAAAAGACGCATCAAACTGCTTGGCGAAACGGATGAATATGATATTGTCATTACCGAAATTGGCGGAACGGTAGGCGATATTGAATCGCTTCCTTTTGTGGAGTCGGTGCGTCAGCTTATCTGGGAAATGGGAAACAACTGTTGTGTTATCCATCTCACGTTGTTGCCCTATCTGAACGTAACAGGCGAATTAAAAACAAAACCTACTCAGCACTCTGTAAAAACCATGCTTGAATATGGTGTGCAGCCTGACATATTGGTTTGCCGCAGCGAAAAACATATAGGCTCAGACCTGAAACGAAAAATTGCACTCTTCTGTAACGTGAATGTGAATGCAGTAATTGAAGCTGTTGACGCAAGCAGCATTTACGAAGTTCCGTTGCACATGCTCAAAGAGCAACTGGACAAAGTTGTTCTGAATAAACTAAAACTGTCTTATAAGCAGGAACCTGATTTGAATGCATGGAAGGACTTTCTTGGAAAACTTAAACATCCTGTTTCAGAAGTAAGCATTGCCTTGGTAGGGAAATATATCGAACTGAAAGATGCTTACAAATCCATTGCTGAAGCATTTATACATGCAGGTGTTGCCAATGAGTGTAAAGTAAATTTAGAATGGATACATTCAGAAAAAATAAATGAGGAAAATGTTGCTGAGCGACTGCGTAATGCTTCCGGAATACTGGTAGCACCGGGTTTTGGCGACCGTGGCATTGAAGGTAAAATTTCTGCTATCCGTTATGCACGCGAAAATAAAATTCCATTTTTAGGCATTTGTCTGGGAATGCAATGTGCCGTAGTTGAGTTTGCACGAAATGTATTAGGATTGAAAGATGCACACAGCTCAGAGATGAACAAAGACACCAGGAATCCTGTGATTGACCTGATGCAGGGGCAAAAAAATATTTCGGCCAAAGGCGGAACCATGCGTCTGGGCGAATATCCTTGTGTGCTAAGCAAAGGAAGTAAGGTTGCTCAGGCTTATGGCAAATCCAAAATAAGTGAACGCCATCGTCATCGCTATGAGTTCAACAATAAGTATCTCAAAAAATTTGAAGAAGCAGGAATGTCAGCTACCGGAATTTATCCTGATGAAAATCTGGTTGAAATTGTAGAAATAAAAAACCATCCCTGGTTTGTAGGTGTGCAGTTTCATCCGGAGTATAAAAGTACGGTAGAAAATCCGCATCCATTGTTTGTACGTTTTGTGAAAGCTGCCAGCGAATATCAGAAGGGATAAAGTTTTTTCATCAGGAAAATACGAACTCCTTCCTGTATTATTCATACTGCAGAATTGAACCTGCATAATTCCCGTATCTTTGCGCCATGTCAAAACCCACTATTTTAGTTGTTAATGATGATGGCATTTCGGCACGCGGCATTCGTGCGCTGGTTGAAGCCATGAAAGAAATCGGAAATGTAACTGTGGTTGCTCCCGACAGCCCTCAATCGGGTATGGGGCATGCCATCACCATACACAATCCATTGCGGCTCGACAAAGTTGATATTTTCAAAGATGTGGATGCCTGGCAATGCAGCGGCACGCCTGTTGACTGTGTTAAACTTGCAGTGAACAAAATTCTCAATCGCAAACCTGATATCTGTGTAAGTGGAATCAACCACGGCAGTAATTCTTCGATCAACGTAATTTACTCAGGCACCATGTCGGCAGCTATGGAAGGAGCCATTGAAGGAATTCCGAGTATTGGTTTTTCACTGGTAGATTTCAATCTGGATGCCGACCTCACTGCTGCAAAACATTATGCAGGGCTTATTACACGAACCGTGCTTAAAGGTGTACACTGGAAGGAGTTGTTGCTGAATGTAAACATCCCCAATCTGCCACTGAATGAAATGAAAGGAGTAAAAATCTGCCGTCAGGCAATGGCCAAGTGGAAAGAAGAGTTTGAAGAAAGACAGGATCCAAGCAAGCAAAAATATTTTTGGCTCACCGGTAAGTTTATCAATCCTGACTTGGGCGAAGACACTGATGAATGGGCTTTGGCAAATGGTTATGTATCGGTAGTTCCGGTAGAATTTGATTTCACGGCTCACCATGCCATTCCGCGCCTCAACAAACTGTCATGGAATGATTAAACGCATCCCCGATAATTTTCATACCGGTGTGTGGATTGCCGCAGTTGTTTCTGCACTTTCATATTTTATTATTGAATGGGCTGAGCCGATGATACAACATTCAGCAGCGTCTAAATACATTGCTTTTCCGAGATTATATTTCATGGTGTTTGCACTGCAGATTTTTGTATTGCGTTTGGCAATGGTCAACTGGCATAAGCACCGTTTTGCACAGGGTTGGATATTCACGGTGTTTATCTTTGCATTATTTATTTTTTATCTGATTAAAAAAAGATAACATGTCACAACGAAATCAGTTTTTAGCAGGATTTGCAGGCGGGCTGTTGGCGCCCTTGCTCGGATTTTATCTTTATTATATTTCATTTTTCAGGCAGATGGACATCATTGCATTTTTTTATGCACTGCAAAACAACAATACCCTTGCTGCTGCCATCAGCCTGAGTCTGCTGGCAAACCTTGCACTGTTTTTTATACTGGACCGCTATGGAAAACTGAGAGCAGAACAGGGAGTGATTGCCGCTACTTTTATCTATGGATTTTATATACTTTACCTTAAATTATTCTGAATAAAATGAGGTATTACATTGTTGCAGGAGAAGCTTCGGGTGATTTGCATGCTGCAAATCTTGCAATAGAATTGCATAAAGCAGACCCTGCAGCAGTGATGCGCGGTTGGGGAGGCGACAGAATGCAGGCTGCCGGAGTTGAAGTGGTAAAACATTATCGTGAGCTGGCCTTTATGGGTTTTATTGAAGTAGTGAAAAATCTGAGAACTATTTTCCGGAATCTTGAAGCATGCAAAACAGATATATTGAAATTTAATCCTGATGTAGTCATATTGGTAGATTATCCGGGATTCAACCTGAGGCTGGCTGAGTTTTTAAAACAAAAAGGAATAAAAGTATTTTACTACATCTCACCACAGATATGGGCATGGAAGCAATCGCGCGTACATAAAATAAAACGTACGGTTGACAAGATGTTTGTCATACTTCCATTCGAAAAAGATTTTTATAAAAAGTTTGATTACGATGTTGAATTCACAGGTCATCCGCTGCTGGATGAAATCAAACGTATTAAAAATTCTTCTGCAACAGTTGCTCCTGTTGTGGATACCGATAAAAAAATAATTGCACTGCTGCCGGGCAGCCGTATGCAGGAAATAAAAGAAATGTTGCCGGTGATGGTGCATGCAGTAAGTCATTTCAAAAACTATCAGCCGGTAATAGCTGCAGCACCTACCATTCCGGAGTCATTTTATCAGTCGCTGGCAGCAAATATTCCTTTGGTACATGGTAAAACATACAGTTTGCTTCAGCAATCGTATGCAGCAATGGTAACGAGTGGCACTGCAACACTTGAAACAGCGCTCTTCAAAGTGCCTGAAGTGGTATGCTACAAAGGGAATCACTTATCTTATCTTATTGCACGGCAGTTGGTGAAAGTAAAATATATTTCGCTGGTGAATCTGATTTTAGACAGAATGCTTGTGAAGGAACTTATACAACAGGACATGAATGAACAATCACTTGTTGCTGAAATGAAGTTATTGCTCGAAGATGAAGGATATCGCAACAACATGCTGAAAGGATTTGATGAACTTATTCAATTGCTTGGCAGTGCGGGAGCTTCGGCTAAAGCTGCACAAAAAATGTACAATTTGCTTCACAGTTCTCAGGCTAAATAAATAATATTTATTTTTATGCTAAAATAATTTTTGTGAAAACTAAAATATATTTCATTCTCGCAGCCATGATTTTGTCAGGCACGTCCTGTATGAAACAGGAAGCCGAAACAGACAATATACCGCAGGCTGCTGCAAGTTGTGATGACGGCATCATGAATCAGGGCGAAACAGATATTGACTGCGGTGGCCCCTGCCCTGTTTGTCTGGGCAACATCACAGCCGAGGTTGATGGTGCTGATTTTAATGCAGCTTCAGGAACGATATCGAGTTTTTACAATAATGGTTCTTTTTTTATGACCGGCACTTCTACACCGGGTTCATTGTCGTTGATTTATTCAGGTGCGTTAACCACCGGCACTTATGCCAACTGCCAGGGGATGTTTACGAGCAGTTCTACATCTCAGAGTTATATAACAAACAATGCCACTGTTACTTTTACTTCTTTCAATTTTACGGATAGTGTAGCTGCAGGAACTTTTCAGTTTGATGCCATTAACTTAAATGTTGCTCCTCCTGATACTGTTCATATAACCAACGGTCAGTTTAAGAGAATTTCTTTTAAGAAAAATTAGGTGGGTTGTTTACGTCTTACACCCAACAGTTCCGCAGTACTGCGGAATGCCGGGAGTCAGGTGATTCATATCCTGCGCGCACCCGTAGCCCTAAAGGGCGCTGGCGCGCTTCGAATATGAACTATGCAAAGAAAAGTTCTATTTTGATGTTGCTCTTATGGAGCTTAATAAACTATGCAAAGAAAAGTTCTATTATGATGTTGCTCCTACGGGGCATATTTTCTGCAATGAAAATCCAATAGACCAAATCGTTTATGAACTTTACGAGTTGACGGAAGAGGAAATAAAAATTGTGGAAAGCCACTAAACAGACAGAATTGCCAACGCTTCACAGCCTCGCAATTACTCATTAATACACCCAGCAAGAGGCAAGCTCTTGTTGACGTAAACAACCCAGCCGTTCCGCAGTACTGCGGAATGCCGGGAGTTAGGGGAGTCAGGTGCTTCATATCCTGCTCGCACCCGTGGCCCTAAAGGGCGCTTACGCGCTTTGAATATGTTGCGCGTTGATGAACAACTCAGCAGTTCCGCAGTACGAGATGCCGGGTTGCAATTACTCAAAGTGGGAAAAATTTTCAAAAGTAATTGACAAAGCAAAATCTGCTTGCGAAGCCAGCGGAATTGTAGTGAAATATCATTTTCCTGATGTCGGGAAAATGGTTGATATTGGCAATGGAACACAGCGACCGGTTGAAGACCTAGCCCTCACAAGATACGCCTGTTATCTTGTTGCTCAGAATGGCGACCCGCCAAAAAGTGAAATTGCATTTGCTCAAACATTTTTTCTAACACCCGGCATCCAGAAGTACTGCGGAATGCCGGGTATCAGACAACGGGTGTCAGACAAGAATTTCTTTTAAGAAAAATCAGGTGGGTAGATTAGTGTGTTATTTGCCTAAGAAGAAATCATAATAAAAATGGCTGCCTTAATTGAATAAAGCAGCCATCGGCAGTAGCGAAGGGGGGAATCGAACCCCCGACCTCAGGGTTATGAATCCTGCGCTCTAACCACCTGAGCTACCTCGCCTGATTTTGAGGCTGCAAAAGTAGCATTCCGATTGATATGTGAAAGTAAAATGTGGAAATTTAGTTATGAAATGAGGTGTTGTAGCTGTTTCATTACAGCATCTGTAGCTCCTGCATTTTCTGATACAAAATTTTTGCTGACGGCACCCGCATGCTCTGTAAACTCTTTCGTGGCGATGAATTTATTAAAAACAGTTTGCAACTGTGCTGCATCTGAAACGGCAAAGGCACCGCCCAGTTGAATCAGCCTTACAGCTTCGGCAAACTTATGATAGTGCGGACCGAATACTACAGGTTTGCCGTAAACAGCACCTTCCAGAATGTTGTGTATGCCTTTGCCAAATCCTCCGCCAATATAACACCATGTGGCATAACGGTAAATTTTTGAAAGCATTCCAATGCGGTCAATGATGAGAACAGATGCCTGGGGCTGATGCAGATGATCTGCCTGAGAATAAAGAATACTTTTTTTGTAGAGTGATGTAAAAGAAGAAATGCTGCTTTCATTGACCTCGTGAGGAATGAGAATCATTTTTGCTGAGGGATTTTTGTTGATATACTCAGCAAGCAGCTTGTGATCCTGAGGCCAGGTGCTACCGGCAACAATTACCGGTTCATCAGTTTTCGAAAAATTTTCGATAACAGCATCGGAGAACGGAGTGCCCGGCAGCTGCACTACACGATCGAAACGTGTGTCGCCAGTAACAACAACCCGGTGTATGCCATGCTGCTTCAGCAATTCGGCTGAGGAATGATTCTGCACATAAAATGCGGAAGCTTTCCTGAGGATGCTGAGGAATGATTGTGCCCATGACTTAAAGAAAAACTGATTGCTCCGGAAAATAGCAGATACATAAACGAAAGGAATTTTTTTACTGCTCAGCTCATTCATGTAATGAAACCAGAAATCATATTTTACAAATACTGCCAGCGATGGATTGAGCAACGATATCCATTTGCGTGCATGAGCCACACTGTCAGAAGGTAAATAAAGCACACAATCGGCTGCAGCATCCTTTACGCCCTGCGCATAGCCAGATGGCGAAAAAAAAGTAAGTACAATTCTGTGATCGGGATAAGATGCTTTGAGTTTGTGCAGAACAGGGCGACCCTGCTCATACTCGCCAAAGGAAGAGCAATGAAACCAGATGTGCGGTGAGCGGTTTTGTTCAACTTCTTTCAGGAGTTTTTCGAAAACACCTTTCCTCCCATCACAAAAAAGTTTTGCCTTGGCACTGAACAGCGCTGCAACACAAGCTGCAAAATGATAGAGTCGTATTCCAACGGAATATAACAACAGCATCATCAGTAGTAATAATACTTATCGGGATTGGTATAAAACGGGAGTATCCATCCTAATTTAATCCCATAGAGTAAATCAAGTCTTTTTTCGTTATAAGGCTGCATGGTGTCGTATTGATAATCGCGTCTGCCGGCAGTAAATCCCTGAATGAAATTAAACCCTGCATAAAAGTTGATGAGTTTTCTGTTGCCATAATACACATAACCTAAAAATTCTTCAGCAATAATTCCATTGGTCAGTCTGTCGTATCCTTTGCGATAAGGCTTCTTCAACTCTACTACATTGTTTCCAATTGTTTCGATACGTATTTTATGCTGAATAAATCCTACTCCGCCATTGATCCAGATTCCGCTGTTGGGGTTTGGCTTTTTAAACGAAATAACTTTTCCGAAACTTACGCTGATGTGGTAGCCACGCTCAAATAATCTCACATCGGCAGTACGTCCGTCCTGACCGATAATGGTGCCACTGCCGGTAGAAATGCCTCCGAGCAATCCATGTTCCTTAATGGTGTTTCCGGAAATAAATCCACCCTGAACTGAATACGTCCAGTTTTTGGCTGTTTTGACACCAACCACTGCCTGCACACCATAATCGTTTCCGAAACGTTTTTTTCATATCGCCACCCGGAATATGTCCTTCAGCACCCAATCCGAAAAACGGAACTATAATTGCAGAATCGCGAACCAAAGCCTGACCGCTTACGCATGATACTGATGTCATCAGCACAAGCAATGATAAAACACTTCTGAAACAGGTTTTAAAAAAACACATCCGCTTTTTACTTATCAGCAATTAAGAGTTTTTTGATTTTTGGAACAGGCCCCGGGCAATGGCTGCTATGACATGCCAGGCAGGCGTTCACAATATTATTGTAGCTCTTAACCCTGTTGACATCGGAAGAAGATTCATAATTTTCGAGTGCCTGAAGATATAAATCCGCAAATGTTGTGTAATACTCATTCTTGGTATGATCATCCGTTGGAGTGGCTGTATTAATTGCAAGAAAAGATTTTGGATAAGAAACCTTCTTATTACTTGCCAGTGCCTGACGCGCTTCTGCAGCATGGTCATACATTTTGCGCATCAGCAACGAAAGTTCGCTGCTTTTGTTGGGGTTGATGTCAGTAGTATCAGCCGAAGCAGTATTACTCCAGTCGGGATTGTAGTTATAGGATGTTATAGAAATAAAAACACCTACAACAATAATGGCAATAATTTTATTCATAGATAATAACACCTTCTGCTTCAAATGCAGGACTTTTTTCAGGTTCGGTAATTTTCTCAATTTCTTCCTTCGACTTTTTTGCATCTTCAGCGTAATGGCGAAGTTCGGCAACGGATGTTACATCATTGAAAGCGATTCCTTGAATTACAGCAGTTTTTCCTGCGCAATCTTTCGGAACAAAAAAATCGTAATCCTTAAACCGTACGCGCATGGTGTTGCCATCGGCAGTTTCCATCATCATCCAGCAGCCTTTTTTCTGGCACACACTGTTTATCTTTCCGGTAAGTTTCACCGTTACTGTATCTTTTTTTGCAAGCAATGCAGGTACTTCAGAAGCAGGACGTGCATTATCGGCTGTTATTTTTTTCCGAAATAAGATTCTTTTTTATCCTGAGCATAGGAATTGAGGCATAAAAAACCTGCGGCAATAATCATTAAAATTTTTTGCATGTGATAACTGATTTTGAGAACACAAATATAAAACTATTCTCTCTTTAAACGATGAAAATCGGTTTTTCATTTGCCTGATTCTGCCCTGCTTAATATTCTGAAAATCTTTAATTGAAATGAAAGATGACTTTTATCAGTCAGCCTGTTAATTGCTGTCATTTCAGCAGGCAACCGTGTAAAATAGTTTTGCGACCGTTTATGAGTGTTTTAATCATACTTATCGCAGTAAGTCTGCTGGTAGCTATTAGCTTTCTGGCAGCATTTTTTTGGGCTGTCAGGAGCGGGCAATATGATGACGATTATGCTCCGGGAGTGCGTATGCTGTTTGAAAACGAAACCATCACTGAAAACAAATCAACTACAACTGATAATAAATAATATATGACAATAGAAAAGTACAGTTATGACAACCGTATAGTAGCCATGTTTGCATGGGCTACTATCATTTGGGCAATAGTAGGAATGCTGGTAGGCTTGTTGGTTGCTTTGCAACTTCCCTACCCTTCGCTCAATTTTGATGCCCACACCACTTTCGGCAGGCTGCGTCCGCTGCACACCAATGCCATCATTTTTGCCTTTGTGGGCAATGGTATTTTTATGGGTGTGTATTATTCACTTCAACGGTTGCTGAAGGCGAGGATGTACAGTGATATGTTAAGCCGTATCCACTTCTGGGGCTGGCAACTTATTATTGTGAGTGCTGCACTTACATTGCCATTTGGAATTACGTCAAGCAAAGAATATGCAGAACTTGAATGGCCGATTGATATTGCCATTACCATTATCTGGGTCATTTTCGGTATCAACATGTTTGGAACCATACTTCGCAGACGTGAACGGCATTTGTATGTTGCCATTTGGTTTTACATTGCAACGGTTGTAACTGTTGCAGTACTTCATATAGTAAACTCTCTTGAATTACCGGTGACTTTATTTAAGAGTTATCCTATTTACGCAGGTGTGCAGGATGCACTTGTACAATGGTGGTATGGTCATAATGCAGTTGCGTTTTTTCTTACGACACCTTATCTGGGACTGATGTATTATTTTCTTCCCAAAGCTGCCAACAGACCGGTTTATTCCTACCGTCTTTCAATCATACATTTCTGGTCGCTGATATTTCTTTATATCTGGGCAGGTCCTCACCATTTGTTATATACTGCACTGCCCGACTGGGCACAATCGCTTGGTGTAGTTTTCTCCGTCATGCTTATAGCTCCATCATGGGGAGGTATGATTAACGGTTTGCTCACACTGCGTGGTGCATGGGATCGTGTAAGAGATAATGTTGAACTTAAATTTTTTGTGATTGCTGTTACAGCTTATGGTATGTCCACCTTTGAAGGGCCTATGCTTTCACTCAAATCAGTGAATGCAGTAAGTCACTTTACCGACTGGACAATCGGTCACGTACATATTGGTGGATTGGGATGGAATGGATTTTTGACATTCGGAATTCTGTACTGGCTGATACCAAAATTGTTCAACACAAAATTATATTCAAAAAAACTTGCAAGCTTTCACTTCTGGATAGGCTCATTAGGAATTGCGTTTTATGCCATACCACTTTACTGGGCCGGTTTCACACAACATTTTATGTGGAAGGAATTTACAGAAGACGGTGTATTGCGTTATCCCAATTTCCTCGAAACAGTAGTTCAGATATTACCTATGTATAAACTGCGCGCATTAGGCGGATTATTATATCTCACCGGAGCGCTGGTAATGTTCTATAACCTTGTTAAGACAATGAAAGCAGGAAGTTTTGTTGCAGATGAAGCTGCTGAAGCTGCTGCGCTTGAAAAGAAATACACGGGACGTGATGGTCACTGGCATCGCTGGATTGAAAGGAAACCTGTTCAGATGCTTGTGGCAAGTTTGATAGTTATACTCATCGGAGGTGCAGTAGAAATGATACCTACATTCATGGTGAAATCAAACGTACCAACGATTGCAAGTGTTAAACCTTACACACCTCTTGAACTACAGGGCAGAGACATTTATGTGCGCGAAGGATGTTACACGTGCCATTCCCAGATGATACGTCCTTTCCGTTATGAAACCGAGCGATATGGTGAATATTCAAAACCCGGGGAGTTTGTTTATGATCATCCTTTTCAGTGGGGAAGCAAACGCACAGGACCCGATTTGCAAAGAGTAGGAAAAAAATATCCTAACTCATGGCATTATAACCACATGCTCGATCCGCAGATTATGTCACCGGGAAGTATTATGCCTCCGTATGCCTTTATGATTGAAAATGATTTGGACACAACAACTACAGCTGCCAAAATCAGAGCTATGAAAAAATTAGGTGTGCCTTATCCTGACGGTTACGATACTCAGGCAAATAAAGACCTGATGAAACAAGCTGACCATATTGCTGCAGATCTTGCCAAAGACGGAATTAAAGTAATGAGCAATAAAGAAATCGTTGCCATCATTGCTTATCTGCAACGTCTGGGAGTAGATATTAAAGCAGAGAAACAAAATACAGCAACGCTCAATTAAAGTAATAGGAGAATAGAATATGTATAAAGAAGTTTTAAGAACGATAAAAGATATTGATATCTATCCGGTAATTACCGTTGTGGTATTCTTTGCATTCTTCACTGCAATGTCACTTTGGGTACTACGTTCCAAGAAAGAAGATTTTGAAATCCAGAGCAAATTACCTTTGGATGATACTAACCAAAATAATTAATACGATATGAAACAAATTATAAAAACTATTCAAGCAATATTTATACTGAATCTGCTAAGTGTTTATGCTATTGCTCAGGAAACTCAGGAAACTCAGGAGCCAACCAAAGCATCGCAGCCGCCTGCCTGGGCAATGGATGGCAACACATATCTGATCGGGTTTCTTGTTCTAATTCTGGTTGCAACAATCATTGTACTTTATAAAATCAATGTAAAACTTATAACAACTATTTCTCCAAATGCTTTTGTAAATATCCGAAAACAAAAAACGAACAGCACTTTGGAAAAAGAAAAAAATCCCTCATTGATGAGTAAAGTTTCTTCACGACTGATGGGAAGTGTACCGGTTACTCAGGAAGCAGATATTTTGCTCGATCATGATTATGACGGCATTAAAGAGTTAGATAACAACCTTCCTCCCTGGTGGAAGTGGGGATTTTATGCAACCATTCTGTTTTCTTTTGTTTATCTCATAGGTTACCATGTTACCGGCACAGGCAAACTTCAGTTAGAAGAATATAATGACGAACTGGCTCTTGCAGCAAAGGCAAAAGAGGAACGCATGAAAAATTCAGCAGAAAATATTACTGAAGAAAACGTAACTATGCTCACAGATGCCGGAGCCATAAGCAAAGGGAAAGAAATATTTACAAAAAACTGTGCTGCCTGTCATGCTGCTGACGGAGGTGGAATGGTAGGCCCAAACCTTACGGATGAATACTGGCTTCACGGAGGTGGTATTAAAAACATATTTAAAACTGTAACTTATGGTGTACCTGCAAAAGGAATGATCAGTTGGCAATCGCAACTATCTCCTAAACAAATTCAGGAAGTATCATCATTTGTCTGGAGTCTGCAGGGAACAAAGGCTGCTGCACCTAAAGAGCAGGAAGGCGAAAAATGGACAGAATCCTCTACTGCCTCAAATACTGATTCGAGTGCAACTGCACAGGCTACCAAGGAATAAATTATCTTTTTAGAATAAATTTTTTAGTGTTGGAAAACAAAAACAATCCATATTTAGACGAATCATTTCGCGACAGTATATCTACCGTCACCAAGGAAGGAAAACGTGCATGGTTATATCCCAAAAAACCTAAAGGACGGTTTTACAATGCACGTACATGGGTAAGTATCGGATTTCTGATTGTATTTTTTGCTCTGCCTCTGATAAAAATTAACGGTCATCCTTTTTTTATGCTCAATATCATCGAGCGTAAGTTTGTATTGTTTGGTGTTGCTTTCTTTCCACAGGATTTCTTTCTGTTTATGCTAGCCATGCTCACCTTTGTAGTATTCATTGCATTGTTTACTGCACTGTTCGGCAGGTTGTGGTGCGGATGGGCCTGCCCTCAAACCGTATTCCTTGAAATGGTTTTTCGCAAAATTGAATACTGGATTGAAGGCGACTCCATGAAGCAAAAAGCCCTCAATAAACGCGGATGGGATGCAGAAAAAATAAGAATTAAAGCTACTAAGCATACCATCTTCTTTCTGATTTCTTTTCTTATTTCCAATACCTTCCTCGCTTATATCATCGGCATTGATGAGCTTGAAAAAATTATTACCGACAATCCTTCAGAACATTTAGGCGGATTGTTTGCCATACTCCTTTTTACCGGAGTATTCTATGGTGTATTTGCCAGATTTCGCGAGCAGGTATGCATTGTGGTTTGCCCTTACGGACGTTTGCAAGGTGTATTGCTCGACCCTAACTCTGTGGTTATAGCCTATGACTACGAGCGTGGCGAGCCTCGTGGCAAACTGAATACTGATGCATTGCAGCACACCGGTGACTGTATTGATTGCCATCAATGTGTTCAAGTGTGCCCTACAGGCATTGACATCCGTAATGGAACACAACTTGAATGTGTGAACTGCACGGCATGTATTGATGCCTGTGATGATATAATGGATAAAATCAACAAGCCTCGCGGATTGATTCGTTATTCGAGTGAAAATGCAATTAAAAAGAAAGAAAAATTTAAAATTACTCCGCGTGTGATTGGGTACTCTGCAATTTTACTTGTGCTGATGATAGTGTTGGGAACTTTATTGATTGTTCGCAGCGATATTGAAACTACTATCCTTCGAACTCCGGGAATGTTGTTTCAAAAACCTGATGACAATCACATAAGCAATCTGTACAATATCCAGTTGGTGAACAAAACTTTCAGCGATATACCGGTTGAATTAAAAATAGTTTCTCCTGAAGGAGAAATAAAATGGGTAGGTGACGGAGTGAAAATTCTTAAAGAACAATCGGTGGCTCATGGAACATTCTTTCTCATTATACCAAAAACAAAAATTTTGAAAACAAAGACCGAAGTAAAATTTGAAGTAGTATCAGATGGCAAAACGGTGAGTTCATACGAAACATCATTTCTCGGTCCAAATAATTAAACAGAATGAAACTTAACTGGGGATTTGGCATTGCTGCAGTTTACACTGTATTTGCTCTTGGAATTATCGGGATGGTAATACTGGCATCGCGTCAGAAAAATGATTTGGTAACAGAGAGTTATTACGAGCAGGCTGTTCACTTTCAGGATAAAATTAATGCAAGTGAAAATGCTCTTGAAGCCAACAATTTTGAACTCAAATTTTTATCGGATGAGCATAAGGCAGTTATCCGGCTTACAGACAAAATTGCCGTTCAGGGCAATTTGCTCTTTTATAAACCTGATGATGCAGAAAAAGATTTCAGTGTTTCATTACAAACAAGCAATGAAGGCAATCAGGAAATTGCATTGCCCGATATAGCTCGCGGATATTGGAATGTGCTGGCTTCGTGGAAGTATAATTCCAAAGATTATTTTAAAGAAGTTCGTATTTACGTTCAATAATGCAGAGTATGGCATTTTACCTATCAGCATTTATATTAGGACTTTTTGGAAGCCTGCATTGCGCAGGCATGTGCGGACCCATAGCAATGATGCTTCCTGCCAACAAAAATTTTTTAAGAAAAGCCAACATTTCAAGGCTGCTTTATAATTCAGGAAGAGCGGTTGCTTATATGCTGATTGGATTAGTGTTTGGAATACTTGGTTCTGCAATTTCTATCAGTGGATATCAAAAACAGTTAAGTATCTTTTCAGGAATTGTAATTCTGTTGATTATTTTTTTTACCGCTGCACAAAAATTTCAAAACCGTTTTTCTGCTTTCATTGCGCGAATTACAATGCCTGTGAGAATATTGATGAAAAAACTGTTTGCACAACAATCACCTGCTGCACATTTTGGAATCGGACTTACAAATGGATTTCTTCCATGTGGTCTTGTTTATCTTGCAGCAGCTGGCTCAGTTTCGGCAGGCAGTACCAGCGGTAGTGTACTTTATATGGCATTATTTGCCTTGGGAACTTTTCCTGTGATGCTGGCAATTTCGTTTTCTGCATCATTGCTCAAAGGGTCGTGGCGCAACCTGTATAGCAAAGCTACTCCGGTAGTGTCAATAGCATTAGCTCTGTTTCTGATTTATCGTGGCACACAAATGAAAACAGACTGTCATGTCACCAAATCACCACCTGCCATGATATCATGCGAAAAACCCGGCCAGCCGACTATTTAATAGAACAAACAACTATATTTCAGATTTGAAAAATCCCTCTGAAACCCCGTGCTGCATAGTACGATTCGGCACCGTTATGATAAATAAACACACGACCAAAGCGGTAGTCGCCAAAAATAGCTCCACCAAGCTCACGAACATTGTCAGGTGTTTTCAGCCAGCTTGAGGTTTTTAAATCAAAATTTCCGATAGATTGCAGTAACTCATATTGTTTTTCGTCAATCATCTCTATTCCCATCCACTTTGCCACAGCCATTGCACTGTCTTTAGGTTTGTGTTCTTTTCTGGATTGCAAAGCATCCTCATCATAACACAAACTTCGTCTGCCTTTGGGACTTTCAGGTGAGCAGTCGCAAAAAATATATTTATCAGATTTTTTATCATAGTCAATCACGTCCGGTTCTCCTCCTGAAATTTCCATTTCATTCAGCGTCCACAGTTTGTCAGCTTGTTTGAGTAACCGTTGCTCAACATCATTCCACTTGATTCCTTTATGCCGTTGCATATTTTTCTCAAAGCGGGATTGAATGATAGTTATCAAATGCTTTTTTTCGTTGTCAGAAATTGATTTATCTTTTTTCATCCTTATTAATTTAAGACAGTTTTACTTTTTCGATAAAATTTTACTACAGAATAAACTATACAACATGACATTAAAAAAATTACCTGTGGATTTCACTCCCTATGTTGATTAGCGTATAATCACTTTTGCAATGTCAGAGCAACAGAGTACTTTATTTTTTGCTCTTCAGAATAGACACCAGCTTTTGGCCACGTACCAGTAACTTCAGTCGTTGTCTGCTTAACGAAATATGTGCCTGCTTTTTCTCACGTTCGTCAACACCTGTTTTATAAACTGAAATGATATGCTGATAAGTGAGGATACCTCTGATTTTCTTATCTACTACTACAGGTAAAATATCCACATTCTCTTTAGCCATTATTTCAACTGCACGTCTTAATGTTTCAGAAGGATCTATGTACACATTATTTCTTTTCACAATAGTTTCAATGGTGTTGCCTTCATTATGATGTGAATTAAATAAATTGGAAGAGCTTACTATACCTTTATACTCACCCTCTGTATCGGAGACGATAAAATAATTAGCCTGCATATCCGATTCGTTGGTAAACCAGTTGCGCACTTCGTCAATGCTCATCTGATTATTAATCACCACACCGTTGTCAGTAACCAGTTGTTCAACGTTGGTTTTTTCAAGAATATCGGGTTCATACGAATCAGGTGTAACAACTCCTCTGCGCGCAATTCTTTCTGTCATAATAGTGTTTTCCATCAGGAAGAATGAGATAAAATATGATGTGGTACAGGTTGCCAGCAAAGGCAATAATGCATTGGATTGTCCTGTTGTTTCAAGAGCAAAAACGATAGACGTAAGAAATGCTCTTGAAGCGCCTGCAAACAATGCCGACATACCTACAAGTACTGCCAATGGAATATTTATTCCTACATCAGGAAACCAGTACATACCTACGCTTCCGAGCAATGCGCCTGCTGCTCCTCCTATGGTCATTAAAGGAGCCAGCGTTCCGCCTGAAGTTCCGCTGCTTAATGATATTGACCATGAAATAAACTTCAGTACACACAATGAAACAACAACATTCAATGCAAGTGTTCCCGAGAGCAAATCCGTTATATTAAAATATCCCACACCAAGTGTGCGCGGTGAAAAATATCCTACTACCCCTACAGCAATTCCTCCAATAGCAGGCCACCATGCCCAGTGAATCGGAAGTTTCTCAAACATATCTTCGAGCCAATAAACCACTTTGGTTACACCTACAGCTAATAGACCAATGGCAATTCCCATTACACTATAAAAAAACACTGCATAGTTGGATGCAACAGGAATGGGATTGGCAACCGGAAATACTACTTCGTTTCCAAACAAAAAATGATGACCCGCTGCTCCGGTAATACAAGCCAAAGCAACCGGAATAAAAGAACGTGCCGAGAACTCAAACAACAATAATTCAATAGCCAACAATATAGCCGCAACAGGGCTTGCAAAAATTGCAGCCATACCTGCAGTGGCACCTGCTGCCAGTAAAATTTTTCTTTCGTTGGGTGTAATACGAATCAACTGACCTAAAGTAGAACCCAAAGCACCTCCCGTTGCAATGATGGGACCTTCAGCACCAAAAGGACCTCCTGTACCAATGGTAATGGCTGATGACAATGGTTTTAAATAAGTGATGGATGGTTTGATTTTACTTTCATTCGTCAATATCTGTTCCATAGCTTCAGGAATACCATGGCCTCTGATTGCTTTAGACCCGTACAATGCCATTAACCCAACTATCAACCCTCCCACCACAGGAACAACTATTACAAAAACTCCCAAATTATTGTACATGGGAGTTGTTTCAGTTACTGTTAAGCTTCCATAAAATGCAATACCTGTAATTACATCTATGAGATAAATCAGAAATTTTGCAATGAAACTAATACAGGCTGCAACAAGTACTGCAAGTAATGACAAACGAAAAGTCCTTTGCTTGTTGTATTTCTTTTTAGAGTCATTGTTTTCGTTATGCAGGGCTGGAGAAAGTGATAATGAAATGGGTATTCCGTTTTTTAACATCCGTGTAAAAAATTAAAATTCAAAGAGTATGTATTGTTTCGAAAAAACAGGTAATTCGAATGCTCTCTTGAAAAATATGAAAATATTCTGCAAATTTCGTTTAAATTTACTTTTTAGTTTTACTGTATGGTTAAGAAAAAATGAAATTCTATGATTTAAAACAATAAAAACGGAATGCCCGCTAATTACAAATAGTTCCACACTCAATTTTATAACAACATTTTTAGTCTTTCCAGTTCCACCATTTGAGTTTTTCTTTGCTTTGTTTTTCACGAGGCGTTTCAGCAAAATATACTGCACATCTGAACACATAAAGCAAACATCTGTCCTGAACACAACCTGCAAACTTATTCGACAGTTCATACAATTGCTGAGGAACTTTTCCTTTAAGATCATCTACATTTCTGATGCCTATATGATATAAATCTGTTGCAATAGATTTTCCACACCCGGTATTACCGTCAGATTTTTTATTGATTCTGCCAATGACATTACAACTTCAGATTATCATTTTCATCAAGTTCCCAAAAGGGATTGTAGGCTACTTCAAATACATAACCATCCAAATCTTTAAAATACCCACTGTATCCTCCCCAGTAAACTTTTTGCGCAGGCTTAATAATGGTGGCACCGAGTTTTTTAACCTTCTTCAAAACGTCATCTACTTCTTTTTCTGATCTTGTGTTGTGCGAAATAGTAATTCCTGAAAATTCCGAGTGCTGATATTCAAGTGTTGCGTCCTTGGCAAGTTCATCACGTGGATGCAATGCGAATATGATTCCTCCCAAATCAAACAATGCCAAACCTTCCAAACTCATTGCTGATTTTTTCCAACCGAGTCCTTTTTCATAAAAAGCTACAGCCCTGTCAAAATTTTCAACACCAAGAGTAATTAAATTCAGTTTTTGACGCATACAATCATTCTTTCATTGTTTAAACATAACGTAAGAAGTCAGTTTGCTGATTTTCCCGTCTCGGAAATGAAACACATCACAAAATACTGCATCGATTTTATTTCCTCCTTTAAGTTTGGCCTGAACTGTTCCTTCTGCTACTACAATGTTTCCTTCTTCAATTAACCTGTTTACACTGATATCCGGATGACCATCAGCATTTGGATTCTCAATTTCTTTATCGAAAGCATCTATGCCTTTATGGTGAAAATAACCGGGCATTTCCCACTCTACATCATCTGTTAAGCAAGATAAAATTTTTTCATGATCAGTCACTGAGAATGCGTCCATGTATTTTTGGACCATCTGTTTTTGTTCACTCATAAAATATAATTTAGATTTCTAAAGTAAAAGTATCAGATTTATTTCAGTCTGCATGTAACAATCTGAATACTCCGTTGAATTAAATATTCAATATCACCAACCACCTGATGCACCACCACCACCGGTGCTGCCACCGCCAAAACCTCCGAAGCCACCACTGCTTCCTCCTCCCCATGATGAATCTCCACCCCATGAAGAGCCCCCACCCCAGTTGCTGCCTCTGTTTCCACGGTTGGCTCTGTCAGCAGCATTCAGTAGCGTCCATGCTGTCCAGAATCCAATACTATTTAATCTTGCATAGCGCCTTACGCGAGCTATACGAACAGAAAAAATCAAGAAGAATATTGCCAAGACCATAAGAATAGCAGGCAATATAGAATCCTGTCCATTGCTACTGTAACTTTCATCGGCAGTAAACTCTCCTTTTACACGCTGCATCATTTCAGTAGTAGCAGCATCCAACCCTTCATAATAATTTTGCTCTTTGAACTCAGGTTTAATTACCAACTCAATGATGCGTTTGCATATTGCGTCAGGCAGAGAACCTTCCAGTCCGTAACCTGTGATGATGGTCATTCTTCTGTCGGACATTGCTGCGAGGATGAGTGCACCATTGTCTTTTCCTTTTTGTCCTATACCCCAATCCCTGTAAAGTGCAATAGCATAATCATCCACAGGATAAATGCCTGTACTTTGAATCAGTACGATAGCAATTTGAGTTGAAGTACTGTCGTTAAAAGCAACAAGTTTATTCTCGAGTGCGTCCCTTTGTTCAGCAGAAAGAACACCTGCAAAATCATTAACTAATTTTGGCGGATTGGGTTTAGGAGGCAGTTCCTGAGCTGAAACAAGATGCGTAAACAGCATTGTGAGAAACAATGCTACCATACATGAAAGTTTTTTTTTCAGCATGATTTTATTCTCCAAATATCACATCGTTAGGCAACTCGTTTACATCGTCTTTAGTTACAGGAAAATGTATTTTCAGTTTCTTTCCTGTTTCGTCAATCGCATGCAATAGTCCTCCGGTGTAGTCTTGCCTTTTGAAAAAAGGAATCATTTCAGATTTTACTTTCTCCCAAAAATTCTGACTCACATGCTGATGAATACCGCTATCGCCAATTATTGCAAACTGACGCATTTCAATAGCAACATAAATGAGCACTCCATTATGCAAAAGTGTTTCATGCATCTTCAGTGTTTCAAAAATTTCAGCTGCACGGTCGAGCACATCACCTTTAATGGTGCTGTCAATATAAACACGTATTTCTCCGGTGGTATGCTTTTCGTTACGTGCTATGGCATTTTTCAGCAACATTTGTTGCTCTTCTGAAAAATACGAAGCTGCAACGGCCATAATCAGAATTTAACCTCAGGTGCTTTTTCAGCGCCTTTATCCGACTGGAAATAACCCTTCTGACTGAACCCAAACATTCCTGCCAACAAGGTTTGTGGAAACCTGCGTATATAAGTATTGAATGTTTGTGCCGCATCATTAAAATCTTTTCGTGCAACAGCTATGCGTCTTTCTGTTCCTTCAAGTGTAGCCTGTAGTTCCAAAAAGTTTTGGTTAGCTTTTAAGTTAGGATAATTTTCTACAACCATAAGCAGTCTGCCAAGTGCAGTGCTCAACTGTCCCTGAGCTGCCTGAAATTTCTGAATATTTTCAGGAGTAAGTTGGCTGGGATCAACCTTTACCTGTGTAGCACTGGCACGTGCTTCCACTACAGCAGTAAGTGTACCTTTTTCAAATTCGGCAGCACCCTTTACGGTGTTCACCAGATTAGGGATAAGATCCATTCGCTGCTGATATTGGTTTTCAACCTGTGCCCACTTATTTTTGACATTCTCATCTTCTGAGACCATCTGATTATAAGAACCTGCAAAAAAGCGGTAGATAATAAATACGATTAGGAGAATAACTCCTATAATAATAAATGATCGTTTCATACGTAATGATTTATTGGTTTGTAAGTTAACGCGCCAAATGTATCGGATGCTAAAATATAATTTTTGTCAATTCGGTTAATGACGTATTTTTTTAGGTGAATATTCTTTTTTTAAGGACGATTAACAGGCTTTATAAGCCATTCAAATTTAGTAACATTGCAATCTTTACAATTTGAACAATGACAAAGAGTTATGCCATCACGGTAAGCGGGAAAGTACAGGGAGTTTTTTTCAGGAAATTTACGAAAGAAAAAGCCGTTGAATCAGGGTTGAATGGATTTGTGAGAAATCAAAATGACGGCTCCGTTTACATAGAAGTTACCGGTGAAGAAACTGTGCTTGAAGATTTCATTCAATGGTGCCATACCGGATCGCCTCAGTCAGTTGTTAAGGAAGTTACTGTAAAAGAAATTTCCACTATGCACCAACAATCCTTTCGCATACGATACTTTTGAAGCATTAATCATATCAGTTAAAGCAACTCCAATACAATCAGGAATGAGTGGAATACGCAAACTTGCAGGGCAAACAGCCATATATGGCTTAAGCAGCATTGTAGGACGTATGCTCAATTACCTGCTGGTTCCGTTTTATACACGTATTTTTTCGCCTGTGGAGTATGGTATAGTATCTGAACTCTACTCCTACTCTGCTTTCTTACTCATTCTGTTTACCTACGGTATGGAAACTGCCTTTTTCAATTTTATGCAGAAGGAGAAAGACAATAAAAATGTTTATGCCACCAGTTTGTCATCAGTAGTATTTACCACAGTCATTCTATCAGGACTGATGATAGCTTTCTCAGACCACCTCGCTTCACTCATTCGTTATCCGGGCAAAGGAGAATTTATAACGTGGCTGGCACTGATCATAGCATTTGATGCCATTACTTCCATTCCTTTTGCGCGATTACGGCAACAAAACAAAGCGGTAAAATTCGCTGTAATCAAAATCATAAATATTCTGCTCAATATCGGGTTTAACATTTTCTTCCTTGTAGGTTGCCAGGTATGGGTAAAAGGTGATCATGGAATCTTATCACAACTGGCAGTTACGTTTTATTCACCTTCCATTGGTGTAGGCTATGTTTTCCTTTCCAATGTATTGGCAAGCGGATTTACTGTACTTCTTTTATTCCGTGAATATCGCTATTTCACTTTTCAGATTGACAAAGTTCTCCTCAGGAATATGTTTGTTTATGCACTGCCGCTGATGATTGCCGGATTTGCAGGAATGATTAATGAAACTCTTGACCGTGCTATTTATAAATTTATTGCTCCCAATCCTGATACAGCACTTCGCGAACTGGGTATTTACAGTGCCTGCTATAAACTAAGTATTATCATGACCTTGTTTATCCAGACTTTCCGATATGCAGCAGAGCCTTTCTTCTTTGCACAACATAAGCAGGATAATCAGCGCAGTGTTTATGCACTTGTGATGACCTACTTCGTCATTACGTGCTCCGTAATTTTTCTTGCAGTAATGTTATATCTCGACATTATTCAGTTGTTTATCGGAGAAAAATTCCGCTCAGGACTGGGTGTTGTTCCCATATTGCTGATGGCAAACATGTGTCTTGGAATATTTTACAACTTAAGCATGTGGTATAAACTTACGGAGCAAACTCAATATGGCGCATACTTCTCTATTTTCGGAGGCATTCTTACAGTTATATTGTTGTTTGTATTAATTCCTCTGTTCGGCTACATGGGTGCGGCATGGGCAACTTTTATCACCTACTTTGCCATGATGATACTTTCGTATGTAACCGGCCAGAAAAATTACCCCATACCTTATAAAGTAAAAGATGATTTCATCACGGTAGTGCTTGCACTGATGTGTTATGGTATCGCTTATTCTGTACAGTCTTTATTTCATTATAAAGGGGTTTTGCTTTGGGTAATAAACACCCTGTTTCTCTTTGCATATCTTTACACTATTTATAGAATCAATCTTCCTGATCTCAAAATTCGACCCTCTAAACAACAGGCTACACCTGCTAACACTTATAAAAAAACGGATTAACCAAGGATTAACAAATCATTTACTCCTATTGAATATTTTTACCAACTGAAAACTTCTGTCATGCCTGATATACTCCACATTAAAATCATCAACCAATCTGAACATGCATTGCCTGCTTATGAAACTGCTCATGCAGCAGGTATGGATTTAAGAGCTAACTTAAAACAGGATATAGAACTTAAACCAATGGAACGTAGCATCATCCCAACAGGTTTGTTTATTGAATTGCCTGTAGGTTACGAAGCCCAGATACGACCACGCAGCGGACTTGCTGCCAAACATGGAATAACTGTACTCAACACTCCGGGAACAATTGATGCTGATTACAGAGGAGAGATTAAAGTAATACTGATAAACCTGTCAACTGAATCATTTGTTATTAAAAACGGAGAACGTATTGCACAGATGGTTATCGCTTCGCATGAACGGGCCAACTGGATTGCATCTGATACATTATCTGAATCAGAAAGAGGTGCAGGAGGTTTTGGTCATACTGGCAAATAATAACTGCAACATTTTCACATAAACTTAAAATTGTTTAAAAAGTAAGATTGTTATTTTTGAAACGTTAAAAAATATTGTGAGCGAATCATTAGTTATCATACCCACCTACAACGAGAAGGAAAACATCCAGAAAATAATCAAGGCTGTTTTCAATCTTATCAATTCATTTCATGTATTGGTGATTGATGACAACTCCGAAGATGGAACTGCAGACCTTGTTAAGCAACTGATGGTTCAGTTTCCTGATTCACTTTTTTTAGAGCAACGCCCGGGAAAGCTTGGACTTGGAACAGCATATATTCATGGATTCAAATGGGCACTGCAGCGCAACTATCAGTATATTTTTGAGATGGATGCCGATTTTTCTCACAACCCTTCTGATTTGATGAGACTGCTCGATGCCTGTAAAAACGGAAAAGCTGATTTGGCTATCGGTTCACGTTATATCAATGGTGTGAATGTAGTCAACTGGCCTATAGGCAGAGTGATTATGTCGTATTATGCCAGTGCCTATGTGCGCATGATTACACGAATGCCGGTGCGTGATGCCACTGCAGGCTTTAAGTGTTACAGACGACATGTACTGGAAGTAATTGATCTTTCTAAAATAAAATTTATGGGATATGCCTTTCAGATTGAAATGAAATTTGCTGCCTGGCGTTGCGGTTTCCGCATTGTCGAAGTTCCCATTGTTTTTACCGATCGCACCGAAGGAAAATCCAAAATGAGTTCAGGAATTTTCAAAGAAGCATTTTTCGGAGTGCTGCAGATGAAAATAAAAAGCTGGTTTGGCAGCTATAAAAAAACTAATTAAACAAATTTTTCGCCTTTGTTGGTTTTTACGTCATTCACAAACTGACGTATCTGTTGTTCGTCCTGCTTGCGGCATACCAGCAGAATATTTTCAGATTCTACCACAATATAATCGTTGAGTCCCTGGAGTACAACAAGTTTTTCATGAGGCACACTTACAACACAGTTGGAAGAGTCATATAGCATAACATTTTTCCCTACAACAGCATTTTTAGCTGCATCGTGAGGCAGATGCTCATATAAAGAACCATAAGTACCCAAATCACTCCAACCAAATTCTGCTTTCATCACATAAACATTGCTTGCCTTTTCCATAATTCCAAAATCAATACTAATGTTTGTACATTGCGAATAAGCTCTTTTTACAAACTCTGTTTCGTTATCGGTATAATATTTTCCCTTTCCTTCTTCAAAAATATGATACATATCGGGCAAATAATTCTTCAGTGCTTTAAGAATTGATTTTACATTCCACATGAAGATGCCTGCGTTCCAGACAAACTCTCCTGTTTTAAGAAAAAACTGCGCCATTTCAAGATTTGGCTTTTCTGTAAAAGTTTTTACTTTAAAAACAGAACTGTTGCTATTCTTTTTGTCATCAACAAACTGAATATATCCATAACCGGTATCAGGCCTACTTGGCGTGATTCCAATGGTAAGCAAACAGTCACTTTCCCTGGTAAAATTTAATCCTTCTTTAACTGTTTCAATAAAAGCATCTTCCTTGGTAATGACGTGATCAGAAGGAGCTACAATAATATTGGCATCAGGGTTTTTTGAAGCAATTTTAAATGCAGCATACGATACACAGGGAGCAGTATTACGTCTGAGTGGTTCTCCAAGAATATTTTCCACAGGCAAATCAGGAAGATTCTTTTTTACCAGATCAACATACGACTCATTTGTTACAATGAGAATATTTTCTTTTGGGCAAATCTGTGTAAACCGGTTATAGGTTTGTTGCAACAATGTTTTGCCGCTATCAAGTATGTCAAGAAACTGTTTTGGAAAAGCATTGCGGCTCATAGGCCAGAAACGGCTTCCAATGCCGCCCGCCATAATCACGCAGTAGTTATTCTTATTCATGATGTATTAAGGTAATGGTGGTTTAATGTTTAAATGCAAAAAAATCAAAATTTATCCTTTAAACGTAAACAAAGTCATTTTAGTTATCAACGCAGTTTGTTAAATTTTTCAGTCTTGAAAATGTAAAGCTATGATATTAACTGATAGAAATGCAAATGATTAAAATCAGAAAGGCTGCCTTAAACAGACAGCCTTTCTGAAATATGCATATTACAAATTTAATTCTTAATCAAACGAAACATTTTAGTTTGTGCAACACCTGTCATTTTGAGCGTATAAACACCATCTGTGAAATTGCGCATGTCAATCAATTTTTCATTCTGATTTGCAGCAATTATGTCTTTCATAACCAACTTGCCACTCAAATCAAATACCTCAACCTGATAAGAACCATGTCCTTGCGGAGTTTGAATTCTGAAAATACCATTGGATGGATTAGGTATGATACTTATATTGTCTGATGCTGTCTGCAGGTTATTTACTCCTGTTGTCATATCAATGTTCACATTATCTATATATAATCTGTTCCCAAATCCGTTGATATTGACAAACTTTATTACAACATCATCACCCAAATAATTATTCAGCAAAATAGTATCTCTGCGCCATTGCGTTGCAGATGAAGGATAGAACGAAGTATTTAAGGTTCCTCCTGTAGTGGAAAGGTCCAATCCGCCTTTAAAATATCCTGTTGTTTGAAAAGTATTTCCACAGTCGGTAGAAATATCAACTCTAAGCGTATCACTGTAACCGGGTATCGAATATGGTGCATAAGCAACATCAAAAGTTAAAGTTGCTGATGCTGCATTGCTTAATGAAACACTGTATGTAATCAACCCATCCTCTGCACCATAACCATTATAACTATAGTTATTTACAAAAGCAGCGTTTGTACTTGTGCCGTAGATACCCGTAATATTTCCACTTTTCGTCCAGGTATAACTGGTGTTGGAAGAATCAATTGACCAGTATTGCGGAGGGAAACCTGCAGTCTGAAAATCTTCAGTCACCGGTGGCTGTTGTGCCGGAATAATATTAATCATAGAAGCAACGGTAGTGGTATCCGCACCAATACCATTAGCAGCAATGAGGGTTACATCATACATACCGGTAGCATTAAACTGCACTTGTGGATTTTGTGAGGATGCAGAAGTTCCGTTTACAAAAGTTACAGTATTAGGATTGAAACTCCAGTTCCAGGAACTGGGTGCACTGGAACTCAAGTCTGTAAACTGAAACGTTTTTCCTACACATCCTGAACTGAAATTAGATGAAAATGCAACTAATGGAGGAATATTCGGACAATTTATGATTCCGGGTGATTTGTTAACTGCAATAGCTCTTCTTCCTTTATTTCCATCAGGAAAAACTGCTCTTACACTAAACCAATATGAATTACTTGAACTAAGATTAGTAAATACATAATCTGTTGTGTTACTGGTACCAACAGAATCCATATACATATTTCCGAGTAAACTTACTTCGTACCATGCCGCACCGGTAACTGCATTCCATGCTATTTTAATAGAGTCAACACATCCATAAACAACATGCAGGTTTTGTGGCACTCCTATTATTGAAAATGGTTCTGTATTCATTCCGCTTACCGTACCGCGTGTCACTCTTACGCGTGCTTCACTGGTTATGGTACTTGGAACAGTCCACTGATATTGCAATGTATTCTGACTCACATTACCAATGTTATTCCATGTGGCACCATTGTCAGTGGAATATTCGAGTGTAAATCCTCCTAATCCTTTGAGTGCATCCCAGCGTAATACTTCTGTTTCACCGGGCACAAATCCTTCTCTTCCTAATGGGTATGTTACAGTGATATCATCCATTCTGTATTCATACACAATATAAAATTCCTGTGGACCCTGTGGAATAGCAAAGCCTTTAAGAGAAATTGTGTAACTGCCTGCATCAGGATCGGCAAGTGTTACCTGTTCCATATTGTTGAGATGGTCAACACCTCTTACTGCAGGAGTATTTAATGCAGTAGTATTTGGTGTGGCATCCAATACCCATGGAGTCCATACTGCAACTGTAGGATCAGTAACAGTCATATCAATATCATTCACCAGATAAGTTGAAGCAGCAGGTGAACCACCCTGATCATGCCAATAAACCATCACTCTGAAATCTTTTACATCAACAGGAACATTCACATTGAAGGTTAAACTGTCGCCCTGTGATATGGAACCATGTATAAAGTGATTATCTTCCAGAGTTTTTACGGCACGCAGTGCGTTTACTCTACCCCATCCATATTTAAAATCAGGTCCGGGATTTCCAATATCTTCCGCACTGTTGAGCAAACATGCTTTTATCAATGCTGTTGGTGCAATTGTGTCTGTATATAATTCTTTATAAGCCTGAATCAACTGAGTGGTTATACCTGCAATTCCGGGGCATGCAGCAGACGTTCCGCCTCCCACCTGATAGGTATTTCCCTCATCGGTTGACATCTGATCGCGACCATTTGAAGCAATATCAGGTTTGATACGTCCGTCAGAAGCAGGGCCTATGCTGCTGCTGGGATCTATTACTTCCATAGCATCAAGATTAGCAACTGCAATCACATTCTTACCTTGTTTGTAGCCGCCTGTAATATTTCCCCAACTGCCTCCTGCGCCATAGCCGCAGTTGGCGCCATTGTTATTTCCTGCAGAAAAAACAAATTCTAATTGTCCGTTATCATGAATGGTCTGATCTCCAAACTGAGTATCTGTTGTATATTCATTACATCCCTGCGAATAGCTGGTAGAGGTAACTACTGTTTTTATCGTATCATAATTGGCAACAGCATTCAGAATGTGGGTATAACCTGAGATGTCAAAAACATAAAGTTGAACACCATCTGCCATACCTCTGTAAACAGGATTGAGATTTGCTGCACCTGCAAGAATACCACTGGTCATATCACCATGAGTCTGACCTGTACCTGTTGCATAATTTGTTATTCTGCCTGTAAAATCAATGTGTGGTCCTACAAAACCATCATCAGCCAACGCTGCTGCCACTCCGTTGCCATTGTATTTTCTACCCATAATCAGGTCATTGTTTATAGCATTGCTGCGATGAAGGCTGCGTCCCATAGTATCATCCTTAACTGATGGAGGGGCTGTGAGTGATACAAAAAACACCCAGGGCTGCTGAGTTAATTTCTCTACATCGCTTTGCTGAATATTTATTTCAATAATCTGGTTCAGTTCAGTTACATGCAAAATTGCACCGAAACTTGAAGCCCATGCCATCACATCAGCAGCCGATAAGTTTTTCTGATACTGAATTCTCACGGTCAACTTTCCCGGTGCTGGGATTGCATAAGCAGGATATTCGCCAAGCATGTTTACTGCGAGTTTTTGCTCTGAAGTACGACTTGTTATCGAGCGAATTCCAAATTGCTGTAATTGTGTTTTGTTGTAATTTAATGGAATTGCACTCCAAAAAGTATTTCTTGGTATATAGTCCAGGAGTTTTATACCGGTTTGTTCCAGCAATTCCTTTTGCTGTTCAGTTGGAACAGAGTAAAACTGAATATAACGGTAATAATATCCCTGACATATTTCCTCCTGAGACGGAATATCCGACTGTATAAATTCTGTTGTGTTTTCAGCAGGGAACTCCGGTTTTCCCGACAACATGAGTCTGTAGTCTGATTGAGCTAATGCTGATAGACTCAAAAAACCACAAGTGATTAGAGGTAAAATTTTCTTGATCATTTGATTTTAAATTTTGAAGGGGTTAAAATTAAGATAACACACTAAATAAAACATCAAATATTCATATTTTTTATAGTTAAAATATGCTCTGTCAATCATCTTTCTCGTTATGATTGAAACTTTCAATTATCTTTGCGCCCCCAATGAATGTTTCACGACTAAATAAGGTCATTATCAGTCTGATAGCTATAACATTGCTGTTCAGTTCCTGTAGCCGCTTCAACCGTATTCGCAAAAGCGGTGATATGAATATGAAATACAATGCTGCGGTGAAGTATTATGAAGACAAGAAATACTACAATGCATTGCAGTTGTTTGAAGAGTTGATAGTAGTTTTCAGAGGAACAGATAAGGCAGAGGATGCTTACTATTATTACTGCCTCTGTTATTTTTATACGGGAGATTATACCAGCGCTGCTTACCACTTCAACAATTTTGCGCAGACATTTCCTACAAGCAGCAAGGCAGAAGATGCTTTGTATTACAATGCCTATTGTTATTATCTGGACTCTGCACCCTCCAGCCTCGACCAGCAAAGCAGTACGGATGCCATACGCCAGTTTCAGCTTTTCATCAATAAATATCCCAACAGTGCCAGAGTGCCTGAATGTAACAATCTGATTGACGAATTACGTCAGAAACTGGAAGTAAAAGCCTGGGACAATGCCATGCTTTACTACAAAATGGAAGAATACAAATCCGCTATTGTTGCATTGGGTAATGTAATAACAGACTTTCCGACTACTAAATATCAGGAAGAATGCTTATTTTTGATGTTTAAATCGGCTTACCTTTATGCCGGAAACAGTATAGAATCTAAAAAAGAAGAACGGTATAAAAGTGCATTGGAATATTATTCCAGACTTGTAGAAACCTTTCCTCAGACAACTTATAAAAAAGAAGCCGACAGATTGTACGCTTCTATCAATGAAAAATTAAAAGATATAAAAAGTAACAATTAATAATTTGCATAATGAATACAAGAAACGTAGCTCAGTCAACAATTACACGTGATGTGGTTGACTTCGAAAAAGGCACAGGCAACATTTACGAAAGCCTTGCTATCATAGCAAAAAGAGCTAATCATATTGCTGCAGAAACCCGCGAAGAGTTACACGATAAACTAAGCGAATTTTCTTCTTCAACCGATACGCTTGATGAAGTATTTGAAAACCGTGAGCAAATAGAAATTTCGAAGTATTACGAGCGTTTACCGAAACCAACTCTTGTAGCCATTCAGGATTTTCTTGACGGAAAAATTTATTTCCGCAATCCTGCTACTGAAGATACCAAGGAATCGAAAGAACTCTAATAACCATGTTGCAGGGAAAAAAAATCCTGCTGGGAGTAACCGGTAGCATAGCTGCTTACAAAACTCCCGAACTGGTTCGCCAATTGGTGAAACAAGGTGCACAGGTAAAAGTGGTATTAACCAACTCTGCCAGTGATTTTGTTTCACCTCTTGTTTTATCTACCGTATCCAAAAACAACGTTTATCAGAGTTTTGCCAATGAAGATGCTTCGTGGAACAACCATGTGGAATTGGGTTTATGGTGCGATTTGTTTGTGATAGCTCCTGCATCAGCCAACACCATTGCCAAGATGGCCAATGGCTCCTGCGATAATCTGCTCACTGCTATTTACCTCTCATGCCGTGCGCAGGTAATGATAGCACCTGCTATGGATGTGGATATGTTTCAGCATAGCACTACACAACAAAACTTAAAAACTCTCAGCGAAAAAGGCATCTTGCAAATCGGTCCCGAAAAAGGTGAACTGGCAAGTGGCCTCAATGGCGAAGGAAGAATGTCGGAACCTGATAAAATTGTTGAAGAAATAATCCGCTTTTTTAATCCCTCACTGCCTCTGAAAAATAAAAAAGCAATTGTTACTGCAGGCCCTACCACCGAAGCCATTGACCCGGTACGTTTTATTGGCAACCACTCGTCAGGGAAAATGGGAATTGCTATTGCCAATATGCTACATAAGCAGGGCGCTGAAGTAACGCTGATAGTTGGTCCGGGAGTTGCTACGAGTGAAATACACAACGGAATTAAAACCATTTCGATTACATCAGCAGAAGATATGCTGAATGAATGTCAAAAAATATTTAGTGCAACTGACATGGTAGTTCTTGCTGCTGCTGTGGCTGATTATAAGCCTGCTGAGCCGGCTCAACAAAAAATCAAGAAGAAAGGTGATGAACCTGTTTCACTCACACTGACACCAACAACAGATATTGCTGCCACACTGGGTAAACAAAAAAAGAAAGGACAAATTCTTGTGGGTTTTGCACTTGAAACCACAAACGGAGAAGCCAATGCAGTGAAAAAATTAAAAAGCAAAAACCTTGATTTTATTGTACTGAATATGCTTGATGACGACAATAAAGTATTCGGGTCGGAGTTTAACCGTATTACCATTATTGACAGCAACGAAAAGGTTTTTCCTTACGACAAAAAAACCAAAGAAGAAGTTGCCGCTGATATTGTAAATAAAATAATTACTTTAGTGCAATGAAGAAAACCATTGTCTTTTTATTTCTCACCATCATGGCATTGCGCCTCCACGCTCAGGAGTTGAACTGCCAAATCAATGTGATGGCACCACAAATACAAAATGTGGACAAAAAAGTTTTTGAAACTCTGCAGCAAGCCATTTTTGAGTTTATGAATAACACTAAATGGACAACTGATAAATTCCTTAATCAGGAACGCATTGAATGTTCAGTTACCATCACAGTAAACGAGCGTGTTTCCAATGACGAATTCAAAGGAAGTATTCAGATAACTTCTCGCAGACCGATATTTAATACGTCTTACTACTCTCCAATTCTGAATTTTAATGATGATGATTTTCAGTTCAAGTACATCGAGTATCAGCCACTGGAATTTACTGAAAACAGCAGCAATCCTAACCTAACAGCAGTGCTTGGTTTTTATGCCTACATCATTTTGGGAATGGACTATGACAGCTTTCACCTGAATGGAGGAGCACCATTTTTTGCAAAAGCGCAAGCCCTTGTAAACAATATGCAGAATGCACGCGAAGCAGGGTGGCGTGCCTTTGAAGGAACACGCAACCGTTACTGGTTAGCCGAAAATCTTACCAACCCTGTATTTAAACCATTTCATGAGATGTTTTATCAGTATCACATCAAAGGTTTGGATGTAATGTCCAAGAAAAAAGATGATGGCTTGTCAAACATTACTGAAAGCCTTGAACTGTTAAGTGATGTGTATCGCGAAAAACCGGGATCGCTGTTATTGCAAACTTTGTTTTATGCCAAAGCAGATGAGATTGTAAATATTTTTACAGGAGCCTATCCCGATCAGAAAGTAAGAATAACCAATCTGCTGAATGAAATAGATCCGGCAAACTCAACCAAGTATGCCAAAATTATGGGTAACTGATTAAACCCAATCTGAAATTTATTTTTTACAATTTATTCAGAACAAAGAAATATTCTCAGTGAATATTACTGCTGTTGATTTCCTCATCTGAAGGCAATTCTACTGAATTGTCAGCATATTGCTTGGCGTAATAAAGGTATTTTCCGGTGCTGTTGCATGCATAACCCGAAATGGTATCACCCGGCAAAAGCTGCAAACGAACGAAAGTTCTCCATCTCTTTGAAGTTTCCTGAACGGCAAGTTTTACAGCAAGCGTATCATTACAATCATTCACAAACCAAACTTTATAAGGTTTGGATGATGCAGGACATAATTTTGTTTCAGCACCGAATTTTTTGTTGACTTTCCTGAGACAAGCAGTATAATCTTTGGCATCCTGAGGCAAATTAAATCCTGTGAGCAATAACATTGCTGCTCCAAGAATGATGAAAGATGTCAATAGCTTTTTCATTTGCAATAATTATTTTTCAGGATAATTTTAGCTTCTTCATTCCCCAACTTTTTCGATTTGTTCCAGTCTTCGCATGCACCTGTTTTGTCTCCCAGCATTTTCTTCGAAAATCCTCTGTTGTTATAAGCTTCTGCATCGTCAGGCTTGAGTTTTAAAGCTACATTAAAATCATCCATCGCTTTTTCGTACTGCTCCAGTTTATTATATGCACTGCCCCGCGAAACATAAGCCCATTCATGCTCAGGCTGTAAGGCAATTACGCTACTGAAATCAGTAACAGCTTCATTATAGTTCTTGAGAATAGCATTGCAAAATCCACATTGCAGTAATGCATTTACATGAGATGCATCCAGTTTCACAACGGCTCTGAAATCATTCAATGCTTCTTCAAATTTTCCGTTGTTGAATTTTATTCTTCCCTGATTAAACAATGAATCCGTCACTCCTTTGAGCTGCTCAGATTTAGTCTGGCCATTTACTGCAAAAGAGGTAGCCATTGTTAAAATCAGGAGTAAGATTCTCTGTTTATTCAAAAGGTTCATTGCTTTGATAATTTTTTTCATTTACTAACCGAATCATGTGTTTAAATGCTTTGACCAAACCATCGGTAGTTTTCTGAGAATAAGAAACCGGAAAACTGATGCGGCCATAAAACAACCGTTTGCCTAAGAATTCGCGTGTAACGCATTTTTTCTGCGGATTGGCACATCCTACTATCAGCATTTTCGTTTTTGAATTGTAATAAACTCTGGCAGTATCCAAATCTTTTATGCTTGCCTGATCTTCGCGATATTTCTCACTTCCGTCAAAATAAGAGGCTATTACAACTCCATAATTAATAGAAATCACATACTTACCACCGAATTTTTCATTCATATAATCCAACGTCTGCTGCATGGTAATATTTTCCTGTGCCATTGAAAAGTTGGATACCATGGAAAACAAAAACAAGAAAAATAATATAGCCCTGCTTTTCAGGCAGAACCCTTTTTTAAATAATTCGTATAAAGTGTTCATTCTTTCGCAATACCTTCTTAATAGCTTTTGTCAAATAACTAATTTTGTAACCGGTTTGAGCGTTTTTAACGGAATAAAATTACAAATGTTTACCAAAATAAAGTTTGGTTTTCAGCAAATACTGATTTTGCTTCTTCTGTTTTTCACATTTAGCTCGATTATCAGCGAAGCTCAGACTAAAAAAACAATTACTATTAACGCAAAATTTAAAATTGACGGAGGAGGAAGCCTTTCTGATGCCTATATGGTTTTGCAGCGCGATGGTCAGGATATTGAAACGCTTCCGGGTCAGTCATCCTATACACTGAATCTCGAAATAGGAGCAGATTATATTCTTTCATTTAACAAACCCGGATATATCAACAAGAAAATTAATATCAATACACGGGTAGATGATGAAGAAAGAGTGGAACAGGGTTTTGAATCGTATCCTTTCACTGTGGTTCTGATTAAACAATACGAAGGAGTAAATATTGTAGTCTTTAATCAACCTGTTGCCAAGATTACTTATTCCAAAAAGTATGACGATTTTGATTACGACACGGATTATACCAAGTCCATTCAGTCGGCAATTCAAAAAGCAGAAGAAGAGTTAAAACGCGCTGAAAAAGAATTTAAGAAAAATCCTCCTAAACCTGCTGTTGACAGTACACTTGCAAAAAACAAAACCAAACAACCGGAAGAAAATTCTAAACCAAAGCAAACTGTCAAACCACAGGAAAACGTTAATCCTAAAACTGTTGCTGATAAAACTGCAGAAAACAAAACAACCGATAAAAGTGTACCGGAAGTTCCCGTAACCGAAGATAGAAAAGAAACTCCCAAAAAGCAGGCACAGGCTGCAGGTGGAGAAGATGTGTCCAACAAAGCAACAGGTGCAAGCGGCATGGATGAACCTGAAACAACTCTTAATACCAATAAGGGGCAAGACGAAAAAGAACCCATTGTGCCTGAACAAGGACAGGATGCCATAAAAGGAAAAATTGGTAAAAAAGGTGGTGAAGATGTACCTCCTGTTACCGAAGTAAAAAAGAATGATCCCGCTGTAATTATTAAAACCGAAAAAACAGTTGAGAATAAGAAAGCTGTGCAACCAATGGTTGTTTCTCAGCCTCCCGAAAATGTTTCCATTACCAGAGAGACTATCAGTGAAGATAAACGCACTGTTTATAATGTCCTGGTTACACAGGGTGACAAGACAGCATTATTCAGCAAGGTGGTTTACAGTTGGGGCGGAGTTTTTTATTTCCGCGATTCAAAAATTTCTATCAGCGAAAACATGTATAAACTGGCTGATGCAGGTTATGTGAAATTTTAACCCTTCTGCTTTTTCCTGAAACCCTACATAACCGCTTTTCGTAAGATGCTGTTATTACACCAACATTTTTTAATAACCATTTACACCAAAGAAATCATGGTAAACAATTTTTTCTACATGAACAGTTTTGTTCCAAAAACAGAAGAACAAATCAATCTTCTGAAAAACATTAAAGCCATCAAATTAAAACAAGGTATTACGAGTAAAGAAAATATTCTCCGCTCGCTCGCCAAAACTCAAAACTTCACGCGCTCTGTTTTTCCTGAAGGGTGGACGTTTGAATAATTCGTTATTCAGAAAAGCTATAAGTTGAACCGGTAATTATTCCATTGTTTTCAGTGGGAGTTTTCTTTTTAACTGCTCCACCACATTATATACAATGGGACACATTTTGTAATTGTGAATGGTACTCCTGTTACGGTAAATAAAATTCGGACGCGACAGATGCGGGTATTCTCTGCAAGATTCGGGTCTGATGGAATATATAGTGCATTTTTTATCTGCTAAAAATTTACATGGACGAAATTTCATTACTCCATAATTTTCAGTTTCATTATAGTCGAGATAATTTTCTATGAATTGCTTTGCAGATATTTTCTTATCAGCTGCAATGTTTTCTATTTCATTATCTGTAAAAGCAGGATTCAGTTTATTGCAGCAATTAGCACATGCTATACAGTCAATAGCAGCAGAAACTTCGGAGTTCAGCTGATGCACAACTGAGTCTATCTGATGTGAGCGGTATTCCTTTTTAAGATTCAGCAGAAAGTCACGTGTTTCATCTTCCTTCATCCGTGCTTCTTTCTCCACTATTTGTGGATCATGAACCAATGGAACATTCTCCATTTAGCAAAATCAATGTTTCACTTCAACATTTACTGCAAAAAGCTCTTTGAGTTTCTCTACACAATAATCAACCTCCTCTTTGGTATTATATCGTGAAAAAGAAAAACGAACTGCAGGTCTTTCAGGATCGGCATGAATACCTGCCAACACATGAGAACCTATTTCGCTCCCTGATGAACATGCACTGCCACCTGAAGCTGCAATGCCTGCAATATCAAGATTGAAAAGTATCATTTCTTTTCCCTGATGTGGTGGTAATGACACATTCAAAACTGTATAGAGGCTGTTATCACCTGTGTTGCCATTAAATTTTGTACCGGGAATTTCCTCTGTGATTTTTTTAATCATGTATTTTTTTAGTCCCGTAATATGTTTTTTGTCTTCCTCCATTTCATGGTATGCAAGTTCAAGTGCCTTTGCAAGACCAATGATGCCATAAGCATTCTCTGTGCCGCCACGCATATTTCTTTCCTGTGCTCCTCCGGTTATTAACGGAGAAATTTTTAAACGGTTGCTGATATAAATAAATCCAACTCCTTTGGGCCCATGAAATTTATGTGCTGCACATGAAATAAAATCTACATGTGTTTTAATAAGGTCGTGAGGAAAATGACCAATTGCCTGAACAGTATCACAATGAAAAATGGCGTTGTACTGTTTGCATAACTCTCCTATACGGTCAATATCATTAAGTGTACCTAATTCATTATTGGCATGCATGAGCGAAACCAATGAACGGGGATTGTTCTTAAGCAATTCTTCTAGATGATTATAATCTACTTCGCCCTGAGGACTGAGTTTAACCCAACTTACTTTCAGTACACCTTTGTGCTCCAGATCTTCCAGTGTATGTGTAACTGCATGGTGTTCGATACGCGAAGAAATTGCATGCGTAATTTTATGGTCATTCACTGAACATCTGATGGCCATATTATTGGACTCTGTACCTCCTGATGTAAAGAAAATTTCTGCAGGAGAAACCTTCAGCAGCTTTGCCACCGTTTTACGTGCACCCTCGATTGCCGACCTCATTTCTCTGCCAAAAGAATGAATAGATGATGGATTGCCATACTGGTTTTGCATTACCTGCAGCATGGCATCAATTACTTCCTGCCTTAATGGTGTGGTGGCAGCATTGTCAAAGTAAACTTTCATTGTAATTTGATTCGTTAGGATAAAGAGACATCAGGCCTGTGCCGGATGATTAATAACTTCTTTGATATCTAATATAATTTTTTCAGCGAGATTTTCTGCTGTTGTCAGACTCTCACTTTCGGCATAAATACGGATAATAGGTTCGGTGTTTGACTTTCGCAGATGAACCCATTCTTTTTCAAACTCGATTTTTACTCCGTCAATCGAATTAATTTTATGCTTCTTATATTTTTCTTTCATTGACTCGAGCACTCCATCAACACTGATCTCAGGTGTGAGTTCAATTTTATTCTTCGAAATAAAATAGTCAGGATAAGAAGCTCTCAGCATAGAAACAGATTTTCCATACAATGCCAGATGACTCAGGAATAATGCTATTCCTGCCAATGCATCACGGCCATAATGCAACTCAGGATAGATAACTCCTCCATTGCCCTCACCACCGATGACAGCCTGCTTTGCTTTCATCATCTCCACCACATTCACTTCGCCAACAGCTGAAGCGTAATAAGTGCCTCCCGCTTTTTCGGTAACGTCACGTAATGCACGTGTTGACGAAAGATTACTCACTGTGTTTCCTTTGTTATGCTTCAGAACATAATCTGCAACTGCAACGAGTGTATATTCCTCACCAAACATTTCTCCGTCTTCGCAAACCAGTGCCAGTCTGTCCACATCAGGGTCAACGCTGATTCCGAGATGCGCTTTGTTTTTTACAACTGTTTTGCTCAGATCAGTAAGATGTTCAGGAAGTGGTTCGGGGTTATGAGGAAAATTTCCGTCAGGTGTACAATATAATTCTGTTACTTCCTCTACTCCTAATGCCTTTAACAAAGGCGGAAGTGCAATTCCACCTGAAGAGTTAACACAATCAATAACAACTTTAAATTTTTTCTCGGATATAGCTTTTCTGTTTACCAAAGGCAAAGCAAGAATAGCTTCAATATGTTTTTGAATAGCAGTATCATCTTTAGTTACAGTTCCGATTTGGTTGATCTGTGCAAATTCCATGTTGTCATTCTCTGCTATTTTGAGTAATTGCTCTCCGTCAGCAGCAGAAATAAACTCACCCTTGCCATTGAGTAATTTCAATGCATTCCACTGTTTGGGGTTGTGGCTTGCCGTCAGTATAATTCCTCCATGTGCTTTATGAAAGGTCACTGCCATTTCTACAGTCGGAGTAGTTGACAGACCTACATCAATAACATCCATCCCTTTTGCAGTAAGTGTTCCGCAAACAAGTTGATGAATCATGGGGCCGCTGATACGTGCATCACGGCCTAATACTATTTTACATTTAGTTTTGGGAGGGTGCTGCCCCTGCAACCAGGTGGCATAAGCAGCTGTAAATTTTACTACATCATAGGGTGTCAGCGAGTCACCAACCTTGCCTCCTATCGTTCCTCTGATCCCTGAAATTGATTTAATTAACGTCACAATTTATGATTTTTATCAGTGCAAATATATCAAATTGGTTTGGCTCAGGCATGAAGATTTATGTCGTTAGTGAAGCAATTTTTTTTTGCCAGCACCTCAGCTATTTTACGGTTTGATTCATGTGTCCAACCGGCTATGTGAGGAGTAAGTATAACTTTCGCAGAGTGAATAAGATACTCAAATGGTTCAGGCATAGAATCTAATTTTTCGAAGGAGGATGTTTCATACTCATGTACGTCCAGGCATGCTCCTGAAACTTTACCGGATTTCAAATGCTTAACCAAATGCGCTGTATTCAGACATTTGCCGCGGGCAGTATTGATTATATAAATGTTTTTTTGGCATGATGATATCAACTTATCATCTATAAAATAACGGGTTTCCTCAGTCAATGGCACATGCAAACTGATAACATCAGCCTGCTTCTGTAGTTCTTCCAGCGAAACCTGCCTGACATAAGGAAATTTTTCGTTATCAATCGAAATGTATTTATCATAGGCCAGCAGGCTAACTCCCATTGCTGAAATTTTCTCGGCAAAAGCACTGCCCATATTTCCAAAACCAATAATTCCCACTGTTTTTCCGTGCAATTCGTTGCCTCTGTTTTCTTCTCTCAGCCAAATTCCACTTCTTACTTCTGCATCTGCTTTCAGTAGTTGATTCATCAAAGCAAGCAACATCATCAGTGCATGTTCGCCAACAGCATCGCGGTTTGCCTCAGGTGCGTTAAGGCATGCTATGCCCTGTTGTTCTGCAAAAGCCACATCAATATTTTCCATACCTGCACCACCTCGCGCAATAAATTTCAGTTTGGCAGCTTTCTGAAGCAGTGATTTATCAACGGGCATCCTGCTTCGTATGGCTAAACCGTCAAAATCTTTTACCTGATTTTCTACCTCTTCACGACTCCAGTCATAAGCCTCAGTACAACTAAATTTCATTTCCCTGAGCATGGGAATAAATGATTCATGAAAAGTGTCTAATAAAAGTATGGAACCTGCCATATATCATTGTTGTTTTAAAGTAAAAATCCCCCGTGTGAACAGAGGATTTTCAGGTTATTACTTTTTTGCAACTTTAGCTGCTGCTTTTGGCTTACGTGCTTTTCTTTTCTTGCCATACGAACCAATAGCCAGTTTACCTTTACGTGATTTTTTATCTCCTTTACCCATAATATTAAAATTCTACAGCAAAGGTATTCTGAACAAAACAGTTTTGCAAATGCCATGTTTTTACTCTATTGAAAACAATGTTATCTTAGCATCCCTTTTAAAATTAAATTATTAATGCAGAAAGTTGATTCCACAAACAGTTACGAACTTTATGACTCTATGAATGAATTGCCTTTGGAATGGCGCAATCTTATGCTTGATGCACGCAAAGCAACTCAAACAGCCTATGTTCCATATTCCGATTTTCATGTAGGTGCTGCTGTTCTTCTCGAAAACGGATTGACTGTTACAGGTTCTAATCAGGAAAATGCTGCTTACCCATCAGGGCTTTGTGCTGAGCGGGTAGCTGTGTTTGCTGCAAGTGCTCATCATCCGGGTGTAAAATTTAAAGCTATTGCAGTTGCTGCTTTTGCCGGAAAAAATACATCCCCTGTAGCGGTAAGCCCCTGTGGAAACTGCCGTCAGGTAATGACTGAGTATGAACATTTGTTTGGTAATGACATCAGGTTTATCATGCAAGGCGAAGGCGAGAAAATTATTGTTCTGAAAAATGTAAAATCGCTCCTCCCATTTACATTTACTGCAGAGCAATTAAGTGAATCAAATAAATGACATCTGTATCATTCAATTCAAAAAAATATGATTCTGCATGCGTTTACAACTTTTATCAATTCATCACAAAACCATCAATTTCACTCTTAACCAATACTTATCAAAGTAGATATAAAACAATGTATTTCATTTTCACTTGAGTCAGACTACCCTTTTTCTTAACTCAATAATATTATCTTATTTTTGCATCAAACAAAATTATGGCTAAACAAAAATTTTCGAAAGAAACTTATCTGAAATGGTACGAAGAAATGCTGCTCATGCGAAGATTTGAAGAGCGTGCCGGTCAGCTTTATGGTATGCAAAAGATTAAAGGTTTCTGTCATTTATATATTGGTCAGGAAGCAGTGGTTGCAGGAGCTTTGTCAGTAATTACACCTGATGACAATATGATTACAGCATATCGCGATCATGCTCATGCTTTAGGAAAAGGGACTTCGGCCAGGGCAGTAATGGCTGAACTGTTTGCCAAGGCAACAGGATGCAGCAAAGGCAAAGGTGGAAGTATGCACCTGTTTGATGCCTCTAAACGGTTTTTCGGAGGACATGGAATTGTTGGAGGTCAAATTCCATTAGGTGCGGGAATTGCATTTGCTGAAAAATATAAAGGAACCAAAAACGTAACATTGTGTTATATGGGCGATGGCGCCATCAGGCAAGGTGCTTTTCATGAAGCATTAAATATGGCCATGACCTGGAAACTGCCTGTGGTATTTATTATTGAAAACAATCATTATGCAATGGGAACATCTGTGCAACGCACAAGCAATGTTACAGAGTTGTATAAGTTAGGCGAAGCATTTAACATGCCCAGCGAACCGGTAGATGGGATGACTGTGGAAACTGTGCATGATGCCATGCAGAAAGCTGTTGATCACTGTAGAAATGGCAATGGTCCTTATCTGCTCGAAATGCATACTTACCGCTACAAAGGACACTCGATGAGTGATCCTGCCAAGTACCGTAGCAAAGAAGAAGTGGAAAGTTACAAACATCAGGATCCGATTGATAAAGTACATCAAACCATTCTCGATAAAAAATTTGCAACCAAGGAAGAACTGGAAGCAATTGAAAAACGTGTGCAGGAAATTGTTGAAGACAGTGTAAAATTTGCAGATGAATCACCTTACCCTGATGCTGAAGAGTTGTTTATTGATGTTTACGACCAACACGATTATCCTTATATTAAAGAAGATTAAATAACAAAAGAAATTCAATGGCTGAGATAGTAAGAATGCCTAAAATGAGTGATACTATGACAGAAGGCGTAGTAGCTAAATGGCATAAAAAGGTGGGCGACACCATTAAGTCAGGCGATCTGGTTGCTGAGATAGAAACCGACAAAGCAACAATGGAATTTGAAAGTTATCAAAGCGGAACATTGCTTTACATTGGTGTGCCTGAAGGAAAAGCAGGTGCAATCAATTCAGTGTTGGCAATTATAGGTGCACCCGGTGAAGATTATATACCTTTGCTGGAAGCTGAAGAAAAAAACAAGGCAGCAGAACAGTCTGAAGCAGCAAAAAAAGAAGAAAAACCTGCTCCTAAAACTGAATCGAAACCTACACCCAAGGCAGAACCTAAACCGGAAGTTAAAACTGTATCTTCACCAGCTCAAAGTCAGAGTGATTCACGCTTAAAAGTATCACCTCTTGCGCGCTCCTTAGCAGAACAAAAAGGCATAGACCTTTCAAAAATAAAAGGCAGTGGCGACAATGGTCGCATCATCAAGAGAGATATTGACTGGTTTAAACCCGGAAGTTATGTTGCCGGAGGCATGATGACTACTGCACTCACTCACGAATCTTTTGAAGAGCAACCTGTTTCGCAAATGCGAAAAACCATTGCACGCAGACTGAGTGAAAGTAAATTTACGGCACCACATTTTTATCTGACACTTGACATAGAAATGAGCCGCTGCATTGATGCAAGAGAAACCATCAATGCTGCCACAGGAAGTAAGGTGTCGTTCAACGATTTTGTAATTAAAGCATGTGCAACTGCACTGCAGCAACATCCAAAGGTTAATTCGTCATGGATGGGAGATACTATTCGCACCAATCATCACATCAATATAGGTGTGGCCGTGGCTGTTGAAGAAGGTCTGTTGGTTCCTGTTGTACGTTATGCCGATTCGAAAACGCTTACACAGATTAATGCTGAAGTAAAAGAGTATGCTGTTAAAGCAAAAGATAAAAAACTTCAGCCTGCTGACTGGGAAGGCAACACTTTTACCATCTCAAATCTTGGCATGTTTGACATCGAAGAATTTACTGCCATCATCAATCCTCCTGATGCATGTATTCTTGCTGTAGGCGCAATTAAATCCGTTCCTGTGGTAAAAAACGGACAAGTAATGGCAGGTAATGTAATGCGTGTAACACTAAGTTGTGATCATCGCGTGGTGGATGGTGTAACAGGAGCTAAATTCCTCAATACAGTGAAAGGATATTTGGAAAACCCTGTTTTGTTATTGGGTCAGTCATCTATCTGATTAAAGTAACCTGCCCCTGATACGTGTGCGGAACGCCAAACTGATCTGTTACTTTCATAGTATAAACATATACACCCTGAGCACAGAGTGCTCCATTGTAAAGATTCTGTCCGTTCCATTTTCCGTTGAGTGAGTTTGTTTCAAAAACTTTATTTCCCCACCTGTTAAATATCAACATATTTACTGCGGTAATGCCATAACCGGTAGCAAAGAACTCATCGTTATGTCCATCCTGATTAGGTGTGAATGCATTGGGGATATACAATGTAAACACTCCTTCAACTACAATTTCGCGCATGGTAGTATCGGTACATCCATGTTCAGTCGTGACAATCTGCGTAATCTCATACTTACCTGTATCTGCATAAGTATGTGAGGGAAACTGATTAATGGATTGTTCACCATCTCCGAAATTATAATACCAAGATACTGCCAGTTTACTGCTGTCAACAATGCTAATTTCAGGATGCAGAATGTTCACTTTCTCGGGTTGAACTGCGAAGGAAGCAACAGGCAATGGATATACCTGAATAATATCAGTTAGATTTACTGAATCAACACACTGTTGTGGTGTTGTCGCAGTTAAAGTTATGGAATAAACTCCTGCTTGCTGATAAACATTCACAGGCAATAATAAATCAGAAGTATTTCCATCACCAAAGTTCCAGTTAAGAATAGTTCCCGGAGGTAAAACAGACTGATTGCTGAATTCAACACTCAATGGCATACATCCTTCCATCATAAGTGGTGTAATATCAATTTGCGGAGTAGGATAAACATGAACCGGAACAGAATCTGCTGCAGGAATCACCGTACACTGATCTGTTACCATCACTGAAACACTTCCTGTTTGTGCAGGATAAACGGTTGCTGTTGCCTGCTGACTTCCATCAGACCATAAATAATAATAAGGTCCGCCATTTCCACCTGAAGGATTGGCTGTAAGCGTAACACTTTGTCCTGAACAAATAGTATCACTTCCGACTAAAGTAACATTCAGTGGAGGGAAAACAAATACTGAAATACTGTCTGTTGCAGAACGGCATTGATTAGAATCTTCGGCATAAATATAATACACCTGCGTAGTTGAAGGTGAAACAGAAATACCTGATGTATATTGATTGTTATTCCAGTAATAAATATATCCTCCTGTTCCTCCTAATGCTGTACATGAAATCATTGTTTGCTGTCCGATACATAAAGTATCATCAGGCGAAACCTGAATAACCACTTCAGTTGGCTGATTCACTGTGAAAGCTCTTATCTTGGTACATCCGTGTGCGTCAGTAACTGTTACAACATACACACCTGCTGTTACAGAATCTAATGGGTTTACTGAGGAAGAGTTACTCCACAAATAAGTATAAGGTGAAACTCCACCGGTTACATTCAATGTTACCATTCCATTATCATATCCATAACATGTAGTATTATTAATAACACCGTCAGGTTTAATCTGAGCAGGTGATGTAATCTGACCTGTAAACTGAGATGAACAACCATTGGCGTCTGTAACGGTAGCAGTATATACACCAACCGTTAATCCTGAAAGTTGTGATGAACCTGATTGTCCGTTACTCCATGCATAAGAATAAGGAGAAGTTCCGCCATTCACATTTGCAGTAAGTGCTCCATCAGATCCTCCGTAACAACTTACATCTGTTGTTGTAAATGTATTGGCCAATGGAATGGGTGCATTGATTTGTAAGCTATGATTCAGTACACATCCATGTGCATCGGTAATTGTAATCTGATAATTGCCTGCAGCAAGTGATGTTGCATAATATGTATTTCCCGAATTAGGTGACCACTGATACTGATAAGGAGACGTTCCTCCGCTAACGGTTAATATGGCCAGACCATTGGCGCCTCCAGAGCATGAGCTGTTTCTGATACTATCTGTAACAGCAAGCGATAAAGGTTGATTGACAAATAAACTGTCAGCATACTGACAATTATTGGCATCAGAAATAATGTAACTATAATTGCCTGACGCTACAGAAGCCAGATTAAAGTTGCTTGATCCATTGTTCCATTCAATAGTATAAGGGAAGGTTCCTCCTGAAGGAGTTACCGTTACAGAACCATCAGAAGATCCATTGCATAATGGGGCTGCAATATTATCAGAGCCGATAAGTAATGACGGTTCTGAAATTGCGAAGTTTGCTTTGGCAATACAGTTGTTAGTGTCTTTTACATAAATGATATAAGCGCCTTTATTCAACCCGATAAACTGCTGACTGCTTTGTGAGGTGCTGAAATTGTTTAAAGAATATAATAAATTTCCATTCCCTCCTGAAGTAGTAATACTTACAGATCCATCTGCTGCTCCAAAACATGAAATGTTGGTCTTGTTTAATGAAAGAATATCAGGCCCGGTTAAGTCAGGCAAAAAAACTGGTGTCAGCTTTGTACATTGATGATTATCTTTCACTGCAATATAATACAAGCCTTCTGTCCGGTTTATAAAACTGTTTGCAGGTGTGTAAACATGAGTACTGTCAATGCTAAACAAATAAGGCACTGTTCCACCGGTTGCCTGCAAATTTATTATTCCGTTATTTTTTGAACATGTTTCAGGAGTTATGCCAATTGAAAGATGCAATGAATCAGGTTGAGATAAATATATCACAGAATCACTACGGCAATTATTCTGATCAACAACTGCAAGCTGATATGCGCCTGAAGTTAATTGCGTAAAGTTCGTCCCCGTTACAAAATTATTTCCATTGTCAATACTGTAATTTAATGCTCCTGTTCCACCTACTGCAGTAATTTTAATTTCTCCATCATTTCCATTAAAACATTTAATATTTTTTGTTTGAATATTAACAATGGATGGAGCTAACAGATTGCTCAGCGAAACTGATTTTTGGTTTACACATCCGTTAGTGTCTCTTACTGTTATCAGATATGTTCCGGCCAAAAGTCCTGCATAATTAAATTGATTAAAAAAAGCACCATTATTAATGGAAGTAAGCAATACACCTGAGCCGCCACTTGCCTGAATGGTAATATCTCCATTAGCCTGACCACAGGCCGGATTTGTAACAGAAAATGATACATTAATTGGAGGTGGTGTGGCGATAGTTATTTGCTTTGCATTAATACATCCTGCTGAATCTTTCACAGTAACAGTATAGTTTCCTGCTGCAAGAGAATTGAATACTGAATCAGTACCAAAAATTCCATTATTGATATTAAATAAAAGATTACCTGATCCACCTGAAGCAATTGCAAGCAGACTACCATTTGCAATTCCATTACATATTAAGTCATTTTTGATAATAGTATCCAGTACTGGTCCACTGACAGAAGGTATAATTATTGTATAGCTCTTCACACATGAGCGAATATCTTTTATATCTAATGTATAACTTCCTGCTGCTAAATTTGAAATAATATTCTGTGGTGAAAATACACTGTTATTTAAACTGTAAAGTAAACTACCAGTTCCACCTGAAGCAGAAATATCTATTGCCCCATTGCTCTGCTGACAATTTGCTCCTGTAATATTAAAATTAGCTCCTATTGGTGGTGGCTGTGTAAGAGTAATCAAAGTGTCCACGGTACAATTGTTTTCATCTTTAATTCTAATCTGATAATTTCCTGCTGCCAGAGAACTGAAAGCTGATGATGACTGATAATTTACACCCTGATCGATACTGTATTGCAGCAACCCTGTTCCGCCAGTAGCAGTAAGATTAATAAAACCATCCGTTCCGCCATTGCAGGTTATATTGCCACTAACAGCAATCTGTATTACAGGTGCAGAAAGATTCGGCAGAGAAATTATTCCGTTAGCTGAACAGTTATTGCCATCCTTTACATAAATCTGATAAGTGCCTGCCGGTAAACTACTGAATACAGATGAGCTTTGATAGATAACACTATCCAGAGAATAAAGATAACTTCCGGTTCCTCCGGTAACCACAAATTGCAACACTCCGTTATTCTGACCACACGTTGCAGGTGTTATGCTTTGATTTATTGTCAATACATCGGGCTGAAGAATTACAGCAGAAGCAGTGGTAACACATCCGACTGTATCTGCTACAACAATGTTATAATTTCCGGCAGCCAGATTATTGAAACTACCTGAAGCATAAGTTGTCGTTCCATTATCAATGCTATATGAAAGCGGCCCTGTGCCTCCTGTTGCCTGTATAGTGATGCCTCCGGAAAGATTTCCATTACATAATACATCTGTGGTAAGAATACTATTTATCACAGCACCGTTAATACTGCTTACCGATGCATTAAAATTCTGCATACATCCGTTTGCATCCTGAATAGTAATCTGGTAATTACCTGAAACAAGATTTGAGAATGTAGTTGCACTTGTAAATGGTCCGTTATTCAAGCTAAATAATAAACTTCCGGCTCCTCCTGAAGCTATTACTGTTACAGCACCATTGGCCAAAGTACAATTAGAAGACTGAGTTTGTATGCTTGCCGTAATTGCATCAGGCTCACTCACGGTCAGGATAGTATCAGTCACACAATTATTGGTGTCTTTAACATAAACGTGATAGGTTGCAGCTGCCAATCCTGAAAAAACAGGAGAAGTCTGATATATAATTCCGTCAAGGCTATACTGTAAATTTCCATTCCCTGTGCCTGCAACAGTTATGCTGCCGTCAGCAGATTGATAACAACTCAGAGGTTGAATCTGAACTGCATTTATTACAGGTGCCACTAATGATTGAATATTGACGGCAAGTGTAGCAGTGCAGTTATGTAAATCCGTAACCTGAACTGTATAATTACCTGCATTGAGTTGATTGAATACTGAATCTGTTACAGATGATGCACCATTAAGACTGAACAGATATAGAGGCGTTCCTCCTGTTGTGCTCAATGCAATTGTGCCATTGCTGTTCAGGCATGTTTCATTCGTAATGGTAGTTTGCACTGCAAGTGGATCAGGTTGATATAATGCAACAGTGTCCACAGCTGTACATTGATTGGTGTCCTTTACTACGACAATATAACTTGCTGCCGGATACTGACTAAAAACAGGTGAGCTAAAAAATGATAATCCATTATCAATGCTGTACTGCAATGTACCGTTTCCACCCGAAGCCTGAATGACTACATTACCATTGCTGTCACCAAAGCATAATGGGTCAGCCGTATTAACTGCATTAATAATCGGTGAGTGATATACAGGAATTGTAACCTGTACTGTATCTGCACACTGATTCTGATCCATCACGATCAGGGTATGGTCACCACCTGCGAGATTTTGTATATTCATAGTACCGACATACGTCATCCCACTATCGGCACTGTACATTAAAGCACCTGTACCACTGACAGCAGTAATACTCACAGAGGCATTATTAATACCATCACAAATTTGTGGGGTATAGCTGCTCCCTGTTATACGTGGTCCCGGAGCGTCATCAATGGTAACGGTTGAGGACTTTTCGCAGTTGTTTGCATCGCGAATAACAATTTTATAGGTTCCGGATATCAGACCAGTAAAGGTTGAAGCGGAAGAGAAGGTAATACCACCATCTATACTGTATTGATATGGAACAACACCTCCGCTTCCTGTCATATCAATACTTCCGTTGGCATAACTGCAGGTGGTGTTGACAGCACTTGAAGACAGAGTAAGTGCAGGAGGTTGTGATAAGGTAATTACTGAATCTGCCACACAACCTATATCATCTTTTAAACGTAATGAATAGCTTCCTGCAATAAGGTTTGTAAATGTATTAACACTTTGGGTGGTTAATCCTCCGTCAATACTGTACAAAATAGGTGGTGTACCATCTGCAGTTATTATTGTTATAATTCCGGTATTGGTGTTTGTACACAATACATTCTGAATTTGAATATCCGAAAACACAGGTGATGTTGATGGAAGGATATTATAAGTTCTGGGTGGAGCAGTACATCCGTTAGCATCTTCAACCTGAAAAGTTACATTTCCGGATGGTAACCCTGTAAAGATATTATTAAATGTCCAGGTTGCACCTCCATCCATTGAATACTGCAAAGGAGCCACACCGTTAGCAGGGTGTAAACTTACTACACCATTATCTAACCCACACGATGTTCTCATTACGTCAGCTTTTATAATAATTGGAGAAGGTTCTGTAACTATGGCAAGTTTATTCACACGACAATCGTTGTTGTCTTTGATGACTACATGATAACTATTTGCTGTGAGTGAATTAAACTGATTGATTACTCCGAATGAAGTGCCTCCATCAATGCTATACAACAACGAGCCAACTCCACCTGAACCATATACTGAAATTTCTCCGTCAGCGGAATGATAACAGGTTAAGTTTTGTGACTCCAGACTGTCTATCTTAGGAGCATTGATGGTATTTACAATTACTGTATCATTTACCAGACAACCATTTCCATCCTCTACTTGAATAAAATAAATTCCCGGGCTAAGATTTGTAAACTGATCGGTAGGTTGAAAGGTCAAACCTTTATCAATGCTGTAAAGTAATGTACCACTGAAACTACCTGTAACAGTTAGCTGAATAATTCCATTATTGAGATTACAATCAGATGGTGTAGGCACAGAAATAAGGTTGACAACAGGTGGCTGATTTAATATTACTGTTGAATCATCTTTACAACCAAAAACATCTATCACACTAACCTGATAAACTCCAAAAGGTAAATTATTAAAAACATTCTGGCTTTGTGAAATCAAACCCGATCCGTTATTCACCTGAAAAGTATAGGGTGCTGTACCTCCTGTAGCTCCAAGAGTTATTGAACCATCACTTCCATTATAACAATTCACATCCTGATGTACAATTGATGTTATTGCAGGAACTGTACTGGGGTCAATCGTTGCAGGCAATGAAACCGAGCAATTGTGATTATCTTTTACAACTATGGTATAATTGCCTGCGGCAAGATTTTTAAACTCATTGTTCGACTGAAAACTAACACCACCATTGTTACTATAAGTGTAAGGAGAAGTTCCTCCCTGTGCTGTTATGCTGATTGCACCATTGTTTAATGCACATTTGGTTGAAACAGTGGTAAGTGTTGCAGTAAGTTGTTGTGGTGCCACAATAGCAAATGATGTTGTGCTTTGACAACCATTGATATCTTCTGTAGTCAGATAATAAATTCCGGGAGGCAAGTTGTTAATGTTACTGCTTCCACCCATAGGACCATTTTGCTGTATGACTACGCTCGCGGCATTTTTCCAGAAATATTTCCATGGCCCACTCCCGTTACCTGTTCCTGTGGCCGAACCCTGATTCCCATAACATAAAGGTTGAGTAATGTTAACAGAAGGTGGAATACAACATGCAAGTGTTGCATATAAATCGTGTACCGGATCATTGGAACAGGCAGATGAAGTCCAAGAGCCGCTTTCGCCATCTGTAAAGGTATTTATCAGCACATTAAGATTTGCACCAAAAATGCAATTAGCCGTTGAGAGTGTATTTATTCTCCAACAGAAATTAATATTACAATTCGGTCCAATGTTATCACCGAAATTATTTCCGGGATTTGTATCTACAACATTATTGATGTTGCCACTTGCTGACTCAAAGAAAAAGCCCGGACCAAATGTCTGATTATTCGCTGTTGAAGTAATTGGGTTATTATACCATGACCATGTTCCGTTTCCTGAACAAGACGTTGGAGGCATTGCAACAAGTGTGGACAAATCCCATCCGGGTCCAAACGAGGGAACAACACCATGCAGCCAGTTAGATGATGTTGGATTAAAATCAGTTATGTTAAGACAAAAAGTAACCTGCTGTCCTGCCAGATATATTCCGTTAACGGGAGGTGGATTTACACTCAACGTACTTTGTGTAACACATCCGCTGCAATCAAAATTGTTCTGTAATGAGAGAGTAAAATTGCATTGATCACTAATGGTACCACCACTTACCTGCAAAAAATATGTTCCTGCTGCAAGTCCACCAAAAGTTGTATTCAACGTTCCTCCTCCCCCTATTGCACAACCTCGGGGAATGAGAGTATTGCAACTCGTTCCTGAATACAATCCTACCTGTGGCGTATTCATTCCATTGATTGTAATATTAAGTATCGGTGCGGTAAGAGTAAACTTATACCATACATCAGCAGCAGGATTTGTCATATTGCCAACCGGTTTGCAACCCTGCATGGCATTATAAGGCACTTCAGCAGTTGCGCACAGATTGGAAGTATTAAAAACAGCAACTGCGCCAATGCCTACCGGGCAAGCCTGTGGCAAAGGCAGCTGACCTAAATTTTCAGCACCGCTGCATGCATCATTTGCAGGCGGAGAGCCACCATTACACGTTGGACAATTGTTTACCGGACAATTCACACATCCGATTATGGCTTTCCATCCCGGTTTGTTTACAGTATAATCTGATGTAAATTTTATGGTAAGACATCCTGATGTGGCTGTAACAACTCCGGGTGAATTGGTACCTGTGTAGGTTCCGATGAGTGGTGCACCTGTAGTTGATCCATTGTAAATATACAGAAAGTCGAAATCCTTTTCCAGAATAAACGACTGAAATGTAAGTTGCACACACTTTCCGGGTTGATCGCTGCAGATTGTATAAACAAAACTTTCGTTATTGGAATAATTTGCCAAATCGCCACCGCTGTCAAAAAAATTTCCTCCGCACTGACTAACCACGCCATCAGACATGATGATATCCTGTGCAACAGTTGAAAATGAAAAACAACTAAGCAATAACCATATAGTTATTCTTGTATACAATGCCCTGATATTAAACCCCAAATTGGGTTTAAAATTAACAAAATAATGTTGATAAATTCACTCCAAAAAATGCTTGTAGATATTATACTAATACCTTAATGTTAAGGTGTTGATAATAAGCATATTTAACTAATGTTTTCTCCAGTCCTTTTTATAAAAAAACATCCTGCAATCAGGATTATGACTGATACTGCAAGCCACCACCCCTGTCCCTGTTCGGTTCCAAAGGTATCCTGATTAAATGATAATTGGCCATGCTGTTCCATCCAACTGAAAATTACAGCAGATGCATTGTTAACAAAATGAGCTGTTATTGGTGCCCAGATACTTCCTGTCCAAACCAACAAATATCCCAGAAAAACACCTAATGCAAAACGAGGAATAAAACCTAAGAACTGCATGTGAATGGCACTGAAAATAATTGCAGTAATTATCACTGACAGATGCAAACGTCCTGTTGCCTGCTGAAAAAGTTTTTGAAATACTCCTCTGAAAATTAGCTCTTCACCAATTGCAGGCAGCAAACCTATCATCAGTAAATTTATGATCAGGTCAGATACTGAATTCATTTTCAAAAATTCTTCTGTAAGTTTTGCAGCCTGTTCTTCCATAGCCCTGATAGCGTTTTCAACTGATTGCAACGATGAAGGCAAATGCAATTGACTATTCCATTCCAGAAGAAAATTTATCAAAGGAGTTGCTGCAAGCGTTAAAATGAGAATAATGATTAAGCTGCTAAATTTTACCCTCCTGAAAGAAAGATATTCGAAAGAATTGATGGAGAATAAATAAGCAGCAAGCGCAGCAGGAACAATCATCATACCCACCTGCGCCATCACCTGCATAAATTTCAACTCGTCAACAGTGGCATTTGCTCCTTGCATGGCTGTCATCAATTCTGTCAAATCTTTACCAAAAACCCATGCCGTAAGTGGTATGCTGATGATTGAAAAAAGTCCGAAAAACACGAGTATAAGTCCGGTAAAAATGATTAATTTTAAGACGGAATCCGTCTGCTTCAGATATCCTTTCAACATCTTTTGTAATTTTGCGCGAAGGTAAATTTTCCTTTTGGAAGAACTGTTAAATGGTAAAAATCGGCAATATAGAACTGGGTGAGTTTCCACTGCTGTTGGCTCCTATGGAGGATGTAAGTGATCCACCATTCAGGTATGTATGCAAACAACAGGGCGCTGATTTGATGTATACTGAGTTTATCAGTTCAGAGGGGTTGATACGCAATGCAGCTAAAAGCACACATAAACTGGATGTTTTTGAATATGAAAGACCCATTGGTATTCAGTTGTTCGGTTCAGACATCAACTCCATGCATGAAGCTGCACTCATTGCAGAGCAGGCAAAACCTGATTTGATTGACATTAATTATGGTTGTCCCGTAAAACAGGTTGCTTGTAAAGGTGCAGGTGCTGCCTTACTACAGGATATACCAAAAATGGTAAGCATGACCAAAAAAATTGTTGACTCGGTTAAATTACCTGTTACAGTAAAAACACGACTTGGTTGGGACGATAAAACAAAAAATATTTTAGAAGTTGCTGAACGATTACAGGATATTGGAATAAAAGCTCTCACCGTTCATGCGCGCACTCGCTCTCAGATGTATAAAGGCTCTGCAGACTGGACATTGCTTGGTGAAACTGAAAAATAATCCGAGGATTACTATTCCGGTTTTCGGTAATGGTGATGTGGATACTCCACAAAAAGTTGTAGAAATGAAAAATCGTTATGGAGTAGATGGCATCATGATTGGCAGAGCAAGTATCGGATATCCCTGGATTTTTAATCAGGTGAAACAATACCTCGCAGGCAATACCTCCTACCCTGTTCCCGGAATTGATGAGCGTATTGAAGTATGCCGAACTCATCTGCTTAAGTCGGTGGAATGGAAAGGCAACGTATTGGGCATTCTCGAAATGAGAAGACATTACACCAACTATTTCAAAGGGATGGACCATTTTCGTGATTACAGAGTAAAACTGGTTACATCCAATCATCTTGATGAACTTCTGGAAACACTTGAACTCATCAAAGAAAAATATTCAGTAGTTGTCTGATATGTTACCTGCATCATCACCTATTGGTATTTTCGACTCCGGCATTGGTGGACTTACTGTTGCTGCAGCCATTCATAAACTGTTGCCTGAAGAACAACTTATTTATTTTGGTGATACCGCTCATGTGCCTTATGGAGATAAATCAGAAGAGCTGATACGATCTTATGCCGAACGTATTACCAACTTTTTGCTCAACGAAAAAAAATGTAAAGCCATAGTCATTGCATGTAATACCGCTTCGGCTGCTGCTTATGCTTTGCTGCGCGACAGGTATAAAGGTGCTGTACCGGTAATCAATGTGATTGATCCCATGATTGAATGTGTAATTGCCGATGACAACATTAAGTCTGTGGGTATCATTGCCACAAAAACTACCATCGCATCCGGCATTTATCAGGAGAAATTCTCACGGAGAAAACCATCCCTGACTTATCATGCTTTGGCAACTCCACTTTTGGCCGGAATGATTGAAGAAGGATTTTACAACAACAACATTTCCACTGCTGTATTAGAAGAATATCTTTCATATACTCCCTTTCAAAACATAGACGGACTTGTGCTTGCATGCACTCACTATCCTCTCATTAAAAATGAAATAAATTCTTTCTTCAAGGGGAAAGTAAAATTATTCGATTCGGCACAGGTAGTTGCGGCACGCCTGCAATGGATTCTGCAAAAAGAAAATCTTCTTGCAGTAAAACGTACGGGCAGCAATCATTTTTTTGTTTCGGATTTTACTGCATCATTCGAGCAAAGTACCCGCATATTTTTTGGACATCAGGTGCAGTTGCAACACATTTCTCTCACCTGATAATATTTAAAAAAAATCAACATGAAACCTTTTACCATAGCAATACACGGAGGTGCAGGCACCATCAGTCCCGACAGTATGACTGCTGAAAAAGAACAACTCTATCTCAGAGGGCTGGAGCAGGCTTTATCCGCAGGACATGCTGTTTTAAAAGAAAACGGTTCTGCTATGGATGCAGTAATGGCAGCCGTTGTACAACTGGAAGACAATCCATTATTCAATGCCGGACGTGGAAGTGTTTTCACTCATGAAGGACTGCATGAAATGGATGCTGCAATAATGGATGGCAACAGCGGCAATGCCGGAGCCGTTGCCGGAGTAAAAAGCGTGCGCAATCCCATTGTTCTGGCAAGGCTTGTTATGGAAAAAACAGAACATGTGATGTTACATGGCAACGGTGCCGAAGAACTTGCCAAACTGCATCACCTTCCATTTGAGTCACCTGAATATTTTTATGATGCTTACCGTTATGAACAATGGCAAAGTATTCGTGATACTGAAACAACACAATTAGACCACAGCAAGAACAAGAAATTTGGAACTGTTGGTGCCGTAGCGCTTGATGTGCATGGCAATGTAGCTGCAGCCACTTCTACAGGTGGTATGACCAACAAACGGTTTTCGAGAATTGGTGATTCACCCATTATTGGAGCAGGCACCTATGCTGCCAATCATACCTGTGCGGTTAGTTGCACCGGTCATGGCGAGTATTTTATACGCTCTGTAGTTGCTTATGATGTGAGCTGCCTCATGGAATATAAAGGTCTCTCTATTGAAGAAGCCTGCCGAACTGTAGTGATGGAAAAACTGGTAAAAACAGGAGGTGAAGGAGGACTTATTGCTGTTGACAAAACAGGAATACCCCAACTGGTATTTAACTCCGAAGGGATGTACAGAGGCTATCAAATAAACCATGAAATGCCGTTTACAGCTATTTACAGGTAAGCATATTTAAGTCTGCCATACTAAACTTTTAACTAGACTCATTTTAGATTAATTCACCTCTAAAAACGGGTGCTTTACCTGAAAATATGCATGATTTGTTAAAGAAATAACATTTATTTCATCAGAACTATTTAATTTTGCAAAAAATAAACTGAAAATGATGAAACGTTTACTCACACTAATTTTTTCAGCACTTACCATATCAGGATTCTCACAGATATTAGTATCCTATGATTTTACAGGTTACAATGGGTTGGTGCAAAGTATTCCTGCAGGTTGGACTATTACTGTAAATGACAGTACACCAGGTTCCACACAAACTTTCTACACAACTTCCTCTTCATGTGGAGTTTCATGTCCGTCTTACAAATTTAATCAGACAGGTGCAACTATCATAACTCCAACATTTACTAATGCCACTCATCTGCAGTTTTTGATGAAAGGAAATGGCACCCTGCATTATAATCCTTTTAATGTATATACTACAACAGATGGTATTAACTGGAATATATTACAAACCTACAACCCTGTTTCGTTTACGGCTGCTACTTACACATTAAATCTTAGCTCCAGCGATATTCAGGTAAAATTTGAATATATCAAAGACACTTTAGGTTATAACGTAGCACTGGATGATATCATTATTTCTAACGGACCGGTTGGAATAAACCAGTTGAGCAATAATAATCCTGTATCTGTTTATCCTACCATTTCAAGCGGTGTATTGAATATTGAAAGCAGTTCTGAAAGAAAAATGATTGAAGTTGCCATCATCAATATGATAGGTAAAGAGGTTAAGCATCTTAACTTCATTCAAAATAATGGCAAGACAGTATTGAATCTTACAGACCTGCCTGATGGTGTTTACGTTTTGAAAATTAACATGAACGGACAGTTACTGAATAAACGTATTGTCATCAAACGATAATGATTAAGTAAAATACTTTTTAAGCCATCTATAAAAGATGGCTTTTTTATTTTCTCTCACCAAGGCTGAACCTATTCATTCAGCGTTTAATAATTTTAACAACAATTGCTGATAACGATAAGGGTCAACAGGTTTAGCTTTACTCATCTGATATAACAGGTTTACTTCTTTTGGTTTGGTAATTTCATAAGCACAACACCATAACGCTGCTTCAACTATGGAAGGTGTGACATTTTTAATTTTTTTCTTTACCAGATTACTAAAAGCAATTACGCTTTCCTCCTCCGCTTTCAATCTGTTTCCATGATATTTTTTCTGAATATAATGACTGATTTTCTTCGTAATATTTTCTAATCTGATTTGACTGACCGGCTTAATTGCCAGGCAATATTACTCTCTGTAAACTGTATCAAAGTCCTCTCAGAAGTTCGGTAATTTTTATCCGACCTTATTCTTTCTGCTTCTTTTGCAGCCAGTACTCTTAGTGTTGAATCAACAGGTCTGAAACCATAACGGTAATAAAACCAAAATGCCCCTGATTTGATTCCATCAGGATTATCCTGCCCATATTGATATGGTTCCACTTCAAAATCATCTATACCAAAGTATTGTCTGTAAACACGCAACAACTGACAAAACACATAACCTGACTCGCCCCCTCTGAACCAGTCAAAAATGTTGATGCCAAATAATGCGCGCCTTCCAAAAACCCAGCTTCCTCCATAAGCACACGGGTATCCATTCTTGAACAAAGTATAACCTATATATGACTCAAATGGCAATTGCCTTTCAGGTGTCATTCCATATACAGCTACTGCAATTCCTCTTTCCAGTTCAATATATCTGAGTGAGTTCTCATCCATATACGTCACAGTATCCGTTTCGCGATTTGTCAGTGCCATTGATTTCTTTATGGTATCAACAAGATTCTTTTTAGTCTGAGCATCTAACTTTAACGGTAACGGTATTTTCGCACTAATCAACTTCTCATGATCAAATTTCTTTAACAAATCTCTGTGATAATAAACAGGAGCCTGCCGAAAGCGATTATACGCAAGAGAAAATTTCTTGTCTTCAGGTTGCAGCGCACAAAGCAGAGCAAGACTGTCAAATAAAAAATCTTTGACCAGTGGAACCTGATTCAGTCTGTTAAATTCATTCAGCAAAAAACTCAACTGTTTATCCTGCTTGACTCCTAATGTCTGAAATAAATCATCATTATCCAATCCTGCAGAAGTTTCGGTACGTTCTGCTGAAGTCAATGTAGTATAAAGCAAACTATTCAAATCAGGCATTTCTGAGGCTGATGTTTCTAAAATCACTTTACAACCATCATGACTTTGTAACCACTGCAAAAAATCATGTGTAAACTGCACCTTCAAATTGGTGAATGGCATACCGGTATTTTCAAAAATCAATTTTTGCTTTTTGGATGCTGATTTCAGAAAACGGGTCATGCTTGCGAGTCTTTTTTCAGCAATTCGTTCCGCTTCAGCGGACTGCGGATATGCCAAAAAAAACATCAATGCTTCAATTATTGATTTGGCACTTTTTTTATCTTTCATTCTCAATTGCCCTGAAACCAAAAACTTTTTCACATTGTCAGCTAATTCTGTTAAGGTATAACTTACTTCTGCCATAAAAGAAATTTTTCTACAAGAATAAAAATTAAACAACTAGGTAATTTTCATGTTTAATTGACAAATATCATTTGAAATAAGTTTTCAATTCAATCACTTTGCAAAAAATATTTTACTATGCCAATTTATCAGAAACAAGGATTAATTCCACATAAACGACATATTGTATTTCGTCAGCCTAACGGACAACTTTATCACGAAGAGTTGGTTGGAACCGAAGGATTCTCAGGTATTTCATCACTGGTATATCATTTACATCCTCCTACAATAGTTAAAGAATTCGGAAAGCCATATAGTGTGAGGCCTCAAATTGTTATTGAAGATAATTTACAGGCACGCAGCTACCTTGGTTTCGAAGTAGCACCGGAAGATGATTATATCAAAAGTCGAAAGGTGATGTTTGTAAACAACGACATGCAAATAGGAATTGCTTCACCATTAAAAGGTACTGACGGTTATTTTTTCAAAAATGCTGATGCAGATGAAATGTTGTTTATCCATCGCGGAAGTGGTACTGTAAAGACAATGTATGGAACCATTGATTTTAAATATGGAGATTATATAATTATTCCACGTGGTACTGTTTATCAGATTGAATTTGACACAAACGACAATAAGATTCTTTTTATTGAATCGCATTCGCCCATTGAAACTCCATCACGTTATCGCAATCAGTATGGACAGTTTATGGAAAACTCGCCCTTCTGCGAAAGAGATATTAAACTTCCGCATTCGCTCGAAACGCATGATGAAAAAGGAGAATTTCTCATCAACATCAAAAAGCGAGGTCTGATTTATCCTTATATTTATGAAAGACATCCATTTGATGTAGTAGGTTATGACGGATGTTGTTATCCTTATTCAATCAGTATCTTCAACTTTGAACCAATTACAGGTCGCATACACATGCCTCCGCCCATACATCAGCAATTTCAGGCAAACAATTTTGTTGTATGTTCTTTTGTTCCCCGTATGTATGATTATCATCCTCAGGCAATACCTGCTCCATATCATCACAGTAACATTGACAGCGATGAGATGTTATATTATGTAGATGGCGATTTTATGAGCAGAAATAATATTCAGAAAGGGCAGATTACACTTCATCCTGCAGGATTGGTTCACGGCCCGCACCCGGGAGCAATTGAACGAAGCATTGGTAAAAAAGAAACCAATGAAATGGCTGTGATGATAGATCCGTTTAATCCGGTAAAAATTACTGCTGAAGCAATAAAGGTTGAACTACCGGAATATTATATGTCGTGGCAGATGTCGGATAAAAATGTACAAACAGTTTAAATTTTAAAATAATTATAAATAATTAAATAATATCATGAATGTATTAGTAGGAAAAAAAGCACCATCATTCAGTGAAGATGCAGTAATAAACGGAAAAGAATTTACAGAGAATTTTTCGCTTGAACAATATTTGGGAAAGAAGTATGTAGTATTCTTCTTTTATCCTATGGATTTCACATTTGTATGTCCCACTGAGTTGATTGCATTTCAAAATCATCTGACTGAATTTGAAGAGCGAAACACAGCAGTAGTAGCCTGTTCTACCGATTCAAAATATTCACACTGGGCATGGCTAAATACCGAACAAAACAAAGGAGGAATTAAAGGCGTTACTTATCCGATAGTTGCAGACCGTTCTAAAACAATTGCATCACAATTTGGGGTTCTTGCAGGTGAATACAACTTCAATGAGGGTAAACTTCAGTTTGAAGGCAACCCCGTTGCCTATCGCGGATTATTTTTAATAGACAAAGAAGGTGTTGTCCGTCATCAGGTAATCAACGACCTCCCGTTGGGAAGAAGTGTGGGTGAAGCATTGCGCATGGTTGATGCACTGCGTTTTTACGAAGAAAACGGAGAAGTTTGCCCTGCAGACTGGCATGCCGGCCAGTCGGGAATGAAAGCCACCTCTGAAGGGTTGGTTGAGTATTTTTCTAACAATTAAAAATGTAAATTTACACGCTGATAATGAAGCGGTTTTTTTTGTTTCATTAGATATAGCAAAACAGAGTTTTCATAATAAATGAATCAACTATGACTGAAGAAGAAAAAAGAATACAGTTTCAACAGCGCATTGATGCCGGTGAAAAAATAGAACCTCTTGACTGGATGCCTGATGATTATAAACAAACATTATTCCGTCAGATATCACAACATGCCCATTCTGAAATTATTGGAATGCAGCCTGAAGGCAACTGGTTGCTGCGTGCTCCATCGCTGAGAGCTAAAAAAATATTAATGGCTAAAATTCAGGATGAAGCCGGTCATGGTCTGTATCTTTATTCAGCTGCAGAAACTTTTGGCATTGATCGTTCTGAAATGATTGCAATGCTGCATTCAGGAAAAGCAAAATACTCCAGCATATTCAATTATCCTGCTCTTACATGGGCCGACATGGGAGCAATAGGATGGCTGGTAGATGGTGCTGCCATTGTAAATCAAACGATGCTTGCTAAATGTAGTTATGGTCCTTATGCACGTGCCATGGTTCGCATTTGCAAAGAAGAAGGATTTCATCAGCGTCAGGGTTATGAGATAATTGCAAAGATGGCAAGTGGAACTCCTGCACAAAAAGAAATGGCTCAGGATGCACTCAACCGCTGGTGGGAACCATCGCTGATGATGTTTGGTCCTCATGATGCGGATTCTCCACATACACAAAACTCCATGAAATGGAAAATTAAAGTAGAGAGCAATGATACTTTGCGTCAGCGTTTTATTGACCGAACTGTAGAGCAAGCACATCACATCGGGCTGACCATTCCTGATAAAAATCTTAAGTACAACAAAGAAACCATGCATTGGGAAATAAGCCCCATCAACTGGGATGAGTTCTGGAATGTGGTGAAAGGAAATGGCCCATGCAATCATCAGCGACTGAATCATCATAAAAAATATCATCAGGAAGGACAATGGGTGCGCGACTGTGCTCGTGCATTCGAAGAAAAACAAATGAAAGAATCTAATGCAGTAAAATCAAATTAATCAATCACACAATGAGTAAAGACAATCAATTATCGCAATGGGAAGTGTTTATGCAAACTAAAAATGGCGGCCCGTTTGAACATCAGGGAAGTTTGCATGCTGCCGACAAAAAGATGGCTTTGCAAAATGCGCGAGATTTATATAGCCGGAGAAAGGAAGGAAGAAGTATTTGGGTAGTACCTACTGAATGTATTGTGGCAAGTACAAAAGAAATGGAAGAAGAATTTTTTGATCCTGCCAACGATAAAATATACCGTACCCCCAACTTCTACAAAATGCCACAGGGCACTAAGAATCTCTAATCTATAACTATTTAAAGAAAATAGAATGAACACAAAAGATGCATTGATTAACTACTGTCTTCGACTGGCAGACAACAGCATGATTGCAGGACAACGTTTGGCTGAATGGAACAGTTGCGGCCCTTATCTGGAAGAGGATATTGCTTTGTCGAATATGGCACTTGATTTTTTTGGTCAGGCTGAAACAATGTATGAATATGCTTCGCAACTTATCAATAATCAAAAAACAGCTGATGATTTAGCATTCAGAAGAAGTGAGAGAGAATATTTCAATTGTCTGCTTGCTGAGCAACCAAATGGTGATTTTGCATATACCATGATGAAACAGTTTCTGTTTTCGACTTACTTAAAATATATGTATGAAACATTGTCATCAAGCAATGACGAAACACTAAAAGGTTTTGCAGAAAGATCACTTAAAGAAGTAAAATACCATTTCCGTCACAGCAGCGAATGGATAATACGATTCGGCAACGGAACGGAAGAAAGTCTGAAACGTGCGCAGTTTGCTTTGGATGAACTCTGGAGATTTACTGATGATTTATTCTGTATGAATGCCACTGATGAAGAACTGATTTCTACCGGAATTACAGTAAGCAGCGATTCTATTGCAGCAAAATGGAATCTTACGGTGAAAGAAATCTTGCAGGCTGCACATTTAACTATACCTGAAAAGTTCAATGTAATTACAGGAGGTTATTCAGGAATACATAGCGAACACTTAGGTCACTTGCTGTGCGAAATGCAATATCTGCAGCGAGCCTATCCTGATGCAAAATGGTAAAAGATAATTTCACTGATAGCCATACCGAAATGGCATCTGATTCAACAATGGTGAATAAAGTCTGGGAATTACTCAACACCATTCCAGATCCTGATATTCCTGTTATCAGCATTGTTGAATTGGGCATAGTGAGAAAAGTTGAAATTGTCAGTCAAAAAGTAATTGTAACCATCACTCCAAGTTATTCCGGTTGTCCTGCCATGAATATATTTACAGATGACATCAGGCAAGTACTTGCAGCCAATGGATTTGAGAATATAGAAATTAAAACTGTTTTATCACCTGCATGGACTACTGACTGGATTAAAGAAGATGCCCGTGAAAAAATGCGTCAGCATGGAATTGCTCCTCCTGAAAACGACCCTGACGGTGAATTTATTTTTGCAAAACAAAAACACGTTACGTGTCCCAGATGTGGGCATGCTGATTCACGACTGGTGAGTCAGTTTGGTTCTACACCCTGCAAAGCATTGTGGTATTGCAATAACTGCAATCAACCTTTTGAATACTTTAAATGTCATTAAAAAATTATGTCTGATATTATTCGTGTAAGTAAGGTTTTCACCTTCGATATGGGCCATGCATTGTTTGGCTATGATGGTCCCTGTAAAAATATTCACGGACATACTTACAGACTAACCATCACTCTTGCAGGAGTTCCGGCAAATAATAAATCTGATGTGAAAAACGGAATGGTAATTGACTTTTCCAATCTGAAAACGATAGTACACAGCAAAATCATCAACCTGTTTGATCATGCATTAGTGCTTAACGGTGATTCTCCACACCGCGAATTAGACAAGTTACTCACCAGTCATTTCGAAAAAATTATTTATTTCGATGAGCAACCTACCTGTGAGAACTTACTCATCCACTTTAAAAATCTTTTGCTCCCTGAGTTTTCATCCAACCCTCAACTGGTATATGTAAGGCTTGAAGAAACGCCTTCGTCATTTGCTGAATGGCATTTGAGTGATAACAAATAAATTTCCTTTCTCTGTGTTGAGCTAAAGAAATTTCATTCTGAAAAAAACAACTATTGATTTTCCTGCGGAATAGAATTTTCTGAAGTTAACGATTCAGTAGTTTCTTCTTTTTGTCCGGCATCACTGAAAATTGTGCGATTGAAAAGAATGATTAAACATACTCCTGCAGTAATGGCTGAATCAGCAATATTAAAGACAGGTCTGAAAAAGACAAACTCCTCGCCTCCCCAAACAGGAAACCAATCCGGAAAATGTGATTCAATCAAAGGAAAATAAAACATATCCACTACCTTACCATGAAGCCAGCCGGCATAACCTCCATCCGGTGGAAACAATGCAGCTACCTGATATTCGCTTGATGAAAATATTTTGCCATAGAAAATACTGTCAATAATATTTCCTGTAGCCCCTGCAAAAATCAATGACATGGCAGTGATATAAATGGGATTGGCTTTCTCTTTAATTAATTTCATCACATACCAACCAAGGCCAAACATCACCACAATACGAAACAATGAAAGGAATTTTTTTCCGAACAACTCCATACCGAAAGCCATTCCGTTATTTTCGGTAAAATGAATGATAAACCAGTTTCCTGCAATATGATACTCCTGTCCCAGATACATGTGTGTTTTTATCCAGAATTTCAGGCTCTGATCAATCAGAAGAACTATAAAAATAAGGATGGCGTATTTCTTCAAAGCACTTTCACTGATTTAGAAAAACAAAGGATTGCCATTGTTGACTGACAATCCTTAGTTAACTTTATTACTCAATCTTAATAAATTAATCTCTGTACTGATTTACTTTTGCTTCAATACTTTGAGTAGTATGAGGTACTGCTCTCAGTCGTTCTTTCGGAATCAGTTTACCGGTAACACGACAAATTCCATAAGTTTTATTCTCAATACGCACAAGAGCATTTTCAAGTTGTTCAATAAACTTACGTTGTCTTACAGCCAACTGACCTGCTTCTTCTTTAGCTAAAGTATCGCTGCCATCTTCAAGCATTTTGAAAGATGATGCTGTATCATCGGTGCCATGTTCATTGCTGTTATTCAAAAAAGCCTGTAGGTTATTCAACTCTACTTTAGCACTGGTAATTTTCTGAATAATAAGATCGCGGAACTCCTGCAACTCTTCATCGCTATAACGTGTCTTATCAGGACTGTTCTCCATTTTTACGGGGCGATTCTCAAGAATTGCTATTGGCTTTTTCAAGATAGATGCTACCGGAGTATCAGGTAAAACAGGATCTTCGCGCAGTGGAGTTGTACGTGCAGGCATTGGAGGTTTCACAAAAGGCATTACCGATCTTCTGCGTGATGGCCGCTCTGAAGCCTTTTCCACATGCTTGATTGCTGAGGTAGAAGGTTTCGCATCTTTTTTATTTTTCAAAACCTTTTCTGATGTCTTTACCTTAGCAACAACTTCTTTATGCTTTGCTGTAACCTTTGGTTTAGCTGTTGCTTTTACTTTAGTTACCGCCTTTTTGCTTACTGCTTTCTTAACTGCTGCTTTAGCCTTAGGTTTAGCAGCTGCTTTTGATTTTACTTTAATAGCACTTTTGGCCTTGGCGCCTGATTTGGCTTTTACCGCAACCTTTGCTTTGGCAGGCTTCACTGCTTTCTTAGCAGAAGTTTTTGCTTTTGCAGCAACTTTCTTCGCTTTTTGAGGTTTTGCCTTTACTGCTTTTTTGGGAGCAACTTTCTTTTTGGTTGCCGGTTTCTTTTTCGTTTTACTTGCCATTTGTAATCCTTTCTATTTGAATTAAAGTATTAACATCATCTTCCACTTCTATTTCAACTGCATGTGATGTATTAAGTTCATCGGTCAGCTCGAATGAGGAAGCTAAAATTTCCGCGCAAATATATACTAAATTGTTTTCTATTGCCGAGGTAATTGAAGGGTGTTTTTTCAGTTTTACCTGAATTTTATCAGTTACTTCAAATCCTTTGTCTTTTCTCAGGTTCTGTACTCTGTTGATCAGTTCACGCGCTATACCTTCTGCTTTGAGTTCCGGTGAAAGTGAAGTATCAAGAGCCACTGTAAGTCCTTCCTGTGAATTTACCTGCCAGCCGGGAATATCTTCCGAGCTGATTTCCACATCTTCAGTAGTGATTTCAACCTGTTTTTCTTTCAGTGTAACAGCAAAAGTTCCTTTTTGTTCTAATTGCCTGATGTCATCCTGACTCATGGCACTGATGGCTGCTGCTGCATCTTTCATCAGCGCACCCAGCTTTTTGCCTAAAACTTTAAAGTTTGCCTTAACTTTTTTCACCAGCAATCCCGAAGTGTCGTTGATGAACTGTATCTCTTTCACATTTACCTCTGCAAGGATAAGTGCTTTTACCTGTTCCAATACCTCTTTTTCATGCTCGTTGTTTACGGGAATAAGAATTTTCTGTAATGGCTGGCGCACTCTGATATTTACTTTTTTGCGCAATGCAAGCACCATACTTGAAATTCGCTGAGCAAAATCCATTCGTTCCTCCAAAGCAATGTCAATAACAGTATCATCCGGTTTAGACAACAAAGTAAGGTGAACTGATTCGCTGCTGTAAAGATGTTTATCGTCAGAAGCTGAACCTTCAGCACCTTCAGTTAAATTATTATAAAGCCAGTCTGAAAAGAACGGTGCTACCGGACTCATCAACTGCGATGTTACCACCAGACATTCATACAAAGTATCGTAAGCAGCTTGCTTGTCTGCCGACATTTCACTGCGCCAGAAACGTCTGCGCGATAAACGTACATACCAATTGCTCAGATGCTCATCAACAAATGTTTCGATGGCGCGTGCTGCACGTGTAGGTTCATAATCTTCATAACTCTCTGTTACTTGTTTTATCAGGCTGTTCAGCTTGGATAATATCCATCTGTCTAATTCAGGACGTTTTGTAATTTCAATCTGCTTATCTCTGCTGAAATGAAAACCATCAATATTGGCATATAATGCAAAGAATGAATAGGTGTTATAAAGCGTGCCGAACAATTTTCGCTGAACTTCGCCAATGCCATCAACGTTAAATTTCAGGTTGTCCCATGGCTGAGCATTACTGATCATGTACCAACGGGTAGCATCAGGTCCGTATTTTTCAATGGTCTGAAAGGGATCTACAGCATTACCGAGTCGCTTGCTCATCTTATTACCATTCTTGTCGAGCACCAATCCGTTGCTCACCACATTTCGAAATGCCACTGAATCGTATAACATCACTGCGATGGCATGCAAGGTAAAGAACCATCCGCGTGTCTGATCAACACCTTCCGCAATAAAATCAGCAGGATAAGCATTTTCAAATCCTGCATTGAAAGGTTTAGGATTATTTTCCTTCAGTTTTGTTTTATCAAGTCCCCACTGTGCATAAGGCATGGAGCCGCTGTCAAACCACACATCAATCAAATCAGCTTCGCGATACATTTTCTTTCCACTGTCAGAAACCAGAACAATGTCATCAATATACGGGCGATGAAGGTCAAAGTCTGGTTTGGCGGAATCTATATGATTCAGATGAGCTGCATCCATAAAACCTGCAGCAATGGCTTTTGCAATTTCAGATTTTAATTCTTCAACTGAGCCAATACATTTTTCTTCCTTTTCATCTTCTGTTCTCCAAATAGGCAGAGGTATTCCCCAGTAGCGGGAGCGTGAAAGATTCCAGTCAACAATATTCTCAAGCCAGTTACCAAACCGTCCGGTTCCTGTTGCTGCAGGTTTCCAGTTAATGGTTTCATTGAGTGCTATCATGCGATCTTTGCATGCAGTGGTACGAATAAACCAACTGTCGAGCGGATAATACAATACCGGTTTATCTGTGCGCCAGCAATGTGGGTAGTTGTGTTCGTATTTTTCGACACGAAATGCTTTGTTTTCCTGTTTCAGTTTAATGGCAATACGCTCATCAACTGAAAGATATTTATCGCGGCCTTGTTTTTTCTTTTCTTCTTCTTTTTCAGATTCAGTCAGGTATTCTTCTTTTACATATTCACCCGCGAAATCAGCAACTTCTTTCACAAATCTCCCACGCTTATCTACCAAAGGTGCAGGATTGCCTGTTTCGTCTTTTACCAAAATAGCTTCCACATTATTCTGCTTAGCCGTGCGGAAGTCATCAGCACCAAATGTAGGAGCAATATGAACTATACCTGTTCCGTCTTCCGTACTCACAAAATCACCTGTAATAACTTCAAAGGCTTTGCCTGCAGGTTTCACATAAGGCAACAGTTGCTCATACTTAATTCCTTTTAAAGCAGCTCCAGAGGTTTCACACACAATCTGAAATGGTATGTTTTTATCCCCTGCTTTGTAATCATTCAGGCTCAATGCTGCATTTTTTTCACTGAAATATTTTGACAACAAATCTTTTGCCATTACTACGACAATGGGCAAACCGGTGTATGCATTAAACGTACGCACCCACGCATATTTAATTTTTTCTCCCACAGCAAGTGCACTGTTGGAAGGTAGTGTCCAGGGAGTAGTTGTCCATGCCAGAAAATAAAACGGTTCAGAAAATGTGCTGAGTTTCTGTTTTAATTCATCGCTCATGCTATCTTTCAAAATAGCAAACTGAGCAACTATGGTTGTATCTTTCACCATGCGATAGGTGCCCGGTTGATTCAGTTCGTGCGAACTAAGTCCTGTACCTGCAGCGGGTGAGTATGGTTGAATTGTAAATCCCTTATAGAGTAAATCTTTCTTATAGAGTTCTTTCAGCAGAAACCAGCAGGTTTCGATATATTCATTCTTAAAAGTAATGTATGGATTGTCGAGGTCAACCCAATAGCCCATTTTACGGGTAAGGTCATCCCACACTTCTTTATACTTCATCACTTCTTTGCGGCATGCCTTGTTATAATCTTCAACAGATATTTTCTTTCCTATTTCTTCTTTGGTAATTCCGAGTGTTTTTTCTACACTCAGTTCGATAGGCAATCCGTGAGTATCCCATCCTCCTTTACGCTTAACCTGATACCCCTGAAGTGTTTTGAAACGACAAAATATATCTTTAATGGCACGAGCCATTACGTGATGAATACCGGGTAAACCATTAGCACTTGGCGGACCTTCATAAAAAGTAAAGGCCTCTTTGCCCTGGCGGGAGGTTATACTTTTATCAAATGTATTTTCCTTATCCCATTTTGCCAGAACATCACGTGCAATACCCGGCAGGTCTAACTGCTTGAATTCTGCATAGTTTTTCGTGCTCATGCCCTTTTTTATAAAGTGTGCAAAGGTAAGAAGTTAAGGCATATCTTCCTGAGGAGAAAGGTGGTTTTTAAGACAGAAACAGTCTGTTTTTGGGGGAAAATTCACTCCTGAATCATTATCCTTAGTCGTAATTTTCATAAAATCACTGCTTAAGTTGATTTTGTGTTATTGCTGAACCAGGCATATTCACTCTGAAATTGGTCTTTTTTAGGTGTTGATTCTCATTAACCTCAACTTTTAACAGCCACTGACCTGCCTGTCTTATTCGTAATTTTGCAACAAATATCTTTTGATGCAAACCATCATTCACAACGCAACCATAATAAACGAAGGCAGGAAGTTTGTTTCGGATATTTTTTTGCGCGATGGAATTATTGAACGTATAGATCCATCCATATCTGTGAAACATAAAACTGATGAAATTGCAGGTGACGGATTGCATTTAATGCCCGGTGCGATTGACGATCAGGTGCATTTCAGAGAGCCTGGGCTTACTCATAAAGCTACCATAGCAACTGAATCGGCTGCTGCAGTAGCAGGAGGAATTACTTCTTTTATGGAAATGCCCAACACTGTACCTAACACTCTTACGCAAAAATTGCTGGAAGAGAAATATCAGTTGGCAGAAAAACAATCGTGGGCAAATTATTCTTTTTTTATGGGAGCCGGCAACAACAATATGGAAGAGTTGCTAAAAACAAATCCTGAAAATGTTTGTGGAGTAAAAGTTTTTATGGGCTCTTCTACAGGAAATATGCTTGTAGATAATCCCGTTACTCTCGAACAGATTTTTTCAAAAATACCAATGCTGATTGCTACTCATTGTGAGGATGAGCAGACCATCAGACATAATCTTGAAAAATATAAAGCTGAATTTGGCGCTCATCTTCAGGCAAAACATCATCCGCTTATCCGCAGCGAAGAAGCTTGCTACCTTTCAAGTTCACATGCTGTGAATCTTGCAAAAAAGCACAATACACGCTTGCACATTTTACATATTTCAACTGCTAAGGAAACTGAACTGTTTGATAACTCAAAACCTTTAGCTGAGAAGCGAATAACTGCCGAAGCCTGCATTCATCACCTGTGGTTTACAGACGAAGATTATTCTGCAAAAGGCAATTTTATCAAGTGGAATCCTGCCGTTAAAACCAAGAATGACAGAGACACCATTCTGAATGCAGTATTGAATAATAAAATAGATGTAATAGCTACCGACCACGCACCGCACACCCTCGAAGAAAAACAAAAACCTTATATCGAAGCTCCATCAGGAGGGCCATTAGTGCAACATGCTTTGCCGGCCATGCTTGAATTATATCATCAGGGCAAAATTTCACTCGAACAGATTGCAGAAAAAATGTGTCATGCTCCGGCAGTATGTTTCAGAATAAAAAACAGAGGTTATATTCGCGAAGGGTATGCAGCAGATGTTGTGCTGTTCAATTTACATTCGCCCTGGAAAGTTGAAAAAAATAATCTCTTATATAAATGCGGATGGTCGCCATTTGAAGGAACCACTTTCAGCTCTCAGATTTTGCATACTTTTATCAATGGTATTCACGTATATAACAATGGCAAACTACAACATCAGGGCAAAGGGCAACGATTAAATTTTCATATTCATTAATGCAAGATGTTTCAACGCAAAATAATAATCCTTCTGATCAGTAGTTTTCTGTTTGCATGTTCAGCCAAGAAAGAAAATGCCATAAAGGTTCCTGATGATATTGTTCCTATTGATACCATGGCTGCGATCATGGCCGACATCCATCTTGCAGAAGCCGAAGCAGCAGTTTATCCTTACAACGATACGGCAGGCACTGTTAATCTTCCGGCTTACTACAGATTTGTTTTTAATAAACATAAAATTGACACTGCTGTATTCGGCAAAAATTTTCGCTATTACGAGAGTCACCCCGAAATCATGAATGAAGTTTACACCAAGGTACTTGAAAACCTAAGTAAACAACAGGCCGATTTTAAAAACAAGGATTAATAGCTAAATTCTCCTTCAGCAGATTTAATCGTCAGTTTTTTTACAGCTGATTTATCTACACGACCAACAATTAGCGAATCTATTCCAAAACTTTCTGCAATCTGCATCAGACTTTTTGCAATTTTTTCAGAACAGTATATTTCCATACGATGACCCATATTGAATACTTTATACATCTCCTGCCATGGCGTTTGCGAAGTTTTCTGTATCATCTGAAACAAGGATGGAGTCGGAAACAAATTGTCTTTGATAATATGCAGCTGATCTACAAAATGCAAAATCTTGGTCTGACCACCTCCGCTGCAATGAACCATACCGTGTATTTGGTTACGATGTTGTTCAAGAATTTTCTTTATCAATGGTGCATAGGTACGTGTTGGAGAAAGAACAGCCTTCGCAATGGGCATTGTAAAATTCTTACTCCCATCTGTAATTTCAATGGTATCGAGCAAACCGAAGGTCCCGGAATAACAAACATTTTCTGGTATTGAAGCGTCAAATGTTTCAGGATATTTTTCTGCAACTGTTTTATTAAAAATATCATGACGGGCCGAAGTAAGACCGTTACTTCCCATGCCTGCATTGTAAAAATGTTCATACGTTGCCTGACCATACGAAGCAAAACCAACAATAACATCACCCTCCTGAATTTTTGAGTTGTCCACAACATTACTTCGTTTCATTCGGCAGGTAACAGTGCTGTCCACAATGATTGTTCTTACCAAGTCTCCTACGTCTGCTGTTTCACCTCCTGTTGTATGAATGTTCACACCATGTTTGCGTAATTCTTCTGTGAGTTCTTCTGTTCCGTTAATGATGGCTGCAATAACTTCGCCCGGTATGAGATTTTTATTTCTTCCGATTGTTGAACTCAGTAAAATATTATCAGTTGCACCAATGCATAACAAATCGTCTATATTCATTACCAGTGCATCCTGCGCTATTCCTTTCCAAACACTGATGTCGCCTGTTTCTCTCCAATAAGCATAGGCCAGAGATGATTTAGTACCTGCACCATCGGCATGCATTGCAATGCAATAATCCTTATCGTTGCACAGGTAGTCAGGAACTATTTTGCAAAACGCCTTAGGAAAAATGCCTTTATAAATTGTTTTGATGGCAGCATGCACATCTTCTTTGTCAGCCGACACTCCACGTTGATTATATTTTTCGTTCTTATTCATTGCACGAAAGACTACTTTACAAAACTAAAAAAGCAACCCATTTGAGGATTGCTTTTTCAGTTATAACATTATTAATTCTTACTTCTTGGTTTTGGGAACATAATCAGTACTCAACACTCTGAACTCAGTTCTACGGTTATACTGATGTGCTTTCTCCTTCAACTCGTCAGTAGGCAGGTTATTGATAAACTGCTCTGACAACACATCACCACGTTTGAACGGAGGATAGTTCTGATCATTTTCAACTTCTTTAGGATCTTTTTCACCGCGACCTTCCCAACTTAGTCTTGCTTTGTCAACACCTTTGCTTACTAAATAATTGTAAGCTGCAAGAGCACGGTTGTTTGAAAGTTTAAGGTTGTAATTATCATCCGCTCTGAAGTCGGTATGTGCTGTGAGTTTAATTGTAATAGTAGGATTATCATCCAACACTTTGATTAAACCATCCAATGCTGTTTTAGATTCAGGACGAAGACTGTATTTGTCAAGGTCATAAAAAATTTCAGGTAATGCAATTGGTTTTGCAGTTGATTTAAGCGGGAAGTCGAAATTCTTTTCAAAATCTTTAGACTCATCAAGTCCTTTTGTAGAAACTTCTTTAAACTGTGTCAGATAACCGGTAAATGATGCTGAAATTTTGTAATCCACTTCAGGTTTCAGTTGATAACGGTAAGTACCTGAATCCTGGGTTTTAACAGAAAGTTGTGTACCATCGCTTCCAAACAATTCAACTGTTGCACCGGCAATAGGTTCCTGTGTATCGGTATCATAAACACGGCCATACACTGCAAAATTAGCAGGAGGTACTACGAAAGAATAAATATCATCAGCACCTTGTCCGCCTGAACGGCTTGAAGTTAAATAACCGGTAGTTGCTGTATTAAACATCAGTCCAAAGTCATCATACGAAGAGTTGATTGGATATTTCAGGTTGGTAACCTGTCCCCAGCTACCATTTTCCATAGTTGCAGTAAAGATGTCCAACCCGCCCATTCCAGGATGTCCGTTTGATGAGAAATATAATTTTCCATTAGGAGCAAGGTAAGGGAACATTTCATCACCTGCAGTATTGATAGATGAAACATTCACAGGAGTTCCCCAAGTGCCATTCTCATTCTTAATCATCCAAATGTCTTTTCCACCAAGTCCACCCGGCATATCTGAAGCAAAATACATTGTTGTTCCGTCTTCAGAAAGAGTTGGTTGTCCGCAGGTGTAACTGTCGCTGTTGAATGGAAGCAATTCACCTTCACTCCATTTTGAACTGTCGTAGGTTGATTTGTAAATTTTACATTGCCCTTCCTGTCCTTTAACATCACTCTTCTTACAACGGGTGAAATACATTACATTTCCCTTTGCATCAAAAGTCATCGCACCTTCAGAAGCATCAGTATTAATGACATCGCTTATCGGAGTAGGAATACTCCATTTGCCGTTATTATCAAGTGTTGATTTAAATATATCGAAAAACTTCTCACCATACCAGGCATCATTCTTATTTCCTGAAGCTTCAGCACGTGAAGAAGTAAAATACAGGGTGTTTTTATCAAGATTGGAAACAGCCACTGCAAAATCGAAATATTTTGTATTTAATGCTGCTACATTTTCTACTTTATATTTCGTTGGTTTATCAACCCACTGCTGTGCTGTTTCTGATGAAGTAGCACCATTAGTACCCCTTTCATCGCCCGGCTCCAGCACTTTGAATGCATTAAACTGAGCAACCGCTTCATCATACGTCCGTTATTTTTCAGTGCCTGAGCATATTTTAAAACTGCATCAGGATTTTTGCCATTGGCTTTAACCGATTTTTCGTACCAGTTCAGGGCTTCGGCAGCATTACTCATCTTGCTGTAGCATTCAGCGGCTTTATAAGCAGCTTCAGCTTTTACTGTTTTGTCCTTGATTTTAGCATAAGCTTTTTTGTATAAGTCAGCTGCAGGAGCATATTTTCCTGAGTTGAAAGCTTTGTCTGCTTTTGCTGTTTTGCTTTTCTTGGCTTTGGCGGCATCCATGGTTGTTGCAGAAAAGATGCAGGCAAGGCTTAATAGTATTAAAGATAACTTCTTCATAATAATTTTTATGGTGAATAATAAACAGTACTGCTTATCAGCGCAAAGAAAAAAAGAATTTCGTTTATATCAAAAACAATCTTAAAAAAGATGTTTTTTTGTTGTACGTGACCTTATTCATGCTGACAAATATCAGAGAACTGTCTCTTAAAATCTTAATGTGAAATAATAAGCTTATTAGTAGAAACAACCTTGTCGTTTACCGTAAAACGGTAGAAATAACAACCATTGGCTAACAGATTACCGGCATTATCACTTCCGTCCCACGTAAATTCATTATATCCGCCAAGCTCTTTGTTGTTCAGCAAGGTAAATACCTTTTTTCCCAATATGTTATAGAATTCTACAGATACCCTTGAGCGACCGCTGATGTTTATTGAAAAAGTTGTATTAGTCTGTAACGGGTTATTGCTATGTGAGATAGTATTGATACTATTCTGGAGATGATTCAGACCAACGTTACAGGTGGCTACAACCAATCCTGAAGCTATTGTTGTTGCAGATGAAACCGGATTGGTCATCGGGTTATCTATCGTTATACTTCCGTCATTGCAAGTTCCGGTAAAAATGGTGCTGGCAGAATTACGAAAATTGATGGTAAAACTATAAATGGTCGCATTTCCCGGCATTGGAGTGCCGTTGAAATCTTTAAATATCTGATATGGATTAAAGCATATCTCCCAGATACCTGTTGAAGTTTGATAAAGTGGATATAAATTCAACTGATTCGCATCGGCAAAATAAGTAGGTGCAGCACCCGGGTTAGTTGTGTTGGCCCCGGCATAAAGATAAACACCTGTTGATGCATTTAGTTGACTCGGACAAACTGTGGCATTATAGGTAAGCCTGAATATCTGAGCCTGAGATGCTGAACTGATTAAAATGGCTGTAAAATAAAGTAATAGTTTATTCATAAATTTAATTTTTGCAAAGATAATATATTGACTATTTCAAGAATCGGAATCTTTACAAAAACTTACTAAATGCAAAAGGCCGGGATTTCTCCCAGCCCTTAACCTAAAAACAGAAAATAAACCGCATCTTTACTTTGTTGCCAAAGTTTCCGGAAGCTTCTCCAGAATTTTATCTTTATCCAGTGTCATCAAATTGTTATAAGAGTCACTGTAATATTTTACCTGTACACATTTTTCAAGAACATCAGTAACCTCTGCCACCTGCCTTCCACCTGCATTTGGCAAGTCGAACATCACTTTATCGCCTTTCTTCAAATTGGTCATACATTGTTCAAATCGGGTACGAATTAATAACACAATGGTATGATTGCAACACACAAAGTAATAATTGAGCAATTTAAGGTAAAATAGGTGTAAATTTTAAAACAGTTCTTACCCTCTCAGAAATACAATGTTTCTTGCCTTGTATTGGCAACAATAATCTGCTATTATAATAAAAACAAATCTGTTACTTTGCAGGTATTAACGTATGATAAGATATTTTTCACTGACAGCAACCGTTATGCTATTAACGCTGACGGCATTTTCGCAGCCTCAGTCTTTTCTATCCGAAAAAAGTCTGGGTATTGAAAATGATTATTCTGTTGAGGTGTATAATACCGAAAGTGGATTTCCACAAAATTCAGTTATTGCCATATTTCAGTCGTCCGATGGTTATTTATGGTTTTCTACTTTCAGTGGATTAGTACGGTTTGACGGGATGAGTTTTAAGACATTTGGTCAGAACGAAACCAAAGGATTATTGTCCAACACGGTTTTGTCCATACAGGAGGATAAAAATAATCAGTTGTGGTTCCTTGATGATTTAGGTCATTTGGTAAAATATGATGGTAAAACGTTCACGGGTTTCGAGAAATCCTTCGAAAATATAACCATCACCGCCTTCTGTTTTGCTGACGATGGTAATTTATATGTTTCAACTTCAAATAACGAGATATATAATGTTAATGCAAATGTCCTTGACTTTATTACCCGAATTAATCAGGCATCTATAAGATTTATTATTGCGGGCAAAAATAACAGTGTAATGGTAGCTTCTACCAATGGACTGTACGAATTAAAAAATAATAAATTATCAAAAAATAATTTGTTACCCCCTTCCATGATTACAGGAATGAGTTATGATACAGATAATTTTTTATGGGTAACATCGGCTATGGGGTTGTATAAAATCAGTGATACCAAAGCTGTGCCGCTTCAATTACCGGACGAAAGTGATCATTACCTTAAAGTATTCATAGATCGTCAAAACAGAAAGTGGATATACAAAGGATCGGATGGCATATACCTGTCTGATGAAACTGAGTTTACTCAACTCACAGAGGAATCCGGATTGTCATCCAATTCCATCAATTTTATCTACCAGGACAGAGAAAACAATATCTGGGTAGGTACTAATAATGCCGGTGTGAACAAACTCTGTTATAAAGCATTTAAAACTATTTCAGTTGAAGATGGGTTGATTGCTGATGGTGTAGCACCAATTATTAAAACATCATCCGGAATTATATACGCAGGAAATAATTGTGGAGGTATAAACAAAATTATTGAAGGGAAAATCATTAAACTGCCCATCCCTAAATCCAACGACTGTGTTTGGTCGTTGCTTGAAGACAAGGAAGGTTATATATGGGTAGGAACTTTTGGAGGTGGGTTGTTTAAATTTCGAAATGATATACAATTGGAGCAATTCAATAAGAAAAACAGTGGGTTGGATGATGTAGTGTTGGCTCTGTTTCAGGATAGCCATGGAACTATTTGGATTGGTACAGATAAAGGAATTTTTACTTTAAGAAATGATTCCATTTCTTCCTTTAAAAGTGATATTATCAAGACAAAAATTTGTTACTTCACCGAAGATATATATAAGAACATCTGGGTTGCAAGTAACAACGGACTTATAAAGATTACAGGCAATAACGTAAACATATATACAACTTACAACGGCCTTCCAACCAACACTCTGCGTTCTCTTTATATTGATGACAACAACACCCTGTGGATAGGAAGTATAGGTGGAGGTTTCTGCAGATATAAAGATGGAAAATTTACTACATTGAAAAATATTCCTGAAATATCAAACAACGATGTGTTTTGTATTGCTGAGGATAACCTGCAGGATTTCTGGTTTACAACCAACAAAGGTATTTACAGCATAAAAAAATATGACCTTAATAATTATGCTGACCTAAAAACTGCAACTGTTACTTTCCGCTTTTTCGACCGGAAAGACGGATTGAAGACCAATGAATTCAACTCAGGATTTCAACCAAATTTTCTGAAGGAAGACAATACCCATTTTATGTTTCCAACCATAAAAGGTATTACTATGCTGAATACGCGAAGAATAATTACCAATGATTATTTGCCACGTGTTATTATCGAAAAAATCAAGGCTGATGAAAAAGAATTTAATGCTGCTGATAATTTGGAATTGTCTGAAACTGTCCATTCTCTTGAAATAAATTACACTGCTCCAAGTTTTACCAATCCGCAAAAAATTTATTTTCAGTATAAGCTCGAAGGACACGATGCAGATTGGAGTATTCCAACTACTGAAAGGACGGTTAAATATTTCAATGTTAAACCTGGAACTTACTCTTTTAAAGTAAAGATTTACGGAATCATTGGCTCTGATAAATCCATCAGGATTGCTGTACCTATTCCTGCTTACCGAAGCAATTGGTTTCTCGCATTCATTTACGTTGCTGCTATAGCTTTATTAGGCATAATTACCTACTTACGAATAAAGTATATTCGGAAACAGGAAAAAAACAAAACAGAAGTAAATAAAAAGCTTGCCGAATTTGAATTAAAAGCTCTGCAGGCACAAATGAACCCGCATTTTCTTTTCAACTGCCTAAATACAATTAAATATTTTATTACTACCAACAATCCAAATGCTGCTAATAAGTACCTGACCAAGTTCTCGAAATTATTAAGAATGTTTCTGGATCACTCCACTACCAATACTGTGACACTGGAAGAAGAAATAAACCTTTTGCGGCTTTATATTGAATTGGAACAAATGCGATTTGACGAGGGTTTTAATTTTCATTTGCAGGTGGACGATTCTATAGATTATAAAAACACCGAAATACCATCAACGCTTTTCCAGCCTTTTGTGGAGAATGCCATAAATCACGGACTGTTAAATTTAAACAGGAAAGGCAATTTAACCCTTATCTTTGAACAGGGAAATGAAGTAATCAGAGGAATTGTTGATGATGATGGAATAGGGAGAAGTAACTCCTCAAAACTTAAACAGAAAATGGCTGTTACTCATATTTCACGTGGTACACAATTGATTGATGAACGGATAAAAACTTTGAACTATATTCGGCCACAATCCATTGAGATTGAAATTATAGACAAAAAAGATGACCAAAACAATCCGGCAGGTACACGCGTAATAGTTACCATACCGGTTATAAAATAACAAATCATGTTACAGACACTCATAGTTGATGACGAAAAACGCGGACGTGAATTATTAAAAATGATTCTTACGACCAATTGTCCTGATATAAAGTTAATCGGAGAAGCTTCCAATATAAAAGAGGCACATCAATTAATCCTTCAACATGAACCCGATTTGGTTTTGCTCGACATTGAAATGCCGGGAGGTACCGGATTCGATTTGCTTTCCAAATTTGACGAAGTAAACTTTGATGTAATTTTTATTACTGCCTTTGACAAATATGCAATCAAAGCCATTAAATTTTCGGCAATGGATTACATCCTGAAACCTGTAGATGAGGAAGAACTTGTAAAAGCTATTAAACGTGCTGAAGAAAATTATAACCGAAAAAACAACAAAGAACGTGTCGGGAATCTGATAAGTAATACACAAAAATCTGTACCTCATCAGAAAATCGGTTTAACTTCGGGTGAAGGTTTGGAGTTTATTGAAATAAAGAACATTCTGCGTTGTGAGGCTGATGGCAAATACACCTCGGTTTTTTTAACTGATGGCAAAAAACTTTTGGTAAGTAAGAATCTCAAAGAATTTGAAGAACTGCTTACCGAATATAATTTTTTCAGAATACACCATTCTCATCTGGTAAACCTTGATTTCATCAAGAAATACCAAAGTGGCCGTGGAGGTTATGTGGTGATGAGTGATGGCAGCACCATCACTGTATCGCAACGCAAAAAGGACGATTTTCTCAGCAGTCTGAAAAAAATCTGATTTATCAACAAACCCTGTGTAATGTTTGCTGTTGAGAGTGCATAACTGTATTTTCGCGGCACATTTATAAAAAGGATGAATACAAGAGCCTTTATCGTCATATTCTTATTTATTGTCTTCTGCATAGGTTGCAAACCTGACAGTGGCAATAAGAAGGTGGATCCTGAATTGATAAACAATCCTGTTTCAGCAACTTCAACTGAAGACACATCAAAAATTCCTGTTTTTGAATTTGAGACAGAAAATCACGAATTTGGTTCAATTAAGGAAGGTGATGTTGTGAGTTTTGATTTTAAATTTCGCAATGCAGGCAAAGCTCCGCTCATCATCACTCAGGCAAGTGCCAGCTGCGGATGTACTGTGCCTGAATATTCCAAAGACCCCATAGCACCCGCGGAAAATGGATTTATTAAAGTAACTTTTAACAGTGAAGGTAAACACGGAATGACTTCAAAAACCGTTACCCTGCTGGCCAATACAACCCCTAACACCAAGGTATTAACAATAAGTGCAGATATAACTAAAAAAGACAACTAATGACAGCTACGATTCTATTACAGTCATCAGGAGGAGGCATGGCTATGCAACAACTGCTGATGCTGGGACTGATTGTTTTAATCATGTATTTTTTCATGCTGCGTCCTCAGATGCGCAAAGTGAAAATTGAAAAACAATTTAAAGAAAGCATCAACAAAGGTGACAAAATTGTTACCATTGGCGGCATTCATGGAAAAATAATTGAAATTGCCGAAACTACTTTTCTCATTGAAATAGATAACAATGTGAAGATTAGAATTGAAAAAAGCGCAGTATCTGCTGAAGCATCCAAACAGTTTCAGAAGCCTGCCGATAAAAAATAAAGATATTGCCTGGTGATACTCTGAATAAATTCAAATGGAAGGGCAACAATTCATTGCCTGTATTTCTTATTTGTGTTTTTATATCAGTAGTATTCTGGATTCTCTATTCATTAAACAAAACTTTTACTTATCCGGTAAACTATTCACTTGCTGTAACCAATGTGCCTTACAGCAAAAGGGTTATCAATGATATTCCTGACAAAGCAGTCATAACTGTTAAAGCAAGAGGATTTGAATTGCTGTGGTATTTATTAAACCGACAGCGTAAAGAAATGGTCATTGATGTAAATGCTTACCATGCTTCTGACGATATTGTTTATGTTGGACTCCTGCAGGCATTTCAAAGTAATTTCAAAAATAAATCTACTTCCTTTGAAATTTTATCTGTAGCCCCTGATTCTTTGGTATTATTTTTCTCTGCAAAATACTTTAAAAAAGTTCCGGTACGCACAGATGTCATTTATGATATACGCAAAAACTTTGGGCTTTATGGCAAACCTATAACCACTCCTGACAGCATTTTTATTTCAGGCGAAAAATCTATTGTTGATACCATTACAGAAGTAAAAACAGAACATACAGAATTCAAAGCTCTTGACAAAGACCTGAAAACACGACTTAATCTTTTATCTCCGTCAAAAGATATCAGACTTTCAGAAAAATCAGTTGCATTAGTCATTCCTGTAGATGAGTTTATTGAGAAATCGGTAACTGTTCCTTTAAGTTACAAGCAACCTGACGCACGAAAAATATTGCTGATGCCTGATAAAGTAACTATAACCTATAAAGTGCCACTGAAATACATTGATTCCATCAGCGAAGACGCTTTCAGCGTTCAGTTAAATGCAAAAGGTTTTTTGGAAAAAGGACGTTTGGCTGTAGAATTAAAATCTTCTCCGGCACATACTACAGTGAGTACCATTTTGCCTTCTACGGTAGATTATTATATCGAAAAATAATGAAAGCTGTAGGAATTACAGGAGGAATTGGTTCAGGAAAAACATTTGTTGCATCCTTGTTTCATGAACTGGGTATTCCGGTTTACGATGCTGATACGGCTGCGAAATTGCTCATGAATTCTGACTCAAAATTAAAGAACGACTTGCAACAACTGTTGGGCCACAGCCTGTATGATGCTGACGGAAATCTGAATCGTAAAAAAATGTCAGAACTTATTTTTAATGATTCAACATTGCGATTAAAAGTCAATGCGCTGGTCCATCCCTGTGTGCAACTCGATTTTGAAAAATGGATTACTGAACAGCAAGCACCTTTTGTACTGAAAGAATCAGCAATACTTTTTGAAGCAGGTGCCGACAAAGGACTTGATACGGTTATATGCGTAACAGCACCTGTTGATTTGCGGATTAAACGTACTGTGGAAAGAGACAAAAGTGATATTGCCAAAGTAACTGCTATCATGCAGGCGCAAATGGATGATGAGTTGCGAAATAAAAAATGTGCCTTTGTGATTTTGAATGACGGTAAAACAGCATTGCTGCCACAGGTATTAGCCGTGTACGAGAAAATACTGAATGGCTGAAATTAATTAGGCTTTATTACTGATGTAGAGTAATCATTGACCCTTGCACTTTACTTTTTCGTCTCCACACGTGCAGATACAGTTTTATCTGCATTGGTTTGCTCCGAAAGTTCCACTGCTATTTTGTAGGCTTTGTCTTCCTGAAGTGTAATACGATAGTAACCATCATTACCAAAAAGCAACCTGGCAATATTTGCTTTGAGCTGATTGCTGATTAATGATTTTGAACTTGCAATATTTTTTTCGTCAGGACGAATTTTGTTGCTGATGGCATAGGCAATAAAATCGCTGAACACTTTGGGTTCTGTTTTAAAATTTTTCTCAAACTGGTCAAGAGTTTTATATACTCCTAACAAATTGCGATTGCGATCTACATAATCATAACAAAACTTTGAGACAATTCCGAATGCAAAAACTGCTCTTGAAAATTCGTTGTCTGAAGTGGTATCAATCGGCACAAACACATCAGGCATGATTCCTCCTCCGCCATACACAATTTTACCTCCGGGAGTTTTATATTTCAGCGAATCATTAAAATGTGTACTGTCGGCATTGAGCATTTCACCATGTTTGTATCGTTCAATTACTTCGTCATCATACGCCAGTGTACCCTCCTTGTAAGGCTTCTGAATACTTCTGCCTGTAGGAGTATAATATCGTGCTACGGTCAGCCGCATTGCTGACCCGTCAGGAAAAAGTGTTTGTTCCTGTACAAGCCCTTTTCCAAAAGACCTGCGACCAATAATTTCAGCTCTGTCCCAGTCCTGAAGTGCACCACTTAATATTTCAGATGCTGATGCCGACCCTTCGTCAATCAGTATAAATAGTTTTCCGTTTTCGAAAGTGCCTTCACCGTTGGAGTAATACTCTTTTCGCGGACGAGCCTTACCCTGCGTGTAAACAATCAGCTTTTTACCTTTAAGAAATTCATTGGCAAGTGCAGTTGCTGCATCCAGGTATCCACCGGGATTACCTCGTAAATCAATAATCAGATTTTGTGCGGACTGTTTCTTCAGTTCATTCAAAGCATCCATAAACTCCTCGTAAGTGTTGGCTGCAAACCGTGATATTTTGATATATCCGGTATTGGATGTTGCCATAAACGAAGTTTCGATGCTTCGGATTGGAATTTTACCTCTGATAATTGTAAAATCAAGTAGTTTCGTTAATCCGTTTCTTTTCACTTTTATTGCCACCTTGGAGCCCTCCTGCCCTCTCAGGTACTTAAAAACATCTTCATTCTTAATGCCTATCCCTGCAACATTTTTTCCATCCACTTCGACAATGCGGTCACCGGGTCTCAGGCCAATAGTTTCTGAAGGCCCGCCTGCAATGGTTGATACCACCATGATGGTGTCGTACTGTATGTGAAATTCTATCCCTATTCCTTCAAAATTTCCTTCCAAAGGTTCGTTTACAGATTTAAGTTCATCAGCAGGAATGTAAGAAGAATGAGGATCGAGATTTTGAAGTATCTGGGTAATGGTATTATCTACTATCTGATTTTGATTGATGGTATCTACATATTCCTGGCGGATGTAGTTTATTACATCATTTATTTTGTTGAATCCTGAAGGTGTGCTTCGGCTGAACAAAATATTTCGGCTGCCATTAAAAGAGCCATTCAGCGATACGCCAATAACAATACCTGCTGTAATGAAAAGAGCATACCATAATGGTCTAAAATTTTTGCGTTGTTCAGAATCCATTATTTAATTGTATGAAAATTGGTTGTGGGTTGATACTGCACAACTTCTACATGAAACTGTCTGAGAAAATCCACACCTTCGTCAGAAGCAATTCCTTTATACTGTGCATAGGAGTTCAGAAAAATAACTTTCTTAATACCTGATGTAAACACCACCTTGGCACATGCCAGACATGGCGAAAGTGTTACGTAAAGAGTAGCTCCTTCAACCGATACATTGTTTTTGGCAGCATATAAAATTGCATTCTGTTCGGCATGTATTGCAAGAGAACATCCACCTTTGCTGTCGCGCGGACAACCGGTTTCAGGCCATTCCTGATCGCAATTGTGAGTGCCTGCGGGCGGACCGTTGTAGCCTAAAGAAATGATTCTTGTGTCCTTGGTGAGCACAGCACCTACCTGCATTTTTACACAGTGCGATTTGCGGGCAAGTGTTTGTGCCAAATCCATATAAATATCGTCAAAACCGGGAACATTCATACGTGTAGAGCTCATGATTAAAACAAAGCCTCCTGCCCGAAGGTTTAGGAAGGAGGCTTAAGATTAGTACCCGGAGCCGGGATCGAACCGGCATGAGGTTTAGCTCACTGGTGTTTGAGACCAGCGCGTCTACCAATTCCGCCATCCGGGTAAGTGTGTTGTGCATTTAAAGAACGTTTTCAAAGCTATCTGCCATGAAAATGAGGCTGCGAAAATAGAAAAATTCATTGAAACATAAAGCCCCCATCTGACAATTTGATGAAAGGAAACTTAAAATGATATTTTCCAAAAACTTCGTTCTCGTAATTTGCAATTAACTTCCATTTCACTACAAACCTTAAACAAATTCACATCTTAAATATTAAATTCCATTAAATAATTTTGTTATGATATATATTCTATTCCCGATAATTCAATTTTAATTTTCATCAACTGCAAAACCCGACATTATCGTCACCATGTACAAACTACTCGACACCGAACGTCTGCACATAAGGCCTCTTGAGATTGGAGACAGCAACTTTATGCTCGAATTGCTGAACACTGCCGGATGGTTGCAGTTTATTGGCGACAGAAATGTGCATGACACACCTGAAGCAGAAAATTATATCCGTAAAACCCTTGACAACCCCTTATATTTTTGCAGTGTATTTGAACTAAAAGAAACACGGCAGCCAATAGGTGTGATTTCATTTTTGCACAGAGCCAATCAACAATTTCCGGATATTGGATATGCCATGTTGCCTGCATTTGAAAAAAACGGCTATGCATTTGAAGCCTGTAGCAGGTATCTGAATGAAATAAAAAATGAAAAAATTGCTCCTAAGGTAATTGCCATCACCTTGCCTTCCAATAAAAATTCAATAAGGCTGATAGAAAAACTGGGGTTGAAGTTTGAAACCACTTTTACTGAAAACTCCGAAGTGTTAAACATTTACTCCATCACATTTGACCATAGCCCATCCGTTTAGCGTAAGCCAAATATTGATATCTGCTAAAACGAACAACTCAACATAAAAACCCATCACTGCTAATCCATAGAAAATGAGAGTGATATGACCGAAATTAGCAGGATTCAGCACTTCATAAAAATTCAGTAAAACGCTTTGACAATAGGCAAATTTTTACTTTCTTTGCAGCCCTTTCAGAATCCCCAATCATGGCAAGAGAAGTTAAATTGTTTTCAGGTGAAGCTACACGCTACCTTGCTGAAAATATAGCACTTAGTTATGGACTACCCCTGGGTGATGTAGAAGTATCGCGATTCAGTGATGGAGAGTTTTCGCCCTATTTTGAAGAAACGGTACGCGGTTGCGATGTGTTTATCATTCAATCCACTTTTGCACCTACCGACAATTTGTTTGAATTGTTGCTGCTCATTGATGCTGCCAAACGAGCTTCGGCACATTATATCACAGCCGTAATTCCTTATTTTGGATTTGCCCGCAGCGACCGTAAGGATAAACCCAGAGTAGCTATTGCCAGCAAACTGGTAGCCAACCTGCTTACTGCTGCCGGAGTAACAAGAGTGATGACCATGGACCTTCATGCTCCACAGATTCAGGGATTTTTTGACGTACCTGTAGATCACCTTGATGCTTCTTCCATCTTTGTGCCGTATATCAAAAGCCTTAACCTGCCCAACCTGCTGATAGCAGCACCGGATATGGGCAGTGTACATCGCTCACGTGAATATGCAAAATTCTTCAATGCTGAAATGGCCATCTGCGACAAACACCGCAAACGTGCCAATGAAGTTGCCAGCATGCAGGTGATTGGAGATGTTACAGGAAAAGATGTGATATTGGTTGATGATATTGTGGACACAGCAGGAACACTTACCAAAGCTGCAGAGCTGTTGGTAGAAAAAGGTGCCAACTCAGTGCGTGCATTCTGTACACATGCAGTGCTTTCAGGAAAAGCTTATGAAACCATTGAAAATTCAAAGCTCACAGAACTTATCGTTACAGATACCATTCCGTTACGAAAAAAATCATCGAAAATTGTTCAGCTGTCCACAGCCGAATTGTTTTCGTATGCTATACGCAGAGTGTATGAGTATTCATCCATCAGCAATTTATTTGTTAAATCTTAAATTTAAATATCAATACAATGAAATCATTAGTGATTAAAGGTACCAAAAGAGTAGGCCTTACAAAGCAAGAGTTGAAGAAACTCCGTGCCGATGGTAAAGTACCATGCGTGATATACGGTGGGAAAGAAAATGTGCACTTCAGCACAACGGCATTAGAACTTCGCGATCTGGTGTATTCACCCAGCGTTTACACGGTTAATCTGGATATTGATGGAGAACAACATCAGGCAGTAATGAAAGATTTGCAGTTTCATCCTGTAACGGATAAAATTCTGCACATTGACTTTCTTGCATTAGACAACAACAAACCTGTGGCATTAGCAGTTCCCGTAATTATCAAAGGAAGTGCTGAAGGTGTTAAACAAGGAGGAAAACTTATTCAGAAAATGCGTAAGATGAACATACGCGCATTGCCATCTCATCTTCCTGATGCCATTGAAATTGATGTTACACCTCTGGGCATTGGCCAGGCTGTTAAAGTATCAATGGTACAGCGTGAGAACATCACCTTACTTGATTCACCAAATAATATTATTGTTGCCGTGCGTACTACGCGCAACGTTGCCGAAGAAACTCCGGCAGCTGCTGCCGCAACTCCTGCACCTGCTGCTGCAGCTCCTGCAGCCGCTGCGAAACCGGCAAAATAATTTTATCATTGCATTTCAAAGCCGGGTATAACTATATCCGGCTTTTTATTTTAATCCACATCAATGTCTAAATATTTAATAGCAGGATTAGGAAACCCAGGTGCCGAATATGCAGGCACACGTCACAACATTGGCTTTGGTGTGGTTGATTTTATTGCCCAACAGCACGAATGTAGTTTTGTAAGCAGCCGCTACGCACACATTTGTGAATGGCGTCATCGTGGCAAACCCGTGTTGCTGATTAAACCTACCACCTATATGAATCTGAGTGGAAAAGCTGTACAATACTGGATGCAGGCAGAAAAAATTTCACCTGAAAATATTCTCATCATTACAGATGACATTGCATTGCCTTTTGCAACACTTCGCTTGCGCGCCAAAGGAAGTGATGGCGGACATAACGGACTGAAGAGTATTGCCGAATGTTTGGGCCATACACAGTTTGCACGTTTACGTTTTGGTGTGGGAAACGATTTTCCTAAAGGGCGACAGGCTGATTATGTATTGGGAAAATGGACTGCTGAAGAACTTACAGCAATACCTGAAAAACTAAAACTTGCAGAAGACATCGTGAAAAGTTTTATCGGCCATGGCATTACCAAAACCATGAACGATTTTAATCAAAGATAAAACTGTGAACTTGCCGGGATAAGAAACAAAAAGTTCATCATATTTAAAAACTGACAAAGCAACATCAGGCAATACTCATCAGCAATCTTATTCCTACAATACCGAGGCAAACAGCCAATGCTTTAACGATAAAGGTGTTTTTTACTCTGTGTGAGAAATAAGCTCCGCCCTGTGCTCCTGCAATCACACCGATACAAAGCCAAACCACCAAATGCAAAATATGGCTGTCGTTATAATTGCCTCTGACGGCATGCACAATTACACTGATGCTCGCCATTATAGCAAGAATAAAATGAGATGTTGCCGTGGCTATATGAACAGGAAAACTCAACCAGTTGACCATAGCAGGAACATGTATGATACCTCCTCCTATTCCTAACAAAGGAGAAATAAAACCTACCATAATGCTGATGAGAATTCCTACATACTTATTGTAAGCATAATGATACGTCACATTGTGTTTATCGGTGAGTGTACGCTCGGTGAGGTGGGGCTGATTGGAAAAAGTATCTGTTACCGTTTTTTGATTTTTTGTTCTTACAAATAAAAAAATTGCAAGCAGCAGCAGAATGATACCAAACACAAAACTGAAAATATGTGTGGGGATATATTCAGTAAGAAAAACACCGAGCACCGACCCGGGAATGGTAAACAGCGCAAATAAAATTCCTGCTTTAAAATCAACTCTTCCTGAACGTGCATAAGCTATGGAACCCGAAAGCGCATTACAGGCAACAACAGCGAGCGAAACAGCCGTAACAATTTCGGGAGTGAGTTCGCGATGTGTAAAAAGCAGCAATGGCACTAATAAAAATCCTCCGCCTGCACCAATTAGTGTTCCGATAAACCCAATCAGCAAACCTGTAGCTAACAATACCAGTGCATGATCCATAAACTGCCTTCAAAGATAGAGATACTTAAACACTTCACCGGTGTTGAGATTTATTAAGAAGTATTTCACAAAAATCAACTTTGAATATTCCGTTCATCTGAATATTCAGTATCAGGTAAATGATATAAAACAACTTTAAATTTATTATTTTTGCAGACCTCTGAAATCAATCACACCGTTCGGGGTGTAGCGCAGCCCGGTAGCGTATCAGCATGGGGTGCTGGTGGTCGCTGGTTCGAATCCAGTCACCCCGACACAAACAAAAAGTCCCGCATTATGCGGGATTTTTTATTCCGTAATTTCTGACTTCCGGTTGAACATTGAGTTGTGGATATTATTTAGAGATAAAACACATTTCCTGTACATTGACTTTATACTTTTCGCCATTGTAGAATATGGCACTGAGCAGAATTTGGTCGTATATGATTTTATTTGCTATTGCAGTAGCGGCTTACCGTTATGTGCAGGGTGATAAAAACATTTTTAACGACATGGTTACGGAGAAAAAACTGCAGGAAGGCGAAACTTTCCAGCAGGTAAACTACTACATGCCCGATACTGCGCTCACCTTATCTGCAACAGCAAAACAGCTGCAACAGGCCAACTGGAAAGTATCAGAGAATTTTTCGAAGGCACAATTTATACTTGTTCCCTCATCAGCAGAAAATACTTTTCGCGAACAACTCTCACAAAAACTTTCTGCCATAAAAATTATTCAGCTGAAAGATCTGGAATCACAGGTTAACTCATCACAATTAGTTTACACTGAAGATGAGTATCACGGCAACCTAAAAACCACACATAACCTGCTGCATGCCGATGTGATAGCAACAAATGCACAAAATACCGATTCCCTACGCCAAAACTGGATAGCCATCAGCCAACAACAAAAAGTTGTTGAAGTTAACAAGGTAAATCTTTGGCTTCCAAAAAATATTGATGGTATTTTCGAAACAGGAAAATTTGCAGTAAACATTGCCATCGGACTGATAGGAACACTTGCCTTATTTATGGGTTTGCTTAACATAGCTGAACGTGCAGGAGGTATATCTGTTATCAGCAGAATCATCAGTCCTTTTCTGAGCAAACTGTTTCCTTCTCTGCCAAAAGACCATAGCTCGTTCGGACACATGGTGATGAACTTTTCTGCCAATATGCTGGGGCTCGACAATGCAGCTACACCGTTTGGACTGAAAGCGATGCAAAGTTTGCAGGAAATAAACCCTGATAAAGACCGCGCCAGCGATGCACAAATTATGTTTCTTGCTTTGCATGCAGCTGGGCTTACCCTCATTCCTGTATCTATTATTGCAGTGAGAGCAGCCAATGGTTCGCACAATCCCAATGAAATATTTATCCCTCTGATGCTGACAACTTTTGTGTGTACACTTACGGCATTAATTCTCACTTCGCTGAAACAAAAAATAAATCTGCTGCAACCTAAACTGATATTACCACTTTTCGGACTGAGTGCCGGTGTAGCATTGTTTGTATGGTTTTTACATTCACTTCAACCACATGCTCTCAATACTTTTTCAGATGCTTTCAGCAACGGTGCTATCCTGGTGGTATTTCTGGCCATCATAGCCGGAGGATTGTATAAAAAAATTGATTTGTTTGATGCCTTTGTGGATGGTGCCAAAGGAGGATTTGAAACGGCAGTACGAATTATTCCTTACATGGTAGGAATGTTGGTGGCAGTATGTATGTTGCGTACCAGCGGTGCTTTTGACATAGTCATAAATCCGGTGAAACATCTGATAGCTGCTTCAGGTATGGACACACGCTGGGCTGAAGGACTTCCGACTGCACTGCTACGGCCATTCAGCGCAGGAGGTGCAAGAGGTTTTATGATAGATGCCATGCGCACATTTGGCCCTGATTCGTTCATAGGCAAACTTTGCAGCGTATTACAAGGCTCCAGTGAAACCACTTTTTATGTGGTAGCCCTATATTTTGGTTCTGTTTCAATAAAAGATACCCGATACTCTATTCCGGTGATGCTTATGGCTGATTTGGCAGGTGTTATCTTTTCCATACTAATCTGTTACGTACTCTGGGGATAAGCTCAGGGACTGGATTTAATGTTTCAACAGGATAACTCAAACCCATGGGTTATGTAAAAGGTTTTTGGCTGCGCTGCAAACACAAACCTGCCAGCTTAACCGAAGCGAACTGCAACCGTTAAACCCTCCGTGCATCCCATCGCCATGTATTATTATTTTTTTGCCACCGCAACTGTGTGTAAAAAGCCGGCCGCACAAATGCCTTTCGCATTCGTAAGTACAATTAAAATCAAATAAAGAACCGCGCACAAAATTAGAGTGCTGCATTTCGCTCATGCTATTGCAAAACCAAAAATGCACACACAAATTTTCTCCACTCCGGAAAAAAACTACTCCTTGAAGACCATTACCGTTGCCGGTTTGGGCAGGTTTCATAAACTATTCCTTTATAATTTTTAAAGTTTCAACATTATCCCCTCTCAAGATTTTACATAAGTAAATCCCATTTGCTAATTTGCTAATATCAATTCTTTTATACTGGCTCCATGGTGCAATATATTCTTTATAAACCATATTCCCCATCACATCAAATATCTCCAACTCACCACTCACACTCTGTACATTAAATTGCAAAGTAAAATTTCCTGTTGTTGGGTTAGGCATAGCTCGTATATGTCTGTTTTCATTTTCATTTTCCGTTACTCCTACCAAACAAGTAGTACAACTCGTATCGCATCCCAAAAAGTAATTGGGATGATTGGGTAACGTATTAAAATATACTGATTGTAACTGTACACTGTGTTGGTTCACATTGCAGCCTAAGCCAATAACATCAGGGTTATCTATCGTGTGCATGTGCATAGTTCCATTACCTGTTGTAATGTATATTTTGCCATCGGGTGCTAATGCTGATAATCCAAACAAAGTTGCGAAACCACTTGGAAAACCGGGAAAAACTGACATAAATGAGTCATACGTTGCAACTATTAGTTGTGAGGCGGGAATATTTGAAGCAGTTAAATCAAATTGATAAACGTGATAGGTATTGGAAACATATAAAGCGTTTGAGCCCGGTGAAATAGCCATGCCAACATTGTATCCGTTTTCAAAGGGCATATTGACGTGAACTGCATTACTTAAAGTTGCAGTGCACCTGTCAAAATCAAAAATATCCAAGCCTCCGTTTACATAATAATAGGCATATTTTTTTCCATCAGGTGAAAACCATGCCTGCCCTGCATCATCTCCTCTAACAACACCTATATTTTGAGAGTAAGGTCCTAAAATAACAGTAGGTGTTACCAAGAACTTATAAAATTTATTGGTATTTACTCTATGAATCATTACCCACCAGTCTCTCCCATTAGCATGTCTGGTTGCAGCTATTTTGCCAACATTCATAGAGTCTGTTAATAAAGAAATATTTTTACTTGTCACCGCTCCTAATCCTCCGTTTCCGTTCATATCAATTGTTGTTAAATAAAAGTTATAGGATATACTATTAGGTATAGGTTGTGAATATCCGTCAGCAGAATTATGGAAAAGATAATAAAGATTACCGCTATTGGGCTTTGGAATAATTAATGCTCCCTGTGGTATTGCAAAACCATCTGATGCAAAATTGGCGTAAGCTCCGGGGTTAAGCCCGCTGCCATTTTGCATAGTATCATTTGTTGCATCTGCAATATAATAACCATTAGTGTAAAACAACATATTACCTGAAACATCAGAAATATTTCCATGAGTATGCCTGAAATCCATTTCTAAACTGTCATAAGATAAAGCAGGGGTACCATTGTAAAAATTTATTAACGTCTGACCTCCAGGATAACCCGCAGCGCTTTGATAACCCATCAGCCAATTATTACTAATGCCTTGCTGTGCAAAAGCTTCACAAAAAGCTAAGAGCATTAAACCTGCTATATAAATTCTTTTGGAACTCACAATTTAAAATTATAAAAAGGAAGAACTGTTTAACAGTTCTTCCTTTAAAAATGTTAACGAATAATTATCAATTTACCGTTTGCAATCAAAACACCATTATTGCGCAATTCGTAAAAATATACAGCAGGCTTCATAAACTATTCCTTTATAATTTTTAAAGTTTCAACATTATCCCCTCTCAAGATTTTACATAAGTAAATCCCATTTGCTAATTTGCTTATATCAACTCTTTTATATTGACTCCACGGTGCAATATATTCTCTCCAAACCATATTCCCCATCACATCATAAATCTCCAACTCACCACTCACACTCTGCACATTAAATTGCAAAGTAAAATTTCCTGTTGTTGGGTTAGGCATAGCTCGTATATGTCTGTTTTCATTTTCATTTTCCGTTACACCTACCAAACAAGTAGTACAACTCGTATCGCATCCCAAAAAGTAATTGGGATGATTGGGTAACGTATTAAAATATACTGATGGTAACTGTACACTGTGTTGGTTCACATTGCAGCCTAAGCCAATAACATCAGGGTTATCTATCGTGTGCATGTGTATAGTGCTATTACCTGTTGTAATGTAAATTTTGCCATCGGGTGCTAATGCAGATAGGCCAAATAAAGTTGCAAAACCACTTGGAAAACCGGGAAAAACTGACATAAATGAGTCATACGTTGCAACGGTTAGTTGTGAGGCGGGAATATTTGAAGCAGTTAAATCAAATTGATAAACATGAAAAACATTGGAAACATATAAAGCGTTTGAACCAGGAGAAATAGCCATGCCAACATTGTATCCGTTTTCAAAGGGTATATTGACGTGAACAGCATTACTTAAGGTTGCAGTGCACCTGTCAAAATCAAAAATCTCCAATCCTCCATTTACATAATAATAGGCATATTTTTTTCCATCAGGTGAAAACCATGCCTGACCTGCATCCCATTGCCTTGTTATGCCAATATTTTGTGAATAAGGTCCTAATATTGCAGTAGGAGTTATAAGCAATTTATAAAATTTATTTGAATTAACCCGGTGAACCATTACCCACCAGTCCCTTCCATTGGCATGGCGGGTAGCAGCTATTTTGCCACAGTTTAAAGTGTCAATTATAACTTGTACATTTTTGGTTGTAACAGCGCCTAATCCTGCATTTAAAGTCATATCAATGGTAGTCAAATACAATTGATAGGCTCTGCTTCCAATTCCTCCCGGATAGTTATCCACCGAACCATGAAACATGTAATAAACAGAGCTGCTTAATGGCTTAGGAATAATTAATGCTCCCTGTGGTATTCCTAAACCATCACTAAAAGCATTTGCATAAGCTCCCGGGTTTAGCCCGCTGCCATTTTGCATGGTATCATTTGTAGCATCTGCAATATAATAACCATTAGTGTAAAACAACATATTACCTGAAACATCAGAAATATTTCCATGAGTATGATTAAAATCCATTTCTAAACTGTCATAGCTCAATACTGGAACACCATTATAAAAATCAATATTTGTTTGCCCAAACGGAACTCCTCCCCAACTTGAATAACCCATTAGCCAATTGTTGTTAATGCCTTGTTGTGCACAGATATTGCCCAATTGTAACAATACACAACTGTATGTAAGAATTATTTTTCTTGCGCTCATACAGCCAAACATTGTCCCGCATTCACATTTACTGTCCATTTATACTTATTATCAGCAGGAGTAAAAAATGGTGGCGAAGCAGATAGTCGTACGCACGCATCGGAAGGTTGAAATTGCGAATTAATTAGTTCATTAGTTGCAGGATTTTTATTCACCGCATTGTCTCCACATGGAATGTATGTTGGTGATGGAGTTACAGGCAATGAAATAATATTATTACCATTTCTCACAATTGCACTTAATTCAAATTCAAAAGATAAGGGAAATGGTTGGTCAAGAATCATAAAACCGGAAACTGTATTCTCAGCGCAAATATCCGCTTGTGCAATTGGATTCAATGCGATTGTAATTTGCTGAGGCAAAGCATTCAAAAAACTTAAACATAACAATATGTTTGCTGTTGCTATGGTGGTAATTTTTATCATGTCGGTAACTATTAAATTCGTTTAAATAATTGTTGATTTTTTTAACTAAATGATTTATAGAGGTTTAAAACTAATTCCAAATATATATGAAAATTTTATTAAAAATTCAAAAGCTCATAGATTTATTTTAAGTGGGCGTTCCTTTCCTTTTCCGATGAAACCCCGATGCTCGGGGCGTAGAGGATTTCCGCTCCAATCAGTAACGCAAAATCAGGTGGCATGATCACAAAATTTACAACCTTAATCTCACCTGCCTGTATCTTTACACCTTCAATAACAAAAGGTTCAAAGTCCGGATGAGCAGCAATTATGTCTTTTACATCAGGATATAAAACCTCACGATACTTACCGATACTTACCTTCGTTATATCTACTTTTTTTATACTTTCGCAGCCTCAAATTTTTTAATAGTAATTCTTTATGAATCAAATTGTTTTTGTTGTTCCTGTCCTGGGTATAGTTGCCCTGATTTATATGTTTTTAAAAGCTTCGTGGGTAGGAAAGCAAGATGCCGGTGAGCAAAACATGCGTGAACTGGCCGGTCATATAGCTAATGGTGCTATGGCCTTTTTAAAAGCTGAATGGAAAATATTAAGTTATTTCGCTGTCATAGCAGCATTGTTGCTGGCTTATTCAGGAACACTGGAAGGCACAGCAGAACATCCTGTACACTCCAGCCCCGTTATTGCAATAGCATTTGTAATAGGTGCGGTGTTTTCAGCTACTGCAGGATATATCGGAATGAACATTGCCACCAAGGCCAATGTGCGTACTGCACAGGCTGCACGCAGCAGTTTGGCAAAGGCGCTGAAAGTTTCATTCACAGGAGGTGCTGTAATGGGTCTTGGTGTTTCCGGACTTGCAGTGCTTGGTTTAGGATCGTTATTTATTGTTTTTTACCAGTTGTTTGTTCCCGCAGGTGCAGCCATCACCGGTGTGGAAATGAAAAAAGCTATTGAAGTGCTTGCAGGATTTTCATTGGGTGCAGAGAGCATTGCCTTGTTTGCACGTGTAGGCGGTGGTATTTACACTAAAGCTGCTGACGTAGGTGCTGACCTGGTAGGAAAAGTAGAAGCAGGAATCCCTGAGGACGACCCTCGTAACCCTGCTACCATTGCCGACAACGTGGGTGACAACGTAGGTGATGTTGCCGGTATGGGTGCCGACTTGTTCGGCTCTTATGTGGCTACCATTCTTGCCACCATGGTATTGGGTCAGGAAATTGATGCTTCCGGAGATAAATTCGGAGGGCTGTCGCCAATATTGCTGCCTATGCTGATTGCAGGTATGGGTATCATCTTCTCTATTGTGGGAACATGGTTTGTTCGTATTAAGAATGAAAACGACAGCGTACAGGGTGCATTGAATATGGGCAACTGGTCATCTATTATTCTTACAGCTATAGCAAGCTATTTCGCAGTAACTTATTTATTACCTGAAAAACTTGTTATCCGTGGTTTTGAATTTACACCGATGAATGTTTATCTGTCAATTGTAGTTGGTTTGGTTGTTGGTGCACTGATGAGCATTATCACAGAGTATTATACTGCCATAGGCAAACGTCCGGTACTAACCATCGTGAAACAAAGTTCTACCGGTCATGCTACCAACATCATTGGTGGTCTTGCTGTGGGAATGGAATCAACAGCGGTGCCTATGATTGTGCTGGCAGGCGGAATTTATTTTTCGTATGCACTTGCAGGATTGTACGGTGTGGCCATTGCTGCTGCCGGTATGATGGCAACTACTGCCATGCAACTTGCCATTGATGCATTCGGACCCATTGCAGATAACGCAGGTGGCATTGCCGAAATGAGTCAGTTGCCGAAAGAAGTTCGTCAGCGTACAGACAATCTGGATGCAGTAGGAAACACCACTGCTGCAACAGGTAAAGGTTTTGCCATTGCTTCAGCAGCATTAACATCACTTGCATTGTTTGCTGCCTTTGTAGGCGTTGCAGGCATCAGTCATATTGATATTTACAAAGCAAATGTATTGGCAGGATTGTTTGTTGGTGCCATGATACCTTTTATCTTTTCGTCACTGGCAATAGCTGCTGTAGGTCGTGCTGCCATGAGCATGGTAGAAGAAGTGCGCAGACAGTTTCGCGAAATTCCGGGTATTATGGAATATAAGGCCAAGCCTGAATATGAAAAGTGTGTAGCTATCTCAACAGAAGCGTCCATCCGCGAAATGATTGCTCCTGGTGCACTTGCACTGATTGTGCCTGTGTTGGTAGGATTTCTTTTCGGACCTGAAGTGTTGGGTGGTGTGCTTGCAGGAGTAACTGTTTCGGGTGTGCTGATGGGAATGTTTCAGAGTAATGCAGGCGGTGCATGGGATAATGCAAAGAAATCATTTGAAAAAGGAGTTGACATCAATGGTCAGACTTACTACAAAGGTTCAGAGCCTCACAAAGCATCAGTAACCGGTGACACTGTAGGTGATCCTTTTAAAGATACCAGCGGACCTTCTATGAACATTCTTATCAAACTGATGAGTATAGTTTCGTTGATTATTGCTCCGCATATTGCTTCAGTTGGAAATAAGGATGGATTTAGTTCAGCAAACGAAGCTAAAGTAACTTCAGCAATAACTCCTGCAACATCCGCTGCTGCAAGCAATACAACTCCTTTAATGGATATAGCAAAGATGAAAGGAAATATTGCTCTTGACAATAATCACACCTGGGTACAGTTCAGCATCAGTCATTTTCTTACAAGTGCCAATGGAGCTTTACAGGTTGACTCAGGTTATTTCAATATTACTGATGATTTGACCACCAGTTCACTTTTTGTTTCAGCCAATACAAAATCTATTGACACCAAGAATGTAAGACGTGATAATCACTTACGCAGTGCCGATTTCTTTGAAGTTGACAAATATCCTTCGATGACATATAAAGCAACAAAAATTGAGCTTGCTCCTGAAGGATCTGAATACCGCTACATTGCAAAAGGTGATTTAACTATCAAGGATGTTACAAAACCTGTTGATTTGAAATTTAATTATGTTGGATCTGTATTCAATGAAAATGCAGGTACAGATGCTCATAGCTTTATCGGTATTGCAGAAATCAACCGTACTGATTTTGGTGTTGGCAGCTCAGGCCCTACCGTTGGTGATTTGGTAAAAATTAATTTCTCTGCCGAAGGTTATCTCGATTAATCCAACAATATTTTTATAAATAAAAAATGCCCTCGGACAAGGGCATTTTTTTTGCTAAAGATTTTACCATCCTGCTGCTAAAACATCTGCAATGTGCATCACCTTGATGTTGGGCTGCACATGCTCAGCTACCGATTGCAGATGCATCAGACAGGTGTAATCGGTTGAAATTACCAACTCAGCACCCGTTTGCTGAATGGATGAAAGTTTATTCATTGCCATATCAGCAGAAACCGGTTCATTATAATTTGTAAAAGCAGGCGAATAACCACAACAGGTACAATTATCATCCGTTTCCATCAACTCAAGTCCTCGCACCTTGCTCAGCAACACACGGGGCGATTCTTTAACATGCAGCTCGTTTACAGCTTTACAGGAATCCATAAACACTGCCTTCCCTAAAAATTTCGCTCCCACATCGGTTACGTTGAGCACATTCACCAGAAAATCCGAAAACTCATAGATATGTTTCTGCACACTTTTATACTCGTTGTGCATGGATGAGTTGTGAAACATTTTGGGATAAATAGTTTTAATCATTCCCGAACAGTACGAACCCGGACAAACAATAAATCTTTCGTTCTGAAATTCGCGTATCAGCTTTTCACCTACTGCTTTACATTCACTCTGATATCCATCTTCAAATGCTGTGCGGCCGCAGCAGGTTTGTTCCACATTATAATTTACTCCGCAACCAAGCTTTTCAAGCACCTTCACCACATTGTTGGCAGTGTCGGGAAAAACCTGATCCATATAACACGGAATAAATAAATCAACAATCATCGTTTTTCTCTGTTAAATCACCACAGGAATTATCCGTTAACAATTTTAAATTTCCGGATGCGAAGTAATGAAAAAAGCCCCACTGCAAAAAATATCATCAGCACTAAAATTGAATTGCGCATGGAACCTGTAAGTTCTTCAATATATCCATAGGCTACTGTTCCCAGCACCAGCCCTACTTTATCACACACATCATAAAAACTGAAGTACGAAGCATGATCTTCCGTCTGAGGCAACATCTTGCTATAGGTTGACCTTGAAAGTGACTGAATGCCTCCCATTACCATTCCCACCATAAATGCAAGAGCAAAAAACTGATAGGAAGTGGTGATGTAATATGCCGCCCAGCAAATGCCTAACCATACAATAATAGAAACTATCAGCGACAGAATATTCCCAATGCGTGACGATAGCCATGCAAACAAATAAGCTCCGGCTATGGCCACAAACTGAATGATGAGCACAGTAATAATCAGTTCATTCGATTTTAATTTCAACTCTTTGGCACCAAAGAGGCTGGCTACATACATGACCGTTTGCACTCCCATGTTGTAAAAGAAAAACGAAAACAGAAATGATTTTAGTTTTGAAATTGATTTCATCTGACGGAATACCCGCTGCAATTCTCTGAAACCATGCCACAGTATTTTATCATCACTTTTTTTGATACTTGTTTTCTCAGGAAGATATCTGAAGGTGTAAAATGCAAAAAACAACCACCATACTCCTGTCATCAGAAATGATATTCGCGAAGCAATGCCTGCACCGCTCAAACCAAACCACTGCGGCTGCATTATCATCAGCAAATTAAATATAAGCAACAGCGAACTTCCGATATAACCTAAAGCAAAACCACGTGCACTCACTTTATCCTGAATGTCGGGGGTTGCTATTTCGGGAAGAAAAGCATTGTAAAATACTATACTTCCGGCCCAGCCTACACTTGCAAGAATAAATGCAGTAATTCCAATGGCAAGATTGCTGATGTCGTTAAAAAAGAACAGTGCCGCACAGGAAACCGAACCTAAAAAGCAAAAGAATTTCATGAATGATTTCTTGTTGCCTCTGTAATCAGCAATACCGCTCAACAAAGGTGATAAAAATGCTACCAGCAGAAAAGATACAGAGAGAGAATAGGAATATAATGCTGAGTTTGTAAAAGTATGTCCTAGCAGTTTTACCTGATCGCTTCCGTTGGCAGAGGTAACAGAATTATAGTATATCGGAAAAATTGCAGTTGTTATAGACAATGAATAAACAGAGTTGGCCCAGTCGTACCACGTCCATGCTTTAATAATTTTAGGGTCATTCAGTTGTGCCATATCATTGTTGTGTTATTGCCAGTAAAAGGTGAAGTTGCCTTTGGCAGTTGTTGTTTCAAAGTCCATCATCTGCGCATAAGGAAGCTGACCGGTCATCAACCCGGTTACATTTTTATCGAGCGTGACAACTTCCATCATCTCATCAGGCTGCGGAGAAATATTTTGCTTGAAAATTTTTATGATGAGTGGTTTATCAAAAAATTCAATATTCAGTGGAATGGAGAAATGAAAAGTAAGATTGGTTGTATCGCATAAAGGCGCATTGTAAATGGTTGTAGTGTACTGCTGATTACTCCCGTTGGTTGCAACACAATAAACATCTGTACCGCCACTGTAGCTGCTCCAGGGAGTTCCGTCCTGCCGCAATGAAGGCAATTTTGTAAAAGTAAGATTGGTGATTTTTGCTCTCACGTAAGGTGATGCATTCACTCCCTTGATGGTAGAGGCTGTGGCACCTGACTCAGTTTTTCCTCTGAGTGTGATGTAATGATATCCGTAATCGAAAACATGCTGCACACTGTCACCACTGATTTCAGTTGAACCATCGCCAAAATTCCAGCTGTAAGTACATGCTATTGTTGATGACGCTTTGAAAATAAATGTATCGGGATGTGTTTTAATAAAATCATAAACCGTTATTCCGAGAAAAGGTGCGGGAGCATTGTCTTGCTCTTTTTTGCACGATGAGAATAAAAACAGTATGCCAATGAATACTGCTGCTACTATACTGATTTTTCTCATTGCACAAATTTAAATTGAATTTTCTTCGGCTAACCAGTCTTTCCATTCCTGCGGCAGCTCCACACTTTGTGACTTACTGTAATCGTAGCACACCAACACAGTCAGGCCATTTGCAATTTCAATAGTTTCCGCTTTCAGCTTTTTAAAAATTGAAAATGAAAGATCGAAACTTTTCGTACCTATTCTGCTGCAACGGGTTTTTACATATAAGTCATCTTCGAGCAAAGCAGGCATCTTGTAATTAATTTCAGTACGTGCCAGTATGATTCCAATTTGCCTCCAGTCTATTTTTAATGCTGCTGTTTTAAAAAAATCTATTCGTGCTTTTTCAATATAATTCAGATAAACGGCATTGTTCACATGTCCCATCCAGTCAATATCAGAAAATCTGATTTGAATAGAAACCGTATCTGTCCGCATCAATTGATGATTATTTTTTTAGTAATTGTATGACTTTCCGTTATCAGATTCAGTACATACATCCCTTTGCTCAGTGATGAAGTATTAATCTCAGCAACGTGATTGTTGCTTTTATCCGGTGCAATAATTTTTCTTCCGTTCATATCGAACAGTGCAAACTGAAAATCTGAATTAAGCATACGGATATTCAACACATCCTTTGCGGGATTCGGAAAAACTTTCACGTTTGGCTCCGTTGACACATCATTCACAGCAGTTATGTTTTCACAAATAATATCACTTAGAAAACGAGCAATCAGCGAATCCACTAAAGCATCATCATGAATGTCGTGCATATTTCCGTTGTAAATCAACGACTGATAATGCAGTGGTGAAAATCCCAGATTCTGAACCCTTTGTTCAATTCTGCAAGAGCCATATAAAGCGGGATAATACTGTGAGACATTTAACGGTAAACTCCAATAAGGAACATTGTATCCGCAACTTACTATTCCATCATAAACCTGATGATAAGAAAATAATGCAGGATCGGTATTGGATTCGATAAATGCAGTATCTTTCAATGCTCCGTAAATATTTACCACTGCCAAAACATTGCTGTTTTGTCCATTCTGATTTAAAACACCCTGATAAGGTCCTAATGCAGGACGATGCACATTTCCTGAAAGAGTAACCACATCGCTGATAGAGTCAGCTTCAGCAGGAAGTTCATAAGGTTTGTCCAAATAAGTATATTGTAATGCTGTGATAGATCCTGCACTTTCACCACCGATAAATGCCATACTCACATTACTTGAATCCTGTGCAGCACGTCCTTTTAAAAACCGCATGGCTCCATTAGCATCCTGAACTGCACGGTAAATTGCTCTTATGATTTCACTTCTGTCATAAGTGTAGGGAGGGCCAAATAATAAATTTCCATAAAAACCCAAACGATACGACATGGTTGCAGCTACATAACCCCGTTCAGCATACCACTGTGCCATGGCATCCATATCATTTTTATTTCCTCCATAAAATCCGCCACCATGAATCCATAATATTATAGGTCTTGATGTGTTGCTGTCACCAACAGGTTTCCAGATATTCATTTGAAGGTTGACAGTAGATCCATTATAAGCCAATGCAGTGCCATAAGGTATATCGCGTTCAACCCATGTTGAATAAATGCGATGATAATACAAATCGTTACACTGCGGCAATGCCTGCTGCGTAAGCAATGCTACTATAAAAACCGTAAAAATTAATCTCATAGCATTCGGATTTGATTGCTAATATAATGAATTTATCTATTCGGGCAGATTCTTCTATTCAACAAAAAACGGGAGGAGCAATATTGTCATTGCTCCTCCCTCACCAAAACCAAATTATTATTTATTATTTCACTTTAGCAAGTTCTACATCTGCTGTCAAAGCAACTTCTTCGCCAACCAAAACTCCACCTGCTTCAAGAACGGTATTCCAGTTCAGATTCCAGTCTTTGCGGTTGATTTTACCGTTTAATGTAAATCCTGCTTTTTCATTTCCCCATGGGTCTTTCAGGATTCCGCCATGCTCCACCTGAAATGTTACAGGCTTGGTTACACCTTTGATGGTCAAGTCACCTTTAAGTTCATACAGGTCATCTGATTTTTTCTGCATGGATGTAGAGCGGAAAGTGATGTTCTTGTGATTCTCTGCATCAAAAAAATCAGGACTTTTCAAATGGCCGTCACGCTGATCATCACCGGTAAGCACGGAGTTTGATTCAATATTAATTTCAATTTCCGCATTCGTAAAATCGTCTTCTGTGGTATTTATTTTACCATCAAACTTTCCGAACTTGCCTCTTACGTTTGACACCATCATGTGTCGTACTTTGAATGATAATTCTGAATGGGCATTGTCTATTCCCCATTTTGTTGTTGTTGCTGTTGTCATTGTATTTAATTTTATATTGTTGATTTTTATTTATTTTAATTTAATTGCATGGGGATATCCATCAGCAGTATTTCTGCACCTTCTGTTTTAGATACAATTTGCAATTTATCCGTATTCCAGATGCCGATAGCATCTCTTTCTTTCAGCGTGTCGTTATTGATGCTGAATTCACCTTTCACCACCATGGCATAAACTCCGTTACCTTGTTTTCGAATCTTGTAATTCACTTCTTTGTCTTTATCAAAAGAACCCATGCTGAACCATGCCTGCTGATGTATCCATATTCCATTGTTCTCTGTATCGGGAGATACTATTGTCTGCAACTTATTCTTTCTGTCACTTACATTTAATGAAACCTGATCATAGCGTGGTTTCACATTTTCTTTATCGGGATAAAGCCATATCTGAAAAAGTTTTACACGCTCTGTTTTGCTTGCATTAAACTCACTGTGCATGACTCCACTGCCGGCACTCATCACCTGCACATCGCCATATTTTATTACACCATGATTTCCCATATTATCTTTGTGTTCAAGCGCACCTTCCAAAGGAATAGTGATAATTTCCATATTATCATGCGGATGAGTTCCAAACCCTTTTCCGGGAGCAATTTCATCGTCATTCAACACTCTGAGAACTCCGAAATGCATTTGACTTGGATTATAATAACTTGCAAAACTGAATGAATGTTTAGCTTTCAGCCAGCCATGGTCGGCCTGACCTCTGTTTTCTGATTTATGAATTACTTTGTTTTCCATACCATTTAAATTTTACGATACAAAAGTAGTATGGCCCTCAGGGCTGCCCAATAAGGCAGGTTAATAAATGAACTTAATGTAGATTAAGATATTTCTATTTGCTCATTTTGCTGCGCATCTTGCTGAAAAATTCTGGTGTAACACCAATGTAAGATGCTATGTATTTCTGTGGCAGGCATGCCACAAGTGCGGGATATTTCAAACAAAATTTTTCAAAACGTTCTTCTGCAGTAAGCGAAAGTTTATCGAGAATACGCTGCTGGTTTCCGGCCATGCTGTTTTCAATAAGTATTCTGAAGAATCTTTCAAACTTTGGCACTTTTTCAAAAAGTAATTCACGATTTTCTTTTGGGAGAAGTACTACTTCACTTTCGTCAATTGCATCAATAAACAGCACGGCAGGTTTACCTGTGATGATGCTGTAAAAATCGCCTATCCACCACCCGGGAGGAGCAAACTGAAGAATATGCTCAACGCCATTTTTATCAATCGTATAGGAACGCAAACATCCTGAATTGACAAAAACTGAGTTTGTAAAAACTTCTCCTTCCTGCAAAACAAATTGTCTTCGTCTCACCAGTTTCGTACTCAATAATGAAGTAAAATAAGCAGCTTCTTCACCGGTAATACTGATATACCGTGATACGCTGTTTACTATTCTTTCAAATTTTTCCAATACAAATATGGTATCAATGTTTCTCGATAAAATCAATCAATGTATGAATGACTTTGATATGTATTTCCTGTGCACGGTCAGCATAAGGTGAATGAGGTGCGCGGATTTCAATATCACATTCGTTTTTCAATACCCCTCCGTCTTTTCCTGTGAGCGCTACTACTTTCATTCCTTTAGATTTTGCAGAACGTACTGCTTCCATCACATTCTGAGAGTTGCCACTGGTGCTGATGGCTAACAACACATCACCTTTATTTCCCACGGCTTCTATATAACGCGAAAAAATAAAGTTGTAACCGTAATCATTACCTACACAACTGATATGAGAAGGATCTGAAATGCTTATTGCTGCAAATGGTTTGCGGTCGTTGCGATAGCGGCCTGTAAGTTCTTCGGCAAAATGCATGGCATCGCACATACTGCCACCGTTTCCACATGAAATAATTTTTCCACCATTGCGCAATGCTGCTGCCATAAGTGTACCGGCAGCGTTGATAGCTTCCATGTTTTTGTCATCGGACATAAAAGTCTGAAGCGTTTGCAATGCCTCCTGAAAATGCTGACGGATGGAATCGGACATAATGCTGAATTTTGATACAAATATACACGGTTGACTGACGTACAAAAACAATGCTTTTGTATTTCGCTGTCTGAAATTGCCTGATTATAATTTTTTTGTAAGGAAATTACACCCTCACAGGTTAATTGCTTATAAACAATACCTTTGCTACCTGAAAAAATTCATTGGAAATGAAACTCAGAAATATATTTTTAACGGCCGTATTATCTTTAGCTGCATTAAGTTTATCTGCTCAATCATCTAAGAGTGATTTAAAAACTGCTGAAATTCTAAAGCACCATATTCAAACACTTGCCAGCGATAAATTTGAAGGACGCGAAACAGGTACTACGGGTGAAAAACTTTCATACGAATACATCACTCAGGTTTTTAAAGATTATGGCTTAGCACCCAAAGGCACCAATGGCTATCTGCAATCATTTGAGTTTAATGCAGGCACAGAGCTTGGAAAAAACAATCAATTCAGTATTGGTGACAATCAGCTGAAAATTAATGATGACTATTATCCATTGCCTTACTCGCAACTTGAAGGTAAAGCAGAAGGAAGTTTGATAAATGTAGGCAGTGGTATCATAGCACCTTCACTTAAACGTGATGACTATGCCGGTTTGAATAACCTGAAAGGAAAAATTTTTGTAATGGATTATGCTACTCCTGATGCCGGTAATCCACACAGTAAGTGGGCTGAATTTTCAGACCTAAGAAAACGAATAGATGATGCCGTTGCCAAAGGTGCGGTTGCTGTTGTGTTTTATAATTCTTCAAAAGATTTGGACAACCCACGCAAAGAATCTGAAAACAAAATTACTCCCGCATCTGTGCCTGTCATTTTTGTTAATGAGGATAAATCCAAATTACTCGTTGATGGTTCTGCTATAAAGCTCCTTACTGACGTTAATAAAATCACACGTACAGGACATAATGTAATAGGCTATATCAACAACAATAAAGACTCTGTTATTGTAATAGGTGCACACTACGATCATCTGGGATACGGAGGACATGAATCGCTTTATCGCGGAGGAAGAGCTATACACAATGGTGCTGATGATAATGCAAGTGGCACAGCTGCACTGCTCGAGTTAGCACGCATTATCAAAAGTTCTTCTCTGAAAAATTACAACTTCCTGTTCATTGCATTTTCCGGTGAAGAGAAAGGATTGCTTGGCTCCAATCATTTTGTTAAAGAACCTACCATTGACCTGAAAAAAGTTGACTTCATGCTGAACATGGACATGGTTGGCAGACTGAAACCTGATGATCAGGTATTGCTGATAAATGGTGTTGGCACATCACCTTCCTGGAATACGCTGATGAAAAACATACATATTGATTCACTCAAAATAAAAACTACTGAGTCGGGAGTTGGTCCTTCAGATCACACTTCGTTTTATTTGTCGAACATACCGGTGCTGCATTTCTTCAGCGGAACACATCCTGATTATCATAAACCCAGTGACGATGAACCTCTCATTAATTATGCCGGTATGATAAAAATTATGCATTACATGCTTGCACTTTTAACTGAAGCCAATACACAACCTCGGTTTGTTTTTACCAAAACAAATGATGCCAATAACGAAGAGGCTCCTCGTTTTAAAGTAACACTCGGTGTGGTGCCTGATTATGCTTTTGAAGGTGCAGGTATGCGAATTGATGGAGTTACAGACGACCGACCTGCAGCTAAGGCAGGTTTACAAAAAGGTGATGTAGTTATTCAGTTGGGAGATGTAAAAGTGGTGGACATGATGAGCTATATGAAAGCGTTGAGCAAATTTAAAAAAGGTGAAACCACTCATGTAAAAGTGCTTCGCGACAAAACTGAAATTGAAAGAGAAATTACTTTCTGAAATATTTAATCTGTAAGCTTATGCCACGCAATATCTTATTAGAAGAAAAACAATATCTCGGACTCAATCATTACAGTATGTTGCGTGGATTGGTGCTGGCGTTGTTTTGTTTTGTGGCTTATTATTTTACAGAAGACCGTGAACAAAATGCTGAGTTACTTTTTTTTGGTGGTGTTGCGTTACTTGTCCTTTCATTGTTGTCTATGTTTATCAAACACCTTCATACACGTGTGTACGATAGTGCCATTGAACTTGATGGATTGTGGACAACACGTAAAGTAAAAATTGATATTGCATCGGTAGCATCTGTAGAGAAAGTTCCTTACAGCAACTATATTCTCAACAGTCCGGTTTATAACCTACACCGTAACGGAACTATCAGCTTTTATACTTCAGGAAAAACAGCCATTAAACTCACCGACCGTGATGGGTTGCAGTACATCATTGGCACCCATAAGCAGGAAGAATTCTTTCGTATAGTGAACGAATTGCTTGAAAAGGCAAGACAACAATAAAAACTTATTTTATTCTCAGGATTTAAACATCCACCAGTGTACCTACTTTTTCGCCCTGAACAAGCTGAAGCAGGTTGCCTTTTTTATTCATATCAAAAACTATGATGGGTAATTTATTTTCATGACATAATGTAAATGCAGTCATGTCCATCACTTTCAAATCTTTCTCATACACTTCGTCAAAAGTAAGGGTGTCAAAACGAACTGCATCCTTCACTTTTTCGGGATCATCCGTATAAATACCATCTACACGGGTTCCTTTGAGAATAACATCTGCTTCAACTTCGATGGCACGTAAGGATGCAGCAGTGTCGGTAGTGAAATAAGGATTTCCTGTTCCTGCACCAAAGATTACAACTCTGTTTTTCTCGAGATGACGCACTGCCCTTCTGCGGATAAACGGTTCGCAAATAGCTTCCATTTTTATTGCTGACTGCAGTCGTGTATGAATTCCTTTTTGCTCGAGTGCACTTTGCAAGGCCATGCTGTTGATGACTGTAGCAAGCATTCCCATATAATCACCCTGCACACGATCCATACCACCTTCAGCAGCCTGCAGTCCTCTGAAAATATTTCCACCACCAATGACAATGGCTACCTGCACACCTATATCAACAATTGACTTAATGTCTTCGGCATATTGTGTGATGCGGTTGTTGTCAATACCGAAATTTTTGTCGCCCATCAGTGCTTCACCACTAAGTTTAAGGAGTATGCGTTTGTATTTCATTGTGGAATGTGATGATTAATTATTTCGCCAAAATTACTTTTTTGTTGAAAGCAACAATACGGATGTTTTAATCTTTTGAAAAATAATCTGCTCCCTGATAAACTCCTGTGATTTGTTTTACAATCTGCATGAGCAAATCATTGGCGAGTGAACTTGCTCCAAACCTGAACAGGTCAGGATTCAGCCAGTCCTGCCCGAGTGTTTCGCGTACCATTACCAGATATTGCAGTGCAAGTTTTGCAGTTGCAATTCCTCCTGCGGGTTTCATCCCTATTTTAATTCCTGTTTTGTAATAATAATCGCGGATACATTCAAGCATGACGAGTGTAACAGGTAATGTTGCAGCAGGCTGAACTTTTCCTGTAGATGTTTTGATGAAATCTGCTCCGGCAGCAATGGCCAGCTCACTTGCTTTGCGAACATTGTCGAGTGTTGACAATTCTCCGGTTTCAAGAATGACTTTGAGGTGTGCTTTTCCGCAGGCTTCTTTTACTGCAGCAATTTCGTCATATACATAAGCATATTCTCCTCTGAGAAACTCTCCTCTCGATATAACCATATCAATTTCATCAGCACCTTCGGCTACGGCATAACGGGTTTCATCAAGTTTAAACTTTCTGTTGCTCATGCCACTGGGAAATGCCGTTGACACAGCAGCTACTTTAACCGAAGTCCCTTCGAGAGCCTGCTTAGCCACACTTACCAAATTGGCATATACACATACTGCTGCTGCCGATGGAATTCCCTCCATTTCATGCGGCCTGATGGCTTTGGCACAAAGTTGCCTTACCTTGCCGGGAGTATCTTTTGCATCCAGTGTTGTGAGGTCCATCATGCTGATGGCTAACTTCAATGCTTCGGTTTTTGATTCTTTTTTTATGCTTCGTTTATTGAGTCGCGCCACTCTTTCTTCTACACCTGTTTGGTCTATCGGTGTGATGTAATTCAGAAATTGTAAATCTGCCTTTGCCATTCTTAAAATATTTTTCCTTGCGGAATTTTTCAATGTGCTAAGATAACAAATCGGCTTGTAATACCATGTTTATACAGCATACTGAGGAATTGAGAATTAAGGATTACTTTTGTCGTTTATTACTCACTGATATGACAAGCCTCCTTGCTATTTCTCCGGTTGACGGCCGGTATGCAACTGTTACCCAACCTTTGACAGATTATTTCTCGGAATATGCACTCATTCGCGAAAGAGTAAAAGTAGAAGTGCGTTATCTGATTGCTTTATCACAGATTCCATTGCCTCAACTGAAGATTGATGTAAAACATTTTGATGCGCTGCGTGCAATTTACCGCAATTTCACTGTGGAAGATGCCGAATGGGTAAAAAAAGCTGAGAAAACAACCAACCATGATGTTAAAGCAGTGGAGTATTTTGTAAAAGAAAAACTCGATAAGCTTGGGCTTTCAGAAGTAAAAGAGTTTGTGCACTTCGGGCTTACTTCGCAGGACATCAACAACACAGCCATGCCGCTGCTCACCAAACACAGCCTTAGTGAGGTAATGCTGCCTGCACTCACCGATGTTGAGCAAAAACTGATGACATTTTCGCAGAACTGGAAAGACATTCCTATGTTGGCACACACCCACGGCCAGCCTGCAAGTCCTACGTTGCTTGGAAAAGAAATTCGTGTTTTTTCGGAGCGACTTAAAAATCAGGTTGACTTGCTGAAAACAGTTGTGCACAGTGCTAAATTTGGCGGTGCCACAGGAAATTTCAATGCGCATCATGTTGCTTATCCCGAAATTAACTGGCCTGCATTTGCTGATAATTTTGTGAGTTCACTGGGACTGACACGCACAACATGTACCACACAGATAGAACCTTATGACAATGCAGCAACTCTTTTCGATAATCTGAAACGTATCAATACCATTCTTATTGATTTGTGCCGTGATGTATGGGCCTATATCAGCATGAATTATTTTTCGCAGACAATTGCAGCGAATGAAACCGGTTCATCAGCCATGCCACATAAAGTCAATCCCATAGACTTTGAAAATGCAGAAGGAAAATTTTGGTATTGCAAATGCATGGTTCGAATTTT
>LNBX01000026.1 GCA_001567275.1 Bacteroidetes bacterium OLB10
CGGAAGGGAAAGAATGCCATCAACAACGTGGTGAAACTATACAATTTAGGAATAAATTTATGTGCAAGTTTACTCATTAAACTCGATAATTATCAAATAAATTCATATGAATATAGTAGGAAAAAAAGTTCTCTTAAGATCAATTGAAAGAAATGATTTAGAACTATTACACAAATGGGCAAATGACCCTTATATCAATACAATGATTGCAGGCTGGCACTTTCCTACCAATATGAATGACCAGCAAAAATGGTTCGATACATTATCCGTTTCTTCCTTAAATCAACGTTTTGCAATTGAAGCAGACGATCTTGGGTTGATTGGTACCGCCAACCTGGTAGATATTAACTGGAAAGACAAGAATGCGTTTCATGGAATGCTTCTAGGAGATAAGGATATCCGAGGGAAAGGTTATGCTGTTGACACAATATTAACTATTATGAGATACGCCTTTGAAGAACTTGGCTTAAATCGTCTTGATGGTTCAATTATAGAATACAACAAACCTTCATATGGTGTTTATGTTAAAAAATGTGGTTGGAAAGAAGAAGGAGTGCAACGTGAATGGTATTTTAGAAACAATAGGTTTTGGGATAAGATAATTGTAGGAGTTACAAAAGGAGATTATATAGAATTAATAAAAAATACAAAATATTGGGAAAACACGAATTAAAGACTGAAAATATTCTATATATGATACTTGATACTTTTGTTTTGATTTTGTATAATCAATTTAATAAAATAACGTGGTTAACCAACTTATGATTGTTAAATCACAAGTGACATCTGTAGCAATGGAATGAAATTCCAATTAAAACAATGTGCATACTTGGTTTAACGGAGGACAATAAACAATGATAACAGAAGATTTTTCAGAGATAAATGGAGAAGGCACAATTCTTCGGAAAACCCAACTTCGTGTTCTCGACATGCTAATAATTGTTGATAAAATATGTAGAAAGCATGCTATTGACTATTGGCTTATTGGTGGTTCCCTTTTAGGTGCGGTAAGGCACGGTGGATATATTCCTTGGGACGATGATATAGATATTTCTATTCAATATAAAGATCTGAAGAAATTACGCAAAATTCTATTAAAAGAACTTCCAAAGAGGTATGTTATTCAAGACTATCTTTCAGACAAAAACTACTATTTAGACAGTGTTTTTAAAATTCGAGATACAAAATCACAGTTTTATGTAGAGCATTACCGTTCTTTTAAAGAACAAGGAATTGTTCTGGATATTGTGCCTATGGAAAAAATTCCATCAATGAAATTTAAACGCTTTATTTTTAGATTAAATAAACATCCCTATCTGCGCAGAAAAGAACTATCTTTAACCGGAAAGAGCAATAACATTAAAGGGTTGCTTTTAAAACCTTTTGCTGCAATGGCAATAAAGTTTGCACACTGGTACTCGAATATCAGTACAACTAAAATGTACGGCTATAATTATATTTTTTGGTTAGGTCGCTGCTTTGAATTGCACTTTCACAAGAGTGTATTATTCCCTTTAAAAGAAATGGAGTTTGAAGGAAATTCTTTTTTTGTTCCAAATAACGTTGATCAATTATTAAAAATTACTTATGGAGATTATATGAAAATACCTCCTAAGGAAAACCGACAAGTACACGCAACTCACATTGAAATTTACGAATAAAATTAATAAATTAAACAGAATATGCAGGCTATTATTTTAGCAGCCGGATTAGGTAAAAGGTTAGGCGAATTAACAAAGAAAAATACAAAATGTATGGTAGAGGTAAATGGTGTACCTCTTATAAATAGAATGCTAAAGCAAATTGATGCTAAAAATTTTGAACGAATTATAATTGTCACTGGTTATGAAGGAAAAAAACTAGTAAATCATATTTCAAAACTGGATATAAGAACCCCTATAATATTTGAGAATAATCCGGTTTATGATCAAACAAACAATATTTATTCTCTTTATCTCGCAAAAGATTTATTGAAAGAGAAAGATACCATTTTGTTTGAATCAGATTTGATATTTGAAGATAGAGTTTTGGATAAGATATTAGATAATCCTTATCCCAATCTAGCGTTGGTAGCCAAATTTGAAAGTTGGATGGATGGTACTTCACTTATCTTGGATGAAAATGATCAAATCGAGAAATTTATTTCACCAAGTCATTTTAAATATGAAGAAATCCCTAATTACTACAAAACTGTAAATATTTATAAATTCAGTAAAGGTTTTTCAAATGATTATTATGTGCCCTTTTTAGAAGCCTATTTAAAAGCTCTGGGAAACAATGAATATTATGAACAAGTTTTAAAGGTAATAACATACTTAGAAGTTCCTCAAATAAAAGCTTTACGTCTGAATGATGAATTTTGGTACGAAATTGATGATATCCAGGATTTGGATATTGCAGAATCAATATTCTCTAAGAAAGAAGAAAAATTATCTAAGATTGAAAAAAGGTATGGCGGGTATTGGAGATATCCTTCGTTGATTGACTTCTGCTATTTAGTAAATCCATATTTTCCAAATGAAAAACTAAAATCAGAAATTAAAGCAAATTTTGAAAAACTTATTTCTGAGTACCCATCAGGTATGAGTGTCAATAGTCTTTTGGCAGGTAAAATATTCAATCTGCATTCATCAAAAATAGTTGTAGGTAATGGTGCTGCAGAGTTAATTAATGCCATCTTAAACATTTTGCCCGGCATTTATGGAAGTATTAGACCAACATTTGAAGAATATCCTAATCGGATTGCTAAAGAACAATTGATTAATTATTACCCAGATAATAAAGATTTTTCTTATACAGCTGCTGATATTATAAATTATTTCAGTAAGCATAATGTTCAAAACCTGCTATTGATTAATCCAGATAATCCTTCAGGTAATTTTATACCATATTCAGATTTAATTAAACTTTGTAATTGGACAAAATCTCAAAATATTCGATTCATACTCGATGAATCGTTTGTGGACTTTTCTGAGCAGTCAACCAAAAATTCTATGCTAGTAAGTTCCGTTCTATCAGAATTTCCTAATCTTATTGTGATTAAAAGTATTTCTAAATCATACGGTGTACCGGGTCTCAGACTTGGTATAATGGCTAGTGATGACACTCTACTTATTTCCGAAGTAAAAAAGAAAGTTTCAATATGGAATATTAATTCATTTGCTGAATTTTTCATGCAAATATTCAGTAAATACGAAAAGTCGTATTTGCAAGGCTGTAAGAGCATTGTCGATGAACGTAATCGGTTATTTCTTGAATTGTCAAAGATTTCATATTTACGTCCAATTCCTTCACAAGCCAACTATATTTTATGCGAAGTGAATAGCCCATTCACTTCAAAAATTATTACCTCCACATTATTGGATCGCTTTAATATCTTCATCAAAGACTGCGGCTCAAAAGATGGATTCAATAATAAGCAATATGTGAGAATTGCCGTTAGAGATACGAATGATAATAATAAATTGATTTATTGTTTAAACTCTTTGACAACGAAAGAATAATTTACAAGAATAACTTCTTGATGTTTCAAATTCAAATTATACTATGAATATTCTTCTTTATACAAGTGATAATGAGTATTCTATTAAGGCAATTAAATTCTTAATTCAATCTCGTGTGAATTTGTTGGGAGTAGTTTGTAGTGACAGTGATAAAAAAGTCAGAAATTTATGTAGTGAATTTAAGATTCCAATTTTTAATGTGAATGAAATAAAAGAAAAACTAAATAAAACTGAAGCAACACAAACAAAAAATTCTTTCTTGATATCATACTTAAACACATCTATCATTAGCAAGGAATTTATTAGCTTGTTTGGCCGCAATTGTATTAATTTTCATCCAAGTCCATTGCCGGAACATCGTGGAGTTGCCGGATGTTGTTATAGTATTTTAGAAGGTTATAAATATTGGGGAGTGACTGCTCATCAATTAATAGAGAAGATTGATGCTGGCGATATTATTCATAAAATGACTTTTGAAATAGAGCCTGATAAAATGTTTGCATCAGATGTATATCGCATGACACAAGCCAAAATGTTTGAACTTTTCAAGATAGTTATGACTAAAATAGTTAATGGAGAAAAACTTGAATATCAAAAACAATCCAAATTAACAAGATTAAGAACACGAGCTGAATTAGAGAAAGTAAAACAATTTTCTGCAAATGACACAAAAGAAATAATTGAAAGAAAAATCCGAGCATTTTGGCTACCTCCATATCACGGACTTTCTATTTCTATTAATAATACCAATTATACCTTGGTGAATGTTGATATATTAAAAGAGTTATACAAAGTATATAATAACCTAAAATAACTTTAGAGATAAATGTTTTGGTCGCTTTTTATATATTAATGCTTAATAGTTATGAATCAACTTTCTCCAAATAACTCCTTAATGCTTTCTACACCTATACCTATTGCAGAACAAAGTTGGCCAGATGGTACTCTACCTTTATTATCGATTGCATCTCTTGCATATAATCATGAAGCATTCCTTCGTGAATGTTTAGACGGTTTTCTCATGCAAAGAACTACTTTCCCTGTAAGGATTTGTATATTCGAAGATTGCTCCACTGACAATACAGCTTCAATTCTTCAAGAATATAAAGAAAAATACCCGCAACTATTTTATACTTTTCCTCAACCTGAAAATACTTGGGGGCAAACTGAAAAACGTGCGAAAGCCAAAGAGCCATTTATTGAAGCTATTCATGCTGCAAAATACATAGCTTATTGCGAATGTGACGACTACTGGACTGATCCGGAAAAACTTCAATTACAGGTTTCATTTTTAGAGAATCATCCTGAATATTCCATGTGTTTTACGAACATAAATCATGTAGATAAAAATGGGAAAATAATTCGGGAAACAACTAAAAAATACAAGCAAGACACTTATACACATGACGATTTGGTTCCATTAGTTATTCCGCCAACACTCACAATCGTTTTTAGAAAAAACGCTATTCCTGAGAAAATGCCTGAAGTTTTTAATACATTAAAACATACAGATGGATTCTTCAAGGCTTTAGTAAGTTTAAGTGGTCCTGTGAAGTATTTTGACAGAGTAACCGGGAATTACCGGGTACATGGTTCAGGTGTGTATTCAGGGGCTTCTTTTGAAGAAAAGAACAATAGTGTAATAGCTTCCTACACTGCCATAGCCAATTATTTTACTTCAAAAAAGGTTAGACAAAATGCTCATTCGGCCATCAGTAATATTCACCTGAAACTCTCCTTTTATCAACTAAGAAAAGGAAGAATAATTCCATTTTTCAAAGAGGCTTATAAGGGTTTTGTATTCACTCTGAAGAGTGGGAAGTTGCCTACCATAGGTTATCTGATAATGAAAGTAAAAAACCGTATTAAAAAGCGAAAATTTGAAAAAGCTCACCGCTAACATCACTGCCTGTTTTATTGACCAAAACTGATTTTCACATACAAACAGCACCATCTAAATTCCTGTTTTCTGCGATATTTTTAGGGATTTAACCCTTGAGAATAATACTATTAATACCTTTCTAAATACAGTCATCCAAAACATCACTTTTAATATATTTGCATAACTTATTCATATAATTTCCATTCATTCACAATCAATGAACATCTCAATAGCCGGTGGAGGTGCCTTCGGAACAGCACTTGCTAATGCTTTAATTAAGGAAAATAAGATAACTATCCACACAAGGAATAAACAGGTTATTAACGAAATTAATACTTCAAGAAAAAATCCATTATATTTCCCTAATAAAATATTAAGTAAGGCCATCAAGGCAACCGATGATTTACAATCTGTAAGCAATGCCGATTATTTTTTTCTCTGCATTCCTTCGCCTGCTATTATTGATTTCATAAAGCAGATTACCTTAAAACCAGAATGTGTAATTATAAACGGTGCGAAAGGGTTCGGTAAGTATGGTAAATTTATCCCTGAAGCTGTTTCTGAATTTTTACCTAACCGAATAGCATCTCTTAAAGGCCCATCTTTTGCCAATGAGTTTATTTTTGAAATACCTACATCATTTACGATTGCTACCCGTGAAAAAACTGATTTCGAGAAAATAAAATCTTTATTCAGAAGCAATCTTGCGGTATTTGATTATACCGATGATATCAGGGGAGTAGAGTTGTTAAGTATTCTTAAAAATATTTATGCCATCATTGTGGGTATAGTTGATGCTTACTACAACTCTTCGAATGTCAGATTTCTGGTCTTTACCAAAGCACTGAACGAAATAAAAAAGTTGCTTGAAATTTATTCAGTGCACAGCAATACCATTTTCAGATATGCCGGTATTGGTGATTTCGGGCTGACTTCACTGAATGACTTAAGCCGCAACAGAACTTTAGGCTTGCTGATAGGCAAAGGATTTTTCGGTCAGAACCCGGGTAATCCGATAGTACTTGAAGGTGTAAACGCCATTGACCATATATTCGGACTACTGGACGAACAGCAGTTAGCAGAACTCCCCTACTTTTCAAAACTGCATCACTTATTCAATAACCGGATTAATGTGAAAGATTTTGTCAATAATGTTATTTATAACTGATGTTAATTTATAAAGCTCTGAGCTAAACGAATTTCTCAAATACAATTAAGATTAAACCAACATTTAGACATTTAAACTAAATATGTACAAAAGAATACTTGACAAAATAATTTGCCCAAACAGCGGTACAACAGATGTGAAAATTTATAGTGTGGAGCTGAACCGCCAGAGTAAATCAGAAAAAAATCTGCAGGAAGAAAATATTTTGCCTGATGATGATATCAAATCCGGGATCATTTATACATCTGATAAAAAATATGTGTATGTAATCCATGAATACATTCCTATTCTGTTAAATGATGCCGATCAGGACCTTGTTCACCTCAATAGTATTGCAGCGACATTAAAGAATCAACTACCCAATGATTTGGCTGATGCCTTTCAAAATACGATTAACAGAATTGCAGCACAACACCATTCTGAAGATGGCGACTGGAACAGGGAAGAAATGAAATATTACGACTCAGCAGTTGACACAGAGAAACAAAGGGAAGCAATGTTGAAGTCCATTCGTAATGAAAATTTATGGAGAATTTTTATTCCACGTAGGGAAAGTATGATAAAATATCTGGAGAAAAACTGTAAAGGCAAATGGATTTTTGAGATTGGTTGTGGCAATGCACGTACAGTGTCACGCATTTTCAATCCGGCTGAATTTGGTTACAATTACATAGGCACCGACATTTCTTTTAAAAGACTAATGGTGGCAAAAATGGCAATACCCGGATCAGATTTTATTCAGGCAAGCGCGCTCAATATTCCAATAAAGAACAATTTTTTTGATGCGGCCATCAGCTTTGGTATGTTGCATCACCTGCCCCGCCCCACTGATGCATTCAGCGAAGTGGATAAGAAACTAAAATCTGAAGGAATATTTACTTTGCATGAGCCGGTTTACACTACCAGACAATTTACCGAAAAACAAACAGCCATGGTACGTAAATTATTCAGAACGTATGAACATAGCGACCATGACAATAAAATAAATCTGAAAGAAACTACTGACACATTAAAAAAACTAAACTATAAGGTACTTAATACCGTTCCGTACAATTCACTTTTTAGAGTTGTTTACGAAGCTTTCATGAATAGAATTTATAAATCATGGCATAGTCATAAAGGGCTGACAAAAACAGTTCTTGCCATTGACAATTTATTATTGAATACTGTTGTAAAACTTTCCAACAAACTGGGTCCACAGGCTATAGTCATTACATCTGTAAAGCAAAAGGTATCATAAACTTATGCCATGACTGACAGGATTAGTTTTGATACTATCAGAAAATATTTCAAAACCGGTTGTCTTAAGCGCTCTGACGGGTTATTGCGTTTTGTAGATTTCAGAATTCCTTATACTAAGAATTCAGCGAAAATATTTCAGCTTTATCAGGAAAAAACTGAAAGTATTCAATCCACAAGGATGGATATTCAAACAACATCCTATGAATTTTCAAACAGCTTTGCATTAGAAATGAAATTTTTTTTGGAGAAAAATCTCAGTGATAAAATCTTAGGTGCATACACTCACGGAAGCCTTGGAACCGATGAACTTATCCCTTATAGCGATTTTGATGGCCTTGTAATATTGAATCATGAGGCTTTCAAATCCGCGCGTGATATAAGTGACACAGCTATTGTCCTCAGAAAATCAGAAAGTATAATGAGGAAAATGGATCCGCTTCAACATCATGGATGGTTTATCATAACTGAGAAGGAACTCGAAAATTACCCGTCAGATTATTTTCCTCCGAAATTATTCAGCCATGTAAAATGCCTGACAGGCAAGAACAACTTCAGTATTCGCTTTCGCGCACATTCAGAGGAAGAACAGAAAAAACATTTTTCGGCATTCTGCAAACATCTTTGTCGAAATATTCAAAATCATCATGCAGGTTCAAACTATTATGATACAAAAAGTCTGCTTAGTGGTTTTATGCTGTTGCCTGCAATTTATCTTCAGATCAAACATCCGGAAGGTGTTTTTAAAAAGGAAAGTTTTGATTTACTTCGCAAAGAACTTACTGCTGCAGAATATCAAGTGATGGACGATGTTTCAGGTATAAGAAGTGAATGGAATTACATTCCAACAAAACGATATAAGAATCTGTTGCTGTCAGATAATGCATTCATGTATCATTACTTTCATAAAAAATGGTCAGGAAATATTCCGGCATGGCTTGCAACTAAATTAAACCAACTGAAGCCTGAAATGCTGCGATTTGTAAAAACATTAACTGCAAAAACTGAGAATGAAGTATAATTTAATAAGCTATCCGAAGTATGTTGAACCGGATACGTACAGGCATTATTCTGAAAAGCTTTATTCAACAGTAAAAAAAAATCCGGATGTAGTGTCCATTTACTCCATAGGACATGTTTCGAATCCCGGAATATCAGATATTGATTTATTAATTTTGGTGAAAGACCAAACAGCCCTGACTAAAAATTTCAGAGCTGAAATGAGTACTGAAGAAAAGTATTTATTCCTGCATCAGCCTTATGCCTGTTCGGTAAGTGACTTTAAAAAAACTGAAATGTTTACTTTTCTGCACAATTATCATCTGGTGTATGGCACTGAAATGAGAACCGGTGCACAACTGAATACTCAGGATACAGAATTGCTGAAAAAGCAAACCGCTCTGGAATTTCTTCTGAAAATGTACATACAACTTTATGTACAGAAAAAATACAAAACCGTTCGTGTGCGTGATTTACTGCTGCATGGCAAAGCACTGATTTATGATTTGGAATTTTTAAATATTACAGAAGGCAAATTATATGATTTAATTAAAACTGTAATTGAATGGAGAAATGAATGGTTTAAGAAAACACCTTCTGATCATCAAATCATTGATTGGTTTGAAAACTTATATCACGAACTTCATAATTCATTTACAACCCATCCACTTTTCAGTGAAATATATTTCCCGGAGACAAAAACCTATCAGCTGTCAAAAAATATTAGTCTGAAGGCAGGAAGCCCGCAATTTCAGGTGATACAAAAAGGAATGATAATTCCCTTATTACGATATGTCAAATCAAAAAAAGCTGTCAGATTACAAAATCGTTTTTGCAGTTTTCGGTTTGATGTGCCAATGGCAAAAACAGACATTCCGCCCATTATCAACGAACGATTCAGAATTGAAAAACAGCTCAACGAAAATGGCAGGAAATACCTTCGGCACTTACTTACCATGACCTCCAGCCTTAAAGCACAGTAAACACTCGGGAAACCAGCCATTTAGCTCTGTCATTCGATTGATTTAAATGACTAACTTTGCAAACTTAATATGCAGCAGGTCAAATTTTCATTTTTTTTCAATGTTGGCTAAAATAGTTTGGCAGACCAAATCGCCAGTGGTATCAGAATGTTTCAACAAGAAAAGTATTACTTCCATCATCAAAGGTGGTAATTCTTATAATTTTTATGCCTTGACTGCATTGGCTCAAAAATTTGATGTATCCATTGATAAAAATGCCATTAAAAATAATGACCAGTCAATGGTCAATTATATTTACCGGAATTACAATAGATACCCCAAAGCGGATGTAACCATTAAAGAAAACTATCCTTTGGTTGCCTGTGCCATCAGCAAAAATTCCAAAAACATTGCCATCATACATCATGTGGACGAAATACATTCGGGAGGAACTTTTGGACATAAACTGTTTTTCAAAATGCTTTTGAACAGGTTGCCTAAAATGGATTTGGTCATCACAGTATCGGAATATTGGAAAAACTACTTGCTTGAAAAAGGCTGTAAAAATGTAAAGGTTATCTACAATTCTTTTAATGTAGAAGATTATAACATAACGGGCGATGCTAAGATTGCTTTTCGAAAAAAATATAATCTTTCGGACAGACCTGTTATTTATATTGGAAATGCTCATCGCCAGAAAGGAGTATATGAAGCTTACGATGCTTTAAAAGATATAGATGCTGAATTCATTATGACAGGAGCAAAAAATATGGCACCTGATATTCCTGTAAAGTTTCTTTCGTTAGACAAGCATGATTTCATTAGTCTGTTACATACATCAGAGTTAGTGGTATTAATGTCAAAACTTAATGAGGGATGGAACAGAGTTGCTCATGAGGCATTGTTGTGCAAAACACCAGTCATAGGTTCGGGCAGCGGAGGGATGCATGAACTGTTAACCAAATCGAATCAGGTTATTTCAGATGTAAAAAACCTGAAAGAAAACGTGATTCAGGTTTTAAAAAACAGAGACCGTTATATTGAATCAGGATATAAGTTTGCTATTCAATACGACATGAATTATTTTAATACAGCCTGGCAAACTGCTGTCAAAAACATTATCATGTAATCTATCACATGCCTGACGTTAAAAGAGTTCTAATCATCACCAATGTTCCTCAAGACTATCGCATAGTGTTGTTTAACGATCTGCATGAAAAACTTGCAAAAGAGAATATCGAACTGAAGGTAGTATTTGGGTCATCAGGTTATAAAAGGAGAAAAGGGAAATTAGATTTCGGAAACATTAAATTTAATCATGTTTTTCTGGATTCTAAGAAATTTATTTTCGGATCGGTAGAAAATACCATGTTCAGCTATCATGGTTTGATAAGATTGCTCCGCAGTTATAAACCTGACATGACCATTGTAATAGGTTACAGTCCTGCCACCATTAAGCTTTGGCTGCTTTCCTTCTTTTCAAAAGTTAATTATTTCATCTGGTCAGGGTCATTGAAATTTAAAGGACGAAAAGATTCTGCATTCAGAATATTGTCAAGAAAAATTTTAGTTGCAAAGGCAAAGGGTTTTATCGCTTACGGGTCAAAAGCTAAAGAATACCTCATTTCTCTGGGAGCACCGGCTGAAAAAATACACATTGCAATCAATACTGTAGATATAGATTTCTTCAATAAAATTGCATTCGACAGGATTGACAGGGATTCAGGTTCTGTAAAGAAATTGCTCTTTATCGGGTACCTCTCCCCTCGCAAAAAAGTTGACGACCTGATTCATACCATATATAAACTAAATAAAATTTATCCTGATTTTCAGCTGAACCTTGTTGGTGATGGCTCAGATCGTGAAATGCTGATTACCTTAGTCAACGAATTAAAATTAAACAGCAAGATTAGTTTTGAAGGATTTAAACAAAAAAATGATTTGCCGAAATATCTCCGGGAAGCTGATTGCTTTTTGTTTCAAACAGGTTTTGATATTTGGGGATTGGTTTTGAACGAAGCGATGGCTGCTGGTGTTCCAAGCGCTGTATCGCCAAATGCAGGTGCTGTATATGATTTGATTCAGAACGATGTTAATGGATTAATTATTGACTTTAGTAATCATGAAAAAGCTGCTCATCAATTAAGTGAATTACTTAAGAACGAAAATAAATTATCAGAAATGGGAAGAAATGCCCATCAGTATATTAACAACAATGCAACCGTGACGAACAGTGCACAGGGATTTATGGATGCAATAATTTCATTCAGAAAAGATGCTTGATTTTATCCTGTCACTTGTTGCAATTTTTGGAATGATAACCCTCATCATTACAGGGCTATTCTATTATCGTTATTTCTTTTTGGTGCTGTTTATTGTAAAGCCATTTATTGACATGACTGTCAACACCAAATTAATTGGGGATTTTAATGCTTTGGAAATCTCGGGAATTTTTATTGCGCTCATACTCTTATATAAATATTTCAACCGTAACCAAAATTATCCAACCTATAATGAAGGCCTGATATGGTTATTCATTTTCCTTCAGATAATTTCTTTCTTGTTTAATGCTTCTACAGATGCAGCAAAAATAATTTCGCAACTGAAAATTTATCTCAAAATAACCTCATCATATCTGATTTATTTTCTGGCAGCAAAAGAAATCATTGAGAACTACAACAAAAGAGTAAACTTAGTTAAGGCTATATGGATTACATCTCTTTTTGCGGGTGTCATCACCATAATGGTATATGCTTTGGGACTGTCAAACTACGACACAACCAGAGGTGTAGTAAGATATAATGGTCTGTATAATGACCCGGGAACTCCTTCTTATCTTTCAATAATATGCTTGCTGTTTTGTAATCTGTATTTTAAACTTTCGAAAGGAAGACACTTAAGGATTTATAACATACTACGAATTGCTACTTATGCAATTACAGGAATTATTATAGTCATCACATTAACCAAAAGTGCATTACTTATGCTCTTTGTATATATCATTTTGTGGTATGGAATCTTTGAAAAAAGAACTATGCTTGTATTACCTGCGCTAATTCTTTCCGTTTATATTTCATTTTCCTTGTCACAGGACTTGAACACTAGATTTGAAACAGAAATAGACTATATTGATTCAGGAGGTGATGCAGATGTTGCTAAATCAATGGGGACAGGAAGGATTAACCGATGGGAAACTTTAATACACATGTATTTTGAAGAACTGGATATTGGGCACCAGTTAATCGGAACTTCAAGAAACTGGATGGCACACAATCAGTATTTGGCATACCTTCTTCAGGTAGGCGCAATCGGATTAATTGTTTTTCTGGCAATAATTATACGATTTATTGTCAGACTAAGTACTATTTATCATCGTACAGGTAATCCATCTATTTTTGCAGCTTTAACATTATTACTTATGTATGCAACTTATGCATTTACCGGTCATCCGTTTGATTATACCACACTTTTGTGGTATCTGATGATTCTGCTTTCAATGGTAAATGTATATGACATATCGCGCGAGAAAAAAAATGCGCAGTAAAAATTTAGCAAGAATAAAATTAAATCAAATAGAAGGGCAAAATCTCAATTAATAAATCAACTATTTAATCAATGAAAAACGTTTTAGTTACCGGTGCTGCAGGATTTATAGGTTCTCATCTTACAGAGCGCTGTGTGGAATCCGGTTATAAAGTAAAAGCTTTTGTACGTTATAATTCCAAAGGAAATTACGGATGGCTCGAATCTTCGCCTTATAAAAATGATATTGAATTTATCACAGGCGACATTCGCGATTATGACAGTGTGTACAATGCCGTTAAAGGATGTGATACAGTCTTTCATCTAGCAGCACTCATTGGCATTCCCTACAGTTATGTTTCGCCAATGGCGTATATCAAAACTAATGTAGAGGGGACTTACAATATTGTTCAGTCATGCCGCGAACAGGGTACAGAAAATATTCTGGTGACTTCTACCAGCGAAACCTATGGCACTGCACAATACGTTCCTATTGACGAAAAACATCCTTTGGTGGGTCAGTCACCTTACTCTGCATCAAAAATAGGAGCCGACCAGATGGCACTGAGTTATTATCTCTCATTTAACTCACCGGTTAAAATTGTTCGCCCATTCAACACCTATGGACCACGACAAAGTGCCCGTGCAGTAATTCCTACCATCATCACACAATTGCTTTCAGGAAAAACTGAAATTAAATTAGGTCACACCACTCCTACCCGCGACCTTACATTCGTAAAAGACACGGCAAACGGTTTTCTTGCCATAGCGCAAAATCCCGCTTTCAACGGCACTGTTACCAATATCGGAATGAAAGACGAAATTTCTGTGGGTGACCTTGCACTGATGATAGCCAAACTGATGAACAAAAATATTTCCATCATTACCGACTCACAACGTGTAAGACCTGATAAGAGCGAAGTAGAAAGATTGTTTTGCGATAACACAAAAATTGTCAGCAATACCAACTGGAGACCACAACTTACACTTGAAGAAGGTTTAAAACAAACCATTAAATTTTTAGAATCTAACTTGCATCTGTACAAACCGGATGTGTATAATGTTTAAAACAAGATTATGATAGCAGTATTATTAGCCGGAGGAAAAGGTACACGATTAGCACCGTTTACTATCAGTTTACCCAAACCTCTCATGCCTGTAGGCAACAGGCCTATTCTCGAAATTCTTATCAGACAACTGAAAGATGCCGGTGTAAAAAAAGTTATCATCTGCGTTGGTTATCTTGAATCGTTAATCCGTTCTTATTTTGGTGACGGAAAAAAATTCGGAGTGGAAATAGTTTATTCCAGCGAAGATGAACCACTGGGTACTGCCGGCCCCATGAAACTTATTGCAGAACATCTGACCGATACATTTTTCTTTATGAATGGTGATTTATTTACCGATATCAATCTGGATGAAATGGTAAACTTTCACAGACAAAATAAAGCAACTGCTACCATCGGATTAACACGTAAAATGGTAAACATTGATTTTGGTGTTATCAAAATAAATGATAAAAAAGAATTTTCCGAGTGGAAAGAAAAACCAACTCTCGAATACTTAGTGAGTATGGGAATTTATGTTTTTGAACCATCTGTGCTGAAACATTTACCTGACGGATTTTACAATGTACCTGATTTGATTGTTAAGCTGCATGAAGTGAATGAAAAAGTAATAGGATATCAGTACAATGGCAACTGGCTCGACATAGGTCGTTTGGAAGACTATCAACGTGCATGCCAGCAGATGGAGGAACTGGAAAATAAAAATAATGGCAAGTAAAAGAATTGCAGTCACCGGCTCGTCCGGATTTTTGGGTTCGGCAGTTGTGAGGCTGCTTCATTCAAAAGATATTACAGTAATTCCCATTTCGCGAAAAAATGGTTTCGACATCTGCAATCCTGAAACGCTTAAAAACATTGAACCTTTTGATGTGCTGATTCATCTTGCAGCACACACCTTTGTTCCCGATTCTTACAATCGTACTGCCGAATTTTTTTACCATCAACATTAACGGAACACTGAATGCTCTTGAACTTTGCAAGAAACATAAAGCCAAAATGATTTTTGCAAGCTCGTATGTTTATGGTCCACCCTCTTATCTGCCTGTTGACGAGCAACACCCTGTGAACATGTGGAATCCTTATGCCTCCAGCAAAATCATCTGCGAACAACTATGCCATGTTTATCACCGGGAGTTTGAAGTACCGGTTGATATACTGAGGATTTTTAATATTTACGGACCCGGACAAAATGAGTCGTTTCTGATTCCGAAAGTTATCAAAGGAGTTTTTGAAGGGCAATTGAATCTTGAAACTTTAGCTCCTAAACGTGATTTTGTGCATGTGGATGATGTTGCAGATGCTTTTTTCAAATGTGCTGAAAACAATACTTCAGGTTATGCCACCTACAACATCGGCAGTGGAGCGAGTTACAGTGTGCAGCAGATTATTGATAAAACTGAACATATAACTCAGCGGAAAGCAAACATTACCTGCTCAGAAAAACGCAGAGCGAATGAAGTGCTTGATGTTGTTGCTGATTATTCAAAAATAAAACATGAAAAACACTGGCAGCCTCATATCACTCTTGAACAGGGGTTGAAAGGCATGATTGAAGATTACAAACAGAAAAACTATATTTAATTTTTTGTTACCGCCTCCCACTCTGTGAATGAGAAATCATAGGCATTTTTTTCATCAGCAAAGTGGTCTTCTCTTGAAATCATTTTCCATTTTTCAAAATCAATTTCAGGAAAATAAACATCACCGTTGAATGCGTGATGAATCAGCGTTATATACATTTTATCAGCACGGTGAAGAAACTGCGAAAACAGCTCCCCTCCTCCTATTACAAACAATTCTTTTTCGCCTGCTTTATGAGCCTGCTCTACTGCTGCATCAATTTCAGAAAAACAAGTTGCACCCGGGTAATTACAATTCTTTCTGCGCGAAACAATAAAATTTATTCTTCCGGGCAGAGGTCTGTATTTTTCAGGAATACTTTCATAGTTTTTCCTTCCCGTGAGTATATGATGACCCAGTGTTTTGTCTTTAAAATATTTCATATCAGCAGGAAGATGCCATGGCAAACCATTGTCAGCACCAATCAGCCTGTTCTGATCCATTGCAGCTATCAGTGAAATTTTCATACTTCGGCTATACCGCTACCGGTGCTTTAATTGCAGGATGCGACTGATAATTGGAGATGTAAAAATCCTCGTACTTAAAACTGAAAATATCTTTCACCAAAGGATTGATTTGTAATGTGGGCAAATCAAATGGTGTTCGCGACAGTTGCAGTTCTACCTGCTCAAAATGATTGGAGTAAATATGTGCATCACCAAGTGTGTGAATAAACTCTCCTGCTTTAAGATTGCAAACCTGAGCAATCATGTGCGTCAGCAATGCATAAGAAGCAATATTGAAAGGAACTCCCAGAAAAATATCTGCACTGCGCTGATATAACTGACAGGACAGTTTGCCGTTGGCAACATAAAACTGAAACATGATGTGGCAGGGTGGCAATGCCATTTTAGGAACATCAGAAACATTCCATGCACTTACCAACATTCTCCTAGAATCAGGATTTTCTTTTATCGTTTTTATTAATTGTGAAATCTGATCGGTAACGCTTCCGTCAGGGTTGGACCATGAGCGCCATTGTTTGCCATATACAGGCCCGAGATTTCCCTCGGCATCAGCCCACTCATCCCAAATGCTCACACCGTTTTCTTTGAGATATTTGATGTTGGTATCACCTTTTAAAAACCAAAGCAACTCATGGATGATAGATTTGGTATGCAGCTTTTTGGTAGTCATCAACGGAAATCCTTCCTGTAAATCAAAACGCATCTGATAACCAAAAACACTACGGGTACCCGTGCCGGTTCTGTCTGATTTATCTGTGCCATGCTGCAGCACATGCTGCAGCAGATTGTGATATTGTTTCATTACCTGAACTAAGAAAATAATTCGTTTTCAAAAATACCTTAACCAATAACACAAACAATGCATTTGCACGAAAAGTTATTGACTTTTTAAGGGTTCCGCTGAACAGGTTAATGAATATGCTTCAGGTCGGGTAACTTCCAGGTGATTAGACCTATTAAAGGCAGAAAAGCACACACATGGTAAACGAAATAAATATCTGTGGCATCTGCAAGAATACCTAATAATGCAGAACCCAAACCTCCCATGCCAAATGCAAATCCAAAAAATAATCCTGATATCATTCCGATTTTTCCGGGCATCAGTTCCTGTGCATAAACGATAATTGCCGGAAATGCTGATGAAATAATAAAACCAATGATTACACTCAAGACAGCTGTCCAGAATAAACTGACATAAGGCAATAAAAGTGTAAACGGTGCAGCACCGAGAATAGAAAACCAGATTACGTATTTTCTGCCGAACCTGTCACCAAGCGGGCCGCCAAAATAAGTGCCCATTGCAGAGGCAGCAAGAAATGCAAATAAAAAAAACTGAGAGTCTCTGATGCTTACGTGGAATTTTTCAATCAGATAAAATGTATAGTAACTACCTATACTTGCCAGATAAAAATATTTTGAAAAAATAAGAATCAGTAAAATTGCAACTGAAACATGTACCTGCCTTTTGGTGAGCGCTGAGTGATATTCTTTTAAATTACCTTTCTTTTTCTCAGCACGTAACCTAAGCATTCGTGGTTTAGCCCACCGTCCTACATAAATTAAGATAGCTATAGCCAGCAGAGCAAGAATTCCAAAATAGCCGGCATGACTTCTGCCAAACCTGACAATAACAAATGCAGCTAACAAAGGGCCTATGGCAGTACCCAAATTTCCACCGACCTGAAAAACGGATTGAGCAAACCCCCTTCTGCCTCCTGAAGCAAGAAAAGCAATTTTAGATGACTCGGGATGAAATATGGAAGAGCCTGTTCCGATTAAGGCCACTGAAACGAGTATAGCTGCGTAGCTGTTGGCAAAAGATATAAATATCAGACCAATCAGGGTAAAACACATACCGATTGCCAGAGAAAAAGGCTGTGGTCTTTTATCAGTAAAAGTTCCTACCACAGGCTGAAGAATACTGGCGGTAAGCTGAAACGTGAGTTGTATCAACCCGATTTGTGCAAAATTTAAACTGAAAGAATTCTTTAACAAGGGATAGATGGAAGGTATTAAACTTTGCATCGTATCATTCAGCATGTGAGAAAAACTTATGCTGAACAATATGCTGTAGGCTGTTATCTGCAATGCTCCTTTGGAAACATCATCTTTAAAAGCAGTGCTACTCATATCAGGCTGCGAAATTAGTAAAGCTATGCTTTACAAATAATTTCCAAGGTTTAATTCTGTAGAGTTTTTCATACTTAATTAATTAAAAAATTCTGCACTTACCGGAAAACACCGGCTATGTTAATGTTGTTATAACGATTCTATTTTACCAAACAGGTCATTTTACTTTATTTAAATTTGTAATCGTTTCAAACAAAACTCAACTGTGCGCATCTTACTAAATTACCTTAAACAACACTGGAAACTGGTTGTATTAGCCTTGTTGCTTGCAACCATCAATCAATGTTTTTCATTACTTGATCCATTAATTGCAGGAAAAATGCTGGATAAATTTGCCATGCATCGTTTCTGTTTTCGGTAAAGATTTTTCTCTCTTCTTCAGTGAAATCATCTGGTATCTGCTGGCCCTGGTTGGAGTGGCACTTGTATCGCGAATTGCAAAAAACCTGCAGGACTATTTTGTAAATGTTATTGTTCAGCGCACCGGTGCTCAGATGTACAGTGACGGCATCAAACATTCACTGGAATTACCGTATCAGCTATTTGAAAGACCAACGCAGCGGTGAAACTCTTGGCAAATTACAAAAAGTAAGAACCGACTGTGAGAAGTTTATTAATTCATTTATCAGCATTCTGTTTCAGTCGCTGGTGGGTATTGTATTTGTGATGGTTTATGCCATCAGAATTCACTGGGCCATTGCACCTGTATTCATCATAACAGTACCTGTGCTTGCTTTGGTGAGCAATATGCTGAGTAAAAAAATCAAAAGAATTTCAAAAACAATACTTGGTGAAACAACATCATTAGCCGGTGCTACTACTGAATCGCTTCGGAATATTGAACTGGTGAAAAGCCTGGGTCTTGCACGACAGGAAGAAAACCGTTTGAATTCCGTAACAGATAAAATTCTGAATCTTGAACTTAAAAAAGTAAAATTTATCCGCAGCCTTAGTTTCATTCAGGGCACAACAGTAAATTTTCTGCGTACATCATTTGTCTTTCTTCTTTACTATTTAATTTTTAAAGATGATATTTCACCGGGCAACATGATGACTCTGATGTTTTATTCCTTTTTTATTTTTGGCCCTTTGCAGGAACTTGGCAACGTCATTGCTGTTTATCGCGAAGCCGAAGCATCACTCAATAATTTTAAAGAAATTATGGAAATGCCTCAGGAATACAAGCCTTCCTCCCCGCTGCGCCTTGACGAAGTAAAGCATCTGGAATTTAAGGATGTTTCTTTCAAGCATGCTTCAGCACCGGTGCATGCACTTTCAGAAATCAGTTTTCAGGTAAATAAAGGCGAAACTGTTGCTTTTGTAGGACCATCAGGCAGCGGCAAGAGTACCCTCGTAAAACTACTGGTAGGATTATATTCTCCATTGGCAGGAAGTATTAATTATAATAAAATCTCATCAGATAAAATAAACCTTGACGACCTGCGCAAACAAATTGGATTTGTTACACAGGATACACAATTGTTTGCAGGAACAATCAGAGAAAATCTTTTATTCGTAAAACCTGATGCTACTGATGAACAAATTTTGGATGCATTGCATAAAGCTGCTTGTCATACATTGCTTGCACGAGCCGATAAAGGCATCAACACCATGATTGGTGAAGGAGGAGTAAAAGTTTCAGGTGGTGAAAAACAGCGGCTTTCTATTGCACGTGCACTGTTACGTAATCCTAAAATTCTGGTTCTTGACGAAGCTACTTCAGCTCTGGATTCAATCACTGAAGAAGAAATTACATCTACAATAAAAGGTATCAACAAAGATAAAACCATAATTACGATTCTTATTGCGCATCGTCTTTCAACCATCATGCATGCAGACAGAATTTTTGTTCTTGAGAAAGGTCATATCGTTGAGCAGGGAAAACATCAGACCCTGATTGATGAAAAAGGATTGTATTACGCTATGTGGCGTCAGCAGATAGGCGAACGTAAAATTTCAGATTATGCAGTTGCAACATGATTTCAAAAGTTTAAAAAACTTTCTTGTTGACAGGATGCAACTGCCGCTTCCGGGTCAGCAAGCGCAGTTAAGGATGGTGCCTCCCTATCGCTCAATTCATTTACCTGAAACCGGTTTTAAAAAAAGCTCTGTATGTTTATTGATAAAGTCTAAAAACAATGACCCTCACATTGTGATGATAGAACGCACTGATGATGGCAAAGTTCACAGCGGCCAAATTGCGTTCCCCGGAGGAAAAATGGAAACTGATGAAACTATTTATCAGACTGCCCTTCGGGAACTGGAAGAAGAAACAGGATTATCTTCAGCAATTCCGGAAATCGCAGGATCGCTCACTCCTTTGTATATTCCTCCAAGCAATTTTATGGTTTATCCTGTAGTAGGTTTTCTGAATTCTGATTTAGAGTTCTCACCTAATATTTCAGAGGTAAAACGAATTCTGGAAATTCCTCTCTCATCATTTTTTGTACCGGAAATAATTGATGCCCATGCAAAACATACCTCCGTCAGAGGTATAGTCACTTCACCTGCATACTGCGTTGGTGGAATTGTCATTTGGGGTGCTTCCGCCATGATACTTTCTGAATTTCTGGCTTTGTTTGAAAAAAGTTGAAATTCTTAAGGTGATTATTCTGATTTGTATTATTTTTACGTTCATAAAACCATAAAAATATGAATAGATATTTACTTTCACTCACATCTGCAGCATTATTTACGGTTGGCACTACCAGCGTAAATGCTCAGCGTTTTCTTACAGAAGTATTCCCTTCAGTGAATGTTACCACCAATGTGGTTTACGCTCAAAACTATGAAGTTCTGACAGGAACGCCTGTACTCAAAGATTTAAAAATGGATATCTACGAGCCTGCAGGTGCACCTGACCCGATGGCTACACGTCCACTGGTAATTTATTTGCACACCGGCAGTTATATCCCGGTAATAATTAATGGTAACGCTACAGGTTCACGCAACGACAGTGCTTCTGTTGAAATTTGTAAACAAATGGCACGAAGAGGTTATGTAGCTGCCAATATTGATTATCGTTTGGGATGGGATCCTACCAACAGCAATCTCGACATTCGCAGAGGTACATTGTTGAATGCAGTATATCGTTCCATTCAGGATGCAAAAGCATGTGTTCGTTATTTCAGAAAAGATGTAGCTACAAACAACAATGCCTATGGCATTGATGAAAACAATATTTTTCTGATCGGCCAGGGTACCGGAGGATATATTGCTTTAAACTATGCAGTACTTAACGACCCAAGTGAAATTACATTACCGAAATTTATCAGCAGCACAGATGCACCTGCTTACGGAATCTTTGCAGGACAACCTTACGTAAATCAGGCTGCTCTTGGTGATTTTGATGGCTTTGGTGGTGTGGCCCCTTTTAATAATGAAAATCATCCCGGATACTCCAGCAATGTACAATTTGCAGTAAATCTTGGCGGTGCTATGGGCGACAGTTCATGGATTGCCGCAGGTGATGTGCCTATGATTGGAATTCATTGTGTGGATGATCCTTTTGCACCTTTCGGTGTAGGAATTGTTTATGTACCAACCGTTCCTCCACAGTCTGTTGTGGATGTTATTGGTTCAGGTGAAGTTATAAAATGGGCTGATCAGTTAGGCAATAACAATTGTTTTATCAATGCCGGTTTTACTGATCCTTATACATTACGTGCTAACAGTATCAATAACGGCCTTGAAGGATTATTCCCCTTACAACAAGGAATCAATCCAATCAACGCACAGTTAGGTCATGCAGGTCCATGGGAATGGTACGATTTACAGGCTACACGCGATCTTGCAGTTGCTATGGGATATCAGTCAACACGTGGTGACACATGTTATGGAAATTCATTGCTCACCAACCCTGCTATGAGCAAGGCTTATGCACTTGCATATATTGACACTATCATGAATTACATCAACCCACGTCTGGTTTATTGCCGCAGTCTTCCTACAGGAATCAATGAAACTTCAACCAACAGTAGCAGCATAACCATTTACAACAGTCCATCCAAAAATTATTTCACTGTGGCTTCAACAAGCAATGAGCCAATGAGAAGTATTGAAGTGTATGACATGAAAGGTGCGCTTTTATCCCGTATTTCAAATATCAATTCATACAATCAGAGAGTTGAAAAATCAGCTGTAAATCTGAATAAAGGTTTGATGTTGGTGAAAATAAGTTTTGACAAAGATGTAGTCACCAAAAAGGTATTATTAGATTGATAAAACCATTTTTCTGAAAAAAAGCTGTCGGTAAGGCAGCTTTTTTTATTTTTAACATCTGATGTTTCAGTTTGAACAGCTTTAGAAAATTGCAACGAAATATTTATTGAAAAAATAACTCATAAAATGATTTTTGAATTTAACGGATTTCGTCCTGTTGTGCATGAGAGTGCCTATGTGCACGAACAAGCTACCATAACGGGTGATGTAATCATTGGCAAAGATGTATATATTGCTCCCGGTGCTGCCATTCGTGGCGACTGGGGAACTATCATTATTGAAGATGGTTGCAATGTTCAGGAAAACTGTACCATACACATGTTTCCGGGGGTAACCGTTTTATTAAAAGAAGGTGCTCACATAGGTCATGGTGCTGTTATTCATGGTGCCACCATTGGTCGTAACTCGCTCGTGGGAATGAATGCTGTGGTTATGGATAATGTTATAGTTGGTGAAGGTTGCATCATCGGAGCACTTTGTTTTGTTCCGGATGGGATGGTCATACCTGACAGAAAAATTGTAGTCGGAAATCCTGCAAAAATCATCAAAGACGTAAGTGATGAAATGCTGGAGTGGAAAACAAAAGGCACTCAGTTGTATCAGCAACTGCCTTTGCAATTATATAATACTCTCAAACCGTGTGCGCCTTTACGCAGTCCTGAACCTGATAGAAAAAAGCAGGAAACTTTCTTCAGTACATGGAAGAAGAAATAAGTCAGCGGAAAAAAATCTTCGGATTGAAAGTTTGACTATTTATAAAAGAAAAACAAATTCTCAGAAATCGGTTTCTTCCCTTATCTGTCCGTCACGCATTTTACCCAGAATCTTAAACTCTGTACGTCTGTTGAGTTGTCGTCCTTTCGGATTATCTCTTCCATCAGGTTTGGTATTGGGAGCCACAGGCTTTGTTTCTCCAAAACCTTTAGCACGCAGTCTGTTGGGGTCAATACCTTTCTCCACAAGATAATCCACTACACTTTCTGCACGTTTTTGCGAAAGAATCATATTGGACTCTTCACTGCCTATCGCATCTGTATGCGAACGGATTTCTACGCCAAGGTCTGCATTCTTCTCAAGAAAAACAACAAGTGTGGTATCGAGTGCATTTTTTGCTTTTTGAGTAAGCAGCGGACTTGCAAACTCATAATAAATATTTGTAAGCAACAAAGGAGCCTCAGGAATAGCGCGGATATGAATGTCAATAGAGATATCACCCGACCGTGTTTTACCCATTGTGCTCAGCGCAATTACTTCATTAAGGTAACCTTCCTTACGAGCCGTTATACGGTATTGTTGATTGGGTGAAAGTTCAATATTAAACCTTCCCTGATCGTCAGAACTTGTTCTGCCAAGAGATATATAGGTAGAATCTTCCCTATTCTGCATTTCAACAAGAATGCTGGCCCTTCTCACAGGAATCATTGAGGCTTTCTTTCTTTTTATTGAAGGATCTATTTCATACAAAAATCCTTTCCCGTTCAGGTGAATGGCATCAAGATAAATATATTCAAAAATATCATCGCAACACGAACCTCGGTTAACACCATTTTCTATTACAGGTCTGTTGGAAACCAAAAGTCCATTATCCTGATTGGAAGGTGCAACTACAAAATATAAATCGTCATAATTTGAATTTATCGGCACTCCCATATTCACAGGTTGCGTCCACTTTTTCATTTCACCATTGGTTTTAAAAATATCCAACCCTCCTATTCCCTGCCATCCGTCAGAACTGAAATAAAGTGTCTGTGTTTTGGGATCTATAAACGGAGATACTTCATCACCGGGTGTATTTATTTTTGAACCTGCATTTACCGGCACTTTATAAGTTTTCGTTTTATTATCAAAAGAAGTGTACCAAATATCCATACCACCTTTCCCGCCTTCTTTGTCGCTTACGAAATAAATAATCTCTTCTCCTCTTTTCTTTGAATTCATTCCTATAGCAGGTTGTGTAGAAGTATATTTGGGATTATTCACTTCTGTACCTAATGACACAGGTTCAGTCCAGGTGCCATTATTAAAGAAACTTACATAAATTGCACAGATAACCTTATTTCGGTTATTTCGCTTGCAACGTGTGAAGTAGAATCTGAGTTTGTCCTGAGAATACACACCGTTTAGCGTATGTTGACCTGGTACATTATAAAATCCGGGAAGTTCACCCTCATCTTTCCATTCATCACTGTCTCTTACTGCTACATAAATTTTCCGCATTGGCTCGTCAGATGTAGAGTCCTTTGCATTAAAATCAAATGTTGTCTGATCTGTCTTGAGTGAACCGTAAATGATTGTTGTATCATTTATAAAAAATGGTGATGACTCAACATGCGATGTATTAATGTTATCAGGTAAATGTTCAATAGCTATCTTTTGAACATTACGGCTAAGACTATCGGCAAACTGTGCAGCAATTCCATAATTCTTGATTCTTTTAGTAAAATCACTTTTATCGGCACCCTGATATTCTTTTTTAAACTTGGCAAAATATTCATCTGCCTTTTTATAATTGCCGAGTGATTTCTGAACTTCCGCATAATAAAAAAGTGCGAGTGCATTTTTTTTAGGGTTTAAGTTATAAGCTTTGAGGTATGCATCCTGAGCACTCCTGTACTCCTTTGCCAGACGATAACTTTCTGCCAGCTGATATATTACTTTATAATCTGTTGGCTTACGTTTACAGAATTCCTCATAATACATAGCTGCACTGCTGAAATCGTTGAGTTCTGCTGATCGTTTACCCAACCGTTTCAACTGATCGAGGCTATACTTTTGCAAAACATTATTTTCTGTTTGCCCTGCAACAGTACCACACATGGCTAATAAAAGCACCACCCAAACCCATGAAATTCTAATACCGCTCACAAGGAATTTTTATTTTAAATAATTTAGAACTTAATGCTGTGTAAATAACACTTATTTCAAACCCTCCTCTGCTTGCTGTTGCTGTATGCAAACCTGAAATATTTACATCGTAACTTACTGCCACATCAAAAAGGTCGTATTTTACTGCCAACACAGGAATTATTGCATCTGTTCCGCTGCCTTTTGAGGTGCGCACATAAAGACCTGCACTCACTTCTTTAAACTTCGAATTTTCAATATCTAATTTTCGTGTTGCAGTTACTCCCGGCACCCATTCATTGGCCTTTACCTGTTCCATAAAAAGCAATTGCCCTGTTAAAGTAATATTATCATTCAGCAGAAATGCATCGGATAGCGTAACACATTTTCGCCATGGCAATTTATTATTTGTATTAAAAAAAGTATCCTTGGGTTTATTCAGATGAAAAATTGCAAAGCCAACTTTAGCTGTGTGTCTGTCAAGAGTCAACTGATAACCTATACCTGCGTTAAAATCACCATAAGTTCTTTTATCATCCAGCACGCTTTCATTATTGGGCATGCCGGGGTCAAAATAACCTGTGTTCTGATTAAACTGCTCCGGAAGTGTGATTTTACTTCTGTCAATAGATTTAAAAATAAAATTTTCCTGAATGCCTATAGTGATGCTGTGTATATCAAATTGCTTATTCCATGCCAATGACAAACCTGCCCGCGCTGATTTTAAATAATTGATACCGGAGCGGTCATAAACAAACAACAATCCTCCGCTGAACTGCTGCGCTCCTATATTAAACTGTTTATCGAAAGAAAATGCATTGGTGATGTAACCCGGATCAAGTCTTGACCACTGACTGCGATATGTGTTGGCTACTCTGAAATCGCCCTCATACCAACCTGTAAATCCGGGATTGAGCGTAAGTGGCGAATTGTAATATTGCGAAAAATGAATATCCTGACCTTTTAAGTTCAGGCTGAAGAAAAACGCCATCAATAACCAGAATACTCTCATTGATTTTGGTAAGGTTTTTAAAAATCGGTTAAAAGTACTTCTTCTCCTTTAAATGCCCAAGTGAATAGTGTATAACCTCTGCAATATGTTAATTAATTTTTATCCTGACAAATAATAATTCATTTCTTTACAGAGTGCGAAAATGATTCTGTTTCTTAGACCGTTTAATCATATATCATTGAGTCTAATTTTTACTTTTGCACACATGACTGATAATTCTATTGCACAAAAAGTAGTGGAGCACATGATGCAAAACGACCGTTTCAGCCAGTGGTTAGGCATCGAATGTCTGGTAATGCAAGCCGGCAAAAGTGTTATCCGCTTAAAAGTAAGAGATGAAATGGTGAACGGCTTTGGTATTGCCCACGGTGGCATAGCATTTTCACTTGCAGACAGTGCCCTTGCTTTTGCATCCAATGCTTATGGGAGACTTTCGGTAGCATTGGAATGCTCTGTTTCCTATCCTGCTCCAGTACATGTAGGTGATGAACTAACTGCTACTGCAGAAGAATTGTCAATGACGAACAGAATTGGAGTTTATCATATAACCGTCACCAATCAGAAAAATGAAAAGGTTGCTTTTTTCAGAGGAACCGTTTACAGAACAAGTAAAGAATATTTTAAATAATATGAGCGAAGCATACATTGTTGATGGCATACGCACTCCTGTAGGAAATTATGGTGGTGCACTTTCATCGGTAAGGCCTGATGATATGGCAGCACTCACTATTAAAACTCTGCTCGACAGAAATCCTCATCTAAATCCAAAAATAATTGGTGATGTTATTTTAGGTTGTGCAAATCAGGCAGGTGAAGATAACAGAGATGTTGCAAGAATGGCTTTGCTGCTGGCAGGTCTTCCTGTTGATGTTCCTGGCGAAACTGTAAACCGTTTATGCGCTTCGGGAATGTCGGCAGCCATACAGGCTGCACGTGCACTTAAAACAGGCGATGCAGAAGTTATGATTGCAGGAGGTGTAGAAAGTATGAGCCGTGCTCCTTATGTATTGTCAAAATCTGAAACTCCCTTTGCACGAAATGTACAGATATTCGATACGAGTATTGGTTGGCGCTTTGTTAATCCAAAAATGAAAGAGCAGTATGGCACCGATTCAATGGGTGAAACTGCTGAAAATGTTGCTGTACAATTTTCAGTAAACAGAAATGATCAGGATGCATTTGCTGTAAATTCTCAGCAAAAAGCAACACGTGCGCAACAAAGCGGAAGGCTGGCAAAAGAAATAGTTCCTGTAATTATCCCTCAGAAAAAGGGTGATCCACGAAAGGTTGATGCTGATGAATTCATAAAACCTGCCACCACTATTGAAACGCTTGCTAAACTGAAACCCGCTTTCAGAAAAGATGGAACAGTTACAGCAGGAAATGCTTCAGGAGTAAATGACGGTGCATGCAGTCTGTTGATGGCATCTGACATTGGTTTGAAAAATCATTCTCTTCAACCCATAGCACGAATTGTTGCATCAGCAGTGGTTGGTGTGGAACCCCGCATCATGGGTATAGGTCCTGTAAAAGCAGCTAACACTGCACTTAAAAAAGCTGGATTGCAATGGAAGGATATGGAAGTGATAGAGCTGAATGAAGCTTTTGCTGCGCAAAGTTTAGCCTGCATCAGAGAATGGAAACTTGACGATAAAGATGAAAGGTTAAACATCAACGGAGGTGCCATTGCACTGGGACATCCGCTGGGCATGTCAGGAGCAAGATTATTGCTTACTGCTGCACTGGAGTTGCAGTTAACTGGTAAGCGTTATGCTTTATGTACGATGTGTATTGGTGTGGGCCAGGGTTATGCAACCATCATTGAACGTTGCTGAAAAATTATTTGCTTTTTTTTCTGAACAGCACCACCCTGCTTTCTGTTCTCTTCAAAAGTCTTTCAATGTTTTTCTGATGTGTAACTAATACAAGTATTGGTACAGCTACGGCAAAAACGTTCATACTCGTCACCGTTTCATTTAATCCAAGCATAACTACAATTGGAAATGCCAGCGAAGCAGCTATCGAACCAAGAGAAACATATCTTGTAGTAAAGAATACAACCAGAAAAACAATCATACAAACAACTGCAGCCGGAGGGTTTACTCCCCAAAGAATTCCAAGTAAGGTAGCCACCCCTTTTCCACCGCGGAAACCGGCAAATACCGGAAAAATATGCCCTATTAATGCAGCAACACCAAGTGTAAGTTTGAAATTGATAAATTGCTGGGTGGCAGGCATATAATCTCCAAAAAAAGTGGCTAACTGAACAGCAAGCCAACCCTTGGTAATGTCCATAATCAAAACCGGAACTCCTGCCTTTGGGCCTAATACCCTGAAAGTATTGGTTGCCCCTGCATTTCCACTGCCATACTCGCGTACATCAATGCCAAAAAACATTTTGCCTACCCACACTGCTGATGGCACAGAACCTAATAAATATGCACATAGCAGCAGGGTAATATTTTCCGCATTAATCATCCGTTAACAAATCAATTGATGCGCAAAGATATTTTTAATTCTGTAAAAATTTGGAAGTGTGATTTTCAACCACCTCTGTGCACTGCAGAGGTATAAGTTCGCCATTTTTCAAGCATCTGCTGAAAATTATCAGGCAATGGTGCTTCAAAATATTGTGGAACAGAATTATCAGGGTGCAAAAAGCCAAGCGATTTAGCATGCAATGCCTGATAGGGCATCAGTTCAAAACAATTTTGAATAAATGACTTGTACTTACTGCTGGTTGTTCCTTTTAAAATCTTATCACCCCCATATTCAAAATCGCCAAACAAAGGATGACCTATGTGTTGCATGTGAACACGTATTTGGTGTGTACGACCTGTTTCCAGTTTTAATTTAATGAGTGTTACATAGCCAAATCTTTCAATTACTTCATAATGCGTAACGGCATATTTACCATGACTGCCGTCAGGAAATACATCCATCACTTTTCTATTCACAAGATTGCGACCAACATTACCAGTAATTGTACCTTTTTCCTCTTTCAGGTCGCCCCATGCAAGAGCAACATAATTCCGTTCGATGGTACGCTCATAAAACTGCATGGCAAGGTAGTTTAACGCATCCTCACATTTTGCTATCACCAAAAGGCCGGAAGTGTTTTTATCAATACGATGTGGCAAACCCGGCTTAAAATATTCTGATGGCAATGCCTGTCCAATAAACTGTGGATAGAAATGGCCTGCCAAAGCATTGGCAAGTGTGCCGGTATAGTTTCCATAAGCAGGATGCACCACCAGTCCTGCAGGTTTATTTACAACTATCAGTTGATCATCTTCATGGATAATATCCAAAGGTATATCCTCACAAAGAAGTTCCAGGTCGCGCACAGGATAAGGTAATACAATACGAATCATATCACCTGGCTTCACTTTATAATTGGCCTTGGTAGGCTGGTCATTTACCAAAATGTTGCCATTATCAATAGCCACCTGTAACCTGTTTCGGGTGACATTAGCCATTCTTGCTGTCAGGAATTTATCTATACGAATTTGTGCCTGACCATGGTCAACCTCCATTTTATAATGTTCAAAAAGGTCGTCCTGCTCCGGGCTTTCTCCGTAATTGCTTTCTTTCTCTAAATCAGGTCTCATTTACTGCACAAAATTAAAAAAACATCATCTGTTGTACTTGAAATTGCAAATTCATTACATCATTCTTTCATTTTACAAACCATTTGTCAACTCCTTTCCATTTCACTTATTCTGCCTGAGAATGGCTATTTCAGAGTGAACAATAATTCTGTTACTCGGTATTTGTAAGACTTATGCAAGTTAAGTAAAAAACTATATCATAAATAACCCTGATTTCTTACAAAAGTTCATTCATGATAAAGTGTAACCCGCAAAATTATTCTACCGTTATAGGCCATATACAAATTTTTTAAAGAGAGAAAGAATGCGTCAGCTGAAAATTACCAAACAAGTCACCAACCGCGAAACTTATTCATTAGATAAATATCTAAGCGAAATAGGCAAACTGCCATTGCTTACGGCAGAGCAGGAAGTGAAATATGCAAGACGTATTAAAGAAGGTGATCATGCAGCTCTAGAAATGCTTACTAAATCCAACCTTCGGTTTGTGGTTTCGGTAGCAAAACAATATCAGAATCAGGGACTCACCCTTGGCGATTTGATAAACGAAGGGAATCTTGGATTAATTAAAGCTGCTTATCGTTTTGACGAGACCCGCGGATTTAAGTTCATATCTTATGCAGTATGGTGGATTCGCCAAAGTATTTTGCAGGCAATATCAGAGCAGGCACGTATTGTACGTCTGCCGGTAAACAAACTCGGATTTATTAATAAGATAAATAAAACATACGCTCAGCTTGAGCAGGATTTTGAACGCGAACCTTCCAACGAAGAAATAGCACTGGTATTGAAACTGAATATTGATGAGATAAACGACACCATGCGTTCAGCAGGAAAACATATTTCAATGGATGCGCCACTGCTGCAGGGTGAAGACGGAAGCTTACTTGATCTCATCCCTACAGAAGAGAATCAAAGTCCTGAAAACACATTGATGAGTGAATCTCTAAAAAGAGAAATTGAAAGAGCGCTGACAACTCTTACTCCCCGCGAGGCCGATGTTATACGACTTTATTTTGGTCTTACTCCTGAACCTGCTATGACTCTGGAAGAAATTGGCGAACGTTTTGAACTTACACGTGAGCGTGTACGCCAGATTAAAGAGAAAGCAATCAGAAGACTTAAACATACTTCGAGAAGCAGAATTCTCAAAGCCTACTTAGGATGATTTTTTTCATGGTATATGGTTAGCGACTAACTGCCCGGCTTCCGGGCAGTTTCGTTTTATATACGATTTGTTCATTCAATAAAAATGATTGGCAATAGAATTTAAAATCATACAACTTTGATATGACATTTTTTTTCTATTTTGGCGACCTTAACTTTCAATACTTAATCAACTAAATCATACTGAATTATGGCTTACGAATTTTATGATGCAACCATCATTGATATCATTGACGAGAATGATGTGGTAAAACGGTTTTTTTATAAAAGTTCCTGAAGAAAGACCTTTTTCATTTAAAGCCGGACAATTTGTAATGGTTGATTTACCTATTGATTCTAAATTTACCAACAGAAGCTATTCCATAGCATCAGCTCCCAGCAACGATAATATTTTTGAATTATGTATAGTTCTTAATCCAAAAGGGTTGGGAACACCATATATGTGGGAAAATTATAAAGTAGGCACTACAGTAAAATTGTCACGTGTATTAGGTAAATTTCAGGTGCAGGAACCTATAGAAACCGATTTGTGTTTCATCTGCACCGGAACAGGAATTGCACCATTGCGTTCGCAGGTAGTAGATATATTAAAAAGAGGTATTCCTCATAAAAATTTATACATGGTTTTCGGCAACCGCTGGACAAAGGACATTCTTTATCGTGAGGAAATGGAGCAACTGGAACGAGATTATCCCGAATTTAAATTTATTCCTGTATTGTCACGTGATAACGAAGGATGGACAGGCCGTAAAGGTTATGTACATGCCATTTACGAAGAAATTTTTGCTGACAAACGTCCGGCTAAATTCTACTTATGCGGCTGGACCGATATGCTTAAAGAAGCACGCCAACGCATTGAAGCTATGGGTTATGATAAAAAGTCAATTAAGTTTGAACTTTACGACTAGGCTTATCTTCAATCATTATCCAATTCTCCGTCAAATACTGCATTTATACTGCTAATCAAATAGCATTCATTATTGATTCATAACGAGGTGGTTATTTTCGCAAACCTCTACAAAATAACTATTTTTTATATTTGCACCTCCTAAAAAAATTGAAGACAATTATCATGGACAAAAAACTATTATGCGCAGTGCTGATGACAGGAATGTTTTTGAATGCATGGGCGCAACCGAAAAACCAGAAAAACACTAAAGCAGCAAAAACAGAAGTTGCACCATCAGAAAAAAGTGCAGCTAACGACCCTGTTTTAGTAACCATTGCAGGAATGCCTGTAACTAAATCCGAATTCGAAAGAGTTTATTACAAAAACAATAACAAGGCCACTGCCGATGATGAAAAATCCATTCGTGATTACATGGAACTTTTTATCAATTATAAACTAAAAGTAAAAGAAGCAGAAGCTTTGAAGATGGACACTTCCAAAGCATTTACTGATGAATTAATAGGATACCGCAAGCAATTGGCTCAGCCCTATCTTACCGATCAGAATGTAAATGACAACCTCATCCGTGAAGCTTATGATCGCCTTCAAAAAGATGTTAGAGCAAGTCATATCCTGATAAAAGTTAGCCAGGATACCTTACCTAAGGACACGCTTGCTGCATACAACAGAATCATGAAAATCAGAGAGCGACTAATAAAAGGTGCTGACTTTGCTAAAATGGCCCGCGACAGTTCAGAAGACCCCTCAGCCAAAGAAAATGGTGGTGATCTTGGTTATTTCACCGGTCTGCAAATGGTATATCCATTTGAAACCGCAGCTTACAATACCAAACCCGGTCAGATTTCAATGCCTGTAAGAACACGATTTGGTTATCATTTGATTAAAGTTGCTGATGTACGTCCGGCTGTTGGCGAAATACACACCGCTCATATCATGATAAGAGTGAATGCAAATGATCCCGACTCAGTTAAGAATGAAGCTAAGAGAAAAATATTTGAAATTTACAACAAACTGAAATCAGGAGAAAAATTTGAGGATCTTGCCAAACAGTATTCAGATGACAAAGGTACAGCCATGAATGGTGGCGTACTTCCATGGTTTGGTACAGGAAAAATGGTACCTGAGTTTGAAAAAGCAGCATTTGCCTTATCTAAAGATGGCGATTATACCGAGCCTGTTCAGACTCCTTATGGATGGCATATCATCAAGCGACTGGAGAAACGCGGAATTCCTTCATTTGAAGATAAAAAGAATGAAATCAAAAATCAGATTATGCGCGACAGCCGAAGTGAATTAGGAAAAGCTTCACTGGTTGCACGCATTAAGAATGAAAATGGCTTCAAAGAAAATATTGCAGCCAAAGATGAATTTATAAAATCACTCGATTCAACTCTTGCCAACGGCACCTTTAATGATTCAGTGGCATTGAAGAAAATCAAAACCATATTTACACTTGGTGGTAAAAATTATACTACATTTGATTTTGCACAGTTTCTTGCTAAACATCAGACCAAACGTACAGGAATTTCTTCTCAGGCTATTGCTCATTCGCAGTACGAACATTTTGTTGAAGATGTATGTATTAGTCATGAAGAATCACAGTTGGACAGAAAATATCCTGAATTTCATTCACTCATGAATGAATATGGTGATGGTATATTATTATTCGACCTGACAGATAAAATGGTTTGGAGCAAAGCAGTTAAAGACACCACAGGTCTTGAAAATTTTTATGATAAAAATAAAAACAACTACATGTGGGGTGAGCGACTCGATGCCGTAATTTATACATGCAAAAACGCAGACGTGGCATCACAGGCAAGAAAGCTTATTAAAAAGAAAAAATCAGACAGTGAAATTGCCGCGACACTTAATAAAGATTCATCTCTAAACATCAATATCAAAGACGGTAAGTTTTCAAAAGGTGATAATGAATATATTGATGAAATTGCATGGGTACCGGGGCTGAGTAATGATATCAGTAAAAACAATCAGGTAGTATTTGTTAAAGTAAATGCTATACTGGCACCACAAGCCAAAAAATTAGACGAAGCACGTGGACTTATCACTGCAGATTATCAGAACTTCCTTGAGAAAACCTGGATAAATGAATTGCGAAGCAAATACTCTTTTAAAGTAAATGAGGATGTATTGAAAACGCTATTCCAAAAATAAATGAGCTGAAGTTGAAATCGCTGAAAATTAAAAGTAATTCCGGGATGCTGCTGGCATTAGCCGGAATTGCTTTTTTATGCAGTTGCAACAATATCAGCCTGGACTTTGAAGGAAAAAACAAAAAAAAAGAATGTAGTTGCAAGAGTGTATGACAAATACCTTTATGTTACAGATATCCAGGGATTGGTTTCTAAAGAAGCTTCACCACAGGACAGTGCATTAATAGTTAAAAGTTATATTGACGACTGGGTCAAACAGAATATCATTTTGCATCTTGCAGAAAGCAATTTACCTGAAGAACAAAAAAATGTAGAAAGACAATTGCAGGAATACCGCAACTCACTCATTACATTTGCTTACGAGCAAGAATTGGTACGCCAACGTCTGGACACTACTGTAACAGATGAGGAAATTGAAAAATATTATAATGAAAACAGTAAAAATTTCGTTCTTAAAAGTAATATTATCAAAGGTATATTTGTAAAAGCAGCAAAGAAAACTCCAAAGGTGGATAAAGTGAAAGGATGGATGCGTTCGTCTAAAGAAAAAGACCGTCAGCAATTAGAAGATTTTTGTTATCGGTATGCATTGGATTATTCGCTCAATGATAATGACTGGATGCAGTTTGATGATCTGCTGAAAAGAGTGCCTATAAAAACGTATGACAAAGATGAGTTTTTGAGAAACAACCGTTTTATAGAAATTACTGACTCAGCCAATGTTTATTATGTATCTATTTTAGGATTTCAGACCAGTGAGAGCAATTCTCCTTTGAACTTTGTAAAAGAAACCATTCGCGAATTAATTATAAATAAACGAAAACTCATGCTGATAGAGGAAATGCAGAAATCAGCATTCAAGCAAGCACAACAAAACAATGAATTTGAAATATATCAATAAAGTACTACTTCCTGTAATGGTAACCATGTGTTGCTACACTGCAAAGGCACAGCAGTCAGGCGCTGTAATTGATCAGGTTATTGGAGTTATAGGAAATAAAATAGTGATGCTCTCTGACCTTGAGTCGCAATATGAACAATATCTTGCACAGGGAAATTATGCAAGTGAAAGTGCCCGGTGCGATGCATTGGACCAACTGATGCTGACACGATTATTGGTACACTACGCCAATATTGACAGCGTAATGGTGAGCGATGCACAGGTTGAAGGCGAAATGGAAAAACGTATTGCGTACTTTACCGAACAGTTTGGCGGGTCAACAGAAAAACTGGAAGCATATTATCAGAAATCTATACCTGAAATCAAGGAAGAATTTAAACCTCTTATCAAAGAGCAACTGCAGGCACAGGCCATGCAACAGAAAATTGTTGGAAAAGCATCTGCCTCACCTGCAGAAGTAAGAGATTATTTCAACAGCATACCCAAAGACAGCTTGCCTTTTATCAATTCAGAAATAGAGTACGCTGAAATTGCTTTTAAAATAAAAATTTCGGAAGAAGAAAAAAACAGAGTAAAGGCACGTCTGGAAGAAATACGCAACCGATTACTCAAAGGAGAAGATTTTGCAACATTAGCCATCTTATACTCGCAGGATGCAGGATCAGCAAAACAAGGCGGAGAACTTGGATTTGTGCCACGCGGGCAATTAGTACCTGAGTTTGAAGCCGTAGCGTATAAACTAAAGAAAGGTGAAATATCACCAGTGTTTGAATCGAAATATGGATTTCATATTGTGCAACTTATTGACCGCAGAGGTGAGTCAATCAATGTACGACACATTTTATTAAAACCTGAAGTAGATAATGATGATCTCTTACGCACAAAAGCATTAGCAGATAGTGTTGCATTCATGATTCGCGACAAACAAATCAGTTTTGAAGATGCAGCATTAAAATACTCTGATGCCGAAGATACCCGCAGCAACGGAGGAAATGTAATGAATAACATAACCGGTAATACACGCTTTGAAGCCAATCAGGTTGATGCTATGGTGTTTTTTCAGTTGGATAAGATTCAGGAGGGAGAAATCAGTAATCCTGCATTGATAACAACAAAAGATGGCACTCAGTATTACAAAATATTTTTACTCAAACGTAGAACCAAACCGCATGTGGCCAATCTTACAGATGATTATCAGCGAATACAGCAGGCTGCCATGCAACATAAACAAGCCAAACTGATGGACGACTGGATTGTACGAAAGAAAAAATCAACCTACATACGTATCAATCCGGAGTATATGTCGTGTGATGAACTAAAAAAATGGGTGAATTAGTCTCTAAATAAATCAGAAAAAGAAATCAGGAATTATGAATCAAAATTTTTCATCAGATGTAGAAGCTGTTCAGGGTTTAGTGATCAGCTATAGCAAACTTCGCAAAGAAATAGGAAAGGTAATTGTAGGTCAGGATGAAGTAGTTCGTGATGTACTTATTTCTATTTTCAGTCGTGGCCACTGTTTGTTGGTAGGTGTTCCCGGTCTTGCAAAAACACTTTTGGTAAATACCATATCGCAGGTACTTGGATTGTCATTCAGCCGCATTCAGTTTACTCCCGATCTGATGCCGAGCGATATTACCGGTATTGAAATATTAGATGAAAACCGTCAGTTTAAATTTATCAAAGGCCCTGTGTTTGCCAATATCATTTTAGCAGACGAAATAAACCGTACACCTCCTAAAACGCAGGCTGCTCTTCTTGAGGCTATGCAGGAACGTTCCGTCACTGTATCAGGCAAAAGATATGCTCTTGATAATCCATTTTTTGTACTGGCAACTCAAAACCCTATTGAACAGGAAGGAACCTACCCCCTGCCGGAAGCACAACTAGACCGATTTATGTTTAACGTATTTCTTGACTATCCTTCTTTCGAAGAAGAAGTAATGGTGGTGAAAAATACAACAGGAGAAACAACGGGTGTAGCAGAAAAAGTACTGGACGAAAAAGAAATTATCTACTATCAGCAGTTGATTCGTAAAATCCCTGTTCCGGATAATGTACTGAATTATGCTGTAGGTCTTACTGCCAAAACACGCCCCGGAGCAAACAACAAAACTGCTGTTGTGAATGATTATATTGCATGGGGTGCAGGACCTCGTGCATCACAATATCTTGTTATTGGGGCCAAATGCCATGCTGCAATAAATGGCAAATTCTCACCCGACATAGAGGATGTAAAAGCTGTAGCTGTGCCTATACTTCGTCATCGGCTGGTACGTAACTACAAAGCCGAGGCTGACAGTGTTCCGATAGAAAAAATTATCACTGAATTGTTATAGTCATTTCTTCAGAGGCGAATATTCCCGTAAAAATATTTATTCTGCAATTCTGTAAGTTGCAACAACATCAAACAACATGCTTAAAAAAGTATTTCTTGGATTACTCGTAATCATTCTCCTTCTGGGAATAGGTTCACTGTTTATTTCCAATATACATCACATTGAAAGATCAACTTATATAAACGCATCACCCAAGGTGATTTTTAATGAGTTGAATAATTTGAGCAGTTGGGAAAAATGGAATACCTGGCTGCAGATGGATACCACTATGAAAATTTCCTATAACAATATCAAATCAGGTGTAGGTTCTGAAATTCTGTGGTCATCGGCAAATCAGAATGTAGGCAACGGAACCATGACAATTACAAAAAGCGAACCCGATAAAACGGTGGAAACAGAATTGAATTTTAATGGCAAGGGAAAAGGAATTAATGGCTTTAAGTTGGAACCTGCCGGTGACAGCACCAAACTCACTACCTATTTTACGAGTGATATGGGATGGAATCCTGTGTTTAAATATCTTTCATTAATGTCGAAAAAAGCGATGATTGAAATGACAGATAATGGACTGAAGTCTATCAAAGATTATATTGAGCAAATGATGCTGAGTGCAACTCCTGATACTAAGATAGATCTTGTGGAAATGAAAGAATCAGTACCTTATCTTGCCGTTCATGCAATAGCATCTGCTGATAAGATAAGTGGTATTTTTGAATCTGCCAATAAAACTTTTGAAAGAAGAAATCAGCAAACAAAAACTGGAAGTGAGTAAAAGCATTTCACCTTTTGCCATTTACTACAAAGCCGCCAACGACACTTTTGAATTTGATGTTTGCATGCCTACCAACGTAGCGGGTAAAAGCAGTGATGGGATTTTATCATCCAATCTGCGTGCGGGACGTTACATTATGTCGCGCTATTTCGGTCGTTATGAAGATACCATGGCTACTCATTTAGCTATTCAGCAATATGCAAAAGACAACAAATTAACTATTGACGGGCCGCCTGTGGAAGTGTATGTTACCAATCCTGCTGTTGAAAAGGACGTTTCGAAATGGGAAACGGATATTTATTATCCTATACAATAAGCTTATTTTCAGCGAATAATTCATTTAGACATACAAATTCCGGCTGATCAACCTACAAATGCAGGTTTCGTTGGAATTGTTGAATGAAAAACCCTCCAAATATTTTGATAATGAAAGCATTTCACTATCTTTGCACCCCCATTTTAAGGGAGTAGAGATATTTAATAATCAATATATAGTCTAACAATTCAACATTCAAAAAAACAAACAAATTAAATGAGTGAAGTAAAACACATTGTCCCATCAGCCGATTTCGACTGGGATAACACCGGTAAATCTACCGACATTTACAAAACAGAAGACCGTGAGCGTATGGAAGCCATGTACGACCAAACGCTGAACACACTAACCGAACATGAAGTAAAAATGGGTACTGTTATCAGTATCACCGACAAAGAAGTTGTCATCAACATCGGATTCAAATCTGATGGTATGGTGCCATTGAATGAATTCCGTCACATGCCCGACCTTAAAGTGGGCGATGAGGTGGAAGTGTATGTAGAAACCCGTGAAGACAAAAACGGACAGTTAATTCTGTCGCATAAAAAAGCCCGTGCACTTCAATCATGGGAGCGTGTGAACAAGGCATTGGAAGGCGATGAAATTATTCAGGGTTATGTAAAATGCCGTACAAAAGGAGGATTGATTGTAGATGTATTCGGTATTGAAGCATTCTTACCCGGTTCACAAATTGATGTTAAACCTATCCGCGACTATGATGTGTTTGTAGGAAAAACAATGGAGTTCAAAGTGGTTAAGATTAACGCTGAATTCAAAAATGTAGTGGTTTCTCATAAAGTTCTTATTGAAGAAGAACTTGAAAGTCAGAAGTCAGAAATCATGTCTAAACTTGAAAAAGGACAAGTGCTTGAAGGTACTGTTAAGAACATCACTTCTTATGGAGTGTTTATGGACCTTGGCGGAGTGGACGGATTGCTGCACATCACTGATATTTCATGGGGAAGAATCAATCATCCGGAAGAAGTTCTTAAACTGGATGACAAAATCAATGTGGTAATTCTCGACTTTGACGAAGACAAAAAACGTATTGCACTTGGCCTGAAACAACTTACACCTCAGCCATGGGAAGCACTTGATGCCAACCTGAAAGTAGGTGATAAAGTAAAAGGCAAAGTAGTTGTACTTACTGACTATGGTGCATTTATTGAAATTATTCCCGGTGTTGAAGGACTTATTCACGTATCGGAAATGTCATGGTCACAACATCTGCGCAGCCCACAAGACTTTATGAAAGTAGGTGATGAAATTGAAACTGTGATTCTGACACTTGACCGCGAAGAGCGCAAGATGTCATTAGGATTAAAGCAACTGATGCCTGACCCATGGGTGAACATTATGGATAAATATCCTGTTGGATCTAAGCATACAGCCAAGGTAAGAAGCCTTACCAACTTCGGTGTCTTTGTAGAACTTGAAGAAGGAATTGACGGATTGATTCATATCTCAGATTTGAGTTGGTCTAAGAAAATAAAACATCCTGCAGAGTTTACCAAGGTAGGTGAGAATATTGAAGTGGTAGTACTTGAAGTAGATACTGAACACCGCAGACTTAGCTTAGGACATAAACAACTTGAAGATAATCCATGGGATGCTTATGAAACCATCTTCAAAGTAGATTCTGTTCATCAGGGTGTTGTAGGAAAAGTGACTGACAAAGGGGCTGTAATAAATTTCACAACTTATGGTGTTGAAGGTTTTGCACCTTACCGTCATCTGATGAAAGAAAACGGTACTCCTGCTAAAACAGATGAAACACTTGACTTCAAAGTAATCGAGTTCAGTAAAGAGAACAAGAAGCTGGTAGTATCTCATACCCGCCTGTTTGAAGAAGCAAAAGCTTCTGAAAAACAAGCTCGCGAAAACGAACGTTCACGCGAAGAGAGCGAAGCTTCACGCAATGTGAAAAAGATCAAAGATTCTCAGGAGAAAACTACACTCGGTGACCTGAGTGTACTGTCGGCTCTGAAAGATGAAATGATTAATTCAGAGAAAAAAGATGACCAGGATTCCAAATAATCCGGTTGCAGAATAACAAAAAAAGACCGCCTTCAACAGAGGCGGTTTTTTTATTCAATCAGATTTTCAATATAAAAGAAGATTTTTCGTTTTAATCAAGACTGTTATTTTTGTTGCATGACCACTAAGTACTTTTTCGGGCTGTTGCTGATAATTTATATGGCAGTTTCAGTTTCCTGCCGCAAAGACAATCTGCTTACAGATGCTTCAGCAAAGCTTGATTTTTCTGAAGATACCATCATGTTTGATACCGTGTTTGCCAGCATAGGCAGTACAACACAATACCTGATGTTATACAACAACCACAACAGACCGATAAATATTTCCAGTATTAAACTTGCAGGTGGTTCGGCATCCTCATTCAGAATAAATGTGGACGGACACTCAGGTAATGAATTTAAGGATATTGAAATCAGAGCCAAGGACAGCCTGTGGGTGTTTATTGAAGTAACTATTGACCCCAACAGTAGTCTCACACCTTATTTGGTTACAGACTCCATCGTATTTGAAACAAACGGAAATGTGCAGGATGTTAATCTGGTTGCCTATGGAAAGAATGCACATTTTATCACACCAAAATATGCAATTACTTTTTCAGATGGGAGTGGGCTCCCCTACTCTATCATTGGTGACGGAGAACCATGTGGAACCATTGTTGAATGGGATAGTCTGATGCCTTATGTGGTGTATGGTTATGCAGTAGTTGACAGCTGCATTACTTTACGCATTAAAGAAGGCACAAAAATTTATTTCTACAACAATTCAGGATTGTGGGTTTATCGTTTCGGCAATCTGCATGTTGAAGGCAGCAAAGAACATCCGGTAGAATTTGGAGGTACACGTCTTGAAAACAGTTATTCAGAAGTACCTAACCAGTGGGACAGAATATGGATTAACGAAGGCGGAGTAAATGTGATTGATCACGCCCTTATCAAAAATGCATTTTTCGGAATACAGGCCGAAGACGTAACCCTTGACGGAGTGATTGGTGATGTACCCACACAGCTGACAGTAAGTAATACCAATATCAGAAATATGTCCATTGGTTTGTTGGCACGAAGCTTTAATATTTCCATGTATAACACACTTATCAGCGATTGCAAAAGCTATTGTGCTGCATTTACACAGGGAGGAAGTTACACGCTCAAACAAAATACGTTTGCTAATTACTGGCGCTACTCACAGCGCAGCACACCTGCATTCTTTATGAATGATTTTGTGCCAACACAAAATGGCAATCAACATATTCCTCTTAACATAGAAACTGATAACTGTATTATCTACGGTAATATTGACAATGAAATTGAAAAAGATTTGGTGGACAGCACTGCCGACACTTATGCATTCAGATATTGTTTGTTGAAAGTTGATGATAAAGTTACTCCTGTAAGTGTAATTCCCGGTTTTTTCAATATTCTTAAAAACCAGAATCCAGAGTTTGAAGATGTAAACAAGTACGACTATCATCTCAAAGACATTTCGCCATGTATTGATGCCGGTGATGCCGGTTTACTCAACTTCCCTCAGTTAAATTTTGATCTGGATGGCAATGCACGTCCGCAGGGTGTGGCTCCCGATTTAGGAGCGTATGAGAAGAAGTAATAAATGCTGTCACAGGCAAAGACACGATGTCTGGTTAACATTAGTCTATTATTGATTTCATTCCTTCATCTGTTTCTCAATTCGTGTGTCGGGTACCAACCAGATGACAGCTACTGAAAAATAGCAGATGACACTGATGAGAGGTTGATAGAAGGAACAGACAATTCCTGCTAAATACAATATCCATGATAAATTTTCTTTGGTGGTATTATGCAGGGCTTTGCCAAGTTTTGATGCTTTACCTTCGCTTTTTATGGCTGCATACTCAAGAATAAAAAAAGCAATGGCGCACAGAAGTAAATTGCAACCATACAAAGTAGTAGGATTGCGGTCAAAATGATGTTCACCCATCCATGCAGTTGTTAGCGGAATTAATGACATGGCAAACAGCAAACCCATGTTTGCCCACAGTATCTTCCCGTTTACTCTTTCAATAACATGAAATAAATGATGATGATTATTCCAGTAAATACCTACGTAAATAAAGCTAAGTATGTAGGACATGAATTTGGGGATTAAAGGTTCTAAGCCGGCAAAATCTGCTTCTTCCGGAACTTTCAGTTCCAAAACCATTATGGTTATGATGATTGCAATTACTCCATCACTGAAAGCCTCTAACCTACTAGTTTTCATAAGTTCAACTTTAAATTTTTAATCTAAAATATTCAATAATAAAAAATACTCTGTTAGTTCTGAAATTTATTTTTCTCCCTGAGCGGCATCATCAAAACTTACTATTTCGGGTTCTTGTTTTTTAAGTACTGACGCAAGCATACCAACTGCCAGTGACAGTACTATTACTCCTAACGATAACCAGTCGGGAATATCAACATGATGTGCAAGCAGCATCTTCGTACCCACGAATGCCAGAATAACAATCAAACTATAACTGATATATCTGAATTTATCAAGCATACCTACAATCAGGAAGAACATGGAACGTAAACCCATCACCGCTAAGATATTTGAACTGAAAATGATAAACGGATCGGCTGTTATTGCAAAAATTGCCGGAATACTGTCTAATGCAAAAACTATATCGGTAAGTTCAATAATAATTAATGCCACAAACAGTGGTGTTGCAAATTTTATTCTTCCTTTTTTTACAAAAAATCTGTCTTCATACAGTGTATTCGAAACCGGATATACTTTTTTTATCCATTTATAAATTTTAGATTTTTTGGGATTCTTTGGTTTGTCATGGCTAATCAGCATTCTGATTGCTGTAAAAATCAGAAACACTCCGAAAACATAAATAATCCAACTGAACTTGTTGATGAGTGCCACACCGAAAACAATCATCACTGCTCTGAAAACTATAGCACCCAATACACCATAAAACAAAACTTCATGCTGATATTTTTTAGGAATGGCAAAGGATGAAAAAATTAGTGCAATTAAAAAGATGTTATCAACGCTTAATGAGAGTTCTATCAGGTAACCGGTAACATATTTGATTACAGCATTAGTTGGAGTCAGTTTGGTTGGATTCTCTATCCAGTTATTCTGAAAAGCCAGATAAATTATTCCTGAAAACAGTACAGCAATTGTTACCCAAACACCTGTCCAAATGGCAGCCTCCTTTGTTTTTATAACGTGTGGAGAACGGTTGAAAATGCCCAGATCTAAAACTAATGCTATAATGATTAATGCAATAAATGCAATCCAAAGAATCATACTGTAAAATTCTGAAAGTTGTTATTAAATGCTGCAGGAATTATTTTAATACTTAATACCTCAGCAAAAATCAGTAATTTCAGCATATAACCTTGATGAGTTGTCAAAATTTATATTGCAACCGAAGTGTAAATACATTGTCCGAAATATCTTTTTCATATCCGGTAAGGTTCGCGGATTTTTCATTTAAAATCCAGTCATAATATCCTGTTAACCTTAATCCGTTTTTCAATTGCCATAGCAAGCCTGAGCCAAAAGTTTTATAAGCCACATCTGCTTTTGTAGTTCCTCCTGAACCTAATTCATTCTTCTCAACCTTTATGTTAGGATCATAACAGTCGTATTTGGCAATGAATGATACATTACTCCCTCCTAACTCCTGTACAAATGTGATATAGCCCCCGGTGAAATTTCTTATATAAGTATCCTCATCAGGCAAGGACGTATAGTCAGGACTTTCAGTTGAGTTTATTCCTCCGGGTTGCGAGCCAAAAATATACTCACCATAAATCTGTGATGCACCCCAATTGGTTTTAAACAACACTTGTAAATCTGCTCCAAAATATCTCCTCAGAGCATAATCTCCGACATTTTTAATATTACTGTTCAATATAAAAGAATTATTCTCCATGCTATAGACATTGGCATTGCCCTGATAAACACCTCCGGAATAATAAGAAAATCCACCTCCCAAATTCAACTTGCTGCTCAACTGATTGTGATATGTAAGATGAGCAATAAAATCTTTGTGATTGTCTAACTCCATATTGGTAGCGTTGCCACCTATTACTCCAAGTTCCAATTTAAAATTTTTCCACATTGAGCTATCAGGTCCTTCTAAAGTCAACATGGCACCAATATCGCGCTCATCAGGAAAAAGAGTTGTGATAACTTTTGCTCTTTCAGGAGATGCTCTCCTTGAAGATGAATAAGAAACTTCGTAACCAAAAGGTAAATTGAAAATTCCGGCATTCAAACTAAAGATACCCTTCCATGGGTCTTTCAGTGAAATGTAAACATCCTTAATTCTGAATCCTTTTTCAGTTACATCAACCTGAAACACCCCTTCAACAATTCCTTTTTCATATTGCATTTTTATTCTACCTCTTCTTATACCTATACGATTGAAATTTTTATTATTATCAGTATTACTTCCTCCTACTTTCAGTGTTGCATATCTCTCTCCGTACTGATATTGTGTTTGAATATAACCTGAAAACCGGAGAGGATTACTACTGATGTTTTTGTTAATAGAAGAGTCTTTTTTCAGCTTTTGATTCAGACATCTGCTGCTGACCAAAAGTTGCATCTGCACTGAGTATAAAAACTAAAACTGCAAAGAATATTCGTTTCATCCTGTGAAAAGATTCAGTTAAACAGATAAGATATTCCAAAGGTGCCAAAATAACGATTTTCTTTTGCAAATACTGATCGTCCGCCTGCAATATCTACCTGCAACAATGGATGTATTAAATATAAAACTCCTACATCTATGTTATGCTCTTTTTCATCCTCGCTCAATGTTGAAAAATATTCTATAAATACAGCCCACTTTTCATCAGGCGAATATCCAAGATTAAGACTTAAATCAAGATTCCTGAACTCGTCTGACACACCTGCATTGTAGCTCAGTGTAAATTTTTGTGAAAGTTCGTTTTCAAAAGCCAGTTTCAGTGAATAAGGCCACTGTTCCGAATGATAATCGTTACTTGCAAGCTGACCGAATGATAAGTCACCAACGAAAGTAATTGCCGGCAAAACTTTGTGCTGACGAATAATTTTTTGTTTAACACTTAGTGTCAAAGGTTGCAATCCTTGCAGATGATTTTCTTTTCCTGCGTCAGCAATCAAGCGTACTTCAGTAGAATTGGTCAACCCATATCGCAGCATCAGATTATTGACAACCGTTTTCTCTGCAAATGTCAATCCTTCTTCTATCTGAAATTTTCTGAAAGGAACTGTTTCAACACCATCACTTTGGTCAGGACGGTCGGTACTGATGGTTACTTCCTGTGCTTTTCCGGAAAAAGTTATCAGCAACAGAAAAAAAATGATGAATGATTGATACCACCTGAGAGCATCTGTCCTGAGTTTGATTACTACGCTCATCCTCCCTTGATTGCAGAAAATATTTTCTTACCTGAAGCCACTAATGCGAATATAATCAAACCAACTACAATACCAATGATGATACTTGAAAATATTTCGGGTATTTTTTCAAATAAGTGATGCAGAAAACTTACATTATGCAGAAATAACCCTCCTGCTACCATCAGTAAGGCTATGGTACCAATTACACTCAGCATTTTTATGATAACAGGTAATGAGTTAACCAACAGGCGACCCACAGCTCCTGCAAAACCTTTTCCATCACTTCGTTTAATAAGTTTAAATCCGGCATCATCCATCCGAACAATAAGTGCAACAATCCCATAAACACCTACTGTGGCAATAATTGCAACTGCTGACACAGTTGCTATCCGCAACCACAACTCCGCGTTGAGCACAGTACTTAATGCAATGATGACAATTTCCAGAGAGAGAATGAAATCTGTTTTTATGGCATCTTTAATTTTCTTTTTCTCCTGTTCAACATTCTCTACTCCTGAATCTGCAATATTTTCAATGTGCTTGTCGGGTGCATCATGATTTCTATGAAATAAATATTCAATAATTTTTTCAACCCCTTCATAAGCAAGATAAGCACCTCCTACCATTAAAATAATGATGATGGCTATAGGAAGATAAACATTGAGCAAAAATACCAGCGGAATGATGATGACTTTATTCAGAAAAGATCCCTTGGTTATTTCCCATAATACAGGCAATTCTCTGGATGAAATAAAACCTGTAGATTTTTCAGCGTTAACAGCAAGGTCATCACCCAATATACCGGCAGTTTTTTGCGAAGCTACTTTTGTAGCCATCGCCATATCATCCATCAATGCGCTGATATCGTCCAATAAAGCAAAAAAACCTGAAGCCATAATTTAATTATCAGGTGGCAAATTTATTCAAAAGTGCTTTGTTACATTGCCATCTTTTCAGATTTCTGACTACGAAAATTTAATTACAAACTGTTTACAAAACAATTTGCCTTATATACCAGTATATCATCATCAGACACCATATCAATTTTTATTCCTGTACTGAGTAAAAATCCTACAAATGAGCTGAGAGCTATTCGCATTGCATCATCAAATCTTCCTCCGTTTGCAATCCACTCTCCAATGAACGCACCAACGAAAGGTCCTATGATAATACCAAAAGGTCCCATAAACATACCTATGATTCCTCCTGCCAGTGCCCCACGTTCGCCTGCCTTACTTCCGCCTTTCTTTTTAACTGCCAAACCGGGCATGACATAATCAAATACTGTTAATACCAGAGTGATGATGGCTGTTATTATCAAAAACACAGCACTGAAATTTACATGGGTCGAAAAAGAAGCTATAAGCAATCCTACCCATGACAGCGGAGGCCCTGGCAATACAGGCAAAAAACTTCCTGCTAATCCTGCGAGTAATAAAAGTCCTGCTATAATAAGTAATAAAATATCCATACATCAACTTAATTTAACTTAAAAGAATTTTTTTTGAGCAGAATTAAACAGTCATCAAATGTCAGTTGAAATTTTTGTTGCACTCATGGCGTAAACCATAGGAATTTTATTTCCGAAATGCTCTATTCTGAATTTACCCGGTTCGAACTCTATGGTTTTATTGAAACAGTTGTAAGGAGAATAATCATATTCTTCAAAAGCATCTATCTGCATTCCGTTTTTTAACAGGCTGCTCATCACTTCACTCAAACTATGATTCCACGTTATAGAGTCCAAATGTATATCAGCAGAAGTATCTGCATAGGTTCCGTCCTCTGTTTCAACAATTGCCTCTGCTTTAAAATAGCTGTAAGCTATATGTTCAAAGTTGTTATCATACATCCAAACAAAAGGATGAAATTCAGCAATGATAAACCTTCCATTGGGTTTTAAAAAGTGTGCAATGACCTTAGCCCATCTGTCCAAATCAGGCAACCATCCAATGGTGCCATAACTCGTGAAAACAATATCAAATTTTTCATTCAGATGGTTTGGCAGATCGTAAATATCACAACATACAAAAGCGGCATCTGACTGTGCATCCTTCGCAATTTGCCTTGCACTGTCAATGGCCTTGTCCGACAAATCAACTCCTGTAACTTTTGCACCAAGTCTGCTTAACGAAATACTGTCTTGCCCGAAATGACACTGCAAATGCAGAATTGATTTTCCGTTAATATCACCCAGCAATTTAAGTTCAATTTCGTTTAGGGAAGATTTACCTTTCAGAAATCCTTCAACATCATAAAATTCCGATTTCAGATGTATTTCAGTTCTGCTGTTCCACAGTTGGCGGTTTTTTTCGAGATAGTTTTCTTCCGAACTCATTTAAAAAAAGATTTGATTTATCAAAGTAAGTATAAATTATGATACCGCTTTCAAATCACTTACAAATATTTCTGATTAAAAATCATGCTTTTTAACAAATGTATAAGACTATCACCTGTTTAAATCGTACCCATATTTTCTAATTCTTATTTTTCGTTTCTTAGCATCTTTAAAATTTTATTTTTTATGGTAAAAATACTTGCAAATGATGGTATTGATGCTGCAGGAAAAAAAAATATTTGAAGCAGCAGGTTTTCAGGTTTCCACTGACAAAGTAGCTCAGGAACAATTGGCCGATGCATTGAAAAATTTTGATGCCATACTGGTGCGAAGTGCAACCACAGTTCGTCAGAATGTGATTGATGCCTGTCCCAATCTGAAAGTGATTGGTCGTGCCGGTGTGGGTATGGATAACATTGATGTGAAATATGCACGCGACAAAGGCCTGGCAGTTATAAATACACCCGCTGCCTCATCACAATCGGTTGCCGAACTGGTGTTTGCACATCTGTTTACAGGTGTACGTATGCTGTATGATGCCAACCGCAACATGCCATCGTCAGAGACCAAAGAAACATTTGACAAACTGAAGAAAAAATATTCTGCCGGTATTGAACTGCGCGGAAAAACTATAGGCATCATCGGTGCAGGACAAATTGGAAAATGTGTGGCATCCATTGCAATGGGACTTGGAATGAACGTGATGTTTCACCGGCTGAACAACGAAGATGTTTCAGTTGACTTAAACCTGCATCCTTCACTCGGTCAGCATAAAATTTCGGTTACGTTTAAATGCGTATCATTCACAAAACTGATTACTGAAAGTGATTTTATTACCCTTCACATGCCTTTTGCCAAAGGCAGCCCACCCGTTATCGCCAAAAAAGAATTTGATTTGATGAAACAGGGAGTAGGCATTGTGAACACAGCCCGTGGCGGAGTGATTTCCGAGAACGATTTAACTGATGCATTGAACAGCGGTAAAGTTGCCTTTGCCGGAATAGACGTTTTTGAAGGTGAACCGCTGATAAAAGAATCGCTGCGTAAGAATGAGAAAATTTCGCTTAGTCCGCATATTGGAGGAAGCACCAAAGAAGCTCAGGAACGAATAGGTATTGAACTTGCTCAAAAAGTGGTTGAATATTTCACTAAAAAATAAACTTAAAAATCTAATTTTGCACCCCTGAACTGAACAGATAAAATTATGGCTATTTTAAAACCTTTTAAAGGAATACGTCCAAAAAAAGAACTGGTAAAAAGTATTGCATGCCGCCCGTATGATGTACTGGATGAGAAAGAAGCTCGCATAGAAACCAAAGGCGACCCCAACTCTTTTTATCATGTAATAAAACCAGAGATAGATTTCCCTGACGACTTCGACCATTATTCTCCGGAGATTTATAAAAAAGGAAAAGAGAATTTTGAAAGAATGTTTCGCGAAGGAGTGTTTTTTCAGGATGGAAAAGACTGTTACTACATTTATGCACAAACAATGGATGGCCGCAAACAATACGGCATAGTAGGTTGTGCTGCTGTAGATGATTACATCAATGGTGTGATTAAGAAACATGAGCTTACACGTCCGGATAAAGAAGAAGACCGTAAGAATCATGTTCGCGTTTCAGGGTTAAATTATGAGCCTGTGTTTTTTGCTTACCGTCAGGTGCATAAACTGGATGAGTTGGTGAGCCATATTACTACAGCAACTCCCGAATATGATTTTGTTTCGGATGATGGCATCGGTCATCAGTTCTGGATTGTGGATAATGATAATGACATACGCATCATTACCGAAGAATTTGCAAAACTTAAAAACACCTATGTGGCAGATGGCCATCATCGCACAGCAGCTGCGGCACTGGTAGGCAAAGAACTCCGTGATAAAAATCCGAATCATACCGGAAAAGAAGAATATAATTTTTTCCTTGCTGTGCACTTCCCGGACAATCAGCTGAAGATTATGGACTATAACCGTGTGATAAAAGACTTGAATGGTTTAAGTGCAAATCAGTTGATTGATAAATTAAAAGAAAACTTTACGGTTGAAGAAAAAGGTATTGCAGAGTATCGCCCTGCAGCACTACACGAATTCAGTATGTATCTGGAAGGCAAATGGTATAAACTGACTGCCAAAACAGGAACTTACAAAGACAGCGACCCGATTGGTGTGCTTGATGTAACTATTCTTTCTGAGAAAGTGTTGGCTCCATTATTCAACATTGTGGATTTGCGTAAAGACAAAAGGATAGACTTTGTAGGTGGTCTTCGTGGACTTGGTGAACTTAAAAGAAGGGTTGACAGTGGTGAAAAGAAGGTAGCTTTTGCCTTATATCCTGTTACGATGAAGCAATTGATGGACATTGCCGACAATGACCTCATCATGCCTCCAAAGGTGACCTGGTTTGAACCAAAATTGCGAAGCGGGCTTGTACTTCATGCTTTAAATTAAGACCCCTTACTCACTTATTATCAAATATTTACATGGTCAATCAACCAATGGTCAACATTCATTGGTTGATAAACAATACCTGTTTATAGGCAAAAAACAGTTATTTTTGCACTACGTTTACGGGAACCAAACAGAGAGCGTATGATGCAAGACGATGAATTTGAAAGCCATGAAGAACCTGAAGAAAGCATTACAAAGTCCATATTACGTTTTGAAGAAATGCTTCGCAATAAGAAAAGCTATTTCTTTGATGCGGATACATTACTCAGAATAACAGAATTCTACATTGAAAATTTTGAGTTCGAAAAAGCTCTTGATGTAGTAAAATATGCCGAAAACATCAATCCGGCAATGGAGGTTTTTCAAATCAAGGAGGCTTACATTACCTACCTGATGGGAAATAACGAAGAAGCACTTGAAATGCTTGAACGCCTTCAGGATATTTATCCTCTTAACGAAGAAATTTATCTGATTAAAGGAGCCATTCTGAACAATCTTCAGCAACATAAAGCTGCACTCGAAGTGTTTAAGCATCTGCTTACCTTTACAGAATTTAAGGAGGATGCTTATTATCAGATGGCCCTAACTTATAATTACATGCAGGACCTGCATGGAGCCATTCATTATCTGAAAAACTGCCTGTTCGAAAACAAAAAAAATACCAACGCCCTGGAAGAACTATGCGAATGTTTTCTGAATACCAACAGAACGGAGGAGGCATTGACGTACTTCCAGACCTTGATTGACAACGACCCTTACAACACTTTATACTGGTATTACAAAGGGCAAGTTTATCAATATATAAGCCAGTTTGAAGAAGCGCTCAACTGCTATAGCTATTGTCACATCACCAATGAATCGTTTGTAGATGCTTATATTGAAACAGGTCACTGCCTGATGATGATGGGTGAATATGAAAAAGCCATTGACTCTTACAAACAAAGTTTTGAATTTGGAATTCCCGACACACTGATTTACGAAGACATAGCAAAATGTTATGATTATCTCGAAAATTTTGAAGAAGCACGTAACTATTACAAGAAAGCCATAAAAAGTAATCCTGAATTGCATTCAGCCTGGTATGGAGTAGCCTCTACCCTTGCTGACGAAGAGCGCTGGTATGAATCCATTCACTATGTGAAAAAAGCAATAGAAGTAGATTCCACAGTGAGTGATTACTGGTTTTTGCTGGCAGACTGCGAGCGCGAACTGGGTAACATAGATCTTGCTGATGAAGCATACAGAAAAGTGATGGAGATGGATCCGGATTATGCAGATATATGGATTGAGTATCCTGAATTTCTTTATGAAAATAATCAGTTTGATGCTGCTTTGGAATATGCCAAAATTGGAGTTAAATATTTCCCTTATCAACCTGAGATAACACTAAAACTTGCATCCCTTCATTACCGTGCAGGCAACCTGAAAGAATCTTACAATATTCTTGAAGAAGCTGTCGGATCATTTAACAACCTTACTACAATAATTCAGGAACAATATCCTGAATTGTTGGATGACGTAAACATTCTTAAAATTTTAGAACAAACCGGTAACCAATGAATTTTGAATTGAGCCAGGTTCCTGCCCGTTCCACAAAACCACGAGATAGCGGGCTTACAATGGTAATGGATAAAGGAATCAGTGTAAGAGAAACAGAAGATTTTATTTCAGCATCAGGGCCTTATGTTGATTTGGTAAAATTAGGGTTCGGGAGCAGTATGATTACTCCTAATCTTGATAAAAAAATTGCTCTGTATAAAGAAGCCGGCATACCTGTATATTTTGGAGGAACTCTGCTCGAAGCATTTCTTATCCGCAATGAGTTTAAGAACTACCTCAAAGTTTTGACGAAATATAAAATGGAATATGCAGAAATTTCTGATGGTTCCATTATTTTACCTCACGACAAAAAGTGCGAGTATATCAAGCAACTTGCAAAGCAGGTAACAGTAATTTCAGAAGTTGGCTCTAAGGAAGAAGGTATCATTATACGTCCCAACGTATGGATACAAATGATGGAACGCGAACTGGAAGCAGGCGTATGGAAGGTAATTGCAGAAGCCCGCGAAAGCGGAACAGTAGGCATTTACAGACCCAATGGCAAAGCACACGTCATGCTGATTAATAAAATCATTTCCCGTATTCCTCACGATAAAATTATATGGGAAGCTCCTCAGAAATCGCAACAGGTTTATTTTATCAAACAGTTTGGCGCCAATGTGAATTTAGGAAATATAGCTCCTACAGAAGTTGTAGCGGTTGAATCATTACGCTTGGGATTGCGAAGTGATACTTTTTTTCAGTATCTGGATAAAAAATCCATCAATACTTTCAAGGATTAGCCAGCAGATACAGCAGAAGTTTCATGATTTAAGTGTATTTTTGCGGCTCTTTAAAAGAGCCCATTACGGGCAATATTTTTATAATTGTTTTTAACACGTGTCCGCATTTTCCGAACAGTCTTTACGCAAACTTTTTTGGGTAGTATTAATTGCCGGCTTTGCCGTAAAAATTTTTGCCGGATACCAGATTAAAGATTCATTTACCAAACGTGGTAATTCCAAAACCTACCTCAATGCACTTGCATGCAACATGTATCTGCATCACGAATACAGCCTTACCACCGGAACTCCTTCTGTAGATTATGAGCCCCTCTACCCTGCTTTGATGAGTTTAGGATATGCGTTTAGCGGTTTCAACTGGCTTGGCATTACCATTATTCAGTCATTGCTGCATCTGCTTACTTCTTTCCTTCTTTTCAAAATTGTAACTTCTCTGTTCAACTCAATAGCAGGATTTTTTGCAGCACTGTATCATGTCTGTTATCCATATCTCTTCACCTACTCGCTTTCTATTTACGATCATACACTGTTTGTTTTTCTTTTGGTATTACTTGTATATCTTATAGTTTCAAAACCGCTGAACACATCACATCTGATTCTTGCAGGAATTATTACCGGACTTGCTTTTCTTACAAGAGCAACCATCCTTACTTTCATCCCTCCTGTTCTGCTGTTTATTTTTTACATTAAACGAAAAGAAAAAAATTTCAACTATGCATTTACTGCTGTTGTACTTTACCTGTCAGCAACAGCACTTACGCTTACTCCATGGCTGATGCGAAATTATTCATACACCGGCAGATTCCTGATCAGCACACATGGATCGTTTGGTATGTGGCAGGGCAACAATGATTATTCGGAAGAATATCTGCGCAACGATCGCTCACTTGACCAGATTTACAGACTGAATCCTCCACCTGAAATTTATCGTCAGTATCCTCTTGCAGCACGTACCCCGAAGGATGCAGTCGTAGCTGCTGATGCATACAAAAAAGAATCCGTACAATGGATAGAAAATCACTTCGCACAGTTTGTGCGCATGGGTTTTCTGAAAGCACAGAAACTATGGTCATGGAACAGAAACCCGCAAACAGTTAATCTGAAATTCGGAAGCAATGAAGGACGACAGTGGGTGTATTTTGTTTCGTATTTTCCATTGCTGCTGTTGGCTCCATTTGGATTTGTAATTCTTTATCGCAGAAACAAACCTGTTGCCCTGATGCTTGCAGGCATTCTTCTTTGCTTCACCGGTGCACACATGATTGCCATGGGTTTTACCAGAGCACGTATTCCTATTGATTTTATTCTGATGATGTGCAGCGGAATTGCTCTGGCATTTGTGCTCACAAAAATTTTTCCATCTCTAAAATTTTCATTGAATGACCGATAAGAAAAAAATATACCGTCATCTTTCTCGGAAAACTTCCACCGCCTTACATCGGCCCTTCAGTTGCATGCGAACTTATTCTCAACTCCAAACTGAAAGACGAATTTAATCTTGTACATCTGGACTTATCCGACAAACGTGATATCAATACACTTGCTAAATTAGACTTCACCAACTTCTATTTGGCATTCAAACAATATGCACAGCTGTTTTGGTATTGCATTAAATACCGTCCTGATTTGGTTTATGTTCCTGCAGGGCAAACAACTGTTGGTTACACCCGCGATGCCGGATACATTCTGATTGCAAAATTATTCGGACGAAAAGTACTTACACACCTTCGTGGCGGATATTTCCTCAACTGGTATAATGAATCAGGCAAAACGATGAAAACTTTTATTCGTTTTGTACACAGAAAAGTGAATGGGCAGATTGTGCTTGGTAATAATCTGCGTAAACTGTTCAACTGGATTGTTCCTGAAAAAGATATTTATGTGATTCCCAACGGAGGAAATTTTCCGGTGAATTACAATGAGCGTAATCACGAAAAAACTACTGTGCTTTTTCTTGGAAATTATGTACGCACCAAAGGTGTGATGGAAGCTTTGTATGCTGCCCCGCTGGTATATGCGCAAAACAAAAATGTGCAGTTTGCATTTGCCGGTGAATGGCGCGATGCTGATGTAAAAACGGAATTCGAAAAATTTGTTTCGGAACATCCTGAACTGCCAATCATCAATCATGGACCTGTGAAAGGCGACAGAAAATTTCAGATACTCAACGATGCCGACATTTTTGTTTTTCCAACTTATTACCGCAACGAAGGTCATCCCTGGGTGACGGTAGAAGCAATGGCCGCAGGGCTTCCTGTTATTTCTACCGATCATGCTGCCATTCCAGAGAGTGTACATGATGGCGTAAACGGCTATCTGGTTGAAAAAAGAAATATCAGTCAACTCGCTGAAAAAATTATTATCTTGGCAAACGACAAAGCTTTACGAAATAAAATGGGTGCCGAGAGCAGAAGAATTTATCTTGAAAATCTTACGGAAGAAAAAATGGTTGAACGAATGGGTAATGCCTTCCGTTCTGTAATTGAGCAAAAATGAGTACAACCTTAAAAAACGTTTTAGTAACAGGAGGAGCAGGTTTCATAGGAAGCCATCTTTGCGATTTGCTGCTTGCAGAAAAACAGTGGAGAGTACATTGCATTGACAGTTTCGATAATTTTTATAACCCTGAAACGAAAAAACAAAATATCAACGCTGCTTTGAAAAACGAAAATTTCGTGCTTCATCAGGGTGATATTCGTGATACAGCATATTTAGAAAAAGTTTTTCAGCAGTCATTTGATGTGATTGTTCACCTGGCAGCACGGGCAGGTGTAAGGCCCAGCATAGAGCAGCCTTTACTGTATGAGGACGTCAACATTAAAGGTACTTTGAACCTGCTTGAAAAAGCCCGAGAAAAAAATATCAGACAGTTTGTGTTTGCAGGAAGCAGCAGTGTGTATGGTGTAAATCCAAACACTCCCTGGAGCGAAGATGATTTTGTACTGAAACCTATTTCGCCTTATGCTTCAACAAAAGTTGCAGGTGAACTTACAGGACATACCTACACACATTTGTATGGCATACGTTTTATATCACTGAGATTTTTCACGGTGTTTGGTCCCCGTCAACGCCCCGATTTGGCTATACATAAGTTTTATAAACTGATGTCGGAAAATAAAAGGATTCCGTTTTATGGCAATGGCGAAACAAGCCGCGATTACACCTACGTGGGAGATATTGTAAAAGGTATTCGTGCAGCTATAGATTACGACAAGTCGCCATACGAAATCATCAACTTAGGAAACAGCCGTACGGTAACTTTACATCAACTCATCTCACACATCGAAAATGTATCAGGTCATAAAGCAAATCTTGAAAAACTGCCTGAGCAACCCGGTGATGTACCTCACACCTATGCCAATATCAGCAAAGCACAACGGTTATTAAATTATAAACCTGAAACATCTCTCGAAGAAGGATTGAAAGAATTTAAAAAGTGGTTTGATACCGTTCATTCTACGGTTAAATAACAGACTGAATACCGCAATAAGAATATCATGGAGCAACTGACGCAAAATTTAAAAGACGGTAAAATGCAACTTCTCGAAGTGCCTTTTCCGGTATTATCATCAGGACAGGTATTGGTGCGTAATCATTACTCACTGATAAGTGCAGGTACTGAAGGTAAAACTGTGAAAGATGCAAGGCTGAGTTATATCGGCAAAGCACGTGCACGCAAAGAAGAAGTGAAAAAAGTAATTGATGCTGCAAAAACATTTGGCATCATGAACACCTATAAAATGGTGATGAATAAATTAGATGCACCTTCTGCATTAGGTTACAGCACAGCAGGTGAAGTGATTGCAGTAGCTGATGATGTAGTTGATTTCCGAGTGGGCGACATTGTTGCATGCGGAGGCAACAGTGCAGTACATGCAGAAGTAGTAGCAGTTCCCGTGAACCTGTGTGTGAAAGTTGACAAATCAGTAAATCTGCAGCATGCATGTTTTACAACACTTGGCAGTATTGCCTTGCAGGGAATTCGTCAGGCTGATTTGCGCCTTGGCGAAAACTGTGTGGTGATTGGCCTTGGACTGGTAGGTCAGCTTACACTACAGATGTTGCATGCCAGCGGTGTTAAAACCATTGGTGTGGATATTGACCAGCGCATGGTGGATCTGGCAATTGCCACAGGTACTGCACATGCTTACAGCCGCAAACGTGATGATCTGGAGCATGTCATCAATGAGCTGACTGACGGTTACGGCACTGACGCAGTTATTATCACTGCAGGAACTGATTCAACAGACCCTATTGATCTGGCAGGTGCATTATGCAGAAAAAAGGGGAAAGTAATTATTGTGGGTGCTGTGCCAACAGGTTTCAAACGTCCTAATTATTTCAAAAAGGAACTTGATCTGAGAATGAGTTGTTCTTATGGGCCGGGACGCTATGATGCAGAATACGAAGAAGGCGGACTGGATTATCCTTATGGCTATGTGCGCTGGACAGAAAACCGCAACATGCAGGCTTTTGTCGAAATGCTTGCTTCAGGAAAAATATCGCTTGAAAAATTACTCACTCATACATTCAGCTTTAGCGATGCGCCAAAAGCGTATGACTTAATCATGAACAAGACTGAACCTTTTGTTGGCATGGTGCTGAAGTATGATGTTTCAAAAACATTAAATCAAAAAGTAAACATCGCTTCACAAAGTTACCGGCAAGGTGATGTTACAGTTGGTTTGGTAGGTGCAGGATCATTCGGTCAGAACTTTCTGATACCTGCATTAAAAAACACTCCTGCCAAACTGGTAACTGTTGTTACTGCACGTCCTAACAATGCACGCAACATAGCCGACAAAAATCAGTTTGCCACAGCATCTGGTGATGCACAGGATATTTTTAACGACAGCAACATCAACACTGTTTTTATCGCAACACGCCACGATACGCATGCACCTTATGTACTTGCCGGCATCAGCAAGGGAAAAAATATTTTCGTAGAAAAACCTCTGTGCCTTACCGAGGCAGAACTTGATCAAATTGTTGAAGCTCACAACAGGCAGCCTGCAAGAGTAATGGTCGGCTTCAACAGGCGTTTTGCTCCATTGGTTCAACAACTGAAAAAACATTTTACTCCCGGAATGCCTGTTTCAGTAAACTATCGCATCAATGCAGGAGTTATTCCTGCCGATCACTGGGTGCACGATTTGAAAACCGGAGGCGGAAGAATCATTGGCGAAGCTTGTCACTTTATTGACCTTTGTATGTTTATTGCAGGTTCACCCATTACATCAGTGAGTGCAACTGCTCTGAATGATGCATCCAAACTGAATGATACCGTCACCATTTCACTGACATTTGAAAACGGAAGTGTTGCCTCAGTAAATTATTTCAGCAATGGCAACAAACAAGTCAGCAAGGAATATCTCGAAGTATTCGGGTCGGGAATAGTGGCACAGTTGGATGATTTTAAAACATTGCATGTGTTTGGAAAAACTGAAAAGAAAATTTCAGGCACGCAGGATAAAGGCCATCAGGAAGAAATAAAAACATTTGTTGATTGTATCAAAAGTGGAAAGCCTGCTCCTATTCCATTTGAAGAAACAGTCATGTCAACACGTGCTACATTTAAAGCGCTGGAGAGTATTGCCACCAGTGGACAAAGAATAACGCTGTAAATATGGGTGAGCAGCAAATACTTTCATCATCACTTGAAAGACTGCAGTCCTTTATTGAGCACGAACATTACAAAGGCTACGATCCTTATGATGCGCTGAAATCTCCTTTGTTCAGATTGCCGTTTTTCAAAAGCAATAAACTCATCCGTTTTGGTGCGCAACAATTGGTAAAACGTTCCTCACTGAATCTGCGTCCGTTTTTATTTGTTCCCAAAGGATTGAATCCCGTCACACTGGGTTTGTGCATTCAGGCATACAGTGAGTTGTGTGGTATTTATCCTGACAAAAAAAATGAGTATCTCACAAAAATCAATCAGCTTATTTCAGAATTGAAAAAATTAATCCCACAGGGATTCAAAGGTGCATGCTGGGGATATGATTTTGACTGGGAAGCACGTTATGCAAAAATTCCTGCTTATCAGCCAACAGTGGTGGCTACAGGCATCATCACCAACAGCCTTTACATTGCATGGAAACTCACAGGTAATGAAGAAGCATTATCGCTTTGCAAAAGTGCCGGTGAGTTTGTGTTGAATGATTTGAACCGGACGTATGACACTCAGAATAATTTTTGTTTTTCTTATTCGCCCTTTGATAAGCAGGTAGTGTTTAATGCAAGCATGAAAGGTGCACGATTGCTGGCACAACTTTACGAAGCTACAGGAAAAGAAGAATTTAAAAAACGTTGCTCACAGTGCTGTAGCATTTGTGATGAATCATCAGCGCGAGAATGGTGCATGGATTTATTCAACCAGCGATGTAGGCACATGGGTTGACAATTATCACACCGGCTATGTGCTCGACTGCCTGCACGAATATCAGCAATGTTGCAATGATTATATGTGGAAAGCTCAGATGGAAAAAGGAGTTGGCTACTACTTAAATAATTTTTTGAAGATGACGGCATGCCGAAATTCTATGATAAAAAAGCATTCCCTGTAGATTGCACTGCTGCAGGACAATCATTGCTCACACTTTCACGTTTTGATTATTCAGAAAAAGCACTTGCTGTTGCAACTTATATGAGCATGAATATGCAGGATGAAAATGGTGGTTTTTATTTCAGAAAATACAAAAATCATACTGAGAAAATTTCATTCATGCGCTGGAGCAATGCATGGATGTTTGCAGGAATGGCCACGCTGTTAAAAAAAGTTTGTTCAGTGATGAACCTTGCTTGAAAAAGAAAAACAGCAACAGCGGAAGCCCGAGATTAAGATTTATCAGATATAAGATTTCATAAGTGCCTGTAAGTTTCCAGAAGCGTGCAATATACTGTGTAGGGAACCATTCAGTAACATTAAAAACAGGAACATAACCATCCTGCTCGGTATAACCTACCTTCACTACTTTGCCTGATAACACAAAATCATAAGAAAACATCAAAGCACTTTTGGATTTACGAAATGGCGATTCGCCTATTATCAACGCCACATCTTTGTTCAGTTCAGGGTATAATTTCTTAATGCTGTCAGGAATGACCAACACACCTCTCTTAATTTTTATATCTGCACATTTGGGTTCGCAAAACTGTTGGGTAGCCAGGATGGTGTTTGGTTCGCTGTCGCTTCTGAAAGCTTTTGGTTTTTTCAATGGCAGTAACCAATAACCTGTAAAAATCACCCATATTACCACTATCAGATTCAATCCCCAATTCCTCATAAACACAAAAATACTAAAACTGATATCTTACCTGTAATTTTATTTCACTTCGCTTGTTTCCATTGATTTCATCCAATCCCGAACCAAATGTTTTTTGGTTGGTGTAAACCGTTTGGGCAAATCTGGCCCATACATCTATTTGCTTGGAAATTTTATATCGAAGAGTTACATAGTATCTGTAACCTTTGTTGTAAAATGCAGGAATGGAATACGAATATAAAATATCATTCTCATAAGCATATATACGCGAGTCATAACTATCGGTATCAAACAATCCATAACGAACTGCTCCAGAAAGTGGCGAGCTTAACGGCTTGAAAATAATATCCTGATATACCATTAATCCGCTTTCATCAGGACTCTCTTCATTATTAACCTTCACCCACTCTACCCTGCTGTGTATGGTTACCGCCTGCGAAATCTTATAGGAGAGATTTAACCTGTAATTATTCTGAGTTCGATTGACCAGGTAATCTGCAACAGCAGCCTCTCCCGTATTCATCTCTTTTGTTTTACTCCTTGCACGTACATATACGCTGAACTGTCTTGTTGGCGCCCATGTAAGTTGTCCCAGATACTCATAACCTTTTGAGGGTGCATCAGCACCAAAGCGCAACCATGGAAAAGTAAAATAATCAACGTAGCCTGACAGTGTCCAGTATCGGTCAGGTCTTAAAACCAAACCTGCATAAGTTCCTTTCTCGTTGCGCGTAGTGCTGCTTTCGCCAAAACCACTTGCATAAAGATAATTGAATGCACGCGGGTAATTTCTGTTGACAATTGAAATTGTCATTGCTGAACCAAGACTGACAATCGCTCCGTTGACATAAGCAATTGCACCATTTTCACTTCTCGAAAATTCGCCAAACAAATTGATGTTTCGATACAACCAGCTGTAATCAATTCCTGTTTTGAAAAATGCATCACCACTGAAATCAAAACGGTTATAAAGCTGAGTAGCTCTGTTCAGGTTTTTATCGTAATTTACATTTACGGCTGTGGCACCAATCTGAAAATTTCTCCACCTGTAACCGCCATTCACTCCAACCATTTGCTCGCGGATGGTGTTCTTATTGTCTAATTCGCTTTGTGTGCGGTGATATCCCGATTCAATAAACGAAGTAAAAATGTCTTCCTGCTCCAATGAGTCTTCAGAAAAATCAAGGTTGGCATCCAGTTTTTTGTTACTGTAAAAAACATCTGCATTCCAGTTTCTGCGACCTACTGACACAGCTACTCCTCGCTTCATGCTGGTTTCGTTGAGGGAAGTATATGGCTTTATCCCTCTCGACAATTTACGTACAGCTGCTGCGTCAGGAGTTTTGCCATACGACAGTCCGGTAAACAATGTAAGACCTTGTCCATACAACAAATCGTAATCGCCAATCACCGCTGTTCTGATAATTCCTAAATCGCGAATGGCAAGATGTGCCGAATAGAAATCGAAACCATTTTTTTGAGAGCCTTTAAAAAATTCTTCTCCCTGATCTTTTTCTGCAGTAATATTAAAACTCAGATTTTGTTTAAAGCGATACTGATACTGTGTATATAATTTCCAGGGACTGCCGGGATAGGCAGGATTTATTTTGTCGGAAGCAGTTCCATCTCTGAACCCTTTTTGTTTTTCGAGATAACGTTGTCCTCTTACAATGAGTCTGCTGTTGCCATTCGTTATCATTTTCTTCAGCGTTTCGGTCACATTTAATGTGCTGCCTACTGTTACATAAGGAAGAATGTCTCTGATATCCTGAATAGAAAAATAATCCACTACCTGCAATTCGTAAAGCGACTGAAAATTTCCGGTTTTTTCACGGTAATCTATAATGGCTTGCGCCTGCATTTCGGTAAACAATCCTGTTTGCATCAACTCATCTCTCGTTGCAGTGTTGAGGTTGATGAGATTGGCCGAAAGATACTGCAACTGCTCGGTAAGTTCTGTCAGATCTACCGACTCATCCGAATTGCTTGCTGCATCTTCAATTTTTTCTTCGGTGCGATCATCATTTCCCGGAGGCGTTACTATCTGCGAATACACACCCATGCTGATGAAACAGAAAATTACAATACAGAAAATACGTAAAGTGTTTTTCATACTTTTTAAAATGTGTATCGCAATGAACCTGCAGGACTGTATCCTAAAGGCTGCATATATCCCGAAGAAATATCAAAATGAAAATCACCAAACGCTGCACCAATACCAAATGTAAACTGTATCGGCTCACTGCTTACGCCACCGCGTACATACAACGCTTTCACCGGATGATATTCCACACCTGCTTTTACAATTCCTTTGTTGTTGATGTTTTTAAACACTTCGGCTGCTGCAATCACTTTTTCTGAGACAGCATAACTTACTCCCGCTTTCACCATTATGGGCATACGTTCATCATCATAGTCGGCAAGTTTTACGTTCAAAGGATTGAAAAAATGTACTCCTGCTTTCAATTTATCAAATGTTGCAAGTACACCGCCCTCAACTGTAAATGACGACCTGCTGCCATATCCATCTGCGAGATGTGTGTTCAGATAATCAAATTGAATTCCGGCACTGAACACCTTACTCAGTTGTCTTGAATAACTCAATCCAACCTTATTCTGATTATATAAACTATAACCATAGCGACTCACATTCACACCAAAAACACCTCTGTTTTCACTCAGCGGAAGTGCAAAAGCAGCATAGAGCGTATTCATCTCTTTCACTGCAAAGCGAGTGTTGACGGCAATACCTGCTTCGGATTTGGTAAGGTAAGCCAAGGCAGCCTGATTATTGAATGATGCAAAAACATCACTGAAAGTTACAGACGCATCGCTCATGGCCTGACTGCGGGCACCACCATACATCAACAAGTTTTGTGCATGCGATGCAGAGCATAGCAGTACAAATGTCAGAGTAAAGAAAAAGTATCTCATATATGTTTGAAGAGAATTCAAACGTATATTAAAATTATGAGAGTAGCAAATTTGTTTTGCTGGTTTAGGGCAAAAGATGATTATTATAATTTAATAAATCTTGCAGTATAATTAATATCAGGATTTACTAATCTTATAGAATAAAAACCATTCTTTAATTGAGGAAGAGCTATATTGAGACTATTTTGACCTTCACTTAATTCAAGGTTTTTCTGAGTATGAACTAATTTACCTAAATAGTCATAAATAAAAACATCAGCTTGGCTCCGATTCATAACTGAAACTTCCAATTTTAAAATGTTACAAATAATTGGATTCGGTTCAATCGTCAATTGTGATTTAATTGAATGATTAATATTTTGGATACTTGTTGGGGCAACTACTTTTGTAACAACTGAGTTGGTTGAAATAGGCGTATTAAAATCGAAATAAATTAATGATTGATTGTAAATAGAATCTCCAATTTGCAAGGTATTTAAAGGCTTAACACGATAAACAACAAAACCATTGCTTCCCAAAGGGTCAGAACTACTATCCGGAAGATTTATATTATCAAAATTAACAGTTAGTAAATTTGAATTAGACAAACTATAAGTGTAAGGGTGACTTGCATACATGACCTCCACTGAGGAAACGACCAATTTAGTATCAATTTGATTCTTTGTTTTAATATTAATGGCACTGGCATTCCCAGTATTTTGAAAATGCACTATGTAATATAAATAATTCTGATTTGATACAAATGAAGGAGAAACATCTTCATTAGGAATAACCTCTAAATAATTTGGATCATATCCACTCACTGTAATCTGATTCAATGTGTCATAATTATCAAAGTCTGTTGTATCACCAGCTATCGGATTTATGACAGCTGTAGATTGTAAAGGTGTTCCTAAACTTATTGTAGCAGGTAAACTCACCTCTACCTTAAAGAATCCTTGTCCGCATGATGGTAAGTTGTGAATATACCAACCAAGATAATTACCATTGATAGAATCTTGAGGTGGAATAGCCTGCTGGAAAACATAATTAGAGTCGAATCTAAATTCCAGATATCCATTCATTACATTATTTCCAACGTTCTGATAATTTACATATAAGTTCTCGTTAAACCCTGGTCTTGGGTTAGGGTGGTTGGTAATAAAAGTCCTTAAATCATTGACGTTTCCATTATCATAACCTCTATACAAAGTAAGTATTTCAACCGGGTTTAATACTCTGTCATATATCCGAATATCATCAATTGCACCATTAAAGAAATAACTAACTGATGCCCCATTGGTTGTCATCATGCTACCTCCAATACATAAAGTCTTACTCTTATTTACAATCATTTGAGCTCCTTGCTTCATTAACTTAAGTGACCCATTTCTATACACCTGCATCATATTCTGAGAAGTGCTTGAAATAAATACATAATGTTCCCAACCAGGCTGGAAAAATGTACCTACTTCTCCAAGTCGCCCTTGAGTATTTATATTTCCATAATCCCAAAAAGTGGAAGATGTCCCTTTATGACTATAGTAAACACCTGCAAAAATTCTATCTTGTACTGAATCTGGAATATAAGTAATCATCCCTTGTGTTGCAACACTTGAAGCTCTTACCCACATACTAATTGAAATCTCACCACCTGGAATAATTGATCCAAAATTGTTGATTGTGATATTCTGGTTAACACCATTAAATAAATAAGCAGAATTGGGGTTGCCATTTCTGTCAGAAGTAAGCACAGCTCCATTATTAGTGCCATTAAACCCATTCCCGGAATTATCTAAAGTGTTCCCGCTAAAGTCATATCTGGCTCTCAATCCGAGGCTAAGATTCACTTGACTATAAATGAAAAATGGCGCTAAAACCAAATAGCATGTAAATAGTAAAGTTTTCATAAAGCATTTTTTTTCAAATGTATATAAATTTTTTCTAAAAATACTTCTATTTAAATTATTTTTTTGCACTTATTACCAATGAACCTGCAATCTCCTTAATTCCGGGAATTTTTTCAAACACTCTACCCATTGCATTTACAAATGGAATTGAGAAATCCGGGATTAAAGGATACAAAAAGTCATAAGGTATAACCTCCACATTAATAAAGCCCGAAGATTTTATTTGCTCTTTCAATTTCCATCGGATAAATGCAGTTTCATGAGGGCAATCTCCGGCTCGATTTTTCAGGAAAGGTATCTTCTTTTGAAGGAAAATATGAGGATTTAGCATATTAGGTTCTGCAAATACCATCCTTCCACCGGGCTTTAATGTCCGATAAATTTCTTTTAAAGTATTAACATAATTCAGGTGATGCAAGACAGAACTTCCGAATATAACATCAAAGTAATCATCATTGAACTCTAATTTCATTGCATCCATCTGCTTGAACTCCGAATGATTATATTTACTTCTTGCGACAGATAATAATTCATTTGAAATATCAATAGCGATAATTTTCGCTTTTGTCTCTTGATACACCATATCTGTGAACAAGCCTGTACCACAACCTAGCTCCAGAATACTTGATTCAGAATTTATTTCACCTTTCGAAATAAAAAATTGGGATCTCCTTTTTGCCCGTAAAATGCCTGTTGGTGCATCCCAACGCCATACCGCTTCAGCTTTATGTGCAATTGCTTTGCCCTGAATTATTTCTTGCTCTAATCTGGACTGCTCAATCAAATTAATAATTTATTTTATACAAATATGTTGGCTCCACGTTACCAATTTGCTTGATTAGAGTAAGTTTTCCAGGGTATTTTTGAGCAACAGGTTGCATCATCCTGTGAATAGTATTAATAATAAATCCATCATTTCTTTTTGGATTCCTTCTTAAACTAGCCAGCATTACATGTGTCACTCCATTAGCCTTAAACTGACTTAACACCGAATCAGGATTGGTGCTTGACACTGTATATATCGGATAAAATTCTCTCCCATTAGCATAAATAAATGACATAGGTGCTTTTCTACTGGCCACATAATCTCCTGATGGTAAACTATCACCACACCATTTGCTCATTTTTAAAAAATTCACCCAATCATCTGTATAACCATAATACCTATCACCTTTGATGTTATTTACTAATATAGGTATATTCGATTTAGCTTTTACTAATGAATGAACTGTACTGTTGAATACAAGAATTGTTATGAAAACAACCAAAATAACTTGCAAAAATTTTTGCTTTTAAGAAAAGAATAACTAATAAGAGGTTCAAACAATAAGACGAGAATGAATGGTAAAAACACAAGAATTAAACGATACTGATCCCAGCTTTTTTGTACTGCAACAAAAGTTATTGCTGTCATTGCGCTGGCATAAAGCATAAATAATTTTAAAAAGTTATTCTTCTTTTTTATAATAAGCACAAAACAAATAATTGCGACAACCAAGAATATTAATCCTAAACCAGGTTTTATCACATAATCATTTTCATTTACAAATCCTAATATCTGATAGAATCGCTTAGATATATATAACCCGTAATTATCAAAAAAACGTTGAATATAGCCCATTAAATCTTCTGTTCCTTTTGATGGATCATATGGATCCTTTTGAACAATTAAGCTGGAACCTTGAGCTGCGAATTGATTCTTACTTCCCCACACAGCACTTCTTAGAAACTCAAATGGAACTCTGAAAATCAGAAATGACAATATGAATAATAAAAAGACTATAACCTTTCTTATTTATAGCAAAAAATAAAAGGATTGGAATTAATGCTCCTATCGCCACATTTCGTGAAAGCGTCATTATAAAAAGCACAAAAGCAGATAGCAACCAAATCCTTATATCTCCAATACTTTTTGTCTCTATCGCGTCACTCTTTTCATAAGCTTTATAAAAAACAAGGAAGAATAAAACCTGAAGAAAAAAGAAAAAATTGTTCAGTAAAAGTTACACTTGAATAATAAATAAAATAATAATTGACTGATTGAATAAACATCACTAAAAACAAAACAATATAAGATATCCTGTTTTTAAATAACCTATAGAAAAACACAACATTTAATATCGTAAAAATCACGGATGTCAATTTTAACCAAAACAAGTTGATACCAAAAATTCTGACAACAACAGATAACATCATTGGGTAAAATGGGGCATTAGGAGTATAATAACCAAAAAAAGTCCTTAGCAAAACGAAATGCATCTTCAATATACATTGAATCATCATTTGCCTCACTAATCTTTAAGTTGAAATGCAAGAAAATAAAAATCACATTTAGAATCAGAACTGATATAAAAACCTTCTTATGGTTTTCATTTAACCAATATTCTAATTTTTCTAAAATACCTTTCTGTTTGATTGGTAATTTTTGCGCTTTTACCTTTTCCCCTTTTTTATGTGGAGATTTTAGTTTTTCATATATCAACTAAATTAGCGTTCTATTCTTCTCCTCTTTACTCAAGCAAATTTCTTAGCATCTGCTAAAAAATTTCTCCAGACCTATGTCGGTAAGTGGATGTTTAAGCAGGTCGGTGATGGCGCTTAGCGGACATGTAGCTACATCGGCACCAAGCTTTGCACAGTTGATGATGTGCATGGCATGACGTATGCTTGCTGCAAGTATCTGCGTTTTGAAATTGTAGTTGTCATAAATCTCTCTGATTTCGGCAATCAGTTGCAAACCATCGGTGCTCACATCGTCAAGTCTTCCAATAAATGGTGAAACATAGGAAGCACCTGCTTTGGCAGCAAGTAATGCCTGCCCGGGCGAAAACACCAGCGTACAGTTGGTGCGTATGCCTTTAGACGTAAAATAATGTATGGCTTTCACTCCGTCTTTTATCATCGGAACTTTCACAACAATTTGTTTATGCAGTTTGGCAAGTTCTTCGCCTTCTGCCACGATGCCTTTAAAATCTGTAGCAATAACTTCTGCACTCACATCACCCGAAACAATGTTGCAAATGTCCACATAATGCTGCATAACTGCATCGCGTCCTTTAATTCCTTCTTTGGCCATCAGTGTGGGGTTGGTAGTCACGCCATCCAGTACACCCAGTTCATTAGCTTCCTTTATTTGTGCAAGGTTTGCTGTATCAATAAAAAATTTCATCTGTTTAAATTAATTCGTTTGTCTGATTTTATTTTTCGCTGTCAATGGCGCTGCACAGGTTTCCAAAAATTTCTTCAATGGAGCCAACTCCATTTATTCCTTTAAATTTATTCTGTGCTTTATAATACTCGGCAACAGCTGCTGTTTTGCTGTTATATTCATCAATTCTTTTTTTGATAATATCGGTATTTCGGTCATCTGCTCTGCCTGAATCTTTTCCTCTTAGCAACAATCGTTTGGTAAGTTCTTCTTCACTCACTTCAAGCGCCAGCATCAGTGTAATAGTAGTATTTCTTTTTGCAAGCAGTGCATCCAGCGCTTCGGCCTGTGCTTTGGTTCGCGGGAATCCGTCAAAGATAAATCCTTTGGCTTCAGAGTTAGCATCTAATTTTGAATTTATCATTCCTATCACTACTTCATCGGGGACTAGTATTCCCTGGTCCATCAGCTTTTTTGCTTCCATACCCAGTGCCGTTTGTGCTGCAATTTCGCTTCTGAGAATATCGCCTGTGCTCAGATGTACCAGTTGATAGTAATGAATAAGTTTTTCGGACTGAGTTCCTTTGCCTGCACCCGGAGGGCCAAATAAAACAAGGTTGAGCATTCTTTAAAATTGTTGATCAGTAAAAAAAATATTTCAAGTTAACGAAGGTAGTGTTTTTAGAGAAAAAAACTTTCATCCCGGCTCTGTTAACTTTTTTTAAGTACATAAATATCCTGAAGATTTCGTCCGTAGCCATCGTAATCAAGCCCGTAACCAACCACAAATTCAGGGTCAATTTCAAATCCGCAGTAATCAACTTTTACCGGTTTTTGAAGTGCTGCAGGCTTAAACAACAGCGTAACAAGTTTTACCGAGGCAGGCTGATGTTGTGATAGTTCTTTCATCAGAAATGTAAGTGTTTCACCGGTGTCAACAATATCTTCAATAAGAATAATATGCCGCCCTTTCAGGTTCCCTGATAATCCTACAACCTGTTTCATGGTGCCGGTGGAAGTGGTTCCGCTGTACGATGAAACGCGGATGAAAGAAACTTCGCAGGGAGTTTCTATATTTCGGAACAAATCAGCCATGAACAGAAAAGCACCGTTGAGCACACCAATAAAAACCGGATTCTTGTTCTTATATTCAGCATTGAGTTGCGATGCAATTTCTTTTACGCGGTTTTCAATCTGCTTCCGCGAAATCATCACTTCAAAATTTTTGTCTAATATGGTAACTTCCTGCATAAGCCTTTTTGGGAGCCGCTAAAGTAGGAGTTTTTTAGTTGTGCCCCTTATTAAATTTTAGTACCGATAATTAAAACACGTAAGCTACTTTTGTGTTATATTTTCTGAAGTTTATGCATCATCTTAAAACAAATACCATTCTCGGAATATTGGGCGGAGGCCAACTTGGCAAAATGCTTCTGCAAAAGGCTGCCGATTTCAATATGAATACACACGTACTCGACCCTGACGAAAATGCTCCATGCAGGCATTTGTGTAAAGTGTTTAATCATGGCGATTTCAGAGATTATGATGCGGTAATGGCATTTGGAAATGAATGTGATATTCTGACCATTGAAATTGAAAATGTAAATATTGAAGCATTATATGAACTGGAAAAACTGGGTAAAAAAGTTTTTCCTCAGCCACATATTATTGCAATGGCACAGGACAAAGGAAAGCAGAAACAGTTTTATGCAGATCATCAGTTGCCCACTGCTCCTTTTTATATGGTGAATAATAAAGAACAAATTAAAAAAGATCGTTTCCCCATAGTGCAAAAACTTTGCAAAGGCGGATATGACGGCAAAGGCGTGAAAATACTGCGCTCAGAAAATGATTTGGCAGATGCATTCAACGAGCCAAGCGTTATTGAAAATTGTATTGACATTGACAAAGAAATTGCAGTGATAACTGCACGTAATACCGATGGACGGATAAAAACTTTTCCTGTTGTGGAAATGCTTTTCAACAAAGAAGCCAATCTGGTTGAGTTGCTCTTCAGTCCTTCTGCACTTTCAGATATTCAGCAGCAGCGCGCTGTTGAAATAGCAGAGAATTTAATTAAAGACCTTGGCATGGTAGGATTGCTTGCCGTAGAAATGTTTGTTACCAAAACAGGCGAAATTCTGATTAATGAAATTGCTCCTCGTCCTCACAACAGTGGACATCATACCATTGAAGCCAATGCAGTTTCGCAATTCGAGCAACATCTGCGTGCTATTTATAATCTTCCTCTTGCCGATACTTCTGTGCGTTCGGCTGCTGCCATGATCAACCTTCTTGGCGAAAAAAATTATACCGGTGATGCTATTTATGAGGGACTGGATAAAGCTTTGCAAGCAGGTCATGTGCATATACATTTATATGGCAAAAAAACCACACGTCCTTTTCGCAAAATGGGTCATGCCACCATTACGGCACCTACAGTAGAAGAAGCCATAAGCCTGGCACGTCAGGTGCAACAAGTGCTTAAAATTATCAGTTGAAATAAAGTGTGCGGTTGCCTAATTCCTGACCGGTAATGGCTTTGTATTGTTGAAGCAATTCCTGATGTACTGCTGAGTCGGCTTCATGCCCTTCAATAAACAAAGCATCGGTGCTGAGTTTAACAGTTGCAAGATTATTTTCAATAAGCCCTTTCTTTTTCAAAGTAGAAAACAGATACTCCACAAATTTGCGGCTTGCTGTATTTTCTTTGTCAACGCCCATTTTGCTCATCGCTCCTTTGGCCTCGGCAATTACATCATCATATTGCGACCATTCACTTTCGTTCAGTTCGTTGTTGTTAAGCATTACTTTATCTACCTGGCCTCCTCTGAAAAACACTTTAAATTGTCCTTCATCGTTTTGTATGTTCACGGTTTGATTTTCTACAATATAACCGGAGGATTTTTTCTCTACGTGAGTGATTTTATTTTTCAGCGGTGCCGGTTCAGCAGCTTTTTCATTAGCTGAAGGTGCTGCTGTTTCTTCTGCTGCAGAAGTTACATTTTCATCAGCATGTTCAGCTGCTGAGGGTTGTTCAGCAGCAGGAATGGTTGTTTCATTCACAGGTGTTGTGCTCTCTTGCTGTGGCTGAGTTGTGGTTTCTACAGCATTGTTGTTAAGCACAAGATAGGCTCCTCCTCCCAAAACCAAAGCAGCAAAAACAGCAAGGATGGCATATTTCCATTGTAGTGATTGCTTAGCCGAAGTTTTGATTTCTGAAGCCTTTATGTTAAACTGTTCGCTGGCTTCTTCAAAAGTAACCATTGGCTCAGTGTTTCTGGCTGAGTCAAAAAGTTGATCTAACTTGTTATTCTCCATGGTGATAAATTACTGCAATTATACAATTTGTTCTTCTAATATTTTCTTTAGCGCTTCACGTGCTCTTGAAACGCGGCTTTTCACTGCAGAGAGGCTGTCGCCCTGAATCTGCTGTATTTCATTTAATGTCAAACCTGATATTTCAAATAACACGATGGCTTCTTTTTGTTTCAATGGCAACTGATCCAGTGCACGGTACAAATCTTTCACTTCCAGCTTTACTTCGGCTCCTGCACTTTCGTCCATCACCTGCTCGCTTTGCTCGGTATCATACACATGGCTCATCTTCTTTTTTCTGTCCTGCATGCGGTAAACCAACCGGCTGGCAACCGTAAACAGATAACTCAGCAAAGCTTCGTGATGACGGATGGTTTCAAATTTCTGATAAGCTATCAGCATCGTCTCACTCACAATATCCTTTACGTCTTCACGGTTATAAACCATGGTTTGTACAAACCGTACAAGCCTGTCGTGTAAAGGTTTGTATGCCTCTGTGAAAACTTTCTGTTTTCCTGTTACTTGTTCCGCAGCAGACATTCTTTCAGTTATTCAGTAAGAGCAACTTAGGTGCATAAAGTTGCAGATGATTGTTTTTTATTTTCAGGAAGTAAATTTAAGAATAATTTTACAGCCTGAAATCTAATGACATGCAGGCTTTATCAACAACAAATTTCAATTTCAAAGGTCAGACTGCTTTTTACAAAGGCAAGGTCAGGGACGTATATACCATTGAAGATAAATGGCTTGTAATGGTGGTCACTGACCGCGTTTCGGCATTTGATGTGGTATTGCCCAGAGCTATTCCATACAAAGGTGCAGTGCTTAATCAGATTGCTGCTCATTTTATGGAAGCCACATCACACATTGTGCCCAACTGGATAGTGGCAGTGCCTGATGAACAGGTAACTATAGGGATTCCATGCGACCCGCTGAAAGTTGAAATGGTGATAAGAGGTTATCTGTCGGGGCATGCATGGCGCGAATACCGTAGTGGCAAGCGTATGCTGTGCGGTGTAAAACTCCCCGAAGGGCTGCATGAAAGCGACCCTCTGCCCTCGCCCATCATCACACCAACTACCAAGGCTTCGCAAGGACATGATCAGGATATCAGCAAGGACGAAATCATTAAGCAAAACATTGTACCGGAAACCATCTATGAGCAGGTGGAGCATTACACCCATCAACTCTATAAAAAAGGATCGGAAATGGCTGCTGCACGCGGACTGATCTTGGTTGACACCAAATATGAATTCGGAATGCACAACGGCAAGGTGTATCTGATTGATGAAATACACACGCCCGACTCATCACGTTATTTTTATGCTGATGGATATGAGCAGAGACAGCAAAACAAAGAACCGCAGAAACAACTTTCGAAAGAATTTTTGAGACAATGGTTAATTGAAAATAATTTTCAGGGCTTACCCGGACAATCCGTTCCTGTGATGACTGATGAAGTAGTACAGATGGTTTCAGAAAGATACATTGAACTATTTGAACATATCACAGGAAAACATTTCAGCAAAACCGAACCGGCAAATATCGAACAACGAATTTTTGAAAATATTAACCGTGCTCTGGAAAATCTTTCATCAAAATAATGTTTTGTTTTAATCCGGTTGAGGAGAATTGCATCCTGTTCTGTATTCTGCTTCTAAGTTAAATCAAAATGAAGGTGATTTTACACCTCAAGCACCTGAAAAGAAGGTGATGTGCATGGAATAAATTATTCAGTCCGGCAGGAGTAAACGCTACCTGCACAGTTGAATAACAATAAATTGAAAATTGTTATTTAGGTAACCTCCACACGCGCCACTCCATTTACTGATTAGAATCACCTGAAGCCAATAATCTGCGGTAGTTTTATTCACTACTTTCGCCTGCTGTATTTTATCCCCCCATCAAATTGAAAAATCACTCTCCTCATAGTTTTCATATTCCTGTATTAGGATTAAGTTTCAGCGTTGACACTCCTTCCAAAGTAGCCCGTTACGGCATTTCTTCCGTTATGTCTATAATGGATGACGGACTTCTTGAAAACTTACGCGCTTTTTATTGCCATCAGCATAAGTTCCCGTTTCATCATATCACAAAAAAAGAATACGACTCACGAGCAAAACGAATCACTGCTTATCTCAACACCATCAAACGAATCGTAGATAAACAGTTTGGTGAATTGCAGCAAATGGAATTTAAAGAAGGTACAGATCTCTGGAAGTATTTTGAATTACTTCCTGATAATTCAGCTTTGAAAATTTCGTTTGAACGCATGTGTGCTGAACAAGATGTTGCAGCAAAAGAGCAAATGCAAAATCACTTACGCAAACAAATAACACCCGGAAGTATTGATGTAAATATCATGGCAAAAGTGGACAACCCTACTTACAATCATAAGGGTGAGCCTATGCCTGATGAATTTTCTGATGCATTGAGTGCTTTGCGTGGTTATGCACTAAGCGATTTAGAGTCTTCCATTATTTTTTCGGCAGGATATAATCCCAGGCTTTACAGTTATATCGAGCATTTTGAAGATTTCTATCCCGACAATGATGTCCTGAAAAAGAAAATCATTTTAAAAGTGAGTGATTACCGTTCAGCATTGGTTCAGGGAAAAATTCTTGCAAAAAAAGGACTTTGGGTTTCTGATTTCAGAATAGAATCAGGCCTGAATTGTGGAGGCCATGCTTTTGCCACTGACGGACTTTTGCTGGGTCCAATCCTGGAAGAATTCAGAAAAAACAAAAAATCTTTGCATGCCGAACTTTTTTGAAATGTGCAATCAGGCACTGAAAGCTAAAGGAAGAAAAGAATTTTCTGCAATGCCTGTTCAGAGGATAACTGCTCAGGGTGGCGTGGGGAATAACGATGAACATCAGTTTCTTTTGTCGTATTTTGAACTGGATGGCGTAGGCTGGGGTAGCCCGTTCCTGTTGGTGCCCGAAGCAACCAATGTTGATGATGAAACACTTCAAAAACTGGCTACTGCAGTAAAGGAAGATTATTACTTAAGTTATGCATCACCATTGGGAGTGCCATTTAATAACTTCAGGAAAAGCAGTGGCGAAGCACAACGCAAAGAGCGTATTGTCAAAAACCGACCGGGAAGTCCCTGTTATAAAAAACTGCTGTCGAGCAATACGGAATTTACCGAAAAAATAATCTGTACCTCATCGCGTCAATACCAAAATTTGAAAATAAAACAGATAAAATCACTCTCTGTTTCTGATGCCGAAAAACAACAGCTCATAGACCAGATTGAAGAAAAAGACTGCCTGTGCGAAGGGCTTACTTCTTCTGTTCTTCTTAAAAATAAAATTCCGGTACCGCATAACATCAATGCAGTAACCATTTGCCCGGGTCCCAATCTGGCATATTTTTCAGGAGTACATACGCTAAAAGAAATGATTGGCCATATCTATGGCAGGATTAATCTGAATAATAAACTGGAGCGACCCAATATGTTTATTAATGAACTGCAGTTATACATAGATTATCTGCAACGTCAGATAACTGAATTTGGCGACTCCATCAGCGAAAAGCAGAAGAAATATATAGATAAATTCAAGTCGAACCTGCAGTCAGGCATTGATTATTATAAAAACCTCCTGCCTCGATTTACAAATTTTTCATTCAACGCTTTACAATTAAACTCACTGGAGATGCAACTGGCAAATACCGGTATTTTCGAGGAAGTTTAATGCTGTTGCGCGTGTATGCACCTGAATTAAGTTGTCAACGATTTTGAGTCCGTGATTGTGTATGAGACAAGCAAGTTTTTTCACTTACTTTGAAACTTTAATTCCAATCTTCAATGAAGTCTTTGCTAAAAAGCTTATATCATCATCTTCCTTTCAAGAAACAGTTGTTTTCAGTCATCAGACCTTTGCATCTGCCTGAAAATATTTATCGTCATTTACATTTCAAAGGAGTAATTAATGTGAAAGTGGATGAACATTCATCATTCAAAACCATGCATTACGGCTATCAGGTAGAGAATGAAATTTTTTGGTCGGGACTGACAGGCAACTGGGAAAAAGAATCCTTGAAATTGTGGATTACATTATGCCGTCACAGTAAATGCATTCTCGACATTGGCGCCAACACAGGAATATATTCACTAATTGCAAAATCAATAAACAGCAACAACACCATTGTAGCTATTGAACCTGTGACTCGTGTTTTTAAGAAACTGCAACATAACATGGCGTTAAATAATTATAATGTATTATGCCTTGATGTAGCCGCGTCAGACAAAGATGGGGAAGCTATTATTTATGATACGGATGATGAACATACATATTCAGTAACCGTAAACGAAGACAGGAGTTTACCGGGAGTGGTTACCAAGCCTGTAACCATCAAAACAGCTCGATTGGATACATTGATTGAAAAACACCATATTCCAAAAGTGGATTTGATGAAAATAGATGTAGAGACACATGAACCGCAGGTGCTCGAAGGTTATAAAAAATATTTAAAAGAACATCAGCCCACCATGCTGATAGAAATACTGAATGATGAAGTAGCACAACATGTGGAAAATATTCTGAACGAATGTACCTCAGGTTATATCTACTTCAACATTGATGAACGCGGAGGCATCCGCAAAACTGAACACCTTTCGCGTAGTGACTATTTTAATTTTCTGATTTGTAAAAAACCGGTTGCCGACATGCTGAAATTACCAATGGCATAAGATGAAATTGAATGGTTAAGTTAACCTTTAAAAATTAGCATTTCAACAAAATTATATTGGTAACTTTTTAATGAAGAAAACTGAATTCATTTTATATCACATATTTTTTTTCTTTTTTTGATTTTGAAATACTTAATAAAAAACAAAATGATAAAACATCTCACATCCCTGCTGATAGTTGCAGCAATTGCCGGAACAGCATCGGCACAAAAAATCAAAATTCAGGAAGGAAGCCTGAAAGACCTTAAAGACCAAACCAAGATGAATGTGGTTTACGATTACAGCGATATGCGTGTTGGAAAATTTGCCAAAGAAGAAGATTATATTGCTAAAAAAACTTCAGAATATAACGCCAAAGAACCCGGCCGCGGTGATGACTGGGCTAAGAAATGGCAAGGTGACCGTCAGAGTCGTTTTGAACCAAATTTTGTAGAACTGTTTAATAAAAAATCAGATCTTCAGATTGGCAATTTTGCAGATGCAAAATATACCATGAAGGTGCACACTACATTTACTGAACCTGGATTTAATGTATATGTAACCCGTAAAAATGCTTCCATCAATCTGGAAGTTACAGTATATGAAACTGCCAATCCGGATAAACCAATTTGCAAAATTACAGGTATGGGATTCCCGGGACGTACCTTTGGCGGATACGATTATGATACAGGAACTCGTATTTCAGAAGCGTATGCCAAAGCAGGAAAGGACCTGAGTGGGTTCTTTGCCAAAAACATGAAGAAGTAAAAGCACTTAACAATGTAAAAAAGCTGCCTCAAAAGGGCAGCTTTTTTTATTCTTTTTCTCCTACTCATTAATTGAACTCCTTCAATCAATAGGTAAAAGCTCTTTAAATTTCTTTTTTAAGTTTTTCAATAACAGTCGCCACAGCAGGACATATCAGAGAATTGCGATAAGTCAAATCCATAATCTGATAAATGTTTTTACGGATAGTATGCGGATACTCTCGGCATGCCTGCGGCCTGATGGAATAGATAGAGCAGTGATTATCATCAAGCAGAAAAGGACATGGCGATTTTTTCAAAACATAATGTCCGTCCTCATCGAGATGCAGGTATTTTTCAACCAACTCTCCGGGTTTGATATGTAAATGTTGTGCAATACGACCAATATCCACATCGCGAAAAATAGGGCTGGTGGTTTTGCAACAATTGGCACAATCGAGACAACTGTGTTTTTCAAAAAAAACATTCGTTTCATGCTCAAACTTTTTGTCGAGAGAAGCGTTTTTCTGTTGTCCTGCTTTTTTCAGAAACAGTTTGTTTTCTTTTCGCTTACTTTGTGCTGTCGCAAGTATTTTCTTCAGTTCATCATTCATCACGACACAAAATAAATGAATATAACAATCAGCATTCGGCAGATTCAATTAAAAATAATATGAGTAAAAAAATTATTAATTCTAAAAATGCACCTGCTCCTATCGGACCTTACAGTCAGGCTGTGCAAACAGGTAATCTTCTTTTTGTTTCAGGGCAAATTGCTATTGACCCTTCAACCGGTCAGCTCAAAACTGCAAGTATTGAAGAACAAGCCAAACAGGTAATGGAAAACCTGAAAGCAGTGTTGGCCGAAGCAGGCTTAAATTTCTCACATATTATTAAAACAACCATCTTCCTTACTTCGATGAGCGATTTTGATGCAGTGAACAAGGTCTATGGGTCATATTTTACCGACAATTTTCCTGCCCGCGAAACTGTTGCTGTTGCCGGATTGCCAAAAAATGTAAATGTGGAAATTTCGGTAATTGCGTCAGGAAACTGAATTTCATTTGAACACATTACGGATTGAATTAAAAATTTCGATGTTTCTTCTTTAAATTTGCCGCAATTAATTTTTATCTAACATTTAAATTAAACTGATATGGGATTTTTAAAAGAATTTAAAGATTTCGCAATGCGCGGTAATCTTGTTGATTTTGCTGTCGGTGTTATAGTTGGTGCTGCCTTTGGCAAAGTAACTTCATCATTTGTTGATGGTATTGTGATGCCGATTGTGGGTAAGATTGTGGGGGGAACCGATTTTTCCGAGATGAAATATAAAATTCAGGACGGCAGTAAAGAAGTGCTGGATGCTGCAGGAAATGTAGTCACCAAAGCAACTCCGGAAGTTTATATCAAGTACGGAGAATTTATTACCGTGTGTCTCGATTTTTTAATTGTTGCATTTGTTATGTTTCTTCTTATCAAAGCAATGAATAATCTCAAAAAAGCAGAACCTGCACCACCACCTCCCGGTCCTACCAAAGACCAGGAACTTTTAGGTGAAATCAGAGACTTACTTAAAAAGTAAAATAATACAGGGGGGATTGCAAAACAATCCCTTCCTTTTTAACAGAAATAATCATTTAAATTTATTCGAAATATGAAACGTTTTTTTACAACGCTTGCTGTTGCAGCAATGGTGTTACCTTCATTAGCACAAACTGAAACTCCTGTAGATACCTCATGGAAAAAAGGCGGAATAGGTTCTGTAAATTTTAATCAGGTTGCTTTCAGCAACTGGGCTGCCGGTGGCGAAAACTCAGTATCGGGTGCTGCATTCCTCACCATATTTGCCAATTATGCCAAAGACCGTATAGCTTGGGACAATCAGTTGGATTTGGCTTATGGTTTATTAAAATCAGGAAATTCCAAAGTAGTGAAGAGCGAAGATAAAATTGATCTCAACTCTAAGTTAGGATACAAAGTATCCAAGGAAAGTAAGTTCTATTATACCTTCCTGTTTAATTTTAAGAGTCAGTTTGCAAATGGTTACGATTACAAAAATGACACCTTGCGCGAACATCCTATTTCAAGATTTCTTGCTCCTGCCTATCTGTTGTATTCCATAGGAGTGGATTATAAACCAAACGACAATTTCAGTTTGTACCTCTCGCCACTCACAGGTCGCACCATTATTGTTAATGATGATGATTTATCGCAGGCCGGTGCTTTTGGTGTTGATCCCGGTAAAAAATCACTTACACAATTAGGGGCTTACCTCAGAGCCATGTATAAGAAAGATGTGTTTACCAATGTAAACTTCCAGACAAAACTGGAACTCTTCAGCAATTACTTAGAAAATCCTCAGAACATAGCAGTTAATCATGAAATACTTATTGCCATGAAGGTAAATAAATACCTTACTGCCAATATAGGTACCCAAATGATTTATGATGACATTATTCCCGTAACCGTAATTAAAGAAACCAGTGGTGTAAAAGAAGTTAAATCAGGTCCAAGACTTCAGTTTAAAGAAGTTTTTGGAATAGGTTTATCGTATAAATTTTAAGTTTACACACTGAATATCAACACAATAAAAAGCCATTTCCCTTGCAGAACCGGTTTTTTAGTTAAAATTAAAAAAGCTTATCTTTCAGTGCGTTTCGTATAAAATAAATTGTATCTTTGCACACTTTATTTTTTAAAAGACAAGAAATACAATGATATTGACATCAGAAAAGAAAAAGGAAATTTTCACAAAATTTGGTGGTAACGAAAAAAATACCGGTAATGCTGAAGCACAGATTGCTATGTTTACAGATCGTATCAATCATCTGACCAATCACCTGAAAAGTCAGCCGAAAGATTACTCTACTCAGCAATCACTTATCAGACTTGTTGGTAAACGCAGAAGTTTGCTCGACTATTTAAACAAGACCGACATACAACGTTACCGTAAAATAGTAGCTGATTTAGGCTTAAGGAAATAATTAAATTGAATAATACAACACATCAAAAAGGCAATGTTAAAAGATTGCCTTTTTGTTTTTAAACACGTTTATAGAAGATGAATTTAGGAGTAAAACACACTTTTTCTTTGCCTGACGGCAGAGAAATTACCATGGAAACAGGAAAATTAGCTAAACAGGCAGATGGCTCTGTGATGATTAGAATGGGCGATTGCATGATATTGGCAACAGCTTGTGCCAAGCAGGATGCTATGCCGGGAGTTGACTTTATGCCACTGACTGTAGATTATCAGGAAAAATATGCCTCTGTAGGTCGTTTTCCGGGAGGCTTTTTTAAACGCGAAGCACGTCCTTCGGAATATGAAATTCTAATCAGCCGTTTGATAGACCGTGCACTTCGCCCTATGTTTCCTGAAAACTTTCATGCGGACACTCAGGTACTGGTTACACTTCACTCAGGAGATAAAAAAATATTACCCGATGCACTTGCTGCATTAGCTGCATCCACTGCACTAACCATCAGCGACATTCCTTTCAACGGACCTATTTCAGAAGTGCGTGTAGCACAGATTGACGGAAAGATGGTCATCAACCCTTACACCGAAGACTTATCACGTGCAACATTGGATTTGATTGTTGCAGGTTCAGCAGAAAATATTGTGATGGTGGAAGGCGAAATGAATGAAGTGTCAGAAGCAACCATGCTCGAAGCAATTCGCACTGCACACGAGGCCATAAAAATTCAGTGTCAGGCACAACTTGACTTATTGGCTAAAATCGGAGGCAAAACAAAACGCGAATACAATCACGAAGAACACGATGAGGAACTTCGTAAACTCGTAAGAGACGAAACTTTCAAAAAAGTATATGAAACTGCATTGCTTGGCAATCCAAACAAAAGCGAACGCCAAAAAGCATTTGAAGCCATATTGGAAGAGTTTAATACGCGATTTACAGAAGAAGAACTCGAAGAAAAGATTGCTCTCATTAAACATTACTATCACGAAGTGGAGTATGATGCAGTACGCGAAGCTTTATTGTCAGAGAAAAAACGTCTTGATGGCCGTGGACTTACAGACATACGCCCCATCTGGAGCGAAGTAAATTACATCCCCACTGCACATGGTTCTTCAATTTTTACCAGAGGAGAAACTCAATCTCTTACCACTGTAACCTTAGGTGGAAAAATGGAAGAGCAGATTATTGACGGTGCAATGATTGAAGGAACTAAAAAGTTTCTTTTACATTACAACTTCCCTCCTTTCTCTACAGGTGAAGTGCGTCCCATGCGTGGAACCGGCAGACGCGAAGTAGGGCATGGAAATCTGGCCTTACGTGCACTTACCAAAGCACTACCTCCTGAATCAGAAAACCCATATACCATCCGTGTTGTGTCAGATATTCTCGAGTCCAATGGCTCAAGTTCTATGGCTACAGTATGCGCAGGAAGTCTGGCTTTGATGGATGCAGGAATAAAAATGAAATCAACAGTTGCAGGAATTGCTATGGGACTTATCAGTGATGGTAAAGGACGTTTTGCTATCCTGAGCGATATATTGGGAGATGAAGATCACCTGGGTGATATGGACTTTAAAGTAGCAGGAACTGCCAAAGGAATCACAGCCACACAAATGGACCTTAAGGTAACAGGATTGCCTTATGAAGTGATGGCACAGGCATTAGAGCAGGCACGCCAGGGACGTATGCACATCATTGGCGAAATGGAAAAAACAATTACTCAGGCACGTGCTGACTACAAACCACATGCTCCGCGCATTGTTGAGTTCACCATTGAAGTAGATCAGATTGGTGCTGTGATTGGACCCGGTGGAAAAATCATTCAGGAAATTCAGCGCGAGAGTGGAGCTACCATCACCATTGAAGAAAAAGACAACAAAGGATATGTGCAGATTGCTGCCGTTGGCAAAGAAAGTCTGGACAAAGCTCTTGAACGTGTAAAAGCAATTGTAGCAGTGCCTGAAGTAGGAACAGTTTACAAAGGCAAAGTAAAAAACATCACCACCTTTGGAGCATTCGTTGAAATTTTACCCGGTAAAGACGGACTTCTGCACATTTCAGAAATCAGTCATGAGCGATTAGCCACCATGGATGGTGTGTTCAAAGAAGGTGATTTGGTGGAAGTGAAACTGATTGGCGTTGAAGAAAAATCAGGTAAGCTTAAATTGTCGAGAAAAGTATTGCTGCCTAAACCGGAAAGACCGGCAGGGGAAGGCAACAAACCTCATGAAAGCAAACATCGCGAACGCAGATTACCGAAAGAAAATCAGAATACGGAATCATAAAAAAAGCTGCTCTTTGAGCAGCTTTTTTATTTCAACAACCATTAATTCTTAAGCAACTCCCCTATCTCCCGCTGAATTTCAGTACCCTTATTTTCGTTATACCAGCTCTGAATTTCCAGCTTAATGGTGCTGTTTTCAACACCTTTTTCTTTTAACTTCAAATACATTTTCTGACAGGCAGCAGGACGTGGTCCCCAAACGGCTAAATCTACCCCTTCACTGTTTCTAACAATTAGTTTTGGAATTGACTTTGTGTTATTGGTCAGATAGTCATTAATTCTGAAAGGCTCGCTGTCGCGCAACTCATACGAAACAGATACGTTAGCACTTTGCCTGCTAATCATTTCAATAAATGGCACAATATGAGCTGCATCACCACACCAGGGCTCAGTAATTACAATCCATTGCTGCTGTTCATGAATGTTTTTCATAACAGCAATTATCTCATCAGTGAGTTTACCGGTTTTAAGCCACCTGTTTAACCGCGACCAGTTCAGTTTGGTGTATTCGGCATATTCTGCATCGTCATAAGGGGAAGTTCGTTCGGAGGGGTGTTGGTTTATTAGTTTTTCGAAGTAATCAAGGTACTCTTTAAATGTCATATCGCTGAAAAATGGTTAATGACGCAAAATTACCGTTATGATTTTCATCCCCTGCTCCAAAATGTGACAATAACGGGTGAATGGCGTTGATATTTACAATTTGCAGATATTTCAATAGAGTTTTGACTGAAGTCTTATACTGAACCACTTTTAAACAAGAAAAATTATTCAGGACTTTGCCATGAATTTAAATAGTTTTTTTACATTTGCAGCCTCAAAAAATTATGGCCCGTTCGTCTAGGGGTTAGGACATCTCCCTTTCACGGAGGAAACACGAGTTCGATTCTCGTACGGGCTACTAAAAAAAGAAGCAGGTTAATAACTGTAATTAAAAAAATTAAATCAGAAAGATATGGCAAATCATAAGTCAGCCGAAAAACGTATCCGCTCAAACGGAGCTAAGAAAACCAGAAACCGTTATCAGGCTAAAACAACACGTAATGTTCTGAAAGATATTCGCACTACAAAAGATAAAAAAGAAGCTGAGAAAATGCTTCCTGAAGTAAATGCCATGCTTGATAAAATGGCTAAGAAAAATATCATTCACAAAAACAAAGCTGCCAACCTTAAATCAAGTGTGGCAAAACACGTGAATACATTAAAATAAGTTTTCATTAAATATTATGGAAGCCTGCCTGCATAGGTGGGCTTTTTTATTTAGTAACCTACTGCTATTTTTACATAATGGAAAAAGAACCCGGAAACACAATAAAATCATGGTCGGAAAGTGACAGACCACGCGAAAAACTCGAAGAAAAAGGCCAAGGCTCACTTACCGACAGCGAGCTACTCGCCATTCTGTTACGCTCCGGCAGCCGCGAAGAATCAGCTGTTGACCTTGCCAAACGAATTTTAAAGAATGTAGGCAACGACCTCACATCCTTATCTCGCTTATCAGTAAAAGATTTGGCAAAGTATAAAGGCATCGGAAAAGTTAAAGCCATTACCATAGTGGCTGCACTCGAACTTGGACGAAGACGTGCTATTGCCCATGTTCTTGAAAAGAAGAAAATATCTTCGAGCAAAGATGCGGTGGAGTTGTTTGCCGGACATCTTTCAGATCTGACTCACGAAGAATTCTGGATTCTGATGCTAGACCGCTCCAATAAGATCATTGAGCGCCAGAACATCAGCAAAGGTGGTGTATCGGGAACTGTGGTTGATGCACGGCTGATATTTAAAAGCGCTATTGAAAATCTCGCATCAGGAATAATTTTATGTCATAATCATCCCAGTGGCAACAACAAACCCAGTCAGAATGATATTGACCTGACACGTAAATTGAACGATGCAGGTAAGTTGGTTGATGTAAAAGTTATTGACCATATCATCATCTCAGGAAGTACCTATTACAGTTTTGCAGACGAAGGCATGTTGTAATTTTATCAACACCGCTTCATAAAGGAGAAAAACCTTTCTGTTTAAATGGTATCTTTGTAAAACTTTTTTTTAATGAAGTACGCTCATAAATCTCCCGCCATTCTTTTACTTCAGGACGGAACCGTCTTTTATGGTAAGTCTGCAGGAAAAATAGGTACTGCCACCGGAGAAATTTGTTTCAACACCGGAATGACAGGATATCAGGAAATTTTTACCGATCCCAGTTACAAATCACAGATAATGGTGATGACGGCTGTGCATATTGGAAATTATGGCGTTAAGAACGCTGAATCAGAATCGGGCACGGTTAAGATTTCAGGTTTAGTATGCAGGAATTTCAGTGAGCATTTTTCACGTAAGCAAGCTGATCAAAGTCTGCAGGATTATTTTGTAGAGAACAATATGGTGGTGATTTCTGATGTTGACACAAGAGCAATTGTTCAGCATATACGCAACAAAGGCGCCATGAATGCCATCATTTCTTCCGAAATTTCTGACATTGAACAATTGAAGAAACAGTTGAGTAAAGTTCCTTCTATGGAAGGCCTTGAATTGTCAAGCAGCGTTTCCACCAAACAACCCTATACCTATGGCAATCCTGATGCCGGCCTGCGTGTGGCAGTATTAGATGTTGGAGTGAAAGAAAATACTTTACGTTGCCTTGCCGACCGTAACTGTTATGTGAAGGTATTTCCAATGTCGGCCACATTTGAAGAAATGGAAAAATTTAAACCGCAGGGTTATCTTATTTCAAATGGTCCCGGAGATCCTGCTGTCATGCCGCAGACAGTTTCGCTTATAAGTCAGATACTAAATTCAGACAAAGCACTGATGGGCATTTGTCTCGGACATCAGATGCTTGCCGAAGCCTGTGGCATCAAAACTTTTAAAATGTTTAATGGTCACCGTGGTATCAACCATCCGGTAAAAAATATTTTCACAGGTAAGGCCGAAGTAACATCACAGAATCATGGCTTTGGTGTAGTGGCTGACGATGTAAATAAAAATTCACAGGTAGAAGTTACACACGTAAACCTTAACGACAACAGTATTGAAGGCATTCGTGTAAAAAACAAAAGAGCATTTTCAGTACAATACCATCCTGAAGCAGCACCGGGTCCTAATGATGCACGCTATCTCTTTGACGATTTTGTAAAATCCGTTCAGGAGGTAAAAGAACTCGTTGCAGTTAGCTGACAACTTCTTTACTTCAGCTTAAAATCAATTCAATCTCTGTATTCCTTATTGCGATAAGGTAAGTCGTATGGTAATTCCGAATGCCGTTGTGGAATTCGGATACGATGTGGAAACCACCGGAGTGTTGATAGTTTTCTCGAAGAAGAAACGCAGATTCAATCTTTCGTTTACGGTATAATCCGAAGCGAGTTTAATGGAAATAATCGTCAGACCTGAAGTTGGCTGATTGGTACCCTCCACGAGTTTACGCAGTATAGTTGTGTTCTTTCTGATAGAGAAATCAAGAGTTGTATTCAAGTCGTTTGACGTACGCGACTGCACACTCTTAAACAATCCAAACGGAAACTTAAAGTTAGGCACGCGATAGCCAGCACCAAATGTAAGTTCATTACCTTTTACTTCTGTCACCTGAATACCCGCTAATGTGAGAGAAATATTTCTGTCGCGTTTGTATTCAATTCGTGTTGTGAAATTACCTCCTGAAGAACGGCCACCTCTGTCAATTGCAGATTTGCTTCCGGAAGATTTATCGTTCTTATTTTTCCACGTAATATCAATTCCAATCAAAGGACTAAACTGTTCGCTCAGGCTCACCTGCCCTATTTGACGTTTAGGAATGAAGTCATCATTGATGTCGCGGGCATTTCCTCCCGGCACATAAGAAACATCAGTAGTAAAACTGTTCACATTGTATGTGGAGCGATAACCATGATTCAGGTTGACACTCTGAAACAAATTCTTGATAAAAGGCAGTCGTGATAAACCATCATAGCGAATGGTCCAGTTGGGCAATGGAATTTGTGGAAACAGGTCAAGTCCCATTTTTGACGGATTCTTTTTGGAGTATGCTGACAGGAATGAAAGTATCACAACTTCCTGCGAAGTTCCACTGTATCCGTCACTGTATCCATCAGCTCCCACACCTGCTGAATTACCGTTCTTTTCGCCAAGTCGTTGAGATAATATGCGTCTGTTTTCTGCAAATCGCTCGAATATTGCCGATGAATAATCTTTGCGGTCATTCATAAACGAAGTGCCCCACATCAGATAACTCATACTGAAGTTTCCTCCTTCTGTACGCGCCAAAGACTCATAGTAGCTTCCATCAGCTCTCGGATTGCGGTATGCACGATAATTCTCAGTAGTGTTGAGTGAGTAATTCCTGTTGAAATTAACATCTATATTAAAACCGGTCAAAGGTTCTAATGTGGCTCTTCCTGTTATGTTCTGCGTATAAGTAGCCATAAACTGACTGTTGAACGTAGAGTCCGTTGTCAGCCATCCGTTCCTTGCTGCTTTCTCACGTATATCCTGATTCTGACTTCCGAGTACAAAGGCAAATCCGGGAGCACTGGTGCCATCTCCCCAGTTTTGTCCTAACCACTCACTCTGCCGGTTGAATCCGGGCATCAGCAATCCGTTGGTCTCATTCCAGTTGAAGGATATATTTTTCAAACTGAATATCACTTTTGCAATTGCCTTGATTGCAGGATTGATTTCCTGTTCCTTTTTCTTCTCAGGTGGCTTCACAGGTTTGGTCTTCAAACTGTCTGACGCTGCATCGCTTGCTTTCTTATCCACTTTAGGCTCCTTCTTGTTTGGAGTTTTCGGCTTAGGAGGTGCAGTAAGTTTTTTATACAACTTCCACTTATTATAAAGCGAAACAAAATTTAAACTGTTGTTTATTTGTATCGAATTGGAGTTTTGAATGGTATTGCCGATTGCAGGATTGGTATAATATTTTCCTGTATTTTGATTTACAATAAGTGGAGATGCTGTCCAGTGATACGTGGTGTTATATCTTGTATTTACACTAATCCAGTCAGTAATAGGAAACTTATTCAAAGGAAGATTATACGACAACGACATGTTGTGCATGTAATCTGTATTTCTTCCCAGGTTGAAGAAATTCTCTCGTACAGAATCACGCTTCTCGGAAGTATTTAATGCTCCTTCCGGTTCATCTACCTTACTTTGGTTGTTGGCATTAAACTCAAACTTCAGTGCACGTGTAATATCCCAACTGGTAGCATACTGCCTGTTCATCATAAAGTTTTTGTCGTACAACACCGGAATTGAATTGTCTGATACCCCTGAGTTGAGCAAGGCATTTACATCACGCACTTTCAACTCACCATAATGTCTGTTCACATCCCATCTGAAATTAAAGGTTGACGGCATATAGTTAAAGTTGAAATCTTTTACTGCACGCAGATATTTCGACTTTGATTTTAAATTTTTAAAAGGTGTTACAGGTTTTGGATTTGTATTGTAATTATATCCTATTGCTCCCAGATAATCTTTCTGAATTTCGTATTCTGTATTGATATTTCTGCGATACACCTCTGTATATCCATAAGTGAAATTCAGATTTTCAATATCATAAAAATGCGACTTTGAAGCGTTCTTTCCTGTCTTGTTCTTTTTGACGTTGGTAAAGTTCAGACTCTTTCTTCGTGTATAATCCTGCGAAAATTTCTTCCTCGATAATTTTCTTTGCGAATCATCAATGTTGCTGATTGATCTGTTAAATTCAATATCAGGATCCAACGGGTCGTATTGCGGATTGCTGAACACTTCACCATAACCAAAATACATGGGCACGGTAAGTCCGGTACTTGTCGGGAAAAATCTTCCTAACTCCAGAGTTGTGGCAACGTCATAATTAGTTACGTCTTCCTTGCTTCTGTCGCCTACTTTACTTTCCAGACTTCCAAATCCATGTGTTGAATGACCTCCTGAGATAGCTACATTACCCAGATCGGCAAGTTTTATCTGTGCCCGACCTACTGTAGCCCATCCTCCTTTGTCGTTGAAGTCAGACATCCTGAATTCGTTGAACCATATTTCTGCACACTTTGGCTGTCCGTCATCATTTGGACGTGGTGGAAAAGAAGGATTCTCACCGCTTGGATTCCAAACACCAAGCATCATCACTTTAACTTCGCTGAGTGTAGGATTACCTTTAATGAAAATAACATTGTTGCCATCCAGTTTTGCATACTCATCAGTCAGAGGCACACCTGCATTATTCCTTTCAAGTTTTGCATCTGTAAGTTTGCTCAGGTCAATGTCAAAATCATTTTCCTTAGGCCATATCTGCTGCGGGTCTGTAGTATAAAATGGTGTTATCTTTAAAGGGATACGATAGTCGTAATAGTTATCTGTAAAGTCAGAACCTAATCGCACTACTGCATATAACTCACCATCATTAGTTGGAGCAGCAGGAGGCAGGAACGACTCGGCATGTATTACCATTTTCACATGCTTGTAATTACGCATGTCAAGGTCGCTGTTTTTATAACACACTTTCAAATCACCATCTGCAAGAGAGCAAACTTTCAGCGAAAGTGACTGCTCATTCAGCTGTCGCTGGTTGGTTGATGTAACATCTATTTCTCTTTCAAAATCAGGTGGCAATACATAATTGATTGGATCGCGGTTGGAGTTTTCTTCTAATGACACTGCTCCCAGATCAAATATTGCAGGGGGTGTGGTTATGCCTGTCAGGTTATAATCATACTTCCTCCACTCTCCTCTCAGAAATTCGAAGTTTGCCATACGCATCACCACAGGACTTTTGAATCCTTTTGCAAATACGCGGATGAACTTTACCGATTTCAAATCTGATATCTGACCAAACTGTTGGCGGTTTTGGTCGTTAACTGGAATTTTGATGAGATACCAGGTAATAGTTTTTCCTGAACCGTCAGGCAGATTGAGCGCAGGAACATTCTCCATCACATCAGCCACATAGTTTTGTCCTACGGTTAGTTTTGCAGGATCAATATCCACTTTATACTGGAAATAATTTTCATCCGCTTCCATACCGTTTATGCGGCTGCAATCTTCGGCATCGGGTGTTTGCGTGCTCGATGGCACAAACGTGCCGCTGCCTGCTACCGGTGAATTATTTTCAGTGCCGTTGAAGTTTTTATATCTCTGCAATATACCATCATTGTTGGTATAAGCATCACCACGGAAATAGCTGAAGTCGTCTGATGACGGGTCATTATTCAATGCGTCCTTCACTGCCTGATTGGTAACATTGGCATTGATATAATCCAAAAAGTTACTTGAGAAATGATTTCTTTCATCATCATTACCTAATCCGTCTAATCCCACGTCCTGTTGTTTACGTGTAGATTCATCACGGTCGAAAGCGTACAATACATTTTGTGCTACAGGTGTGCGCCCCCATGCATTTTCGCGATAGGCTGCAGGTGTTGATGTGGTTGGCAAACCATTTTCATAACTTTCATAACCATCACGAAGTACATCTTCTGACACATCACCCAGATTGAAATAAAGTGTTCCTGTATTGCCAAGGCTTGTATCCGGTGCATCACCGTTAAAAGGATTCATCAGCCAAAACTGAATGTACTGTATGTTGGACTCTTCGAAGTTGCTGGTTTCTACCTTGCGCATGAAACCACCCCATCGTGATTCAGGATCCAGTAATTTTCCGTTAGCATCAATACCTGCAGAAAATCCCGGACGTGCAGATGTTTCATAGTTGTAGGGTCCGCGCTCATCAGGGTAAAAGGCAATATCAAATGTATTTACATAAGGAATGATTCCATTGTTGTACTGACGCTTTGGAAACAATTCTTTTTCGCTGATTTGTCTTACGTTGTGGTTGCTTCTCTCTGCTGCTGACAATGATACCGTGCTGTTGCTTCTGTAAAATGCAGTAGGGTCCACATTATACCATGCAATTTTAGCTCTGTTGTATCCATAACCCAGTGTGTCGTGGCTGGAAGTTACATAGTCAAACTCAGGAAATAAAGTGGATTGAAAACGCGGAACCGATGCTATTGACCACTGTCCGGCAATGTTTAATGGAATGGTACTTTGTGTTCCTTCAAAATTATCAATATATGCATTACCTTTTTTGCCAATAGCTCTGCTGTGACCGGGTATGAGATAAGCAAACTCTCCGTTGAGCGAAACTGATGAAAGTTCTTTGGTATTGATAAAAGGAAGTTTGTCAACCATTTTGGTAATAAAGCGCGACTTGGTGCGATAGGTACCGTCAAAACCAAGCATGGTGTTTGAAATAGGTTCGTCACCAATGTTCACTTTTCGGGTGATGGGTCTTTCGTTGAGGTGAAGCACGGTTCCGCCAATGGCAAAATCTTTACTTATCTTATAATCAAATCGCGAGCCCATCAAAGTTTTAGACTGAACTGAAAACAGTGAGTTGCTCTCTAATGATACTTTAATCGGTGTTGCTGAATTTAAAACAGATGTGTTGATGATTTTTACACGTCCCAGATTATAATCTACCGTATAGTCCTGGTTTTCTACTAACTCTGTTCCTCCTGCGGTTACTTTCACAGAGCCTTGCGGAATATTCACAGCATTGAGAGAAATCTCCGAACCTGATGAGCTTTGATACGAGCCTTTCAGTTTAAATTTATTTTTACCCTGAGCAAGAGCTACGGTTTTGGTAGAGTCGTACAATTCTTTAAACACATACTTGGATGCCGTGGTAGCACTCTGAAACTTCGACTCGAGATAACGACCAAACGGCTCTACCGAGGGCAGAATGATTCTTCCTGTCTGGCTGTTCACGGTTATGCCTTCAATGTAATCGAAAATACCATCACCATAGGGAGTAGCATCGCCTGAAGTGTTGAGGTTATCGGCATTTAATACGCGGATAAGGCTTTTGTTTGCAATGTTTGGTTCATTGGGCTCGGCAAGCTGACGCACGTAACTTCCTGCTGCATTGTCAAAATACAAAACATCCAGTCTGAATTTGTCTTTTGAAATCTGAAATGCGTTGAGGTTATACACGTTTTTCATCATCAGTTTCCATGACGGAAGTGCTGTGTTGAAATTTCGTCCGCGAATAAGTTTTACAATAAGTGGTTTCGAGGGGTCAATACCTGAAGTGGTAAGTTCACCTACTCTGTACACTTTCCCGTTCATGGTGTATTCAAAAGCTACTGCCAGCGCCTGATCGTTGCGCAGTTCTGAGTTGAGGGAGATAAATCCAAGCCTTTCGTTAAAGGTATATTCATTGCTGCTGAGTTTTTTTGCATTGGTAATTAACTCATAATCCTGCTGTGGCGAGAAATTATAAATGGATGCCAATGGGTCGAGTATGGCAGGTGCATTCTGAAAATCGCGGATACCGCTGTAGGTGGTAGTAAGTTTCTGATAAAGGTTATTGGAGAGTTGGTCGGAAGGATAAACCGATGTACCCTGCCCTACAAAATTGCTTGCATAAGCATTGTACTCTCCCAAATCCTGCATGGCTACGAGGTTGCGCGTCTGATCCTGTGAATTAAAATTCACCTGTGTTATCCATACTTCAATTTTGTTGATGGTGATGGGCGAAAGTATGGTGGGCAACTGACTTACTGCCTGGTCGTAATGTTCGCGAAAATATTGAGAGATGAAAAAGTGTCGGTTGGCTTCGTACTGATCGCCCGGAATATCGAAGTTGGTGATTTGTCCTCCGCCCGGTGGCACATCAATGGTGCTTGCCTGACCTTTTTGCTGAGAGAAAATTGACGTTACGCCCAAACGTCCAAACTGTAGTTGTGTTTTTATACCAAACAAACTCTGGCTTCCTTTTATGAGTGTTCCGGTGAGTGGAAGGGTAACATTTCCTGCTTCTATTTTGCGGATAATTTCGTCTTCGTTGCCGGTGTATTCGAGTTTCATCTGATTTTCGAAATCGAAACTTGCTTCGGTGTTGTAGTTCACACTCAACTTCATCTTCTCACCGATGTTTCCAATCACGTTCATCTGAATTTTTTCATTGAAATCGAATGAAGTGAGCCTGCGTTGTTTTTCGGGAATCTGCGGATTATCCGTACGGTTAATATTCACACCAAAGGTAAGTTCTGCCGAGCCTTGCGGACGAATGTCAATGGTATTGCCTCCGAAAATGCGGTCGAAAGCTTCGCCTGCTACATATATTTTTGGGATGAGCGGTTTGCGGGCAATCACATCTTCGCCACCGGCACGCTCTTTCCAGTACTGGCTGGTAGTTTTTTTAAACTGATCTTCTTTGAACTCTTCAAAAGTCATGTAGGAAGGATTTCGGAAAAACTCATTTCCTACTTTTTCGTTGATGTCGTATTCTCTTGTTTCGGGATTATACTCTACAGAGGTGTTGATGTTGGAAGGTGTGGTTCCATACAGCGGACTATGCGGATATGGGTTGGAATAAGGGTCGGTGAACCTGTCAGGAAAAGGATAAGGTAAGGGAGTCACCGGACTGTCGGGTGGCATAGGTATATTTATAGCACCCTGTGGGTCGTTGAAATCTGAAATGGATGCAGGGCTGCTGCCACCATTGACATATACCAACGGGAAGGCAAACAAACTCAATGCTGAATATCGTAAAAACTTTAATCCTGGCAAAATGATTCTCTTTTTAGGGAATTGTATCTCAAAAAATTTTCCGGCTAAAAATATAACTTTTAGTTAAACCAACAGTGGCCTTGGCAAGGTAGTTACAGACAATTTTTTGAGCATTCCTTTTGTTAAAAAAACAACGGTTTAAATGAGTTATAAATTTTTTAAAGCTGCCTTTATCAGTTCTTCCACGGTGAAAGTGTGGCTGCTTTGATGAATTATTTTTTGAAGTTCCTTCTCGGCAGCACTGCGGTTGAAGCCTAATGCAAGCAATGCACTTAACGCCTCATCTTTGGCTGTATTGTATGATGAAGGAATTATTGTAGATGAAATTTCTGACTTTCCGAGTTTGTCTTTCAGGTCAATCACAATGCGCTGGGCTGTTTTGTCGCCAATGCCTTTGATGCGTTTGATGGCTGCCACCTGACCTGTTGTTATTGACTGATGCAACTCTACAGCAGTCATGGACGACAGCATCACGCGTGCCGTACCGGGTCCCACACCCGATACTGAAATGAGATGCCTGAAGAGCGTGCGCTCTTCTTCATCAGCAAAACCGTAGAGCACGTGTGCATCTTCTTTGATGGCTAAGTGTGTAAAAACTTTGGCGCGGATTTCGTCCTTGAGGCGCGTGTAGGTTTGCAGCGAAATGTTCAGCTGATAACCTACTCCACCGGCTTCTACTACAATGTAGGTTGCTGATTTAAAAGTAATGTTTCCTGAAATGTAATCGTACATGAATATCCAAACTTGATGCGCAAAAATAGTGAATGAAAGCAGAGGAAAATTTTAACTGACACCCGGCAGGAATCTTCGATAACCTGCCGGGAGTCAGGAAGGCGCACTTCAAATATGTTGTAATTGCAACCCGGTAGGACGTAATCTCTTCTTGAGTCGCAATTATAAAATCAACCTAAAAAAATTAACCGGAAAAGAAATTCAACCCTTATTGTTTGCGGGTTTGTGCATCAATAACAGCAATGGTTACCATGTTAACAATATCACGCACGCTGCTGCCAAGCTGCAGCACATGCACCGGTTTTTTCATACCCAACAACACAGGCCCAATGGCCTCAGCAGCTTCCATAGACTGCATCAGCTTATAAGCAATGTTTCCTGCATCGAGGTTGGGGAATATGAGTGTGTTCACGCCACCGTCAATCAACTCGCAAAATGGATAGTTGTCATGCAACAGTTGCATGTTAAGTGCAAAGTTTGCCTGCATCTCGCCATCTACTACCATTCCCGGAAATTTCTCGTGAAGTATCTCCACTGCCCTGCGTACCTTTATTGCCGATGGGTCGTTTGACGTTCCGAAGTTAGAAAACGACAGCAGCGATATGCGTGGTTTGATGTTGAACTGCTGAACTGCCTTGGCAGTAAGCAATGTTATCTCCACCAAATCTTCGGCAGTGGGGTTTACGTTGATGGTAGTATCTGCAAAAAACAACGGGCCTTTTTTGGTAATCATGATATACATTCCTGCCACACGGGTGCCATGCTCCTGCACACCAATAATGCGCAGTGCAGGTCTGATGGTGTCTGCATAGTTGCGTGTAAGTCCTGAGATGAGTGCATCGGCCTGTCCGGTTTCAATCATCATAGCACCATAATAATTGCGCTCACGCATCACTTTCTTCGATTCGTAAACTGAAAAACCTCTGCGTTTGGCTTTTTCAAAAAACAACTGGCTGAATGTGTTGAGATGATCGTGATCAACACGTGGGTCAATAATAGGAATACCATCAATATTGAGGTGGCTCTCCTCTACTATCTGTGCAATACGCTCTTTGTTGCCGAGCAAAATGGGTTTGGCAATACCTTCTTCTTTTACCTGCTGTGCAGCTTTCAGAATTTTGTAATTATCAGCTTCGGCAAACACCACACGTTGTGGATTTTGTTTGGCACGGGTAACTATGGCGCGGATGAGTTTATTGTCGAGGTTGAGACGTTTTTTCAAATCCTCTACATATCGCTCCCAGTTAGTAATTCTTACCTGTGCCACACCCGTTTCCATAGCTGCACGTGCCACAGCAGGAGCTACGGTGTAAATCAGTCGCGGGTCTAATGGTTTAGGAATAATATACTCGGGACCAAACTGAAGGTTCTTGGTATTGTAAGCAAGATTCACCATTTCGGGGACAGGCTGCCGCGCCAACTGCGCAATGGCATGTACCGCTGCCAGTTTCATCTCCTCATTAATTTGTGTAGCTCTTACGTCAAGTGCTCCTCTGAAAATAAACGGAAAGCCAATGACGTTGTTCACCTGATTAGGAAAATCACTTCTTCCTGTTGCCATTATCACATCCTCTCTTGCATTTTTGGCATCGGTATAAGTTATTTCAGGATCGGGGTTGGCCATGGCAAACACTACAGGCTGGCCGCCATTGATTTGAGCATGGCACCACTCAGAATATTGCCCTTACTCAGACCAATAAACACATCAGCATCTTTAATAGCTTCCTGGAGCGTACTTATCTTGCGTGTGGTGGCAAATAATTTTTTATTGGTGTCGAGATTTTCGCGGTCGGCAGTTATTACTCCTGAGCTGTCTAACATCACAATATTTTTTTTGTCGGCACCCAGCGAAACAAACAATTTGGTGCACGATATAGCCGAAGCTCCCGCACCGTTGACAACAATTTTTACTTTATCAATTTTTTTTCCTACCAGTTCCAGTGCATTAATCAGTGCTGCACCGCTGATGATGGCAGTGCCATGCTGGTCGTCATGCATCACAGGAATTTTGAGTTCTTCCTTGAGGCGCTTTTCAATTTCAAAACATTCAGGTGCTTTGATATCTTCGAGGTTGATGCCACCGAATGTGGGTGAAATAGCTTTAACTGTTTTTACAAAATCATCAACATTGGTTTGATTTATTTCAATGTCGAATACATCAATGTCTGCAAAAATTTTAAACAACAATCCTTTACCTTCCATCACCGGTTTGGAAGCTTCGGGGCCAATATTGCCTAATCCGAGTACAGCAGTTCCGTTAGAAATTACAGCAACCAGATTTCCTTTGGTTGTATATTTATAAACATTGTCAATATCCTTTTCTATCTCGAGGCAAGGTTCAGCCACACCGGGCGAGTAAGCCAATGACAAATCGCGTTGCGAGCTGTAAGGCTTGCAGGGTATAACTTCAATTTTGCCGGGCCTGCCTGATGAATGATAATCGAGCGCTTCTTGTTTAACTCCCATAGTCTTAAAAAATTGAGCCAGCTAAATTACTAATTTATCATGTCGCACAAGTGATGATGACGAACATCACTCAGCTAAATAGTTACTGTAAAATGACATTATGTTTACATTAACTCAATACGCTAAATACCTTTTTCATCCAGCACGACAAACTGATTAAGGTATTGCAATTTGAGTTGATAAAAAAAATAGCACATAAAAAAATCGCCCGCATAAGCAGGCGATTGCTATGTTAAGAAAAATTATTTACCTGATAACAATTTTTTTCACCACCTTGCCCTCTTGAGATGAAAGTGTGAGTGAATAGATACCTGCAGCCCATTGCCGCGCAGGAATTTGTTTAAGATGATGTCCTGCATTCATTGTAAAGTTATCCTGATAAACTACTGCACCTAATACATCTGTAACTGTCAGATTCAACTCCTGCGATTTGCTGCTGTTTATTTCAACGTTGATATAATCAGTAGCAGGGTTGGGCATTATCTGCACCGAAGTGTTTGCCGACAACTGAGCAATGCCTACATTGTTGCGCACTGAGTCGCGATAAGCAATGTCAGTTACCACTTCAAGTCCTGTCATATCCATAGTGGTGATTTGCAGCAATGGTATGAGTTGATTTTGCCCGAACCATTTGTATTCTGTAACCACAGCACGGTCCATACCATAACCAAAACCGAGTGTATCGGCATAGAGTGAATCATGTGCAGCCAATACTGTGCGAATACGCAAAGCACTGAATGCGCCATAAGGTGTGATAAGTGTTCCCCAACCATCAACATGGTTCACGCGTTTTTGAGTGAAGCCATAGTAGCCCAGATTAGGAATGCTGATATCCCATGCTGCATTGCAGGAGTCGGCATTGTTGTAATCAACAGGAAATGTGTAAAGAATATCTTTACTTGAATAAGCAATAGGAGTTTGCAATCCGCTGATGGTGATGCCTAATCCCTGCTGGCGATAGTCGGATGAGCTTTTGTAATAAAAGCTGTAAGGATCGCTCAGTGTAATCGGCAGGTTTGGAATATTCGGAATATCACCTCCTGAAACTGCAATGTTGGAGCGGTTGCTGTTGAAACCTACATTGGCATAGTAAAGAGAATAAGTTCCCCCTGTGCTTCCCACACTGAGAAAAGATGCAGTATCCTGACTTGTAGGAACGAGCGAACTGTAGTCCCAGGTTTGGTTGGCACCGGTAGTGGTAATGTCAACAGGAGTATTCACATCGGCATGGCTGACAACAATATCGTCACCGGCACCTGCAAAATCATTTTGTGTAAGAGTAATTTGCGCTTTACTACCTGCGCAGGCAAAGCAAAGCGCTGCAATCATGTAAAGATGTTTCATTATGTGTTTCGTTATATTAGCGTGTCAAAAATAAATTTTATCATCCATGTTCAATCCATGATTTATAATAATCAGGGATATTAATTCTCAATGCTTCTTCCGTAAGCCACAACGGTTTGAAGGTGTCAATCATCACTGCAAGTTCCTTAGTTTCTTTAGCTCCAAGTGATTTTTCTACCAGTCCGGGATGCGGGCCATGAGGAATACCTCCGGGATGCAAAGTAATCTGACCTTTAGTCACATTTTTGCGGCTCATGAAATTTCCATCCACATAGTAAAGCACTTCATCCGAATCAATATTGGAATGATTGTAGGGGACAGGAATAGATAAAGGATGATAATCGTACATGCGCGGCACAAACGAACACACTACAAAGTTATGGCCTTCGAAGGTCTGATGTATAGGTGGCGGCAGGTGAATTCGTCCGGTGATAGGTTCAAAATCGTGAATTGAAAAAATATAAGGATAGCAGAAACCATCCCAGCCAATGGCATCAAAAGGATGTGTGGCATAGATAAAAGGATAAACAATGTTTTCCTTCTTTATCATCACGGTAAACTCACCGGTTTCATCATGTGTTTGCAGGTTTTGCGGTTTGCGGAAATCGCGTTCGCAGTAGGGGCTGTGTTCTTCAAACTGACCAAACTCGTTGCGGTAGCGTTTAGGTGTTTGAATAGCACTGAAAGAGTCAACTACCAGCAAACGGTTTTCAGGAGTGTTGAAGTGCAACTGAAAAATTGTGCCTCTCGGGATAACGATATAATCACCATAGCCAAAATCCATACTGCCATAGATGGAATGAAACGTTCCGCTTCCTTCGTGAATAAAAATCAATTCATCAGCATCGGCATTTTTCAAAAAATAATCGGTAGTGGATTTGCGTGGTGCAGCCAGCGAAATATGCAAATCGTTATTTACGAGAACTGGTTTTTTACTTTTGATATAATCATCTTCGGGTTCCACTTTAAATCCCTGAAAACTCTGATGCAACAAAGAGCGCTTCATAGCTATTTTAGGTTCGCGTGAAAAAGGTTCACCGGCACTCTTAATCATTGTTGGCGGATGACAATGATAAATCAATGAATAAACATTGCTGAAGCCATGCGTTGAAAACAACTCTTCGGCATAAAGACTGCCATCGGGTTTACGCATCTGGGTATGACGTTTATGAGGTATTTTTCCGAGTGAATGATAATGTGACATTGTATAATAATTAAAGCACAAATTTAGTTTTATTTTTCTGACAGTGAAAGGATACTGAATATTATGCATGCTGCAACAAGGGTTTGCTATTTTGATTCAAATAACTATTTTTGAGCGCTGAGACATAAAACCATAAAAGCAAATGAGTAATTCTAAACGATTAGTCAAAGGCGAGAAAAAAATTTTTGGAGTATGCAGCGGACTCGCCAATTATTTTGACACCGACCCTACACTTATCCGCGTAATTTTTCTGATAGCCTTACTTGGCTTCGGAACAGGGCTGTTGCTATATATAGTATTAGCGATTGTTATGCCTGATAATTAAGCCATTTTGCTGATAATTGCTTTTGTAAGACACTTAAATTGAATATTATTACGTTTCAAAAATTAATTCAAGAGGTGGCAATTCATGAGTTTTTCTTATACTTGCCCACCATTTTTTATGGAAAACACAAATTAAAATCAAATAAATAATAAATTTAAAACTTAAATTTTAAACGAACATGAGTTCATCAGGTAAATCAGGCGGTGGCTTCAAGTCCATCTTTGCAGCAATAGTTATTCCTGTTGCTTTATTAATTGCAATCGGCATTTACGTAATTATTTTGGGTAATCCGGCCAACTTTTTGGAAAACAATCCGGCAAATAACCCAAGCAACTATTTGGGAACAATTCACAAAGGAGGTGTCATCGTACCTATTCTTATGTGTTTGCTCATTGTTGTAATTACTTTTTCAATTGAGCGATTTATTACCATCAGCAGCTCAAAAGGTTCAGGATCTATCGAAGGATTTATCTCAAGACTACGCAGCAGCCTTGCCAAAGGTGATATTAATGCTGCAAATGCTGAGTGCGAAAAACAAAAAGGTTCAATTGCCAACGTTGTTAAAGCAGGTTTAAGAGCATACCGTCAGATGGAAAGTGATACAGCACTGGATAAAGAGCGTAAAATTGCAGCTATTCAGAAAGAACTGGAAGAAGCAACTACGCTTGAACTTCCTATGCTTTCAAAAAACCTGATGATTATATCTACCATTGCATCCATTGCAACTTTGATGGGACTGCTCGGAACGGTAATCGGAATGATCAGGGCGTTTGCTGCCTTAGCGCAGGCAGGTGCTCCTGATGCAGTTGCTTTGTCAACCGGTATTTCTGAAGCACTTATTAATACCGCGCTCGGAATCGGCACATCAGCTATTGCAATTGTGATGTATAATTTCTTTACCAATAAAATTGATTCATTGACTTACGGAATTGATGAAGCAGGTTACAGTATTGTTCAAACCTTTACTGCAAACACTAAATAATTCAAAAGTTAAAGAACACTAAAGCATTCGCTGATGCCAAAAATTAAAGTTCCAAAGAAGAGTCCTTCATTAGACATGACACCGATGGTGGATCTGGCCTTTTTGCTGGTAACATTTTTTATGTTGACCACCAAATTCAGACCGGAAGAACCCGTTGTGGTGGATATGCCTTCTTCGGTATCGTCAAAAATATTACCTGAAAATACTTTGACGATAACGGTTGATTCGGCAGGAAGGGCATTCTTTAATATAGACGGACAAAGTGTAAGAAGAAATCTGCTGACACGCATCGGAGAGAAATATAAAATTCAGTTTACGGAAGATGAGCTGAAAAAATTCTCTGTGATGTCAACCATAGGAATGCCGGCAGATAAACTGAAGGCTTACCTTGACGCACCTGACTCCGAACGTAAAAAAATGGATAAGGCTACGGGAGGTATTCCGATAGATACGCTCAACAATCAACTTGCCGACTGGATAGTTTACGGTTGGACAGCTGCCATCTCTGACGAGGCTTATGCCAAGAAAAAAGAATCAGGGAATGAGTTGCGTTTTGCCATTAAAGGTGATGGCGGAGTTGATTACACCTACATTAAACGGATAATTGAAATATTTCAACAAAATAAAGTCAACCGTTTTAATCTGATAACAAATTTACAGGCAACACCAACAACAGAATAAAACAAAAAGGAAATGGCTGAAGTAAATACAGACCAGGGTGGTAGTGCCAAAGGCGGCAAGCATGGAAAAGTGCGTGCAAAAAAAGCCTCTACCCATATTGATATGACACCGATGGTGGATCTGGCATTTTTGCTGCTCACCTTTTTTATGCTTACCACAACTTTCAGTAAGCCAAAAACGATTGAGATAAACATGCCGGTGAAAGATGGTGAACCTACCAAGGTAAACAATGCAGTAACAATACTTTTGAGTGATAAGGACAGGGTGTTTTGGTATTACGGAGAATTTAAACCCGGAGAAACACAACTTATAAAATCTGATTTCTCGGATAATGGAATCCGCAAAGTATTGTTAGATAAAAATGCAGTAGCTCACGCAGAAGTGATGAAGTTGGAAGAGCAGTTGGCGAAAAGACAAATTGCCGATTCTACTTTTAAGCGACTCTCAGTTGAAGCCAAGTCTCAGAAAAGCGCTCTGATGGTGCTGATAAAAACTGACGACAAGGCAAAATACAGAAATGTGATTGATATACTTGATGAATTGAGCATTGCCAGCGTTGGCAAATATGCAATCGTAGATATCATGAAAGATGAATATGATTTAATGCAAAACGCAAATTAACATGGCAACAAATTTTTTAACAGGCTGGGACGACCCGACATACGATGCACGTAATGAGATTGTATTTGACGGGCGAAACAAAGAATATGGCGCCTATCTGCTGAGAAAATTATACAGCAAACGTGTTAACATTGCTTTTATAATTGCAGCAGCAGGAATTGCTTTTTTCGTGAGTCTTCCACTTATTCTGGAACTCATGGGAAACAAAAACACCGAAGCAGTTCATCAGCAGGAAGTGGAAGTTACTCTGACAGAACCACCACCTGTTGACCCTGCAGAACCACCACCACCTCCTCCTCCTCCACCTCCTCCTGTGGTACAAACTATCAAATTTACACCTCCTGTAGTAGTTGACAAACCGGTAGAGGAAGAACAACCACCTCCACAGGAAAAATTATCAGAAACCAATGTGGGTGTTACAACTCAGGAAGGTGATCCCAATGCAACTGAATTACCTCCTGAACCGGTAGTGGCCGATCCTAACGAAGGTAAAGTATTTACTATCGTTGAAGAAATGCCTCAGTTTCCGGGCGGTGGCGAAGCAGCATTGATAAAATATCTGCAAAGCAACATCAAGTATCCGGCAATGGCACGTGAGAATGGTATTGAAGGTATTGTGTATGTAACCTTTGTGGTTGACAAAGACGGCAAGGTGAAGGATGCAAAAATATTGCGTGGCAAAGGTGCAGGACTGGATGAAGAGGCATTGCGTGTGGTACGCTCTATGCCCGACTGGAAACCCGGAAAACAAAATGGTCGTGCAGTAGCGGTTCAATACAACCTTCCGGTTAATTTCAAACTGCAATAAAAATCTGCTCATTAGCTGATGAGCAAACTGTATTTTTATTTTAATGTGCTCATGATTGCCATCTATGCTATCATGAGCATTTTTTGATATTTGCAACTCAAATTGAGTTACTTCCTCAGCCACAACAAAAGTGGCTGGGAGGTGTTTTATTGATATATGCAGTTTACAGAACTGTAGTTTTATACAAAAGAAAAAATATTAAGGGTGAAGAATAATCTGTTTCACAAAGTTGACATCAAACCGTTTGCATTAGCATTATTCATTGTTTTGAGTATGGGTTGTGGTGATGCCTTGAAACCTGATTTGAGTGATACACCTACTTCGGGAAATCTGAATGTGAGTGCTGACGAAAGTTTTGCTCCTTTGATGACTGCTGAGGCAGAAACTTTTATGGCTCTGTATAATAATGCAAAAATCAATATGCATTATAAAACAGAAACCGAAGCCATCAACGATCTTCTGAATGACTCGGTGAAAGTGATTATTTCAGGTAAAGACATTACTCCTGAACAGGAGAATTATTTCAAAGAGAAAAAAGTGAGGGCACGCTCTGTTAAAGTTGCAATAGATGCGCTTGCCCTCATCACGGGACGTGACAATCCTGATTCACTGATTACGATGACTCAGATTAAAGAAATTTTTCACGGAAAAACCACTAACTGGAATCAGATATCTTCCAATAATAAAAGTGGCGACATTGCTGTTGTGTTCGATCGTTCGGGTTCGAGTAATGTGCGTTACCTGAAAGAAAAATTTCTTCCTGAAGGTCAATTCCCTGCTAATTGTTTTGCGCTCAATTCCAACAGAGAAGTGATGGAGTATGTAAAGAATAAACCCAATGCTATAGGAATCATAGGCGTGGGTTGGATCAGCGACAGTAATGATACCACAGCCATGAGTTTCTTAAATGATATCAGAGTGATGTCTGTAAAAAACGAAGAGTCATCAGAATATACAGATTACTACAAACCATTTCAGGCATACATAGCATTGAAACAGTATCCGCTTACGCGAGATGTATTTTTGATTAACAGAGAGTCGAGAAACGGACTTGGCACCGGCTTTGCATCTTTTGTAGCAGGTGATCAGGGGCAGCGATTAGTTAGGTTAAAAGGATTGTTGCCTGCAACGATGCCCGTAAGAATAGTTAAACCGGAAATTGAAATTTTAAATAGTGAAATTAAAAGAGATGAAAAAAAAGTTGTTTTTATTTGGTGCAATGGGATTAACGTTGTCAGTTAATGGTCAAACACTCAAAGATGCGCTTACGCTTACCGACAATGAACAATATGAGTTTGCACAGGATGCCTACAAAAGTTTGTTGCAGAAAGAACCCAATAACGGTACTTACTGGTTTTATCTGGGAGAAAATTACTGGAAAAGCGACAAGCAGGACTCTGCAAGTTATGCTTATGAAAAAGGTTTGCAGGTGGAGCCATCCAACCCTATTAACTATGTAGGAACAGGAAAAGTAAAATTAGAGAAAGGCCTTAATGCGGATGCAAGAAAAGATTTTGATAAAGCACTTACCATGTCAGGCCCTAAAACATCTCTTACACAAAGTAAGGTTGCCGAAAGTTTTATTCATACCAAGAATAAAGATTTAAGTTATGCCATCAAACTGCTGAATAATGCCATTGCAGTAGATAAGAAAAATCCTGAGCTGTACATTGATTTGGGTGATGCTTATGCCGAACAAAACAATGGTTCTCTGGCTGCAGAGAATTACAACAAAGCTTTGGATTTTGATAAAGCTTCAGTTAAAGCTATTGTGAGAAAAGGTCAACTTTACAAACGTTCGACAAATTATGAGGGTGCCGCTGCAGAATTTAATTCAGCAATAAAAATGAATCCTGATTATGCACCCGCTTATCGTGAACTTGCTGAAGCTGATTTTAAGATGCGTAAACTGGAAGATGCCAAAGCTTCTTATAAAAAATATCTGGAGCTGAGTAAGAACAACACTACTGCCAGAATGCGATATGCTTCCTTCCTGTTTATGAGTGGCGACTATGCCGATGCACAAACTGAAATTGATCAGATTTCTAAACTTGATTCTTCTAATATTGGCATGCTGCGTTTATCAGCATATACAGCATACGAAACCAACGACCTTCCAAAAGCAAAAATGCTTATTGATAAAGTGTTTAATAACACTATAGAAAGTCAGCGCACTACAATGGATTATGAATACAATGGTAAAATTTTATTGAAAGAAGGCAATGATTCATTAGCTGCTGAGAATTTTGAAAAATCATATCAACTGGATACAGCACGTGCCGATGTGTTGTCGGATCTTGGAGGTATGTACATGAAACTGAAAAAATTTCCGGAAGCGGTAAGTGCGTATGAACGAAGAGTAGATAATGGCAGAGGATTAAAATCAACAGACTATTTCAATCTGGCACGCGCTTATTACTTCAACAAAGATTTTGTACATGCCGATACCATGTTTGCCAAGGTGGTTGAGTTATTACCCACATGGCCCAACGGTATTTTGTGGCGGGCACAAACCAATGCACAGCTGGATCCTGATTCAAAAGAAGGAAAAGCAAAACCATATTATGAACAATACATCACTGTGGCTTCAGCAGATACTGCCAATGCCGACAAGTACAAAAGCGGACTTATTGAATCTTATAAATATCTGGGAGGTTATTATTATCTGATTGATAAAAATACTGAGTTGAGCAAAAGCTACTGGCGAAAAGTGCTTGACCTCGCTCCGGATGATAAACAAGCACGGCAGGTGATGGAAGGTTTGAATCAGAAAAAATAACACTGAAGTAAATAAAAAAAGCCCGGATGAACCGGGCTTTTTTTATTTGGCTACCATAAATTTTCCATTGTAGGTCTGATGATAGGTACTAATTTCAAAAAAATACATTCCGGGTTTCAATTTTGGGTTCACTGAAATAATCTTGCTTTCGTCAGCAGCAATATTTTTTTGCTCAAAAACACATGCTCCTAAAACATTTCTTATTAATAGAGATTTGATGTTGCCTGAGTTAATTTTAAAATTGATGACGGATGAAGCAGGATTGGGATAAACATCAATTGCATCACCATTATTCAACTCTTCCAGTGATACCGGTGATGGGCGCAGATAAATATGTTTTTTGCCTTCAATACTGTCGCCCACATTATTTTTTACAACCAGTCGCAGTAAATAATCACCCGACTGCAATCCGTTGGTATTCCAGTAAGCAAGGTTTCCATTATGCACTTCGTTTACAGAATCTGTAACGATGGCATGCCACACTGTATCACCAAATAGCTGATACGTCAAACTGTAACTCTGAAAATCCATCCAGTTTCCCAAAGGCCCCTGATCAATCCACGCATCACCAGTTATAGCAAACAATGACTGAACATAATTGGTATCAGGTGATGCAATATTCTGTAGCCATGCCACAGCACCATCATAAGGTATGGGATCCATCTGCAAATTATTCTGCACACAAATCATCACGCTGTTGCCAATTGCCTGTGGCATCATAAACGGAACCCAACTGTAGGCAAGCAAAAAAATTCCATTACGTTCACTGCGCGGAAGGGTGTAAACAGTGACTCCTGTTGCAAAAACAAATGTAGTATCGGTAGCCCAGAAATATCCTCCACTGCCATCTAAAAGAAAATTGGAAGTAATAGCCGAAGATGTTTGCTGACATCCAACTTCGCCTAACTGACAACTGTCAATAAAAATTTGTGATGAATCAAAAACATATAAACTCCATGTTTGCACATACGAATTGATGAGATGCAGATTCCGGTCGGAAAGTGGTGTGACATAATTGGTATAAGAAGAATTATTGAAGATACCTGTTGCAAGAGCAGTATCACCTCTCTGAAACCAAACACCAATGGTTCGCAATGTAGAATTCGTAAGTGTAACGTCAGAGCCGTTTACAGGCATAATGCCCCACCATACCGTGTGACAAGAATCTACATCAACTGAATAATTTATTCCATTTACTCCTGCAACAGTATTGTTGAACGAATAATTATAAACCGTATCGCCCGGAGGGTAAGAATAATTGATAACTGAACTGTCAGGAAAATTATACCACAGCAGCAGCGTATCACAGTTGGTAAACGTTGCCTGACTTTCCGACATGAGAATGTATTCACCTGTGAGGTTGCATTGATTGATTTGCAGTGATGATGCTCCCCATAAACCACACGTGGTAAAATCATTCTGATGGATGTTATTCATCACAACATTTGCCGAATCGCCTACCACCAGATTGTGCGACATACCGCTGTAATTGAAACTGCAGTGATTAAACTCTCCTGTTGCATTTTGAATAAACATTAAAGCACGCTGATAAAAATATTCCTGAGGAAAAAAGAAATCACTTGAATCGGCCAACAGCTTGCCATTGCCCACCACATACACATCGCCTGTATCAATTACCTGTGCATTTTTAAAAATAAGTACTCCGTCATTCATCACAAATATCAGTCCTGTATGTGTGAAGGCACCTGTGATTACAAGCGTATCGTTTGGCACTGCTCCCACTACAATGGTATCAGCAGAAGCAATAGTATTGTTGCCTGAGAATGTATATTTCAGATGATCGTATTTATTGAGTATCTGAAAAGGGTGGCTACGCTCATCTGTTTTTTTGTTGTTTAAATGGTTGATTTCGGTATTAAATTTTTTAACGTCATGGAATTGCTCCAGCAGGGAGTTAATTTTTTGTTGCGGAATTGCGCGTTGTGCATGCAAACTGCCGGTTATGAATATCATGCACAATAACCATTGTATTCTCATATTTTCAGATTTTGAATAAAAGTAGTCAGAGAAAGTTCAGATAACGCAAAAACGTTCAATTGTTTTTTCACATCCCTCAAAAGAATTCATTGAATAATTGTTTTTAACGACTATTCACTTTCTGCAATTGTGTTTAAACATGCTGCTTCACACATTCAGTCAAAAAAAAAAATCGCCCGGTTCTCCGGACGATTCTCTTTCTGAAAAATATTATATTTTTATTTCTCTGCAGGCTTAGCAGCTTTTTTAGATGCCACTGCCTTGGCAGCACGGTTACGGAATTTATCCACACGTCCTGCTGTGTCTATAAGTTTCATCTTACCGGTGTAGTATGGATGCGACTGATTGGAGATTTCAAGTTTTACCAATGGATATTCATTTCCATCTTCCCACTTAATGGTGTCCTTTGTCTCTACACATGACCGTGTAAGAAAAGCATAGTCGCAGCTGATATCTTTGAATACTACTAAACGATAGTTTTTTGGATGTATTTCACTTTTCATCTTTAAAAGAATTATGTCAAACGGGCTGCAAAGATAATATTTATTTCATTCGCGACAAGAAAATTTTTGGAATATGTTTTCCGCAGAGGAACAACTTTTGTCTCCTCAAAATGAACAGGTTAGAGCGTAATTGCGTCAAATTTAGCTACCATTACCGGTCATGGCTCTTCTCCTCACTTCATTTCCTGCCTTTAAGGTGAATAATTGATTATTAAATGATAGGGTGTTACCATATAGATGCAAAAGCATTAATTTCGCGCGTTTATTAAAACAAAACTGAAAGCCATTAAATAAAATGCATCTGTTTAACCGTACAGCTCCGAGGTGGGTAGTTTTAATCATTGACATGGTACTCTGTACTTTCTCGGTGTATCTGTCTTACGATTTAAGGTTCAACTTTTCCATTCCCGAAACAGAGGTAAAAATGATGCCTCTGGCATTTGGGTCGTTACTTACGGTGAGGCTCATTAGTTTTTTAATATCCCGTACCTACACAGGCATTATCCGCTATACAAGTTATAAAGATTCGCAGCGTATTTTTATTACCCTTGCCGGTGGCACACTGTTGTTGTTTGTCATCAACCTGATTGCATTCCGTATTGCCGGAAAATATGTGGCCCCCTACTCTATTCTGATGATAGATTTTCTCATCAGCATGCTGGCTATGTCGGCAATGAGGGTTATAGTGAAAAGTGCATACATGGAATGGACACATAAAACTGACAACCGCACCGATGTGCTGATTATGGGAGCCGGTGAAGAGGGACTGGTAGTGAAACATGCGATTGAACAGGATGCTGGAATCAACTTCAGGGTGCTTGGTTTTGTTGACGAAAATCCTAAGCTGCGAAAGCGAAAATTAGAAGGCAAACCGGTTTTTCATGTTGATTCCGACCTTGAAGATTTGTTGCGTGCCAATCAGATTTCAAGTCTCATTATTGCCGATAAGGAAGTAAATACCAAACGTATTAATGAACTCATTGAAATATGTGTTAAGTTTAATACCAAGGTGCAGCGTGCTCCAAGTGCAGGCAACTGGGCAAACGGTAAACTGAGTTTTGCACAGATTCAGGAAGTAAATATTGAAGACTTACTCGAACGTGACCCCATTAACCTTGATGTTAAAGAAATTCGTAACCAGCTACAGGGAAAGTTGGTGCTTATTACGGGTGCTGCAGGATCAATAGGTTCTGAAATTGCACGACAGGTTATTTTGTATAACCCCAGCAAGGTGGTATTGTTAGACATTGCCGAATCGCCACTCTACGAACTTGAACTATTTATCACCGAAAACAATCCGAATGCCGTTTGCGAAAGTGTGATTGCCGACATACGCAATGCCGACCGTATGAAACGTGTATTTGATTATTTCAGGCCTGATGTGGTTTTTCATGCAGCAGCTTACAAGCATGTGCCTGTGATGGAAGTGAATCCTTCTGAAGCAATACTCACCAACGTAAAAGGCACCAAAATACTGGCTGACCTTTCGGTGCAATATGGTGTAGAAAAATTTGTAATGATTTCTACCGACAAAGCAGTGAACCCTACCAATGTGATGGGTGCGTCCAAACGAATTGCTGAAATTTACATTCAGTCGCTGAATAAAATTTCTGACACACAGTTTATCACTACACGTTTCGGTAATGTGCTTGGTTCGGCAGGTTCAGTGATTCCACGTTTCAAAAAACAAATTGAAAAAGGATTGCCTGTAACCGTAACTGATGAAAATATTACACGTTTTTTTATGACCATACCCGAAGCATGTCAGCTCGTGCTCGAAGCATGCAAAATGGGACATGGCGGTGAGATTTTTATTTTCGACATGGGCAAACCTGTAAAGATTGCCGAGCTTGCAAGAAAAATGATCAGGCTCAGCGGACTGGAACCCGACAAAGACATCAGAATCGTTTATACCGGTTTGCGTCCGGGAGAAAAACTTTATGAGGAACTGCTCAACAAACAGGAAGACACTCTTGCCACACATCATTCTAAAATATTAATTGCTAAAGTCAGAGAATATCATTTTGAAGAGATAAGCCGTGAGATTGATGAGTTGACAGAGCTTTTCAAAACACAGGACAACATTGCACTCGTATCGAAAATGAAAGCCATCGTTCCTGAATATATCAGCAACAACAGTGAGTTCGAAAAATTAGACAGAAGAAGCATCTGACCAATTCAGGCAATCGTACAGCAATACAATTGCATCATTCTGTTTTAAATCACAAAAATTACAATAGCGCGTCTTCGCTATTTAGTGCTATGGGTGAGCGGTTTTTACTCCCGGCAGTCCCGCAGTACTGCGGGACTGCCGGGAGTCAGTTTACTGATTGTAGTTTTCTTTGGTACCTGAATGAAAGGTGATTTTAGGATTAAAAAACCAAATATGTTGTCACATTTTAGAATGATTCATATTTCTTCAATTCGAACACCATCAAACCTATATGCAGCATTAGTTTAGTATTTTTGCCGAATGCTTGTTTTAAATTCCATCAGCTTCGATTTTGGAGGCCGTTATCTATACCGCGATGCATCATGGCACATTAAACCCAATCAGAAAATTGGACTGGTAGGCGCCAATGGTACCGGAAAATCAACCCTGCTGCGCATTATCCATGGTGAATATAGCCTTACAGGTGGAGAAATCACCGGAAGACGCGACCTTACCATAGGTTTTCTTAATCAGGATTTACTTTCGTATGAGTCGGATAAAAGTATTCTCGATGTAGCACTTGAAGTTTTTGAACGCGAAAACATCCTTCACGAAAAAATAGAAAAAATTCTGAAACAACTCGAAACTGAACATGGCGAAGAGTTACTGAATGAACTTTATTTTCTCCAAAGTGAATTCGAATCGCTTGACGGCTACACCATCACCCATCGTGCCGAAGCCATACTGGAAGGTCTTGGTTTCTCTACAGCAGACCTCAGTCGTCCGCTCAAAGAATTTTCGGGAGGATGGCGTATGCGTGTAATGCTTGCGCGAATGCTGCTGAAAAAACCTGACCTGCTGATGCTTGACGAACCTACCAACCACCTGGATCTTCCATCCATTCAATGGCTCGAAAAATATCTTCAGGACTATGACGGAACATTTATTCTTGTTTCGCACGACCGTTATTTCTTAGACCGCACCGTGAACACCATTGCTGAAATTGCCAACGAAAAAATTACGATTTATACAGGAAATTTTTCAGATTATCTTGAACAAAAGACACTGCGTGACGAATTGCAGCAGCGGCAGTTCGACAATCAGGAGAAATATATCAAAGAACAACAAAAGCTGATAGACCGTTTCAGAGCTAAGGCAAGCAAGGCCAAGATGGCACAGTCGCGAATGAAAATGCTGGACCGCATGGACAAAGTGGAAGCCGTAGCAGGGCCTTCGTCAACCATGAGGTTGTCGCTGAATATTGAATCACAACCCGGAAAAGTTGTTTATGAAGGTCATCACATCACCAAAAAATATGATGCACTTGAAATATTCAACAACACCCATTTTCAGATTGAACGCGGTGATAAAATTGCACTCATTGGTGCCAACGGAAAAGGTAAATCCACACTGCTTAAAATAATTGCCGGAACTGAAACAGCCGGAGGAGAACTGAAAGAAGGATACAATGTAAAAACATCTTTCTATGCGCAGCATCAGCTCGAAAGTCTGAACATCAACAACGACCTGATGACGGAGTTGCAACTGTTTGCTCCGCTTGAAACCGATCAGCGCATACGAAGTATTCTCGGAGCATTTCTGTTTAACAAGGATGATGTGTTCAAAAAAATAAAAGTGCTTTCAGGAGGCGAAAAAGCACGTGTGGCCTTAGGCAAACTAATTCTGAGCAAAGCCAATTTTCTGTTACTTGACGAGCCTACCAACCACCTCGATATGCAATCGGTGGAAATACTGACAGAGGTACTGCAGAATTACGAAGGCACTTTTGTAGTGGTTTCGCACGACCGTTTTTTGTGGAACAAATTGCCAATAAAATATGGTTTATCGAAAACCATCAGCTCAAAGAATATCCGGGCACCTATGAAGAGTATGAACACTGGGCAGCAAGAAAACAGCAGGAGAAAAAATCGGAAGTGAAAACTGCCGTTAAAAAAACGATAAAGGAAAAAAATGAGACACCTGTTGAAGCAGACGTAAAAAAACAAGTTGCATTGCTCGAAAAACAAGTAAAAAAATTAGAGACTGAACTGAATGATGCACGCAGAAAAAAAGATGACCTGCTGGAACAATTAAGCAAGGAAGAAAACTACAGCGACAAAGAAAAAAGCGCACAACTGCAGGCTGCTTACGAGCAATCTGAAAAAGAATGTAACGAACTGCAAAGCCGCTGGGAAGATGGTTATATGCAATGGATGGAATTAAGCGAATAAAGGATGAAAAAATTTGTAATTACAATCGTATGCCTGATGTTATACCTGACATCGTCAGCACAAAACTCTTCAGAGTATTTCAATCAGAATTATTTCAGATATGATAATTACATCTATCGCCCCAACATCAAAACAGTAATACTTGAAAACTCCCAGCTGCCTCTGAGCGAACCCACCATTGAGCTGAACTCGGGTATGCAACTGATGCTGAAATTTGACGACCTGGATGGCGACTACAAAGATTACTGGTACACCATCATTCATTGCGATGCACAGTGGAAACCTTCAGACATCACACGCTCCACTTATCTGTACAGTTTTTACGAAGACAGAATAATGGATTACAGTTTTTCATTCAACACTCTTCAGCCTTATACCAATTATCAGCTTAAATTTCCGAATGAACAAATCAAACCTATGATTTCAGGAAATTATCTGCTGAAAGTTTATCTCGACAACAACCCCGACAGTGTGGCTTTTACAAGAAGATTTTTAGTGTACGAAAATTTAGTGGACATACAGGCATCTGTACATGCAGCTACTTCAGCAGAATTCCGTCAGCAGAAACAGGAAGTGGATTTCAGCATTGGCACCAGCAGATATCCCATTACCAATCCCTTTGGCGATTTGAAAGTAAAAAATTTTGCAGAACTTCAGATGGGATAATGCACTCGATAACCTGAAACCAATTTTCATCAAGGACGATTTATTAGACTACAATTACGATGAGGAAAACACTTTCAACGGAGGTAATGAGTTCAGAAGATTTGACATACGCTCGCTGAAATACGAAACAGAATTTGTTCAGCGCATTGTGATGCACGATGACGGAACCGATGTTTATCTGATGCCCGACAAGGTAAGATACTACACACGCTACTCTTCCGACAACGACATCAACGGAAAGTTTGAAATAAAAAACTACAGCGGCAGTCACCCCGACAGAGATGCTGATTATGCCAAAGTGCACTTTCAGCTCAATTACAAAGATCCCGTTCAGGATGGAAACATTTACATTGCAGGCGACCTTACCGACTGGCAGTATAACAACAACACCATGATGAAGTATGACGAAGAACTGAAGGCCTATACCGGAACATTATTTCTCAAACAGGGATATTACAACTATGAATATATGTTTGTGAAAGACAGAACAACCTATGGTGATGAAAGCTGGCTTGAAGGAAATCATTACGAAACTGAAAACAATTACTGGATTCTGGTTTATTACCGCCCTCAGACTGTGCGTTACGATAAATTGATTGCCTGCAGAAAATTTGCTGCCAATCGCTGAAAATAAAAAGGGTAAGCTACTTATATCGCACCGCTACAACCCCTTATCCTTGCTGCATTCCTGCCCTGGGGAGGTTCGGGGGAGCTGGTCGTATAAGACTTACCCGGGCACAAAGATAGAAAAACATCGTTTACAAATTGTTGCAATCTGACAATAGCACTGCTGAAAGATTCGTTAAAAGACTGATTTTTCACTGCTGTGAGCAATAAAATTTATGACACCGGAAATTGATATAAAGTTTCACCGTCAGTTTAGTACATTTGCGCGTTTAACAACATTTTATGACACGTTACGCCATACATTATGGAGGAATTACAGGCGCCTCTGTTTTTGCAGTGTTTCTCCTCTTGTATTTAGCGGGTTTCAACCCGCTGGGAAATGCTTCGTGGATAGGAGCCTGGATACCCATTGTGATGATTGCCCGTTCGGTAAAAATGTATCGCGATCATGAATGCGAAGGATTTATTACTTATGGCAATGCATTTCGTATGGGATTAACTACTGCCATATTAGGAGGATTGCTGTCGGCATTACTGATATTTATTTTCTGTACAGTAATTGACAGCTCAGTGGTGGATCAGTTCAAATCGGATGCGCTTGCACAACTTGAACTAATGGAAACAGAGTTTAAAGGATTGCTGAGCGAAGCTACCTATGATAAACTGGTGGAAGACTACAACAGCATTGATGTAAAAACCATTGCACTGAGTGAGTTTATGAGCAAGAGTTTGTCGGGATTTATATTGTCACTCATTATTGCTGCTATTTATAAAAAAAAATCATTCTAACTTTCCATCAGAATAATCATGAGCACAAACGTTCAGGACATATCGGTAATCATTCCATTATACAACGAGGAAGAGTCGCTGCCCGAACTGGTATCATGGATTGAAAAAGTGATGCAGCAACATCATTACAGTTATGAAATCATCATGATAGATGACGGAAGCAAGGACGATTCGTGGAAAGTGATTGCTTCGCTGGCAGAAAAAAATCCTCAGGTGAGAGGTTTCAAATTCAAACGAAATTATGGTAAGTCTGCCGCACTGCACAAAGGTTTTGAAGCAGCAAATGGAAAAGTAGTGATTACCATGGATGCCGATTTGCAGGACAGCCCCGATGAAATTCCCGGACTTTATAAAATGATTACCGAAGATAAATACGATTTGGTAAGCGGTTGGAAAAAGAAAAGACATGATCCGATTTCAAAAACTTTGCCTAGTAAATTCTTCAACAGCGTTACACGTAAGGTATCAGGCATACATAATCTGCACGACTTCAACTGCGGACTGAAAGCCTATCATATCAATGTGGTAAAAAACATTGAAGTATATGGCGAGATGCATCGCTACATTCCTGTTATAGCCAAGTGGGTTGGTTTTACCAAAATCGGAGAGAAAGAAGTTGAACACCGTGCAAGGAAGTATGGAAAAACCAAATTCGGACTTGAACGATTTGTCAATGGTTTTCTTGATTTGTTGTCCATCACTTTTGTTTCGCGTTTCGGCAAAAAACCAATGCACCTGTTTGGCACCTTAGGTACGCTGATGTTTACACTCGGATTATTGGGTGCTGCATATCTGGGTATTTCAAAAATTTATTGTGTGTATAACGACATTCCAGCCACACGACTCACACAGCGTCCGTCATTTTATCTGTTACTCACATCCATGATCATTGGTACGCAGTTGTTTTTAGCAGGATTTTTAGCTGAAATGATTTCGCGAAACGATAAAGACAGAAACCGTTATATCATAGAAAAAGAAATTAACTCAGCAAGCTGAGAGGGAAAAATAAAATCGTATTGAAGCTATCAGTAATAATTGTTAACTACAATGTAAAATATTTTCTGGAGCAGTGTCTGCTTTCGGTGCAGAAGGCTTCAAAAAATATAGCAGTGGAAGTATTTGTGGTTGACAACAATTCTGTTGACGGATCATGCGACATGGTCAGAGAAAAATTTCCTGAAGTAAAACTGATTGAAAACAAAATCAACACCGGATTTTCAAGAGCCAACAACCAGGCCATTCAGCAGAGCAGTGGCGAGTATGTGTTGCTGCTGAATCCCGACACTGTGGTTGAAGAAGATACGTTCAACAAAGTTGTTTCATTCATGGATGCACATCCTGATGCCGGAGGTTTGGGTGTTCACATGATAGACGGAAAAGGGAATTATCTGCCTGAATCAAAAAGAGGATTGCCAACCCCTGCTGTTGCATTCTACAAAATATTCGGACTGTCGGCACTGTTTCCCAAGTCAAAAATTTTCGGGCGTTATCATCTCGGATATTTAGACAAAAACAAAACACATGAAATAGAAGTGCTCAGCGGAGCATTTATGCTGATGCGGAAAGCTGCACTTGACAAAACCGGTTTGCTTGACGAAACTTTTTTCATGTATGGAGAAGACATTGACCTCTCCTACCGCATCACACAGGCCGGATACAAAAATTATTATTTCCCAGAAACAAAAATTATCCATTACAAAGGCGAAAGCACCAAGAAAAGCAGTGTGAATTATGTGGTGGTGTTTTACAAAGCCATGAGCATTTTTGCCAAAAAACATTTTTCGCAAAGCAATGCAGCGTTATTTTCTTTCCTGATAAATATTGCCATTTATCTGCGTGCAGGTGCAGCCATCGTCAGCAGATTTTTAAGCCGTATGTTTCTGCCACTGCTGGATGCAGTGACAATTTACGGAGGTTATTACATTATCAAAACATACTGGGAGCTTTATGTAAAACAACTGCATTATCCTGATGAGTACATGATGTATGTTGTTCCTGCTTATGTGTTGATATGGATTATATCATCCTTCCTCACGGGTGGATATGACAAGCCACTCAGAATTTCGAAAACCATCAGAGGGATTTTATCCGGAACCATTTTTATTCTTGTTGTATATGCCTTGCTCAGCGAGCAATATCGTTTTTCGCGTGCACTGATTATCATGAACACTGCATGGGCATGTCTGATTACAGCACTCATCCGCTATGCGCTCAATGCATCAGGAATGAAAGGTTATGCACTGGCTGCAGATGTGCGCAAGCGATTAATCATTGTTGCTGATACTGCAAATGCAAAACGAATTCTCTCACTGCTGCAGCTGTCTGGTTCGAGTACACAGTTTATCGGATTTATTGACACCGGAAATACAGGAGATCAGGAGCTTAAACAATTCAGACTTGGTAATATTTCTCAACTCAGTGAAGTGATAGAAATTTACCGTATTGACGAAGTGATTTTCAGTTCGCAATCGTTAAGTTCTCACGACATTATTGAACACATGCTTGCACCAAGACAGCGCGATGTGGAATATAAAATTGCTCCTGCCGAAAGTTTATTTATCATAGGCAGCAACTCCATCAACGACAATGGTGATTTGTATCTGGTGGATGTGAATGCTCTGAACAACCCTGTAAACAAACGCAAGAAGCGTGTTTTTGATGTTGTGGTATCACTGCTGTTGCTGCTCTTTTCTCCGGTATTGATTTTTATATTGAAAAGTAAATCGGCACTTATCTCCAACAGTATTTCTGTGCTACGAGGTAAAAAAACCTGGGTAGCTCCTGATATTAAAAAGCCTGCGAACGATGTTTCGAAAATCAAACAAGGAATTTTCAGTCCTGCTGACGGGCTGCACATTCCGGAAGGGAATGTGCAAATGCGTGACCGGTTGAATGTGCTTTATACAAGAGAGTACAAACTCTGGAATGACTGGGAAATACTGAGAAGAAATGTTTAACTGATTTTGCAAAAAGCTACAGAAAACAATTTTATAATCCGTTTTACTTCTGAAAATAATATTTGCAGTGTCTGTTGACAATTCTGATGTTTATCTTTTCAGGTAAAGGTCTATTGCTTCACCCTGATTGATGGTGGCTTCTTCGTCAGCCTCCGGTCTTTGGTCATAAATAACTGCATTCAGTGTGTCGCGCGAAACACCATCGAAAAAAACAGAGCCCACATTGAGTGATGATCCTTTAAGGACAAAAAGTGCTTCATCATAAGTAAGGCCGATGAGATTAGGCACAGTGACAAGGGTATTGCCCAGTCCGTCACCTACAATCAAATCAATGGCTGAGCCTTTGGGCACTTCGTTACCGGCTTTCAGCTCTTTGCCATTCATCATCATGGAAAGCACTGCATTTTTTGCAAGGTCAGGTTTGAAAATCTGCTCACCCATGCGCAAGCCTGATGCATTAAGTATTGCTTCAGCTTGTCGCAGTGAAACATCTTTGAGCGCAGGAACTTTTACCATAGGTGCTTCGCTGCGTGTGATGGTGAGATAAATAGTACGTCCTTCTTTTACTTTCTCATCAGGTGCAGGGTCCTGCTCTACAACCGTTCCGGGTTTCATATCGAGGTTGTAGGCAGATGAATCAGCAATTTTGAAAGTAAGATTTTTAGCACGTAGAAACTGTTCTATTTTTTTGATGTTCATCCCATGCAGGTCGGGTACAGAAACTGAGTTGCCATGATCGGTGTAACTGTCGAGCCATTTATACACCAAACCGACCGATGAAATTATCAGGGTGAAAATGATTAACAAATTGATCCAGAAAAATCTGGATTTAAGAAAACGAATCAGGTTCTTCATACATCAATTACTCATCATAAAATTATTTCGTGCAACACCAAATTCGAGAATTTTCTCAATAAACTCATAAGGTTTGTAATGATTGAGTGCAGCCTGATGGAATATGCATGTTGCAGGAGTCATTCCCGGAAGTGAGTTGACTTCAATAAAAATTACTTCCACTTTGTTGTCAGCCTTCACACGCACAAATGCATCAATACGTGCATATCCTTCTATGTGAAGCAGACGTGCAGCACGCTGCAATTCTTTTTTTACAATATCAGAAAGAAGTCTGTTCTCCATAGTGTTTTTGCTGTAACGTGCAGGAGTGATGTTCTGCCCTTCACCGGCAAGAAATTTTTCTTCGAGTGACAACACATCACCTTCGTGAAGTGTTTCGCTGGGTTCAAACATTTCATACTGCACATTTCCTGCTTCGTCATAATGGGTGAGCATCCCTCCTGTTATTTCCAGAAAATGTTTGCATCCTTCACCGGTAATCAATGACTCTATCAGGAAATATTTCTTTCTCGGAAATTCTTCTTTGTGTTTTATCTTCAACTGTCCTGCTGCCTGACTGTTCAGCTCATCGCTGCTGCGAAACATCAGTTCTGCAAATGCATGCAACTGATTTTCGTTACGGATTATTTTTACTGCGCTGCTGCATCCATCGTCCACAGGTTTGGCAACAACAGGAAAACCGAATTCACTCTGAATTTTTTCTTCCAGTGCAGCCGGGTTACTTCTCCATTCTTCATCACTCACTTTGTAGTGCTTGGCAGTTTTGAAACCATTCTGCGAAAGAATTTCGTTGGTGTGATATTTGTCAATGGTAATTTGTGATGACTCTACTCTGGAACCGTTGAAAGGCAAACCTTCCTTGATAAGCTGTTTCTGTAATTCGCCATCTTCACCGGGGCGACCATGCAGCGCAATAAACACTATCTGCACCTGCGAAGCCAACTGACTGAAAGAAATTTTTTCAGGTGGATTGAGATTATCTGAGCTGGCAAATTTTTCAATAATATCCCTGCACTGAGCAATAATTTTCTGAGTGATGGAATGTTGATTGAAGTTCAATATTTTTTCGCGAATATCGTCTGCATTGTCTTTCAGCATCAGGTTGATTGGAATACGATAAAGAGAATAAGACTGCTCGTTGCCTGCAAGAAAATAAGGTACAGGTTCATACTTCTCACTCGAAGAAAGTTTTTCATAAACATTTCGTCCGCTCTCTACGCTGATATGTCTTTCGCTGGAATAACCGCCCATGATGACACCAACACGCGTACGCTGTGCTGATGATTTGTTTTTTTCTTTAAGCAGAGTTTCCATTCTGCGCTTCAGTTCAGGAACTGACTTAAACGATTTCATATCATTCGCTCTGGCAGTAATGGAAGTGTGAATGATGTAAGAAATAAACTGAGACGGATTCATCCCTATTTCAGCAGCCTGATGAAAGAAGAAACTGCTTGGCATCATCCCTGAAGTGGTGTTCGGATCATTCAGAAAAATAGTTCCGTTTTCAGTAATGAAACCATCAATGCGGGCATACACGTTGAAGTGCAGCGACTGATACAAGCGCTCACATTCACGTCTGATGGTTTCTATCTGCACTTCAGGCAGATGAATAGGCGTTACCTTACGCGACAATCCCGGAAGATATTTGGAACGGTAATCGAACACTTCTTTGCCTTTGCGTATTTCTGTAGGAGGCAATGCTACCGGTTTTCCCTCTGCATCTTCTATAACAATACATGAAAATTCTTTTCCTTCAATAAAAGATTCTATCAGCACTTCGGTTTCGCCTTCAATAGCAGTGATGGTTACCACTTCTTCCATTTCGCCAAAAAGTTGCATCAATACTCCAAGCAATTCTTCGGGATGATAAATGATGCGTTCGCCAATACGTGCAGGCAATCCTATTCCCTCTCGTATATCAGCAGTGGTCTTCACCCATTCCACCTTGCCATCAAAAGTGAGCGCATTCCATTCGGCACGACTTATTTCAGCAATAAACAATGAGCGGTTCACTGCCCTGGTGAAGGTATTCAAATCAGCTGACTGCAATACGCTGATACCAATACTTGAACCCTGATTTGCAGCTTTCACCACACAGGGGAATCCTGTTTCGCTCAGTCTTTTCAGGAAAATATTTTTATCGTCAGTGTTCAGCCATTCATCTCTTTGCAGAGTGAGATATGCAGGCGTGTTGAATCCTGCCTTGCGCATAAACTCTTTCTGTACTGCTTTATTCATTCCTATTGCTGACGAAATAATTCCCGATCCTGAATAAGGAATACGGTAATATTCCAGCATTCCCTGTATGCGTCCATCTTCGCCATCGGCACCATGCAGACATAAAAATGCAAAGTCAATAAGGTCGTTCAACTGCGAAAATTCAATGCGCGTTCCGAGTTTTATGGTCAGTCGAATTTGCTCCTGCATTGTAAGGCTGCCCAAATTCTCAGCATAAATCTGAAAACCGCGGGGCGACTCCGGCAAAAATTCGGAGGCAGGATAAAAATCGCGGATGCTGCCTTTGTAGATGTATTGCCAGTCGAGGATAATGAGATTCCCGAAGCTGTCCACAAAAAGTGGTACCGGTTCAAAAAGTGATTTGTCGAGATTATCATAAACAGTGCGTCCTCCTGCAAACGATACTTCACGTTCGCGCGAAGCGCCACCAAACACAATTCCTATCTTAATCTTATTCATGAAAACAGTTGTTGGTTTATTTTTAACAAAAGTAATTTAAATAACAGGCCTGAGGGCTGCACCTTGCAGAAGTATTAACGGCTTTTTTAACAAAAATGATATTACTCCCAACCACTCACGCCAAGTCCAAACAGCGCAAAATCATACTTTACAGGGTCGCCAGCATCGAGCAATCTCAGGTTTGAAGTCAGCTCTTCAACCGCTTTCCAGTCGTCCTGCCTGCGATGCAGCAATCCAAGTTGCCGGGCCACCCTTCCTGAATGTACATCGAGCGGGCAATAAAGCAGCGATGGAGAAATTTTCCAGATTCCGAAGTCCACACCTTGTGCATCACTTCTAATCATCCATCGCATAAACATCATCAGTCGCTTGCATGCCGAATTTTTCAGCGGGTCGCCTATGTGTTTCATGATGCGCGGTTCTGTTTTCTGCTTAAACACTTCCTTGCGGAAATGATGAATGGCTTCGGGAAAAGATTTTTTTTGTGAAAGTTCTTTCATCAGTTCGCCCATGGAACCATGTTGTCTGTAAATATTTTGAAGCGATTTTAAGAAATATACTGCATCATCTCCATTAAAAGTGCGATGTACAAATGATCTGAAAATTTTCATATCGGTTGGCTTCGCATGCAAAATGAATTCATGCGGTGCATATTCCATTGCATTCATAAGCTTTGCTGCATTCTTCAAAATAACGGGTCGCTGCCCCCATGAAATCATTGCAGTAAGAAAACCGCTTATTTCAATATCTTCGGGCTTACTGAATAAATGCGGAATGGATATGGGATCGTTTTCAATGAAATCAATGGCGTTAAACTCTTTGACCTTTTGGTCGAGAAAAGGTTTGAGCTCATACAGTGTTTTCATGTATTATACTTCCTTTCCACTGTCTTTGCTACGGAAAGAAATAGCAATGGGCACTCCTGAAAAATTAAAATGCTCACGCAATTTATTCTCAAGAAAACGTCTGTAAGCCGTTTGAATATACTGAGGATTGCTGCTGAAAAAAACAAATCTTGGGTATGGCCCGGGTACCTGCGTAATGTATTTGATGTTGATAAACTTCCCTTTCACCGAAGGCGGAGGATAGTTTTCGATATAAGGAAGTATCATTTTATTGAGCTGCGAAGTTGGTATATGCTGAATTCTGTTTTTATACACTTCGATGGCTGTTTCAAGAGATTTAAAAATACGTTGCTTATTCAGCACAGAAGTAAAAATGATGGGCACATCCGTAAACGGAGCTATAGAAGCCTTAATTTCTTCTGTAAATTGTTTGGTAGAATTTTTTTCTTTGTCAATGAGGTCCCACTTATTTACAACAATAACAACGCCTTTGTGATTGGTTTGTGTGAGATGAAAAATATTGGCGTCCTGAGCGGTAAAACCCTTCTCGGCATCAATCATCATAATACATACATCACTTTTTTCTATTGCACGGATACTGCGCATCACCGAATAAAATTCCAGATCTTCCCTCACCTTTGCCTTCTTGCGAAGCCCTGCTGTGTCCACCAGAATAAAATCAAAACCAAAGTTTGAATAGCGGATGTTGATGCTGTCGCGGGTGGTTCCGGCAACAGGAGTAACAATACTTCTGTCGGTGCCGGTAAGCATATTTATCAGAGATGATTTGCCTACATTCGGTTGTCCGATAATGGTAATATGAGGTAACACTTCCTCGTCTTCCTTTTCAGGTTTAAACTCTTTGACAATGGCATCCAGAAGTTCGCCAGTGCCACTACCGTTGGCAGCGGAAATACAGTGAAACTCACCCAGACCCAGTGAATAGAATTCCACCGAGTCGTCAATTTGTTTGGGCGTATCTACTTTGTTCACCACCAGAAAAACTTTCTTTCTTGAATTTCGCAGCAACGAGGCAATATCTTTATCATAATCGCTCACTCCTTCTCTGCCATCTGTAAGGAAGATGATAAAATCAGCTTCTTCAACAGCAAGTTCTACCTGTTTACGGATTTCCTTTTCAAAAACATCATCTGAGCCATACACGTAACCACCGGTGTCAATGACAGAAAAATTTTTACCTGTCCACTCTCCAGTTCCATAATGACGGTCGCGGGTAACTCCTGCTTCATCATGCACAATGGCATCCATACTTTCCGTCAGCCGGTTGAAGAGTGTTGATTTTCCCACATTGGGTCTTCCTACTATAGCGATAATATTACTCATTCAGGTTTTATGTTATTCGGTATATCCAAAATTTGTCAGTTGCTGTTCGTTGTTGCGCCAGTCGTCACGAATCTTAACGGTAAGCTCCAGAAAAACTTTTTTACCAACCATCGTTTCAATTTTTTTTCTTGCTGCCATGCCTAGTTTTTTTATTGCAGCACCGTTTTTCCCAAGCAGAATTGCTTTTTGCGATTCACGTTCAACAAAAATATAACTGCGTATGCGCACAATGTTGGGAAGGTCTTTAAACTCTTCAATAGCAACTTCAATGCTGTAAGGAATTTCTTTGTCGTATTGCAGAAATATTTTTTCGCGGATAATCTCAGAAGCGAAGAACCTTTCGTTGCGATCGGTAAGCATGTCTTTGTCGAAGTAAGGTGGTGCTTCGGGAATAAACTTCAGCAGTGCGTTGACGAGCATTTCTCCTCCAAATTTTTCTTTTGCCGATATGGGCACAATGGCATCAGGGTGTAATGTGTTGTTGAGATTCTCAATAATTCTTTCCACTTCTTCCTGCGAGCTCAAATCAATTTTGTTGAGTGCTACCACCAGTTTTCTGTTGGTGGTATTGAGTTTAAGAAACCGTTCAGCATCAAAATGATTATCGGCAGCATCAAGCACAAGCAATATCACATCAGCATCAGCAAATGCACTCTGCACAAACGACATCATTCTTTCATGGAGTTTATACCCCGGTGTGATGATGCCCGGTGTATCTGAAAAATCAACTGATAATTTTCAGTTGTAAGCACTCCGCGGATACGATGGCGCGTGGTCTGTGCTTTGGGTGTAACAATGCTCAGGTCCTGGCCCAAAAGTGTATTGAGCAGTGTGGATTTACCCGCATTGGGTTTCCCTACAATAGCAACGAATCCTGATTGATGCACAGTTGTTTAATTTGGCGCGAAGTTAGTCAAACCGAACCATTTTACAGAGTAAAAATAAAGCCAAACAGGAAGTTTTAATTTTCATTGTCGTTTCTGCGCTTTTGCATTTCTGCAGCAATCTGTTGCGCATTTTTATCTTCGCTCAGGCTCAGCTGTTTTACTATTTCAAAATAATCTTTGTTATTTCTGTTCTGCGATAATTTATCAATGGCATCTATCCTGCTCACTTCAATTTCAAAACCTACAATTCCTCCGAAATTCTCACGGATAACCTGTGCAGGTATTTTGTCAAATGTTTTCGGATGTTGAACTTTTGCTTCGTAAAAATCTGTCATCAACTGCAGACATTCCATCAGTTCGAGCTCTGTCTGCACCTTGATTTTACCATAACAATGTACTGCCTGATAATTCCATGTAGATACATTCTCATGGCTGTACCAGCTTGAAGAAACATAGGCATTGCTTCCCTGAAAAATCACAAGAGCATCGGCATCGTTATAAAATGTTTCGGCCTGGGGATTCGGCTTGGCAATGTGTCCGTACAAAATGAGTTTGTTGTTTTTTACATGACTTAAAACAGGGATGTGTGTTGCAATGGGACTTTGCTTTCCTGTTGTCACCAATACAGCAAAAGTGTGTTGCCTGACAAACTCCACTTGTTTCTCAAAATCGGTATTCTTAAATTCATCAGGTATGTACATAATCTGTTATTTTATGAATGTGCCAACTCATTTTCAATCGAAGTATTGTATAATGTTTTATAATCTGAAACCACACCGAAAGATTCCTGATCAATGAGAATAGCTCCTGAAGTTACCTGACCGATATTGGTAAATTCAACATCCATTGCAGTAACTGCATTCAGAAAATCGTCCAGCTGCTCTTCATTCACCGTTACCACAATTCTGCTTTGCGACTCACCAAAAAGAAATGCATCTTTACGTATTTCTTCGTCAGTCATAATATCGAAACCTAAATTGCGGTGCATTGCTGATTCAATCAGTGAAATAAAAAGTCCACCGTCAGAAACATCATGTACAGACTGCACCAACTGTTGTGCAATAATATCTTTCACCACCTGCTGAACATTATACTCTTCTTCCAAATCAAACTGTGGCGCAGGGCTGTTGGCAACACCATGCACATGCACAAGATACTGAGATGATGCAATGTCGTTTGCTGAGGCTCCAATCAGAAAAATATGATCACCTACATTCTTAAAATCAAGGGTTGCAATTTTATTTTTATTCTCCACCAAACCTATCATTCCAATGGTTGGTGTTGGATATACAGGCACTTCCTCATTTCCTGATTTGGATTGATTGTAGAAACTCACATTACCACCTGTTACGGGAGTTTGAAATTTCTCACAAGCTTTTCCCATTCCTTTAATGCTGTGCACAAACTGCCAATATACTTCAGGATTGTAGGGATTGCCGAAGTTAAGACAATTGGTTACTGCCGAAGGAACACCTCCTGAGCAAACAATATTTCTGGCTGCTTCCGCAACAGCAATAGAACAGCCGGTTTCAGGGTCGGCATATACATATCTTGCATTACAGTCAACAGTTACTGCAATCGCTTTCTTCGAGTTTCTGACATTAACAATAGCTGCATCAGAAGGGCGGTTGGTACTCATATTCACCGTGCCCACCATGCTGTCGTACTGCGTGTACACCCAGCGTCTGCTGCAAATATTCGGGTGACCTGCCAGTTGCATTGCTACTTCTTTCAAATCCTTTGGAACTGCAATTTTATTGATATCGAAAGATTTGTTTGCTTTAATATATGCAGGCTCTTTGTAATCTCTTTTATACACAGGTGCTCCACCTCCCAATACAAGCGAATCGGCATTGACATCTGCTACCAGCGTTCCGTTCATATAAAATTTCAACTGACCACCGGTGGTTACTTCGCCAATGCGTGTACAGTTAAGATCCCATTTTTCGAAAACTTTATAAATTTCGTCTTCGCGTCCTTTAATTCCTACAATGAGCATGCGCTCCTGCGACTCCGACAAAAGAATTTCCCACGGCTCCATGTTGGCCTGGCGGGTAGGCACTTTGTCGAGATGAATAACCATACCATGTTCGCCTTTTGCCGACATTTCGGAAGTGGAACAGATGATACCTGCTGCTCCCATGTCCTGCATTCCAACAACTGCACCGGTTTCAATCACTTCAAGTGTTGCTTCCAACAACAGTTTCTCCTGAAAAGGATCGCCCACCTGCACCGATGGCAAATCCTCATGTGATGATTCATGCAAATCGCCCGAAGCAAACGTTGCACCATGAATTCCATCCTTGCCGGTTGCTGAACCCACAATAAAAACAGGATTACCTTCGCCATAGGAAATTGCTTTAACAGTTTTTCCATGAGCAACCACGCCCACACTCATGGCATTTACCAGAATGTTGGTATTATAACAATCTTCAAAATAAACTTCACCACCCACCGTAGGAACGCCAAAGGCATTGCCGTAGTCGCCAATTCCTTTCACCACACCTTTCATCAGCATTTTGGTACGCTCATTTTTAATATTTCCAAAACGCAATGAGTTGAGTTGGGCAATCGGTCTTGCGCCCATGGTAAAAATATCCCTGTTGATACCGCCAACTCCCGTAGCTGCTCCCTGATATGGCTCTATAGCCGAAGGGTGATTGTGTGATTCGATTTTAAATGCACATGCCAGTTTATCGCCAATGTCAACAAGCCCTGCATTCTCTTCGCCTGCCTTAGCCATCATGTGAGGTCCTTCGCGTGGAAGTGTTTTAAGCCAGGTGATTGAATTTTTGTAGGAGCAATGTTCACTCCACATCACGGAATAAATGCTTATTTCATTGAAATTAGGTTTTCTGCCAAGGAGATTTTTTATTTTTTCATACTCTTCAGGAAGCAAACCCAGTTTTTCTGCAGTGTCAACATTAGTTTCTTTCAGACTATCCATTTTTTAAATATTTCTGTCAATAAAAATTTGATTGAAGCGGTTTTTTGTTTCTTTGTGCAAAGGTAACTCTTTGCCGGCAAATGCCGGTGTTAACCTGTAAATATTATACCAATTCACAGAGTGGAACTGATACTTAGCATAGCATACGCATCGCTGTTTTTTTTCATCATCGGAAAAGCCTCATTTTTCCGTATTGAAGGTATCAGCCACAGAATGTTGTCGTTTGCTTTTGCGGTTAAACTGGTTTTTGCGGTTTTATTATCGCTGGTATTCACTCACTTTTATACCAACAGACTTACTGCCGACACTTTTAAGTTTTTTGACGACAGTAAAATCATGTTTTCAGTATTGCATGAACATCCTACCTGGTTTTTAAGAATGCTCACCGGAATTGATGACAAAGCTCCCTACCTTCTGCCTTATTACGATCAAATGCATAACTGGTATAACAAAGCCGTAATTTTTAATGATTATCGTTTTCAAATCAGACTCAATGCATTCTTAAGATTTTTTTCTTTAGGACATTATTATGTGCATGCTGTTATTTATTGTTTTCTGTCGTTCACAGGGCTTACTGCTCTGCTGAAATTATTTATTCTTCACCTGCCACAGTTCAAACGTGCACTTTATGCAGGCACTTACTTTCTGCCATCAGTTTTATTCTGGGGTTCCGGTTTACTCAAAGATTCACTCATATTTTTTGCAACCGGTTTATCTCTCTATTGCCTTCACCGTTTCATCCACGACAGGAAATTCCGTTCGCTGATTTGCTTCGTCATTTTTCTTTTGTTTCTGATGCTGATAAAATTCCACAATTTTATTTTGCTGGTTCCTTTGTATGCTGCTTTTGCTTTCAGTTCATTCATCAAACGGTATTATATTGCCATTTTCGGAATCATTACCATCGTTTATTATTTAGCTTTGCTGAAGATGAATGTAGTTCTTCCCGGTTATGGATTGATGGAATTGTTATCCAAAAAGCAAGCTGAATTTGTTGACCTTGCACAGGATTATCATGCACAGAGTGCAATTCCTATCAACATACTTGAAGACTCGGAATGGAGTGCTGTAAGAAATACACCTCAGGCCCTTTCACATGTATTTTTACGGCCTTATGTATGGGAAGCAAAAAATGCATTTATCCTGATGGCAGCATTTGAAAATATTTTACTCATCATATTAACGCTGTTAAGTATTTTCAGCTTCAGCAGAAAAAATTTCACCATCACAGCGCTGATGCTTTTATCGTTCATTTATACTTTGTCGCTCTTTGAAATGATTGGCCTGGTAACCCCTGTAATGGGGGCCATTGTGCGTTATAAAATTCAGGCATTGCCATTTTTCTTCTTCTTCCTTACATGCCTTACTGATAAAAACTTGTTGCTGAAACGATTCCCATTTCTGAAAAAAATCACCTGACCCATGGAATTATTTATACTACCTCTTATTTACATCCTGCTGTTGTGTCTGTTTATCAGCTACAAGAGTTTTTTTTAACTTACAGGGAATGTCACGTGCATTTGTGTGTTCCATGTTTATTGTGAAAGCATTTGCAGGAATCATCATCACCTTTAATGCTGAAAGAATTTACAGTGGCGATGACGGTATGTTTTTTTTATGAAGCAGGAAAAACATTGTATGAATATGCGCTGCAACATCCGATGTCGTACTTCAAACTGATGTTAGGTATTTACAACGACAGCAATCAGCACGAATATTATACGTTGCTCAACTGGAAAGGACTACCCTACTGGAACGACAATGAAACCATGATAAAAATTTCGTCACTGATACATTTCATTGCCTTTTCAAATATGCTTGTTCATTCAGTATTGTTCAGTTTTCTTTCGTTTTGCGGGTTAACAGGAATTTACAAAGCCACCATCTCCATCACAAAATCCAATGGCTTTGTTCTCTATCTGATTCTGATGCTTTTTCCTTCGGTGGTATTTTTCACTTCAGGAGTACTTAAAGAAACTTTGTTGCTGGCTGCTGCAGGATTATTTGTTTATGCACTTACACAATTCAACCAGTCAACACGAATGAAGGTTTACACTATTGCACTGTATCTTTTTCTGTGGCTTATCAAACCTCATTTCGTTTTATTTCTAACACCTGCTCTGGCAGGGTATCTGCTCGCTAAAAAATATTTCAGCAAAAATTTATGGGCTTCTTATGCTGTTGCCATCGCTGTCATGATTGTTTATTACTCGGCAGGCACATTTGTTTTTAATCAAATACTGCATCGGAATGCTGCAGGAACCATTGCACTTGTGCAGCAAAGCACCATGAAAAATTCTATTTACGAAAAAGCTGAGAGTTACATTCAGCCTCCGGTAATTGCTCCAAATATGATAAGCGTGATTAAAAATTCGCCAAAAGCTTTTCTTCAAACTGTACTTACTCCGGCATTTCATTTCGACAAAGCAGGTTTGAGATGGAAAGGTGCTGCTGCTGAAAATCTGCTGGTGATGCTGTTTGTTTTGATAAATATTATAGCTGCATTCAGTTGGCGCAACGAATATGCGTCCTTACATTTTGCATTACTACTTTTTATATTTTCGTTCTATGCATTGGTTGGGTACACCTGCGCTCTCGAAGCTGCAATACTCCGTTTCAAAGCGCCTGTTTTACCTTTTCTGATTGCCGGACTTTATATCTTTATGCTCCAATACAAAAAATATTTTATACGCAATGATTCTCCGAACGATTGATACCGGTTTTTTTAAGTTAGATGGCGGAGCCATGTTTGGCGTTGTACCAAAATCTATATGGAACAAACTCAACCCTGCCGATGACAACAATATGTGCACATGGGCCATGCGATGTATGCTGATTGAAGATGGCAAACGACTTATTCTGGTTGACAATGGCATTGGTGATAAACAGAATGAAAAATTCTTCTCTTACTATTATCTACATGGCGATGCCACTCTTGAAAAATCATTGAACAAGCTCGGATTTTCTTCTGATGATATTACAGATGTTTTTCTCACCCACCTTCACTTCGACCATTGCGGAGGCAGCATCAAACACAATGCGGATAAAACAGGATTTGTTCCTGCCTTTAAAAATGCTACTTACTGGAGTCATCAAGACCACTGGAAATGGGCAACTGAACCCAATGCCAGAGAGAAAGCAAGTTTTCTGAAGGAAAATATTCTTCCCATTCAGGAAAGCGGACAACTGAAATTTGTAGAAGGGAAAACGCCTTCCGATTCAAAATTGGAAATCCTTAACAACAACAATTTTCATTCTGAAATTCCGGTAATCATAGCACGCGGCCATACCGATGCCATGATGTTGCCTGTTATTCCTTTCAAAGGAAAACAAGTGATTTTTATGGCTGATTTATTACCTTCTGTGGGGCATATTCCACTTCCTTATGTGATGGCTTATGACACACGGCCGCTGGTGACACTGAAGGAAAAAGAAGCATTTTTAAATACTGCTGTTCAAAACAACTGGCAATTGTTTTTCGAACATGATCCGGTAAATGAATGTTGCAACCTTCAGCAATCTGAAAGAGGAATCAGAATGAATGAAGCATATAGGCTGAGCGATTTAGCTTAAGAAACTATTGAAGATTTATTTCACTTACTGAAGAAGAGAAATTTTGTTTGGCATCACCCACAGTAAGTTCAAGTTTGATGACTCCTTCGAACGGTTGAGTCAGATAAATTAATATTCTGTCGTTTATGTAATCGTATTCACTCAAATACCAGTTGCCGTTAATTTTTGCAGCATAGCTTTTTATTCCTGACAAATTATCTTTTACACTGACAGCAATCAACGGGCAATTATAAACGGAATCAACACTCACTGTGCAGTCGCCAATTTGTGGCGGAACTGTATCCATAGTGACTGCATAAGTTCCAAAAGTGCTGATGCTTCCACTCACAAATCCATTTTTATAAAAGCTGTTTTCGGCTGATAATATTCCTTTGTCAGAAATTTTCACCAACAACAACTTATTGGTAAATGTTGAATCTGAATATCCGGTTCTGAGAGCCAGTTTTAAATTCTTCTTTAATGGCTCACCATAGTCATACAAAGTATATTTCGGAGAGAAAAAACCTTTTCCTCCTTTCTTCACACTGTCGTGATAAAATATATTCCTGAATAAAGCTCCTTCCGGAATAATGAGTCTGTATCCTGCTCTTTTTATTTCTGTTTTTTTATCAAAAACAATTTTTTGTTCACTTGCCATGCGCAGCGGCTTCAGTTTTATTTGCGAATCATACTTTAACGGTATCAAACATGTTGAGCTATTGCCTGCAGCATCTTTCAACACTAATTTCAGTGTAACAGTTTTAAGACTATCCATTCTGATGATTCCGTTATTCACAACCTGTCTGTACTGGCTGAATGAATTGCCCGGCAGCCGAAAACACCATTCTGTAACATTGCCCTCATGTTGCTTTTTTGAATAATCAATATGACCGTTGATATTCCTGGTTTCATCAAACGAAAAATCATCCATTCTGTAACTGTACATCAACTGCCCGCCTGCATACATTTCCATTTCGTAAACACCCAACACAGCACTGTCGTCATTGGCAACATCCACTGCGCAATAGCCCAAACCGGCAAGAGCGGATGTGGCTACAGGATTTTCAACCACATATTCAATATCCGTTTTCCGCTGCGGTATAATTTCTTTGACTTCTTCTGTTTCAGTAAAATTTTTATTGACACCATATACTGAAATTGATTTTATTACCGGTGGAATGGTATCCTTTACATTTTTTATAAATTGCAATGGATTCAGTGGTATTTCAGATTTTGTATTCCGTATTTCATAATGCAGATGCGGACCTGCAGAGCTTCCTGAATTGCCTGACCATGCAATGGTGTCACCTGCTCTCACAACCAACTGATTTTTTTCAGGAAATAACTCTACGCTGAACTTGTTTTGTTTGTATTGCTCTTCCGTCACCAATTTTTCAATGGCAGGTGCCAGGCGATGCAGATGTCCATAAACAGTTGTATAACCATTGGGATGATCAATGTAAATTGCTTTGCCGTATCCATACTCACTTATTTTAATTCGCGACACATACCCATCAGCAGAAGCGCGAACAGGCTGCCCGATTTTTCCTTGAGTACTCAGATCAATTCCGGAATGAAAATGATTGCTTCTTAACTCACCGTAATTTCCTTTGAGCACCGGTTGCAATGCCATTGGCGGAAATGGTACCCATGTGTTTTGTGCACAGGTAAGCAAACTTAATAATGTCAGCGCAATGGTTGATTCCAATCTCATATCCTTAAAAATAAAACAGACCGAACAACGGGTTCAGTCTGCTCTTAATCATGCAAAATTTTTTTTCAGTTGCTAAGTTTCAGTTTGGTTCCCGGCTGAACAACAGTTCCGGGTTCAATCTGATTTTTCTTATACAGACTACTTAATTTAATGGCATACATCTGTGAAATATCACGCATACTTTCACCCGGCATTACCACATGAAATTTTTGCTGAGCTGAATGGCGTTTCGGTTTGATGTAAACAATGGTTCCTTCGCGCAACTCATCATCACGCAATGCATCGTTATACTTTAATACCTGCCACACCATCATATCGTTTTCCTTAGCAATGCTCACCCATGTGTCACCCTTTTTTGAAACAACATACTTCACATTATTCTGTTCGGCATAATACGTAGGTGGAGTAATATTAATCACTGTAGTAACATTGCGATCGGATTTAGCTGAAACATTCTTATCTTTCACACTCACCTGACGTACCAAAGTTGCAGCGGCATTAGCAGGTGCACCGTTCATCCGTGCAATTGCTTCGTTGTTGATGGCTTCAAGATTGTAGCGTTCAATCAAGTCAATCAGTTTATGCGCATAGTTGGGATTGGTTGCATAACCGGCCTTCTTCAAACCATGTGCCCAGCCTTTATAATCGGTTACATCCAGTTCGAATAAGAATGCATAGCGGCTGCGTGTTTTCAGAAAATCCGAATGGTCATCATAAGATTCCAATACAGTTGAATATTTACGAAAACATTCATCCCTTGCATCATCATCCTGATGAAAAGTTTTTCCTTCCCACTCTTTATGGCATTTTATACCGAAATGGTTATTGGCTTCCTGTGCCAGTTTGCTGTTGCCGCTTTCACTTTCCAGTATCCCTTGCGCAAGTGTGATGCATGCAGGAACTCCGGTTTTAACCATATCTTTTATTGCATCTTCCCTGTATTTTGCAATATACTCTTCTGTTGTCATTCGCTGCGCCATGGTGAGTGACGGCACGGCAAGCAAAATCAATGCTGATGTTAAATTTCGGATAATAGGCATATTGTTCTTGTTTAAACTTAAAATTCTGATGGTTATTGTACAAAATTAACTCTGAAAAACCCTTCTTTTCCCCATTCTTACCCTTAACAATAAACAAGTTAATGTGGAAAACATCGGGTCTATTCTATTTAATCACCAATCCAAATAATAATTCCTTCGATGAACTCATGTAATTTGTGATTTCTCTGATTGAAAAATAATTATTAAAATTGTAGCAATAAAAATTATATATATATGAAAAAAACTATTTCGTTGACTGCTTTAGCAGCATTTTGCGGCTTGATAGCCCTTCAGACAACTACTTTAACTTCCTGCAAAAGTTCCCAGAAAGCCAGCACTGCTGCACCGGTAGTCATTCCTGATAATCCAACTTATACAGCCAATGTAAAACCCATCATTGATGCTTCATGTGGAACCAAATGCCACAGCGCAGTGAAAAAAGCACATGATATTGACCTGAGTAATTATGAATCCGTAAAGGAAGCGTGTATGAAAGATAAATTACTGTCAACTATAAAACATGAAGCAGGTGTAAAACCAATGCCACGAATGGCTCCTAAACTGAGTGATGCTTCCATTGCTATAATCGAAAAATGGATCAATCAGGGTTACGCTCAGTAATTGGTTGTACCAAAAAATATTTCTTACATTGAGTTTTGTCAGTGAAACCGCATTGCTTGTTGAATTTACAAGGGCATCGGGCATTAGTAAAAATCAACTGCAAAATACTTTACAACTTTTTGAGAGCGGTGCCACCGTTCCGTTTATTGCACGTTATCGAAAGGAAAAAACCGGAGGTCTTACGGATGAACAGCTTTTCGATTTGAAGAAAAGAATCCGTGAAGCCGAAAAGTTTATTGAACGTAAGAAATATATTTTACAAAAACTTTCAGAAAAAGGAGTTGATTCCGGTCTTCTGAACGAAGTCGAAAATGCTTCAACAACAGAAGTGCTCGAAGATTTATATCTGCCTTATAAAGAAAAGAAAAAAAGCAGAGCACAGAAAGCACGTGATGCAGGCCTTCAGCCCCTTGCCGACATGCTGCTGAAAAATGAAAAACAGGCATTAGGAAGTTGGAATAATTTTAAGTCAGAGCATTTCCCTGATGAAGAATCAGTGTTGCAGGGTGCAAGAGATATTCTTGCAGAAACATTCAGCGAAAATGCAGAGGTGCGACATCAGTTAAGAAATTTGTTTTTGCAGGATTCTGTTCTCACTTCCAAAGTAGTGAAAACAAAAACGGATGAAGCTGTAAAATACAAAGACTATTTCGACTATAAAGAAAAAATAAAAACCTGTGCAGCCCACCGTTTATTAGCAATTTTGAGAGGAGAAAAAGAAAAATTTCTCCGCATATCTGCAGCACCTGATGAAAAAACAGCGTTGCATAAAATAAATCAGGTGCTTTCTCCATTGTTTAATCTTTCGGGAAAAGAAGTTTCATCAGCAATGACTGATGCTTACGACAGATTGCTCCTGCCCTCTCTCGAAAATGAAATACTTCGCTTTTATAAACAAAAAGCTGACGTTGCATCTGCAAAAATATTTGCAGTTAATCTGCAGCAACTGTTGCTGGCACCTCCCTTGGGTCAAAAAAATGTGCTGGCCATTGATCCCGGTTTTCGTACGGGATGCAAATTAGTTTGCTTAGACAGGTATGGAAATCTTTTGCATAATGAAACCATTTTTCCTCATCCTCCGCAGGAACAGCATAAGCAAGCTGCTCAAAAAATTACTACACTGGTCAGTCAGTATCAGATTGAAGCCATTGCAGTAGGAAACGGAACTGCAGGTCGCGAAACCGAACAGTTTATTCAACGTTTGCACTTCGACCGTAAAATTCAGCTGTTCAGCGTGAACGAAGATGGTGCATCTGTTTATTCCGCTTCATCAGAAGCCCGTCAGGAATTTCCCGGATATGATGTTACGGTAAGAGGTGCTGTTTCCATAGGAAGAAGACTGATGGACCCGCTTGCCGAACTGATAAAAATTGATCCACGTTCCATGGGAATAGGACAATATCAGCATGATGTGGACGAAAGTTTATTGGAAGAAGAACTGAACCATACCATTGAACACTGCGTAAATGCCGTGGGCGTTAATCTGAATACAGCAAGCGAAAAACTTCTCACCTGTGTTTCAGGATTAGGAACTACACTTGCAAAAAAAATTGTTGAACATCGCAACCACCATGGATTTCAGTCGCGCAATGATTTGCTGAAGATTAAAGGATTCGGGCCTGCAGCTTTCCAGCAAAGCTCAGGGTTTCTGAGAATACCAAAAGCAGAGAATCCGCTCGACAACAGTGCTGTTCATCCGGAAAATTATAACATCGTAGAGCAAATGGCTTCCGATCTTAAAATGAAAGTGGAGCAGTTTATTGGAAATGAAAACGCCATTCGGCAGATTAAATTAGAGAAATATGTGACGGAAGAAACAGGATTACCAACCCTGAACGACATCATGGAAGAACTGCTTAAACCCGGCAGAGATGTACGTGGCATCATCAAAGTATTTGAATTCGACAAATCAATACGCAGTATCACCGACCTGAAAGAAGGAATGATTTTACCCGGAGTAATCAATAACATCACCCATTTCGGTGCATTTGTGGATATGGGTATCAAGCAAGGCGGATTGATACATAAATCACAACTTACTGAAGAATTTACCAGCGATGTTGCTTCGGTCGTTAAACTGAATCAGCATGTAAGAGTAAAAGTAATTTCAGTGGATGTGGCTACCAAACGCATTCAGCTAAGTATGAAAGGAGTTGAACAGCAATGAAAGCAGCACCCGAAAAAATGAGAATTGACAAATGGTTGTGGGCTGTGCGTATTTTCAAAACGCGTTCGCTCGCTGCCGATGCCTGTGAGAAAGGTAAAATTCTGATGGACGATGTGCCGGTAAAAGCATCACGCATGATAAAAGGTGGTGAAACCATTGAAGTGCGCAAAGGAGCTTTTCGTTTAAATTTTAAAATACTTCAATTGAGTGAAAACAGAATGACCGCCAAACTGGTTCCTGAATTTTGCAGCGACTGTACGCCTGCCGAAGAACTGGAAAAAATTAAATTGCATGCACTGGCCGTAAGAACTTACCGAAGTCATGGTGAAGGTCGGCCAACAAAAAAAGAAAGACGTGCCCTGGATGATTTTCTCGACTGGTAAATTTTTTCAGAATGGATAACCTATACCGAAGTTTGAAATCAGACTTCTGAATTTAAGATTATCAACCACTACATTCTCTCCATTTCCATACTGCGGGTCAACAATCGGTACACCAATATCTAAGCGGAAAATAAAGAAAGTAAAGTCGAACCTGAAACCAAAACCACTGCCAACAGCCAATTGCTTATAAAAACGATTGATTTCAAATTCAGCATTTGGACGTGATGCATCTTTATTTCGCAGCCAGATATTTCCTGCATCCACAAAAAATGCTCCTTTTAAAATTTTAAGTATATCGAAACGATATTCAACGTTACCGTTTAATTTAATATCACCTGTCCGCTCAAAGTTATTTACACTGTTAAAATTCCCGGGCCCAACATTTCGTGCTCTGAATGCCCGCAAATCATTGGAACCTCCTGCATAAAAACTTTTCTCAAAAGGCATTATTTTCGAATTTCCATAAGCAATTCCTATCCCACCTGCAATCCGATAGACAATGGTGTTATGTTCATTCAGTGTCTGATAAAGTCTGAAATCAACATCGGGTCTGAAATATTGTGCAAAATTCTTTTTCAGCACCTGATACCTGCCCTGATCATCTTTAGGCGATTTATTCATACTGCTGAATAACTGCAATGTATTGCCTGCAAACTCCACATTGCCTCTGAAGAAAACAAAATTTTTAATTTCATTCAACCGCTGATTATTAAATATAAAACTATACCTGCCATTGGTGATAAGGTGATTCTGATAACTGCTGAACAAAACAGGATCGTTCAGGTTGCGCAAGGCTGCTTCAAAAGCAGGACTGAGTTTTACGTTCACAAAATTTACCTGAAAAGGTGTGGCTATATGCTTTATATATCTCCCGTTTCTCCATTCCACTCCTGCAGAAAAATCAAGAATGGAGCGATTGAACTCCGGGCGATTCTGAATATTGTAATTGGTGGAGAATACCGTTATCGGATTCGCTGTTTTTCGCTTGAATAATTTTTGAAGTGCGCCAATTGCTTTTGGCAAATGGATGGAACTCTCCACTCCCAGCTCATACGTATTGAACAGCACCAATATTTTTCTTTCATCTTCGGTAGTGAAGTTTTTCTGCGATTCAAGTGCACCACGCAATTTCAACTCGAACATTTCTGCTCCTCTGAAAACATTTCTGTTTCTGTAAGCAAAGTTTCCGGCAACTCCTAAGTTACCGCCATTGTTGGTGCCTTCAAACTCTGTAACGTACTCCTGCTTTGAAGATGATCCGAGATTAACAAAACAATCGAGAAGATTACTGTCAGGATAAGTAAGCTCGTAATTAATATTAACAAAACGATATAATCCGAGCAAGTTTAAGCTCTTGTATGTATAATCTGAAGCTATTTGTCTGAACAAACTTCCCTGTCTGAAATAGGTGTGATTGGCAATAACTTCAGGCCTGACAGGTAGTTTGGAGTTTCTATCTTTCAGAAAAATATATCCTTTGTAATATACACTGTCGAAATTTTGTATAACCGATTCAACCCTCATTGGATCATAATCAGGATTAAAAATTATTCTGTTGAGATAAAATTTTCTGTGAGGAATAAACTGAGGGCTTTCTCCTGATGAGTCTGAACTTTCTGCCATACTCACATCCTGAAATACTGCAAGATTATGTGTAGTATCGGAAGTATAAACTCTGTAACTGATATACTGAGGTGAAAACTGATAGTACCCCCTGTTTCTTAATAACTGAGATAACCGCTCCCTGTCACCCTGCAAAATACTTTCACGGTAAATGATTCCGGTTTTAAGTTTTGTTCCACTCGTATCCAACCTTACCAGTGAATCCAGATTGCTGTCTGCAGTTTCACGCACCACTTTTGTGATGTAAGAAGGTTCATTGGCTTTGATGATATACTTCACAGTAGCCTTCTTCTTACGATAAATGGTGGTATCATTTACCTCAGCTCTGAAATAACCATTCTTCGCCATATACTGCTTGATCTGTGATGACGACTTATTGGTAAACAAAGTGTCGAGCAACACAGGCTCTTCACCAACAGTATTCTTCAGCCAGTTTTTAAATTTATTGGGCTTACCTCTGTTGCCAATGCTGTAAACGGTAAGATGAAATCTGAATACTCCTAAAATTCGTCTGTTGGCTTTTTGTTTTATGATTGCTTTGATACCATCCTTGAGTTCAGGTTTGTCGGTAATCACTACGTTTCTGTCCAATAAATATTGATCTTTGTCCAGTTGCTTGTAGGGACTACATGCACTGAAAATAAGAATGAATAAAATGATTAAGTGATGTCCTGCTTTTGAGTTATTCATTACCTTTCGAGCGGGGTTAAAAATAAGACTTCTGCAGCATTTAAAAAGTTATTAAATTATCAAAGACAAGAATGTTATCAGCATCGCACATCAAACAAATAAAGGCTTTAAAAGAACGCAGCGCTCGCAGAGAGAGATATCAGTTTGTTGTTGAAGGTGAGAAAATGTTTCATGAACTCATTCAGTCATCATTTAAGGCAGAGGCAGTTTATGCACTGGAGCAATGGGCCGTCAGTTTATCATCGGAAATACGTCAGTCATTAGGCAATAAACTCATCCTCATCAGCGAAAAAGAACTTGAAAGAATATCATCACTCAAACAACCCAACAAAGTATTAGCTGTTGTCAATATGCCTCAACTTGAGGTGTCGGAAATAGCGTTCAACGATGTTATTCTTGCTTTTGAAGACATCAGCGATCCCGGAAACCTGGGCAGCATCATTCGCATTGCCGACTGGTTTGGCATCCGCCAAATTGTTTGTTCCACTCATTCGGTTGATTGTTACAATCCCAAAACCATCCAGGCTACCATGGGCTCTGTATTCAGGGTAAAAATATTTTATACTGATTTAAAGGAATGGATTCAGCAACATCAGTCGCAGGCAACTTTCTATGCAACACATCTTTCAGGAAAATCTGTTTACACGGTTTCCAAAAAAATTCCTTCAGTAATACTTTTCGGAAATGAGTCGAGAGGTGTATCGGACGATTTGAATAATCTTATTCAAAATGCTGTTTCAATTCCTTCATTTCATCAGACTGATGTTAGCAGTGCAGAGTCGCTGAACATTGCCATGTCGGCAGCCATTTTCTGCAATGAATGGCGCAGACCCTGAAATTAAAAGTTAGGCTTGAGCAGATATTTGCTGTAGAAGGCATCAATATGTTCGGTAGCTTCTTCTGCTTTGTCTGCAATCTTAAACAGTGATAAATCTTCGGGCGAAATATTTCCTTCCTCCACCATTACTGTTTGTATCCATTCAAACAGTTTTCCCCAATAATTTTTTCCCATCAGCACAATCGGAAAGCGACCAATTTTCTTTGTTTGAATGAGTGTAAGTGCTTCAAAAAATTCGTCCAATGTTCCAAAACCTCCCGGCAGAACCACAAACCCCTGAGCATATTTCATAAACATTACTTTACGCACAAAAAAGTAGTTGAAGATGATATTTTTGTCGTGATCCACATAAGGATTTGACGTTTGCTCAAAAGGAAGTCTGATGTTGAGTCCTACAGATTTTCCTCCTGCACGTTGTGCTCCTTTGTTTCCGGCTTCCATAATTCCGGGTCCTCCTCCGGTGATGATACCGTAGCCCGATTGCGTAAGCTGATACGCAATTTCTTCGGCAAGTTTGTAGTATGGCGAACCGAGTTTGGTACGGGCAGAGCCAAATATGGAAACACAGGGGCCGATGCGACCCATTTTTTCAAAGCCTTCTACAAACTCACTCATAATTTTAAATATCTGCCAGGTGTCCTGTGTTTTTATTTCCTGCCAGTCTTTATCGGTAAAGGCTTTCCTGATTTTTGCTTCTTCAGATGCTGTCATTCAAATATATTTAATTGCCTGATGCTTTGCAATGCACCACATGCAATATTACTACGACTGAATATTTTTACGGTAAAGGTTTATAAAAGTTTTACAGTACGAAAGTTTATTTTCTGAATACTATCGTACTTACTTCTTTGTTTATCAAAGCAGGAGCTTTGATGAATAAATAGCAATATTTACTTAGCTATTTTAGCAGAGAGATATTCCCTGTTCAGGCGGGCAATATTCTCTACAGAAATATTTTTAGGACATTCCGCTTCGCAAGCTCCCGTATTGGTGCAACTTCCAAAACCTTCTTCGTCCATCTGGTTCACCATACTGATAACTCGTTCATGACGTTCAACCTGACCCTGAGGAAGCAATGCTAATTGCGAAACCTTGGCTGATACAAACAACATTGCAGATGAATTTTTACATGCTGCCACACATGCACCGCAACCTATACATGCTGCCGACTCAAAAGCCAGGTCAGCATCAGTTTTTGGAATCAAAATGCTGTTGGCGTCCTGTGCATTACCTGTGTTCACAGAAACAAATCCTCCTGCCGCCATGATGCGGTCAAAAGATGAACGGTCAACAGCCAGATCTTTTATAACCGGAAATGCTGCTGCTCTCCAGGGCTCCACTACAATGGTGTCGCCATCTTTGAATGAACGCATGTGCAACTGACAGGTAGTTACTCCCTGCAATGGTCCATGCGGACGACCATTGATATACATACTGCACATTCCACAAATACCCTCGCGGCAATCGTGATCGAATGCAATCGGCTCCTTTCCTTCTGTTATCAGGTCTTCGTTCAGCACGTCAAACATTTCAAGAAACGACATGTCTGCCGACACATCCTTTACATGATAGGTTTCAAATCTTCCGCGTTCTTTACTGTTTTTCTGTCTCCAGACTTTGAGCGTTATATTCATGATTCAGAATTTTATCAGTTCAATAATTAATTTTTATTTATAGCTGCGCTGAGCTATTTTAATGTATTCAAATTTCAACTCTTCTTTATGCATCGTCCACTGGTTGTCACCGGTTCTCTCCCATGCCGATACGAAAGCAAAGTTTTCATCATCACGTTTTGCTTCGCCTTCTTCAGTCTGATATTCCTCACGGAAGTGACCTCCGCATGATTCATTTCTCTGCAGTGCATCCATACACATCAGTTCTCCAAGTTCAAGAAAATCCGCCACACGACCTGCTTTTTCAAGTTCGGGATTAAATTCGTTTTGCTCACCTGGAATGCGCACATCAGCCCAGAATTGTTTTCTCAGTTCCTGAATTTCGGTGATGGCTTCTTTCAGCCCTGATGCATTTCGTGCCATACCGCATTTCTCCCACATAATTTTTCCGAGCTTTTTATGGAAGTGGTCAACTGATTTTGTTCCTTTCACATTCATCAGTTTATTCAACTTTTCTTTCACTCCGTTTTCTGCTTCCACAAATGCTTCATGGTCGGTGCTGATGGCTTTGGTGCCAATTTCATGGCTCAGGTAGTCGCCAATGGTATAAGGAATCACAAAATATCCATCAGCCAGTCCCTGCATAAGAGCAGATGCTCCAAGTCTGTTGGCGCCATGGTCGCTGAAATTGGCTTCGCCAAGTGCGTAAAGGCCGGGTACGGTGGTCATCAGATTATAGTCAACCCACAGCCCGCCCATGGTATAATGCACAGCAGGATAAATCATCATCGGATTATGATAAGGATCCACTCCGGTAATCTGTTTGTACATGTCGAACAGGTTACCATATTTTTCTTTCACCACTTCTTTTCCCAAATCAAACAACTGCTGCTCAGTTGGATTTTCAATACCATGTTTGGTAGCTTCCATCTGACCATATTTATATCTGAGATTATAGGCAAAATCAAGGAACACCGCTTCGCCTGTGGCATTTACACCAAAGCCTGCATCGCAGCGTTCTTTGGCAGCACGCGAAGCCACATCACGTGGCACCAGATTTCCGTAAGCAGGATATCTGCGTTCCAGATAATAATCTCTGTCGTCAGGTTTTATATCATTCGGATTTAATTTTCCTGCTCTGATAGCTTCTGCATCTTCTTTTTTCTTGGGCACCCATATACGTCCGTCATTGCGCAGCGACTCACTCATCAGCGTAAGTTTAGACTGATGATCGCCTGAAACAGGAATACAGGTAGGATGTATCTGTGTGTAACATGGATTGCCGAAAAAGGCTCCTTTTTTGTGTGCTTTCCATGCAGCAGTAACATTGCTGCCCATGGCATTGGTTGAAAGATAATAAACATTGCCATAACCGCCACTGCACAACAACACGGCATGGCCGAAGTGACGCTCTAATTCTCCTGTGATTAGATTACGTGCTATAATTCCGCGGCATTTGCCATCAATGTTTACGATATCGAGCATTTCGTGGCGAGCATACATTTTAATGGCACCTGTTCCCACCTGACGCATCAGAGCGCTGTAAGCACCCAGCAGCAACTGCTGACCGGTTTGTCCGGCTGCATAAAAAGTACGTTGCACAAGCACTCCTCCGAATGAACGGTTGCTCAGCAATCCGCCATATTCACGAGCAAAAGGCACACCCTGTGCCACGCACTGGTCAATGATGTTACCGCTTACTTCGGCAAGGCGGTGTGTGTTGGCTTCGCGCGAACGGTAATCGCCACCTTTTACGGTATCATAAAACAAACGGTAAACTGAGTCACCATCGTTCTGATAATTTTTTGCTGCATTGATTCCACCCTGAGCAGCTATGCTGTGTGCTCTGCGAGCCGAATCCTGAAAGCAAAATACTTTTACCTTGTAGCCCAACTCAGCAAGAGTGGCTGCTGCTGATGCTCCTGCCAGTCCTGATCCCACAACAATTACTTCGAGATGTCTTTTGTTGGCAGGATTTACTAAGTGTACTGTGGAACGATATTTCGACCATTTTTCTGCCATATGCCCCTCGGGGATATGTGCGTCAAGTTTGGATGATGTCATATTCTTAATTCGAATTATTGATTAAAATAAAAATAAAGTGGCATGGCTGCAAAACTTGCAGGAATGATGATTGCAAATATCCATGTGCCTATACTCTGGAAAATATTGTTGTATCTTCTGTTGTTCAAACCGAGTGACTGAAATCCACTTCGGAAACCATGATACAGGTGAAATGAAACTGCACCCATGCACACCACATAAAACAACACCCACCACAGTTGCTTGAATTCTTCTTTCACTTCTTTGTACAGATCTTTTACAATCACATATTTATAGTCGCCTGCAAGCATTTCTTCCATTTTGCTTCCCATTTTAAAATCAGGCCCCATATCTTTTGCTTCAGTCATTTTGCCTGTAGCCAGTTCGGTTTTGTAAAGTGTGTAAGGTGTGTGACCGAATTTGTAGTTATACCAGAAATCGTGCATGTGAACAACAATAAACACCAGCAGAATAGTTCCTAAGATTCCCATATTGCGCGATGCCCATTTGCTGTTGGCATTTCCGTCATACTTTGCATACCTCACCGGACGAGCTTTTCTGTTTTCAAATTCAATCATCAAACCTCTGATGGCATGAATGATGATGGTGAGATACAAAATATACGAAATGGTTTTGATAAACGGATTGGTAGTCATCAGCACTGCATATTTATTAAATGCCAGTCCGCTGTCGGCTTTAAACAACTGAAAATTTCCGGCAACATGCACTACCAGAAACAAACAGATAAACAATCCTGTCACTGCCATAATCACTTTTTTGCCGATAGATGAACTGAACAGGCTTAGAAAATTATTTGAAGACATATTAAATCTTTTTATAGTGTTTTAAAAGAATGCACAAAAGTATGTTTTACAATTACCAAATGCAATTTGACTGCTGACACATGTTTTCAACATGATTTGTTTTTGAAAAATCAGGTGGCCTGTTTTAATTTTTAATTGTCTATTTATATATTTGTCAAAAATTTCAGATTATTATGAGTCACGGACACGAGCATCACGAAGAAAAAGGTCATATATTTTTCTACAAAGGAGCAACAGGTGTTTTCACTGCCTTCTGGATACTTATGGTTCTTACTTTTATTACACTCCTGGTTTATTTAGGATAAAATCAGTGTAATCCATTCATTTGAAAGAGCGTATGCTGCATGCAGTTTACGTTTGAATTGTTTTGTCCTGCATTTAGATAAACTGAACAGGTTTTTTTATCGCCTGTTAATTCACATTTTTTATTGTTAAAAACTTCGTGGCTGAGGCTGCTGCTTTTTAACGACTTTTGGAGCTTGAAAAAATAATTATGACAACCGATCAGCTTCAGAAAATTACATCACAGGTAAGACGTGATATTGTGCGAATGGTACATGCCCATCAAAGTGGTCATCCGGGAGGTTCTTTGGGATGTGCCGATTTTGTTACTACCTTATATTTTAATGTTATGCATCATCAGCCTTCTCCGTTTTCGATGGATGGCAATGGCGAAGATTTATTTTTTCTTTCCAACGGACATATCTCTCCATTATGGTACAGCGTGCTTGCTCGAAGCGGTTATTTTCCGGTGAGTGAGCTGGCAACTTTCAGGGCTATCAATTCAAGATTGCAGGGCCACCCTACTACGCATGAGGGGTTGCCCGGTGTAAGAGTGGCATCAGGCTCTTTAGGACAGGGACTGAGTGTGGCTGTAGGTGCTGCACTTACCAAAAAATTAAATGGCGATAAGTCCATTGTATATTCTTTGCATGGTGACGGTGAGTTGCAGGAAGGTCAAAACTGGGAAGCCATTATGTTTGCCGCTGCTAAAAAAGTGGACAACCTCATTGCCACTGTTGATCATAACAACCAGCAGATTGACGGAACCGTTCAGGATGTGCTTAGCCTCGGTGATTTGCGTGCCAAGTGGGAAGCTTTCGGTTGGGATGTACTGCAGATGAATGGCAACAACACCGAAGAAATTATTCAGACACTGAAAAAAGCAAAAGAACATACAGGAAAAGGAAAACCTGTCGTTATTCTGATGACAACGGTTATGGGTTATGGTGTTGACTTTATGATGAACTCACACAAATGGCATGGTGTGGCACCTAACGATGAACAACTGAAAAAAGCACTGGAGCAATTGCCTGAAACGTTAGGCGATTATTAAACTGTCAATTCTCAGAAATGATTTTAAAAAATAAAAACTGTTTTTCAATCATCACTTTCGCGCTGATAAGTTTAACCGGCTTTTCTGCCTTTGCTCAAAAACCCGAACCACTTCCACTTACCCGTATCGAATTTTTATTTGATGCATCACAGAGTATGTATGCACAGTGGCAGTCGGACACAAGGTTTGAAATTGCCAAAAAGCTGTTAAGCGAAATGGTTGACAGTCTTGATAAAATCACCAATGTTGAAATGGCGCTTCGGGTGTATGGACATACTAAAAAATTTCCTCCGCAGGATTGTGACGACACACGACTCGAAGTTCCTTTCGGAAAAAATACAGCTTATCAGATCAAGAAAAAATTATCTGAAATAAAACCCAGCGGCACTACTCCTATTGCCTATTCCCTTGATGCCTGTGGCAAAGATTTTCCTCAAGACCCTGCGCGCAACATTATTATTCTCATCACCGATGGAATTGAAGAATGTAATGGCGACCCCTGTGCCGTATCGCTCATGCTGCAGAAAAGAGGAATTATACTCAAGCCTTTTGTCATCGGCCTCGGACTTTCCAAAGATTATAAAGACGTTTTTAACTGCGTAGGAAATTATTTTGATGCTACCGATGAAGCTACTTTCCGTACGGTTTTCAGCGTAGTCATTTCGCAGGCACTCAACAACACCACCGTGCAGGTAAATTTGCTTGACGAAAAACACCGTGCTACCGAAACCAATGTCAACATGACTTTTTATGATACCTATTCAGGTGCCATCCGTTATAACTTTATTCATACCATGAACAGCCGCGGTGTGCCCGACACCTTGCTGATAGACCCGCTTGGCACTTACGATATAGTTGTGCACACCATCCCTCCGGTAAGAAAAGACAGCAATAAAATTGTTGCAGGAAAACATAACATCATCGGCATTGATTGTCCACAAGGCGATTTGTATCTGAAATTTGACGGAATAAGCGATTATAAAAATCTGCAATGTATCGTTCGCAAAAAAGGACAGTGCCAAACGCTGCACGTTCAGTCATTCAACACTACTACACGATATCTAACAGGAAATTATGATTTGGAAGTGCTTTGCCTGCCGCGTATGATTATTGAAGATGTAAATATTGCTCAGAGCAAAACCACCACTGTACAAATTCCCAATCCGGGCATGGCCAACTTTATGATGGTATCACCTGGGTATGGAAGCGTCTATCACGAAAAAGACAATAAACTTACATGGATTTATAATCTTGACGAAAATGCTACACGCGATAATGTATTGCTGCAACCGGGAAATTACCGTGTGGTATTCAGACCGAAAAATTCTAAAGAAGCTATTTACACCATCGAAAAATCATTCCGTATTGCATCAGGTTCAGGCACCACCATAAACATCAACAAATAGAAAAAAAGAGAAATGAAAAAATATACTTTTTCCGAAAAGAAAGATACCCGTTCGGGGTTTGGAGCAGGACTGCTCGAATTAGGTAAAACCAATCCCAATGTGGTGGCATTGTGTGCCGACCTCACAGGCTCGCTCAAGATGGATGCATTTCAGAAAGCATTTCCCGAAAGATTTTTTCAGTGTGGTATTGCCGAAGCCAACATGATGGGCATAGCAGCAGGTATGACCATTGGCGGAAAAATTCCTTTCACAGGAACGTTTGCCAATTTTTCTACAGGCAGAGTGTATGATCAGATACGGCAGTCTATTGCCTATTCAGGAAAGAATGTAAAAATATGTGCTTCGCATGCAGGTCTCACATTGGGCGAAGACGGTGCCACCCATCAGATATTGGAAGATATTGGCCTGATGAAAATGCTTCCCGGTATGGTTGTCATCAACCCATGCGACTATAATCAAACCAAAGCCGCCACCATTGCCATAGCCCAACACAAAGGGCCGGTGTATCTTCGTTTTGGCCGCCCTTCATGGCCGGTATTTATTCCTGAAAAAATGCCTTTTGAAATTGGCAAAGCCATCGTGCTCAGCGAAGGTGCCGATGTAAGCATTTTTGCAACAGGTCACCTCGTGTGGAAAGCCATTCAGGCAGGAGAGCAATTAGCCGAAATGGGCATCATTGCCGAAATAATAAATATTCATACCATTAAACCATTGGACGAAAAAGCGGTCATACAGTCAGTGTCGAAAACCGGTTGTGTGGTAACAGCAGAAGAACATCAGTTGAACGGAGGTTTGGGCGACAGCATTTGTCAGTTGTTGAGCCGTCATCTTCCTACCCCTGTTGAAATGGTGGGCGTGAATGACAGCTTTGGCGAAAGCGGAACTCCTGAAGCACTGCTGGTAAAATACGGTCTCGACAGTAAGAATATTGTTGAAGCAGTAACCCGGGTTATGCAACGCAAAAAAGCACTGGTATAATTTACCGCTGCCTGCTTGCTGATCTTCAGGTTTGAGCATAATTTAAAAAAAAACTTTGTAACCTCTTGGAACATCAGGCAGACAACGAACTTCTACAGCTTTTCAAAAACGGCAACAGCCATTATGCTTTTAATTTAATCATAAAAAAATATCAGCAGCGCGTTTATACCCATGTCAGGCGAATGGTAATTGACCATGACGATGCCAGCGATCTTACTCAAAATACTTTTATCAAAGTATGGCATAACCTGCCTAAGTTCAGAGAAGACTCACAACTATTTACCTGGATTTACCGCATTGCTACCAACGAGTGTCTGAGTTTTCTTAAAAACAAACGCAAAAGATTTTTTCTTCCTATAGGTGATGTAGAGGGCGAACTCTCCGATAAACTGGCTCATGAACCTTCGCTAAAAGGTGATGCTATAGAGATGAAACTTCAAAAAGCCTTACTCCTCTTACCGGAAAAGCAACGCCTGGTATTTAACATGCGCTACTATAATGAAATGAAATACGAAGACATGAGCGAAGTACTGGGCACCTCTGTGGGAGCACTCAAAGCATCCTACCACCATGCCGTGCAGAAAATTGAAAATTATTTGACCTCGGATTAAACTTTTTTAAAAACCAAACATCAAATGAATATGAATCAGGAAAACGATAACGAATTAAAAAAGAATGCGCCTTATCTGGCTTCGCTGGAAAAGAAAAACAGTTTTCAGGCTCCTGAAGGATTTTTTGAAGATTTGCCTTCAAAAATAGAGGACAAAATTCAGGCAGCAACAACTGAAAAAAAGCATACCTACGTTTCATTGCATTATGTGAAATATGCAGCAGCGGCCGTGGTGCTGCTGGTTGCAGGTTATTACTTTTATCCTTCAAAAACTATCCCGCAAAAAAATACTTTTACTGCATGGAATGTGGACTCGCTCACTGATGATGAGTTGCTGGATGAAATGAGCGATTTCCCGATTGAATACGAAACTGAAACGGTGGTTTCGAATGATGATGCAGATATTATAAACTATCTGATAGATAACAAAGTTGATATAACTGAAATAAATGGAATATAAAATATGAAAAAGTTAAAACTGTTTATGGTGATGGCATTCACTGCTGTCGCGATGGTTGCAAAAGCACAGCCCGGTGACCGTGCAGGCAACCGTTCAGAAAGAATGGAAACCATGAAAATCGGATTTCTGACCCAACAGCTTCACCTCACCAGTGACGAAGCAAAAAGATTCTGGCCGGTGTATAACCAATATCAGGACGAGTTGCAGGCATTGCGCAAAAACCGCAAAGATGACAGGCAGGATGCAAAAGACAACTTTGCCAACATGAGCGACAAAGAAGCTGAAAAAGTGGTGGACGATGAAATTGCATTCCGCCAAAACGAATTGGATATTCTTAAAAAATATCATGCACAGTTTAAGCAGGTGCTGCCTATAAAAAAAGTAGCCTTGCTGTACCGCAGCGAAGAAGCATTTAAGCGTGAACTTTTGCAGCGGCTGCGTGATGGACGCAACGGAGGTGCCAAAAGACAACCTTAAGAATACGGCAGCCGCAACAACACGGTTGTGGTTGCATTAAACCTTAAACTTTAAGCCTTCCGGAACCTTTTCCTGCAAACAGAAATAAATTCGTGTTATTCAATATGTGTGAGCACCGTTTAAGAGTCAAATAAAGTACTTACCTCTGAGTGAAACAGGCATTGTCAGGTACAACCTGCCCTATCATTCGGGAAATAACCACCCAAAAGGTGCTCACTCCAAATCCCTGATTTTTGAAACCTTCACCCTACAAAAACGGCCATTTGTCAAAAAGTCCTTTTTCTTAGCAGGTATGAAGTTACTTTTACTTCCAATAAGAACAACAAACCTACCATGTTTAATATGTCAACCGAAGTAACAGCAGGGATAAAAGTAACTGTAGAGACATTTTACCAGCCAACACATTCCAATCCCGGTCAGAATTATTATGTGTTCTCCTACCGCATTACCATTGCCAACGAAAGCGAAGAAGTTATTAAACTGAAACGAAGACACTGGTATATCATTGACAGCGACAATGCCAGACGCGAAGTAGAAGGCAAAGGCGTAGTGGGCGAACAACCTGTAATACATCCGGGCGAACAGTACCGCTATGTTTCGGGATGCAACCTCAATACCGAAATAGGTAAAATGTATGGAACCTATCTGATGGAACGCGAAAGCGACAACAAACTTTTCTATGTGAAAATACCGGAATTTAAAATGATAGTTCCTTCAAAATTGAATTGATTTTTTAAATAATTATTTGGTTTGAATTTTATAAAAAAGGGACGGCAAGTCCCTTTTTTATTGGGGTTAATACTCCTTCACGTAACTTAGGTTTATAACTTTAATCCCACTGATACTTGTTTTTATAAAACATACTCATTACATTTATACCCACATTAAAAATCCACTACCAATGAAAAAAGTTTCTCTGCCCCCCCCCCCCCGCGATTATCGCATTCTGTTTTTGTTAACTTCTGTGGCTAATGCACAGCTCAACATTGCTGTTACCACCTCCGACTACCATGGATACCACATCAGTTGCTTTGGTATGCAAAACGGAAGCATCAGCCTCAGCGTAACACTGAGCAGCAAAATGAAAAGTTATAACGGAAGAATTTTATTTGAGTGATGAAAAATCTAACAACAATATGGTGCATTTTACTGACAAGTTATGTATGCAATGCACAACAATGGCAGTGGGCAACTGCAGGTGTTGCAACAACAAAAATTAGAAGAGTTGTACCTGCACATCATTGCACTCGAAAAACGAATTAATACTCTGGAGAAAGAAAACAAAAAATTGAAATCTACCAAACTCAACTGACACATGCAACGCATATTTCTATATATCCTGTTTTGTTTCACTGTGCTTCAAACCCGGGCACAACAGCAGATTGTGCAACGATTTTATGAAAATACAGTACCTGGCCAATTGCTAAAAACTAACAATGGAAACTATATTCTCACGGGTGGGCAGTTTGTCCCTTCTATCAACCGCGAAATGGCTTTTTTTAGTGTTTTAGATTCTGTCGGAAATATAAACTATCAAACTTTTTATTCATTGTCAGGGTATCATCTGTCTATTTTCAAATCAATCTTTACTTCAAACAATTCCATTGTCCATTTATGTTATATTCGGGAGCTGACAACGTTCAATCCTATTGGAATTGCATTCATAAAAACTGATCTTTCAGGCAACATTTTACTGAATAAAGTTTTCTATGCTTCTGGCCAAATAAAGGTATGTGACTTTGCATACAGCAGCGGAAATATTACTTTTTGCGGAGCCATTGACTATGGATATGTTACAACTCCTACTTTTTATTATCATAATCTTCGCTTCCTCATATTTCAAACCGATGATAATCTCAATTTAAATTGGGCTAAAGAATATCATAACAAAATAAAAGAAGCGTTTTATGAAATTGTTGCAACTTCTGATGGTGGAAATATTGTTCAGGGCATCAGTTATGACTCCGTACCTACACCTGCCCGGTTGGATTTAGTTACAATGAAATTTGATGCATCAGGAAATATTGTATGGGCCAGGCAGGCAGGTAGTCCAACCTTCCCTCCTCAGGGAATGACCGGAGTGCTAACAGGTAAGATTCGTGAATTTAACAATGGTGATATTCTAAATGCATTTAGTTGCATTTGGTACACCGGTTTAATAAATGGCAGCTATGACATTATACTTCAAAAATTAGATAGCTCCGGCAATGAAATTGCAAGTTACCGATATGGTGACAACTCCTACGGAACTGAAAATTTAAGAGATATAATTATTGATGACAATCAGAATATTCTTTTTACATCTCTTGGACTTCATATCAAGGCAAGGACTGATTTGACGCCAATATGGGTAAAGAATAATATGCTGTCGAATATAAATCAAGGCAGTTACTTTGGTTTTTACAGTTTAATACATAACCCGGATGATTCTTACTCAGGAATTGCACATACAGGTACAAGTGTTCAAAATTTCCCTCCAAATATTAACAGAATATGCTTTATGAAAACAGATTCAACAGGCACCGGAGTATGTCAGCCATGGCCCCCTTACTATTTGTATATGCAACCAGAGCAGGTTGGTAATTTTAACATTATTTCTCAACTGAGTTCATATCCATTCAATTTATCCGACTCAAGCATTTCTCTTACGCCTTATGTATATACAATGCATGATAGTGTTAATTGTCTCAGCTATTCATTGTTGAATGAAAATGACTTTAGTACTGTGAAAGTGCTCCCTACTGTTTTCAGCAACCATATTCAAATTCAACTCAGTCAAAAGCCCGATAACAACTGGTCTTATTCTTTATATGCCATAAACGGTAAAATGATAACTTCTCAAAAATTAGTTGAAGACATCACAATTTCTGATTTCTCATCATTGTCAGAAGGCATTTATTTTCTGCAGGTAAAATCAAAAAAATGATTCAAAGTATTTTAAAATTATAAAGCAATGAAGAAACGATTATTAATTAGCTTTATTTCCATATTTGGATTTGCAATAAACTCTATTGCACAAGATATAATTAATCCCTATTTATAATATAATCAAAGCGGAACACCAAATTTATTTTATCCAGTAGACTTCTCAGGAGGTAACATTTCCGCAAATTACGGCTTCACACGCCCAATGGTTTTTGGAGATGTGTCAAACTATCGCTCATCTCAAACACAATCATATAAAGGTGAATATGAAATTTGTGTACGAAGACTCTTTTGGTGGCAACTTCTCGGTTTTAGTACTATTACCCCTTCTTCAAATTTTTGTTTTTCATATCAATATGAACTGGTATCCTTTCCTTTTACTATTAATTGTGCCTTTAATGATCCATATTACACTCAAATTAATTTGGATTGCATTCCTAACAGCCAAACTTTAAGAGAGTTATATCTTCCGGATCCATCCGTTTCTTTACTGGTTGATAACTCTAATGATTCTTATTGGGATTATACAATAAATAATTATAACTGGCCAAATAAATTGTTTAACAAAACTGAACTGACCCAAATCCCACTTTCAGGATTTTCATCAGGAGTTTTATCCTCAAGTGGCAGTACAAATATTATTGCTAATACACTGGTATCTGCCGTTTTCAAGGTGATTTCAGGAGGCATAGGAAATTCAAATGGAGTTGAAGACAGGAAAATTATACCTCATAGTGTAATCAAGCATACTATTAACCTGCATTGCGGATCAGATAAAAATTCGCCTGTTATTGCATCTTATACTTTTTTTTATGATAACACAAGAGGTAAAATGCGCTATTATCCTTTTGTTGATCAGAATTATCTAGGGAGCTTATCAACAGAACATGATGTGATATTTGTTCCGGAAATAATTACCAATGAACATAAAGATATTTATGGCGATTATGATTATCCACATATTTATGATGATAATACAAACTCTGATATTATATTACCTGGTGGTGCTTTAAATTATTTTCCAACTGCAAATCTTCCTACTGGTTATCAACTTTGTCAAAATCCTGGCTATGATGTGCCTTACCAATCGGATATATTTGCTGATGGAACTTTTTATTTACTACTTGTTTCCTTCACCTTATACTCTATACTCAAGTCCATTAAGAAATGCTGGTGGTACTCATTTAGCTGGATATATTGCAAACGGACAGTCACAAGTAATCTCACGACCCGGCATCCGTCAATCGTATTTTATTGATCAAAATACCGACTTGAATATTATTAATCCAACTGAAAAAGTAATTTACAACCCCAGCGAAGCAACTATTACGGCCAATAATTTTATTTTCCCGCAGGGCTATACTTTTAAAACCATAAGAGGTGTTTATCCTTCAGGAAATGATGCACTGGCCGCACGCATACCCGAAAACGGCTGCAACTCATCTACCGATTTAAGAGACGTGCCTGTGGTTACTGACTTAACTTCTGAAAACCCGGATGATGCTGCCAATTTTCCGCTCTCAACACAAGCACTTACAAAACACCTTTATGCTTCGCGATATTATATGGAAAACAACAGCAAAATTACCATTCAAAATTGTGTGCGTTTATTCGACTGTACTTTTGATGTAAAGCAAGGTGCAACATTATTGTTTGATGATTATCCTACCCATTTGGGCAAAGAAGACCATAGTTATGACAGACAAGACTGCCGGTTTAAAATTCAAACTCTGGGTGGCGCAGTGTTGCGCAATTATGCAGATATTCAATATCTTCAAAATGGAAACATTACTCAAACCTATCCCCTGCACTACAAAGCAGTTAGCAAAATTTATGCAGGTAATGATGTGGATTTAGATTCTGATGTGCCTAAGCAGGATTATGTAGTTAACAGCGGTGCCAATGTTACACTTCAGGCTAATGATGTTATTTATCTTGAACCCGGATTTCATGCTCTCAGCGGAAGTATCTTTCATGCCATTGCTTCTTCACCAGGTACTTCTATTGCTCCATGCACTCCTTCTGCTTTTTCTCAAAGAATGGCTGCTACAACACAAAAAGAAAGTAAACCGTTGCCTGAATTTAAGATAAGTGTTTACCCCAACCCCACCAACGGAATTCTAAAGTTTCATAATGATTTTTTGCCATTTATCGCGCAGCAACTCACCATTGAGGATGCTTTTGGAAGAGTGGTGTACAGCCGTAGCAAATATAACAGTATGGAGTCTATTGATTTTTCCTCACAACCTGATGGAATGTATGTGGCATTAATCAGCAGCAACGGAATTACCTCTGCAGTTAAATTTATTGTGCAGCATTAGAGATTCATCTCATTTTAGGATGTTGTCTTCCTTCAGAATGTTGATGAATAAAATAAAGATGTATTTTAGTGGAAGAATTATCTTAGATTAAACTCAGATAAAACTTGCAACGCATATTTCTATATATCCTGTTTTGTTTCACTGTGCTTCAAACCCGGGCACAACAGCAGATTGTGCAGAAAATTTTTGGATTACAGACACAAAATGTATCTGAGCATATTATTCAGATGAATAATGGTGACTTTATTTTCAATAATACCGGTTTCAATCCTTCCACACTAACTGAATTATCTTCTGATTTGATAAGGGTTGATTCTTCTTTTAATTTAATTTGGTCCAAACGGTATTTTTTTTCAAATAACCGAATAAGAATTGCCTTCTTTGAAGAAGTATCTTCCGATACAATAATTGCAGTAGGCGGTATTTACAATACAACAAATAGCTATGCAGGTCTTGCCTTACTTATGATTGATGGCAATGGCAATTGCATTACAGCTAAAATTATTAATAACCTAGGTGCTTTTTATATTAGCGGTATTGAGAGGAGTACAGACCAACAGATGTTTGTTTTATATGGAAAATATGTCGCAACTAGTTTTTATGACGAGCGAATGCATATTATGGCTTATGATAAAAACTTAAACTTCCTGTGGGGAAAACATTACACATATGGGTATCACGATAATATAACATCTGCGAAATTTTATCTGAACAACGGACTTTTAATTATGGCTAATTCTGCTGGCAATGTAGATTCCTCTTCAACAGAGCCATGTTGTAATGTTTTGTTAATACGATTGACGAATACCGGGAATAGTATTTGGGTTAAACGAATTGGTAATATGCCTAATCTCCAACCGGGAGGGGATGATGTTTTTGCCGGGTCGGTATTGGTTTTACAAAACGGTAATATTATAAATGCAGTTGAAACTAATTATTTTGCGGGCTTTCCTTATACCGATATTATTATACAAAAAACCGATACAAGCGGCAATGAAATAAATGCCGTTCAGATTGGTAATTATGCAACTCAATTTGAATACTTTAGTCAAATTTTCATGAATATAAACTCTCATATTTTTATCAGATATAGATTTACATCGAATATGATTCTCGATGATAATTTAAATTTCATTGCCTATAAGAGAATTATTCCAAACACAGGCTCATTCGGTGCTTCACGTCAAATACCCTTAAGAACAGGAGCAACAGCAGTATTGGGCAGTCGAACTGATATTGATAAAACAGAAATCATTCAAACTGATAGCATAGCTAATATTGGATGCTATCAATTACCTACTATTACATTTCCATATCAGCAGGTTAGTTTTCCTAATTCAATACCAATGAAAACATTGCAAGATAGTTCGATTACTATTCAAGATAGTTCCATCACTATAAACACGATATCAGTTTCTTACTCCGATAGCTTACTTTGTATGACCTCAACAGCTACAACTGAGTATTCGAATAATGATGGTTTAACAATCTATCCAACTGTTTTTACAAATGGTATTAATATCAGGAACAACATTGAAAATACTTTGCTGGTGGAATTATTGGATACTTCCGGAAAATTATTGCTTTCAAAAAATCTGACAAGTAACTATATTAATCTTTCATCTGTCTCAAAAGGACTTTATTTTTTAAAAATTATTTCAAAGTCGCACATCAAAACCTTTAAAATAATTAAACAATGAAAAATATTTTATTTCTTTTATTCCTTTTTATAATGAAAGTATTAGTCAGGATGTAATAAATCCATAGTTTTGCTTCAAATATTTTTGAAATGCATCTGGTAGCTCCTTCGGTTTTGTCGGCAGATTTTTCCAATCTGCAAAAAGATATTGAACTCATCAACAACAGTGAGGCCGACTGGTTTCATGTGGATGTGATGGACGGAGTTTTTGTGCCCAACATTTCATTTGGTTTTCCGGTGATAAAAGCCATAAAAAAATTTGCCCGCAAACCCCTTGATGTGCATCTGATGATTGTGCAACCCGAGCGTTATGTAAAAGCATTTCGCGAAGCAGGTGCCGATAACCTTTCGGTGCATATTGAAGCTTCTGTCCATCTGCACCGCACCATTCAGATGATAAAAGCCGAAGGTATGAAAGCCGGTGTAGCCATTAATCCGCATACTCCCGTAGCATCATTGGCCGACATCATCACCGAAATTGATCTGGTTTGCATGATGAGTGTGAATCCCGGCTTTGGCGGACAAAAATTTATTGAACATACCTATTCCAAAATTCAGCAGCTGAAAGAGCTGATTGAAAAAAACAATGCAAAAACACTGATAGAAATTGACGGTGGTGTTGACCTGAACAACTACCGCAAACTGATTGACACCGGTGCCGATGTGCTGGTGGCAGGCAATACCGTTTTCAGCTCCTCTGATCCGTCAGGAACTATTGCCGTGCTCAAAAAATAATTTTCTTACTTAGCTGATGTAATCCGTCAGGTAAGCAAATCGCGGAGTCAGTTCTCCGTTTTGTGCAATGGTAGCGCGGTATATGACCTTGCCTTTATCTTCGACCAACAACAGGGGCAATACCCGTTCGAGCAGATGTTTGCCAAAACCTTCAGATGCATCGCGCGGAAGCTCGCATGGCAGGTTGTCTATAGACATTACCGTAATGGTATTGGGGCTGAAAGCTTCGTCTTCTTTTTCAGTTACCGGATTATAACCGTAAAATTTATCTTCAATAGTTGTAGCTCGATGTGTGGAAGGAATACTGCCGTCAATATCGCAGGTGATGTCGGCAATAACACTGATGCGGAACGAAGGGTCGCGCATATCCTGCTTGGTAAACAATACAGGAGCCTGCGGATTCCAGTAAGCACAATGTATCAGCAAATCGCAAAACGATGCAAATGATCCCGGATCGCAAAAGGTGCATCGGTAGTTTTCGGGATGATGATAAAAATCGGATTTGGTAAAATCGGCACCGTCTTTTCTCTCGTGATACGACTCTGAATGTAACTGCACATATACCGGCTCACGGAAAGAATAATTCAGAAATTCAAACGGAGTTACTTTTCTTATGTTCAGCATACCCATGGTTTCGATGGCACCATTGGCAACACGACCACCTCCGGTAATGATTATTTTCATATTGGGCAGGTTGATTTTATCAAGCCCCTCGTGCAGTTCCTTCAGTCCGAAACTCTGATGTGCTGGTTTCAGTTTGAACAAACCATACTTAAGACCATAAGCCATGATGCCATTGTAAGCACCTACAATTCCTGCATATCTTCCAAAACCTATTATTCTGTTTTCATGGTCGTCCACCAGACATTCGTAATCAATGAGCGCTATTTTATCTCGGATAATTCTTTTCAGCATTTCGCGGTTGTGAGGTTGTTTTTTGATGGTATGCGAAAAAAACATGTACCTTTTACCGGGAATCAGTTTATCCTTAGGCACTTCTTTAATGCCTATGAGCAAATCGCAGTCCGACAAATCTTCCTGCAATACCACGCCTTCACGTCTGTATTCATCATTTTTTATGGAGCGATAATCACATGGCTGTATCACCAAATCCACATTGGGATAGGTTTCTTTAATCTGCTTGCATTGTTCGGGCGTAAATGGCACACGCATATCATGCGGTACTTTCTCTTCTCTGAGTATTCCTATTTTCATCTTCTCTGAATAAAAAGTGCAAATTTACCTCTTTTGGTTCAAACGGAAAGATTCATCATGTCAATAAAAAAATGAATGTCAAATAATATAACCGTATAATTGAAACAGTAAGCCGGAAGAGATTTAACATCACCCTGAGCAACAAATTAAAAAGTTATAACGGAAGAACAATTTTTGAATAATGCAGAAGTATCTGCCTGATGCGGAAGTGCTATACCTGCTCTACCAACATAAGGCTGTGCTGTAAAAATTTGTAATGGTTATAAATCAAACACTGCCGGTGACGGTATTGTCGCAGTGATGTGGTAAAGTGTTCAGGAATATCTGTATCTTTTTGTACAAATTGTGTTGCCAGCCACAGTGCCACAGCACTTGCCGTAGGATACTCTCCCGTAAAATGTTTAAAACGTGCCAGCGTAACATCACTCAGCAGGGCTTCTATTTTTTCAGTGTCTTCTGCAAAGCGCACGTCACCGTTATGTCCTGATAAGAAAACCAGGGCATCCCTGTCGGCTATATTTTCTCTGATAAAATCTCTGACCCATTGCATCACTTCATGGCTATCATGAGTTGTAAGTGTTTGCAGTGCCGTAATTTTTGCAACAGCATTTGTTGCATTGTTGCTCAGCAAATATGCAGCTACCCCTTCACCTGCAAGGCTACCTGTGGTTCGACTGCTGTACAGGTCATCAGGCAAGGAATCTTTATACCACCCTCCCAGCCTTTCGATATTGAAATTATAATCTGAAATTTCGTCAACACCTGCAAGCAGCACCTGAGCATGGCTGTTTTCTTTCAGAAAAAGTTGCGCATCCAACAGTGCATTTTCAAAAGCATTGCCGCGGTGCACATGGGTAATGTTGTAGTTGTGATTTCTGCCGTTGAGTCCGATGGTGGCAGCGATGGCATTGGGTGTGCTTTGCACAAAATTGGTGGGTGTGAGTGTGCCTTCGTTATACTCCATAATCTGATTAAGAAAACGGATGCAATCCTGCATACCTCCGTTGGCTGTGCCCACAATAATGGCATCGGGCTGAGGACACTGCTCAAGCAAACCGGTAACTGCACCTACCGTCATCCGCACAGCCTTGCCCATTCTGCGCAGTACGGCATTGGGTATTTGTGTATAGGATGGCTCTCGGGCAGTATGCCGTGCATTCACAAATGGCTGAACTTTCTGTAAGTCAATATTGCCGTAGGTAGCCTGCGCGCTGATGCAGCTTGATTTCTGAATATACACGTTGCAAATTTAAACTACTTCCTTCAATCTGTAGGGCAACTTTTACAGTACAAACAAGCATTGCTTTCGCCAAAATCAGATACTATTCATAAGAAAACACACGCTGTAATGCACTGAAACGTTATTTTTGGCGGTCTTAAATGTTTGCTTTGCGATGTACGCACTTTTTGTAAAAGAGATAAACAGTTTTCTCAATTCTTTAATCGGCTATATTTCCATAGCTGTTTTTCTGATTGCCATAGGTCTTTTTCTGTGGATATTTCCGGGCAACGACCTTAACATTGCAGAAAGCGGTTATGCCTCCATTGACGGTTTGTTCAACATCACTCCCTGGGTGTATATGTTTCTGATTCCCGCCATCACCATGCGCATGTTTTCCGAAGAAAAAAGAACCGGCACCATTGAACTGTTGCTTACAAGACCGCTTACCGAATTTCAGATTGTATTTGCAAAATATCTCTCCGGAGTAATACTGGTACTCTTCTCGCTGCTGCCAACGCTGGTGTATGCCATTACGGTATATGTGTATGCAGCACCTGTGGGCAATGTGGATATCGGAGGAATGGCAGGCAGTTATCTCGGATTATTTTTTTTGGCGGCAGGGTTTGTTGCCATAGGAGTTTTTTCTTCTGCCACAACCGACAATCAGCTGGTAGCTTTTATAGTAGCCATGTTTTTATGTATGCTATGCTACACAGGTTTTCAATCGCTGGCAGGCATCATGCCCGTTGGAACTGCAGCCAATGTGGTTTATCAACTGGGTATTGCTGCACATTACGACTCCATGAGCCGCGGTGTGATTGACACACGTGATGTGATTTATTTTCTCAGCGTCATCAGCCTGTTTCTGATGATGACTAAATTAACTCTTGAAAGCAGAAAGTGGTGATATGAAAAAAAGAAATCTGCGTTCGTCCAATATCATTCAGTTTATACTGCTGTTAATAATCATACTTTCTCTCAATCTTTCGGGAATGTATGTGTTCAAACGTTTGGATCTTACTTCCGAAAAACGGTTTACACTTTCGGAAACCACACGCGAGAAGTTGCGCAATCTGAAAGATATTGTTTACATAAAAGTTTATCTTACCGGTGATTTGCCTGCAGGATTTCAGAAACTCAGCTCAGCCACTCACGACATGCTGATGGAGATGAAAAGTTATGCAGGCAGCAATCTCGAATTTGATTTCATAGATCCTTCAGCACTACCTGACAGCAAACAACGCAATGAACTCTACAATCAGCTTGCCGATAAAGGTCTGCAGCCTACCAATCTTTCAGAAAGAACCAAGGAAGGAACTTCGCAACGGATTATTTTTCCGGGAGCCATTTTAAATTATCTTTCGAAAGAACAACCACTGTTGCTGCTCAAAGACCGCATGGGTGCTTCGGCAGAAGAGATGGTGAATACTTCCATTCAGAATCTGGAGTATGAAATCATCAACGCCATTTCGAAAATTTCGACCGTTAAACCTCCTGTGATAGGAATACTGCATGGCCAGGGCGAAGTGGACAAACCTCATCTTGCCGATTTTTATAAATCTGTTTCAGCCTCCTATCCTACCCGTTATGTCGAAATAAAAAATAAGCTGAATGCGCTGGAAGATATTTCCTGTCTGGTAATAGCCAAACCCGATTCAGCATTTGAAGAAAAAGATAAATTTATCATTGACCAGTTTGTGATGCGTGGCGGCAAGGTGCTGTGGCTGCTCGACATGATGAATGCCGATATGGACAGCCTTGCTAAAAAGAATGAGTTTGTTTCTGTCCCGACCGAACTTAATCTGGACGATATGTTGTTTCGTTATGGAGTGAGGCTGAACAAAGATCTGGTGATGGACCTGCAGGCTGCACCAATTCCTATTCTTACAGGGTATGTAGGCAACCGTCCTCAGAACTCATTGCTGCCCTGGTATTTTTTCCCACTGGTAACACCTGAATCCAAACATCCCATTGTAAAAAATCTTAATGCTATTCGTTTTGATTTTGTGGGAAGCATTGACACTATTATTTCTGCAAAGGTGAATAAAACCGTGTTGCTGAAAAGCTCAGAATATACCCGCATACTCAGCTCACCGGCAGTAGTTGATTTAAATATTCTGCGAAAAGATCCTGATGAAAAAGAATACCGTAAACCACCGGCTATTTTGTCGGTGCTGATGGAAGGACATTTCCGCTCCAATTATGCCAACCGCATTCCCTATCAGATTGCTACGGACTCGGCCATTGGTTTCAAAGAAGAAAGCATAGCCACCAAAATGATTGTAGTTGCTGATGGTGATGTGATAAAGAACGATTACCGCAGAGCTAATAATACAGTTTACCCTCTGGGATTTGATAAATATACAGGACAGTTTTATGGCAACAAAAATTTTCTGATGAACTGTGTGGACTACCTTTGCGATAATTCGGGACTGATGACACTGCGCTCCAAAGAATTTAAACTCAGGTTGCTCGACACCACACGGTTTACTCCTGCCGAGCAGTTTATAAAAACCACCAATGTTGCTCTGCCTGTATTCATCGTATTTCTGTTTGCTGCGATAAAACTTTTTATCAGACGAAAAAAATTTAACTGACGAAGCACATGAACCAGAATAGAATTTTATTGCTTGTTGCTGTATTGCTGATTTCGGTAGCAGGATATTTTTATTTTAATTCCACCAGCGGAACCATCAAAAAAGAATTACGCGATTTTGCAGTAAAAGATACTGCTGCCATTACCAAAATATTTATTGCCGACAAAAAAGGAAATCAGGCTACGCTCGAGAGAAAATCATCAGCCTTATGGACCATCAACGGAAAATATCCTGCACGCCAGGATGCCATTAATACACTGCTCACTACCATGAAGCTGATTGAAGTGAGAAGCCCCGTTGGAAAAGCGGCACTGAACAACATCATCAAAGAGCTGAGCGCCACAGGTACCAAGGTTGAAATTTATGAGGGCGATAAAAAAATAAAAACGTATTATGTTGGCGGACCAACACAGGACATGCTTGGCACTTACATGTATCTTGAAAATTCAACGGTTCCTTTTGTCATACACATTCCGGGATTCAACGGATACCTTTCCACACGTTATTTTGCTGATGCTACTGACTGGCGCAGCCGCGTAATATTTAATTATGGCGAAGGTCAGATACAATTTGTGAAAGTGACCAACAATGACGAGCCTGACAACTCATTCAGAATTACAAAACAGGGCGACAGTTATGTGTATTATCCGGGCATCAATTCCGAAAAGCCGCAGGAAATATATCAGTCGCAAATTGTTGCCTATCTTGCCAAATACCAGCTAATTGGTTTCGAGCGACCCACTTACGACCTCGATAAAACTTATAAAGACTCTTTGCTGGCAACCATCCCTTCGCGTGTGCTTGAAGTTAAAAGTGTTGAAGGAAAAGACGACATCATACGTATGTATAAAAAACCTGCTGATACGGGAACACTCACCAGCACCGACCCTGTAACCGGTGAAGCCAGAGTGATAGACCCTGACCGCATGTATGCACAATGGAATAACGACACCAATTTGATTGTGGTACAATACTATGTAATGGACAAACTCTTCAACAAACCTGATAAAATCAAAGGCTTCGGAGGTTTATAATTTTTATGCCGAAAAGAGGCTTAAAACCACAGGTCTTTTTATATTTGCCGCTTAACTCATTTTCATTATGAAGCTAATAGTTTCCAGTTTTACCCTATTAAAACAGTTGCAGTCCATCAGTGGTGTGCTTACCACCAATGCTACCATACCAATTCTTGAGAATTTTTTGTTTCAGCTGAACAACAACGAATTAACCATCACTGCTTCTGACCTTGAAACCACCATCACCACCAAACTGAAAGTGGAATCAAAAGATAAAGGCACCATTGCTATTCCGGGTAAAATATTGCTTGAAATATTAAAAACCTTTAATGAGCAGCCGCTCACCTTTTCCATCAACGATAAAAACAACATCATTGAAATAAGTTCCGACTACGGAAAATATAAACTCAATGGCGAAAAGGGTGAAGATTATCCGAGAGTACCTGTAATTGACAAAAGCAATCATATTGAATTGCCTTCGGCAGTATTGCATGAGGCAATCAACAAAACTATTTTTGCAACAGGCAATGATGATTTGCGTCCGGTAATGTCAGGAGTTTTCTGTCAGTTGTCAGATGACAGCACCGTATTTGTAGCAACAGATGCACATCGCCTGGTACGCTATCGCAGAACAGATATTAAATCGAAACAGGCTGGTTCTTTTATTCTGCCAAAGAAACCTCTTACACTTTTAAAAAATATTCTGCCTTCAGAAGAAACACGCGTAAAAGTGGATTACAATGAAGCCAATGCATTTTTCAGTTTCGAAAATTATGAATTGATATGCCGTTTGATTGATGGCCGTTATCCGAACTATGAAGCTGTAATTCCGGTTGACAATCCGAATGTATTGACAATAGACCGCGTGGCATTTTTAAATTCCATTAAGCGTGTTGCCATTTTTGCAAATAAAACCACCTATCAGGTGAAGCTGGCAATCAAAGGCAGTGAACTGGCAATTTCGGCAGAAGATGCGGACTTTGCCAATGAAGCCAATGAAAGACTTACCTGCTCTTATGAAGGTGCTGATATGGATATTGCTTTTAATGCACGCTTCTTAGCGGATATGGTTGCCAATTTAGATACTGAAGAAATACAGGTTCACATGTCGCTGCCCAACCGAGCAGGTATTCTGACTCCGGGCAAAGATCATGCTACCAAAGGAGAAGATATTCTGATGCTGGTGATGCCGGTGATGATCGGATAAGAATTTTATAGTATGTATTGTAAACAAAGAGCGAGGGCTGAATCAGCCCTCGCTCTTTGTTTACAAATGTGTTTTTCAAAAAATAATTACTGCACAGCCTCTGTTTATCAGCGAAACAAAATATGCAAATAAAAAAACCAATAAAGAGTTTTAAAAAGGCAAACTCCTTATTGGTTTGATAAATAAAACAGCAGTTACAGTTTTACAAAACGCACAGGACGCATTTTATTCTCTGATGATTTCAGGAAATATATTCCCTTAGTCAGCGATGATACATCAATGCTTGCGGCTTTGTCATAAGGCACCGCAGTTGTTTGCATCACAACTTTTCCGAGCATGTTGATGATTTCAACATCAACTGTTGACGCTGATGTTTTGCTGTTCAGATGCAAAACATCTTTCACGGGATTTGGATAAATGCTCCATGCAACATTGTTCACCAAATCAGGTAAGCCGGTTGCAACAACATTGATCTGACCTTTCATGCCCATGCTTGCATGTGGTTTGCAGACATACCAAACAGTGCCAACTGATGTGCAAACAATAAACGATGTTCCGTTAGAGGTGTTGGCAGGAGTAAAATCAAACCCACCCGAAAGCGGTGTGCTGCCATTTGCATTCCAGGTAGCCTGGCTTACCTGAGTGGCTGTATGTGAGCTGGTCACATTCCATGTTACTGTATCGCCAACTGCGGCATTAACAGTAGCAGGACTAAATGAGAAACCTGAAATGTTGATCAGGTGATTGGTGGCGAAACAACATGTTGTTGCACCAACGAGCAAAAGTGTAAGTAAATGTTTATTCATATAATTTGATTTTTACCAAAAATAAAAGGCTATACCATTGTAAAAATCAAACCACAGGTTTCTTCATTTGGTGAACAATAATTAAAAAAAATAATCAGAATTTATTTTACCTCTCCTATGGACAAAAAAGAGAGTAAACTGCGGCTGCTGAAAGATGCCATAAATTAACACTCCTTAACTTAATTAAGTGGCTTTTGAACGCTGTCGCCTAACTTAATTTCAGAATGTTTTTTCTGAACAATACCACTGCTAGTGAGTTAAGAATGGTTCCAATCAGAAGTAAAACCAATATACGTGATAAGAAAGTGCCACTGGTGATGGGTAAGTTTCGCCAAAAAATATCATAAAAACTCTGAATGCTCCAGAAGTTGACAGATATCACCGCAATCTTTTGCATAAATGCAGGCATAAAAAATATAGGCATCATACTTCCTCCGATGGCACTCATCACCAAAATAATCAGCGTGGACAATCCCTGCACCTGTTGACGTGATTTTGCAAACGATGCCAGAAAAACACCAAATGCAGAGCAGGCAAACGCAGTAGCTACAATGGTAATGATTAACCCACTGAGATGCGAATAAATATCAAGTCCGAAAACTAAGCTTGCAAATAGAAACATGACTACCAGTTGAAAAATTGAAATCACATTTGCTGAAATCATTTTGCCGAATAAAATTTTTATCGGGTTCATGGGTGTGTACAACAATCTTTTTAATGTTCCCTCCTGCTTCTCATCCAGAATACCTGCGCCAATTCCCACTACTGAAAACAACAGCATCATCACGGCAGTGCCTGCCACAGCCTGCACCAGTCCGAGACTGTTATCCTTCTCCGCAGCTACCAGTTTAGTCATCTTAATATCTCCGCCAAATAGTCCTGCTCCTGCATTATCATTTCCATCACTTTGCATTTCACCCATTGTTATTGCATCAAACAATCCATCGGATTTGTGTTGGATATTTTGTTTCACTGTATCGCTTGCACCCGGCACCATTTTGTCGAAACGGTTTCGCATCACAGCTTTTGGATTACCAATATTAAAAGGAAGCATGGCTATGGTAGGTATGAGCGATTGCTGCAAAAGTCCTACCTGTATTTCCTGGGCTTCATCATATTGCAACTCAAGAGGCAATTCTTTTCCTGCAGTTAACGAATCAGAAAATCCTTTGTGAATAATAAGCACACAGGCCTGATCACCTTTCTTAATGTTTTCCTGTGCTTTTTCCAACGGCACTTTCAGCAGTTCAACATTCTTGAGCGAATCGAGCACCTGCATAGCTGATGCCGATGATGGTGTCTGATCCAAATCACTCACCTGCATGGAAATTTTAGTATCCTTTTTCCCCTGGCCTGCACCTCCGAATGCCAGTGCAAACAAGGTGATAAGAGCAATGGGTAAAGCAAAAGAAAGCAGCATGGAGCGCTTGTCTTTGAAAAATAATCTCAAATCTTTTATCGTAAGCTTTATCATGATTCAGTCTCTTAATTGTTTACCTGTTAAACTTAAAAATACTGTTTCAAGATTTACTTTCTTGATTTCAATATTGTGGATGTCGGCACCTGCATCACTGCATTGCGAAATTATTTTAGACAGCTCTGTTTTTAAATCAGATGTGTAGAAATAAATTTTATCATCTGTATGATTACAGTCCTTCCAGAACGACTGAATTTTCTGCACCTTGTCATCATTCAGATTATTAAAAGTAATGACAATGGTTTCTTTAGCACTGCTGCTTTTCCTGAGTTCATCCAGTGTTCCTTCCGCAATGATTTGTCCGTTATCAATAATTCCGATTCTGTCGCAAAAACGTTCTGCTTCTTCCATGTAATGTGTTGTATAAACTATGGTCATCCCGTTGCTGTGCAGTTTTTCAATCACTTCGAAAATGAGATTTCTGCTCTGAGGATCAATACCTACAGTAGGCTCGTCCATAAAAACTATACGCGGCTGATGCAACAGTGCTGCAGCAATATTTATTCTGCGTTTCATTCCACCGGAATAGGTACTTACCTTATCCTTTCTTCTCTCGGAAAGTCCGAACAACGTTAGCACTTCGTCTATTCGTTTTTTCAGCTCAGTTTTCGGAACGTCATACAATCCGCCCCAAAACCACAGGTTCTCTTCGGCAGTCAGTTCGTTATACAGAGCAATTTCCTGCGGCACCACACCAATTATTCTTTTACTCTCATTGGGATGGGTGTAAATATTATTTCCGTTTATCAGCACTTCACCTGAGTCGGGAGTTAAAATAGAACTCATGATGGAAATGGTTGTTGTTTTGCCTGCACCATTGGGTCCAAGCAAACCATAAAACTCACCTTCTTTGATATTGAATGAAATACCTTTTAAGGCCTCGTGGCTGTTGTACGATTTTTTTAAATCCTTAATTGCAATCATTGCATTATTTAATTTTAACTACAGCAGAAAAATGAAATCCGGTGATAGTTTTTTTCGCACAAACAATTTACAACAGAAAATCACTCTCTGAATTTAAACAGAGAAAAACACTGTTATCCTTCCTGCACCACGCCCATTGCACTGAACTTGTCTATCCGGTTTTTCACTCTGTCGGTAGCATTTACTTTCCGCAATGCGCCAAGTTCTGTTACTATTACTTTTTTTACCGACTGATAAATTTCTTCAGGGTTGCTGTGTGCACCTCCCGGAGGCTCTTTGATAATTCCATCAATGAGTTTTTGTTTCAGCATATCGTCAGCGGTAAGTTTAAGTGCATTGGCGGCTTTCTCTTTATTGTCCCAGTTGCGCCACAAAATACTTGAGCATGATTCAGGAGAAATTACCGAATACCATGTGTTTTCAAGCATAAAAACTTTATCGCCAATGCCAATACCAAGTGCGCCACCGGAAGCACCTTCGCCAATGATGATGCAGATTACGGGCACTTTAAGAATAGACATCTCATACAGATTACGGGCAATGGCTTCGCCCTGCCCACGCTCTTCGGCTTCGAGGCCGGGATATGCACCGGGAGTATCAATAAAGGTGACAATGGGTTTGTTGAATTTTTCAGCGAGCTTCATCAGTCGCAAAGCTTTGCGATATCCTTCGGGGTTGGGCATTCCAAAGTTGCGATACTGACGCGATTTGGTGTTGTGTCCCTTTTGCTGACCGATAAACATTACCGACATTGAGTCTATCATACCGAATCCGCCAATCATGGCTTTGTCGTCCTTCACGGTGCGGTCGCCATGCAACTCCATAAAAGTATTGTCGGTGATGGCATTGATATAATTGAGTGAATAAGGTCTGTCGGGATGGCGGCTCAGCTGAACGCGCTGCCATGGTGAGAGATTGCTGTAAAGCTGTTTTTTAACGACTTCTATTTTATCTTCTATCTCAGCCAGAAGTTTGGTAACGTCAATTTTTCCTTTAACACCAATTTGTTTTGTTTTCTCCAATTGTTCGTACAACTCTTCAATTGGTTTTTCAAAATCAAGATAATTTGGCATGTTGCTATGGTTTGAAAGGCAAAAATAACATAAAATAAATACGACCAAAGCCCAAATGTTTTTGTATGATTAACAGCAAGGGGTTTATCTTCGCAGCCGGATGATTTGTTTTCCCAATGCCAAAATAAATGTAGGCCTGTTTATCACTTCGCGCCTGCCTGACGGGTATCACACTCTTGAAACGCTTTTCTACCCTGTTCCGTGGAAAGATATTCTTGAAATTATTCCTGTTGAAAAAAATATTTCAGGAAAGAAAGCAGCCATCACAGTTACAGGCAAAATTCCTGAAGGTCATGCATCTGATAATCTTTGTGTAAAAGCTTATCATCTGCTCGACAAAATTTATTCATTGCCTCCGGTTGAAATGTATCTGCATAAACAAATTCCTTCAGGAGCAGGACTTGGCGGTGGTTCGTCAGATGCTGCTCACACACTCATTATGCTGAATCATTTGTTTGAACTGAAACTGGATAATGAAACACTTAAAAAACTTGCATTATCATTGGGTGCAGATTGTCCGTTTTTTATTGACAACCAACCTGCATTTGCACATTCCAAAGGTGAAATGCTGACTCCTGCTCCTGAAATTCTTAAAGGGAATTACCTTGTTGTTATAAAACCTCCTGTAAACATTTCTACTGCGTATGCTTATAGTCTTGTTAAGCCTAAACCGAATCCTGTTGCATTGAACGAACTCGTACAGTTGCCAAAAGAATCATGGAAAGAATTTCTCAGAAATGATTTTGAAGAAAAAATATTTGAGCAATACCCCCTGCTCTACGGAATAAAAAATCAGCTGTATCAATCAGGAGCGTGGTATGCTTCCATGAGTGGCAGCGGCTCTGCTGTTTATGGATTGTTTGAGAAAAAACCTGATGTTTCTTTTGACGATTACCCTGAACAGATAATTTGCCGTCTATAAAAATTATTTTTTTCGTCCTAACATAAAGGTGGCATACAGATTAAAAAACACCTGTTTGTTTTTTGTAAATGCCATAATCGGAATTTCTTTTGCATAGGCATCAACCATGGCACCTGCTTCAATAGCTGTGATGCCATCATTGAGAATGTTGTATTCAAACATCAGTCCTGATTTAAGGTGGAGACCGGGATAAAGTTTAAGTTCGTTCAGTCCTTTTGTAAACTCAGCTTTACCATATACATTATCTCTGTCGTGAGCCGGGTTGTTGGGGTCATATTTTTCAACTACCTGAAGGCCGTTGCCCGAAGCGAAAATAAGATACACAGGTTTGGTAATTCCGAATGATAATCCTCCTGTTGAATTCCATCGTATTTCAAAATTTTTTCTCTCGGCTTTTGTGAACAATACTTTTTCAAAACAATATCCGCCATGAACCACCAGCAGCGAGTTCATTTTTCCGAATACAAAAGTTTTTGGCCGTTCTGAAAGATAGCTTACCGTTTTATATTCCTTCGGGTGTTTCATGCTCACTATTTCCACTTCAAACATCCGCTTCTTGCTCACGGTAAGATTTTTCCCTTTACGAAACATAAAACCCCAACCGCTGGTATGAAGTGTTGCTCCTATCGAAAACTCACTGGTATATCTCAATGGAGTATCTTCTACATAATCATAGCGCACATCCTGTGCCTGACTTTGTACAAAGCAAAAAAGTAAAACTGCTGTGACGATGCGTTTCATTGCGTTACAAATGTAATTTATTTTAAAATGAAAAAAAAGTAAGCGACTGGTTTTCTGTTATTCTATTGTTATCAACAAAATCAAATTAAAACTGATGCTGTATTAATTTAGCGCCATGATCAGAAAGTCGAATGAAGAGAGCTTAAAAGAAGTAATTGACCAGTTGCTTGACACCTATCGCCTGCGCGATAAACTCAATCAGGTAAAACTCATACGCAGCTGGGATAAAATTATGGGAGAAGGAATCAGCAAACGAACTGAAAAAATTCAATTCAGAAACGATACACTTTTTATTTATCTCAACTCAGCCCCTCTGAAGGAAGAGCTGAACTATGGTCGTGAAAAAATTGTCAAACTGATGAATGAAGAACTAGGTGGCGATTACATCAAAGAGGTAATCATTCGCTGATAATTGTTAAAAAGCAGAATTAATTTTCTACCAGGCCGCGACCTGTTTTCACAATTTTATTTTCGCTGCGAAGGTCTTCAACAATTTTATCGAGTACACCGTTTATAAATACTTTACTCTGAGGAGTGCTGTAATCTTTTGAAATATCAATGTATTCGTTCATGGTTACCTTGAGCGGAATCTGTTTGAACAGCATAAACTCGGTAATAGCCATTTTAAGCATGATGATATCAGTAAGTGCAATGCGTTCCACATCCCAGTTTTTGGTTCGTGCTGCAATAATGGCCGTCCATTCTTTGTCGTTCCTGATAGTCTCATTCAGCAACTCAACCATAAATTTTCGGTCATCTTCTTCATCTCTGAATAATGGAAGAATATTTTTTTCTCCGGCAGTATAAAACAAACGAATCGTTTTAAGAACCATGATGTGTGCAAGGCTTAAGCTCTCTGCCCACCATATATTTTTTTCCTCCAGCACAGAAGAAACAAACTCCGAACCTTCAATTTCGTCTTTATAAATTTTTTGAATCCACTCCGGTTCTTGAACAGGTTCATCAGTCATGGTGAGTGTGCGGTAAGATGGATGATGCCTGAGCTTATAAAAACATTTCCCTACAGCTTCCATATCAGCCTGCCAACTGATTTTGCTTTTCTTCACAGCATCGGTAAAAGGTTTAAAACCGGAGAGCCATTTGACAAACTCTGTTTGGGCAAAGGAGCGTGTAAACTCCCGTTTGTTGACAATAAATTTGGATGCTACATCAATTCTGTAAAGGCTTTCCTGCTCGGCCAGTTCAATCAACAGCTGAAGCAAGGTGAGATAGAGATCATATAAGCGCTCAGTTCCTTCAACAAGTTCTTTCTCGGCTTTCGCCCGGCTATATCCTTCGCATTGGAAGTAAGTATAAAGTGTTTGCAAAACACGAATTCGCAGGTGACGCCTGGCTAACATAATTTCAAATATTAAATAAGAACGTTAATAAAAAACAGAATGTAGCTTAAGAATTATTTACCGTAGATTCTCTTCTCAGCAATCTGCATTGCAGCCTGCTGTGTGGTTATTTTTTCAGCTTTTGATTTTTTGAAGATATCAAGCGTTACATCATAAATATGCTCAGTTTGTTTCATTGCATCAGCATGATTGTAACCTTTCAATTCGCTGTACACATTGATAAGTCCACCGGCATTGATTAAGAAATCGGGTGCATAAAGAATTCCTTTTTCCATCAGCATTTTGCCATGAACATCTTCATCTGCCAATTGATTATTGGCCGACCCTGCAACAATTGCACATTTAAGCTGATTGATGGTGGCAGTATTGAGTGTAGCTCCAAGAGCACAGGGAGCATACACATCCACATCCATAGCATATACTTTTTCAGGATTGATAATTTCGGCCTTAAATTCTGAAGCCACATGATTTAATGCATCCTGATTGATATCGGTTACATATACCTTTGCACCTTCTTCAGTAAGAAACTTCACAAGGCTTTCACCTACATGCCCTACACCCTGCACCACAACCTTTTTACCGTTCATGCTGTCATTTCCCCAACATTCTTTGGCTGATGCTTTCATGCCCATATACACACCATAAGCTGTCACAGGCGATGGGTCGCCACTGCCACCCATAGCCACAGGCAGTCCTGTAACATGCTTGGTTTCCTTAGCAATATATTCCATATCCTTGGTAGAAGTTCCCACATCTTCGGCAGTGATATATCTGCCGCTGAGTGAGTTTACATATCTTCCGAAACTACGGATGAGTGCTTCATTCTTATCTTTTCTGCTGTCGCCAATGATTACTGCTTTTCCTCCACCTAAATTTAATCCTGATATGGCTGCTTTGTAAGTCATACCGCGTGAAAGACGCAAAACATCTGTAAGTGCATCATTTTCATTGTCGTACTTCCACATACGTGTACCTCCGAGTGAAGGTCCAAGGTTGGTGTTATGAATGGCGATTATAGCTTTTAAGCCTGTTTCATGATCGTAGCAGAATACTACCTGCTCATGCTTCATGGATGTGATTTGTGAAAAAATAGAATTAGCCGTAGCTTCTGATTTCTTAATCTCTTTAACTTCAATCATTTTAATGTTTTTATCTGATGTATAATTCTACTTACTTTGCATTACCATTATGGCAGAATTATCCGTGCGCAAAAGTATCATTTTTTTACTCTGCTCAAAATAAAAATTACGAATGAAAGACCTCCTTACGCTAAACCGGTATTTTTATAAGTATCGGAAGAGAGCCATTCTTGGTATTCTGTTCGTACTGGCAGCCAATTACTTCGGTCTATTGCCGGCCCAGCTCACCCGCAAAGCACTCGATTTTGTTACCCGGCATCAGCATACTGTCCTTTCTGATTCTATGCAAACCATCACTTTTTATGCACTGGCCATACTGGGAGTGGTATTTATTCGGGGGGTACTCATGTTTTTCATGCGTCAAACCATCATCGTCATGTCGCGGCATATCGAATATGATATGAAAAATGAAATTTATAATCAATATCAGAAGCTGGGTGCACGATTTTATTCCAATGCAAACACAGGCGACCTGATGAACCGCATCAGCGAAGATGTGAGCCGTGTGCGTATGTACACCGGACCTGCCATCATGTACACAGTGAATATTGTGGTGATGTTTATTCTGGTGTTTGTGGCGATGATACGCATACACCCGGGTCTGACAGTTGTGGTATTGTTGCCATTGCCCGTTTTGGTGATGATGATTTATTATGTGGAAAACATCATCAACCGCCAGAGCGAAAAAGTGCAGGAATCGCTGAGCGATCTTTCAACGGTGACACAGGAAACATTTTCAGGAATCCGTATTATAAAGTCGTTTGCCAAAGAAGCCTTGTTCGGTTCTCTTTTCGAAAAAAGGGTACGTACTTATTTTAATCACAGCATGAAACTGGCAAGAGTAAATGCACTGTTCATGCCGGCCATTGTGCTGCTTGCAGGCATCAGCTCCATTGCTGTAATTTATTATGGAGGAATATTGGTTAATCAGCATCAGATTACTTACGGTAACATTGCAGAATTTGTCATCTATCTTAACATGCTCATGTGGCCGGTTGGAATGTTGGGATGGATTATTACCATGGTGCAACGATCTGATGCCAGCCAGCGAAGAATTAATGAGTTTTTAAAATTGGAACCGGAAATTATTGAAGACTATTCAGCCATAACTGTTCATCAGCTTGAAAACATTCGTTTTAAAAATGTTGACTTTGAATACCACAACACCGATAAAAAAGTTCTTCAGGACATCAACCTCACTTTTCAGAAAGGAAAAATTGTGGCAATTGTTGGCAGCACGGGTTCAGGTAAAACAACATTAGCCAATCTGCTCGTAAGGTTGTATGATGTAACAGGTGGAACCATCTTTGTTAACGATATTCCCATACAACAAATTAACCTGAGTGAATGGCGTAAATCCACAGGCTACATTACTCAGGACGTATTGCTTTTTTCTGATAGCATTGCCAACAACATTTCTTTTGGAATGCAGGAGGCTTCACGAGAAGAGATTGAAGCTGCTGCCAAAGATGCAATGGTCTATCAGGAAATAATTCAGTTCAAAAAAGGATTTGAAACTATCCTTGGCGAAAGAGGTATTTCGCTCAGTGGCGGACAAAAACAAAGAGTTGCCATAGCTCGTGCCATTATAAAAAAGCCTCAGCTTCTTATTCTGGACGACTGTCTTTCGGCATTGGACACACATACAGAAGAGCAAATCATGTTAAATCTGTTGCCACAACTTAAACAAAGTATGACCCTGATTATTGGTCATCGTGTCTCATCGGTGAAATATGCAAATGAAATTTATGTGCTCGATGAAGGAAAAATCATTGAGCGTGGAACCCATGAATCACTCATGGCAGCTAAGGGCTATTATGCCGGACTTGCACAAATACAAGCTGAGCAGAAATAACAAACAGGAAAATTCTCTTAAGATTAAATTTGGCAGAGTAAATCGGATTCTGTTTTTTTGTCGCTGTTATGTCTGTTTACATTGCCATACGTTGCAAGGTCATCCCCGTAAATCCATTTTCAGAGATTCTGATTGCTCAGTTAGCTGACATAGGCTTTGAAATGTTTGAAGAAAACGACAATGGTTTTGACGGATATATTCGTAAAGAAAATTTTTACAAAGAACAGTTAAATGAAATTGACTATCTGCAGGAAAATGAATTGTGCAGTGTATCATGGCAACTGGAAGAGATTGAAAGCATCAACTGGAACGAAGAGTGGGAACGAAATTTTACTCCGGTAGAGGTTAAAGGTGTGTATATACGCGCACCTTTTCATCCTGAAAAAAAAGACATCAAAATGGAAATTATCATTCAGCCGAAAATGTCGTTTGGTACAGGTCATCATGCTACCACAGCCATGATGATAGAACAAATGCTTGAAATGAATTTTCAGAAAAAAGAAATTTTGGACATGGGATGCGGCTCAGGTATTCTGAGTATTGCAGCTTCAAAAATGGGTGCAGAAAATGTTACTGCTATTGATAATGATCCGAATTGTGTGCTCAACTCCATTGAAAATATTGAAACCAACAAAACAAAAAATATACATGTTGCAGAAGGTGATGCCAATTCACTTTCAGGAATGAAGTTTGATATTATTCTGGCCAACATCAACAGAAATATTTTGCTGAGAGATATTGAGCAATATGTGAAAGCTATGAAACAGGATGCATTGCTGCTGGTAAGCGGATTTTTGAAAGAAGACGAAGCTGTCATCACATCTTCTTTCAGCAAATTTAATCTGCAAAAAGTAAAACAACTTTCCAAGGGCGACTGGAGTGCTGTTCTTTACAAACGCTGAGTGATTTTTATGAGCACAAAACAAGGAATCAAAAATCCGTTAAACATTATTGTTGTTGTGGCGGCTTTAGGTTATTTTGTTGACATCTACGACTTACTTTTATTTGGAATTGTACGCACACCCAGCCTGAACGGATTAGGAATTACCGACCCTGAACTTGTGACTGAATATGGATTGAAGCTGATGAGTTACCAGATGATAGGCATGCTTATAGGTGGTTTGCTCTGGGGAATTATGGGCGATAAGCGAGGAAGAGTGTCGGTGTTGTTTGGGTCAATCATTGTTTATTCGTTAGCCAACATTGCAAATGCATTTGTAAGAGAAATTGCAGATACTTTTTCGATGAGTATTATTGATACTTACACTATGTTGCGGTTCATTGCAGGCCTGGGCCTGGCAGGAGAGTTAGGTGCAGGAATTACATTGGTAAACGAAACCATGACAAAAGAACATCGCGGCTACGGCACTATGATTGTTGTTGCATTCGGGTTGTTAGGTGCTGTTTTTGCCAATATACTCGGTCATTTTATTCAATGGCAAACTTCGTATATCATTGGTGGAATTATGGGTCTGATTTTGTTATTTCTTCGGCTTGGAGTGTATGAAAGCGGAATGTTTAAAGACTTACAGACAAGCAAACAAAGCCGTGGAAATCTCTTGCTTTTATTCAACAACAGAAAACGTTTTTGTTACTTATCTGAGCAGCATTGCTGTTGGTGTGCCTATATGGTATATGGTGGGTATTCTGGTAGTGTTCTCTCCTGAAGTTGCAGCATACTATGGCATAGAAGGAATTAAAGCAGGCGATGCCATCATGTATTGTTATATTGCTTTATGTCTGGGCGATTTTACAAGTGCTTATTTAAGTCAGGTTTGGAAAAGCAGAAAAAAAGCATTGCTTATATTTTTAATAATCTCTTCCATCATTACTCCTCTCTATCTCTTTTTTATTAATGGTGCTTCTACTGAATTATTCTATTTTGTTTGTGGGCTGATAGGTTTTGCATCAGGATACTGGGCTGTATTTGTAACATCAGCATCGGAGCAATTTGGGACCAATCTTCGTGCAACTGTAACCACCACAGTGCCAAATATGGTAAGAGGATCGCTGGCAATACTTACAGCAATGGTAACCTTTTTAAGAGAGCAAATGGCTATGAATATGATTCTTGCTATCTTCGCAGTTGGAATATTTTCGTTTGCAATAGCCTTTCTTTCTTTATACGGCATTAAGGAATCTTATGCAAACGATCTTGATTTTATAGAAAATTAGTAAGATGTCTAAAAAAACTTTAGTGATAGGAGCTTCAGAAAATCCTGCACGTTATTCAAATAAAGCTATTCACAAACTTCGGTTTTTCGATCATCCTGTGGTTGCCTTAGGCTCCAAACCTGGAAAAGTGGATGATGTAATTATCGAAACCGAACACAAAGCTTTTGAAGGTATTGATACCGTTACCATTTATCTGAATGCACAGAATCAAAAATCATTGGAAGAATACATTCTATCATTGAAACCCAATCGCATTATTTTTAATCCCGGTGCTGAAAATCCGGAATTTAAATATCGTGCAGAAAAACTTAATATTGAATGTGAAGAGGCATGCACCCTGGTAATGCTTACCGTGGGAGGTTATTGATTATCGTTGCTGCCAACAGGCTCTTTCAGTTCTTTCTTTTTGCTCTCACTGTTTGGAGCAGTTCCTACCCTCTTTATGCATCTGGGATTTTTGGATGGTGAAGAAGTCAACTGTTGAGTTCCCGGACGTGCTTCTGTTTTTGGAATATAAATAACCGGAGTATTATTTATCTGCTTCACCTCAACAGCTTTGTTGGAAGTTTGCATAGTACGTACCTGATTCTGCCCAAAGGACTCAGAAACCATTGCTTGAAATAAAAGAAATAATATAAATGTAAAAACCTTCATAATACACCTCCTTACAGAGAGCAAAGATAGCCAAACGCAGTGAAATTACTATGAATGATATTCATCAGGAAACTCAATACTAAAAATGGTACCTTTATGTTCTTCAGATTCAACTGTAATGTTTATACGGTGGTAATCAGAAATGGTTTTAACAATTGCAAGACCTAAGCCATAACTGGATTCCGTTGTCTTTTTAAACTTCTTAAACCTGTCAAAAATATATGGAATATTTTCCTTGGCTATACCTACTCCCGAGTCCCTGATATCAACCACATATTTGTTGTTACGGAACGAACTTCCAATTTCAATTTTTCCATTCTCAACGTTATACTTTATTGCATTGTTGATGATGTTATTGAACAAAGTGTAAAGTAAATCTTTATTGGCTTTGTGAAAAGTAAATTCATCCAGATGATGTACATATAATTTCAGATTCTTTGACCCCAATCGTTCCTGCATTTCTTCGGCAATTTCTTCAAGCAGACTTTTAATGTTAACAGATTCATTACGTAAAAACTGTTCATTATCAATTCTCGAAATCATCAATAAGGAGCGGATTACCTTACTCATGCGGTTTAGTTTACGTATGGAATCTTCAATCTTGTCTGCAACTTCATCATTCAGATTGTCATCCATCAGCATATTCTCAAACCTTGATTTCAGAATGGAAATGGGCGTTTGAAGTTCGTGAGAAACATTGGTAATAAATTCCTTTTCATTCAGGAATGCATCTTTGATGCGCTTCATCAGTGCTGTAAGACTTTCATCAAGTGATTTAAATTCAGTAGTGGAAGTTTTTACCGGTTCATCATTAAAATGAACAGGATCTTTGGTTCCCTTCAGTTTATTCTCCACAATATTATTCAGCGGACGAAGCAGCAATTGCACATAACCAATATCCACAAAAATTGAAATTAACACAGTAATAATGGTTGCCCACAATGCAACCTTGGTGATAGTAGCTTTGAGTTTGTCTAACGAATCAATCCCTTCACCAATCTGTAAACTGTAAATCTGGTTGTCGTAAATAAAAGGCTGTCTGATGATACGGTGATTTAATTTTTCACCGTCAATTTCCCATTGTTCATTGGCAATAACGGTAGGTTTAATATCCTTCATTCCTGAAAGAGGTTCTATCAGAATAAACTCTTCTTTAAGGATATTATAGCTTTCAAAAGTACAATCTGATTCGCGGACAATATCGTTGAGTCCACCCTTCTCGATAATCCGAAGCACTTTGGCAGTGCGTGCTTTGAGACGATGATCAATATGATTGTACACCACACGCTCTACCAAAAAAGGCATCAACGCTCCGAATGCAAGCAACACCAGTGCTTTACTCAGAGCGTTGTAAATAGCAAGCTTTAACTGTAACTTCATTACCGCATGGGCATTTTTTATTGAATATTGAGGCGGTAACCTATTCCGCGAACCGTTTCGAACCAATCTATTGTACTGTGTGCTGCAAGCTTTTTCCGAAGGTTTTTCACGTGCACATCAATATAATTTGAATCGTAATCATCATCCATCACATCACCCCAGATATGCTCTGTAAGCTGTGAACGTGAAAGCACTCTGTTTTTATGCATGGCTAAATAATGCAACAAATCAAATTCTTTTTTTGTTAGAACCACAGGAGTACCATCATAGTTTAATGTGCGGTTCTGATAATCCATAATAAATCCATTGATGTCAATGGTCTGAACTTTTAATCCATGCTTACGTCTGAGAATAGCCTGCATACGTGCATTCAATTCGGGTAATGAAAATGGTTTTGCCAGATAATCATCAGCACCTAAATCGAGTCCGTGAATTTTATCGTCTGTTTCGCTGCGTGCAGTGAGAACAATAAATGCACTGTCCACATTATTGTTTTTAGCTTCCTTAAGGATTTCAAATCCATTGGTATCGGGCAAACCGATGTCTAATAAAACAAAATCGTAAGAGTTGACTGCTACCATTTCTGAAGCCTTTGAACCTGTAAAAGCTACATCGCAATGAAAACCTTGCTTGGTGAGATAAATTTCAATTTCGTGTGACAGACTGCGTTCGTCTTCAATGATTAATACGTTCATAATTCTGATGTGTTAAGATGTTAAAATTATAAAATTCATAAACATGAAGACAAATATATTGCCGTTTTATTCCGACTTTATTTTTTATCCAAACAGTTCAGTATTATTTCACATGAATGTTGAATGATGTCGTCAGTAATATTGAGTGGCGGTGCTATGCGCATACTCTGTGGAGCAAACAAAAACCAGTCGGTAAAAACTCCTTCCTGCACAAAAGCATCAATATATTTTTGCATGATTGTGCAGTATCAAATTCAACGGCAAGCAGCAGTCCTTTTCCCGAAATGGAAAGAATTTTCTCATGTTGAAGCATTTTTCGGAAAAGTTTTTCTTTCTCTTTGGCCTTCAGATAAATTTTGCTTTCAGCAATTTCTTTTAAAGAAGCATAAGCTGCTGCACAACTCACCGGATGTCCGCCAAAAGTGGTTAGGTGACCGAGAACGGGATTATGGGTCAGGACACTCATAATTTCTTTAGAAGAAACAAATGCACCTAAAGGCATTCCTCCACCAAGTGCTTTGCCCAGAATAATTACATCAGGTTGTATGGCATATTCTTCAAAGGCAAATAAACTTCCTGTGCGTCCGATTCCTGTCTGACATTCATCAATAATAAGAAGAGCACCGTTTTCTCTGCAACGTTTTGCAACAGACTGCACCAGCTCCTGCGGCAACACCTTGCATCCCTCCTCACCTTTTACAAGTTCCAAAATCACACAAGCTGTCTGAGGTGATATTAAGTTCAAATCCGGCTTTTGTCTGTCAATAAATTTTATCCCCGGAAGAAGTGGTCTGAAAGCCGAGGTAAAATACTCATCACTCATAAGACTCAAAGCTCCCTGTGTGCTGCCATGATATGCATTCTTAAATGCAATTATCTCATTTCTTCCCGTAAAGCGTTTTGCAAGTTTCATGGCACCTTCCACAGCTTCGGCTCCGGAATTTACGAAGTAGGTACAGTTCAACTGAGGTGGCAATAACTCATCAAGCAGTTTTGCCAGTTGCGTTTGCGGACTTTCTATCAGCTCGCCATAAACCATAATGTGCATGTATTTATCGAGTTGATTTTTTATGGCTTCCTTCACCAAAGGATGGTTATGTCCCAGATTGCAAACCGATATCCCTGAAATTAAATCAATATATTTTTTCCCGTCACTGTCATATAAAAAACAACCCTCCGCTTTTTCTATATGCAAAGCAAGCGGGCTGGGGCTGGTTTGCGCAACATGCTGAAGAAATAGTTGACGTTGGCTTATCATATTAGTGGTTGAAACATTTTTTGATGACTTCCATAAACTCATTATAAACCGAGAAATTGGTAGCAACCAATTCGGCACCGAATAAAAAATTATTCTGCCCTGAAAAATCAGACACCCTACCTCCTGCTTCCTTTACCAGCAAAGCCCCTCCTGCCACATCCCATGCATTGAGTCCGTACTCGAAGAAACCATCCAATCGTCCACATGCTGTGTAAGCAAGGTCGGCTGCTGCTGAGCCCAACCTTCTTATTCCTCTGGTATTTCGCATGCAATAATCAAACACTTTCATGTATTCTTCCATATGTGAGTAATCAGTGTAAGGGAAACCGGTAGCAAGCAAGGTATGCTGCAACGAAGGTGTAGAAGTAACAGCAATGCGTTTGCCATTCATATAAGCTCCTCCTTTATGCCATCCGTAAAAACATTCGTTGAAATTAATTTCAAGTACCACACCTATCTCTAATTTCTCAGCTGACATAAGTGCAATGCTTACGCAATAACAAGGAAGCCCATGAATGAAATTAGTAGTGCCATCCAATGGGTCAATAATCCAGTTATACTCTTTATCACTTCTTGCTACGGTTGATTCTTCAGTAATAAACCCTGCCTCAGGGAAAATTTTTCCGAGTCTGTCAACAAGAATTTTTTCAGAAGTTTTATCTACGTAACTCACCAGGTCATGCAATCCTTTATGTTCAACTTTTGATTTGTCGAACGTCAAACTTTCTTTTCTGATAAAATCAGAGGCTTCCTGTGCTGCTTCGCAGGTTTGCTTTGTAATAAGTCCGAAATTCATTTCTCAACTTAAATATGTTTACAAAAGAAAAGAAAATATGCTCTCAAATAACTAAGGTGATACAACATTATTGCACTGATGCTGAAATGAAATTGTGCAGATTAAAAAATTTCAATTCTTTTGAAAGCGGAAGAAGCACTGATGGTCAGCGTTTTCTCACGCAATCTTTTGGGCAATGCTATTTCCATATTATCCACTTTAACTTTATGTGGGCGGAAAGGTAATCCATGAATAACTATTCTGTATTCGGGATTAGCCGATTTAAAATTACCATACGTATCGCAAATAATTCTCATTTGTCTGCGATTTCCGAAGACAGTAAATTTTTTAACCGAAAAATTGCCTTTGCGATAAGTATAATTTTCGCCATCGTCCTCGTAATAATGACTTACTTTTCTGTTTACCGAATAATATACATGCAGTGTAATCTGAGCTGATTTATTTTCGCCCGTATGTTGCATTACCGGTTGATGTGGAATTACTGAACCTTCTCTTACAAAGAATGGAAATCTGTCGAGAGGAGCTTCAATTTCATACTCATGTCCACCTCTGTAATTTTTATCGTTCCAGTAATAATACCAGTTACCTTCAGGTAAATATACCAACCGCTCACTTGAAGCACTTTGATTTATGGGACAAATAAGTAAATGATCACCAAAACCAAACTCATCCATTCGCATGTGTGTTTCTACATCGTCCTGCGCCATAAAAACAAGAGGTTTAATCATGGGCGTACCTTTGCTGATATATTGCCAGAAGGTTGTATAGATGTAAGGTAACAACTGATAACGCAATTCAATAGCTTTACGAATGAGTGCTTCATAAGCAGCGCCAAATGCCCAGGGTTCTTTATCGCCCTGGTCGCTGCTGGAGTGACCTCTGAAAAAAGGATGGAATACGGCCATCTGAATGTAACGCACAAACAATTCGCCATCAGGCTCACCGATAAAACCTCCGATGTCGGTTCCGCAAAAAGATATTCCTGAAATACTCAGTCGCTGGCATTGCATATTGGCAACCCATATATGTTCCCATGATGCAACATTATCACCCGTCCACACGGCAGCATAACGCTGCACTCCGGAAAATCCTGAGCGTGTAAGCACAAAAGGTCTTTCATTTGGGTTGAGATGCTTTATTCCTTCATAGGTAGCACGTGCCATCTGCATACCATACACGTTATGTGCCATACGATGACTTACATTAAGCCCGTCATAATTATGGCGCACATCATCAGGAAATGTTCCCATTTCAAAAACTGCAGGCTCATTCATATCGTTCCACACACCACTCACTCCCTGCTCCATCAACTCCTTATATAAACCACCCCACCAATTGCGCACTTCGGGGTTTGTAAAATCAGGAAAATAACAATCACCCGGCCATACTTTTCCTTCCATGTAATCGCCATCCTGCCTGCGGCAGAAAAAATCATTCTCAATTGCCTGACGAAATACAGCGTAATCTTTATCTTTTTTTATTCCGGGGTCAATGATGACAATGATTCTAAAGCCATGCTCTCTAAGCTGATGAATCATCCGTGCAGGGTCAGGGAAACGTTCTTCGTCCCAGGTGAAACATCTGAAACCTTTCATGTAATCTATATCGAGGTGGATGACATCACAAGGGATAGCTTTACTGCGAAAATCCCCAGCCAGTTCCCACACTTTAGATTCGGGATAATAGCTCCACTTGCTCTGATGGTATCCTAATGCCCATTTGGGAGGCAGCTCCGGCAGACCTGTGAGTTTGCAATATTCCTCTGCTACTCCGAGTAATGTAGGCGCGTAAACAAAATAATAACACATCTGTCCACCCTCGGCCCAGAAGCTTGCACTTGTAGCGTCCTCTTTACCAAAATCAAAAAAAGTCTGAAAGCTGTTGTCAAAGAAAATTCCATAGCACAGGTTATTGTGCAACCCGTAGTAAAAGGGAATATTTCGATAAAGTGGGTCTTGCTCTTTGGCAAACCCGTAGGTATCGGTACCCCAGTTAAGAAAACGTTTACCTCTGATGTTTTGAGAAGTAGCTTTATCGCCAAGTCCGAAAAAATTTTCGTTATTTTGAATTTGTTTGGTGCAATATACATAATTGCCACCAAAGCCCGGATTAGGTTCCCAGTGAAAACCTCCTGCATCAACATTCAGCAAATCGCCATTATGATTGAAAAGTGAAACGGTAAGTTTGTTTTTATCAATATGACAGTTTACCTCCTGAGTTGAAATACGAATTTGAGTTTCGCTTTCTGTCCATTCGGTAATGACGGCATTGCTTTTCAACTCAGGATTAACAGCATAGGAAAAATCTTTTGCAAAAAAATCAACTGCATAGCGAAATCGGATAATGCGATCCGTAAGTACAATAATTTCGAGTGCGCTATTGGTGGTTTCAATCAAAAACTTGTTTTCGGTACGTGAGACACGTAAAAACTGATCAGGATAATTTTTTTTGTTTACATTAACTTCCATAAATCGTCCGCCTGAATTTTAATCGTATAGTGTGATTGCAAATAAAAAGAAATAAAGCCTTCTTACGCAAAGCGGGATGGAATAGTTTTCAAATAAGTTGATTTAAAAACGGAAATTATATATCCCTCCAAAACATTACGATAACTATCATGATGAGTAAATTCAAGAAGGTGGCCGGTTGCTGTGGGTAGGTTGCAGTATTCAAATTTTGAAAATTATCGGGATGCGACAGGAAGTGTTGTCTTTTCTTTTTTCTTACGTTCTTTTGTCTTGATACAAAAGAACCAAAATCAAGCCTGTTGGAGACCTCACCCCCGACCCCTCTCCGAAGGAGAGGGGAGTGACAGATTCTTCAATTGAGAAGTGCGCTCCGGATTGCTAACCTACCCTGCCCCTTTGAAATGTGCTGCTATTTCTTTACGCTTATTTTCCAAAGGGCGGGGACTCACTGTCGTGAGTTTGGGTTGATGTTATGTTTTCTGACATTTCAACCCAGCAGGAACTCCGTAACCACGAGGCAGGCTCGCGGTTACTTCGTAACCTGCCGGGATGAAATAGAATTTATTTTTTTAATGATAGGTTGGCACAAGTCAAATAAGACTTGCGCCAGAGGGTTAAACCTTTCTATATGGCAGTTTTGTTGTGGGCTTGCTTTGGGTATTTTACTCCAGCTTATATCATTATTTTCTAACCACAATTGAAATTGTTTAGAGATGAATTCCGGGCCGTTATCGCAACGAATGGCCTTAGGTTTACCATATATCTCAATGGCCGTTGTCAGATACTCTATCACTCGTATAGCCGGAATAGAATAGGCTAAAAACATGCCTTTGCATTGCCTGTTATAAGGGTCAATAATATTCAAAGAGCGTATCCTCCGTCCATTATACAGTGTGTCTTGCATAAAATCTATAGCCCATTCTTCATTGGCTTGCAGGGGTACATAAGCTGCATTGGATGGGTTTTGAATTCTTTTTCTTTTCATACGTTTACTTAATGCAAATCCACTTTGTTTATACACTCTTCTTATTTTATATTTGCTGTACTGTGCATTTTCTTTTTGAACAAGCGTAATCACTTTTTTACGCCCTTTTTTACTCTTCCCTATCACTTTTATAATTAATGCCTTAACAGGCTCGTCTTTTAAGGGCATCTGTTTTTGATAGTAGTGTCTTCCTCTGGAACAATGAAGTAGTTTACACGCCCGCGAATGCGTAATGCTGAAGTTTGATTTTACATAGTTTACGCATTGTTCCTTATCCGCAGACGTTACCACTTTTTTTGAGTTCACATCTTTTAATATCTGGACATCTAATGTCAAATCGGCAACAGCGCGTTTTAACCTGCTATTCTCTTGCTCCAACTCCCTAACTCTGCGAAGCTCCTTTACACTCATGCCTTCATACTTCTTCTTCCAGTTATGAAATGTTTGATCGGATATGCCATGCTTACGGCATATCTCCATAACCTTTAAGCCTTGTTCCTGCTCTTTTAAAATGGCAATAATTTGCTCTTCACTAAATTTTGATCTTTTCATTTTTTATTGATTTTTTTTGAAAGTTAATACTTTTTATCCATTTTTAACTTGTTCAAAAAAGTCAGCCACGTACCAGATTATGAAAGTACGGAAGGTTTTAAATTTTAAATTTGATGATATCGTTGCGGGACTAAAATTGCCGAGATTTACCGCGATTGCGCTTTTGCATTAACTACAAATTGTTTTGTTGCACCCTCTGGCGCAAGTCTTATTTGACTTTTGCCTTCTTGTCATTTAAAAAAGTAAATTATATGTAAGACCCAAGTTTGTCCCGATAGTTTTCGGGTGGAGCTAACCTATCATTTAATATCACCCTATCGCGAATCTCGATAACAATAGGGATATGTGAGATGCAGTGCGTATATTACATTTTCATTCCGATAGATAGACCAATAAAATGATAAGGAATATTGTAACCTATTGCTATTTTCGGTTCATTCGGATTTATAATTCTACTATATGATGAACGCATGTTTTGCATTTTATAATACAGTCCGATTGCGATTGCGAAGTCTTTTGGCAAATTGAACTGAAAACCGCTTCCTCCCTTGAAATAATAACTACCTTTTTCTACTCCATCATATTCGGTCTTGCCTTTATTCCCAAATGCGTATCCACTCGACAATTCAAAATATGGAATATGTTTTTTTTTAGTGAATCCGATTTTATATAAAATACCTAATGGAAATAATAAAGACCCTTTCCATTTATCAACTCCCAGTAGTAATCCAATTTGATGTTTCTTTATTTGAATACCGTTTACGGTTTCAATATTAAATGTAAGCTCTTTGTTTTTAACAACATATTCATAACCATTAAAATATAGAGAAGTGTAATTACCTACACCCATTGCAATACTTACCTTACTCTCATTAAAATAATGAATAGCAATTGTGTCTTGACCAAAGACATTAAATACTTTTAAATATAGCACTATGGTGAATATAAAGGATTTCATTTTTAGTTTAAGATTATTTTGTCTGTTATAGAATCACTTCCGAAAATGCCTTTTAGGAAATATACTCCTTTGGGTAAAGGGGAAATATCAATATCAAGTTTTTTATCTTTAATGTTTTCTTTGGAATACACTTTTTCACCCAGTGAATTAATAAGTTCAATAGCAATTATTTTGTCCGTATATCCAACAAACTCAATAGAGATTTTCCCATCTGTTGGGTTAGGATAAATTTTAGTATAAAGTATCGGTGGATTATTTTCTACTGATTCAGCTTCTCTTCTTTCACTTGAATTACTTAAAGAATCCTGTTCTACTTCTGATAGAATATGTAAAGTAGAAGCAGCAGCTTCACTTGAATCAAGTGCAAATTGTATTTGTGGAACAGGACAGTTAACTATTTTAGCACTAAAGTTACTACCTGCATCGGCTATGAACCCTGGCAAAAGTTCAATGTAATCTGTTGCAATTAAATGTAGATTTTGCTCGTTTTGAACAACTGCATTGCAGTTTGTTCCACCCATTGTAATTTGACTTCCTGTAATCCCGGTAGGATCAGTAGAGGTTTGATTATAATTGCAGATAGTTATTACTTGTTGACAGTCAAGCCGTGTCCATACACGAATAAAATCAATTTCAAAATACGAAGTAGTGGGGGTATTAGCATTAGTTCCTGGACAAAAAGTCGCGGGGCAGCTATTAGCTACAGCCATATTCGCAATGATATTTGCCTGATAATTTAAGTTGCCAAGCCAAATAGCAAACTCACTTCCATTGAGATACCAGAAACTAAAATTTGGTCCCCATTCACCCATTATATCATTAAAGCCATCAGAAAAGTTGCCATTTGCAGTAGCCCAGCCTCCGAAGTTGTTACAATCATTACTCGGACAATGCACATCAATATGTATTTTATTTGGTGTTTCCCCTTTATATTCAAATATGTCAAATTCTTCGTTTGGATTGCCACCATAGAGCCAGTAAGCAGGCCAAAGCCCACTACCAACAGGTGGCTTGAAACGAATTTCAAAGAGTCCATATTTGAATTTTTGCTTTGAAAAAATCATTCCTGATGTCCATGGGAAATATCTATTATTGGGTTGACCATCACTTAAAATATCACTCCCACTATGCCATGGTTCAACAGTATAATATCCAGGCTCATATTTTGTTATTAGTTTTAAAATACCATTGTCAAAAGAAATGTTATCAATTCCAGGTTTATAGTATTGTTGTTCTTGATTTCCTATCAAAGACCTCCCCCAAGGATAACCATCATCCCATTTAGAATAATCCAGTTGAGTACCATTAAATTCATCCCCACCTGAGTATGCCCAACGTATGATTGAACCATCTATTAGTTGCCAAATGGTTTCAGGTTGGGCTGAAACCTTACTATGAATAGCAATTATGCAAACAAATATTATAATTGTTTTTTTCATTTATGATTATAGTTTATTTTTCGCCTTTTAACCCTTCAATTTTTTTATTCAATTCAATTATGTACAGTGTTAATTCTTCTATTTTTTGCATTTGCTTTCTTACTATTTCTCCCAAATCAACACCTTCTTTGTTGATTTTAGTTGCCAATGGTATTTCAGGCAAATGCTTATTTAATTTAATGTAATTTTCTAAGTCGTTTAATTGCATTAATTTGTAACTTTCATTGAATACATAATCGGGAAAATTATTCATATTAATGTTAATACTACGAGCAAAGACATTGCCATCAGATGTAACTTTGAAATTTTCTCTGTAATAACCTGGATTGCTTGGATCTGCACCTCTGTATATCATGGAAAATTTATTTAATTGAAACATTTCATATACAGAATTACCCCCACTCCAATAATGATTATTTGACAAAATATAAAATCCTTCATTATTATGTTGAGAATTTATTAAATCAACAGGATCAGCATCTAAAAATATGGCAAAATGATACTTGGAATAAAATCTAAAAGCATCGTTTTTATACTGTATTCTACCAATTTGGGTATTATCATCACCCTCAAAGGTTAAAAAATCCTTAAACCGTGAATTGCCAATAACATCTAATTTGTATAGTGAGTTAGGATTATTAGTTCCTATGCCTACATTTTTCCCAGAACTTGTAGCCAAAAAAGTATTTCCTCCTGTTTCAACATCGCCTTTCACGGTTCCTGTGTTCAGGTAAATATTTTTACCACTGTAATAATTTAACAAAAGATTATCGGTAGTATTGATGCTTGCATTGGATCCGTCATGCTCCACATCTAAATATTTTGTGTGGTCATTAAAATTAAAAAACCTTGCTCCGCCTTTTATTCCTAAATTTTTCTGCGGATCATCAGTTCCAATACCAACCGTATTCCAACATGTGTATGCAACATTGGGGCTAACATTTGTTTTAATTTGCCATGCAAGAGTAAGCGGGTCATTACAATTTAATGCAGGAAGTAAAACAGGCTTTCTGTTTAAAACACCATTACTGTCAACCATAAGAATACCTGATGAACCGCCACTAAACGAGTTTATTTTTATATTTCCGTTGCTTAATACCCGCAGCCTTTCGTTATTATTAGTTTTAAAAACCAAATCTTTACTATCAATAGTTCCGATAAAATTAAAATTAGGATTGCTTCCTACATTTCCTGTCATGGTCCAATCATCACGCTGCGGCTCTTTTAAGTTAATGGAGTTTCGCACTTCGCACCCATTCAGGTCGGTAACGTTAAGTGTGTTTTCACCGCCACATAAATTTACAGGCGCAAGCAGTGTCTGCTGTCCCGGTTTCCAAAAATAGCTGTAAGGCAAAACACCTCCGGAGACGGTTGTTGTTACCGAGCCGTTGCATGCGCCAAAGGAGCTTACATTAAATCCGTTGACATAGGTGTAAGCATTCAGTTCACTCATGGCCAAAGGCTCAGGTTGAGTAAGGGTAATCTGCAATGTAGTGTCACTGCTAAGACTGTCGGTAATGCGTACGGAATAATAACCGGCAGGAAGATTATTTACTGAAGAAGTTGTGGCACCATTGCTCCATGTAAAAGTGTAAGGCGGTGTTCCACCTGAAACTGAAATACTGACAGAACCATTTTGCATTCCAAAACAAGTGATGTTATATCCGTTGTAGTCGGAAGCGGTTAAAGTAACTTGTAAAGACTGGGCTTGTTGAGTTTGCGCTCTGCCTGTAAATGTAACAAGCAGCAATACCATTATTACAATGGATGAGGGTTGAGTGATGTGTTTTTTCATTGTTGTAAAAGTTTAAGTAAACAAATGAATAATTTAACACACCAAATATAATGTATTTCAGTTGGGAACAAATAAAATTTTATCAACAATAAAATTTAAAGATTCCTGTACTTTCATATCCCCGATTTTCGGAAGACTATGCCCCCCCTCTGGAGCAAGTCTTATTTATGACTTGTGCCTTCTTGTCATTTAAAAAAGCAAATTATATGTAAGACCCAAGTTTGTCCCGATAGTTTTCGGGACGGTTAAAATCCGCCACAAACGCCAAGCTGCAAAAACGTAGACGGCAAGCATTTTAAATCTCGTCACGGGCTGGCAAAAAACCTTTATCTCCCAATGACTTAATGATACTTCTTAGCAAATAGCTGTTATCAAATCTAAGAACATACTTTCTGGTTCCATCTTTTTCCGGAAAAATCATCTTTTTATCAATCAACCGCTTAATTTGCCTTGACACCTCTGCATCTACTTTTCCAACAAAAAACTCCTTTCATGTACTTTCATAGTCTCCCACCATTTTGTGGGGACTCGTATGTTCGCAACAAAATGTTCGACCTCCTTCGAGGTAGGTATTTATGATGATATATCCTTGCTATAAACATTTGACTCCTTCGAAGTCATCGTTCTATAATACATCCAAACACAGTCTCCAGATTTTTTTCGGGTGACTAAGTCAGGGCAAAAGCTGTTTCACTTCTGCATAATGAAAACATTGCTTTCAATTATATTACCTCTTGTGAGTACGAGGGAAGGCTCTGTTAATACAAATAACACATCAGGCATTTCGCTGGCGAAATGCTTCAAATAAAATGACACCGGCAGCAACAGAAACATTCAGTGATGCTACGGTTTGTTTCATAGGTATGGTAATCTGCTCATCGGCACGTTTGAGATATTCAGGCGAAATACCTTCTCCTTCACTGCCCATGATGATACAACACGGGTCTGCAAGATTCGCTTTGTAATAAGGCAAGGAGGCTTTTTCAGTTGCAGCAAAAATTCTGATACCACTACCTTTCATATATTCCATAGCAAGTTTCAGATTTTTTTCGCGACAAACAGGAACAGAGTGAAGTGCACCGGCAGATGTTTTTACGGCATCTGCATTAATTCTTGCAGAACCTTGTTCCGGAATAATAATGGCATGAACACCGGTACACAATGCAGTACGCGCAATGGCTCCAAGGTTTCGCACATCTGTAACTCTGTCGAGCATAATAAAAAGCGGCAACTCACCCTTGTCGAAAATGAGAGGGATGAGGTCTTCCACTTGCTGATACTCTACCAACGATAACCATGCTACTACTCCCTGATGATTTCCTCTGGTTACCTGCTGAATTTTGGGTAGCGGCACCAGCTGAAAAGGAATTTTTCTCTCTACAAGAAGGTCCTTCAATTCAGTTATCAGCGGATTAGACAATCCCTGCTGCAGAATAATTTTTTCAATCTGCTTTCCGGCTTTCACTGCTTCAGCTACTGCACGTGTGCCATAAATATATTCCGTTTTCTTGTCAATCATGTATATCTTCTCCTGAGATTCGTCCCTGCCGCCAGTTGTCAACAGCCATATACCATACAGGCTCATAACTTGCTGACCTTACCAATACAAAATCATTGTCGGTAAAAGGGTTATTTATTTTTTGAAATGAAAAACTGAGTGCGCCATAACCTCTGTACGTTCCATACTCCCAATATTCTGCTTCAGCGGTGCGATACACCGTTTTAGGAGGTCCGAAAACTAAGTATATCATTCCTCTGTCTGTTTTCCATCCTTCCAGATAGGAGGTAAAAAAGCGATTCGCATTTTGCATGCGCGTATAAAACATACGTATTAAAAATCGTGCACGCTCTTTGCTTCCTGAAACTTTTATCCAGAAATCGTCCACTGCAGCTTTTTTATCGTCAGCACTCATCAACTCATCGTATTCCTTTGCAGTAGTCAGATAACGCAAAGCTTCAATTAGCAGATTGGTGTTGGTGACCTCTGGATAAGACTCATCAAAATGAAATAAAGTAGCACCTGATTTTATCATCGTATCAAACTGCAGATGATAAATTCCGTATCTCAAAGGGTTGATATTAAATTTACCGTTGTTGTCTGCACTTACACTGTAACTGCTGTCAGAAGTGTAGCTGAATATCTGCGGAGGTTTGGTGCTGAATGGCGGCAAAGCAACCGGATATTCCCTGAAAAAACATCGAACCCACATTTCAGATGTTCCTTCGTAATCAGAAACAGATAAGTTATTGCTGAATGCATTATTTATTACACTGCTGAACAAAGGAAAATTGTCGTTGTCGGCTCTGATATCAAAATCCTGCCTGCTTTGCTTGCTTACATCCACATCTATAAACGATTCTTTGAAAGAGCCACGGTTCAAATCATTCAGACGTAATGCAAGCAAACAATTTTGTTTTGGATGGCGAAAACCGAACGACTTGATAACAATGGCATTTGAATCGTTGCTATAGGGTGGCGAAAATGAAACCGACAGGCTGTCAATAATTTTTTTGCTTTCATAAGACTGGAAAAATATAAAACGCAAACTAAAGTCTGCTTTCATTTCACCATCATCGCTGCGTTTGTACAAGATATCAGCCACAGGCAACCGGAGATACAACGTACTGCTGTCGGCAGATTCATGTACGATAGCATATTGAGGTTTCAGCCATGAAGGGTCATCGCGATATTGCCAACTTAAATCGGAATTACTTATCCGGTGTAATCCACTGCATGCTGCCAGAGAGAAAACTAAAAAAGAAAATAATAGTCTATTCACCTGCTCTCTCAATTATGGGTCCCGGTAATGATTTGGCAGCCTTAGCTCCAAGGTCTTTCATTTTTTGTGCACGGCTCACCAGATTGCCTGTTCCGTCAGTCAGTTTTTTCATTGCCTCCACATAGTCTTCTTTTGCTCCGTCCATTTTTTTACCGATTGAAATCAAATCGCTGACAAACGACACTAGTTTGTCATACATCTTCCCTCCTTCTTCGGCAATCTGTAATGCATTTTTCACCTGACGCTCGTGCTTCCAGATGGATGCCACTGTGCGCAAGGTGGCAAGTAAGGTGGTAGGGCTTACAAGAACAATTTTTCGCTCCCAAGCATAGCTGTACAAATCTTTATCGAACTGCATGGCAAAACTGAAAGCAGATTCGACAGGCATAAAAAGGATTACAAAATCGGGAGTACTGAACCCGTTGGCAGTATGGTAACTTTTATCACTAAGCTGTTTGATATGATTGCGCACTGACTGTACGTGCTGCGATGCAAACTGTTCCCGCAATGTATCATCTTCAGCCGACAGATACTCGTTGTATGCAACCAGCGAAACTTTGGAATCAATAATCAGATGTTTGTTGTCAGGAAGATAAACAATGACATCAGGTTTTATTCTTTCGCCATCATCATTCATTGTATTAACCTGCGTTTTATATTCCTGGTCTTTAATCAATCCTGATGATTCAAGAATTTTTTCCAACACCAGTTCGCCCCAGTTGCCCTGCATCTTGTTGTCGCCTTTGAGTGCTGTGGCCAGATTATTGGCTTCGGCACTAAGTTGTTTGTTCAGATCCAACAGGTTGTTGATTTGTGTTTTCAGCGAAATGCGTTCATCCGATTCTGTCTTATATGCTTTCTCAACTTTGTCTTCAAAGTTTTTTTATTTTTTCTTTTAGCGGATTGAGAATGATATCAAGATTGACTTTATTCTGCTCAGTAAACTTATGGCTTTTCTCCTCAAGAATTTTATTGGCAAGGTTTTCAAACTCCGTCTTAAGTTTTTGCTGCATCTGTTCCAACTCCAGCTTCTGTTCATTCATCCGTTTAACAGCTTCCTCATATCTTGTTTGTGCTGTAGCTAGGTCGTTGGTGAGTTTTAAAGTATGGTTACGCTCCTCTGACAACATCTGATCAGTTTTTTGCTGAGATAATTGCAACTGACTCACAGATGCTTTAAGTGATTCATTCTGTTTTTCCAGTTCTACAGCTTTCTGATGCGCGTTGTTGAGGTTGGAGGAAAATAAACGCTGTACAACAATATAGGCAATTGCTGCTGTGAGTAAAATGGTTATTAAAATATACACTATCATCATTTGCATTACACAAAGGTAAGGCATTACGATGAATCGGTAAAACCATGAAGCAAAGTGTACTTAACCGACTTCGGTCTGAGACTGAATTATTTTATCAGACAACAATCAAACGATTCCATTTTATCGAACCAGTGTAACGTGGCCGACCATCTTATGCATTTTTCCGAATACGTCTTTGGCAACCACAGTATAGACGTAAACATCCTGTTTAGCCTGAACCGATTTACCTTTTACGCGTCCATCCCATCCATGATTTTCGCCTTCATAAATCAATTCGCCCCAGCGGTCATGTATCATCAGCGTATAGTTGATGATGTTGATACCTTTGATGTCAAACTCTTCGTTGTGTCCGTCATTATTCGGAGTAAATGCATTAGGAATAAAGAATGTTGTGATTGGTGCAATGTAAACTTTATCATAAGCACTGTCGCGACAACCGAATGAATTAACCACTATGAGGCTCACATCATACCATCCTGTATCGCCATAAGCATGTTGCGGACTGAACTCAAATGATGTATGTCCGTCACCAAAAGTCCAATCCCATGTATTGGCTCCCACACTCTGATTTACAAAATTGATGACAGGGTTGAGAATATTTGTCTCACGCGGATCGGGAGTAAATGCTGCAATCGGGCTTGGATAAACTGTAACAGCATTCTCAACGGTGTCGGTATTTACGCAGCCATATTCAGAAGTAACGGTTAACACCACATTATAAACTCCGGTTTGAGAATATATGTTAACAGGATTCTGCAATGTATCTCCGTTGCCGTCACCAAAATTCCAGTTCCATTGCACGATATTGCCATCTGCTCCCTGTGAATAATCATAGAACTGCACTGGCAAAGGTCCGCAACCGGCATGGCTGCTTTGCTGAAACTGTGCAACAGGATTGGCATGAATGGTAACAAATCCCTGTATGGAGTCAATACATCCCTGATCGGAAATGGCAGTGAGTGTTACCAGATAATTTCCTGCAGGAGAATAAGTATGTGAAGGATTCTCTGCCTGTGATGAAGCACTGTCGCCAAAGTTCCAGCTATATCCTGTTATAACCCCGGAAGGGATGGTACTGTAGTTCTGGAATTGAACAGGAGCACCCTCGCAACCGGGACCTCCGGTAAATGAAGCAACAGGATTAGGATAAACTTCTACCTGAGCAGAATCGCGTGAAACGCAACCATTGGTATCCTGAACTGTGAGTGAAATCCAGTATGTGCCTGCAGTAGTATATGAATGTACAGGAGAAGACTGATTGGAGTAATAACCATCACCAAAACTCCAGAGCCAGATATCATTCATTGCAGCTGAAGGAGAAATATCTGTCATTGATATAGATACATTCTCACAATTATTCATGGTGTAAATCTGTGGCTCAGGCAAGCGGTATATTTCCACTGAATCGCGATATAAATCTGTACAACCGTGGTTTGACATGATACGAAGTTGCACTGGATATACTCCATCATTTGCATAAGTATGTAAAGGGTTTTTGCTGGTAGAAGTAACACCGTCACCAAAGTCCCAGTTCCATGAAACAATCAATCCGTTGTTGATGGTACTCATATCATGGAATGAAGTCTGTTTCTTTCTGCAAACATCATCAGCAGTAAAATAAGCAGTTGGAGGAGTATAAATCTCAACAGGCTGACTGATGGAAGCAGTACATCCGTTACCTGAAACTATTTGCAGTGATACCGTATAGTTGCCCGGCTGAGCATAAATATGAGAAGGACTTTGCTGACCTGATATAGCACTGTCACCAAAATTCCAGAGATAACTCATCATATTTCCTGAAGCTATTGTTGACTGATTCAGGAAGTGTGTGGTATCACCAAAGCAAATAGGTGATGCCGTGAACTGAGGAACAGGAAGTGGATTAACAGTTACAACAGATTCGAATAATCCGGTGCAGCCATTGGCATCAGTTATGGTAACACTGTAGGTTCCCTGAGCGGATACAGTAATTGTTTGCGAAGTTGCTCCATTAGACCAAAGGAATGATGATCCGGGATTTCCTGCATCGAGTACTGTTGATTGTCCATCGCATAACATAACATTGGTGGAGTTGTTCACTATCGAATCGCCACCTACCGTAACAGTTGCTTCACCATAGCCTGTGCAGCCATTGGCAGTGGTAACAATTACACCATAAGTCCCTGCTGTTGAAACCTGAATACTTTGTGTCACTTCACCATTAGGAGTCCATTGATAAGTTGAACCCGGATAACCTGCATCCAGTGTAGCGCTGTAACCCATACATACAAATGTATTGCTGAGAGAAACAACCGGTGAAGGCATTACATTCACCATAATGGTATCATTAGATTTACAGCCATTTAAATCTGTAACTTCTACGAGGTACTGGGTGTTTGTCTGTGGTGTAACATAAATGATTGCAGTAGTATCGCCAGTTGGATACCAAGTGTAATTACTTCCTCCTGAAGCCTGCAATGCTACTGTCATTCCACTGCAGATGCTGATATCAGGTGTTGACTGCACAATGGGTAACGGATTCACTGTAACCAGTACTGAGTCGGTTGCAGTGCAACCATTGGCACCTGTAACAGTAACAAAGTACCATGTTGAAATAGCAGGTGAAACCGTTATGGATGCTGTCGTTTGTGATCCCGGAGACCAAACATAACTTACACCTCCTGATGCCTGAAGTGATACGTTGCTGCCCTGACAAATTGTTTGATTGCTTCCTGCATCAGCAGCAGGAAGTGGCAATACATTCACACGAACACTGTCGTGCGCTACACAATTATTTGTATCGGTAACTGTAACATAACAGGTAACAGAAGACTGCGGATTAAATGTTATTGAACTTGAATTACCGGAAACTGGTGACCACTGATACTGATTGCCACCGGTTGCTGTAAGCGTTACCGGTTCGCCAAAACATGTATTTTGATTTATACCTGCATCAGCAACAGGCAATGCATAAACAGTAACAGGCTTTTGAATGGTATCGCTGCAGCCATAAGCAGTTTGAATAATTAACTGAGCCACATAATTACCACTCTGTGCATATTGCATGGTTGGATTCTGTGCATTAGAACTTGTTGCATTTCCGAAATTCCAGTTCCAGGAGTTGATATTGTTACCACTCACTGCAGAAAGGTCGCTGAAGGAAGTTTGTTGACCAAGACACACAGGCTGAACAGCGAAGTCTGCAACAGGAAGAGGATAAACAGTAACAGGTTTGCGGATGCTGTCCACACAACCACCTGATGAATTCGCAATTAAAGTTACTGTGTAATTTCCATCAAGTGAATAGCTGTGTGTGGGTGATGTAAGTGATGACGTATCGCCATCATCAAAATTCCATGTGTAAGAAGAAATGGCTCCTGCATTTACAGTAGAAGTATTGGTAAATGCTATTGCAGAACCTGCACAGGCATTAGCAGCAGTAAAGTTTACAACAGGCAACGGATACACCGTTATAGCCTGTGCAACTGAATCAGAACAACCGGCAGCAGATGTTGCAACCAAACTTATCTGATAAGTTCCCGGAGCAGCAAAATTGTGTGACGGATTTTGCTGAAGTGAAGTATTGCCATCACCAAAATTCCACTGCCATGAAGTAATGTTTCCTGAGCTTATTGAACTTGCATCAATAAATCCTGCTGCATGATTAATACAAATATCCTGAGGAGTAAATGCTGCCTGAGGAAGTGGATTTACGATAACATCGGTCACCAATGCAGCGGTACATCCGTGAATGTTTGTAATCGTTACAGTATATTGTCCTGCAGCGGCTGCCAAAATAGTTTGTGTAGTTGCACCATTCGACCATAAATAAGTATTACCCGGATTTCCTGCATCAAGAACCGTTGTTTGTCCCTGGCATAACTCCACATTTGTATTAGTGTTAGTTATAGTGCCGCCCGGTGTTACCTGCACTGTCTGAGTTGCCGTGCAACCATAAGCATTGGTAACAGTGACTGTATAATTTCCTGGTGTGGTAACATCTATTGATTGCGTGATAGCTCCTGTTGACCATTGATATGTTGAGCCGATATTACCTGCATCAAGAGTAGTAAATGTTCCCGGACATACGAAGGTTGCAGGAATATTCAGAACAGGATTTGGATTCACTGTTACAACAGATGATGTTACAGCAGAACAACCATTGGCATCCGTAACTGTTACACTGTAAGTTGTAGTTGATGTAGGATTAACTGTAATGGTTGAAGTTGAATTACCGGTTGGACTCCAGCTATACGAAGTACCACCCGATGCAGTTATAGTTGCTGACTGCCCCTGACAAATCATCTGATTAGGTGAAATAACAGCAACAGGCAATGGATTTACATTAACCATCACCGTGTCTGTTGCAGAGCAACCACTGGCATCGGTCACAGTCACAGTGTAAACACCCGATGTTGCCGGACTCACAGTAATTGGATTCGATGTCTGGCCATTACTCCACTGATAGGTTTGACCACCGGTGGCAGTAAGTACCACAGACTGACCAAGGCACAGTGAGGTATTTGCTCCCGCATCAGCAACCGGAGGAGGAGAAATACTGATATTCTGCGAAATGGTGCTTGTACAACCATTAGCAGAAGTTACTGTAAGAGTAACTGCGTAAATACCGGATGAGTTATACGTGATGGAAGTATCCATAGCTGTGGAAGTAACTCCATTTCCAAAATCCCAGAAATAAGAGATGATATTTCCACCGGAAGTATTATTCAATGTAAATGTGCTCCCCACACACGTTGCCATTCCGTTCAGATTGAATGCAGCAACAGGAGAAGGTTCAATTTCTACCGTATCCGCATAAACACCTACACACCCATTTGCATCTGTAACTGTTAAGGTGATGACATAGTTTCCTGAATCAGAATAACTGACAGTTGGATTCTGTTGTGTTGATGTTTGCCCATTGCCAAAGTTCCAATCCCATGAAGAAATTGTTCCGGGAGTGGTATTGTTTATTGTAACTGCATTACCTGCACATCCCGGCTGAACAGTGAATAACGGTTCGGGCAATGGCGAAATGGTAACAGGCTGCATGATGGTATCAAGACAACCCAGATTGGTTTCTACGACAAGAGTAACATTATAAGTTCCCTGACCCGGGAAAGTATGAATGGGGTTTTGATCAAAAGAAGTAGTGCTGTCGCCAAAATCCCAGTACCATCCGATGATGTTGCTACCCGAAACTGTTGACTGATCCTGAAACTGAACCGGTGAGTTGGGACATGCATTGATATAAGTAAATGCTGCAGTAGGGAATGAGATATAATGCACCTCTACAGTATCCGTAGCCGAACACATACCATCGCTCACTGTTACTATATATGTGCCCGGTGCAACAGTTTGTGTAGGGTTGGTAAATCCGTTGCTCCACTGATATGTATAAGGACCTCCGGTACCTCCTGATGCAGTGGCTGTGATTGTTGCAAGATCACTGCAGGTAACATACTGATCAGGTCCTGCGTCAACATTAACACCAACAACTGTCAGACAATAAGAATAAATCTGGCTTCCAAGCCAGGGACAGTTATCATCCGTTACTTTAACCGTAAAGCAATGTGGAGTTGCACTGATATCAGAATTATCGGGAGTCCAGCAGAACGTACCTGTAGGATGTGGAGTGCCTGCTGAAGTAAATGTAGCTCCTGTTACAGAACTATCGTAGCTTAGCGTTACTGTTTGTCCAACATCAGGATCGTTGGAATAGATATCGAAACAATAAGGTTCATTAGCACAGATAGTAGCAGAAAACTGATTCGTTCCATTAATTCCGGTAAGGGTTGGCAAGTCATTATTACAGTTAATCACAGTAACCTGAATATCGCGCTCTACTGATCCTATTAACATTCCATTGCGATATTCCTGTACCAAAACTGCCATCACCGTTACGTCCAGTTGTGTTGGTGTCATACAAATATCACCTGTAGTAGTATTAAATGAAACAGGTGGACTTGAAGTGAGTGGATTGGTAGCACTAAAAGGCGGAATGTAGTTTACTGTAGTACTTGCATCCTGCATAGGTGTTATCAAAGAATAAACAAGAGAATCACCATCGGCATCATAGGCACCATGATTAAAACACAATTGCTGACCTAAACAAGCAAAAGGAACGGGCTTATTGCTGAAAACCGGTGAAGTATTGCAAGTAACAACTGTATTATTCAGAGTGGCATAAATGTAGAATGTATTGGTAAGTGGTGTAGTAATAGTGTTGATGGCAGCATTACGGCAACAAAGATCATAGCTGAACGTCCAGTCAACACATTGCATTGGCAGATTGACAATTCCTTCATATATCCATTCCTGAATACCAGTAAACACACCACCTCTGCATGTAGAAAGTGCATTGGGGCATAATGGAGATATTTCTACTCCTGTTCCGGGAATAGGATAAAGTCGCTTGTTAAAACTCTGACCACATGATGCAGAACTTACTTTCACATCAACATAACCGGGAGCGTTGATGCCAATGCAATCCCTGTAAAATGAAACACGGATTTTATAATTATTTCCACCGACACACTCGTAAGTGAGGTCGGCACCCATGCTGTGCGTGGCCAGGCTTTGCTTGCAAAACATGAGCGTAACCAGCAGCGAAACTAAAATCTTCAGACGTAAACGTGTGCTCATAAGCTAAAAATTTGATGTGATGCACTATGGTATTAATCCATTTGTCTTCAAATTTATCTCCGCCTTAAAGGGAGACGCTTACTAAGTAAACAAGGTAATGTGTTTGTAAGAAAGTAAGAATATATTACTTTTCTATAGAGAGTTTTTCATGTTTTCATCAGCACTACAGAGTGGAGTTTGAACATATCAACTGAGTCAAGGCGAAAAAAAGCTCTGTAAGAAATTATATTAAAACAGCTTAATCACATGAAAAAAAGCGGAAAGCGCAACTTGTTTCACTTCTATTACAAACGTGCGTATCGTTTTACTTCAGCTTTAAAAAGTGCTTTAGCAGTTCGGTTAAGTTTAATAACTAAAATAAGTTGATGATTTCTTTAAACCAAAATGTAAAACCCTCCGGATTCGTTTTAATTTCTGATTTAATCTGCGAGATGGGTTGCCACTTGTATGCTTCAGCTTCAGCAGGGTCAGGAGTTACGTTTCCATCATAAACAGCAATGAAAATATGGTCCACTTCATGCTCTGTCAATCCGTTTCCAAATTTAGCTTTATATAAAAATGTTTGTTTGAAATTCAACTCACAGAATATGCCCATTTCTTCTTTCAGCCTCCTTTTGGCTGCAGCTTTTACTTCTTCGTCCGGACGTGGATGACCGCAACAGGTGTTTGTCCATAAACCACTGCTGTGGTATTTAACAGAACTACGTTTCTGAAGCAGCAATTCATTCTTACTGTTGAAAACAAAAACTGAAAACGCCCGGTGAAGCAAACCCAACTCATGCGCCTGCATTTTCTCCATCTCTCCTATGACTTCGTCATTCTGATTCACAAGCGTTACATACTCCACCATCAATAATTATTTCTTTAAAATAACAAACTCTGTTCTTCTGTTTAAAGCCTTTCCTTTTTCAGATGTGTTGGCAGCAACCGGTTTAGTCTGTCCAAATCCTTCGTGTGATAATCGGCTTGCAGAAATGCCAACTGACACCAGATAATCATAAACCGCCTTTGCTCTGTTTTTTGACAGGGTCAGATTATCAGCAGCACTTCCCGAATTATCAGTATGACCATAAATGCCCACCTGCAATTTAGGATTCGCTTTAAGAAATTCAGCAAAATCATTGATTACTTCTTTTGACACTTCAGTAAGACGATAGGAATCTGACTCAAACAAAATATCATTCAGGTTATAGGCACTGCCTTCTTTCATTTTTTTCATTTCAAAATCAATCTCCACAGGAGTTGTCTCAATGCTACCGGCACGTATCACTCGGGAGTTGAATGCATAGTCATCCTTCTTTACAGTAAGTATATAATCAGCATCGGCTTCCAAAACTCCTGCATACTTTCCGCTTCCTGCATCATAATCTATCTGCTCAACCTGTTTTGATTTGATGTTCTTGATTTCTATACGCGCGCTGTCAGGCACCTCATTATCTTCGTTTTTAAGATTACCTTTAAAGAGCACCATCTTCTCAGGACGCAAACTGTCAGGCAGGTTAAAAGAATAAATATCATAACCACCGGTACCCAACTGATTGCTGGCAAAGTAACCTTTCGTACCGTCAGTACTTACAAAAAATCCTACTTCATCGGCATCGGTGTTAATGGGATAACCGAGGTTTACCGGTTTCCCCCAGTTACCTTTATCATCTTTCTTTGAATAAAAAATATCGTACCCTCCCATTCCCGGCAAGCCATCACTGCTGAAAAAAAGTGTTTTGCCATCAGAGTGTATAAATGGAGATTTTTCATTTTTTGTGGTATTGATTACTGATGACAGCGGAACTGCACTGTTCCATGCACCGTTTGATTTTACAGTTACATAAATATCACAAGTAAGATTAACTGAATCTCTGAAACTTGCAAAATATAAAGTGCGGTTATCCGGAGCAATAGATGGTTGTGAATCCCATAACTTAGGATCGTTTGCAAGTCCTATACTTCGTGGTTCTGTCCAGCCTTTAAGAGTAGAATCTGAAGTATAAATATCAAAATTACCTTTATCATTCACTGTAAAAAACAAGTGAAGGTTATCGAGTGTTATAGATGGGCCACCCTCGTTTCCGCTGTTTTGTTTATTAAAAGGAAATCCGAGAGGTTCTCCTCTCTCCCATTTTCCATTCACATTATGACTGATCATAAACTTCTCCACACTGGTTGGGGTAAGCATATTTCTGCTCTGATATTCGAAACGTCTGGTGAAAAAACACAACTCATTATCTGCGGAAATTATTGGAAGATACTCAGGGTCGGCAGTACTTACTCCTTTCAACAACTCAGGTTTGAACTCGACAGGGTGAGAGTAAGCGTATGCCCTGAACATTCTAACCTCTGCATCATCAGCAGCAACAGTATCAGAAGGTGACAATTCCAAAAATGCCTTATAAACAGGAATTGCTTCTTCATACTTTTTTGTTTCGTAATAATAAGTCGCAAGCCTGTAATAAGCTTTCTCAGAAGCGTCCGGACAAACTTCAATGAGTTTTTTATAGGCCATAGCCATGTTCTTGAATTCTTTTTTGCGAAAAGATGCATCGCCCATTAAAAGATATGGCCTGGCGTAAGTACTGTCTTCTTCAATGGCTTCTTTACATACTTTTAATCCATTGTCATAAGTATTCAACGACTTAAAAAGTTTTTCAGCTTCATCAGCTTTTTTCTCTGCTGCTTTGGAAGTAGTCTGAGGGCAACGCTTCAAACTCAGCCCCTGAGCAACAATTTTATTAGTCAGAAATGATACGCACAATACAACTACAGCAATGCCTGATACGGTGGTTTTGTAAGTCATTACTTTTAAAGATTTTGTTTAAAGTAATCAGTAATTTTATTCATCAGATGCACACGGTCTTTACCTCTCACATTATGCGGATGCCCGGGGTAAACAAAATAATCAACTTGCTTATTTTCATCAACAGCTTTTTTCAGATAAAGAATACTGTGTTGCCAAACTACCACATCATCATCAGTTCCATGAATCAACATCAGTTTGCCTTTTAAATTCTTCACATAATTCAGCAGGTTGCTTTTTTCAAATCCTTCAGGATTGGATTGCGGTGTATCCATATATCGTTCACCGTACATTATTTCATACATACTCCAGTCAATCACAGGACCTCCGGCAACAGCTACCTTAAACACTCCGGGATTGCGGGTCATCAGCGAAATGGTCATAAATCCTCCATAGCTCCAACCATCTACTCCAATGCGTGTAGTATCAATGTAGGGCAGTGACTTTAAATATTCCACTCCTGTAAGCTGGTCTTCCATCTCAGCATTGCCGCAGTTGCGGAAAATAGCCTGTTCAAATTTTTTGCCTCTGTTGTAGCTTCCTCTGTTATCGAGCGAAAAAACAACAAAACCCTGTTGCGCCAGATAATAAAACCAAAGATCGCGCTGACCACCCTGCCATGAATTGGTGATAAGTTGCAGATGTGGTCCTCCATACACATAAATGATTACCGGATATTTACGGGTAGAATCCATATTGGGAGGCAGATACATTCGTGTGTATAACACATCTCCCGATTTTCCTTTAATGGATGATATTTTTAACTCTCCAAGGTCATATCCGCTTAAAGGGTTTTCAGCAGTTAATAAAGTTTTTGCATCACTGCCATTTGGCATGATAAGTTTTATTTTTCGGGGTGTTGTAACATTGCTGTAAACATCGAGCACTTCATTGTTGAATGGATTATAAAAACAATCATGCATTCCGCTGTCACCGCTTACTCGTTTCATTCGCCCATCTGCCAGTGTCACGTAATACAAATCTCTGTCAAGAGGGCTTAAAGCTGTACACATGTAATACAACCGCTCTCCTTTTTTATCAAAACCTTTTAACGCTGTCACCACAAATTCTCCTTTCGTAAGCTGGCGAATTAATTTGCCATCGGTATTATACAGGTATAAATGATTATAACCATCACGCTGACTTTGCCAGATAAATTCTTTATCATTCCCCGGAACGAAAAGCACAGGATTCAAAGGCTCCACATATTTATCGTCTTTCTCTTCAAACAATGTTTTATCCAGTTCACCTGTTGAAACAAAATACCTGTTTAGTTTCATGTGATTCTGATCACGGTTAAGTACAGCCACATAAACATATTTCTCATCAGGGCTCCAAGAGATATTTGTCAGATACTGATCCTTTGGCTCACCGGTGTTCAGAAAAACAGTCTTGCCTGTTGCCACATCAAATACTCCTACTGTTACCTGATGACTTGTACCTCCTGCCATGGGATATTTTATCATTCTCATTGTAGCGGGTCTTGTTTTCCAGTTAACAATCGGATAATCTGCCACCATGGTCTGATCCATGCGATAAAAGGCAAGTTTGCTTCCCTGTGGCGACCAAAACGTTCCTTTGGTTATTCCGAATTCATCACGGTGAACGGAAGTACCGCAGAGTACATTTTCATTTGTCTCGTGGGTTACCTGAGTAATTTTGCCCTTGTCATAAATAAATAAATTGTTGGCAATAGTATAAGCTATTCGCTTAGTCAAAGGTTCAGTATCTTTTCGCTCAGCACTATCAGGTATTTCAAGAATACGTGTGTTATATAGCCCGAATTTTGTTTTATCATATTCGAATTCTTTTTTACCAATAAAAAAAGCAAATGTGTTTTCGCTTTTCCATTCTATAACCGGAAACTTAGTGAGTGTATCAGCATTTTGTCTTCGAAGTTTTTCATTTATTTCTGACAAGGCAATCAGTTTTTCATCGCGCACCAAACCATCATCACCGGTGAACAATACCGGATCGGACAATCTGTTATCCACATAATAATAGCTGTTGGTGTTTTTAATCCATCCTAACTGCGACAAATTATCAGGTGCAAGTTTTGTATTCACATTCAGAATGGCGTCTTCCATTGTAAGTTGCTTCAGTTGTGCCTGCACACCTGAACTTACTGCCAGCAATAAAATTATTCCTCTGAAAAATTTACTCATAATTGATTTTTTAAATTCCTGCAAATTTATGTGTTTAACATTGCAACCGGTTCAAACCGTATTTTGTAAAACATTATTTATTTTACCACATGCAATAATGTTCTGAATGCTACAAATTTATCTTTGTATCGCTGTGTATGTTCATCACGCAGTGATGCCGCAAACTGTTTTTCATAGATTTCCATATCATCCAGTGTGTTAAAAAAATACTGAACAGAATATGTTTTGCCTCCACTCTCTTCATCAGCCATCACTCTCAGTATTTTATGTTCAGTGAAACAACCTGTTTTTAATACATCAGGAATATGTGTGTTCATCATCCATTGCAGCCATTCTTCTGCCACATCATTGTCAATATTTATGGTAACATTGTAGATATACATTTACTTTAACTTTTTGTTAAGCGACTCAACTGATTTAAGAGATTTTGATTTACTAATTTTGCATTCATATCAACAAAGGTAAAAAAATGAATAAACTACTTTTATCTGCATTAACTCTTACCATGTATATGATGTCTTGCCGGCCTGACTCCAAGAGCGTTTCACAGGAAAAACTCAAATATCCTGAAACCAAAAAAGTGGATCAGAAAGATAATTACTTTGGAACCATAGTGGAAGATCCTTATCGCTGGCTTGAATATGATACAGCTCAGGATGTAAAAGACTGGGTAACTGAAGAAAATAAAGTTACTTTCGGTTATCTGGAGAAAATCCCTTATCGTGAAAAGATAAAACAGCGACTCACTGAAATTTATAACTATCCAAAATATTCAAGCCCTTTTCGTGCAGGAGATTACTATTTCTTCAGTAAAAATGACGGTTTGCAAAATCAAAGCGTTATTTATTATCAAAAAGGTATGGATGGTACTCCTGAAGTATTTATTGATCCTAACAAACTGAGTGCCGATGGTACAGCAGCAGTAACGTTGTTAGGTTTTTCAAAAGACAAGAAATATGTGGCTTATGCTGTTAACCAGTCGGGCAGCGACTGGCAAACAATTCAGGTGATGGAAGTAGCTACCAAAAAACTTTTAGATGATAAACTGGAATGGGTGAAATTCAGCGGAGCTTCCTGGAAGAATGATGGTTTTTATTATTCACGATATGATGCCCCTCCACATGGAAAAGAGTTGTCACAAAAAAATGAATATCATAAAATCTACTACCACAAACTTGGTGACCCGCAGTCGAAAGATCAGTTGATTTATGAAAACAAAAACAAACCACTTCGATATTATGGAGCTGCAACCACCGAAGACGAACGCTTTTTACTAATTTATGTTTCTGAAGGAACTGATGGCACTGAAATATATTGTAAAGACCTGGATTCCGGCCAGAAGGATTTTACTATGTTGTTTAAAGGTTTTGATGATAACTACATGGTGTTGAACAATGATGGAGATAAACTTCTTGTGCAGACAGATGCAGATGCGCCTAACCAACGCGTCATACTTGTCGACCCCAAAAACCCTTCAAAAGAAAACTGGAAAGATATTATCCCTGAGAAGAAAGACTTGCTTCAGTCTGCATTAACAGCTGGAGGAAAAATATTTGCATTGTATCTTCAGGACGTAGCAACGCATGTTCACCAGTATGATTATAACGGAAAAGAAGAGCATGAAATAACACTACCTGCATTAGGCAGCGCTTACGGATTTGGTGGCGAGAAAGATGACAAAGAAGTGTTTTACACATTTACATCATTTACCTATCCGCCTACTATTTACAAATATGATATTGCCTCCGGAAAATCAGAGATATGGCAGAAGACAGATGTTAAATTCAATCCTGATGATTATGAAACAAAACAGGTATTTTATAACAGTAAGGATGGAACAAGAGTTCCCATGTTTTTAGTCTATAAGAAAGGATTGAAACTGGACGGTAATAATCCAACTTTACTTTACGGATATGGAGGTTTTAACATCAGCCTTGATCCAAGTTTCAGTGCATCACGATTAATACTTCTTGAAAACGGAGGAGTTTTTGCACTTGCCAATATCAGAGGTGGTGGTGAGTATGGTGAAAAATGGCATGAAGCAGGTAAACTGCTTAAGAAACAAAATGTGTTTGATGATTTTATTGCTGCAGCCGAATATCTTATTAAAGAAAAATACACGTCCCCTAAAAAATTAGCAATTCAGGGTGGTTCTAATGGAGGATTATTGGTTGGTGCTTGCATGTTGCAACGCCCTGACCTCTATGCAGTGGCTTTCCCTGCTGTAGGTGTGATGGACATGCTGCGTTATCATAAATTTACTGTTGGCTGGGGTTGGGCTGTTGAATACGGCAGCAGCGATAGTCTGGCTAATTTCAAAAATTTATATTCTTACTCTCCTTTGCATAACATTAAGACAGGTGTGGAATACCCTGCAACTATGGTTACCACTGCCGATCATGATGACAGAGTTGTGCCGGCACATTCATTTAAGTTTATTGCTACATTGCAGGAAAAATATAAAGGCAATCGTCCTCAACTGATAAGGGTAGATGTAAAAGCCGGACATGGTGCAGGGAAACCAATATCTAAAATTATAGAGGAGCAGGCCGACATTTGGTCCTTCATGTTTTACAATACCGGTGTTACTCCTTCCTATAAATAAGGAACTCAGAAAAAAATCATTTTCATTATTTAAAATTTCATGTAGAAGTCATCAGTCCAACTGAATCTTTGACACCATAAATTTTAAACAAAATGAAAAAGTTACTATTAGTTTTCGCTCTGGGATTGGGAATGACCTTTGCTCAGGCACAAACAGCTGCTCCGGCACAAAAACAAACTACTGCACATCATGCTACAACAATGAATGCTGCACCTGCTAAAAAAGAAAAAGCAGCTGCTACCACTCATAAAAAAGCAGATGGTACTGCTGACATGCGTTACAAGGAAAACAAAAAAGCAAAAACAGCAGGACCCAAAAAAGCTGACGGCACTCCTGACATGCGCTACAAGTCTAACAAAACTGCAGCAAACAGCCACTCTACCAAGTAAGAGCAACTAATTAAAATTAAAAGCAAGGTCATCATTATAAGGTGGCCTTGTTTTATTTCAGCTAAGGTGTTTCTGAAGCAACAGGTATGGTTTTGCCATTGAAAAAACCCGATCCCTCCGTTACAAACCATGAAATCATTTTAGCCATTTCTGCCGGATTAAGTGATGCTTGATATCCCGGAAAAGCTTTTGCAAGCATGGGGGTTTGCACTGAGCCAAGAGCTAGTGTATTGACACGGATATTTTCTTCTTTAAATTCTTCAGCAAGACATTCGGTTAATATTGTTAACGCTCCTTTGGATGAACTATAGGCTGATAATCCCGGAAACTTAACACTTCCCTGCACACCCCCCATACTGCTTATATTGACAATATGAGGAGATTTTGATTTTTTCAAATATGGAAAAGTTAATCTTATTAAATGTGCAACAGCTAAAACATTGGTTTGATATACCTCCTGCCAGTCGGCATCGGTAAGATTTAAAAATGGTTTGTTTATTAGTAAGCCTGCATTGTTGACTAACACATCCACATTCGTCCATCCGGCAGAATTCAAACAACTGCTGAACTGCGATTCTGTAAGTTTACTGATGTCGGCAGGAAAGGCAACAATATTTGAATGTAATGCTGCCAACTCTTCAAGAGCTTTGGCTGAACGTGCTATTGCAAGAATTCGATGTTCAGAAGCCAGAGAAGATGCCAGAGCTGCTCCAATTCCTGATGAAGCACCGGTGATAACAATATTCATCATTTGACGTTTGTTGTTGTATTTGAAGTACCTTTGCAGAAGCAAAAATGAAGATAAAATCAATGCGCAGGCTAAAAACAATTTTGTTAACATTAATGGCAATGGTGCCCGTTGCAGTTTTTGCACAGGAAACAACTACTGAGCCTCCAAAAGAAATTAAAGCTCCACAAAAGGAAAAAAATAAAATCCCTTTTAAGGACAGAATTTATATTGGTGGAAACCTTGGGCTGCAGTTCGGTAATGAAACTTACATTGACATTTCTCCTCTTGTGGGATATAAGTTTACTGAAAAAGTAACTGCCGGTGCAGGTATCACTTATATTTATTACCGTTATAAAGACAGTTATTATAACTACAATACCAGTATTTATGGTGGTCGCATTTTCGGACGATATTTTTTTATTCCGAGCCTTTTTGCACATGCTGAAGTTGAATTGCTGAACATGGAATTATTCAACACCAGCAGCTATGAGTATTACCGAAAAAATATCATCAGCCCTTTTGTAGGTGGTGGTTATATTCAGCGAATCGGAAGTAATTCGGGCATTTATCTGATGCTATTATACAACCTGAATGATTCTGCCGAATCACCTTACAGCAATCCAATTGTTCGAATCGGATTTAATGTAGGTTTATAATTTTATCTTATCATCACTGAAGAATTTATTTAAAAGTTGTTGGAGCTTTTTTCCATATAGCCGTAGGTTCACGGATTTTAATAGTTTTGCGCCTGAAAAAAAATAACATGCAGGAAATAAGCGTACAGGAACTAAAACAATGGCGTGACGAAGGTCGCAATTTTCAGTTGGTAGATGTAAGAGAAGAATATGAGTATGAAATCTGCAACCTCGATGGAATACTCATTCCTATGGGAGATATTATGACCCGTCATGAAGAAATCAAGAAAGATATCCCCGTAGTTATTCATTGTCGCAGCGGAGCACGAAGTGCCACCATTGTTCAACTTTTAGAAAAACAATTCGGTTATACCAATGTGAGCAATCTCAAAGGAGGAATCCTTGCATGGTCAAAAGAAATTGACCCTTCTCTGCCAACCTATTAATATTTTTCAATTGTGGAGCACATCAAATTTCTTTTCGACTTTATACTGCATATTGACAAGCATCTGCTGGAATTGGTTCAGAGTTATGACACCTGGATTTACCTGATACTTTTTCTGATAGTATTTGCAGAAACAGGTTTAGTTGTAACTCCTCTTCTTCCCGGAGACTCATTGCTGTTTGCAGCGGGAGCACTTGCTGCACCTCCTGATAATCCGTTAAATGTTGGCATACTCATGCTGATATTTTTTGCAGCAGCTTTTGGTGGCGACAATACCAATTATTTTATCGGAAATTATATTGGGCCAAAAGTGTTTGAAAAAAATTACAAACTGCTTAAGAAGGAGTACCTATTCAAAACCCAGGACTTTTATACTAAGCATGGCGGCAAGGCTGTCATATTTGCCCGCTTCGTACCTATTGTAAGAACTTTTGCACCTTTTGTTGCAGGCGTAGGCAGTATGGCTTATAAAAGATTTATAGGCTTTAGTCTGATAGCAAGTGTACTGTGGATCAACATCTGTGTGTGGGCAGGATATTTTTTCGGAAAACTTGAAATCGTTAAAAACAATTTTTCACTCGTAGTGATAGCGATAATCGGAATTTCTCTTGTGCCAATATTAATCGGAGTTATCAAACATCGTCTGCAAAAGAAATGAGGCTTTTCGGACTTATCGGCCACCCACTGTCTCACTCTTTTTCAAAATCTTTTTTCACTGAAAAATTTAAAAAAGAGAAAATTGCTGACTGCCGGTATGAAAATTTTGATCTCGAAAAAATTGAGCACTTTAAGAGTTTACCGGAAAAGCACGAAGACCTTTGCGGGTTGAATGTAACTATCCCTTATAAAACAGCCATCATTCCCTATCTGAAACAACTTGATGATGTAGCCGCTGAAACAAAAGCCGTAAATACTGTTTTATTTAAGAATGGAATTACCTTTGGATTCAATACAGATGTCATTGGATTCGGAGAAACGATTAAAGATTACCTCTCTTACAATAATCCGCGCGCATTGATACTTGGCACAGGTGGTTCAGCAAAAGCAGTTGCTTATGTTTTGAAACAGGCAGGTGTTACCTTCCAGATGGTTTCGAGAAAAACAGATGCTCATACATTAACCTACTCACATCTGACAAAAGAAATTATTGAATCACATACTTTAATTATCAACTGCACACCTTTGGGCCGCCACCCTGAAATTGACCAGGCACCTCCCATTCCTTATAACTATTTAACAGATAAACATTTTTTATACGACCTGAATTACAATCCTTCTGAAACAGTTTTTATGAAAGAAGGATTGAAACGAGGTGTTAATGTGAAAAACGGAATGGAAATGCTTATTAAACAAGCAGAAGCATCCTGGCACATCTGGAATAATGAATCAGAAAAGTGATGTTGAGAACTATCAGCACTTTTGATTGTTAACCATATAAAATATATCTTTGCCAGACTTAATATCTCAAATAAAATGAATCAGATTTTCAAAGACAATAAAACAAAATTTGTAGCTGCTGCAGTGGTACTTGCTGCATTAAGCCGTGTTTTACCACATCCTTATAATTTTACACCAATTGGCGCAATTGCCTTATTTGGAGGAACCTTTCTGAAAAATAAAAAAATGGCATTTATTATTCCAATTGCAGTATTATTGTTTACAGATTTACTTCTGCAGATGATTAATCCGGGATATGCTTTTTACAAAGGATGGATTTGGGTGTATGGCACTTTTGCTCTGATTATTCCACTTGGATTTTATCTGCGTAAGAAAGTAAATATTCAGAATATTGCGATTGCATCACTGGCAGGCTCTGTTATTTTCTTTATTGTAACCAACTTTGGTATGTGGGTGGCAAGCGGATTTTATCCATTGACTACTGCAGGTTTAATTGACTGTTACATGAAAGCCATTCCGTTTTTCGGAGGAACCTTGATGGGCGATTTGTTTTATAATGCAATCCTCTTCGGTGTTTATGCAATTGCAAAATGGCGTTTCCCATTAGTTCTGAAAGAAGCTAATTAATGATTTACGGCAGTAATTCTGCCCTTGTTTATTTACCAAATTTACTGCTCATGTATTGCAAAAATATTCTTGAGACCATTGGAAACACTCCATTGGTAAAACTGAACAAAGTTGTTGAAGGTGTAAATGCCACTGTCCTCGCCAAGGTAGAAACCTTTAATCCCGGCAACTCTATTAAAGACCGCATGGCACTTAAAATGATTGAAGATGCTGAGAAGTCCGGGAAACTGAAACCGGGTGGCACCATCATTGAAGGCACCAGTGGAAACACAGGTATGGGATTGGCAATTGCTGCCATTATCAAAGGGTACAAATGTATTTTCACAACTACCGATAAACAAAGCAAAGAAAAAGCCGATGCATTAAGAGCTTTTGGTGCTGAAGTAATCATCTGCCCTACGAATGTTGAACCAGAAGACCCTCGCTCCTATTACTCCGTATCCGCACGGCTTGGAAAAGAAATCCCCAATTCTTTTTATGTAAATCAGTACGATAATCTGAGCAACCGTCAGGCGCATTACGAACAAACAGGACCTGAAATCTGGGAACAAACTGAAGGTAAAATCACACATCTTATTGTAGGTGCAGGCACCGGTGGAACCATTACAGGCACCGGAAAATTTCTGAAAGAAAAAAATCCGAATATCAAAGTATGGGGAATTGACACGTATGGCTCAGCACTGAAGAAATATCATGAAACAGGAGTACTCGATAAGAATGAGATTTATCCTTACGTGACTGAAGGAATTGGTGAGGATTTTATTCCTGAGAATTACGACTTTTCAGTGATAGATCATTTTGAAAAAGTTACTGATAAGGACGCAGCGCTGATGACACGTGAAATTGTGCGCAAAGAAGGTATTTGGGTAGGCAACAGTGCAGGATCAGCAGTGGCCGGTTTGCTTCAGATGAAAGACAAACTAAAACCAACAGATGTTGTAGTGATAATATTTCACGATCATGGTTCACGTTATCTTGCCAAAATATTTAATGACGAGTGGATGCGTGCCAAAGGGTATTTTGACAAAAAAGGTATGACAGCTGCTGATATTGTTGGCAGCAAAAAGAATGTAGAACTTATAACTGCCGGTGTAAACCAAACCGTTGGAGAAGCACTTTCCATCATACATCAGAATAATTTTTCGCAGTTGCCTGTTACTCGTGAAGGACGAATTGTAGGTAACATTACCGAAAATCATATTTACTCAGAACTGATTAAAAATCCGGAGTTAAAAAACAAACCGGTTGAAACCATCATGGAAGAAGCTATGCCTTTTATGGATATACATACTCCGGTTGACACACTCTCTGATACATTGTGCAAACAAAATCAGGCTGTGATAGTAAAAGATTTTAAAGCCGACAGAAATTATATTATAACCCGCCAGGATATGGTGGATGTTTTATGCTAAAAAACTAACACGTGTCATTCGGAATATGCCAGCTAAGTCTGATCCCTTTACGCAGCGAAACTTCACACCGCAGCGAAATGGTAAGTCAGTTGCTTTTTGGTGAACATTACGAAATAAAAGAAACCATTCGCGACTGGATAAGGATAAAATCGGCACATGACGGATATGAAGGATTTATGCCTGTAATTCAACATACTGAATTGCAGTTTAACGATTATAACTTCCTCCAAAAAACAGGAGCCTTTCTTTCGTACGATATGGTGCAACTGCTCGTACATGACAACAGAATGCAGACCATTTTATTAGGCAGTGTACTTCCATTTTTCGAAAACCAGCATTGCAGAATTAACGACAAACGTTATCGCTATGACGGAGCTGCACGTTTTCCTGAGAAAAACAGTAACTCACAACTGCTTATAGAGAATGCTTATATGTATCTTAATACTCCCTATCTGTGGGGTGGCCGATCTCCATTTGGTATAGACTGTTCCGGATTTACCCAAATGGTTTTCCGCTTACTTGGATACCGGCTTTTGCGTGATGCAAGTTTGCAGGCAGGCCAGGGCGATACAGTAAATCTTGTGGATGAAAGTCAGCCCGGTGATTTAGCCTTTTTTGACAATGAAGAAGGAAATATAATTCATGTCGGAATACTCATCACCAAAGAAAGCATCATACATGCCTCCGGCAAAGTGCGTATAGACTCATTCGATCAGGTTGGAATTTACAACAACGAAACCAGACGTTACACACATAAACTAAGACTGATAAAAAGATTGCTCTGATTTTTTAAAATAAAATCTGATTCCATTTATCACAACTCAGATATCAAGCATGGAAAAACAAATTTTAATAGCTACCGAACCATTTGCATGCAGCAGTAATGAGCTTCGCGACAGTGTCAGTGGCGAACTTGTGCTTGTAATTTACAACAATGAAGATGTGGATTTGCCTGAAGGACTTTGGTTATCTACAGAAGGATATTACGAAGCAGTTATCAGCAACCAGAAAATTATGCCTTCAGACGTTGAAGCCTGTCTCACAGAATTGAGTGACATCACAGGTGTAAGTTATGAGCTCGCACTTAACTGAAATTTTAATTATTTAGTAAACGGTTTACCAATGCATCTAAATTATTGGAAGCAGTAAAATTCATTGGTATAATCGCTGAAGTTTTTTGCATGGCTTCTGAAACATTAAATGCTGACTGTTGCTGCACAACAAAATAATTTTTGCTGCTTAAATAAGTTGCAAGATATTCCTGTTCGGTTTGCCCGTGTGTTGGAACAAGTATGGCTTTGCATCCGGTTTTAACCATGTCCATAATAGTTGAATATCCTGAACGTGCAATCACTATGGTATCTTTATGTAACAACGAAGCTATTGCATCACTCGATGCATAATTCAAAAATTCCATATTACCTCTCTGCGGCATAGGTTGGGGATCGTTTACTCTTCCACGAACAACTAATGTCTTTAGATTACTGTGGCTGAGCTGATCAATAATCATCCCTTCAAACATGGAACGTTGCGGCTCAGGGCCTGAGAGCACAGCTACTACATCATATTTTTTTTCTTCAGGCTGACGTTGTGTATTTATCGCAGATAAAATGCCGGTGAAATACAGTGGGATTTTTATTTTCTCCGACTGCACAAGCTTTCCCGCTAAATTGTTTTCGCTTCCGGTATCAGGAACCCAGCATTCATCAAAACGATTAATATAAGTAGCCTGCCATTTGTTAATCAGTGAATGATACGAACTCATGCTGTCAGGCACCTGTATATTGAGCTGATGCGAAATAAAAATATTTTTTGTGAAGGAAGTTCTTGCTCCATACCGGTTGTCGGAGATAATAACATCAGCCATTGTTTTACGTGCAACTTTAGTCATTGCAATTTTTTCTCTTTCAATCTGAAAAAGAAATTTTGGAAGTTGCTTCAGCATGGCTAAAGTCATTTTCCCTTGTGCCGGATAGGAAGGATTGAAGCCCGGCAGACTGTATGACTCTAATGAAGGAAACTGCTTTTCAAGTAAGGATAAGCTCTGACCATTGCCGGCAATGACAACTTCAGTACCTTGTTGCAACAGTGTTTTGACAACAGGTATGCATCGCGTGGCATGTCCCAACCCCCAGTTGAGAGGAGCTACAATTACTTTCTTAGCCATAAATCGGAAAAAGTATATTAATCAAGTGCAGATCGGTTGAAGAGAATATACCCGAAATGAAATAACAACGTAAACGATTTTGATTTACGGTCATAATAATTCAGTGTGATGGCAAATGGCCCGACAGGACTGTGATATACGCCCGACAAGCATGCAATATAATATCGTGCAGACAATGCATCGCCATATTTTGCTTGTCCATAACCATTGTCAAGAATTTCCTGAAAGGGCTGAAAGATATAACCTTCAAGTCTGAAATCAATATTTGACCGAAGACTGTATATTGTTTTCAATCCTGTGCCAAAGTAATTATGTGCATGAAAATTTTCAAGAAATAAAGTTCTGCTCTCCTGCGTAGGGAAAAAACCCGGAGCCTGCAACGTAGTAGCCGTGTAATTTTGCGAAAATGGTTGATTGGAAAAATTTGTTTCAGCATAAAACCCAAACCTGAAAGAACCAATACGTGCAAAGTAATTGTCATAAGCTAATTTCACCTGCCACCATTCCAAATGTCGTCTTATGTTTACGGTATCAGCATTGAGTGAACCGGGATTGGTTAATTCAGTTCCCTTTACATAACGTGTACGTATAAGCATATAACTTCCCTTGGATGCATACATACGTCTGTTTAAGGTATTTCTTTCAAAATTCAGGCTTGATGTAATTCCTTCAAGGGTAGTTTCATCTGCCTGATCATCTTTGGTAAAACTACGTGTCTGATAATACTTATCTCTTGCTTTAAATAATGCTCCTGCAACAGATACCACACCTTTGTTGCGCGCAGGAACTCCCATTTCTATACCGGCATACTTATCCGTTTTCAGCAAATATGCGGGTCGTATATCTTCTGTGAATGCATTGCTGCTTTTGTAGTAATCCATCCTGTTGATGGTTGCATGTGGCTCGATATAAAAATCTACAGCCCCGGGAATATCCAGGCGCAATCGCAATTGGCCTGAATTATACAATTTGCCAAAATATACATTGCCTTTTATACCCAGGCTTTGCCTTGCCAACACATTATATCTGAAACCAATGAATCCCTCAGAGATGGGTCGTGATGAAAAATTACCTCCTACATCTATACGTAAATTCGATTCAGGCCTTATGTAAATTTCCATGTCATACATTTTCTTTTCAGGCTTATAAACAAGTTTAGGAAATGCATATCTGATATTTTCATCAGCCATCAGTCTGAAATAGCGAAATTTCAACTGGCGCAACTGTAAAGGCTGTTTCAGCGGGTTGAGTATTGTCAGGATATATTTAGCCTGAGATGCATTTACACCGGTTACTATAATACTGTCAATAATCAGTGGTGGAAATTTTCTTATAAAATCAAGCCTCCTTTCATTTGTTTCTTCGGGACTCACACGTCTGGCAATCACACTTTTTATCTGTTCCATCCTGGCCATCGCTGCATTATATCCGCTATCAATCAGTGCCTGAATATTATTAAAATCAAACACGCCAATATCTTCAACATTGGGCTGTATAAGAATATCATTTGCTCCTGGTAGAACAACATGTTGTGACTGTACAATCATGTTTCGTAATTGCGAAAACATATTCTCCTCATAGGGAGCATCACTCCCCTGTGATACGCTTACACCAATCATTATATCAGGATCAAAATCAGTGAGCATAACATCTGAAGGAAAGTTATTGTAAATGCCTCCATCGTATAAAAGCTGATTGTCGGCAGTCATAGGAGAGAGATATAACGGATAAGCAATAGAAGAACGTATGGCTTGTCCCAAATCGCCACAATTAAAAACCACAGGTCTCTTATTCTTGATGTCAGCAGCAACGCATCTGAAAGGAACAAACAAATTATTAAAATCATAATCTGCACTTGCACTTGCTGCCGAATGATTTGCCATGAGCGAAAAATCAACCTGTGCACTGTTAATCAGTGAACCATTCAGATTCATGTGTAAGGTAGAGTCATAACTGAGTTTTACAGTTACCCAGGATGCATCCCAAGGCTTTTCTTTAAAATAATAATTCAGGTCTTCGTTGAGGTTTCCCGTTGCCCAGTCTTTGAAGTCATCACTCTTTACAATATTGGCCATTTGATCAGGGCTGTCGCCCGATACATACATACCTCCTACAATAGCACCTGCGGAAGTACCTGTTATGTAATCAATGGGAATGCCGTTTTCTTCAAGTGCTTTTATAACACCAATATGAGCAAATCCTCTCGCCCCTCCTCCACTCAAAACCAATCCGACTTTTTGAGCATGTGATTTAGCTGCAACCAGAAAAGTTATTATTAAAATGACGGTCTTTAATCTGAACATATTGGTGCAAAAGTATTATTCTGCCACATTGAAAACATCGTGATGCAGGGCAGAAAAATAATCTGATGCCAAACGCATTCTGCTGCCATACCATGAAAAATATTCGCCATCAACCAGAATAATGCGTGCATGTGGGCATATTTCCCTGAATTCCTCTATATGTTTCCGGCTGAAAGGGTATGGTTCTGATGATAATAAAATTACTTCGGGATTGAGTTTTCTGATTTTCTCTCTAGAAAGTTCGGGGTAGCGTGTTTCATAATAAAGTGCATTGTCAAATCCGCAACGCGACATCATATCATGGATAAATGTATTACCTGCCACAGCCATATATGGTTTGCGCCAGATGAAATACAAAGCTCTCAAAGAAGAATTTTTATGTGTTTCTTTCTGTAGTTTTTCGAACCGTTTATTGATGTCTTCAATAATCTGTGTGGCAACATTTGCTGTGCCGGTAAGTTGTCCAATATGGAAAATCATATCGCATGCCTCTTCCATATTGCTGATATCACTTACCCAAACCTGATATTTCTGTCGCAACAACTCAATTATCTCTTTTGTGTTTTCTTCCTTATTTGCAATTATTAAATCAGGTTTGATTGCTTCAATCCGTTCAATATCTATAGATTTTGTACCTCCTACTCTAGGTACTGAAATATGTACCTCAGGCGGGTAAACACAAAAACGGGTGATGCCGGCTATACGGGAACTCAATCCCAAATCAGCGAGTAACTCGGTTTGCGAAGGAACTAATGAAATAATCCGCTCGGGTGAGTGTTCCAGGTTTATGGTGAATCCCATTTGGTCAATACTGGATAACATAACTGGAAAATTTGATATGCTAAAGATAAGAAATAAAAAAGCCGGCTTAAGCCGGCTTACTGATTATTTTTAAACCTGTTTATTTTATTACTTCTCCAAGAAGATTCATCTTTTGTCCTGCTAATAATCTTGTTCCGTTTGTGGTGCTGCCATTCTCATCAATCATTACTCCGTTTTCCAGCTTCATTGCTTTCTCAACAGGAGTGTAAATATCATTGGTTACAATATTCAATCTACCATCCTTAATCTCAAAATGTTCCTCTACTGCTCCGGGTTTAAGATTACCGTCAAAGGTCAGTAAGTCACCGTTCTTCAGTTGTTCTGAAGTTCCGTTTGTGTAAGTAACCATTCCTCTTTGGTCAATCTTAACCCCACTGTCCAATTCCTGATTGGAAGTCAGATGATGAACCTGTTCTCCTTTGATGTAATATACTGTCCCGTTGCGTACAAAAAATCCACCTGCATTCTCTGCTTTATGCAAATGCTGGGCAAATACTGCAGACACTGAGCATGTCAACAATATGGCGATAAATGCGATTATTTTTTTATTCATTTTTCAGATTATTTTTTGATAAAAGTATAAAATACTTCCTAAAAAACCAATAGTCTTAGTTTTTGGGATTAGGATCGTAAATAACATTATTACCTCTTTGTCTGCCTGAATACAACTTATGTCTGATGGCCGGTTTCTCATTATCCGTTGAAGTGGCTGGATCTGTACCTTCTACAGCAGTAGAGTCTGTAGCAACAGTTGTTTCAGTTTCTCCTTCTGCAGGAGTGGTTGTTTGTTCCTCCACAGGTGCAGGTGTTTCAGTGGTAGTTTCTGTAGTAGTTGATTGTGCAGATGCTGTAATATGCATAAACATACAACCGCATAAGATTAAAGCCGATGATACTAACTTTTTCATTGTATTTATTTTTTTCAAAATTAATAATTCTATAAATGAATTTTGGACGAATTTATAAATTTAATTAACCCTCCGTATTCCCGGAAAGCCAATAAACGAGTCCCGATAAAAATTGTTGCATCCTGAAAACGGTTTTAACAGAAATTATGTCCTATAGAAACATTCCTTTAGGTCATAATGACTTGTAAAAAGCTGTTATAACTTACATTTTGTCCTGAAAAACCCAATGGAACTATTGTTGATTGTGATTAGGCAAGTTCAACATTTAATAATTAAAAACATGACACTCATTAAATTTAAAAACGAACCGGCATCACGCATGATGGACCGCTCACAGCATTTCAGCGATTTGTTTAATGACTTCTTCGAGGGAGTTATTAACAGCAATGCCTCCAAATCATTCAATCCTTCAATCAACATTAAGGAATCTGATACTCAGTTTAAGCTTGAAATAGCTGCTCCCGGATTGAAGAAAGAAGATTTTAAAATCAACCTCGAAAATGATGTATTAAGCATCAGTGCCGAGAAAAATGAAGAGAAGAGCGAAAAGAATGAAAAATATACCAGAAAAGAATTTTCGTATGCAAGTTTCAGTCGCTCATTCACCTTACCTGAAGTTGCCGACAATGAAAAAATTGTTGCCAACTATGAGAATGGAGTTATGACTCTTGTGATTCCTAAAAAAGAAGAAGCAAGACCAAAACCAGCACGTGAAATAAAAATTGTGTAATTAGTTTGATTGGTTTTAGTGTTAAATCCCTTCGTTTTACGGAGGGATTTTTTTTATACCAACAATGACAATCCTGCCCCACTGATAATAATACCTAACTTAATAATGTTGAACCTGTGATCACTGTCTGACTCAAACAATATCGTTGTACTGATATGCAGGAAAATACCAATGACTACAGCCATCACCTTTTCGAACAAACCATTTACCAGCCAGTCGCCAAGATAGATACCTGTAAAAGCACCTACAGGCGACATTGCCGAGAACAGAAAAAGCGATAATAATGCCCACTTCTTATCAATGCCTGACTGCATGAGCATACTCATCAGTGCAAATGCTACCGGTATATGGTGCATAGCAATCCCCATCATGAGCGACTGTCTCTGCGAAACATCTGCCATCGGAATCCCTTCAAAAAATGAATGAATGCACAAACTGAACATCATTGTAAATGGAAAAATTCCTGAATGTTTGCTGTGTACGTGGATATGCCCGTGTTCTATTCCTTCAGAAAAAAACTCTAATAATATCTGGAAAATAAATCCGGCAAGAATATAAACACCTATGTGCTCAGCATCTGATGAATAAACTTCCGGAATAAGGTGTGTAACGGTAATGCCTAACAAATAAGCCCCGGAAAATGAAAGTGTCAGTTTCAGTATAAAGTCATTCCTTTTGTTGAATAAAAAATACAACAATCCACCTCCAAAAATGACTGCAAAAAGTATAATGAAAGCTCCCACTTTATCTGACCTTTTGAGTGATGAAAATTAAACGTGGACTGTCGGTTTCATAGCTGTTCAGATTATAATCGCCAAAAACTTTCAGTACTTTTAAAGAAGTTTGTTCAAAATAGTCTCTGAATTTCTCTTCAGTAATCAACTGAACTGATTCCTTAAAGTGAACTGTTTGACCTTTGTCCTGAAATGAGATGAATTTATTTACTCGACCGTCAATCGTTTCCTTCACTATTGAAAAATCAATTCCATCAATCGTTTTGGAAATGGATTTTGCAGAACTGTTACTGACCTTTACCGGATTAAAATAATCCAATACAAAATAACCTCCGGGTTTTAAAGCCAATGCTGCTGAACGTAATGCACGAAGGTTATCATGTTCGCGATCGAAATATCCAAAACTGGTAAACAGATTCAATGCAACATCATAATTGTTGGTACGAAATATTTCGCGCATATCATGCTCATAAAATTCAAGATTATCGTTTTCATATTTTCGGCAGCTTAAAATATTCTGCTGTGACAAATCAAGACCTGTAACCCTGAACCCCTTGCCGGCAAGATAAATGCTGTGCCTGCCTTTGCCACAGGCAATATCCAGAATATCCGAACCCTTGGCAGGGTTGAGAAAATTCAACAAATTATCAATCAATTGAGCTGCTTCTGACTCATCTCTGTGTTTATATAAAATATGATAATAGGGCGAATCGAACCAACTCTGAAACCATTCCTTCATAAGTGACTAAAAAAATATTGGCAAATTTATCGCTATTTTTGACACTTATATAAGATTAAATAATAATGGCCAAATACAAACGTCTGAGAGTAAAACTAAGCCGTAAAAAACACACTCAACCCGGTTCGCAGCCGGGGAGTTTTAACATACCTGCTGATGCTTTATCTCCTGTGGCACACGCCATTGTTTATAGTGCCGAATCATTCGAAGAAAAACAAGAATGTACCATTGAGGAAATTGAAAAAATATATACATCGCTTAACGGAAAAATGTTATGGCTGCATATCAGTGGTTTTGGCAACAGAGACTTTTTTGAGAAAATAACATCTGTCTTTCACTTCCACCGGCTTGAAATGGAAGACGTATTTAATGTTTATCAGCGACCTAAGTTAGATGAATACGAAGGCCATTTGTTCTTTACCAGCCGTATGTTAAGTATGAACAACGGTGAACTTTCAAATGACCAGCTCAGCCTGATGCTGGGGTCAAACTTCGTAATCACCATTCAGGAAAAAAGACAGGATTTTTTTGAACCTGTACGTCTGAGATTACGCAACAGCAAAGGAACCATACGCTCCTTAAAATCCGATTATATAGCATACGCTCTTATGGATGCTATTGTTGACTTTTATTATCCTGCCCTTGAAGAAATTGGAATTAAACTGGATGATCTGGAAGAAGAATTGCTTAGCAAACCAACCAGCGAATCCTTGAATAAGATTCTTCAGATTAAAAGGGAACTTATAGTTTTTAAACGTGCAATATGGCCTGAACGTGATAAAATAAATGATGTGATCCGCTCATCCTTTGATGAAATACACGAGGATACAAAGGTGTATTTCCGCGATTCTTATGATCATTGCATTCAGATACTTGATATTGTTGAGAGCTATAAGGAAGTAACAAGTAGTTTAATGGATGTTTACCTTTCGAGTGTGAGCAACAAACTCAATCAGGTGATGAAAGTTCTGACTATTATTTCAACGATATTTATTCCGCTTACCTTTATTGTTGGACTCTATGGGATGAATTTTCAGGGAACTAATCCAACTACCGGAGATAAATTGCCATTGAACATGCCGGAATTATATTCTCCTTATGGCTATGTAGGTGTTATTGTTGTGATGATATTAATTGTTGCCATTCAGTTATACATATTCCATCGAAAAGGCTGGATACGTTTCAGAGAGAATTGAGCGGCTTATGGCTAACTTTTTTATAGAAGTAATTGTACCGGTTCCGCTTCCAAAACTTTTCACTTATTCAGTTGGAGAAGAATTGCAGCATCAGGTAAGCATTGGCAAAAGAGTATTGGTTCCTTTTGGCAATCAGAAACTTTATGCTGCTGTAGTTTACAGTACTGATACTGCAACTCCCGAAGGTTATAATGCTAAATCAATAATTTCAGTATTAGATGAGGTTCCGGTGGTAACTGAAAAACAGTTGTCACTCTGGAAATGGATACAGAATTATTACCTCTGTAATCCGGGGGATGTGATGCAGGCTGCACTTCCGGCAGCTTTAAAACTGAGCAGCGAAACGAAAATAATTTTAAATCCTGAGGCCGAATTGCACAATGCTATGCTTACGGATGATGAGTTCTTAGTTGTTGAAGCTTTGCACTCTGTAAAATCACTTACGTTAAAAGAAATTTCAAAAATACTTGACAGAAAACATGTTTTTCCTGTTGTCAAATCATTATTACGCAAAAATATTACCCTCTCGGTAGAAGATGTAAAAGAGGATTTTAAAATTCCTTTGGTACATTATGTAAAATTATCAGCTAAGACTGAAGATGCCGGTTTTATGAAAAAAGAATTTGACAAACTCGAGAAGAAAGCACCCAGACAACTCGACATCATGATGCAGATGATGATGATGTGCCAGCAATTTCCGGAAGGTAAGGTGCCACAACGCGAATTATTAAAAAAATCAGGAAGTAATTCAGCAGCACTTCAACAATTAGTAAAAAAAAATCTGCTGGAAATTTTCTTAGAAAAAGAAATAGAAAGAGTTAAAACAAACAATGAAGACTTTTTTACTTTAAATGCAGCACAACAGCAGGCATTAAATCACATTCAGGAAGGTTTTTCCTCTAAAAAAGTCGGGCTGCTTCACGGTGTTACTTCTTCAGGCAAAACCGAAGTTTACATCCGCCTCATTGACGAATGCATGAAAAAAGGCAAGCAGGCATTGTATCTTCTTCCTGAAATTGCACTCACCACACAAATGATTCATCGCCTTGAAAAACATTTTGGCGAAAGATTGCTGGTGTATCACTCCCGTTTTACAGACAATGAACGGGCAACTACCTGGACTAAACTTTTGGATGCATCAACTACCGATAAACCGTTTCTTGTTTTGGGAGCACGTTCTTCCGTTTTTCTCCCTTTCAATAATCTCGGATTGGTTATTGTTGACGAAGAACATGAAACCTCTTACAAACAATTTGATCCTGCTCCAAGATATCATGCACGCGACACTGCAATAGTGCTTGCTTCACTTTTTGATGCTGATGTGCTGTTAGGCAGTGCCACTCCTTCCATTGAAAGTTACTACAATGCACTTACAGGAAAATATTTTCTTGCAGAGCTCTTTGCGCGTCATGCTGACATTGCTCCGCCTTCTATTCAACTGGTAAATATCAAAGAACTTACTCTCCGAAGACAGATGAAGTCTCATTTTTCACCATTGCTGATTCAATCCATGCAGGAAGAAATGAATAACGGCAAGCAGGTGATACTTTTTCAGAACAGAAGAGGTTATGCACCGGTTATTCAATGTCATCATTGCAACTGGATACCACATTGCACCAATTGTGATGTGGCATTAACTTATTATAAACGTGCTGATATACTTCGGTGTCATTATTGCGGTTATTCCACTCAGATACCTAAGAAATGCCCTTCATGCGGAGATACAGATTTGAGACAATATGGTTTCGGTACTGAAAAAATTGAAGACGAATTGCAGATATTTTTCCCGGACAAAAAAATTGCACGTCTTGATTTAGACAGCACTCGTGGTAAAAACAGTTATAAAGAAATTATTTACCGCTTTGAAACAAGAGAGACTGATATTCTGGTAGGCACTCAAATGGTGACCAAAGGTCTCGACTTCGACAATGTGAGCCTGGTTGGAATACTGAATGCTGATAACCTGATAAACTTTCCTGATTTCAGAGCATTTGAACGAAGTTTTCAAATGTTGCTGCAAGTGAGTGGCCGCGCAGGTCGCAAAGACAAACAAGGAAAAGTAATTATTCAAACTTATAATCCATCACATTCCATACTGGAATTTGTTGTGAACAACGATTACAAAGCTTTCATTGATTTTGAACTTGCAGAAAGGCAAAAGTTTCATTACCCACCTTACTACCGCCTTACTGAAATAATTCTTAAAGGCAGGCAAGCAGAAACAACAGAAGCAGCTGCACGATTACTTGCTGCTGAATTACGTAAATATTTCCCTGATACAATGGGACCGGTTGCACCGGTTGTGGCACGCATAAAAAATTTTTATCTGCGCACCATCATGGTCAAGAATTCCAAAAAAATTTCGAACTCAAGAACAAGAGCTGCCATGCAATCCGCTTTTGAAAAGTACAGGCTCAGTGAAAAATCAAAGGGAATATTAGTGCATATTGATGTGGATCCTGTTTAGCCGGTAAGGTCAAATATCAACCAAACATACTTTGAAATATTATTCACCAATTTCAGGAGGTGGCGGAGGTAAAGGTGGCAGAGGAACTTTGCCTGACGGAGGAAGTGGTGGCGCAGGTGGTACAGGAGGTGCAGTAGGTATTGGAGGTGTCATTCCGGCAAATGGCTCAGGAGGTTCGGGCAACAGGATTTTATTCTTCTTCAAAAATAAATTCAGGCTTTCCAAATCATTAAAAGTAGTATCAATGTGCATCTTCACACCGTTATTATTGGTGGTGATTTGCAAAGAATATTTTCCATCTTTTTCGGAAGGGACCTGAGCATTTACTCTGCATACAAACAGTAAAACTGATCCTGTAATCAATACTACTCTTTTCATAACATATTTTCTTTAATTGTTCAGCATAACAAAGCTATACTCACATCAAAGCATTTTGCGTTATCAATCCGTTAAGATGGGTTAAAGATTCGTTAAACAGTTTATCCGTTCCTAAAGAAGTTTAAATTTGCAATTGTGAACAGGAACAAGATTATCATCATCACTATTCTTATGGCCAGTGCCTTCATTGGAATTGTTTCTATGCAGGTCAACTGGATATTGCACGATTATAATCTGAAAGAGCAACAGTTTAATCAAAGAGCCAATGATGCATTGATGGCAGTAGCAGTTAAACTGGAAAAAAAAGAAGCATACAATATCATCAGCAATAGTTTTATTTCATTCAATAACGATTCCATTTTTTCTCTGCTGCGCGAAAAACAAATGCTCGACAAACAATGGCTGGAAGATACACCGGAAACCGAATCAGAGTATAACCAAAAAAATTTCAACAACAATCCCAAAAACCCTCCTGTACCACCTACCCCACCGGTTCCACCTGAGCTGAATGACCCTCCCTTGGCACCTGATTTTAATAAAGACGAAATAAGAATGGTGATAAGCCACATGGGAGGACGTAAAATTGTTATACATCACAACAGGCAAGTGTTGACCATAGATGATTCAACACAAACTGCAGAAAACAATCTTAAGACAGAAAAGATAAAAGCTGCTATACTTGAAAAACAAAAATCAAAAATCGAAGCCAAAATAAACAACTGGAATAAAGTTGTTCAGAATATGGCTTTCGAATTTATCACAGATGAGAAAGATATTGAAAGCCGTATAAACCCCGTACAATTAGACTCCATTATACAGACTGAACTTAACGGAAGAGGAATTCAAACACCTTATCATTTTGGAGTTGTGAATGTGGGCGAAAACAATATTATGACTACTGATGCACCTGAGTTTAAATCAGAAATTTTAGCAAGCAGATACAAAACCGATTTGTTTCCAAATGATTTATTGGCAAAGCCGGTATTGCTTTCAGTCTATTTCCCTGACAGTTTCAAGTATGTTCTATCCACTATGTGGGTGATGCTGATTAGTTCTTCCGTATTCATTATCATCATGCTTATCGGCACAGCATATACTATTTATGTGGTGTTCAGACAGAAAAAGCTTTCGGATATTAAGACAGATTTTATCAATAACATGACTCATGAATTCAAAACTCCGATAGCCACCATCTCTCTTGCCAGTGATGCTGCAGGCAGCCCTGCCATTGCTCAGAATCCAGAATCCCTCCATCGCTACCTCCATATCATCAAAGAAGAAAACCAGCGAATGCATAGTCATGTGGAGTCAATACTGCAAATGGCATTACTCGATAAAAAAGGATTAAATCTTCAACTTGAAAAATTTAATCTGCATGACTTAATTCAAAAAGCGGCAGAACATTTCAGATTGCCTGTTGAAAGCAAAGGCGGAAAAATAGAACTTAACCTTAATGCAGCGCAGTCAGTAATAACTGGCGACCAAAATCTACTGTACAATTCTATTGCCAACTTAATTGATAATGCCAATAAATACAGCCCGCTGAAACCGGAAATCAAAGTAAGTACAACCAACATTCACAACAGTATTCAGATTTTGATCAGTGACAATGGTATTGGTATGAGCAAAGAAGTACAAAAGAATATCTTTGAAAAATTTTACAGAGCCACCACAGGAAACTTGCATGATGTAAAGGGCTTTGGACTAGGTTTAAGTTTTGCAAAGGCAATTATTCAGGCACATAATGGCGAAATACGAATTCTTGAAAGTATCATTCACGTTGGAACCACTATGGAAATAATACTTCCCTTGCACCCGACCATTAGAAAATAAAATACAGATTAATCAGTTTAAACAATCAACACAATCCTGAATTATGTCAATACTTACCGGAAGAACTAAAATTATGATAGTTGAAGACGATACTAACTTTGGTATGGTACTTAAAGATTATCTCGCATTGCATGATTACGATGTACTCTTATATCGTGACGGACAACAAGCCATAGAAAAATTTGAACCCGGAAAATTTAATCTTTGCATCCTTGATGTGATGATGCCGGTGATGGATGGGTTTACCCTTGCCGAGAAAATCAAAGAAAAAGATCATCATGTTCCAATTATATTTCTTACCGCCAAATCCATGAAGACAGATATGGTAAGAGGATTCAAAATTGGAGCTGATGATTACATTACCAAACCATTCGACTCAGAAATATTGTTGTTAAAGATTAAAGCCCTGCTCAACAGGAGCGAAACCATTGTTAAAGCTGCCAACGAACAGGTTGAATTTACAGTAGGTGGTTTTAAGTTTAACAGCAGGTTACGTACAATTGAGGGATTTGGTAAAGTGCAAAAGCTTTCGCCAAAAGAAGCTGCATTGCTTGCTTTGTTATGCCTTTATCTGAACGATATTTTACCCAGAGAAGTAGCTCTGCGCAAAATATGGAATGACGATAATTACTTTACAGCACGAAGCATGGACGTTTTTATTACAAAAATCAGAAAGTATCTTAAAGACGACCCCAAGGTTGAACTGCTGAATGTTCATGGCAACGGTTACCGGTTGGTGGTAATAGACTAATTATTTTCTGAAATCATTCCATGATATTAAAATAGTATTTATATTTGGAGGCAACTACCCTGCTTCCTATGGATAACTCCCATTTAAGACGGAACTTTATATTATGCATTTTGATTTGCATATTTTTTCCCTTCATTTCCATATTTGCACAAACTAAAAGTAACAACGACATACAAACTTCTGTTGACAAATATATGAGGCTTCGAAAAGAAGACTCGATTGATGTTGACATTATTAAAAGTATCATTATTAAATATCAGAAAAATGATAAGTTAAGCGATACTTGCCTTTGGTGGATTGACAGTTTACGCATAGCAGGATACAAATTAAAACGTCCCGACCTGATAGCACATAGTGATATATATACTGCTCAATATTATATCCGCTCTGCGGACGATGCTCGTGCTTTCGATTATCTTTACAAAGCATTGACACAGTTTCGCAAGCTAAAAGATGCAAGTGGGGAAGCAAACGCCTTTTTACAAATCGGGCTTATTCATTATATGCAAAAACAGTATAATGATGCTATTGAAAACCTTAGCTATTCAGCTGATATATATAAAAGAGTAAACAGAGACAGCAGTCTGTCAACTGTTTATTACCTGATGGGTATAAGTTATATTCATCTTAAACAATGGGAAAAAGCAGAAGAAATGCTGAACGGTGCTTTGGAAAAAAACCTAATAACTAATAATAACGACCGTTATTTTGAATATTATGTTGCTCTCACAGATTTATACACTTTGCAAGCAAAATATGATGAAGCTTCAATTATATTTAAGAAAATTTTCTCTAATTGGAATGATCCTGATGATAAATTTGGAACATGCATGGTATTAATTCCATATAGCAGAATGCTCATTGGAAAAGGTCAATTAGACTCTGCATATAACACATTGCAAAATGCTTTGGTTATTGCCAATGAATTTTCTCTAATTAATTTTAAAATTGATATCCTCCATTTACTTTCTCAGTACTATTCAAAAAAGGGAGAATTTAAAGAAGCCAATAGTTATCTTTTAAAATATTATGCACTACGTGATTCTGTTTTTACTGCCGACAGTCACAAGACAATCAACATGCTTAAAACAAAAATCGGATATGACCAGCAGGAAGACAAGTTAACTTTTTTAACTCAGAAAGCCAGAGTAAACAAATTACAAAAAATAGTTTTAGCCCTTTGTGTTTTTATTCTTCTTGTAATTTCTATTGGGCTGTACAGAAGATACAGTTTTAAAAACCGTAAAGAAAAAGAACTGAACAAAGCCAATGCAGAACTTAATAAAGCTTTGCATAATATCAGACAAGCACAGAATCAACTTATCCAAACTGAAAAAATGGCATCACTCGGACGCATGTCAGTAGGTCTTGCGCATGAATTACGTAATCCATTGAACTTTGTAATCAACTTTGCTAAACTTACAAGTGAGCTTACCCATGAAATCGAGAACTCCAATAAAAAGTCAGAAACTGCAGAACTATTCAAACAAACACATAAAAACCTCGAATTAATCTATCAACACTCCTTACGTGCGGAGAAAATAATTTTTGATATGGTGAAACATACTCAATTCCCTAACAAGAATAAAACAGTTGATAATCTGAGTAAAATTTTAAACGAATTTTCCAACGTAGCTTTATACAGTTATAAAAACCATACCCCTGAATTTGATTGTACCATACATTTAGAAGGAGATCCCAATCTTAAAGAAGTTAAAATCAGTCCTCATGAAATGATGACTATTGTGATGAGCATTTTTAATAATGCTTTTGACGGAATGTATCAGAGAATGCAAATTATTTCCGGATACAGACCTATTCTCAGAATTACGACAAAAGATATTGGTCATGCTGCTGAAGTGAGTATTATTGATAATGGTAATGGCATTAGTGATGAAATCATGGATCACATTTTTGAACCATTTTTCACTACCAAACCTTTAGGCAAAGGAACCGGACTGGGTTTGAGCATGTCATATGAAATTATCAGATCGCACAATGGTACTATTACAGCTAAATCCATTCCGGGATTTCAAACTGAATTTATTCTAACTATTCCTTACGTATCTTAATCACACATGTATAACTTTAAAAATTAAATTTATGAAAATCAACAATTATGTTTTAGCACTTTCAGTTGCTGTCAATGTTATGTTCATTTTTAGTCAATGCGGTTCACCAGGACCTTCAAATGAAATGGCTAAAATGGAGAAAGATACCACAGCAATAACTGATGACTGTAATGATGATAGTCGTTACAGTGCAGAAGAACAGCCTGGCGGAGGGGAATGTATCACTTCAGATAAAGCCAAAGAAAATATAAAATCGTTTCATGAAGAGTTTAAAACTCCGGTCAAAGGAGCTTTTTTCAGTAAAAGAGCTATTGATGCTATCTTCTGTTCTGATTTAAATTTAAACGGAATAGTTTGTTATATGGCCAAAACTGAAGAAGACTCCAACAATGTTACGATTATTATAGAAGGTATTAGAAGTGACAGTACTTTAATCAAAGAATGTGAAGGTGGTTCTCCAATTTTCAGAGCAACCGCTAAATGTCCTGATTTATGTACAGAAATTGCGAATTTCTAAGTTTGCTCACCATGATAAATCATTAAAGGAAGCACTACTGATATCCATTGGACTTGTGCCACCTTTGAAACATTTAAGACGAAATCGTGCTGACATTCTTCTTGCTATTGTATCAAATCGGGTAAACTGAATATATCCGTCAGAACAGATATATGGAATGCCCGTTGCATCCAAAACAGATGCATTGAAGAAATCACCGGTATTTACTTTGCCGGTGGTTTCTTTTCCGTTATAAGTAAGAATAACATTATTGACACCATCAGTGAGCATAATTGCGTAGTACTTTTTATGATCCTGTGTAACGGAAACATTTACATTTCCTGTAAGTGGTTTCCATTTGCTGTTATTTATTATGGCATCTGCCTCTATTTCTTTGTATTTTAAAACGGTATCACTATTACTGTTCAAAACAGGTTGTTGCTGCCTAACAGGTTCCGCTTTAGTGTCGCTTGGCTGTTGAGGTCTGCTGCAGGCACTTAGCAATTCAAAAATGACAAAGACAAAAAATACTCTCATACTTACATTTTTTGATTTCATCTGCAAATTAAATGGATTGACAATAATGTAAATGTGCTATCACCAAAACTATTATCCAAAACAGCCTTCACACTAAATTTACATCAGGCTTTTTTTATTTTTGTGAATTCTATATGACAAAGATAATTACACTTCCCAATAATCTACGCATTGTTTTTACACCCTTAAGCAATACCGAAGTTGCACATTGCGCATTGATGATAAAAGCAGGAACCCGTCATGAAAAGGCAGGTAAAGAAGGTCTTGCTCATTTTATTGAACACATGCTGTTTAAAGGGACAAGCAAAAGAAAATCATTTCATATACTTAACAGACTCGAAGTTGTAGGAGGTGAACTCAACGCCTTTACAAGCAAGGAAGAAACCTGCATACATGCATCACTACCGGCAGTGTTTACCGAACGTGCGCTGGAGTTGATTGCTGACCTGGCTTTCAACAGTATATTTCCTTTGAAAGAATTAGAAAAAGAAAAAGAAGTTGTTTGTGATGAAATAAGAACCTATCTGGATACTCCCGGAGAACAAATATTTGATGACTTCGAAAGTATTTTATTTAAAAATAATTCTTTGGGCAATCCGATTCTCGGTACAGAAAAAACAGTCCGTGGGTTTCAACAGAAAGATTTATTCCATTTTATTGCAGAAAATTATTTTCCGGCAAATATGGTAGTTGCCATAGCAGCTCCAACTGATGAAAAAACCATAACAGAGCTCACCTTTAAATATTTTGGCAACAGAAAAAACAGAACCACTACTCACAAAATAACTCATTTTAAAAATTACAGACCTGAGGAAATTACATTTTCCAAACACAATGCTCAATGTCATTACATGATGGGAAAACCGGCACCTTCATTACATAGCAAGGACAGACTTACAATGGCTTTGGTCAATAATATTTTGGGAGGGCCCGGTATGAACTCTAAACTTAATCTTGGTATCCGTGAAAAGTACGGCTACACTTACACCATTGAATCAGGTTTTAACTCCTACAGCGACACCGGAACGTTTCATGTTTATCTGGCAACAGATAAAAAGCATCTTGAGAAAAGTATTTCTCTTACACAGTCTGTTATGAATAGACTTGCAACAAACAAAATCAGCAGTAATTTACTCCATCAATACAAACAACAATTTAAAGGCCAACTTGCTTTGGCAAGAGAAAACAAAGCAAATATTGCTATCTCCAATGCAAAAAGTTTACTGAATTTTAATAAGGTAAAATCACTGGAAGAAATTTATAAGAGTATTGACAAAATCACTTCGGAAGAACTACTTAGGGTAGCAGGAAACTATCTGAACACCAATTCCGGCAAATATTCCAGTTTGTTGTATGAAAGTGAAACAAACCAGTAATTCTCCGACATTTATTTCTTCACTTGCTGAGGAAATAATCTCCCTTCGCAATGATTATAATTATTCAGACTTCACCGTCATATTTCCAACGCGAAGAGCGGCACTCATATTTAAAATAACATTTGCACAACAACTGCATCATGCCTCACTCCTTCCTTCGGTTTATTCCATAAGCGATTTTATAGCGCATTATACACCTCAGCGCATTGTTGAGAAAAAGGAATTGCTTCTGCAGTTTTACACCATTTATAAAAAACACTTCAGCGAAACTGATTTCCGCACTTTTGCACCCTGGGGCGAAATGATTCTTTCCGATTTTGATGAAGCTGACCGATATCTGATTGATCACCAGACGTTATTTGCCGACCTTAAATCCTATAAAGAAATAGAATCTCTCTTTCAGGATGATGAACAGCAGGCAGAACAGTTGCGTAAGTTCTTTGCAATGTTTTTACAGGAGCCCACCAAACTACAGCAGAAATTTGCAGAAATATGGAATAAGTTGCCATTACTTTATGAGGAGCTTTTTTCACAACTCCAGGCTGAAAACAAAACTACAGAGGGACACGCCATGAATAAAATGGCTCTTTCACCCGAAACCTATTTTGCCGGATTGAATACATCCACTACCGTGTTTGCCGGATTTTACGCACTTACACCTGCTGAAAAAAATATTTTTGAATTTGTTCAACAGCGTAAAGGCCTGATACGTTGGGATGCTGATGAATATTATGTTGATTCACCTGATCAGGAGGCGGGTTTGTTTTTCAGAAATAACACATTGATACAAAAAGAATTTAAACATAAATCAAATTTATTCCGCACACTGGAGAAAAACGTAAGGATTACAGGTGTTCCATTGGTAACCGGGCAGGTTAAATATATGGGGCAACAACTAAAAAAAATGCTGAAGGAAAATAAATTAAACCCTGATAAAACTGCTATTGTTCTGAATGATGAATCATTATTGCCACAGGTGCTGCAATCAATTCCCGAAGAAATTGAAGAGTTGAATATCACCATGGGATATCCATATTCAAATACGCAGATGTTCAGGTTTGTACATTTATTGGAAGAACTTAAGCGCATGTCGGTGATAAAAGGCAAGAAAACTCTTTTGCATTTTCAGTCATTTTTACACCTGCTTCAGCATCCATATTCTGCATTAATTCCTGCCTGGATGAACGGTAATACCGAAGGGCATGGTACTTATATTCCAATGGAAGAATTGATTGATGATGCAAAATACTTCTTAGAGCAATGGCTGCTCAATGAAAATGTATTTGAAAAACATCTTGCAGTGTATAATAAAATTACTGTTTATCTCCAGTCTGTGAAATCCGGTGAACTGAATGTAGCAGCTTTTATGTTAAACGAACTGGAAGAATTAAATGCTCTTACAAACCGTTACAAGAATATCCTCGATTATCATTCTCAGGAAATGCTCATTGAAGAGTTGTACAACACCACCAGAATACCGTTCAGTGGTGAGCCTGTAAAAGGATTACAGATCATGGGTTTTCTTGAAACACGCGTTCTGGATTTTGAAAATATTTTTGTACTAAATGCCAATGAAGGTTCATTGCCGAAAACCAACAGACATCATTCCTTTATTCCATATACTTTACGAAAATCATTTAATCTTCCTACCTATACTGAGCAGGATGCAATTTCAGCTTATCACTTCTGGCGGCTTTTGCAACGTGCTTCACATATCGAACTTTTATATAATACTCAAACCAATGAATTTGCAGGAGGTGAACGAAGCCGCTATCTGTTACAGTTGTTTTATGAAATTAAATCCAGGCTCAGCAACTGGAAAATCAGTCATGAATTGATTATTCCTCCACTTCAGAAAATCAACTACATCAATCCTGAAATCAAACGTTCGGAAGAATTAACAAAGGAATTAAAGAAGCTGTACAACACTGATAAATTAAAATTTTCAGCAACATCACTTCAGTCATTTATATACTGCTCACTGCAATTTTACTTCAGCTATATTAAGAAAATTAAGGAGCCTGATTCTTTCGATGAGGAAATAGACGGTGCTGTTGTGGGCGAAATACTTCATCAGGCAATACAGAATCTTTATGATGTTGAAAAAAATAAAACGTTCAACAAAAAAGATGCTGCGCTGATGAAAAAGAAAATTCAGCCGTTGGTATTGGAAGCCATCAGACAGAAATTTGATAAACACTATCAGCACAGAGGCTACACTTTTATCATTGAAAAAATAATAGAAAAATATATTGAACGAATAGTTGATACAGACCTTACGCTTCCACCTTTTGAAATCATTGAAACAGAAAAAAGTCATGAAGTAAAACTTACTCTGAAAGATAATGTCAGCGCAACCATTAAAGGAAAGTTTGACAGGATAGATAAAACTGCAGAAGGATTCAGAATTGTAGATTATAAGACAGGAAAAGATGAACTACAGTCAAAATATTCCATTGAGCAAATCTTTTCTGAACCTAAATATAAAATCAATTTGCAATTAATGCTATACAACTGGCTAGCTGAACGGTCAAATTACAATGGCAGCATCACCTCGGGTATTTATCCGCTGCGCAGTATTTCTTCAAAAAAACTGGAGACAATTTCGCCTTCCGATTGGCGAAGTCATTCAGAATTGTTTGATTTTTCATTAAAAAGATTGTTGGAAGAAATTATTTTCGAAGCTGATTTTGTTCAGACACAGGATTTGAAAAGGTGTTCACTTTGCGCTTATAAAGATATCTGCAACCGTTAATTATCCATTTGTTTTTTCAGCAGCGAAACAACATATTTATCTACCGGAAAAGTCACGTCTTCTTCTGATAGCATATTAATGGGCTTCCATAAAAAATTTTGCAATTCCGTATCAGCAGGTTTTTCAAAACCAATGGCGTCAACATAAAAATACACACTGATTAATTGTCGTTTCTCATGAAAAGCTGACTCAACAAAAAAATCTGTGGTATAAAAATGTTCCAGAACTTTTACATGTTGTCCTGTTTCCTCTAAAAATTCTCTTGCCAGACATTCTCTAAGCCCTTCGCCATATTCAAGGCCTCCACCGGGAAACTTGGTAAACTCCATTCCAAATTCCTTTTCATGTGAGAGCAGGACTTCGTTTTTATGATTAATCAATATTCCGTAGGCTCGTACAACAAAATCATTCATACTGCAAAATTAATTTCTTTAAAGCTACATTATTAAATAAAAAAAGAGGCAGAATTTCATTCTGCCTCTGACTAAATCATATTCGGTTGTTACTTAGTTACTACAACAAGGTATTTGGAATTGCTCCAGAACAGATCAGGATTGGTAATCTTCAGCGAATTAATTTTCTTCTTGTCCTTATCATACGAATAAGATGATGCAGGATGTACAGAAGCAATTTTTACACTTTTAGTATTTAACTCAAGTGTAGTAAACTGACGAATGTCCACTTTATTAAATTTGGAGTTATCAATATCTGAATTGATGGTCTGACTTCTGCCAATTCCAATAAACCCTCCTTTTTTACTCAGTATTTTCTTATCACGAAGTTGCTTGTAGGTTCCAACAACGTAGTAAGCGGTATTGATGGTATTGACTTTCTCTTCAATCGTTTTATCTCTCTCACCGATTGTTGAGTTCAGTGTTTCAATGTTTGTACGTAAACCTGTAATTTCAATTTTTGCATCACCCAACTGATTATTTAAGTCTGCAATCATAGAATCACGTTCTGCAATTTTCAGGTTCAGCCCTTTAATCATTTTCTGAAGCTGAGCACTTTGAATATTGCTGTTTTTCAGTTTACGAGAAAGCTCAGCAATACGCTGACTGTTTTGGTCAAGAATCTGACTGATACTTTCCATGTTTCTGCGGATACGGTCTTTCACTGTTCCTCCCATTTCGGGATCATTCTTACGATCGAGGGTAATGGCAGCATGCATTTGATTAATACTGTCCAGACTGGCTTCAATATCGTTGAAGTCGCCCAGAAACGAATCAATAGTACTGTCTTTAAGACTTGAACTGTTAATCAGTGAATCGCGTTCACGGTTTAAGCGGTCAACTTCAGGTTTATAATCCTTGCAGGAAAATAATACCATCAGGAGAACATAAGTAATCTTCAGGTAATGTTTCATTGTATAATAATTTATGGTGGTTGATGAATTGGATACTATTTGGTTTGACAAAATTAAGGATGACAGCGAATAACCGGTTGATTCAGTTGAATGATATAAACAAAGATATTCACACGTCAGCAGTTCTCACGGTTAAGGTCATACCGCTGACAACCACTTCAACTGATTCGCCCTTATGAATCCATCCAGATTCAGCAACAGCATCGTAAACCTTGCCTTCAATCATAATTTTTCCTGAGGGTCGGAGATCAGTATGTGCCTTACCTTTCATTCCTGCTGTAATCTTATCATTATTCGCTGGAGCATGAAATCCTTTTTCTGACTGAAGAGTATTCTGCAATGTAAGTTTACTTAATCTTTTGGAATCATTTATCCGGCTCAACAGATAAAACACCAGCACTATTGACATAAGCATGGCTCCCGTGGAAACCGTAACACTTTGTATTAATTGTGATTTTGTTGTAAAAGTGAAATCCCATCCGATATTATTCAGCATACTCAATGCAAAGCCCAATGTAGTGCAAATAATTCCTGCAATGCCGGTAATACCAAATCCAGGTATCACAAAAAATTCAACAGCAAGTAATATCACACCTGCAGCAAAAAGAAGAATTTCCCAGTTGGCAGCAAGACCTTCGAGATAAAGCGGAGCAAAATAAAGTACAGCAGCCAATAATGAAGCTGCAATTGGGAATATTGTTCCAGGTGCCTGAAACTCGAAATACAAACCTGCCAGCATCACAAGTATAAGTATGCTGCTTACGGCAGGGTGAATCAGAAAACCGATTGTCTTATCAGTCCATGATGGTTTATATTCTTCAATAGTGTAGTTTGTTAAATGTTCTTTCTGCAGCAACTCACTTTCAGATTCAACAATGGCATTGCAATAATTATTGGCCAATGCTTCAGAGGCAGTGAATGTGAGCACGCGTCCTGAGTCATTTACTCCCGGAATGATAACACGTGGGTCAACCATTGCTTCTGCAATCTTAGGATCACGGTTTCTTTTTTCTGCAGTTGCTCGCATCATGGCACGCATATACGACTGATATTTATCAGGCGCAGCTTGCCCGTCCTGAGTAACTACAGTAGCTGCACCAATACTTGAACCACTTCGCATGTAAATACGGTTGCAGGCAATTGAAATAAGAGCTCCTGCACTTGCAGCATTTCTGTCAATAAACACAACTACTGGAATATCAGCATTGATAATGGAGTTGCGAATGCTGTCTGCAGCGTCCAGCATGCCTCCATAAGTATTCAGATGTATCAGAAACAAATCAGCTTTTTCGTCCTGCGCCTGCTTCATTGCTTTACTGAACATTCGTGCTACACCTTTGTCAACTTCCGACTGAAAATTAAAACGAAAAACCAATGGTTCCTTCGCAAATACGGAAACCGTTAAACAAAAACTTAATATGGTAATCAGATATTTCATAAGCTGTCAATGCTATAGGATTCAAAATTGCACAATTCAGCAACATGAATGACGTTATGGTGTTAATTATTTTGTTCAAAACCATATAACTTCAACTTATAATAAGCCATTGTTATGTTTAGTATTGTAAAAGGAAAATCGTGTATAATGAGACTTAAAATCGCCATATTATTTGTTGCCGGAATGACAGTAGCCGGACTTGCCTATTCACAGCAGGGACAACGGGTTATTGCAGGCAAAAAATGCACCTTATACAAAGTCATACCAAAAGACACCTGGACAGGTTTATCACACAAATACAAAATGAGTATTGATGAATTGAAGTCGGTAAACCCGGGTGTGAATGATTTAAAAATTGGGCAAATCATAAATATTCCTATTGAGAAATCGAATGATGCAGGGGATGACATTAAACAATCTGACAGTCCTGTTGTACCTACAAAACAAACCGAAAAATCTTCAGAAAGCTCTATTCATATCATTGAAAAAGGTGAAACTCTTTTTGGAATTGCACGAAAATTTAATGTAACTGCTGACCAAATCAGAAAGTGGAATCATCTGGAAAATGATGGAATTAAAGCAGGTCAGAAACTTATCGTTGCTGAAAAAACAAAACCTGTGATCGAAAAAACTGTTGCTACGCCATCACAAAAAGAAGCGACTGTTCAGACTATTGACGATAAAAAACTGGAGCAAAAAAACGAACAGGTTCGTAATGATTCAAAACTTATTGCTGAAGCGAACAACAAAATGATACCTGCAACTCCTTCGCCCAATGAAATGGAGTATAAAGCTTCGCGTACTGAAACCAAAAAAGTAAGCGGTAAAAGCGGGACAGTAATTGAGGTGAATGAAACCGGAATGGCTTCATGGATTCATGACAATGATATTAACCAGAGTAAATTTTATGCATTGCACCGCACTGCTGCACCGGGAACCATCATTAAGGTTACCAACAGAATGAATGGTGATTATGTATTTGTAAAAGTTGTAGGCCAGCTGCCCGACACAGGAGATAATGACAAACAGATAATTAAAATGTCGGAAGCTGCTGCCAAACGTATTGGAGCATTGAACGAAAAATTCCAGGTTGAGCTTAACTACGGTATAACGAATTAAAACAGGAATAAACCCACCATTAACCCGTTAGCAGTAACGCACTGTTGAACAATATTTTGAAAACGCGTTCCCCTCTGATCTGAGTTGGCAATAAACCCTGCCGGAACGCGCTACACTTTCTTTTGTTACTTTTGTGCCTCATCATAAAAATATCAGAAGAATGAAAGAAGTATATATCGTTTCGGCAGTGCGTACTCCAATGGGAAGTTTCGGTGGCTCTCTCTCCCCGATTTCAGCAACACAATTAGGCGCTATAGCTATTAAAGGCGCACTCAGCCGTATTTCATTAGACCCAAAAGAAGTTACAGAAGTATATATGGGAAATGTGCTGCAGGCAAATGTAGGTCAGGCACCTGCAAGACAAGCAGCAAAATTTGCAGGATTACCAGATAGTGTACATTGTACAACCATCAACAAAGTGTGTGCTTCAGGAATGAAATCTGTGATGCTGGCTGCTCAAAGCATCATGCTTGGCGACAATGATGTAGTGGTTGCAGGAGGTATGGAGAGCATGAGCAATGTACCTTTTTATGCTCCTAACATGCGATGGGGAAACAAGTATGGCGATGTGAAAATGGTGGACGGACTTGCTAAGGATGGTTTGGTAGATGTTTATCACAACTATGCAATGGGAAATGCCGCTGAGCTTTGCGCCAAAGAATGCGGTTTCAGCAGAGAAGATCAGGATGGATATGCCATTCAATCCTATAAACGCAGTGCTGATGCTTGGGCAAAAGGAAAATTTAAAGATGAAATTGTTCCTGTAGAAATTCCTCAGCGCAAAGGCGACCCTTTAGTATTTGCTGAAGACGAAGAATATAAAAATGTTAAGTTTGATAAGATTGCCGGACTTAAACCTGCATTCGTAAAAGATGGAACAGTGACTGCTGCAAATGCATCAACCATGAATGATGGCGCTGCTGCACTTGTGCTGATGAGCAAAGAAAAAGCTGATGCTTTGGGATTGAAACCTCTTGCAAAAATAAGAAGCTATGCCGATGCTGAACAGGCTCCTGAATGGTTTACAACAACACCTGCTAAAGCATTGCCAAGAGCAGTTGAAAAAGCAGGATTGAAGATGAGCGATCTGGAATATGTTGAACTGAACGAGGCTTTCTCGGTAGTTGCACTGGCAAATGTTAAAGAAATGGGACTTGACGTTTCAAAAGTAAATGTTAACGGAGGTGCAGTTTCTTTAGGTCATCCGCTGGGATGTTCAGGAGCGCGTATTCTGGTTACGCTGATTCATGTACTCAAACAAAAGAATGCACGTATTGGCGGTGCTGCCATTTGCAATGGTGGTGGCGGAGCAAGTGCTATGGTTATTGAAAATATGTAGTCAAAAACTCCCTACATACAGGTTAGGAATTATAAAAAGTAAAATGCAAAATCCATTTAAAAGGATTTTGCATTTTTTTTGTGATTTTACAAAGATTATTTTACTGTTGAATGATAACTGATATTAAGAATTCTTATTCTGAAAATTTCCATTCAATGCATCCTGCTGCATCACAAAATCGAGAGCAGTAATTGCAGCCATAGCACGAACAATGGGAACTGCGCGAGGCACTACGCATACATCATGTCGGCCACCGGGATGTAGGACCACTTCATTGCCATCAACATCAATGCTTTTTTGCGATTTCATCAGTGTAGAAACAGGTTTAAAAGCAACTCTGAAAGTTATATCCATTCCATTGGTTATTCCTCCCTGCACTCCACCGGAATGATTGGTCAGGGTAGTTACTTTGCCATCAGGCGAATAACTGAATACATCATTCTGCTGCGAGCCTTTTTGAGCCACTCCATCAAATCCAGAGCCTATTTCAAAACCTTTAACTGCGTTAATGCCCAACATGGCATATCCAAGCCGCGCATGAAATTTATCGAAGACCGGCTCACCTAAACCCGGAGGCAGAAACTGAATTAATCCATTTATTACACCACCAAGTGTATCGCCCTGTTCTTTACAATCAGCAATGAGTTTTTGCATAGCTGTTGCAGTAGATTCATGCGGGCAACGCACAACATTTTGTTCAACTAATGAAAGATTAACAGGATATGCAGTTTCAGGTATTGATACATTTCCAATTTTGCTAACGTAAGCATGCACTGCAATGCCACGTGCTTCAAGCAACTGCAATGCAACAGCACCTGCTGCAACACGTGCTGCTGTTTCGCGGGCTGATGCTCTTCCGCTGCCACGGTGGTCACGAATACCGTATTTGGCCTGATAAGTATAGTCAGCGTGCGAAGGACGATAAGTATGCTGCAGTGAATTATAATCTGCAGGACGCTGATCTTTATTTCTTATCAGAATAGTAAGTGGTGCTCCTGTAGTTTTTCCATCATATAATCCCGAAATAATTTCAGGTATATCATCTTCTTTTCGCGCTGTTGTAAGCTCTGATTGTCCGGGTCTTCTTTTTGACAATTCAAGAGTAATTGCCTCTGTGTTCAGCTTCACTCCGGGGTAACATCCGTCAATCACCACACCAATATAAGGTCCATGCGATTCGCCAAAGGTGGTTATTCTGAATAAGGTTCCAAAACTATTTCCCGCCATGATGTTGGTTTTTTATCATAACAAAATCATTCATAAAAAAGCCATTGCCAATATCAAAATCAGCAGCACGTTCAATGCGAAATCCATTTTTAAAGTAAAAATTAATGGCCTTTATATTTTTTCTGTTTACCTGTAATTTTATCTGCTGCTCCTCTCCTGTTTGCTCCATCATTTCATTGAGTAAAATGCCGCCTATATTTCTTCCGTGCATATCAAGTTTCACATACAGTTTGTCTAAAAAAACTTCTTTCTCATTCAGCGGGTAAAAAGCAATATAGCCTGCAATTTCGTTGTCCTCTTCGGCAACCATAAATATATGTCCCTCGCTCAATTGACTGTGCAGTGCCTGAACGCTGCACATTTTGTCAAGCATAAAATCAATTTGCTCGTGAGTAATGATGGCAGGATAATATGCTTTCCAAATAGCGGTAACCATCTTGCTGATGGCTTCCATATCCTGCTCGTTTGCCATTCTAACTTCCATAATCAGGTTTTTAAAATCCAGTTACTCATTATGTTCATTCCTTCAGGAGTCATAATACTTTCAGGATGAAACTGTACTCCGTAAACATTAAACTGAGGGTGCTTCACGGCCATGATATTTTTATCGTCATCTTCGGCAATCACTTCCAGAATACCCGGATTGTCAATCACCCATGAATGATAGCGCCCTGCTTCAAATCGCTCAGGAATATTAGCAAATAACATATCTGCTTTCAAAACTCTAACAGTTCTGCTTACACCATGCATAACCGTATCAAGATTTTTAAGAGTACCTCCAAAAACTTCAGCCAATGACTGATGTCCGAGGCATACACCCAGAACACTTTTTTGTGGTGCCCACAATCTGATGACTTCCTTGGTAATTCCTGCTTCTGATGGCAACCCGGGGCCAGGTGAAATACATATCTTATCATAATCACCGGCTTCCGCTGCTTTTATTTCATTGTTTCGTTTTACGTCAGGTTTTACTCTTGTAATATGTTCAATGTAATGCACAAGGTTATAGGTGAACGAATCAAAATTATCAATAACTAAAATTTTCACCCTGTTTTTTTTAATCTTCCGCATCTGTAAATTTATACCCAATTCCTCTTACTGAAATAAAATATTTCGGATTGGAAGGATCAGGTTCAAAGTATTTGCGAAAGGTAACTATGAAATTATCTATAGTTCTTGTTGAAGGATAAATATCATAACCCCATACCGTTTCAAGAATATGTTCGCGCGAAACTACTTCATTACGTTTTTCAATTAACAGTTTCAGCAGTAACGCTTCTTTTTTGGTAAGATGAGTAACTGAACCATCTTTTCTTTTAATTTCAAGCTGAGCGAAATTGATATCGTTTCCGTTTAGGTGATAAACTGTTAATGCAGCTTTTTCTTTGGGCTCAATTGTACGCTTAATCAGGTTCTGCACTCTCAGCAACAACTCTTCCAGATTAAATGGTTTAGTCAGGTAATCATCTCCTCCTATTTTCAATCCTGTAACTCTGTCGCTCGGATGATTTTTTGCGCTGAGAAATAAAATAGGTATATCCATGTTTTCGAGTCGGATGGATTCACATACCGTAAACCCACTTATTTCAGGGAGCATTACATCAAGTATAACCAGATTATAACGTCCTTCCTTAAATGCCTTCAGTGCCTTTTTACCGTCACCAACTGCATTCACATAATAGCCCTCCATTTCCAGATTCAGCTTAATTGTTTCTGAAAGTGTTTGCTCATCTTCTACTAAAAGAATTCTTTTTGACTGATCGTTCATATATCCTTTGTTGCAAAGCTAATTAACAAATTCGTTTACTTTGTTCCTGTGCAAAATTATAGTTCTGATGTCACAATCGGTTAAATACTGGATTTGGTCGTTTTTTTTATGCCTTTTTGTTCCTTGCTGTGTACGGCTATTTCTTCAACAGCAGCGACCTCGAAGAGCATTTGCCTTTTGTATATAAACTTCAGAATCCAACATTGTATCCGGGCGATTATGTAACCGGTTATCTGTTTAATATTTTTTCTGTCCGCTATTATTATGCACATACACTTTTTATTCTGAGTCATCTCATTCCGTTGCCTCAATTATGCTTCGGAATCATGATAGCAGCACTTGCTGTTTTTTCATATTATTATATGAATTTGTCGTATCTGATATTTAAAGATGAACTGACAGCCTTGATTACACCGTTGACGGGCTTAATTTTTCTGAACAAGATTACTGTTGGTGGAAATTTTGTTTTTGACAACATGCTTACCTGCTCTGTATTTGCAAGTGCATTGTGCATGGCTGCATTATTTTATTTCTTTAATGAAAAACTTAAAACAGGTATGTTGCTCTGTGGAATTGCCACACTCTATCAGCCATTGATTGGTATTCAGGTGATGATGCTGATGCTGATAACATCATTTTTTTGCATCGTTTCAACTTTCGTGAATTGATATTTGGATTGCTGAGCTATTTTGTTGTTGCTGCTTTTATGCTGATTCCGTTATTCAAACGACAGTTTGCAGATACATCATCACCTGCTGACTATTACTTTTATTACATACTTTATGTGTTTCGCAATCCGCATCATTATATTCCGTCATTTTTTGCTGCAGGCGATTACATAAAAAACTTTTTTCTGATTTTAGTTACGGCAATTTTGTTTTTCAGAAAGCCCACTCCATACAACCGTCACTTGATGATTCTGATAACATGCATAATAGCAGGAATGTTTTTTATTATTTGCTTTTTGAAAAAGCAAATATGATGGTATTGGGCAAATTGCAATGGTTTAAAACAAGCGTCTGGCTTACTCTTTTTTGCGGAATTTATATTGCACATTTCATTGCTCAGCAAAAATTTATGCAATCCGTACTGCCTCAAACTTTTCTGACTTATATGGCAATAATCTTGACAGTTTTTCTGATTCTTGCCATTACACATTCATCATTATTACCATTCAAAAAACTTCAGAGCCGCTATCAGGTTGGCGATTACGTTAAATCTGATTTAACCCTGATGCATGAGTGGATAAAAGATTCCATCCCTGAAGATAAAATTATTCTTAGTTTTCCTCAGGACGATTCATTTTTATGTGAAACACAACATCCCACCCCCGTAGCGTGGAAGGCCATCATTCATGAACCATGGTTTTTGAAAAAATGGCATCATGATTTTATTACACTCTATCACATTCAGCAACCTGTTGAATGGATTAAAAAAGATCAAAAGCAACTTGCAGAAGAAGGTTACAATCATTTCTACAGCAAACAACTTATGTCAGCCTATCATATTGCTTATCGTCTGGATGACATCACTCAATCCAAAGTAATTAATCATTACTCTGTTGTTCACCAACAAGGTAATTACGTGCTTTGGAGAACTGAATAATCAGTCTATGATGATATCCAAAATAAAAATATTGCAGACAGATTAATAAGAAACTTTCAGCACTACTCTTCTGTTTTTAGCCCGTCCTTCAGGAGTAAGATTGTCTGATACAGGTTTAAATTCTCCATAACCTTTTGCCAAAATGCGGGCTTCAAAAATGCCTTTCGATATCAGATAATTTTTCACGGCCTCGCTCCGCTTTTGCGACAATTTCAGATTATACGTTTCATCACCTGAATTATCGGTATGACCTTCAACGGTAAGGTTCACTGAATCATATTTTTTTAATAGCTCCACCAACATATCCAACTGAGGCAACGATACCGGTTTTATTTTATCGCTGTTACTTTCGAAATAGATAGAACCTGCAATCTGAGAAATTTTCAACAGATCAGCTTTTTCCATTTCAGGGCAACCTTTGTTGATGGCGATTCCTTTTTCTGTAGGGCATTTGTCAATATTATCAGGCACGCCATCACCATCACTGTCGGGGCATCCCTTATATTGTACCGGTCCCTGAACATCAGGACAGGCATCCTCATCATCCATTACACCATCCTTATCACGATCAAAAGGACAACCATCTGCTCCTACTTTAAAACCTTTTGGTGTTTCAGGGCATTTATCATTCTTGTCAGCAACACCATCCCCATCACTGTCGGGGCAACCTTTTACACTCAGCAAACCTTTCTCCAACGGACATTCATCATCTTTATCGGCAATGCCATCACCGTCAGTATCAGGACAGCCTTTTAAAGCAGCCAATCCAAACTGCTGCGGGCAATCATCCAGATAATCTGCAATTCCGTCACCATCGTTATCTGCAGGGCAGCCTATGGCATCAACCTTCACACCTCGGGGAGTTCCAGGACATAAATCCTTATTATCTCCAATGCCATCATCATCACTGTCTTTTTTTCTGCCAAGGTTAAAAGTTAAACCTGCAGTATGAAACAAAAATGCATCGTTATACTTTGCTACCGTTCTGTCAATATCATCTTTCTGCGACAGCATAAATGATTCCTGTATCAATATGTTCACAACATCATTCAGCCTAACGGAAAATCCTCCTCCAAACGAAGGAAGAACAAGGTCGTTGCGGGTTTCTATATCACCCGGTAAAGCCCAAATACTTCTGTCCCATACCAAAACTCCTCCTCCACCATAAACAAAGGGACGAAAGCGTGCTTCGGGTCGTGCTGCATAAAACCTCAGATTCAAGGAAGCTGTAGTCATTTTAAGCCTAAAACCTGCAGCATCACTTTTATAACCTGCTTCTCCTGTTGATCCTGAAATAAAAACATCAGCATATTTGCCTAAGTATCTACTTACCGACATCGAAGCAAAACCATAATAAGGTTGGTCAATTTTATAAAAACCCTGACCTAAATCGCCATTGTATTGGGTGATACCTCCGCCAAGCCCCAGGTTCCATTTTTTTCCGGACGACTGAGCATAAGTTTCACTTATCACTACAGATTCGAGAATAGCAATAAGAATAAAAAACTTAATGAATTGAATTTTGTTTTTAAACAACACTGTTGCCATTTGCTGTACAAATAAAAACCTAAGAATGATATTGATTGACTTTTCCATGAAATTTAATTAACGAATGATTGTTTAATTTACACTGACTGCAGTAACTGCTGCTCACTGACAATTGATTAGTTTTGTTCACTCTACTCGCATACAATGACTTTAATCAAAGATGTAATAAGAATTCTTGAAGATTTTGCTCCACCGGTTTGGCAGGAAAGCTATGACAACAGTGGATTGATAACCGGAAATCCTGATGCTGAAGTTACAGGTATAATCCTTTGCCTCGACAGTATTGAAAGTGTTATTGACGAAGCCATTTCTGAAAATTGTAATCTCGTAATAGCTCATCACCCCATTGTTTTTTCAGGGATAAAAAAATTAACCGGAAAAAATTATATCGAGCGAACTTTGCTGAAAGCCATCAGAAAAAATATTTCCATTTATGCCATTCACACCAATCTTGATAATGTTTTGTCAGGTGTAAATCACCGATTAGGCACGGAGTTGGGTTTAAGAGATTTAAAAATACTTTCGGCAAAAGAACATTTACTAAAAAAGTTAGTCACCTTTTGCCCTGTTGCACAAGCCGAAGAAGTCAGAAATGCATTATTTGAAGCAGGTGCAGGCGGTATAGGAAATTACAGTGAATGTAGTTTTAATGTGGAAGGTACCGGCACTTTTAAACCGGGCGAAAACACCAACCCTTTCAGTGGTAAAATTGGCGAACGCCAACACGAAAAGGAAGTAAGGATTGAATCTTTATTTTATGCTCATCAACAAGCAAAAATCTTAAATGCATTATTTAAAGCTCATCCCTACGAAGAAGTGGCTTACTATATCAATACTCTCGATAACAGTCTGCAAACAACAGGATCAGGGATGACCGGAATCCTTGAAAAGCCAATGGACGAAAAAGAATTTCTGCTTGCAGTTAAATCGCATTTGGGTTGCAGTGTATTGAGGCACACCAGCTTTACAGGTAAAAAAATTGAAAAAGTTGCATTGTGCGGAGGAGCAGGCTTTTTCCTCCTGAAAGATGCCATAGCTGCCGGTGCTGATGCGTTTATTACCTCCGACATAAAATATCATCAGTTTTTTGATGCTGACAGCAGAATTTTGCTGGTAGATGCAGGCCATTTTGAAACCGAACAGTTCACTATGAATCTGCTTAAAGATTTGTTAATCAAAAATTTTTTCTACATTTGCCATCCGTTTAACAAAAGTGGATACTAATCCGGTAAAATATATCTGATTATGGCAGCAAAAAAACCTGTTAAAGCAGCCGCTAAAAAAGCAGTAAAAGTAAAACCTGCTGCAAAGAAGAAAGCGGCCGCGCCAAAGACCAAGGCTAAAGCTCCGGCTAAGAAAAAAGCAGCTCCTGCTGTAAAAAAAGCTGCAGCTCCAAAAAAGGTTGCAGCCAAAACAAAAACTGCTAAACCCGTAGTTAAGAAAATTACTGCCAAAGCAAAACCAACTGTAAAAACTAAAACAACTGCAAAAAAAGCAAGTAGTAAAGAAAAAGAAATTAAACAAAAATCATCAGCGGTTAAAAAATCAGGAAAAAGCATGTCAAAGATAGACACCAAAGCCAGAGGTAAAGGCAAAAGTAAAAGTAAAGTTGAAGAACCGGTAATCACCAAGGTCAGCAAACCGGTAGTAAGAAGATTGACCGAAACACGTAATTTAAAAGCCATAGATACAGATACGGCTGCTAAACTCTCCAGCAAATATACCGTTGGAGATATTACCAAATTTCAGATTAAAATGCCTAAGAAAGGTGTTGCAGATGCTTCGGTAGAAGAAAAATTGCAGGCATTGTTTCAGTTACAGCAAATTGATTCTGAAATTGACAGAATAAAAATTGTTCGTGGCGAACTTCCTATCGAAGTAAAGGATCTGGAAGATGACGTTGCACGTTTAGAAACACGCATTCATAATATCAGCAATGATATAGCTGAATTTGAAAAACTCATTGGCGAAAAGAAAATTGCAATTAAAGATGCTACCGCTTTGATTAAAAAATATGAAGGGCAGCAGAATAATGTAAAAAATAACCGTGAGTATGAGTCTATCACTAAAGAAATCGAATTTCAGAAACTCGAAATAGAACTGAGCGAAAAACGAATTAAGGAATATGCTTTTGAAATCAACTCTAAGAAACAAATTCTTACTGAAACTGAGGAAGAACTCGGATTCAGAAAAAATGATTTGGAAGGCAAGCGTAAAGAATTAGACACCATCATTGAAGAAACACGCAAAGACGAAGAAAAACTTAAAGAATATTCGGACAAAGCAGCTTCAATTATTGAAGAGCGTTTACTGAGCGGATATCATAAAATCCGTGAAAATGCTGCCAATCATCTCGCAGTAGTTTCTGTACAGCGCGACAGTTGTGGCGGATGTTTTAACAAAGTTCCACCTCAGCGTCAGCTGGAAATTAAACAGCGCAAAAAGGTAATCGTATGTGAGCATTGCGGAAGAATTCTTGTAGATGCTGATATTATGACCGATTTGGAAGAGACAAAAGCATAATTAAAATGCATAAGCATTAAAAAAGCTGTTCATTACTGAGCAGCTTTTTTAATTCCCACAAATTGCAGGAAAAATTTCTTTCTAAAATTTGGAGAATAAACTACTATACCTATCTTTGCACGCTCATTTAAAAATCCTATGGGAGCATAGCTCAGCTGGTTCAGAGCATCTGCCTTACAAGCAGAGGGTCACAGGTTCGAATCCTGTTGCTCCCACACTAAAAGTCAAGCACTTACAATCGTAAGTGCTTTTTTATTTCTACTTAAAAAAAAATCGGCCTGTGTTAATGTAATTGAGTGAAAAATTTCACTTTTGAACACAACCGGATTAAGCAATTATTTCATCATATTTTTAGAGTAAACAGAAGGAAAATTCAACATACATAAATGTGCAACTTGCTAATTTTTATCTTTGCACGTTTGTAAATAAATTATGGATAGGAATTCGATTATAGGAGTTGTGCTGATAATAGTTGTGCTGATAGGATTTGCATTGTTCAATCAACCATCGCAGGAAGAACTACAGGCAGCTAAACACAAGCAAGACTCCATAGCTCTGGCACAGAAAAAAGCACACGACCATTTAAAAATTAAACAAGACTCAACCTTTCTGGTGCAAGCTGACACTCTTAGCAACGATAGCTTAAACGATAGTCTTAAAGAGGATAATCTGAAACAACTTTACGGTGATTTTGCACCTGCTGCCAATGGCGAAGAAAAAACTGTTACTCTTGAAAACAACTTGCTGAAACTTAAAATCAGCAGTAAAGGTGGAAAAATTTCTTACGTTCAGTTAAAAGACTATAAAACATGGGATGGCAAACCACTTGTACTGAACAATGGCGACAGTTCAGTATTCAGCTTTAATTTTTTCTCAGACAACAGAGTAGTTCGTACCAATGATTTATACTGGACGTTACCTTCCGAAAATGTAAATGTGAGTGCCAATGATTCAGGAGCAGTTTCAGTGAAACTCGAAGCCGGTGAAGGACGATATGTGGAATATGTTTATTCATTGAAAGATAACGACTATCGCGTAGGGCTGAAGATAAACTTCGTAAACCTGAATCAGATGGTTGCTGCCAATGCAGGTTATATTGAACTTGACTGGAAACAAAAGCTGTTGCAGCAGGAAAGAAGTCATAAAAATGAAAGTGCAGTATCTACTGCTTATTATCGCTTTACTGACGAAGAAGTAGATCACCTCAGCGAAACCAAAGATGATGCAACTGAATTGAAAACAAAAGTTGAGTGGGTGGGCTTTAAACAACAATATTTTTCAAGTGTGCTTATTGCTGACAAACCTTTTGAAAGTCCTACAAAAATTACCAGTAAAATAATCACTGATGAAGGTGCTGTGCGCTATATGTCGGCCAACTTCACCATACCTTATAACCATACCAGCAAAGAAACAACTGATCTGACATTTTATTTTGGCCCGAACCATTATCAGACATTAAAAAAATTCCACTTAGGTCTTGAAAAATTAGTGCCGTTAGGTTGGGGAATTTTCGGATGGGTTAACCGGTTTGCAGTTATTCCGATATTTAATTTTCTGAACAGTTTCAACATTAATTATGGAATTATTATTCTAATACTTACATTACTTATTAAAGCCGCTCTTTTGCCGCTCACCTATAAATCCTATATGAGTACTGCTAAAATGAAAGTACTTCAGCCTGAAATTGCAGAGTTGCAAGGTAAGTTTAAAGAAGAGCCCATGAAACTGCAACAGGAAATGATGACGCTGTACAGAAAAGCCGGTGTTAATCCTTTAGGCGGTTGTCTGCCCATGTTATTGCAGATGCCTATCCTCATTGCAATGTTTCGTTTTTCCCGGCTTCCATTGAGTTAAGGCAGAAAGGATTCTTGTGGGCTCACGACCTCAGCACCTATGATTCAATATTGGATTTACCGTTCAATATTCCATTTTATGGAAGCCATGTGAGTTTGTTTACCATCCTCATGACGGTATCAACCATTATTTACACACGGTTGAATCAGCAAATGACGGCAGCTACCAATCCATCCATGAAATATGTGATGTATCTTATGCCTATTATGTTCCTCGGAATTTTTAACAATTATTCTGCAGGTTTGAGTTATTATTATTTTCTGGCTAACATGATTACCTTTGGACAAACTTATCTCTTTAAACTATTTGTTGATGAAAAAGCCATTCATGCACGCATACAGGAAAATAAGAAGAAACAAGTAAAGAAATCTAAGTTTCAGGAACGTCTTGAAAAAATGGCTAAAGAGCGTGGAATGAAAAGATGATAAAGAAAAATATTTTATTGATTAATCAGAATAAAAACCAAGATCATGAGTAAGGTAGTAAATAATGTAGATGAAGCAATCCGTGATATTAATGACGGAGCAAACATCATGTTTGGCGGATTTGGCCTTTGTGGTATTCCTGAAAACTGTATTGCAGCATTGGTGCGCAAAGGCGTGAAGGGTTTGACTTGTATCTCCAATAACGCAGGTGTAGATGACTTTGGTTTAGGTTTACTTCTTCAGAAACATCAGATAAAAAAAATGATTGCTTCCTATGTGGGTGAGAATGCCGAATTTGAACGTCAGATGCTGAGTGGCGAAATGGAAGTGGAACTGGTACCTCAGGGAACTCTGGCTACACGCTGTATGGCTGCAGGATATGGAATGCCGGCCATTTTTACTCCTGCAGGTGTAGGAACGGAAGTAGCTCAGGGCAAAGAAGTACGTAAATTTAAATTCAACGGTGTAGAAAAAGATTACCTGATGGAATACGCTTTTGATGCAGACTTTGCTATCGTAAAAGCATGGAAAGGTGATACGGAGGGTAATCTTATATATCGTGCAACTGCGCGTAATTTTAATCCTGTGATGGCTATGGCAGGAAAAATTACCATTGCAGAAGTTGAACATCTGGTACAACCCGGTGAACTCAATCCTGATCATATTCATACTCCCGGAATTTATGTCCACAGAATTTTCCAGGGTGAGAAATTTGAAAAACGCATTGAACAGAGAACAGTAAGAAAAAAAATAAAACTGCATCATAAGCTCTTGCTTTTTGATAACAGATAAAATTTCCTCCAAAAACATTTAAACTCCATAGAAAACTTTTTTAGCATTTACATTAAAAATTAATTACCAAAGAGATGCTTGACAAAAACGGAATTGCAAAACGAATTGCCCGCGAAGTAAAAGACGGGATGTATGTAAATCTCGGAATAGGTATTCCTACTTTAGTAGCCAATTATATTCCAGCCGGTATTCACGTTACATTACAATCGGAAAACGGAATTTTAGGCATGGGGCCATTTCCGGTAGAAGGAGAAGAAGATGCTGATTTTATAAATGCCGGAAAACAAACTGTAACACTTCTTCCGGGTTCATCCATTTTTGATTCGGCCACGAGCTTTGGAATGATACGAGCTCAGAAAGTTGACCTCACCATACTCGGTGCTATGGAAGTGAGCGAACAGGGAGATATTGCAAGCTGGAAAATTCCGGGTAAAATGGTGAAAGGTATGGGAGGTGCAATGGACCTTGTTGCATCAGCAAAAAATATTATTGTGGCAATGCAGCATGTAAATAAGGCAGGAGAATCGAAACTCCTTAAACAATGTACACTACCTCTTACCGGAGTTAAATGCATTAAACGTATAGTCACTGAAATGGCTGTGCTTGATGTTACACCGCAAGGATTTAAACTGCTTGAACTTGCACCCGGAGTTTCTGTTGAACAGGTAAAAAATGCAACTGCAGGGCGATTGATTGCAGAAGGAAATATTCCTGAAATGAAAATAGACTGACCTCAGTGCGCTACCTTGAACACTTTGAAAAAATAGCTCCAACCAGAGTACGAAAACGCAAAAGTCATTCGTATTACTGGGATGACATTACTTATTACTGTAATTATTTTTCACATGAATCCATCTCTGTTTTAGAGGTGGGATGTGGTACCGGTGAACTTTTAAACGATATACGTGCAGCAAAGAAAACGGGGATAGACTTCAGCCCAGCTATGATTGCTGAGGCTAAAAATCGTTTCCCTGCAGTTTCATTTCATGTAATGAATGCTGAAAACATTACACTGAATGAAAAATTTGATTTGATAATCATTTCCAACCTGATTGGATATCTGGAAGATGTTCAGGCTGTATTTGAACAGTTGAAAAAAGTTTGTCATGAACGAACAAAAATTATAATCAATTATCACAACCATCTTTGGGAGCCCGTCTTACGTTTTGCTGAAACCATCGGACTAAAAACCAAAACACCACAACTCAACTGGCTCACGCGTATGGATGTACGCAACCTGCTTACACTTTCCGGTTTTGACTGTTACCGCGAAACACGCAGAATGTTGTTGCCTGTAAATATTCCTCTGCTCTCCCCTCTTATCAATAATTTTTTTGCAAAACTGCCTTTGTTGCGTTTGCTGTGCATCAACACTTTTTCATTTGCAAAACCTGTTGGCACTGCAGCAGAAAATGTCAATCACAAATACTCTGTCAGCATTGTCATTCCTGCACGCAACGAAAGCGGTAATATTGAAAACGGGTTGCTGCGTATTCCAACTTTTGGAAAATGGCAGGAAATAATTTTTGTTGAAGGCAACAGTAAAGATGATACATGGGAGCAAATTAAAACCATTGAAAAAAAATATTCATCCACGCACCGTATTAAAACGGCAAAACAGGAAGGCAAAGGAAAAAACGATGCTGTGAGAAAAGGATTCAGTATGGCTGAAGGTGATATACTGATGATTCTTGATGCAGATCTCACAGTGCCGCCTGAAGATTTACCTAAATTTTATGATGCCATCGCCTCAGGCAAAGGCGATTTTATCAATGGTTGTCGTTTGGTTTATCCTATGGAAAAAGAAGCCATGCGTTTCCTGAATATGTTGGGAAATAAATTTTTCAGTTATGCCTTCACATGGCTGCTCGAACAACCATTTAAAGATACGCTCTGCGGAACTAAAGTGATTTTCAGAGATGATTATGATCGTTTAGTTAGCAACCGCAAATTTTTCGGAGAGTTTGATCCTTTTGGTGATTTTGACTTAATCTTCGGTGCATATAAACTCAATCTTAAAATTCAGGAGTTGCCTATTCGATACAGAGAACGAACCTATGGCAGCACCAATATTTCCCGGTTCAGACATGGATTGATTTTGCTGCGCATGTGTGGTTTTGCAGCCAGAAAAATAAAATTTATTTAGATAGTACTGTTTGTATTTCAAAACAGGCATTTACTTGTGATGAAACAGAAATAGCAGCTGAGTATTCTTCTGTAATTCAGGAAAAAAATCATCAAAATCTTTCTTAAAATCAGGGTAATGTTGTTGCAGAAAATCAGCAGCGTGATTCATATTATTTTCAAAACTTGCTCTTCGGCTCATCCCTTTCAGTGCCATATCCAATCCTTGCAGCGAAGCATAATTTTTCAGCCAGTTATCACGCTCCATATAAACCATCATGGCCTTTGTACGCTCAGGAAGATATTGTTCATACTGATGCAGCATGGCATAAACATTTTTGCTGTAGTCATCCATGTCAACTGTTGAGTATGCAGACCATGCTGCAGCAAGAAAATGGTCGTAAAAAATATCACAGATAACAGGAGAATATTTTCTGAACCCCGGACGAAGCAATGCTTTACTTCTTTCAACAACAGGATGCGAATCTGTGAACTCATCAATGAAACGATGCATCCTGACACCTCGCTGAATTGCTTCCGGGAAATTTTTCCATTCATGGCCTTTCAGATGATCTGCAATAAAATTTCCTACCATCACCATTTCATCATCACCCGATAAATACAAATGCGCCAGAAAATTCATGGCGCTAATTTACTTAAAACCTATATTGATTCTTCTGCTTCATATCAACTACACCGTCATAAACGGTTACAGGCGCAGAGAACCACCAACTGCGCCTGTGAAAAACAACCAACCATGAAAAGTATCTTTACCTGCCTTTTGTCAACAGTCTGGTATATGTGCTATTTTTTGTTTCTACTTTCAGTAAATAATTACCTGGAGCTATTTCTGTAGTGTTGACAGCTATTTCATTAGCATCCTTTGTTGTTGTATTCAGTTCCACGTTCTGAATCTGCCTGCCATCCATGCTGAATAATTTAATAGCCTGTATGTCACCTACAGTCTCATTAAATTTGATGGTAAATGTGTTGTTGAATGGATTAGGATATACAAGCAGATTATTATTCATCATGTTATTGTCAGCCGATCTCATCACTGATGCCATCTGATCTTCTGCCGAAATCATTACCTGATGATTCATCACACATCTGTTGCCATCCTGAATAGTCACCTGATAAATACCTTGCGAAAGTTGCGTGCGCTCCTGACTGTTTATTCCGTCATTCCAGATGAATGAATAAGGTGGCATACCTCCGAGCACCTGCAATGTTATCTGCCCGTCAGCACTTCCATGTCCTGTTTCATCTTTTACAGTAGCCAAAACGCTCATTACTTCAGGTTGATTTATATGAAATGTATTACTGTATTTCTTTCCGGCAGCATCATGAATAACTACAGAGTAATTACCGGCTGCTGCTTTGGTAATTGCAGACTCTCTGCTTCCATCAGACCATTCATAGCTGTAAGGTTCTTTTCCTCCGTAAACATTCAGTTTTACTGAACCTGTTGCCGCTCCATTGCACAATACATGTTTAACTGTATATGTAACCTGCAAAGGTGATTTTTCATTTATCGTAAAATAATCTGCACCCATACATTGATTACCGTCCGTCACTTTTACTGCATATACTCCTTCTTCTGCATTCTTCAGCACAGATGTTTCTTCCATGTTCGACCACAGATAACTGTACTTCCCTGTGCCTCCTGTTACCTGCAATGTAATTGCTCCGTTGTTCTTATTTAAATCAGCATCTGTAACTACTGCATTAATTTTTATTGGCTCAGGATTTACAAGATTTACCTCTACTGATGCAGAACAACCATTCTTATCATTTATCAGTAATTGATAGTTGCCTGGTTTCAGCCCACTGATATCTTCAGTTGTTGCACCATTCGACCAATGATAAGTGTAAGGGGCACTTCCACCCTTCACTTCCACATCAATCAATCCGTTATCATCACCATGACAAACCGGATTATACTTTGCAACCGTTACATTCAAAACTTTTGCACGTTCAACCATAATGTGCGAAGTCTTAATACATCCATTACCATCAACTACTTTTACTTCGTAACTTCCTGCAGCAACCTGTTCAAGATTTTGTGCATGTGTATTATTTGACCACAAATAAGTGAAAGGTTGGGAACCTCCCGTTACACGAATGGTAGCACTTCCATTACCGGATAAACAGTTTTCCGGTGTAGTCTGCGAATGAATAGCCAATGGATATGGCTCTGTAATATTTATAGTTTGGGTAGCGGATTTGCCATTTCTATCGGTAACATTAACCACATAATTTCCTGCTTTAATATTCGCCAGATTTTGTTGCGAACTTCCATCAGACCATTGAATTTGGTAAGGTGCCTTTCCTCCTTTTATTTCCATTTGAATGCTTCCGTCTGAAGCACCAAAACATGAAACGTTCTTAGCTGTATAAGAAAGTTTAATTTGTTTCCCGGCAGCATATAATTCTTTAGGCTGTCCGATGTAACCAACCATCAGAAGGATGATGATTGCTTTTGCTGTGTTTTGAAGTGTTCTAATCATTGGTGGTTCAATTAAGATGGGTGCAAGCTATAACTGAGCCCATGCGAACTGTGTTGGTTTTAGACTAAACCACCATATTTTTGGGTGAAGATTTGAATTTTCTTGGTTAATCAGGCTACGATGTGCCTTTATTCTTTAAATGGATTTCGTGGAATCCAGCTTTGTTCAGGTATATGTTTTAGTATCGTTTTAGCCATTTTATTCATCACTTTATTTTCCAGGCGGAAGTAGCTATGCAACGGAAAAGCTTTTGCACCTACTGTAGTCTTTATTTCCATAGCTGTTCGTCCAAAATACAGATGTTTTGATTTCATTTGTATAGCGTCATCTATGTAACTGTATAATATATTCTGATAAAGCTGCAACGAAGTGTTCAGTGAATAATCAATACCGATAAAGTGTGCTTCATGATGACCACCTGATACATGAAAGCCGCTTGTGAATGCCACCGGTTTGTCTTCATCAAAAAATGCTTTCAGATAAAATTGTTCAGGCATTTCTTTTTTAAGGTTGATAAAATAACTGTCAGAAACTTTTATCAGCTGTATTGCAGCGCGCTTTTGAACATTGTCATACAGTTGCATTATCTGTGTTCCATATTCTTTGATTTCCCTTAATGATAAAAATCTTTTTTCAAGATGTGCAGTTCTGCTCAGGCTGTTATTGGCTTTAAGTCTGTACTTGGCAGAAAGTGATGCCAGATAATCCTGAAAACTTTTCCACTCATCACGAACATAGAAAATCATTTCAGGATCCATAGGTAACTCAAAATAATTCTGATGATTTAACACCAAATCCACAGGAGCATTATCAAAAAAATCCTTTACCATGCATCCGCAATAAGAGGCATCAGGGAATGAGTGTTTTACTGACTTTACTATTTCAGGCAACAATTCCCCTGTTTCAAAAAGTGTTTCTTTTCCACTTACACAAATACCATACTCACCGCTAACCAGTAAACTTCCACAACAAATCAAATAATTGGGTCGCTCGCCACCGCATTTAAACATCAATTGATTCAACGGATTGTGCAGATTATTCAAAAGCCAGCCTTTTTCCTTCAGATTAATTACACCATTCAAATCCTTATCGGCTACGTTCAATATCTGAATTTGCAAAGCAGCAATCGGTTCTCCCCCTTTCTCCACTACCACATATCTCATTTGCAAACCGGATATCTTACTGTTTTCAAGAGCTTTGAAATAGGCTATGCGCATAAACATTGCATCGTGCGTAATGCTGCTCCAAATATCAGAAGGCACTGCTACAATGGTATTGTAAATTTTAAAATTATATAGTCCACCCCGAACAAATGGAGAGCTTTGTGTGTTTTTATTTTTCAAGATGAAAGTTTAAAGTGATGTTAAAAAAGTGCATGCAGAAAACCAATTCAATAATTTATTTTAATTTTGAACAGCTAAAAGTATAAATAGTTATGAATATTAAATACACTCCCATTGACAGTCGTCTGTTTGTTGGCAACCGTCAGAAATTTAAAAGTCGTTTAAAACCTAAATCCATAGCCATTTTCAACTCGAATGATGAGATGCCCCGAAGTGGTGATACAAATTTTACTTTCAGACAAAATGCCGATTTATTTTATTTAAGTGGTATTGATCAGGAAGAAAGTATTCTGATTATCTTTCCTGATGCACCGCTGCCACAATACAAAGAGATTCTTTTTGTTCGCAAAACAAATCCGCATATAGCTGTTTGGGAAGGACATAAATATACCAAAGAAGAAGCACGTGCTACCTCCGGAATTCAATCTGTTTACTGGACGGAAGAGTTCAACAGTATTGTGCCTATGCTCATGCACCATGCCGATTATGTTTATTTAAACATCAACGAAAATGACCGCCATTATACGGAAGTGCCTTATCGTGATATGCGTTTTGCAAGAGAATGGAAAAATCGTTTTCCGGGTCATTCAGTAGAAAGACTTGGGCAGATTATGGCTCAACTGCGTTCACATAAACATGAGATAGAAGTTAAATTAATTAAAGAAGCAATAAAGCATACAGAGAGTGCTTTGCGAAGAGTACTTAAGTTTATGAAACCGGGAGTAATGGAATACGAAGTTGAAGCTGAAATTATTCATGAGTTTATCCGCAACCGTTGTTCGGGGCATGCCTACAACCCGATAATTGCATCAGGATATTCTGCTTGTGTGTTGCATTATAACGAAAACAATAAACCATGTAAAGATGGAGATCTGGTGCTGATGGATTTTGGTGCTGAATATGCCAACTATGCAGCTGACCTTACCCGTACAATTCCTGTCAATGGAAAATACACTCCACGACAGAAAGAAGTTTACAGTGCCGTGTTGCGTGTGATGCGTGCAGCAACTAAGATGCTTGTGGCAGGAAACTTTATTGAAAAATATCACGCTGAAGTAGGTAAGCTGATGGAGGAAGAGTTGATTAAACTAAAACTAATTACGGCTGACGACATCAAAAATCAGGATCCCGACTGGCCTGCTTATAAAAAATATTTTATGCATGGCACTTCTCACTTTCTTGGTCTTGACGTACACGATGTGGGCGACAAATACATGGCTATGGAAGCAGGAATGATTTTCACCTGTGAGCCGGGCATTTATATTCCTGAAGAAAATCTTGGTATCCGTATTGAAAACAACATTTTGATTACCGATAAAGGTCCGGTTGATTTAATGGATACCATGCCTGTAGAAATTGATGAGATTGAATCCATCATGAATTCATAACAGATAGTTTTTGTGATAATAAAAAGGCTGCAGTTATCTGACAGCCTTTTTTATTTGAAAAACTTTCTTGTCATTTATAAAACATTGCCCATAATCTTTATATTTGTTTTATCTAAACCGGGTAATCACCTCTAAAACGTTTAAAAAATGAAAAAATTTACAACCGTATTACCTCACTTAGCGCTGTTAATGACGATGTCATTTGAAACAAATGCGCAGCAATGGATTGCACAACCATCCAATGTTAATCCAAATAACTATGTACAGTTTATTGATGCTGTTGACACCAACGTAGTGTGGGGGCTTGCATCTGATCGCAACTCACAGTTAAATCCTGTTCAGGAATTTACAAGAACTACCAATGGCGGCAACACATGGACACCGGGTGTTATCACCAATGCTGCCAATCATGGTCCATCATGCATCATGGCATTAAATGCCGACACTGCATGGGTTGCAATGTTTAATACCAGTGGTGGAGGTGGAAAAATTTTACGCACAAATGATGGAGGACTAACATGGACACACCAGTCAACAGCAACTTTTTCAGCTCCTGCTGGATTTCCTAATGTAGTTCATTTCTTTGATGCAAATGATGGTATCTGTATGGGCGATCCTAATGGAGGATATTTTGAAATTTATACTACCACTGATGGTGGCAATAACTGGATTAGGGTACCACAGGCAAATATTCCTGCCAATCAGACAGCAGAATATGGCATTACCGATGTTTATACAACCTATGGCGACAGCACATTATATTTCGGCACCAATCAGGGACGGATTTACAAATCTTCTGACAGAGGTAATAACTGGACCGTAAGCAGTACACCCTACACCGGTTATTTGGGAGCCATTGCTTTTCGCGATGCAAATTTTGGTCTGGCTTGCGAAGCAGATAATGCAACCACTTCTACCGGTCTGATTTATACCAATGATGGCGGAACCACCTGGAATCTGCTGCCTACACAGGCTGGAGGATTTACACTTAAACAATCTATACGTTTTGTTCCGGGTACCGACAGCACTTTTGTCATCACTTCACCTTATACAATTTATGGCTCAGCCTTCAGCGTGGACAATGGAAACAACTGGAAAGTAATGGACAACCTTATTCACTCCGATTGCGACTTCGTAAATGCCACCACCGGTTGGAGTGGCGGTGGCGAAATAGGTTCACCCATATATAAATGGACAGGCCCGCTCACCATTGCATCCAATGATGTTGCCATGAAAAGCATTGATGTAAGAAAGGCAACCGGCACAAGCCAGCAGATTCCCAAAGCAACTGTACTTAATAATGGTTTAACCACACAAACTTTCAACGTTACAATGGAAATTTCAGGTGGATATACTTCCACCAAATCTGTTAGCGCGTTAACATACAACCAGTCGCAACAGGTAAACTTTGACCCCTGGACTCCAGGTGCTACAGGAAATTACACCATCACAGTTTATACTCAGCTATCCACCGACAGTGATTTGTCAAATGACACTCTGTATTCTGTCACTAAAACATACAACGAATTACCAAATTATGGATGGGTCAGCAAACAGCCGCTTACCGTCCCAACGTTTGGACTTGCAACAGGATATGTTCGTGTGCCTGCATTACCTGCTGACACCGGTTATTTCTTTGCAACAGGAGGTTCTGATTTAATCAACTTACAAACCAAGCACGAACGATTTGATGTGCAAACCGGCAACTGGATGAGCTATGCGCCTATACCTTTAGGCATCTATCAATTCTCAATGCAGAATGTAAAAAACACTTTGTACGCTTCAGGCGGATATACAGGAGGATTCAGTCCTTCTCTGAATAATTTTGCATATCACTACCAAACTGACACATGGAATACGATTACGGCAATGCCACAACCGGTGGGTGATTATGCGAGCGGAGTTTATGCAGATTCTCTAATTTATTATATCGGTGGTTACAATGGCAGCTCCGATTTAAATTCAGTGCAGATATACAATCCTTCGAACGATAGTTGGTTAAACGGTACACCGAAACCCGGAACTGCAAGTGCAGGTTTGCGTGGTGCCATATTCAATAATATGATTCTTGTAACCGGAGGATATAGTCAATCTTCACAAAGCCCTCTTGATGAAGCATGGCTGGGTACAATAGATGCAAATGACGCAACCGTTATCACATGGCAGGCACTTCCACCCTATCCCGGTGGTACCATCACACGTTTTGCCGCAGGCAGTGTTTATGCAGACGCTCTTCCTTACATCATTTTTACTGGAGGTGACCCTACAGGTCAGGGAATTGAAGTGTCTGATGATGTATGGGCGTATGACCTGGTAAACAATCAGTGGTTGATTGGACCTCCAAAACCAACCGCTTGCAGTAACATCAGTAACTTCACAAGTGTAATTTATAATGACAGCATTTATATGGCCATTGCCAGTGGCTACAAAGGCAATAATACACTTTCAAACTCTAATGAATGGCTCAATCTGGGACCATCACCCTTTGTTGCGGTGAAAGAAATTTCAGCGGCACCTTCGCAACTGATGGTATTTCCAAATCCGGCTTATGATAAGTTTACTTTGGATTTGCCTGAAGAAATGGACAGAGTACGAATTACTGTTTACAATGCACAGGGAAGCATAGTATTAAACAAGTTGGTTTACCGTAATGAATCAGTTTCTGTCACAGGTCTTGCCAGTGGAATTTATCAGGTAAAAGCTGAAAGTAATAGTCTGACTCTTACATCGCGGCTTGCAATTATCAGGTAAGTTAACCGAATAAACTTCCTGCATCAAACGAATTGCTTTTGTTGCAGATATTTTTGAAATCGCACGGATACGGAATATTGCAATGCTCTCCCTGTTCTACGGAGGGCATTTGCTTTTTTTGAATTATATGTTTTGCGGCTTCAATATGTTCTTTCACATAAGTTCTTTGGCTGATACACCACTCTTTCACACTCTCTTCTGTAAACAAAGCCTTCACATTATCTGCGGGCAATTCCTTGTAGTCCGGTTTGAGATGTATTATTGAAAAATCTTCCAACTCATACCCTGCTTCAGTAATGATAAAATATTGCAATGCTGCATCATTCAAAATGGTTTGACTGATTTTAACAGAGCTTTTAACTTCAAAAGCATGAAGCAAGCCGCTTTTACGAATAAGAATGTCAAGTGCAACTACAACTTCATTGGCAATGAAAGCAGCTTCGTAAATAACTGATTGTTGTTTGAGCATCAACGACTGGGTTTTTTGTGCTGACAAATCATATTCAAATGGTGTAGCCGGTGAAACATCCACACCACCCGGAAATAATTGTTGCGCCAACTTTCCAAAAGTGTGACCACGGTCGAACTTTGCCTGCTGCTCAGGGCTTATGGGATCACGATCCTTATAATTAAACTTATAAAAGTATAACGACTTAAGGCATTGCAGACTTCGGATGTAACTCGATTTGGATAAGACGTATTTCAACAGTAATTTATTTACTGTAAAAATAATTAATTCACTGCAGAATAAATCTGTTTACAGATAAATTCAGCAGCATGGCCGTCTCCAAATAAGGGTGGAAAATTCAATTTTTTTGATTTTAACCGGTTAAATGCTGCAATTATATTCTCGGTTTCAGTTCCTCCAATAACAGCAGTACCCTGCTCTATCAACTCAACCCATTCTGTTTCATTTCTCAATATCACACAAGGTTTCTTAAAAAAATAGGATTCTTTTTGCACACCACCTGAATCGGTAATAATCATATTACACTCTGATTCCAGAACAATCATGTCCATAAATGAAACCGGTTCTATAATCTGAATTTCGGAGCTATGCTCTAAACTTTCTGCAAGTTCCGATTGCAGTTGCTGCGACAATACTTTAGAAGTACGCGGATGCATAGGAATAACAATTTTCTGTTTATGATTCCCGGCAATATGCAGTAATGCTCTGAAAATTGAATTCAGGTTATCTGCATCATCAGTATTACTGTCGCGATGTATGGTGCATAATGTAAACTCCCCGGAAGATAAATTTAAATCAGACAGTATGGTTGATTTTTGTTTGGCCTCTGTAGCAAAATAAATTGAATTGTCATACATCACATCTCCGCAATGCACCACCAAAGGGTTGTTGATGGTATAAGGTGCTTTAGCTTTTGTTGAAAATCCTTCCCGACAAAGATTTTCTATACCGGTAACAGTTGGCGAAAACAACATGGTTGAAATATGATCACAACAAATACGGTTTATTTCCTCTGGCATCGTTTTGTTGAATGAACGCATACCTGCCTCCACATGAATAACAGGTATGTGCATTTTAGCAGCAGTTAATGCTGCCGCCAGCGTTGAATTGGTATCACCATACACCAGCACACCCTGTGGTTTTTCTTCCTCCAAAATGGGTTCAAATAACCGCATGATTTCTGCAGTTTGCACTGCATGACTTGCAGATCCTACATTCAGGTTATAATTCTCTTTCGGAATTTTCAGTTCATCGAAAAAAACAGCCGACATATTATGGTCGTAATGCTGGCCGGTGTGCACTATCACTTCTTTTATTTTATCAGAGAATGATGTTTTCACTGCCCTGCTGATGGCAGCAGCTTTTATAATTTGCGGACGAGCGCCTATAATGGTTACTAATTTTATCACAACAAAATTATCAAGTGCACAAATTTATCTTTTTACTCTTTATACGATTATTATACAGCAATATTCTCCAACAATTACACATTGACATATCCGTCTATATTATTTTGCATTAGCGGATTATTCTGTTCAATACCTGAGAGAGTTTTTCTGTTAATATCTTACGGCTGTATTTTTCAATATTAACGGAAGAAGCATTCAATTTGTGATGCAAGTATTGCATATAATACTCATTAACTATTTTTTTCAAAGAATTTACATCGTCATAATCAACAGTTTTTCCACATTGTGTTTCATTGATTATTTCTGCAGCATCACCATCTACAGGACCTATACATATAACTGGTCTCCTCGCAGCCATATATTCAAACAATTTCCCGGTAAGCACACCTTTGGCATTATGCGTACGATTAATTACCAATAACAAAATCTGTGATTGTCGTTGCACCTTTACTACATCCTCATGACTCAGATAGTCTATAAACTTTACGTTATTAATTAACCCATACTGCTTTAATGATTCCTGAACTGTAACATCAACCTTCCCTACCAATTTTAAAAGTAAATAATTCTTAAACTCAGGTTCTTCTTTCAACAACTCACTTAACGCCTGCCACAGAGCTACGGGATTTCGTGTTTTCACCATGGTACCAACATGAGCAATACTGAATTCCTTATCCGGAACAACATTCTCTTTTGTGATATCTTCATCGTCATATCCATTGGTTATGCAATCAATATCACGACTGACAAGAGCTGCAAACTCCTCTTGCATGGTTTTACCAACAGTAACAACAGCATCTGCATTAGATATTACTTCGCGCTCCAAACGGTGATGCTTTCTGTCGGCACGGGCTGTTAGTTTCAAATCTTTATAATAATCAATCTTTGTCCATGGATCACGAAAATCAGCAAGCCATGGAATTCCAGTCAGCTTTTTAAGTCTTAATGCAATCAAATGACAGCTATGCGGAGGACCTGTACTCACTAAAGCATCAACCTTATTCTGTCCAAGCCATTTATGCAAATTGTTTACAGAAGGTTTAATCCACAACATCCGTGCATCAGGGATAAAAAAATTTCCTCTTATCCAAACTGCAATGTTTTGCAACAAACTGCTTTTCTTTTTTTCTGTAAGAAAACCTGCATGTATCTTCTCTTTCCTTCCTCTGCCAATGAACAATTTATATAACAGATAAGGCTCTTTAATAGGTTCTCTGATAATCTCAATTCCTTCAGGTATATCTTTCAGCAATGAGTCATCTCGCTCAGGGAATTCACCATCTGCCACGGTGAACACTACAGGCTCCCAGCCATATTGCCGAAGATATTTCACAAACTTCAGCCATCGCTGTACGCCTGCACCTCCGCTGGGCGGCCAGTAATACGTAATGACTAAAACCTTTTTCAAGAATACTCAGGTTGTTTTTTTTATCTGAACTTTTTAACTCCATAAACGTACCTGCCGCAAAAAACAGCAACACAATCAGCGAGCCTGCAAGAGAGATTTTCTCTCCGGTTGCATACACTTCCGGTTCAAACTTGAACTCAACAGTATGTTTACCTGCAGGCACCACCATTGCCCTCAGCACATAATCGGCACGCACATAATCCGATTTCTTTCCGTCAATATAAGCATTCCAGCCTTTGTCATAATATATCTCAGAAAACACACAGAACTGCGGCAATGCCGTCTGCGTTTCATATACCAAATGATTGCTTACAATGGAAGTAAGTTTAACAGAAGCTGTTGAATCATGTTCAGGTTTAAATCCTTTCAGTATGGATTCAAATCTTTTATCCACAAACGCAATTGTTTTTGGGTTGAATGAATCAAGTGATTTCAGTTCCTCATCAGCATTAGCCACTATCTTCACCGTGTCAACAAACCATGCAGGACCTGATGCTCCGGGATTGGTCTGAGCAACGGGCTGATGTTCATTATCACTTACAATAAAATATTTGGTGTTGAGCATATCAAGTACACTCATATTATTCTTGGCAATGCAATTTTCAATCAACTCCTGATAACGTTTTAGTTTGGCACCATGATATCCTCCAATGCTTCGATGGAAATAAGATGTAGATGCATCATTGAAAGCACTCACAGTAGTATTCATCACCCGATATCCGAGTGTGGTATCCTGCATAATCTGCAAATCAGCCTGTGATGGTTCAAAAGGTTTAACGGTTTTGCTCTTAGATGTGAAATGCTGATCGTTGAGATATCGTTTATCAACCGTCCACAAATCAACAATAAATAACGCTGCAAGAATGACTACTGCCAGTGTAGATTTGAGTTTCTCCTTCAGCATAAACCAAATCACACCAAATGCCAGTGAAATAAATATCAGTGAACGGAGTGCATCCATGCGCAATGCTGATTCCCTGTCTTGTTTAATAGCATCTATCAGCCAACCGTATTGCTTCAATTGTTCATCAGCACCAGAGCTAAAGTCATTAAATAATCCGGGAAGTACAACAAACAATAAACAAAAACCTCCGGTGATATAGAACGACAATTTTAGCGACTTGAATATTTCAGGTTTTGCAGTTTTACCGTCATAAATTTGTTTCAGTGCAAGTAGTGCAAGCAACGGCATGGTAAACTGTGCAATGGTCAATATCATACTTACTGCTCTGAACTTATTATAACCCGGGAAGTGATAAAAGAAGAATTCGTTAAATGCTAAAAAGTTGCTTCCCCATGCAAGCATGAAAGAAAGAATAGTTGCAGCAAGCAGCCACCATTTCTCTTTGCCCTTGACCAAAAACAGTCCCGCAACAAACAAAAAACATACAATAGCACCTGCATAAGGTGGGCCTGAAGTGGAAAGCATATTTCCGAAATAAAGCGGCACGTTCTGAATAAAACTTTTGGCCTGTTGCATCGGCACTCCATTGGAAACAAGTGCCTGATAGGTTGCAGATGTTTCACTCAGTGGTTCTACCGAAGCTCCTCCATGAAAACGTGGAATGATAAGTGTAAATGTTTCGCTGATACCATAACTGTAACTGAAAGCATAATCTTTATCCAATCCTGTTGACTCTTTTTTCTCTGTCAGTTCACTTGGCCCGCGTGTGGAGTACTTACCATACTCATACGTGGCAGCAAGACTTGTATAGTTTGGTAAGATTCCTAAAATAGCAGCAACTGCAAGTACTGCTGAACGCTTAATAAAATCCATCCATGTTTTATGAATAACAGCATCTATAAAATATGCAATTATCATCACCATGATGGTAATCATCAGATAGTATGTAATCTGCAAATGGTTGGCATATAACTCTAATGCAAGAGCAATGGCAGTCAAAGCTCCGCCAAACAGCAATCGCCCTCGGTAAGTCATAATGATGCCTGCGAACACAAGCGGAATAAGAGCAATGGCATGTGCCTTCGAATTGTGTCCTGCTGTGATGATAACAAAATTGTAACTTGAAAAAGCAAAAGCTATGGCTCCGGCTATTCCCATCCGGTAATCAAACCGCAACACCAGCATAAGAATATAGAAACTTAGCAATGCAAGAAAAATATATGAAGCCGGTGATGGCAGAAAGAAAAACAATACATCATTTACATACTGCATCAGGTTGGCAGGATATAATGTTGAAATCTGATAGGCAGGCATACCACTGAACATGGCATTGGTCCATAAAGGCTCGGTATGATATTTATTTCTGAAATCGGTAAGCTCCTTGCTCATTCCTGTCCACTGAGCAATATCATGTTGTTCGAGTCCCTTTCCCTGAAACAACGGAAAGAAATAAATGACAGTAATAATCAGAAAGACAGCTATGGCAATACCATGAGGTATCAGTTTTTTGAAATCAATTTTCATATACGAAATTTGTTAGGGTACAAATGTATTTATTCAGCACAATAATACCATTTCCATGCTAAACAATTCCTTGTCCGCTAAAGCTTTAAGAAAAAATTAAGGAGTAAAATCTATCGGCTAAGCAAATAGCCTCTCCCTGTTACTCAAGAGTAACTATACCGAGGTATTTTGAAATTGCCTGAATAAAGGCTTCATAGTTTTTTTGTGTAGTCAGAACTTCATCCATTTCCTCATCTGTAAGCTGCGGATTGTCCTTAAGCCGTTTGCTGTTTTTTTGTTTGAGCATCAGAGCACGTCTCAACTTGAGATGATAAATGGGATTGATGACCGTTTCATTGAGATTATCCTCTTCTTTTTTTACATGGATACCTCTTGACTCCCAGTCATTCAGTTCATACTTACTGACCATCATCTCCAGGGCGATATCTCTGAGTTTTTCCAGTTCGGATGATGTGTCCGTTTTGAGCATTGTAACAAACTCTGTTGCATTTTGTGCAACGAAATGCGAAAATATTCCTGCAAAGATTTCATCATCAAAACCATATCCGTCAGGAGTAAGCTCGTTGTGTATAAACTCTCTTACACTCACCGATTGTTGCTCCTCACCGGGAAGATTCACAATCAGGTCGCCATAGTTCAACAGCAGACGAATAATTTCTTTTTCCTGATGCCATGCATTCATCTCAGCAGTTTCAGTTTGCTGTGGAATAAACTGCATTTCCATAAGTTTGTCAGTAAGTTCACCTGCATCTTCATCACTCTGCTTTTTATACAGATTCATTCTTATTTTATTCATCTCAAATATCAGAACCTGCTCCGTGACCTGCATTTGTTCCGAACATTGTTTGACATACATACTGCGTAATATGGCGTCAGGAATTTTTGAAATACTCTCTACAATATCCTTAATCAGTCCTGCCTTTCGTATGGGATCATTTGAAACTTCTTCAAGTAACAAGCCGGTTTTGAAAGCAATAAAATCACGCGCATTATTCTTAATATACTCTTTCAGCTGAACCGTTCCTGTTTTACGTGCAAAGGAATCGGGGTCGTCACCATCAGGGAATAAAACAATTCGAACATTCAATCCTTCTTCAAGAATTAAATCTATTCCCCTTAACGAAGCTTTAATTCCTGCCATATCTCCGTCATAAAGTATGGTAATGTTTTTGGTAAAACGGGCTATCAGTCTTATCTGCTCATGTGTTAAAGAAGTTCCTGACGATGCAACAACATTTTCAACTCCTGCCTGGTGCAATGATATTACATCCGTATATCCTTCAACCAAAAAACATTCGTCATTCTGCAATATTGCTTTTCGAGCGAACGAAATTCCATACAGCGATTTGCTCTTGTAATAAATATCTGTTTCAGGTGAGTTGATATACTTTGGACTCTTAGGATCATTATGCAACTGCCGCGCACCAAACGCAATTACCCGTCCTGTGAGATTATGTATTGGAAAAATCACTCTTGCCCTGAAACGATCATATACCCTCGGAGCACTGCTTTCACTCTGTGCTTCTTTAACTATTGCCAGTCCGCTTTTCTCATAAATCTGCTTGTTGAAACTATTGGTATAAACAGCCTGAGTCAATGCATCCCAGCTGTCAGGAGCATAGCCTAACTGAAATTTCTGAATGATAGATTCATTAAAACCTCGCTCATTAAAATAGCTTAAACCTATTGCTTTCCCTTCTTCTGTATTAAAAAGATAATCTGAATAAAATTTCTGAGCAAAAGAATACATTACGAACAAACTTTCCTTTTCATCCTGCTTTTGCAATTGCTCAGGAGAGGGCTGCTCCTCTTCTATTTCAATACGATATTTTTCTGCCAGGTATCTTAATGCTTCAGGATAAGTAAAACTTTCATGCTCCATCACAAAGCGAACGGCATCACCGGCTTTGCCGCAGCCGAAACATTTATAAATTCCTTTGGCAGGCGAAACCGTAAAAGAAGGCGTTTTCTCAGAGTGAAACGGGCATAACCCAAGCATATTGACACCCCGCTTTTTCAACGACACAAAATCGCCTACCACCTCTTCTATACGGGCTGTTTCCAATATCAGGTCAACCGTTTGCTTTGGAATCATCTTTCTGCTATTCTTTTTCTGCTTTTTATCACCGGAGTTTCTGCGGGCAGATTTGAATTGATAAATGCTGCCATAGCACGATAAATATTTTTTTCAGCATCCTCATCGCTTCTGATAAAGCTCCGTGCATTCTTTGTCCAAATCTTTTTTACTGATGTTGCTGAACTGTCATAAACAGCAATTGCATTCAACACATCACGGTCTGTTGCACTGTCGGTTAAAGCTATCAGCATTGGTTTGTAAAAATTTTTCAGACTCATATACAAATTTACTGAATCTGCAGACATCCCTGTAGTTTGTTCATATCTTAAATATGCCAATGGTTTGATAAAAAATTTCAAGCCATTCCACTTTTCAGTTACCTGCTGATCAATAATTTCCGTTACAGAGGGAACAGGATTCTGAAGTATTAATACATTTACTCGCGGATCGTTGGCAGCAAGGTTAACCCCTTCAATGCTGCTTAAACCCGAACAGATGATGCTTACTGTATTGGTTTCATACAGGCAGTACAAACTGTCCAAAACCAATTTCAGGTTTTCGGTGAGTGCAGAATTTATCAAAAACTTGTCACCGCTGCTTTCGCCATGTGCAGGTAAGTCTATCAGGCATACATGAAAGCCCAACTGATATAATGATTCTGCCATGCTGAGCATACTGATCTTACTTTTATTCCAGTTGTGAAGCAATAATACCGTTCCGGCTTTGTAATCGTCAGGCTGCTGAATGTACCATCCACTGATTTGAAATGAACGATTGACTTCTACATTAAAATTCCTGTAGGCAAGATTTAACTGAGAAGGTATGACCACCTGATCTTTCTTAACCAATATATTTTTCCTTAAAATTTTTGGTGCTTCATCTTCTTCATCGGCTAATGACTGTGCTGTAATTCTTTTGGGATAAACCAGCTCACTGATACTGAATAAGGAGGTAAAATAAATCAGTACCAAAATGCCACCTGACACTACCAGACAAAGTGCTGCAATTCGCTTCCACTTCATTATTCAATAACTTCTGTTGGTTGTAAAAGTTATTAAATCTTTCATGGATTGTTTGTAGGTACTGTCTTTAAATTCATTCAGAATAGAAAATGCTTCATCTCTTAATTCAAACATCTTGTTTCTTGCATAATCAATTCCTTTCTTACTGTCAACAAACTTCAGTACTTCATTTACTTTAACAGGATTCTCGTTTTCATTTTTTATCATGTTAATGATATGTCTTTTTTCAGAAGAGGTGGACTGGTTTAAAGCATAGATGACAGGCAACGTAAGCTTTCTCTCTTTAATATCAATACCGGAAGGTTTTCCCGTGGAAATGCTTTTTTCAAAATCAAACAAATCATCTTTAATCTGAAATGCAAGCCCTATGGTTGTTCCAAGTGTGAGCATCCTGTCAATCTGTTCTTCCGCAGCACCTGATGACGCAGCTCCACTACCGCAACAGGATGAAATCAGAGATGCCGTTTTTTGTCTGATAATGGTGAAATATACTTCTTCTGTAATATCCAGTTTACGTGCCTTTTCCATCTGCAGCAATTCGCCTTCGCTCATTTCTCTCACAGCATTGCTCACTATCTCGAGCAAACGGTATTCTTTATTCTGTACGGCAATAAGTAATCCCCTTGAAAGAAGATAGTCGCCAACCAACACGGCAATTTTATTTTTCCATAATGCATTGATAGAAAAAAATCCTCTCCGCATTAATGAATCATCCACCACATCATCGTGCACCAGTGTTGCTGTGTGCAAAAGTTCAATCAGCGATGCAGCAGTATAAGTTGACTCTTGCACAGACCCACAAACTCCTGCCGACAAAAACACAAACATCGGTCGCATTTGTTTGCCTTTACGTCTAACGATGTAATGCATGATTTTATCCACGAGCGACACCTTGCTGCGCATGGCTTCGCGAAACTTTAATTCAAAAGTTTCCATTTCATGTGCAATTGGTTTCTTAATCGTCTCGAGAGTGAGTTCCATAAAATTCTGAAGTGCCAAAGGTAGGGTTTTAGTCTATTGGCATTATATCATGCTACTCTGTTTGTTCTTGTTGGCTAACTGTCCGCAGGCAGCATCAATGTCTTTGCCTCTGCTTCGTCTTACATTTACAACGAGATTTTTTGATTCCAGAAAATTTTTTGAATGCTTCCAACCTGTCAGCTCTTGCTTTTTCAAAAACTCCGTCACCAATAGCATTGTACTCTATCAGATTTATTTTACATGGAACCGTCTTTGCAAACTGAGCCAGGTCCCTGGCATCAGCAAGCGAATCGTTAAAATTGTTGAATACGATAAATTCATAGGTCACTCTGGTTCCTGTTTTCTCATAGAAATATATCAAAGCTTCTTTCAGCACTTCCAGATTGTTGTGCTCATTGATGGGCATAATCTTATCGCGCTTTAAATCATTGGCAGCATGCAGCGACAATGCCAGATTAAACTTAACCTGATCGTCACCCAATTTTTTAATCATCTTCGCAATTCCTGCTGTTGACACTGTAATTCGCTGTGGCGACATATTCAGTCCTTCGGGTGAGGTAACATGTTCTATTGATTTGAGTACATTCTGATAATTAAGCAGCGGTTCGCCCATACCCATGTAAACAATATTGCTGAGCGGTGTAGCATAATTCTTCTCGCTCTGTTCGCGGATAATGGCAACCTGATCGTAAATTTCATCGGCTGTAAGATTCCGTACCCTTCCTATTTTTCCTGTAGCACAAAACTGACAGGCAAGGCTGCATCCCACCTGTGAAGACACACAGGCTGTCATACGTGATGTAGTTGGTATTAAAACTCCTTCTACTACATTTCCGTCAAATAATTTAAAACCATATTTAATGGTTCTGTCATGACTTCGCTGTTCATTCTCGATTATTATTGGCGTAAAGTCATACTTCTCTGCCAGTTTACCTCGTACCTCTTTGGAGAGGTTGGTCATTTCATCAAACGAACGCGCACTCTTCTTCCACAACCATTCATACACCTGACGTGCACGAAAAGGTTTTTCGCTTATAGAAACAAAAAAAAGACTCTATATCTTCCTTTGAAACTGCCCTGATATTCTGCTTTCTCACCCTGCAAAAATACGACAGAAAATGATGCTGTCAGATGCCAGTTGGCATCAAGAATGAATTAACCCTGATTCATGATTAATCAAATCAGGGTTCATATTAAATAATCTTAAAATTGAAGAAGTGAGGATTCTCAGAACACGAAATGCCCACTGCTATTACAATTCAACACATGTATCAATGATTACCAATCATCCTTCTTCACCTGAGGCGGATGCATCATGTACTTTTTCAAATCAGCAATGATTTTATCAATCTGCTCATCTGAATATTTCAGATTCCAGTCCCATGATTTATTGTAATACTGATTATTGGTGTCCATCCACTTTTCTGCCGGATAATAGGAAACCTGTTTCCAGTTTATTTCTGTCAATTTATACCGAAATTTCCCGTCTTTAGCTTCCACAGTCAGTGTGTATTGCATATTTCCTTCGTCCTTCTGAAAGCCTTTTTTATCAGGCTCACTCATCAGTTTAAACCGACCTTTGCAAACCATCTTACCATCTTCCGCATTTTTTTCACGTATCACGTCTGCCGGGTTTTTGTAATATGTATTTGCCCATGCCAATGCTCTTGAATAAAGATCTGCTTTTGAAGTATTGGGGATTTCAATCACCTTGCTATAGGTAATCAATTTAGTACTTTCATCTATTGGATATTTGTTTTGTGCCTGAATGGAATTACACACCAACAGCATAGCCACAACAACAAGTGTTTTAATAGTTCTCATTTTTTTGATTTGATTTAATGATTAACCGTCAACGGCAACTTTTATTTTACTTCCGGTTTTTAAGTCGCGAGCATTCTGAATATTATTCAGTTTCTTAATTTGTTCTACAGTAGTTCCCGGATATTGTTGAGAGATTTTCCATAATGTATCACCTGCCTGCACCTGATAATAGATAAATTTATCTACTGAATTTTTCTCTGTTTTTGCAGTCGTATTTTTCACATTCACAGTCTTTGTTTTTGTTTCAGCGGTTGCAGGAGGGCTACAATCTTCAGCATCATCTTCACAGGCATCGTAATTCTGAACAACATTTACCATCACGGGTACCTGCTTCTTTACATGTGTTCTTACCGCTAATTTCTGATTTGCATAAATCTTACTCGAACGAAGTCCATTCCACTTCTTCAATTCATTCACGGAGCAATTATATTTTGATGCAATATCACTCAACGTTTGCCCGCTCTTCACAACATGGGTTTTCTTGCTGATAGAAGTTACGGTTTTATAAACCACTTCCTGCTTCATCACCGGAGTGTTGCCGGCAGCAATAGCATTGGTAGTTTTAGAATCGGCCTTAACAATTAACGGATCAATCTTTTCGTTACCCATCGGGCCACAGCCCAACTGAACGTAATAATTGTTCAGCATCTCACCTACAATCTGATTGCGCAACCATGGATTAGAAACACCAAGTGCTATGGCAATAAGGCGATGATTATCCTTTTGTGCTGTTGCCACAAGGCAAAATTTTGCATTCTTGGTATAACCGGTTTTTAAACCATCTACTTCACCGGGATAATCCATTACCAGATGATTATGATTTCTATAAATTACCGAACCTCTTCCGTTTTCAACTTCAGCAAAAGCAATATTGGTGATGGCCAGAATCTCAGGATACTTAATAAGTTCAGTAGCCAGTCGGAGCAAGTCACTTGGCGAAGAGCTGTTATCCAGATTTCCATATCCTGCAGGTAATCCTGAAGGGTTGGAATAAAAAGTTTGTGTCATTCCTAATTCAGCAGCTCTGGTATTCATTCTCTTTACAAATGTATCAACCGAACCGCCAAGATATTTTCCAATCAGCGCACATGCTTCGTTGTTTGAAGGAATCATGGCCATCTTCAGCAGGCCTTCCAACGTATAAGTCTCCTTTACCTTAATCACCCTTCTTGATCTTCTGCTGGCGCGATAGCTTCTTTCTGTTTCTATTTTGTCTAACCAGTCAACATTACCTGCTTTTATGTCTTCAATAGTTAACAATGCCACCATCATCTTGGTTAATGAAGCAATGGGATAAGCATATTTCATATCCTTTTCCCATACGATGGTTCGGGTATTGCAATCATAAATCAAACCTGCTCTGATCTGCGATGCACTGTTTTCGCTCAGCATATCAGGTTGAATGTTGGTTTTAAAATCTTTATGATGAACAACTAAAGTCTTGACAGAATCCGCTCTTACAGATAATGAGTCATTGCCTGTTGCAAAAACAAGGGAAGCCCACAACAAAAAGAAAATGTGCAAAAACATAACCTTGACCAAAGATTTGAACCTACAATTGAATAAACTATTCATGTATTGCAAGTTTATTGTTTTATGTTTTACACTTATCACTGTTTGGCTTATTCCTTTTTCACAACTAACTGTTAATTATAAATTGCACCTACAACTTTCATAAACGTTAGTTTTCAATTTTAATTTCAAATGTAAAAAATAAGATAATAGCATTGAGAAATCGAATTTAAAAACTGATTTCTTACATCTGTATTACACTGATTTTTATTTGGTCCTTAATACTGATTGCGCATAACTCAGGTCTTCAGGAAAAGTAATTTTAATATTTGTAATCTCCCCTGGAACCGTTGATATTTCAACTCCTGATTGCTCCATCAGTGACGCTTCATCCGTAAACGAAGCTAACTTGTTGTTTTCAAAAGCATTTATGAGTGGCATTGCACGAAATACCTGAGGTGTTTGTACAATAAAATACTGGTCTCTGTCAACCGATTTGTTTTCATCAGCAGTTATTCTTCTTATCGAATCTTTTACAGGAATCACAGGAATGGCATTCCCCTTTTTTGAAGCTTCATCGAATAGTTTTTCAATGAGTGAAACGGATATCACTGGCCTTGCTGCATCATGAACTGCGACAAGTGCATCACCGTTCCTCACCATTTTTAGCCCGTTAAATACCGATAAACTTCTGGTGGCACCTCCAACAGTAACCTTATGCGGTATCTGCATACTATGTTGGCGAATCAGTTTCTGCCAGTTTTCAGTTTGGTCTTCGGGCAATACAACAATAATTGCAGCATTGCATTCATGAAACTTTTCGATGGAATAAAAAATTACCGGCTTACCATTTAACTGCATAAACTGTTTAGGTATGCCGGCATTCATTCGTTGTCCGCTGCCGCCTGCAACTATTACTGCTATTCGTTCAGGAGCAGACATACTCTTGCATTAAATCTGTTAAAGAATCAGCATGGCATCGCCATAGCTGTAGAAGCGGTATTTCTCCTTCATGGCCACTTTGTAAGCGTGCATAGTCAGGTCATATCCTGCAAATGCTGACACCATCATCAGCAATGTAGATTCGGGCATGTGAAAATTTGTAATCATGCAATTGGCAACACTGAAATCATAAGGAGGGAAAATAAATTTATTGGTCCATCCTTCAAATGGCTTCAATTCACCCAACGTAGATACTGAAGATTCCATAGCTCTCATAGACGTGGTTCCTACGGCACATATACGTTTTTTGCCTGCTTTGGCTTTGTTGACAATATCTACACATTCCATTGGTATTTTAAACCACTCTGAGTCCATTTTGTGTTTGGTTAAATCTTCTACTTCAACCGGTCTGAAAGTTCCCAAACCCACATGCAAAGTAAGTTCAGCAAGGTTAATTCCTTTAATTTCAAATCGCTTGAGTAATTGCTTACTGAAGTGCAGCCCTGCTGTTGGAGCAGCCACAGCACCTTCATTCTTGGCATATACCGTTTGGTATCGTTCTTTGTCTTCAGGCTCAGCTTTGCGTTTTATATATTTCGGCAAAGGAGTGTTTCCAAGTTTTTCAATTACCTCACGAAAATCAGCACTCGTTCCATCAAAAAGAAAACGTAACGTACGGCCTCTGGAAGTAGTGTTGTCAATTACTTCGGCAACGAGCATATCATCATCGCCAAAGTAAAGTTTATTACCGATACGAATTTTACGTGCAGGGTCCACAAGCACATCCCAAAGTTTACTTTCAGGATTCAATTCGCGAAGTAAAAACACTTCGATTTTTGCTCCGGTTTTTTCTTTGTTACCATAAAGACGTGCAGGAAACACACGTGTGTTATTCATCACAAGTACATCACCTTCATCAAAATAATTGATGACGTCTTTAAAAATTTTATGTTCTATTTTACCGGTTTTACGGTCAATTACCATCAACCTGCTTTCATCGCGGTTGGCTGTAGGGTGTGTTGCTAAAAGGTTTTCGTTTAGCCCGAATTTAAATTGTGATAACTTCATAACTGTAATCTTACAGGATTATTTTTTGAAGGGCGCAAATATAAAGCGTTAAATTGCCGATGGCTATTTTCACTGACTATTTATCTGATTCCCAGTATTAAATTTTTGTTTTTTAGTAAATAAAAGCGACAAACACTGAATGTAACGGCAGCATTTGTCGCTTATAAAATATAACGTTAATTACGACTCAATTGTTTCTTCGCTGCTTGCTGTTTTAGATGCCATCAGAAGATCATACTCTTCCTGAGAACCAACAATCAGTCGTTCATACTCTCTCAGTCCGGTACCTGCAGGAATCAGATGTCCTACAATCACATTTTCTTTCAAACCTGTGAGGTAATCAATCTTACCGTTGATAGATGCTTCATTCAACACCTTGGTAGTTTCCTGGAATGATGCTGCAGAAATCCAGCTCTTAGTATGCAATGATGCCTGAGTAATACCTTGCAGCAATGGCGCTGAAGTTGCAGGAATTGCATTACGTGCTTCAATTTCTTTCAGGTCCTTACGTTTAAGGATAGAATTGTCATCACGTAATTTACGAAGTGTAATAATCTGTCCGGGGCGATATTCAGAGTCTCCGGGTTCAGTTACAACCATCTTATCCATAATCCAGTCATTCTCCTCCATAAACTCAATTTTATTTACAGATTCTTTTTCTAGGAAACGGGTATCACCTGCATCTGCAATAACTACTTTACGCATCATCTGACGAACTATTACTTCAAAATGTTTGTCATTGATTTTTACACCCTGCAAACGATATACTTCCTGTACTTCATTTACCAGATACTCCTGCACCTGTGATGGTCCTTTGATAGCAAGAATATCGGATGGGCTGATAGCACCGTCTGACAATGGGGCACCTGCACGAATGAAGTCATTATCCTGTACCAGTATATGTTTGGATAATGGAACAAGATATTTCCTCACATCACCTTCTTTGGATGTAATGATAATCTCTCGGTTACCTCTTTTAATTCCGCCATAAGCAACCACACCGTCAATCTCGCTCACCACAGCTGGGTTCGATGGATTACGGGCTTCGAATAATTCAGTAACACGTGGCAGACCACCCGTGATATCACCTGATTTTCCGCTTGCACGTGTAATTTTCACCAACACCTCTCCAGCTTTAATTTTCTGTCCCTCGTTCACTGCAATGTGTGCACCCACAGGAATGTTGTATGCTTTAACAACTTCTTTCTTGTCGTTAACAATTTTGATAACAGGATTCTTTGTCTTGTCACGACTGTCAATAACAACTTTCTCTTTATATCCTGTCATCTCATCTGACTCTTCGCGGAAAGTAACTCCTTCTTCGAGATGTTCATAAACAATTTTACCATCAGCTTCGCAAATGATAACAGCGTTGTATGGATCCCATTCGCAAATTATATCACCTTTCTTCAGCGTAGCACCATTCTTTACATAAAGGTGTGCTCCGTAAGGAATATTATTGGTAGCCAGTATAGCCTTGGTATTCGGGTCAATAATTTTGAATTCACCTGAACGGCCTACAACAACATCAACTTTCTTTTCACCATCTTTGAATGGAATTGTTCTCATTTCTTCGAGTTCAACAACACCACCGAATTTTGCTTCGTGACGTGATTCGGAAGCTCCTTTTGAAGCCACACCACCCACGTGGAAGGTACGCAGTGTAAGCTGTGTTCCCGGCTCACCGATTGACTGTGCTGCAATAACACCCACAGCTTCTCCTTTCTGAACCATTCTGCCTGTTGCAAGGTTACGTCCGTAACATTTTGCACATACTCCCTGCTTCGATTCACAGGTAAGTACTGATCTTATTTCTACTGCTTCTAAAGGCGATTCTTCGATTTTATCTGCAATGCTTTCAATGATTTCTTCACCGGCATGCACAATAAGTTCTCCAGTAAGCGGATGGTAAATATCATGACATGATACACGTCCTAAAATTCTGTCGTGAAGTGATTCTACTACTTCTTCCTGATTCTTCAATGCTGTTTCAGAAAGACCACGTAGTGTTCCACAATCCTCTTCAGTAATAATTACATCCTGTGCAACGTCCACAAGCCTTCTTGTAAGATAACCGGCATCAGCAGTTTTCAAAGCTGTATCGGCAAGACCTTTACGCGCACCGTGTGTAGAGATGAAGTATTCAAGAATTGAAAGTCCCTCTTTGAAATTTGAAAGAATCGGGTTTTCAATAATTTCTCCTCCTGTTGCACCTGACTTCTGAGGTTTCGCCATCAATCCCCTCATACCACCTAACTGACGAATCTGTTCTTTGGAACCACGGGCACCTGAGTCAAGCATCATATACACAGCATTGAAACCTTGTTTGTCTGCAACAAGTTGTTTCATCAGTGTTTCTGTGATACGGGTGTTGGTACGTGTCCAGATATCAATAATCTGATTGTAACGCTCGTTGTTGGTGATGAATCCCATGTTGTAATTGCTTCTCACCTCTTCTACTTCTTCCTGTGCTTTGGCAACAAGTTCTGTTTTTGCAGCCGGAATCAATACATCGTTCAGGTTGAAAGATAATCCACCTTTAAACGCCATCTTGAATCCAAGCTCTTTAATATCATCCAGGAATCGTGCTGTCTGAGCAATACCGCAGGTTTTTAAAACCATGCTGATGATATCACGTAATGCTTTTTTGGTTAATACATCATTGATGTATCCTGCTTCGCGCGGAACTACTTCGTTAAACAATACACGTCCAACGGTAGTTTCAATCAAACGCTTGACGATAACGCCTTCTTCCTTTACATAAGTTTTTACTTTTATGAAAGCATGTAAATCAACACGTCCTTCGTTGTAAGCAATAGTAACTTCTTCAGGTGAATAAAACACCGAGCCTTCTCCTTTCACTTTCTCTTTGTCGGTTGTTTTCTTTCCCTTTGTCATGTAATACAATCCAAGTACCATGTCCTGCGAAGGAACGGTTATTGGAGCACCATTGGCAGGATTTAAAATATTGTGTGATGCAAGCATCAGCATTTGTGCTTCGAGAATTGCAGCGTTTCCTAACGGAACGTGCACTGCCATCTGGTCACCGTCAAAGTCAGCGTTGAACGCTGTACATACCAACGGATGCAACTGAATAGCTTTACCCTCTATAAGTTTTGGCTGGAATGCCTGAATACCCAAACGGTGAAGTGTAGGAGCACGGTTGAGTAATACAGGATGACCTTTGAGTACATTTTCAAGAATATCCCAAACGATGGCATCTTTTCTGTCAACTATTTTCTTTGCTGACTTCACTGTTTTTACAATACCTCTTTCAATCAGTTTGCGAATAATAAACGGCTTGAACAATTCAGCAGCCATATCTTTTGGCAAACCACACTCATGCAGTTTCAATTCAGGACCTACAACAATTACTGAACGTGCAGAATAGTCAACACGTTTACCGAGCAGATTCTGACGGAAACGTCCTTGCTTACCTTTCAATGAATCTGAAAGTGATTTCAGTGCACGGTTTGATTCTGTTTTAACGGCATTCACTTTACGTGAGTTGTCAAACAGTGAGTCAACAGCTTCCTGAAGCATACGCTTTTCGTTACGTAAGATAACATCAGGAGCTTTTATTTCAAGTAATCGTTTCAAACGGTTGTTTCTGATGATTACCCTGCGGTACAAATCATTCAGGTCAGAAGTTGCAAAACGTCCTCCATCCAACGGAACCAACGGACGAAGTTCGGGTGGTATTACAGGTACAACTTTTACAATCATCCACTCAGGACGATTTTCTATATTCTGATTGGCATTACGAAACGCTTCTACTACATTCAATCGCTTCAAAGCTTCGTTCTTACGTTGCTGGGAAGTTTCGTTGCTTGCCTGATGGCGCAGTTTATAGGAAAGTTCATCCAGATTAAGTCGGGACAACAATTCATATAAAGCATCAGCACCCATCTTTGCAATAAATTTGTTGGGGTCTGTATCATCCAGATGCTGATTTTCTTTAGGAAGTGCATCTAATATGTTCAGGTATTCTTCTTCAGTCAGGAAATCGAGATAGTTGATTCCATCCTGAGCTTTAATACCGGGTTGAATTACCACATAACGCTCATAGTAAATAATGAGGTCAAGTTTCTTGGTTGGTAACCCAAGCAGATAACCGATTTTGTTAGGTAATGAACGGAAATACCAGATATGAGCAACAGGCACTACCAACTGGATGTGTCCCATACGCTCTCTTCTTACTTTCTTCTCAGTTACTTCAACACCGCAACGGTCGCAAACGATGCCTTTATATCGAATACGTTTGTACTTTCCGCAATGACATTCCCAGTCTTTTACAGGACCGAAAATACGCTCGCAGAACAAACCATCACGCTCAGGTTTATACGTTCTGTAGTTGATTGTTTCAGGCTTTAATACTTCTCCGCTTGACTGCTCAAGAATATGCTCCGGTGAAGCAAGACTGATAATAATCTTGGAGAAGTTGCTTTTTATTTTTGTATCGCGCTTTAATGCCATTTTATTTTTTTTATTTTTTTAACTGTTGTTATTTAAATCCGCAGATGAAGTGTTTCACCTCATCTGCGAATTAATTAGTCAAGAGTAATTTTTAATCCTAAACCACGCAATTCATGCAATAACACGTTGAATGATTCCGGAATTCCCGGTGTTGGCATGTTATCGCCTTTAACGATGGCTTCGTATGCTTTTGCTCTTCCCATTACGTCATCCGATTTCACGGTAAGTAATTCCTGAAGGATGTTTGATGCACCGAATGCTTCAAGTGCCCACACCTCCATCTCACCAAATCGCTGACCACCAAACTGTGCTTTACCACCGAGGGGCTGTTGCGTGATGAGTGAGTATGGTCCGATTGAACGTGCGTGCATTTTGTCATCCACCATGTGACCCAGTTTAAGCATATAGATGATACCTACGGTAGCCGGCTGGTCAAAACGCTCTCCTGTACCACCGTCAGTCAGGTAAGTAGAACCGAACTTTGGCAATCCTGCTTTTTCAATATATGATTCTATCTCCTCATGATTGGCTCCATCAAAAATTGGTGTAGCAAATTTTACTCCCAGTTTTTTTCCTGCCCATCCAAGTACGGTTTCATAAATCTGACCAAGGTTCATACGTGAAGGTACACCCAGCGGATTAAGAACTATATCAACAGGAGTTCCGTCAGCAAGGAAAGGCATTTCTTCTTCGCGCACAATTTTTGCCACGATACCTTTGTTACCATGTCGTCCCGCCATTTTATCACCTACTGTAAGTTTACGTTTCTTGGCAATATACACTTTTGCAAGTTGCATAATACCTGCAGGTAATTCATCTCCTACCTGAACAGCAAACTTCTTGCGCTTATAGGATCCGATGATGTCATTCATTCGGATGTTATAATTGTGCAACAGTTCTTTTATCTGATCATTTCTGTCTTTATCAGTAGTCCACTTGTTGGCGTTGATATTATTGTAATCTAATTCCTGCAACATCTTCAGCGTAAATTTGCTTCCTTTCGGAATGACAAATTCTTTATAGATGTCCATCACACCCTGAGATGTTTTTCCGTTTACAAGCACAAATAATTTTTCAACCAGTTTTGATTTCAGTGCCGCAAGATCTTTTGCCTGCTCGTCATCAAATTTTGAAATGATTGCCTTGTCATCGGTTTTCGAATTTTTGTCTTTTACTGCACGTGAGAAAAGTTTCTTGTCAATCACCACTCCTTTAACGGATGGAGGAAGCTTCAGTGAAGCATCTTTTACGTCACCTGCTTTGTCACCAAAGATGGCACGCAAAAGTTTTTCTTCCGGTGAAGGATCTGTTTCTCCCTTTGGAGTAATCTTTCCTATGATGATGTCACCTTCTTTTACTTCAGCTCCTACGCGTATCAAACCATTCTCGTCCAGGTCGCGTGTAGCTTCTTCGCTTACGTTAGGAATATCTGCAGTAAGTTCTTCCAAACCTCTCTTGGTATCGCGCACTTCAAGGGTATATTCATCCACGTGAATAGAAGTGAATATGTCATCACGAACAACTTTCTCCGAAATCACAATAGCATCCTCAAAGTTATTTCCTTTCCAGGGCATGAATGCCACCATCAGGTTACGTCCCAAAGCCAGTTCTCCGTCTCTGGTTGCATAACCTTCTGAAAGTACCTGTCCTGCTTTTACTTTCTCACCTTTCTTTACGATAGGACGCAGATTGATACAGGTGCTCTGATTTGTTTTCTGGAATTTAGTCAGATGATAAACTTTTACATCTTCTTCAAATGACAATAATTTTTCGTCATCGGTGCGAATGCTGCGTACATGTATTTCGTTGGCATCAACATATTCCACCACTCCATCATACTCAGCATTTACCAGCACGCGTGAGTCGCGTACAACCTGTCCTTCAAGTCCGGTACCTACTACAGGCGCTTCAGGACGCATCAATGGCACTGCCTGACGTTGCATGTTCGATCCCATGAGCGCACGGTTGGCATCGTCATGCTCGAGAAACGGAATGAGCGATGCAGCTATGGATGCAATCTGGTTTGGAGCAACGTCCATCAGATGCAGATGTTCAGGTTCTACTTCAGGGAAATCACCTTCGTAGCGTGCTTTCACACGAGCATCTTTAAAGTTTCCTGATGCATCAATGTGAGCATTTGCCTGAGCAATAACTTTATTGTCTTCTTCTTCAGCAGTTAAAAATACCGGTGGGCGTTCCAAATCTACCTTACCGTTTTCAATCACACGATATGGAGTTTCTATAAAGCCCAGATTATTAATTTTTGCAAACACGCACAGCGAAGAAATCAAACCGATGTTTGGTCCTTCCGGTGTTTCAATGGTACATAAGCGGCCATAGTGTGTATAGTGTACGTCACGCACCTCAAATCCTGCACGCTCGCGTGAGAGACCTCCGGGTCCAAGGGCAGAAAGCCTGCGTTTGTGAGTTATCTCTGCCAATGGATTGGTTTGATCCATAAACTGTGATAACTGGTTGGTTCCGAAGAATGAGTTGATAACTGATGATAATGTTTTTGCATTAATCAGGTCTGCGGGTGTAAACACTTCGCTGTCGCGAACATTCATACGCTCACGGATGGTACGTGCCATACGTGACAGACCAACACCAAACTGAGAGTATAACTGCTCACCCACTGTACGAACACGTCTGTTGCTGAGGTGGTCAATATCGTCCACATCGGCCTTGGAGTTGATAAGCTGTATAAGGTATTTGATGATAAGGATAATATCTTCCTTGGTCAGTACCTTTACATCCTCAGGCGTATGCAGGTTCAGTTTTTTATTAATTCTGTAACGGCCTACTTCTCCTAAATCGTAACGTTTGTCAGAGAAGAATAATTTTTCAATGATACCGCGTGCTGTTTCATAATCCGGTGGTTCTGCATTACGCAACTGACGGTAAATATGTTCAACCGCTTCTTTCTCAGAGTTGGAAGTATCTTTCTGAAGTGTGTTGTAGATGATGGCAAAATCAGCTGAGTTGCCATCTTCTTTATGGAGAATAATTGATTTTACTCCTGCATCAATGATCAGGTCAATATGATGATCTTCCAGAATAATTTCTCTTTCCAGAATAATCTCATTACGTTCAATGGATACTACTTCACCGGTATCTTCATCCACAAAATCTTCTACCCATGATTTAAGTACTCTTGCAGCAAGTTTACGTCCTACATGCGATTTCAAACCTGACTTGCTTACCTTCACTTCATCAGCAAGGCCAAAGATTTCGAGAATTTGTTTATCACTCTCAAAACCTATTGCACGTAACAGAGTTGTTACCGGAAATTTCTTTTTACGGTCAATGTAGGCATACATGACATTGTTGATGTCAGTAGCAAACTCAATCCATGATCCTTTGAATGGAATTACACGGGCTGAATATAATTTGGTTCCGTTGGCATGGCGGCTTTGTCCGAAGAATACTCCGGGCGAGCGATGCAACTGTGATACAATTACACGCTCAGCACCATTGATAACGAATGTGCCTTTGGGAGTCATGTAAGGGATGGTTCCCAGGTAAACATCCTGAATGATGGTTTCAAAATCTTCGTGTTCAGGATCGGTACAATACAGTTTAAGTTTTGCTTTTAACGGAACACTGTGTGTAAGTCCGCGCTCCAGACATTCCTGTATGGAATAACGTGGAGGGTCAATGAAATAATCCAAAAACTCAAGCACGAAGTTGTTTCGTGAATCAGTTATCGGAAAATTTTCAGCAAATACTTTGTAAAGTCCTTCGTTCTGACGGTTGTCAGAAGTTGTTTCAATCTGGAAGAAATCCTGAAATGACTTTAATTGTATATCAAGAAAGTCAGGATAGTCTATCAGGTTTTTATTCTTAGAGAAGTTTATTCTTTTTGATCCGCCTTTATCTGACGTTGTAGTGATTGCAGCCAAGTGATTATTATTTTAAATTGATTTCAATCAAAATTTTAATTTTTTCCATCCTCAAACTGATGGCTCGAAAAGGGGTATAGGCCTCCCCGAAAACGGAAAGGCCTATGATTGTTTTATTGTTGAAATATTACTTAATTTCAACTTCAGCACCGGCTTCTTCAAGTTGTTGCTTGATTGAATTTGCTTCTTCTTTAGAAACTCCTTCTTTAACCGGTTTCGGAGCGCCATCTACAAGATCTTTAGCTTCTTTCAGGCCAAGTCCGCTCAATTCTTTTACCAATTTCACTACTGCAAGTTTTGCGTTTCCGCCTGACTTAAGAATTACATCAAAAGATGTTTTTTCTTCAGCAGCAGCACCTCCGGCAGCAGCGCCACCACCTGCTACCATTACAGGTGCAGCAGCAGCAGGCTCAATGCCGTACTTGTCTTTTAAAATCGTTGAAAGTTCCTGAACTTCTTTAACAGTAAGGTTTACTAACTGTTCTGCGAATGCATTTAAATCTGCCATTTTATTAATTTTTAATTTGTTTTAAAATTTGATAATTATAGTTATAGTGTAAGATTCGAAAGGTGGAAGCTTTATGAACCCTTTTCTTCTAACGTCTTGAGTATGCCGGCAAGTTTGCTTCCGCTCGACTGAAGCTGAGAAACAACATTCTTGGCCGGTGATTGTAACAATGCAATAACTTCTGCAATCAACTCATTCTTCGATTTCAGATTTGCCAGTGTGTCTATCTGGTTGTCTCCGATAAATAATGATGAGTCAATCCATGCAGCTTTTATTGCAGGAATGGAATCCTTAGCGCGGAATTCCTTAATCAGTTTTGCAGGCACATTGGATACTTCGCTGAACATGATAGCTGATGTACCTTTTAATGTAGGAATCAGCGATTCATAAGCGTTTGCATCTAATTTCTGCAATGCTTTTTTGATAAGATTATTTTTTGCAACACGCAATTTTACATTCTTATTAAAGCATAATCTGCGCAGTTTGGAAGTCTTGTCGCTGTCCAGATTTTCTACATTGGTTATGTAGAAATTAGGGAATTGCGTAAACTGCTGTGCAAGGCTTTCTATTTCTAAATTTTTTTCGTCTCTTGTCATTTTACAAATGTTTTAATGGTTATAACTGTTAACCTGCAATGGATTTGGTATCTACCTTAATTCCCGGGCTCATGGTGCTGCTCATTGATACACTTTTTACATAAGCACCTTTTGCTGAAGAAGGCTTCAACTTGATTATGGTTTGTATCAGTTCATTTGCATTCTCATAAATTTTGTTTGCATCAAACGATACTTTTCCAACTGAAGCATGAATGATTCCTGTTTTGTCAACTTTGAAATCAATTTTACCTCCTTTTACTTCGGTTACTGCTTTTCCAATATCGTTGGTAACAGTTCCTGTTTTCGGATTTGGCATCAGGTTGCGTGGTCCAAGTACCCGTCCTAATTTACCCACCTTAGCCATTACTGCAGGCATGGTGATAACCACATCCATATCAACCCAACCCTGTTCAATTTTGGTAATGTACTCATCTAAGCCTACATAATCAGCTCCGGCAGCTTTTGCTTCGGCTTCTTTGTCGGGTGTGCAGAGCACAAGTACTTTCACTGTTTTACCAGTACCATGAGGTAATGTAACAATACCACGTACCATTTGGTTTGCCTTACGGGGATCTACTCCCAGGCGAACACTCACATCCACTGATGCGTCAAACTTGGTAAAGGTGATGTCTTTTACAATTTTGGAAGCGTCCTGCAGCGTGTACATTTTTTCGCTGTCGTACTTCCCGGTAACCAGTTTCTGGTTTTTTGTAAGTTTTGCCATTTTATTTTATTTGTGAAGTGCAAACGTTTCGCTAAGCGAAACTCCTTCTGTTAATTTAATTATTTTGCTGTTGCTATTAATAAGGTTTTTCGCCTTCAATAGCAATTCCAAGACTGCGTGCAGTACCTGCAACCATGCTCATTGCCGCTTCAATGGTAAAGCAGTTTAAGTCAGGCATTTTATCCTGAGCAATTGCTTTTACCTGATCCCATTTTATTGTTCCTGCTTTTTTACGATTAGACTCTGCTGAACCGGCTTTTATTTTAGCAGCTTCCAGTAACTGAACCGATACCGGTGGACGTTTGATAATAAAGTCAAACGACTTGTCGGTATATACGGTAATGATCACAGGAAGAACTTTTCCTGCCTGGTCCTGTGTACGGGCATTGAACTGTTTGCAGAACTCCATAATGTTCACACCCTTAGCTCCTAGTGCGGGACCTATAGGAGGTGCGGGATTTGCTGCTCCGCCTTTTACCTGTAACTTTATTAGTGCTCCTACTTCTTTTGCCATTTTATTTGTTTTTTAATCAACTTGTGAAGTGCCTGTGTATTTAAAATTTTCTACAGTGGAAGCCTGTTACTTTTAAATCCGTTTTACTTCGTATAATGTTTTATTCTTTTTCTACCTGCATATAGCTAAGCTCCAGCGGAGTTTTACGCCCGAAGATCTTAACCATTACTTTCAGTTTCTTTTTATCTTCATACACTTCTTCAATCACTCCTGAGAAACTGTTAAAAGGTCCGTCTGTTACTTTTACTGACTCACCTACCACAAAAGGTATATTCAATACCTCTTCTGAATCGGCCAACTCATCTACCTTTCCTAAAATTCTGTTCACCTCGGCCTGGCGCAATGGTGTTGGAGCCTCGCCTTTAGGACCTAAAAAGCTGATCACTCCTGTAATATTTTCAATGATATGTGGCATCTCCCCTGTCAGATTAGCTTCAATAAGCACATAACCCGGCAGGTAGCTGCGATCTTTACTTACTTTTTTTCCGTCTTTTATCTTATATACTTTTTCAGTTGGGATAAGCACCTGTGCTATATCATTCTTCCATCCCTGATGTTCTATTTCGGACTCGATATACTCCTTCACCTTCTTTTCCTTTCCACTGATAGCACGTATAACGTACCATTTTTTGCCTGTCTCTGTCATCTGCATTTTTATTAGAACAGTTTATACAGCGTATTCATCAAGCCCTGCGACAGGAAGTCCATAACAAATATAATCAACCCAATGATTAACGAAGCTACCAGCACCACAATAGCACTGCTTTGAAGTTCAGCCCATGTAGGCCACGTCACCTTGGTTGAAAGCTCAAGGTAAGATTCGCGTACGTATGCTCTGATTTTTTTCATCTATTTTAATAAATTACGTCAATAATTGATTTGACTTCTGGTTTCAACCTTTGTTCTCCTTCTGCACGAGTGGAGAGATTCGAACTCCCATCAACGGTTTTGGAGACCGCTATTCTACCCTTGAACTACACTCGTAATTTAAAGTTCCGGTCTCCGGCAGGTTCGAATTTTCCGTCACCTGAAATTGTTCCGGTTTCAAATCAGTCCCGGGTTTACCTCAGGACTGATTCTGACCGTTACAATTATTTAATTATCTCAATAACCTGACCTGCACCTACGGTACGTCCACCTTCACGGATTGCGAAACGAAGACCTTTGTCCATAGCAACAGGAACAATTAATTTTACTGTAATAGTTACGTTGTCACCCGGCATAACCATTTCGCGTCCTTCAGGTAATGCAATTTCACCTGTTACGTCAGTTGTACGTAAGTAAAACTGAGGACGATATTTGTTATGGAACGGAGTGTGACGTCCACCTTCTTCTTTCTTCAACACATAGATTTCTGCTTTGAACTCAGTGTGCGGAGTGATTGAACCCGGTTTTGCAACAACCATACCTCTGCGGATATCGGTTTTTTCAATACCACGTAACAACAAACCTACGTTGTCACCAGCTTCACCACGATCAAGGATTTTGCGGAACATTTCCACACCGGTTACGGTAGAGGTAAGTTTTTTCTCCTGCATTCCGATGATCTCAACGTTGTCGTTAGAGTTGATAACACCTCTTTCGATACGTCCTGTAGCAACAGTACCACGACCTGTGATAGAGAATACGTCTTCTACCGGCATCAGGAAAGGAAGGTCAACCTGACGTGGAGGAATTGGAATATATTCATCCACAGCATTCATCAGCTGAAGAATAGTATCAACCCACTTTGGATCTTTATTCAATCCACCTAAAGCAGAACCACGGATGATAGGTGTGTTTGCACCATCAAACTCATAGAAACTCAAAAGTTCGCGGATTTCCATTTCTACCAGGTCAAGCAATTCAGGATCGTCCACCATGTCCACTTTGTTCATGAATACAACAATTTTAGGAACACCTACCTGACGTGCAAGAAGGATGTGCTCGCGTGTCTGAGGCATAGGACCGTCAGTAGCAGCTACCACCAGAATGGCACCGTCCATCTGAGCAGCACCTGTTACCATGTTTTTTACATAGTCAGCGTGACCTGGACAGTCAACGTGTGCATAGTGTCTTTTCTCCGTCTGATACTCTACGTGAGAGGTGTTAATGGTAATACCACGCTCTTTTTCTTCAGGAGCGTTGTCAATTGAGTCGAATGAACGTTGTTCAGCAAAACCTTTGTCGGCCAACACACTTGTGATAGCAGCTGTTAAGGTTGTTTTTCCGTGGTCAACGTGACCGATGGTTCCAATGTTTACGTGTGGTTTGGAACGATCAAATTTTTCTTTAGCCATTTTGAATATTAAATAAACAGGTTACTTAAATAATTGATTTGTGAGATATAATTAAAATTAAAATTGTCAAAATTTGTTATAACTGACTTGAATTTAGTGACATTATTTTTTATTACTTCATGTAATATTTATGCTTTACCTGCCTATAGAGCCGTTGAGGAGAATCCCCGCCAGAACGACTTCTGTCGGGCTGGGAACCTTCGACCTCTTCCGCACTTCTCCATCGTATTATCTTCCTCACTGCACCACTTGTTAAGAACGAGCCGTTGAGGAGAATCGAACTCTCGACCTCTTCCTTACCAAGGAAGTGCTCTACCACTGAGCTACAACGGCTTGACAAGTCAACACCTCAACTTTACTAAGAGCGGAAGACGGGGCTCGAACCCGCCACCTATAGCTTGGAAGGCTATCGCTCTACCAAATGAGCTACTTCCGCTGATATTCTTTACCATTAAAATGGTGTGGGGAGTGGTGGATTCGAACCACCGAAGTCATAAGACAACAGATTTACAGTCTGTCCCATTTGGCCACTCTGGTAACTCCCCCTCAATTTAAGCATTGCTGCCAGAGGCTATCCGGCATGGTATTGCCTGCATAAATCTGTAGAGCCGATGGAGGGATTCGAACCCCCGACCCACTGATTACAAATCAGTAGCTCTGGCCAACTGAGCTACATCGGCTTTTTATTGTTTTATCCTTCCTCAACCGGTACTATTCGTTGTATTATTCCGATAGCTTCAGAACTTTTGTATGGATGGCATTAATCCGCCAAACAATATCCTTACCCGCTGAGTACTGACGATATATTACTCTAACTAATTGAATTTCAATAAGTCAATACAATTCATGCAGAAGACTTTACGCCACTAAATCACGATGTCAATGAACACACTATACCCTTCAAAAAAGGGAACGCAAAAATAGAAAACGATTTTTGATTTACAAATGGTTGAATAAATTTTTTTTCAAGAAGAGATATTCACTCATTAACAAGAGGTTAAATAGCTCAAACTCAATCTTAGTTTTTAGCTGTCTTACCCTTCAATTGCTTCAAAAATGGAACGCGAAACTCCAATTTCAAGCAGTTAAAAATAACCGTCAACCCAGACTGATATATATTTGAAGTAACATAAATTGTTGAAAAGATTATTGATTTACAACCTTAATTAATTGAAACCGGAATTATTCCAACAGCTATTTGCAAATTAAAATTTCATTTCTCAACATTATTAATAGCACGATTTATTCATACCCTACCTTTGCAAAACATTTTCCTTCACATGGCTTTTACCGATAAGTTTGACAAAGAAGATTATTACCTGACCCCTGAAGGTTATATTGTTTTTACCGAGAAATATCATCTGAAACGCGGTTACTGTTGTCAGAGTGGCTGCCGCCATTGCCCCTGGAAAAAACAGGATAAGAAAGACAAGAAATAATTGTTTAATTCTACTCTGACTTCGTTCGGTAAATCTGTTACAAATCTTTATTCGATTCGATTACTTTTTGCTTGAGTCCGTCTTTATAGGCCAAAAGTGTTTTATAGAGTTTTTCGTTTTGGGTAGCTAATATTTCTGCTGCCAGTATTCCTGCATTTTGCGCTGCATTGAGTGCTACAGTGGCCACAGGCACTCCATTGGGCATTTGTAATATAGAGAGTACAGAATCCCAACCGTCAATGCTGTTGCTCGATTTCACAGGTACACCTATCACAGGCAATGGCGTAAGCGATGCCACCATACCCGGCAAATGTGCTGCCCCTCCTGCACCTGCTATGATTACACGGTATCCTTTGTCGTAGGCAGATTTGGCAAACTCCACCATCATTTCGGGAGTGCGGTGTGCCGATACAATTTTTATATCACACTCCACCTGAAATTCGTTAAGCACTTTTGCCGCCTGTTCCATTACGGCCATATCCGACTTGCTGCCCATGATGATTGCTACCTTTGACATACTGCTGATTTTAAAACACAAATTTACGGTTAATTGATTAATCCTTTTTAAATCATCTTTTATTCTGTCAGGTGATGCTAATGTATTAGTCAAAATGCAGCTTACAGTTTTAATTGCGGCAGAGGTTTATAAAAGCACACTGTCATTCAGAGATTAACAATTATTATAATCCTATCATCCTGATTTGTTCTGATTTTTTAGTCAGACTCTTTCCACAATTCTTCTTTTAGCCAGTCATCAGGAAAACCCATTTCTTTTGTTTGTGCAAGGGGGCAGGTTTTCATAAGGCTTTTGAGTCTGATACTAAATGTAGATCCGGGGCTTATTAGATTTAACACATATTCAATACAAGACAACGTTGCATAAAGTTTGTTTGTATAAACAGTTTTGTTCTTCAAAAAATTTTGACTGGTATTTGTTGGAAGTTTTATTTTAATAAGTCGTCTGTTCCATATTCTGCCATGATGCGCACAAATATTTCTCAAAGTACTGAAACAAAGTATCCAGTTTTCAATTACTGAAACATCACGAAGCCCAAAATGAGTAGTTACCGCTATTTTTTCAGGCCCTTTTTTCAGGTTTTGAAATATTTTTGACAACAAACCCATACTGCTAACCTCTAAACTCATCCAACATGGTGGCTCAGCAGGGTTAGTGTATTTATTTTTATAATGCTCAATGAACGTTTCGTTACTCCTGTCAATTTCTTTTTGCAAACTGTCAAGATGATTTGCAAATCTCATAGCATCTCTGAATAATTCCGGTTTTAACTGCCAGTGGCTTCCATGATTTAAAGCGAAGTGATAAATAACCTGTGTTCGGAGTGCAATTTCAATTTTCTCAATAGCATCAAAGATTAATAACCTTAGTTTTCTGTCAAAAACATAAAGTTCTATAATTTCTTCAAAGGTAACATCAACAATAAAAGGTTGATGGCTATGGGAATTATCCTGAAATGGATAAGTATATGCTCTTAAACGGTAGTAACTGATATTAGACAGATACCTAAGTGCGGATGATTCGTTACTGAATCTTAATCCGCGTTGCTTAAGTAATTCTATCTGCTCTGTAAACTTTATAGGTACTTTATTGTACTTCATGTTTTAGGTAAAAAAGGGTTAAACCTCTTAAAATCGAAAACCAGCCCGGGTGCGCTGTTCTGATGGGAAGCGTGGCTGGTATTATTAAATACAAAGATAAGAACTATTTTAGTATTTACCATACATTTGGTACAATTTGTTTGATTTGCAATGAATCTTATGTAGCTAAATATGCTTTATTATCTTTTCATAAGCCCCCTAAGATTTGTTTTTTGTACATTTTTATCTGTTTGTCAGTTTAATATCCAATTTCTGAGAGTCATATTACTCCATTCCTGATTTTTGTTGCATGTTTCATAAACCGAAAGAACTTGTAAAAGGTGCCTACAGCGGATTGTCAACTGAGGTGTGGCTGCTGTCGCTGGTGATGCTGATAAACCGCAGCGGTACCATGGTTATTTTTTTCCTTTCGGTGTATCTCACTCAGGAATTAAATTTCACGCTGCAGCAAACCGGGGTGATGCTTGCATGTTTTGGCGCAGGTAGTTTTACCGGTGCATTCTTAGGTGGACGCATTACCGATAAATTAGGATATCATCCGGTCATGTTCTGGAGTCTGTTCACAGGTGGAATTCTTTTTATGCTCATTCCGCTGATAAAAACTTATTTGCTGTTGTGTATTTTCTTTTTTATCCTGAGCAGTTTCAGCGAAGCATTCCGTCCGGCTAATATGACGGCTGTTGCTTTTCACAGCAAACCTGAAAATTATACACGTTCCGTTTCACTCAACAGGCTGGCTATTAATCTCGGTTTTTCTGTCGGGCCTGCTATTGGCGGTATTCTGGCTACCATCAGCTATCACTACATTTTTATTGTAAACGGAATTACCTGCATCAGTGCTGCATTTATTATTTACTTCAGCCTGAAGAATAAAAGAAAATCGCCTCCGCAAAAAACTCTGGCTGTACTTAAATCGCCTTATCGCGACAGAACATATCTTCTCTTTTTGGTGGCTGCTTATTTCTATGCACTGTGCTTTTTCCAGTTTTTCCTCACCATGCCTTTGTATTATAAAGCTATGCAACTCAGCGAAACTCAAATTGGTTATCTGATGGCTCTGAATGGTGTGATGGTGGCAGCTATTGAAATGATTATGGTTTATAACATGGAAGGAAAAACCAGTGTTTACAATTTTATTGCATTAGGTGCTCTGCTTCTGTTAATAGCTTACTTAAGTATTCCTTTCTTAGCAGGTTTCGCTGCATTTGCCTTGCTGGTAGTAATCATTTCTCTTTCCGAAATGTTTGCCATGCCGTTTATGAATACGTTTATGAATAACCGTAGTGACGACAGCAACCGCGGACAGTATGCAGCACTTTTTTCCATGTCGTGGAGTTTGTCGCAGACTACCTTACCTGTTATTGCTACGCAAACAATTGCCGATTTTGGTTATCAAACGTTGTGGTTCATTATGGCATTCCTGTCATTAATTACCATAGTTATCATAAAAATTATTGGAAGAAAAACAGAACCTGTACCTTCTGCATGAGTGTGTGTTTAGTTGCAGTGTTCAGTCCTTACCATATTTTTTCAGTCTGTTGCACGGTTCAAAAAATCAAGCAAAGGTTTCATCGTGCTGAATGATGCAGTTACTTCTTTCATCAGTTGTTTGCCTGTAACGGTTGCATCTGTCATTGGTTTGCTGACGATGAAACTCGTATATTTCAGTAATTCAATATCGGGATGGTCCTTAGGATAATCGCGTGGAGCGGTTTTTAATTTGATATTCTGCAACTCCGAAAATTGCTTTTTGAAATTTTTGTTACTGATTATTTTTTTAAACTCCTCCGTATTGTAGTCTATTTCCTGACGTATTTTTCGAAGCGAAGCTGCATCAGGCACATAGCGTCCTCCGCCAATGAAAGAATTTCCGGGCTTGATGTGTATATAAAATCCTGCGCCTTCGTTCTGCTTAGTTCCGGTATGAAAATAAGCTGCCAGATGTGTCTTGTAAGGCGATTTGTCTTTTGAAAAACGTACATCGCGATATATTCTGAATATACATTTTTTAGCCTCCAGACCTTTGTAGCGCGGTTCAGCTTTTGAAAGCTGCACAATGACCTGCGAAATAAAATTTTCGAAATCGGTTTTTGCTTCGAGGTACTGTGCTTTGTGTGCTTCAAACCAGTCGCGGTTGTTGTGGCGTGATAAAGCTTTGAGATAAGCAAGTGTTTTGGATTGTATCACTGATGTTAAATTTTGCACAAGGTCGCACATTCAGGTTAAACCCAAAATGAAAAATCAGCCGCGAGGGCTGACTTTTCACTGTTGTGTTAATTAATTTATTAATCTACTTACCGTAAACGGTTTCTTTATTTCTCAACGATGAACTTGCCATTGCCAAGAGAAGTTTCTTCTACTTTGATATCGAAATAATACATTCCGTTGGTTAAAGAAGTAAGCGGCAGTTTGAATATGTTGGTGCCTAAGCCTCTCAGTTGAGCAACCGTTTGTGTAATCATTTTGCGTCCTGTAAGATCATACACTGTCAACACTGCATTTTCGAGATTTACGTTGGGGTCAACGCTGATGACAACCTGATCTTTTGCCGGAACAGGATATACGGATATCGGTGCTGCAGGAATGCTCAGGTTCACAGCCACCTTCTCGAAGTTTTCTGTTTTACCATCAAAATCGGTTTGTGTAAGACGGTAGAATGATACTCCGCGATAAGGATTTGTATCTACAAACTTATAGTTGCGTTGCTCATTGGAGTTACCCGCAGCTTTAACGGTGCCGGCCTTTTCGAAGTTGATACCATCCACACTTCTTTCCACAGTGAAGTAATCACTGTTTTCTTCGGTGGCAGTGGTCCAGTTGCAGACAATTTCCTTGTCTTTATAAGGACGTGCATCAAACATCAGGAGTTTAACAGGCAGCGGTTGCAGTTCGCGCACCACAGCCCAGGTATTGGTGTAGGTAATGTTTGGTGCCTTTACTGATGTACCTGTGGGGTTTGTCTGGCCTAGGCTGAAAGGCCACATCCAGGCTCCGGTGCCTACTGAACTTCCGGTTGGATTATACACCTGTGCACGGTAAGGCGATGCACCTGATGCTGCATTTTCTGCTGCTGTCCAGCGGAAAGTTAAATCACGGTTCACACCGGTACCTGCATCATCTACCTGCCAGAACCTGTCAACCATGTACGGACTGTTGTCGGTAGCCGGTGGAGCTATCCAGGTGTTTTGATAGATGTTGTTTACACCGGTAGGAATTGGCGTATTGTTGGGTATGGTGTGATACGTGGTTACCGTAATATCAGGAGTTCCTGCATTTACAGTGTAATCCATAGGAATTGAATTTCCAATAGCGTCAACAAATGGAATCACTGCATTGAACGGATAGGCTGATGGTGTTTTCATCTGCCAGCGGAAATTACCGTAATTAGGCGGATTGGATTCTGCCCACAGTTTTCCGGATATCACCTGAAGTTGCGACAAACCGGCAGGATTGCCATCAAGCAAACTTAATGTACGTATGGCAACAGGGTTTCCGTTCAGGTGGATGCGACCCATATACAGATTTAATGAATCGGTAACGTTTACATCCTGCCACAACTCTAATGTTGAACCTGCAGATGTTTTGTTGAGTGTTAAATCGTAGAAATTAGAAATCTGAGTACCGTATATACGTTGCCAAGCACTACCGTAGAAAGTGAAATTACTTTTTCCTGCAGTAAAGGTACCGTTGTTGGTCCAGTTGCCACCCATAGAAGCCTGGAAGGTTTTGAATGGGCGTTTGAACACCAGTGTCATATTCGGGCGCTGCATAGTAGAACAGTTACCATCGGTAGTAATGAGTGTGCCATTTACTGCAAATGAAATTTGATTGCCAGTAGCTATTGCTGCTATACTTGGGTTGTTTACCGTAATTACACTACCTGCAATGGAGGTAATGATGGTTCCGGCAGGGAATATGCCTGCAGGCGAAGTAGCACTTACCCTCATACCCACTTTAAGGTGAGGTAATGTGCTTTGCAAAAAGGTTCCAAGCGTAAAGGTGGTGGTACCAACCGGGTAGGCACCTACAACCATAGCTCTGATGGTAGGTGAAAAATCGCAGGCACTTGTTACCGTAGGAGCGGTAGAATACATCTCAATATATTTTCTTGCCCCCAGAGTAGTTGTATAAAACGAATTCTGACCTCCTCCGGGAGTATGGTCGTAGCAGATATCAATTATCAGATTGTAATTTAAATCAACCGGAATGGGTGTAGTCAATGTTATATAACGGATACCTGCACCGGTAACTGTTTCTGATGGGCTTGTATATACCGTAATAGGAGTGCTTCCTATTGCAAAATCAGCTAACTTATTAGTTGTAGTGCTTCCACCATAAGCAACGAAAGTCAACGGTGCATAATAATATCGTATGCTATAATTGGTGTAGGCATTGGCTGGCGGAGTGAAAGCATCTATATGCATCCCTATAGAGTCAATAAGATCGCCTGTTACCATACCCTTGGCGGCAAGTTCAGCAGAGGAATATAAAAACTGACATCGCTGACTCCTCGAAGCTCCGTTAAAAGGATGAAAAGGAGGTGTGGTTTGTGTTAATGTACCATTGGATATTATCGCTTTATTGAAATATTCTGAATTAATAATCAGAGCCGAAGCAGGGTCTTTGATGTTCATACTGTCGGCTACGGTAAGGCTGCCTGAATTATAAACTTTAACAGTAACAGTATCGTTGCCTGCAATGGTCAGCACCTTGGCAGTAGCAGTAGTACCCTCATAAATAACCGGTCTGTTGGGGCTGCCACCGGGAATGATGGTATTCTCCGTAATTTTTGGAGGTGTCAAAGGGCACCAGTTGGCAGGAGTATTCCAGTTATCATCCACAGCTCCCAGCCATATTTTCTGATAACCGGGGGGCAGTGCTGCACAGGCAGGTATAATAGTTACTACATAATCTTCAGTCTCGCCATAGGTAGCACTGGCACAGGGGTCAATATTGGGATTGGCATAAACCTCTCTTACCCGCAGGAAGGTGTTACCTGCATAAGTACCGGCAGGAACTGTGAAAGTGGGAGCATAGGTTCCATTTACTCCCAAAGGTCCGGACTGACCTAATTTTTCTGCAGCAGAAAATACTCCGTCATGGTTATAGTCAATCCATGCAGCAATATAGTTTGAACCATACCAGGTACCTACCTGAAGAGAAATTGTATAACTGTTGCCCCGCATCAGGGTAGTGGTATGATTGGGTGTAGGAGCAAACTTTTCGTAATCGGGTGGGTGAGCGCTAAATGGTGCAGGACCTCCAAACCAGGGAGAAATGGGCGGGCCGCAACAGTTGGTTCCGTTATTGATAATATCAGTTAAAGGTTCACCTACCAGGGTAACATGGTTTATATAATCATTATCAGTATAGGAGCCACCTAACCACGAAGTACCTACAGAATAATAAGGAGTAGAACCACCGCAATAACTTACGTCAATAGGGCGGCAGCCGCCCAAGGTACCTACGGTAGGTGTAATTGTAGAAACAGAGCCTTTGGTAACAGTAACTGAGTTATACTCTACATCCACGCAATTGCCGGCTACGGCAGGTGGTGAAGTCTTCACATCGTAGGTTATCCAGAAATAATTAGCTCCGTTGTGCAACCTGAAGGTAGCCACAGGGATAAAGGTATAATTGGTGGCACAAAGAGCAGCCACAGTGGCTCCAATTTGCACTGCGTTGGCAACACCTGTAAAATTATCGGTTCCGCCTGTCCACCAGAGTTTGGCATTTTGCAAATCGGTGCAGGGAGCACTGGAGCCAATGGTACTGAAACTGAAATTATTTACGGTATAATAATTACCTGCATTCACATCATCGCCACCATCAACATTTATCACCACTCCTCCAATCAGATTATTGGTAGTGCCGGGAGGTACGGTGGCCGTTGCCTGAAAATTCATAAACGTGTTTACAATGGTTTGTGCTTTAGGATAGGTATTGATGGAAATGTCATCAATATAAATATTTCCTCCGGTGGCAACAGTATGTCTGTTGTGAAATTCAAAAACAAGATACTGTTTTGATTGCTGTGCAGGAGTTAAGCCGGTAATATAGGCCTGCGGAATAGTAACCTGATACTGGCACCAACCTGCTGCAGCTATAGCGGGAAAATTCGAATAGTTTCGTGAAATGTAACTACCAAAATTAGCTTGACAAATTTGCACAATAGTGCAGCTCAAACCTGCAGGGCCTGAATAGGCATTGGAGTTGGTGAGATAAACACGCAACGAATCGTGAATGGGGGAATTTACATTATCGCGATACATCCAAAAGGTAATATCAGCACCGGTAGCAGGTATGTTTGTAAAATCCAGCGCTCTGGATGCAATATAGGCATACTCCCCAAAGGTAGTCATATACCCGCAGCGGTAGCGTGCCATTCCTGCACCGGAGTGTGTAGTTGCCGGCTGACCAAACGGATTGCTACCTGAGGTAACTCTTTCGCAGTAGTTTTCAGGATCAGTACTTGGCAGCACAGCACCTGAAGTCCATCCCAGAGGAGGGAAAATCGTTCCATCGAACGACTCATTAATTACTACCTGTCCTTTGGAAAAAACCGGTGCCAGCAGCAGCAGCACAAACGAAATTCGCATAAAAGGAGTAAATAATTTTTGCATGATTATTTAATTTAAATGTTGGTTCAAATTTTAAAGCCCAAATATACAGCATTGAGAGAAATTAACCAATAGATGTTGTTAATTTTTCCTTTGTTGGAGTATGGGTGGTTTAACTTCATTTTACAAACTGATTTAAGGCAAATGCTATTACACAAATAACCTCATCAAATTTCGCTGTCACAGATGCATTTCCTGTGAAGTTTTTCCCTGTGTTCTTCATCCCCATTTCAATCACCACCGTTATTTTCTGTTCGCGGTTAAGGGGTTAACATGTATTTTTGGGGTTTCAATTATTTTTATGTTAGAACTTTCACAAATCAGAGAAAACCCTGAAAAAATTATCAAATATCTTGCCATAAAGAACTTTAAGGCTCAGGAAACAGTAGAATCAATTCTACAATATGACGAGAGAAGGCGTACTCTGCAAAAAGAATCGGATAGTTGCTTAGCCGAGCAGAACAACATTGCTGCACGCATAGGTGCACTGATGAAGGCAGGCAAAAAAGCAGAAGCAGAGCAGGAAAAAGAAAAAAATGCAGCGCTTAAAGAAACATCCAGGCAACTGCAGAATTTGCTGAGCGAAACAGAAAAACTGCTGCACGATGAGCTGGTAAAACTTCCGAATTTGCCTCACGAAAAAGTGCCTGCAGGAAAATCGGCTGCCGACAATGAAATTGTTTTTTCGGTAAAAGAACTTCCTTCAGCCGAAGGCAAAAAACCACACTGGGAGCTTTGCGAAAAATATGGTCTGATAGATTTTGAAACGGGTGTAAAACTAACGGGGGCGGGATTTCCGCTGTATAAAGGTAAAGGTGCAAGATTGCAGCGGGCACTGATTAATTTCTTCTTAGACAAAGCCACTGAAAACGGCTTTTTGGAAGTGCAGCCGCCCATACTCGTTAACGAAGACTCAGGATTCGGCACAGGGCAATTGCCCGACAAAGAAGGGCAGATGTATTTTGTGGGAGAAGATAAATTTTACCTGATACCTACGGCAGAAGTACCTGTGACCAACATTTACCGCGATGTGATGCTGAAAGAAAATGATTTGCCTCAGAAACTGACTGCCTATACGCCCTGTTTCAGGCGCGAAGCAGGCTCTTATGGCAAGGATGTGAGAGGGCTGAACAGGCTGCATCAGTTCGACAAAGTGGAAATTGTACGAATTGAACATCCAGAACGTTCTTATGAAGTGCTGGAAGAAATGAAAGACTATGTATGCGGGCTGCTGCAGCAGTTGCAACTCCCCTACCGTGTGCTGCGGCTGTGTGGTGGCGATATGAGTTTTGCCTCAGCTATGACGTATGATTTGGAAGTATATTCTTCAGCACAGCAGCGCTGGTTAGAAGTAAGTTCGGTATCCAATTTCGAAACATTTCAGAGCAACAGGCTGAAACTTCGTTTCAAAAATGCAGAAGGAAAAAAACAACTTGCACATACCCTCAACGGAAGCGCGCTGGCATTGCCGCGCATAGTGGCTGCACTGTTGGAGAACAATCAAACAGCAGAAGGAATTGCATTGCCTGAAGTACTGCACCGCTATACCGGTTTTAAAATGATAGACTAACATGATTGCTTTGAAAAAAAATAAAGTTGTTTGGATGTTGCATGTGCTGATTGCAGTGTTGCTGCTGACGGCATTTGCACCTGCAGCACAGGCACAATCCATGAACAACCTTGACCTTGCCAGGCAGTATGAATCCACAGGCGAGTATGACAAAGCAGCCGTGTATTACGAAAAGCAATACGACATTGATCCATTTGGAACTTATGATTCGTATCTGCGTTGCCTCAAAACCATGCAGGACTACAAAGAAGCTGAGAAGCTGATAAAAAAGCAGATAAAAAAATCGGGAAATGCAGGCAGATATCAGGTAGATTTAGGGTTGCTGTATGAAACAGAAGGCGAAAATGAAAAAGCAAAAAAACAATTTGAGTCGGTATTAAAAAATCTGAAACCCGACCCTAATGAAGTGTATTCAGTAGCAGGAGCATTCACCATTGCGCAGAAAATTGATTATGCCATAGAAGTATATCAGAAAGCGCGCAACTTTGGTATGGGACCGACTTATGGATTTGAATTAGCTGACCTATACGGACGCAAGGGCGATTCGCAGAAAATGATTGACGAATATCTGGATTTGATGGAAGAGAACAATCTCTACACCGGAAACATACAGGCAGTATTGCAGCAACGCATCAGTCAGGATCCTGACAACAAACTTTCGGAATTGTTGCGTACCTCACTGCTTCGCAGAATTCAAAAACAACCCGGACAGACCATTTACTCTGAATTTTTGTACTGGCTTTTTCTGCAGGACAAAGATTTTGACTCAGCACTGATACAGGCAAAAGCATTAGATAAGAAAAGTGACAACAACGGCTCGCGTGTTTATCAGCTTGGCGAAATATGCATCAGCAACAGCGACTGGGCAACAGCACAAAAATGTTTCAACTACATCATTGAAAAAGGAAGCAACCATCCCATGTATATTCAGGCAAAGATGGCTTCGGTAAAAGCTGCCTACATGCATGTGGTGAACGACCCTTACACTCCGCAGGAACTTACAGCACTTGACGAACGTTTTAAAACCACGCTGAAAGAATTAGGCACTAACACCATTACTGCTCCGCTATGGCAAAGGTATGCACACCTGCAGGCATTTTATCTGCACAACATTGATGAAGGACGCAAAATTCTTGAAGAAATAATTGCCATTCCGGGGCTTACACCATCGTTTGTTGCCGAATGTAAATTAGAATTGGGTGATATACTTATTCTGGAAGGAAATTTATGGGATGCCTCACTCACCTACTCTCAGGTTGACAAAGATTTTAAACATGACGCCCTGGGCCGCGAAGCCAAATTCCGTAATGCGCGGCTGTCGTATTACTTAGGCGAATTTGATTGGGCAGCAGCACAACTGAACGTGCTGAAACAAGCTACTTCGCAACTCATATCCAACGATGCACTGGATTTGGCTTTACTTATAACCGACAACATCGGAGAAGATTCCATTACTGAACCGCTTCGCATTTATTCAAGAGCGGAGTTGCTCACATTTCAGAATAAGGATGATGAGGCACTGGCAACGTTAGACAGTATTCTGGTGCTTTATCCCGGAAGAAAAATTACCACGCGTGTCTGGTTTAAAAAGGCTGCCATAGAAATGAAAAAACAACATCCTGACACTGCCATCAAACTATATCAGGACATTGTTGACAAATATCCCGAAGATATTCTGGCCGATGATGCACTCTACCGCATGGCCACCATTTATGAAAATATTTTGAACGACAAAGAAAAAGCAAAGGCAGCTTATGAGAAGCTGATTGACAAATATCCGGCAAGCCTGTTTGTGGCTGATGCCCGAAAACATTATCGCGTTCTCAGAGGAGATTTCATCAATTAGCAGTAAATGAAAACCTTGGGATTAAGAAAATAATCTGCCTTGAAAAAGACATTGGGTACTGAAAAATGAATATGTACGGACTGTCATAATTAAACAAAAACAACTGCATCTTGTTGACTAATTCGTTTCTTTGCAAAAAAACATTTATCAGAAAAGTTTCATTACCAATATGAGGAAAAAATTTCAGGCATTGTTGTTTTTACTTACAGCGCTTTCTGTTTTAAACATTCCTGTACAGGCTCAGATTTTTGAAGGAGCCAAATGGACATTCAGGGTTGAACAGACCGACAGTTGCGAAGCTGTACTTATTTTTAAAGCTACAACGATTGATAAATTTCATATCTACTCGCAGAAAGACAATGGCAATGACGGACCGATACCAACCACCTTTACTTTTAAGAAATCGGCAGACTATCAGTTAGTGGGAAAAGTGCAGGAGGGACATGCAGAAGAAGTATTTGACCAGCAGTTTCAGATGAAGGTTAAATTTTTTCACGGAGAAACAGAGTTTAAACAGAAAATAAAAATCACTACACGAAAAAAATTCAATGTAGAGGGTTATGTAAACTATATGGCATGTGATGATGAGAAGTGCCTCCCTCCTACTGATGTGGACTTCAGTTTTGCAGTGAATGCTGCTAAGATGAAAAGCTGCATGACGACAGAAAACAATCCTGCTGTTGAGAAAACAACAGCAGAAGTTGTACCTCCGGTGGCAGCTACACCTGTTGCCGATACGCTGGTAACCGAAACAGCAGATACAGTAGTAGTGGAAGCCGGAGATAATGCCGTGATAACAGAATTGGAACCCGGCTGCGGTGAAATTACCGGTGGAAGCAACCATACCGACAAAAGTCTTTTAGGAATATTTATTGCCGGATTGTTAGGAGGCTTTGTGGCCTTGCTCACACCCTGTGTGTTTCCGATGATACCCATGACGGTAAGCTTTTTTACCAAGCGCAGCGGCAACCGCAAGAAAGGACTGATGAATGCCATCATCTATTCGCTTTCCATCATAGTAATTTATGTGGGATTGGGTTTTCTGGTGACGGTAACATTAGGCAGCGATGCCCTGAATGACATGGCCAGCAGTGTGTTTTTCAATCTTACCTTCTTTATTGTATTTCTGATTTTTGCTTTTTCTTTTTTTGGAGCATTTGAAATAGTGCTTCCAAGTTCGCTCGTAAATAAAGCTGATTCAGCCTCTGAAAAAGGTGGTTTGATAGGAATATTTTTTATGGCATTTACACTGTCGCTGGTTTCATTTTCGTGTACTGGACCTATTATAGGCACGCTGCTGGTTGAAGCAGCACACGGAGGAAGTTACCTTGGACCACTGACAGGAATGACAGGATTTGCGCTGGCACTTGCATTGCCTTTCGGATTGTTTTCTGCATTTCCGGGGTGGCTCAACTCATTGCCAAAATCGGGAGGATGGCTCAATACAGTAAAAGTTTCGCTCGGATTTATAGAACTTGCATTAGCGTTTAAATTTTTATCCAATGTTGATTTGGCATATCACTGGGGATTTCTGAAACGTGAAATATTTATTGCCATCTGGGTAATTATTTTCGGAATGCTTGGTTTTTATCTGTTGGGCAAACTTCGTTTTTCGCACGACAGTGACGTGCCACACATTTCGGTGCCACGACTGATGTTTGCTATTTTATCATTGACATTTACATTGTATCTGATACCCGGAATATGGGGAGCACCACTTAAACTCATCAGCGGATTTCCTCCTCCTGAATTTTATAAAGAATGGATTACAGAAAAAAGCAGTGGACATTGTCCGCACAATCTGAATTGCTATCACGACTATGAGGCAGGTATGGCTTATGCCAAAACAGTAGGCAAACCGGTGATGGTGGATTTTACGGGATGGAGTTGCGTAAACTGTCGAAAGATGGAAGACAATGTATGGAGTGATCCTGAAGTATTGAAACGACTTTCCGATAAATACGTGCTGATTTCACTCTATGTGGATGACAAAGAAGAATTGCCTGAAGAAAAACAATATGTTTCGGAAGTGACCGGTAAAAAAATACGCACGGTAGGAAATAAATGGAGTGAATTGCAGACTTCGGTTTACAAAACCAATTCGCAGCCATATTATGTTTTGCTTGATAATAAAGGAAGAATTTTAGCAGAGCCAAGAGGTTACACTCCCGATATAAAGACCTATACCAAATATCTGGATGAAGGACTTTGCCGCTATTCAAAAAGAAAGTAGTTCAAAATCTTTTATGCAGTATAGCGAAACACTGCAACTTGATTAACCTTATCTTTACACTTTAAAATTTAAATACATGGACAATAAAAACGAAAATCAACTGAACATAGAGTTGAGCGAAGAAATTGCTGACGGAACCTATTCCAATTTAGCTATAATCACTCATTCCAATTCGGAATTTGTAATTGACTTTATAAAAGTAATGCCTGGAGTGCCAAAGGCCAAGGTGAAATCACGTATAGTGCTTACGCCTCAGCATGCCAAGAGACTGCTTGGTGCACTGAATGAAAACATCACCAAATATGAGCAGGTACATGGCCCCATCAAACAAACAGAAGGCATTGCCATACCGATGAATTTTGGTGGACCAACTGCGCAGGCTTAAGATTTAGCAACGCTGCTCAAGGCAGATAACAAAAAAGAAACAGCTCCCAAAGGGAGCTGTTTCTTTTTATTATCACTCAGTTTCAGAGTTTGGTAATCTTTGTCTGGAAGACACCCCTATTACAATTCAACTGAAGGATGTAATAACCTGAAGGCAGTTGTTTGTTTAATTCGATAACGGAGCCTTGCGGGTCAGAAATTTCTTTGAAGTAAACTTCCTGACCTACGGTGTTGAATATTTTCACTTCTGCATTTCCTTTGAATCCGGTGTGGAAGTTCAGATAGAACTTATCTTTAGAAGGATTGGGATAAATGGAAACACCTGCTTTTTCCATATTCAAATCATCAAAAGAAACAATCAGATAAGGTTCAGAAGTTACCACACATCCTGTAGCAGCATCCGTTACCTGAACGGTGTAAGAACCGGGTCCTGTAGTCTGATAAGTCTGACCTGTTGCACCTGCAATCGGTTGACCGTTGAGCAACCACTGATAGTTGGCAGCAGGAGAAGAAGTGAGTAAAGAACCTGAAGGAGTAATCACTGGAACAGGAGGGCCGATTACCACACCGCTTACGGGGACGAAAGGACTCTTACAGCCACTGGTAATAATCCAGCGATAGAGGTAATAATAAGCAGCACCTGTATTCGGATTAGGATTCAAATAACCTGTGATGGAAATGGGACATCCTGAAATGGTATAAGGATAAACTGCACCGGAGGTGTTGTAATACAGATTCACACTACCTGATGCAACAACAAGTCTGTAGCCTGAGCCGCCTGTAACACTGAAACCAAGATAAACCGGATAGATATTGAAAGTACTGGGAACAGAAACCGTTTTTGTTTGCAGAATATTAATACCCAAAGAATCCATCAGATTAAATGTTACAGTACCTGCAGAAACGGGATAGATATAAACTGAATCAATGGTTGCTTCCTGCACAGCGTCAAAACGCATACCGTAGTTGTTGCTTGCATTGCTTGACTGACTTCCTATACCTCTGTCTAACGGGCCGAGGGTATAAACCTGACCACCATCAACTGTTTGGACGTAAAATGTTGTCGTGTTATTCAGCTGAACGCTGTAGTTATTACCTGTATTCACCAACGTATCACCCATTGCCGAAGTGTACCAGTTTACAATACCGCTTCCTGTTGAAGAAAGGTTGGCAGTGGAACCTGCACAAATTGTATCGTTGGTAGTAGTAGGAGTTGTTACAGGAATTACATTAATATTAACAGAGTTGGAATAAACCGTAGGACAACCTCCGCTGATAACTTCAGCTCTGTAATCGCCTGAGATGGTAGGATTAAACTGATAAGGTGAAGTTGTACCTCCTGCAACATTAGTCCAACCGATTCCGCTATTTACCTGCCATTGAATGTTTCCGGTGTAGCCTGTTAAAATCAAAGTAGTCACAGAGCCTGAGCAAACCGTTGCTGCAGTAAGAGTTGCAGTACCTGCTACAGAAGTAGGGCCTACATCAATAAACACACTGTCAATTGCACCACAGGTACCGTCTGACCCGGCAACATAATACATAGTGGGAACAGTAGGTGCAGCAGTTACGTTGGTGCCTGTTGTGCCACTAAGACCTGTTGAAGGGAACCATGTATAACTATAATTAGAGTTGGTGCTTGATACACTAAGATTTGCTGACTGACCCATACACAGTGCAGTGGAAGAAGCTGTAATTGTTACAGGAGTTGAAGGGTTGATAGTTGCCACAACAGGAACACGAGGGCTTGAGCAACCAAATCCCTGGAAGGGCAATGTCATGGATGGGTTTGTTGAGCCGATGGTGAGTGACTGAATGGCAAAATCTGTAGCATTGTTGTTATCCTGAAAACCGGTACGCGCTACTCCCTGACCGGCACCAACCGTACTAATATCCACGCCATCACCTGACCATATTGTGGAAGGGATAGTGACAGTAACGCCATTGATTACAGGAGCCATTGCCTGAATGTTGGCTGCGGGCCAGTTCATCGGTACAAAATCTCTTACTACATTGTTATTGTCGAGAATGATAGCCCATCCTGTGAATGTAGGAAATGTTCCGGAATTCCAGAGAATATTGGATCCCCAGTAATTTGGTCCGGATGCTGCATCAGTCCAGTTTAATACACCTCCCGGAGGAATAATTCCTGAAAGTGTTTGAACGTTGGGGTTAACCACATTAATATCGGTATAACTATCATTAATAGCTACCTTCCAACCGGTAACATCAACAGGAAGTGAAGATACATTCTGTATTTCCAGGTCATCACCTGCACCACCTGAAGGATTATCGTTGACATCCATTTCGGTAATCAAGATAGGACTTGCTCCGCCTCCACCGCTGTAGGTGTTATCTTCGAGATAAAATGTTGTAGTTGTACCTACGGTAACATTTACTGAGTTACCTGTTCCAATGGGGATTCCTCCTGTGGGGTCGGTGTACCAGCGCAATGAACCGTTAGCAGAGCCTGTGCCCGTAAGAGTTAACTGTCCATAACCGCAACGAGAGGCACCTGTACCTGAGGGAACAGGAATAGAGCCTACCGTAACAAGAACACTGTTGGACGTATCAGAAGGACATCCTGTGGCTGTAACAATCACGCGGTATTGTTTGGTAGCACCGGGCACTACAGTGTAAGTATCAGTAGATCCGGTTTCATTCACCCATACAGAACCATCATTGCTCTGCCATTGAAATGTTGTTCCGGTATAACCTGTTGTGACAAGTACAATCGTATCCTGATAACAAATAGAATCACGATTGGAAGTAACAGTTCCTGCTACTGAACATGCATTACTGTTTTCAGCAAACATGAAAACAGAAAAAATAATTGCGGGTAAAAATTTATTCATTCTCATTTTTAAGATTGGTTGATTCTCTGCGAAAATAAGAAATTTACCTGAAATACATGCATAGATGTAAATCTATAATTTACTTACATGTTAAACTTCAGCATTAAAGTAAATATGAATACATTACATCAAAAATTTTACATTCACATGATGGCTATTCATTAAAAATACTCTCATGAATTTTACTTTTGCACTCTGAAAAAATTATTTTAAATAAAATTCAAAGAAATGAGAAAGACAGCATTGATTTTGATAGGCGGAAGCCTGTTATTGGCTTCCTGTGTAAGTCAGAAAAAGTACAAAGCACAGGTAAACAAGTATGATACTTTAAAAACAGATTATGACAAACTGGATTATCAGTTGAGTGCCTGTCTGGCAGATAAAGATAAAAACGCAAAGAAAGTAAGTGATTTGGAACAACAGGTTGCTTATCTGAAAGCCAACAGCACCACCATGCTGAAACAACTCTCTGACTTGTCGGTGCTGACAGCCAGCCAGAGTGAAAGCATCAGAAAATCACTGGAAAATATCAATGCAAAAGATATGTACATTCAGGATTTGCAAAAGGAGATGAACAGAAAAGACTCATTGAATATGGCACTTGTTCTGAATCTGAAAGGAGCTTTGAAAGATGTGAACGATCAGGATGTGCAGATAAAAGTTGAAGGAAGTGCAGTGTTTATTTCCATTTCAGACAAAATGTTGTTTAAGAGCGGCAGTTATGAAATAACACCACGTGCAAAAGAAGTATTAGGAAAAGTTGCCGCAGTAATCAAAGCTCAGCCTGATGTACAGTTTATGGTGGAAGGTCATACGGACAACAAACCGATTCATACCGGATTTATCAAAGATAACTGGGATTTAAGTGTGTTGCGTTCCACATCTGTTGTTCGTGTATTGCAGAAAAATTATGGAGTTGACCCCACCCGTATGATTGCAGCCGGAAGAAGTGAATACATCAACTTAGAGCCTAATACCACTGCAGCGGGCAGAGCACTGAACCGCAGAACACGTATTGTAATTCTGCCACAGTTGGATCAGTTTTTTAAATTGTTGGAGCCAAAAGGAAGTCAGAAATAAAATAGCTAAGATATAAATAAGAGAGGCTGTGCTTACAAGCACAGCCTCTCTTATTTTTCAAAATACAGTTATCTGATAAGTGTAACCGTTCCTTTAAACTCTTCCTGTTTATCAAAAATATTTCTGACAATCACTTTATACACATACACACCTTGCTGACAAATGCTGCTTTTAAACATATTTTCGCCCTGCCATGCAGGATTGTCTGAAGTCTGATTGAAAACCAAATTTCCCCAGCGGTCGAAAATCAACATCTGCAGTTGTGTGTAACCAATACCACTTGCACTGAATACATCGTTGCGCCCGTCATTGTTTGGTGAAAAAGCATTGGGTATGTAAATAGTGAATGCACCGCCCACATGCACTTCGCCATAAGCAGTATCTGTACACTGATGTTCGTTGGCAGCTACCATCACAATCTGGTAAATTCCGGTATCGTTATAAGCATATAATGGATTTGGCTCTGAAGAAACTCCTCTGCTGTCACCAAAATCCCACTGATAATATGCTGCGCTGATGCTGTGATTATAAAATTCAAATCGCGGGTCCAAAATGTTTGTCTCGGTACGGCTGATGTCGAATGCTGCAATGGGATTATCAAACACCGAAATCAAATCATCCAATACCAGATTGTTTTCACAACCTTCATTGCTGATGGCATATAAACCTACACTATACACTCCCGGGTTCTCGTAAATATGAACCGCTGATACTGCTGAATCTTTGTCACCGTCACCAAATGTCCACTGATAGCTAACGGCATTTGTACTGAGATTGTTGAATGAAACTGTCAAAGGCACACAACCTTCTGTATCGAGAGGCTCAAAATTTACCTGTGGCAAAGGATTTACAATAACTGTACTCAATGCCTGTGCAGGTAACACTGTGCATCCATCATTGACCAATGCTGTATAAACCGAAGTTGAAGCAGGAGTCACTGTAATGGACGATGCAGATTGTCCGTTCCAGGTGATGGAATAAGGCCCTCCGTTTCCTCCTGAAGCATTTGCAATAAGTGTTACAGACTCGCCCTGACAGATGGTATCATCAGGACTTACAACAACACTCAGAGGAGGATTGACATTGACATTGGCATAACGCAATGGCGAATTGCAACCTGCATTATCGGTGATGAATACATTATACGAAGTAGTAACAGAAGGATTAATCTGCAACACTGCTCCTACATATCCTGTATTCCATTTGAATGCATAAGGCGGAGTTCCACCTGAAGCCGAAGCCGTAAGTGTAGCCTGCTGACCAATACAAATAGTTGGATCGGGTGATATTGAAACTGCAATTGCCGTAGGCTGACTTACTGTTGCTGCAAGTTGGGTAGTACATCCATTCAAATCAGTAACAACAACAGAATAATTTCCCTGGGTAATATTTGAAACTGAAGAAATGGTATCGCCAGTATTCCAAACGTACTGATAAGGCGCCACACCACCGGTGACTGCTACTGTGACTGAGCCGTTACTTTGACCGTTACACAATACATTCTGCACTAGCGATGTTGCCACAAGTAAATCAGGTTGCGTCATCGTGTCGTTGATGCTGAAAGTACAACCATTGCCATCAGTAACAATTAAAGTGTATGAGCCTGCAGCAAGGTTTGAAAAAATATTTGACTGCTGCCCTGCTCCACCGTTGACGGCATATACGAAGTTGCCAACACCTCCGGATGCAAGCAGACTGATGGTGCCATCAGCTCCACCGAAACAACTTACCGGACTAACCTGAGTAGTTGCTGCAATAGCCTGCGGTTGTGTGATACTTGTAGCAATTGTAGTGGTACATCCGTTGGCATCCATAGCAGTGATGGAATAATTATTGGGTGGAAGAGAATCAAAAATTAAACCTGACTGATAACTCATACCGCCATCAATAGAATACTGAATTGCCCCTGTTCCTCCTGTAGCAGCTACCGTAACAGAACCGTTATTGAATCCAAAACAACTTACATCTGCAGTTGTGGCTGTAAGCATTAAAAGTGGCGGTTGCTTTACATTAACAGAGTCGGTAGTGCTGCAGTTATTTGCATCAGTCACTACCACCGTATAAACTCCTGCAGCAATATTCTGAACTGTTTGTGTTGTATTTCCTGGAACATTCCAGTTGTAAGTGTAAGGACCGGTTCCACCTGATGCATTGACAGTGGCCGTGCCGGTAGTACCTCCATTACATAAAACAGCTGTTGATGCAGTTTGAGTGATTAACTGTGCCGGCTGACTTAATGCAGCGCTGACAGAATCGAGACAACCATTGGCATCCTGCACATAGAGCATGTAATTTCCTGCAGGCAATCCGTTGAATAAGGTAGATGATTGCCACGTTACTCCCCTGTCCACACTATAGCTAAACGGAGAAGTTCCTGAGGCAGTACTTAAATTAACCGAGCCGTCAGAAAAATTATAGCATGAAATATTGGTTGAAGAAATGAGCGATAATATCGGTGCCGGAGCACTTGAAACAGCTATGCTGTCAGCAATCTGACAATTATTGGAATCCACAACAATAATTTGATATGTATCAGGAGGCAGGCCTGCAAATATTCCTGACGGTTGATATGTAATACCTCCGTTAACGCTGTACTGATATGCGCCTGTTCCACCATTGCCACTGAGTGTAAGCATAGCATTTGCATTGCCACAGGTTGCAACAGAAGAAGTAACTGAATATGTAAGTAATGGTGGCTCATTGACAACAATGAAACTGTCAGCCACACATCCGTTCTGATCCACAACAATTATATCATAATTTCCTGCAGCAAGATTGTTAAATACATTTCCCATTTGCAGCGTCTGACCATTGTTGATGCTGTACTGGAATGGACCCGTACCGCTGCTTTGTGTCAATACAATTGCACCTCCGTTATCACCATTACATTTTAAATCAGTAACAGCAATATTGGAAATCACCGGCCCACTGATATTATTTATCACTGTGGTTTGAGTTGCAGTACATGCATTTCCATCCTGCAATACAACAGTGTAAGTTGTCGCATTCAGTGAATCAAACATTACAGATGTTTGCCATATATTTCCGCCATCAACACTAAACTGATAGTTGCCTGCACCTCCGGAAGCATTGGCTACTGTTATTGTTCCGTTGCTGTTGCCACACGTAGCTGCGGTTACATTTAAAGTAAAGTTTACAGGTGCGGGTTGTGTTATCAGTCAGAAGAAGAAACTGTGCAGCCATTGGCATCAGAAACTACAATGCCATAAGTGCCAACTGCCAAGTTTGAAAACTGAGCAGAAGTCTGATACGAAGAACCGTTGTTGATGGAATAAGTTAAAGGAGATGTACCTCCTGAAGCGTTTACAGAAATACTTCCATTGCTGAAACCATTGCACAACACATTAACAATTGTTGAAGGTGATAACACTGGCCCGGGTGCATCGGTTACAGTCACAGCTGTTTGTGCAGTACAATGATTTGAATCCTGAACCACTACAGTATAACTTCCTGCTGAAATCAGGTTGAACTGCGCAGATGCCTGATACGTTATTCCACTGTCGGACGAATAAGTAAGTATTCCAACTCCTCCGGCAGCAGTTACATTAATCAAACCGTTTGCATTGCTGCAGGTAGTACCAGTTGCAGCAGCACTTACAACCAACTGAACTGGCTGCTGAATGATTGCCGATGACGTTGCCGTACATCCGTTGGCATCCTGCACCACAATCTGATAATTTCCCTGTGGGAGATTACTGAAATAGTTTCCTGACTGAAAAGTACTTCCGTTGTTGACTGAATATTGCAAGGCTCCTGTTCCACCGTTGGCATTCACTGTTACTGAACCATTGGCCAATCCAAAACATTTTACATCGGCAGCAACCACATTTGTTACTGATGGTGCAGCCTGATTGGTGATGACAGATTGCGCACTTACCATACATCCATTGTCGTCCTGAACAACCACATTGTAAGTATTTGCAGCAAGGTTTGTAAACGAATTTGAACTCTGAAAACTCACTCCATTATCAATAGAATAATTAAACGGAGCTGTTCCTCCAATGACATTGAATGTTAAAGCTCCATTTGCATTTCCACAGGTAGAAGGAGTGTTTCCGGTATTGAATAATAATGCATCAGGCTCGGTAAGTTGCACACTATAAGTTGACTGACATCCTGCAGCATCCTGTACGATGATGGAATAATTTCCCTGAGCCAGGTTTGAATAAGCATTAGCAGCAGAGTACGTATTTCCATTATCAATGGAATATTGAAGTGCGCCTGTTCCTCCGGTTGCACTAATCGTAATCATACCATCGTTGCTGCCATTACAGGTCAGTGAAGAATAAGATACGTTAGATATAACCGGTGCATTTGTATTGCTTATTGAAGCAACATCAGTTGCAATACATCCGTTTGCATCCTGAACAATGATCTGATAATTGCCTGCACCCTGATTGGGGAAACTTCCGCCCGCCTGATACGATGAACCATTATTTATAGAATACTGCAATGTTCCTGCACCACCGCTTGCATTCAGCGTAATGCTTCCGTTTGAAACTCCGCATGAAGCATCTGTAACTGCAATATTGATAACAATCTCATCAGGTTCGGTAATGATAACATTTGCAGTTACCGAACATCCCTGAGCATCGGTTACAAGTACAGTATAGTTGCCTGAAGTAAGCGAAGAGAAAATATTTGATGATTGTGAGGTTATTCCTCCATTGATGCTGTAACTTAAAGTGCCCGTACCTCCTGTAACATTTACAACCACCGAACCATCATTATATCCGAAACAACTTACGTTGGTAACAGGTGAGGAACTCACCACAGGTGATGCTGTATTCAATACACTTGCTGCTACTGAAGATGTACAACCATTTGCATCCTGCACCACTACATTATAATTTCCGGCAAGCAAATTCAAAAACAATGAATCACTCAGATAATTTACACCACCGTCAATGCTGTAAGTCAATATTCCTGATCCTCCTGCAGCAGAAACAGTAAGTGTTCCGTTTGCATTTCCGCAGGTTGCATCTGTTGATGATGTAGTTAATGCAATTGACTGCGGCTCTGATAAAATTGCAGAAGAAGAAACCGTACAACCATTGGCATCCTGCACAAGTACCTGATAGCTGCCTGCACTGAGGTTAGCAAATGCATTCGCACTTTGGAATGTAGCACCATTATCAATTGAATACTGAACTGGTGCAGTACCATTGCTCACAGAAATGGTTATTGTTCCATTACCACTTCCGTTGCAGTTAAGATCGGTATGAGCAACATTATTTATCACCGGTGAAGGATCTGAACCCACTTGCACAGCAGATGATGCTGAGCAACCATTTGCATCAGTAATCACCAACTGATAATTTCCTGATGCAAGAGATGAAAACTGATTGGTAGTTTGGAAAGTCAACCCGTTATCAGAAGAATACTGATAAGGTGATGTACCGCCATTTGAGCTGATTGTAATGTTACCATTTGCATTGCCACAGGTAGAACCTGTTGCTGTTGAAGTGAAAGTAAGCAAAGGTGGTTCGGCAACCGTTATTGATGAAGTTACCGTGCATCCGCTTGCATCCTGCACCACTACTGTATAACTTCCGGGAATTACATTACTGAATAATGGTGACGACTGATAAGTAGCACCATTGTTGACAGAATATTGCAATGTACCTGTACCTCCGGATGCATTGATGCTGACAGTGCCATTGTTCAATCCGTTACAGGTTACATCAGTGCCGTTTACTGCACTGATTACCGGAGCAGCATTGTTGCTCACTGCAGCTGTAACTGAATCCATACAACCGTTGGCATCCTGAATGATGATGGTATAATTTCCGGCAGGAAGAAAATTAAATACTGCTGCCTGCTGAAATGATGAACCATGATCAAGAGAATATACGAAGGCACCTGTGCCACCGCTTGCATTTACGGTAACTGAGCCATCAGCCTGATTGCAATTGGCATTTACGGTAGCAGCACTTAGTGTTATGGGTGATGGCTGACTGACAGAAGTTGCTGCAGTTGCTGTACAACCATTTGCATCCTGAACGATTATCTGATAATTTCCACCGTTGAGGTTGGAGAAATTATTTCCAGCCTGAAATGTTGTTCCATTATCAATTGAAAACTGTAATGGTGCGCTTCCTCCTGTTACAGTTACATTGATATTTCCATTGGTGAGGCCACTGCATGAAATTGGTGTAGCAGTAACATTGTTAATCACAGGTGAAGGTGCTGATGGAACATTGATTGTTGAAGAAGCTGTGCAACCATTGGCATCCTGAATTATTACTTGATAATTTCCACCCACTAATCCTGAAAATGTATTCTGCGGTTGAAAAGTAGAACCATTATCATTAGAAAAAGAATAAGGCGATGTACCTCCTGCTGCTGTTACACTGATGTCGCCATTTGCAAGCCCGCATGTTGACTGTTGTGCTGAAGCATTAATAGTTAACAAATCAGGTTCGGTAAGTGTTGCCTGTGAAGTTGTCGTACAACCCGAAGCATCGGTGACAACAATTGCATAATTACCGGGAGTTAAATTATTGAACACACCCGAAGACTGATAAGTATTTCCATTATCAATGGAATATTGAAGTGCTCCAGTTCCTCCGTTGGCATTTACAGTTACTGAACCATTTGCCGCGCCATAACAGGTGATATCTGATGATGCAACAGCAGAAATAACAGGAGCCGCATTGCTGTTTACTGTTGCTGAAACAGAAACAGTACAACCGTTGGCATCCTGAACAATTACGGTATAATTTCCCGAAGTAAGAAATGCAAACTGCGATGATGACTGATATGATACTCCGTTGTTGATAGAATACTGCAGTGCACCTGTTCCCCCTGATGCATTGATACTGGCTGAGCCATCAGCTTGTCCGCAGTTGGCATTGACAGTAGCAGCAGAAGCAACAATAGCAGCAGGTTCAGTAACTATTGCCGATGATGAAGCAGTGCAACCATTGGCATCCTGAATTAATATCTGATAGGTTCCTGCTGAAAGAGCGTTAAATGTTGTTGCCGGTAGATAACTGTTTCCGTTATCAATTGAAAACTGCAAAGGTGTTGTTCCTCCCGCAGTATTTATTGTAACTGCTCCGTCACCCGAACCATTACAGGTAAGATCATTAACATTTACTGCATTAATAACAGGAGATGGTGCGTCAGTTACCACCGCTGCCATTGCTGAAGTACAACCATTGGCATCACTTACAACAATGTTGTAGCTGCCTGCATTCAGGTTCGAAAAATTTGATGATGTCTGATAAGTGTTTCCATTATCAGAGCTAAACTGATAAGGTGATGTGCCTCCATTTGCATTGATGGAAATTGCACCATTCGCATTGCTGCAGGTAGTTCCTGTAATGGAAGGAACTAAAACCAAAGGCGCTGGTTCAACAATGATAATTGCTGAACTTGCCTGACAACCTGATGCATCCTGAACTATTATCTGATAATTACCGGGCGCGAGATTGCTGAAAGAAGTATTCGAGCTAAATGTATTTCCATTATCAATAGAATATTGCAATGCTCCCGTGCCACCGTTAGCACTGATGGTCAGTGAACCATTATTCAAACCATTGCAAGTAATATCAGTTTGACTTACATTGTTGATGACAGGTGCTGCGAGGTTTTGAATTGCAATATTTCCAGTAGTGCTGCATCCATTGACATCAGTAATTACAACCTGATAGTTGCCTGCCAATAATGATCCGAAATTTCCATTGGACTGAAATGTACTTCCATTATCAATAGAATATTGAAGTGGAGCTGTACCTCCATTTCCATTTATGTTTATTGTTCCGTTTGCATTACCACAATTAGCATCAGTAACTGCACTTGTGTAGGTTATTTGCAATGGTTCTGTTACAGATACACTTGCAGTGGCATTACATCCGTTGGCATCCTGAACAATGATTTGATAAGTGTTTGGTGATAATCCTGAAAAACTATTTCCTGACTGATAGTTGCTGCCGTTGTCAATGGAATATTGCAAAGGACTTGTTCCTCCGTTGGCATTGATGGTGATACTTCCGTTGTTGGCTCCAAAGCAATTTGCATCAACAGTTGGTGTTGAACTAATCACCACCTGAGTTGGCTCGGTGATGTTTACACTTGAAGTTGCAGTACATCCATTTGCATCCTGAACAATGATCTGATAAGTGTTTGGTGATAATCCCGAAAAACTGTTTCCTGACTGATAGCTGCTGCCATTGTCAATAGAATACTGCAAAGGACTTGTTCCTCCGTTGGCATTGATGGTGATACTTCCGTTGTTTGCGCCAAAGCAATTTGCATCAACAGTTGGGGTTGAACTAATCACTATCTGAGTTGGTTCTGAAATAACAACTGAAGTTGAAACTGTGCAACCATTTGCATCTATCACAACAACTGAATAATTCCCGGGAGCCAGACCTGAAAAGTTATTAGACGATTGATAAGGTGCTCCACCGGTAATACTATACTGTAACGGAGCCGTGCCATTACTTGCATTAATATTCAGAGTGCCATTGTTGGCGTTGTAGCATGTAGCATCTGTAATGTTGGTTGCATCAATACGTGGTCCGGGTGCATCAGTAATATTTACACCTGTCGAAACACTGCATCCATTGGCATCCTGAATGACAACAGTAAATGATCCTGTTGCCAGTCCTGCGAAAGAATTTGCAGACTGAAATGTAGAACCTGCATCAATGCTATACTGATAATTGAGTGTGCCGCCATTTGCATTTACAGTAACTGAACCGTTCGACTGACTGCATGTTGTATTTACAACAACTGTATTAACTGTGAGCTGTGAAGGTTCTGTTAAGAAAACAAAAGTATTTGCTGTGCAACCATTTTCATCCGTAACTACTACAGAATAAGTTCCTGCAGTTAATCCTGAAAAATTATTTCCACTCTGAAAAGTCACTCCGTTATCCAAAGAATACTGAAGTATGCCGGTTCCACCGCTTGCAGTAATATTGATATTGCCATCAGCACTTCCAAAACAACTTACGGAAACAGGAATGACATTATCAATAACTGGAGATGCAGCATCAGGCACAACAACCGGTAATGAAGCTGTGCATCCATTGGCATCCTGCACTTGTAAAGTATAATTACCGGATGGCAATCCATTGAAAATATTCCCTGACTGAAATGTAGCTCCATTGTCGGAAGAATATTGTAATGCGCCTGTTCCTCCTGATGCATTTATGGTTAAAGAGCCATTTGCCTGAGAGCAGGTAGATCCGGTTACTGATGCATTTATCTGCAAAGCCGGAGGATCTGAAATACTCACTGAAGTGGTAACCTGACAACCAACAGCATCCGTAACCACCACACTGTAACTTCCAGCACCTAAACCATTGAAAATATTTCCTGATTGAAAAGTAACACCGTTGTCAATACTATATTGCAATGCACCGGAACCTCCTGTTGCATTAATGGTGATGGTTGCATTAGAACCTCCATTGCACAACAAAGCCGTGGTAGCAGAAGAATTGATGACCGGAGCAGAAGAATTATTGATTGAAGCATTGGTAGAAACAGTACATCCGTTGGCATCAACAACCACTACAGAGTAATTGGATGCAGCAAGATTGCTGAATGAGTTTGATGACTGATATGGTGCACCGCCTGTAATGCTGTACTGAAGAGCACCTGTGCCTCCTGATGCATTGACAGTAAGTGATCCATTGCTGCTGCCACAGGTTGCATCAGCAGTAACAACACCTGAAATTACAATTGCCGGAGGATTAGTGACAGAAACTGTTGAAGTCACTGTGCAACCATACACATCTGTTACCATCACTGTATAGCTTCCTGCAGCCAAACCGCTGAAAGCATTACCTGCCTGAAAAGTTGCGCCATTGTCAATGCTATACTGCAACGGTGGAGTACCGCTTGATGCATTTATTGTAATACTTCCGTTACTGCCTCCGTTGCAGGTGACATTTACCGTGGGTGTTGCGTTTATTACAGGAACTACAGAGGGTGCAACATTTACAGTTTGTGAGGAAGTACATCCATTGGCATCGCGCACCACAACAGTATAACTGCCTGCTGCAAGATTTGTAAATCCGGATAATGAATTATAAGTTGCACCATTGTCAATACTGTACTGTAAAGGTGCTGTTCCTCCGCTGGCTGAGATGTTTATAGCTCCGTCATTTCTGTTACATTTTGTTGCAACAGTGTTTACCGAAAGATTAATGGCCGGAGGAGCTGCAACAGTAAAATAAGTAGTTGCTGCACATCCATTATTATCCACTGTAGTAAGGCTGTAATTACCGGGAACAAGATTTGGAAGTGCATTGGAACTACTCACATTATTCAATTGCATAATAGTTGTGCCTGCACTGTTTTTCCAAATATATGACCAAGGTGATGCTCCCTGTGCAGTGCCTAAGGCACTGCCTACACCACCGGGACAATTTGGGTTTGTTACATTTACAATGGGAGGTTGACAGCAAGCAGAAGTTGCAAAAAATTCCGTAATCGGGTCGCCTGTGCATGCCAGTGAAGTCCATGAACCTGATTCTCCATCACCATACGTATCAATACTGATATTAAGACTTGCACCCTGCACACATTGCGCCTGTGATTTGGTGCGTATGCTCCAGCAAAAAGTCCAGTCACATAAATTAAGTGGATTATAATCACCAAAATTATTTCCGGGATTTCCATCAGAGAATCCAAATGGACTACCCAGTGGTGATTCATAATAAAAACCCGGACCATGTGAAACACCTGTTGCCGAGCTTACAATATTGGTGTTATACCATCCCCAAACACCATCACCCGAGCAATTATTTGGCATTGTTACAGTAAGTGTACTCATATCCCATCCTGCGCCAAAAGTTGGAACAACTGCATGCAACCAGTTAGAAGAAGTCTGATTATAATCTGATATGGTATAACAAAAGTTTACCAACTGTCCGGCAAGATAAGTTCCGTTAACAGGGGGTGGATTTACCGTCAGATTGTTTACAATAACACAACCTGCACAATCATAATTATTCTGCAGTCCCAATGTGAAATCGCATTGATCAGTAAGGCTGCCACCGCTTACCTGGAGATAATATGTGCCTGCGGCTAATCCGACAAAGCTTGTGTTGAGCGTTCCACCTGCACCTATAGCGCAACCTCGTCCAACAAGGTTGGTGCAATTTGTTCCTGAGTAAAGTGCAACATTGGGAGTTTGAATTCCTCCTGTAATCTGAACATTGAGCGTTGGTCCAGTAAGATTAAAGCGATACCACACATCACTGGCAGGGCTTGCCATATTTCCTGAAGGTTTGCAACCCGTGAGTGTTGTATAAGGCATTTCCGCAGTTGCACAGAGATTGGTTGTGTTGGTGTATTGCCATGCGCCAATGCCACTTGGGCAAGCTGCAGGTACAGGAATCAATCCAAGATTCTGTGCTCCGCTGCAGGCATCATTCGATGGAGCAGGACCACCATTACATGTTTGCAAACAACTGCCTCCGGCAGCACAGGCAATGCAACTGATATTGGCTACCCATCCACCTGCATTGACAATAATATCAGAGGTAAAAACAAAAGTGAGACAACCTGATGTTCCAAGAAAGGTCCCAGGAGTTGTTGTTCCGGTAAAAGTTCCTAATAAAGGAGATGCAGTATTCGGGCCATTATAAATGCTCAAAAAATCATATCCGTTTTCAAGATTGAAAGATGTAAAAGAGATAGAAATACATTGCCCTGCAGTGCTCGAGCAAAATGTCATTGTTACATTCTGATTGTTGCTATAATTTGATCCTGCTCCTCCTCCATCATAAAAGGTGCCGCCACAAGTAGATACATTGGTATTACTCATGAGGTAATTCTGTGCGCTGGAATAGCTACATGCTGCAGATAGAATTAAGATTGCGATGAGTTTCTTCATAATTGGCTTTTTTAATTGAAAAAATATGGTGGTTGGAAAACAATGGACTTGATAAACCTGACTCCCTATGAAGAAGTGTGAGGGTATAGGAGTAAAAAAACAGGTAAAAAATCGCCATCATTATACAGTTTAAGTTGGAAATAATGAATTGAGCGCGTCTGAATTCTACCGAGTCAAATAAATATGTTTACCTAAGTCGGGGTAAATTTAATGTAATTTTCATAAAAACAAATGACCTCTGCTTCAAAATAGAAGTTTTGTTATTCACCATTTAAGTTTAATTACATTGAACATTAAATAGACCTATATTGACAGTGTAGTGATTCAGTCACCCTAAGCGAGAAACCGGAAATTAATTTCTTGAATATAAGCGAATTAATGCTTATACGCTAAAAAATCTTAATAGCCTGCAACTTTTGGGAGTTCGAAACTCTTACTGTCAGTTCCGAAGCCATGAAACTTGGATATTAGCTATGGAAATAGCTCTGAAAACTCAAAGAAGGAGCGCCTGTCAAAAATAGAATTCGGTTTTGGTTAGTCATTTTTTTGGCAGGCTTCTTTTTTTACTCCACCAATGCTGTATGAAAAGTGTAGCTTAATGATTTCTTTTCTTCTGTATCCTTATTATGTAAGTATCGGATAATAATCAGACTCGAAACATAAAATGGCAAAAGAGGAATACGGTAACGCACCATACTACCGAAGTTACTGGTAGATATTCCAACAGAAAAAGCAAAAAACAAACTGAATATTAGAGAGAAGGTAAGTAAGTGATGTCTGTTAAAATATTTGAATATTCCAAAAAATCTTACCTTAATAAGAATATAAATGGTAAATAAGAGTATAAAAGTATTTTCTATACCTGATACCATCATCATCAAATTTCTCGACTCAAAAATATAAGGTCTGAATAAAAGCAGCATTTATAGCAGCAGGTGCATGGGCAAGCATACTTCCAACAGTTGGTTTAATTTCTCCTATATCAAATGAGTTCCCTCCATAATAATCAGCTTTCAAATCGTTATTACTTGCAACTGCTACATCCAGAATATTGTCAATATCAAACTTACCCAGCTCGTCACCCATTACATTCAACAACATAAAACCCGATCCACTGAATATGATCAGCAAAACAGGTAATGTGACACCCCGAATAAAACTACCTCTTATTTTGCTGGTATATTTCCTCACCAGCCAAATAAGAATTCCCGGCATCAGACCAATGAATATATAGGACTTGATTGCGATGATAACAGCGGCAGCAATGACCATCACAATTAAAATTTTTTAAAAACTTTTTCAGGTTTGATAAAAACAAAGTAGAAACTGTAAACAAAATATCCCAGTGCACTAAAAGTAATAGAGTCTTTGAGAATTCCTGAACCCCAGAAAAAAAGAGATGGTAAGAAAAAGAAAGTAAGAGCCAAAGGTTTTTCCAGTTCAGGGAACTCTTTAATAAACACCTGAAACATCCGCCATACTCCACCAAAAGAAACCACTGCCAACAAAATTACAGTTGCAATCATTGACTGCAATCCGAACAGAGTAAATGGCCAGATTATCCGCGCTACAAAAAAACGATTCAGGACTCCGGTAATACACAAAGGTTCCTGTGGTGCTGTCCAAATAACTGAATTTCTCAATTGTAAATCCATTAACGACCACATCAAAAAAATGGGCAGGGTTTTTAAACAACAGGTTGGTCAGCGTCATGGAGTCGAAGAAAAAATAAACAGTATCACCTCCTGTATAATAAAAGCTATACACGAGCACTACCATTATGCCACCAACAATTTTAACAAGCAATCCCGCAAGGTAATATTTGTATGATGGATTTTCTTCTATTTTTCTGTCGCGAATAGATTTGGCAAAATAGAAGATTATTACAACAAGAAACAGTGGATAAAAAATATCTATACCTGAGAACTTATAGCTATCGCCTCTTGCGTACAGATATTGCAGTAACATGATTTAATGTGCTGGTTTTTCCGGATTAACAATACCCTCAATTTTCATATTGAGTTTCTGCGAAAGCATATCTGCCAAAACTCCGACATCAATTTTCTTGGCAATAATTACCTTATTGCTATCCAACAAAAATATCTGAGGGGTACTGGTGATATCAAACTCATATCTGAAATTATTCTGATACTTTGGGTCAGCTACATTTATCCAGTCGAGCTTTTTCTCCCTGATAAATTTCTTCCATTTATCCATTTCTGTTTCTGTACACATGGCGTATATCTCTACTCCTTTTCCCTTTACAATATCATACAGCTTTTTTACTTCAGGAACTACTTTCTGACAATGCCCACAATCAGGATCCCAGAATAACAAAACAGTGTAAGGCGTTTTGATATTGTATAAAGAACGATATGTTCCGGACGTGTCTTCCAGTATCAAATTTTGAACTTTTTTGCCAATAAGAATAGGTTCCAGAATCCTTACACGTTCCTGTATTTTATAAAGTGTAGTTGAATCCACCCAGGTAGCCTGATCCTTGGTATAATAGGTCTTGGCCATGTGAACAAACACTGCATCCATACCCATGATATTGGATGTTTCGTAGGTATTGGTAAGAAACCATACTACATATTTGAACACTTCAGGGTTTGCTCTTGCCTTGGCTACCAGCATATCGGCTTCCTTATCAATACTATCAGGAATCTGCATAACCAATTTCTTTATGTAGGTATCTAATTTTGTATGGAATAAAGGTGTACGCAATAACCGTGCATCAGAAAAATCAACATTGTCGAAATAGTGTGCTTTGTAATAGCGATAAGCAAATGTTGAATCTTTACGACCATCGGGCAACATGGGAGCCTCGGGAACCTGCGGCTCCTGAGATGTTTTAAATACCTTGCTTAGCAGAAAATCGGGGTAATCATTAATATATTTAGTCTTATAATCAGTTACTTCTTTACCCAAAGCAGTTAACTTATCCTGAGCAGCAATGCTATCCTGTTTGCTTTTTGCACCGCGTATTTGCGCCTGCAAATCTTCTGCTTCTTTCTGTTTATCTACTATAAATTTCAAATAGTCATAAAACTTCTGATTGTCGCCTGAATTTTTTACCACCATGTGTTTAACCATGTCAGCAGTGTCTGTTTCCAGCGAAAAATTTTGTTCTTTGTCCACTATCAGTTCAAAGTATTTTTTAGAAGGAATAACAAAAAGATAAATTCCTCCGGGGAGTTTTTCATTACCTTTAAAAGTAATCCAGCCTGAAGCATCAGCTTTGGCTGAGTCCTGAATGTATTGTTTTTCGCCAAAGTAATTTGCAAGATAATACATTGAATCCTTTTCAACAGGAGTAATTTTTACTTTAATCTGGTAACCATCCGCTGCAGCCAGACTGATCTGACTTAAAAACATGGTTATCGCAAAAGCAATAAGTAATTTGTATTTCATACGAATATTAAAGTTTGTAAAAGTAAGAATTATACGTGTTATTTTATCTGAGGTTTGTAAAACTAAACTCAAAATTGTGAATTGAAAATGAAACTAACCTTTACTTTTGTGTGTGCCGAATGATCACTTTTGTAACGGTGCATACAATTTATTTTACTTTACCAAGTTATTCATGCTAACGCTTAAACACACTTTTTCTATGTTGAAAAAAATCAGTTCATTATTTGCAGCACTTTTGTTACTACCGATGCTGATACAGGCATTTTCACCCGGATTTAACAAGGAAGAAATGCGTGATATGATTGCAATTTGCAACAGTTTTACTTTTATTGACTTATACAAAAGTGATGAGGCTATCATTCCAAAGGGTTACAACAAGGTTTATACTTCGGGAGTATTTGGAATGGATAACCGCTATCAGGTTTACAAAAACGGTAATGTTGCTGTTATAAATTTCAGAGGCTCCACTGCAAAACAGGTAAGCTGGCTTGAAAACATTTACGCTTCCATGATACCGGCAAAAGGCACCATGGTAGTTGAAGGTGAGAATTTCAATTATCAGTTTGCGGCTGATACTATTGCTGCTGTTCACAGCGGATATGCCTTAGGGGTTGCTTTTATGCATCTTGACCTGATAGATCGCATTCGGGTACTGAACAGTGATGGTATTTACAATATCATTATCACAGGTCATAGCCAGGGTGGTGCACTTGCCAATCTTGTTACCTGTTGGCTTAACTATATCAAGGGAAAAGATATTTCCATTAAGAATAATTTTAAAACGTATGCATTTGCTGCGCCTATGGTGGGCAACAAGGTTTTTGCTGATGAGTATAACAGACGTTATTGCCAGACTGAACGTAGTTTTAATATTGTAAATATTTCAGACCCCATACCTACTTTTCCAATCAGTTATAACGACAGTGCTTCGCTGAAAAACAGTATTTGGGGAATGCTTTTTGACCGTGAATCAGTAAGTACAAAAAAAGTTGCTACTGAACAAGGCATACTTATGTTTGAAGACAAACTGGGACAAATGCTACGCAGTGTTTCTGAATCGGCACGTAAGAGAATTATAAAAAATGTTGGTGATGTAGAACTTCCTGATTATAAAAAAGAGTTCAACTACCAGCCATTGTGTAACCGTATTGAGTTGCAGGAAGCTCCCTACCCAAAGATGCTGAAAGATTCTACCATTCTGCAAAACGATTCGCTGATGCGTGTTTATAAACGAGATGCTTCAGGAAATTTTACGGATGCAACGCTCTATAAAAGTCCGGGTTGGGGATGGCAGCATAAGCCTTACAATTATTATGTAACTATATTGCGAACATATTTCCCATCGCAGTATGCAGCATTGCCAAGAAAATATCTTCCTGAAAATTTATAAACTTATCTCGAATAAACTGCTGTTCCGTTGTCAGCAGCATTACCTAGTTTTGCTGTATAATTAATCGTAATGGCATCATGGCTGAATAATCCTGACCCAGACATGAGATAGCTGTCATCAGTCTGCGAGGGAATAACTATGCTGTTGCCACTCACTAATGCCATTACTGAAGTATTTCCACCCAGATTATAAAAATTATAAATAATCACTGTATCGGCAGTGCCTGATTTGGCAATATTCACACTGTATAATGGTTGCACGTCACCTGTTGATTTACTCGAATCTCTACACGTCCAGCCACCTGTAAAACTGTCACGGTCGTCTCCTGTAGTTTCATTATCAGGTGTACAAGCCGAAAACAACAGAAGTGTTGCTATCAGTACAAATGTAACGTCACGATATATTTTATGCATTTATTTTTTTAGCAAAAATAATGCACTTAGCTCAAAGTTTTATGAACTTAGTATGGCTGTTATTACCGCAATCAATAAAATAAACTCCCTGTGCCATTCCCGAAACATTAATTACTTTTTTGCCGGGCTGTTGATTAATCTGACAGTCCATTAATTGTCCTGCAGCGTTGGTTATTCTGATATCAAGATTTTCATCAGCATCCAGATAAATTTTATCCTGTACCGGATTTGGATATAAACTGATTGAATTACCTGACGTTTCATTGATGCTGGTAGTTTCAGATTCATAAGCTCCTAAGTCGGGATTTCCATTACGTGGATTTCCATCCAAATCATTCAAAGGTGCATTTACAGTTGTTCCTGCATTTATACAAAGACTTCCTGGTGAGAGACGATAATTATTATTTGATGCATTAACAAAAAGTGGATTTATACTTAACGTAGCAGGTCCTACATTGGTTATTCCGTAAATATTTTCAGCATCAGAATAATCTATTGAACTCAAAACAGGCACACCACCCTGATCATATAAAATATCTGATGTAAATCCCCATAAAATGGAATTGTAAATTTCAAAATTAGATCCATTGGCGCGGAACAAAACTTCACCATAGCCGCTTAATGATACATTGTCAACAACAGTACAATTCATCATACTTACCCTCGATGAATAATTGGCTATTACTCCTCCGCCTCCTAAACCACCTGTTATATTACGTGAAATTTCCACATTTCTTAATACTACTGTTCCTATAGTACTGAAATTCTCGTAACAAGCCAATCCTCCACCGGCAACAGTCGAATTATTGTCTGTAATAATTGTGTTTTCAATGATTGGAAAGGAGTGCAGCCATACACTTACCCCTCCACCGTACTCTGCCGAATTGTTTACAATAATCATATTAGATATTGTAGGTGATGAACCCACTACACTTGGATTTGAAGTGAATGCATGAGGTGAGTCGCAAATAATTCCTCCTCCAGCTACTACAGGCGGAAAGCCCATGTAATATGACCAGTTGCGAATTGTACCTGTTCCGTTAGTAACAGTAAAACCTTCAATTTTTGCATTGTTGGTTTCCTGATTAATAAATTTTACGACACTGCCGTTTAAACCACCATCAATAATAGTTGTGTGTCTGTCATTGACAGGATTGGGTGTTCTGACTGTGATATCCTTTCCGATGAAATCAATGTTTTCATAGTAGGTTGTATTGGGTTCTACCAAAACTGTATCACCGGGCACAGCAGCATTAATTGCAGACTGAATGGTTGAATACTGCATAGGTACTTTTAACGTTGCAGCAGTCAATACATGGCCTTGTAAAATCAAAGCAGCAATTAGCGTATTTCTCAATTTCATATCGTAAAGGTTTTTATTTTATTGCAAACTTATATTAATGAATTGAGAAACAGAATAGCTCTTCTGCAATATTTATTTCAGTCTTTCGCGAATATTCAAGCGGTGTTTGCGGGCTGTATCTGCAGCGATATCATACCCTGCATCCAAATGCCGGAACACTCCCATGGCAGGATCGTTATGCAACACACGTTTTAGTCTGCGTGCAGCGTCATCAGTGCCATCGGCCACAATAACCATTCCTGCATGAATACTGTAACCAATACCTACTCCACCGCCATGATGCAGGCTTACCCAACTTGCTCCGCCTGCTGTGTTGATGAGTGCGTTGAGAATAGGCCAGTCGGCAATAGCATCGCTGCCATCTTTCATAGCTTCCGTTTCGCGATTGGGTGATGCCACACTACCACAGTCCAAATGATCGCGACCGATGACTATGGGTGCAGATACTTTACCTGACTTTACCAATTCGTTAAATGCAAGTCCTGCTTTCTCGCGTTCGCCCTGTCCCAGCCAGCAAATGCGGGCAGGCAATCCCTGAAATGCAATACGCTCCTGCGCCATTTTTATCCATCGGTGCAGTGCTTTATTTTCAGGAAACAACTCTAATATTTTAGCATCCGTTGCATAAATATCTTCGGGCTTGCCGCTTAATGCTGCCCAACGGAATGGGCCTTTGCCTTCGCAAAAAAGCGGACGAATATAAGCCGGCACAAATCCCGGAAAATCAAAAGCGTTTTTCAGCCCCATTGCGTAAGCCTGACCTCGTAAGTTGTTTCCATAATCAAAAGTTACGGCTCCCTTCTTTTGAAGTTCAATCATGAGTTGCACATGCTTTACCATGCTTTGTTTGCTTCTCAGTTTATACTCTTCGGGGTTGCTTTCGCGTAATACCTTTGCCTGCTCAACAGAAAGCCCTTCAGGAAAATATCCTACCAACTCATCATGCGCACTTGTTTGATCCGTCAATGTATCAGGAACAATATTTCTTTCAATCAATCGTGCCAGCATGGTGATGGCATTACCAATATATGCAATAGAAACTGCTTCGCCTTTATTTTTTGCTTCAACAGCTCTGTCAATAGCTTTATCAAGGTCATGATATTTTTCATCGCAATAACGTGTGTGAATACGTTTGTCAACACGCCATTCTTCCATTTCAGCAGCCAGACATGTACCTTCATTCATGGTGATGGCAAGTGGCTGAGCGCCACCCATACCACCTAATCCTGCTGTAACATTCAGCGTATTTTTTAATGACCCACCAAAATGCTGACGTGCAACTTCAGCAAAAGTTTCATACGTGCCCTGTACAATTCCCTGAGAGCCTATGTAAATCCAGCTTCCGGCAGTCATCTGTCCGTACATAATCAAACCTTTGGCTTCCAGCTCACGGAAATAATCCCAGGTTGCCCAGTGACCTACCAGATTACTGTTGGCAATGATCACACGGGGTGCATCTTTATGCGTAGGTAAAATTCCCACGGGTTTTCCGCTTTGTACCAAAAGTGTTTCATCATCATTCAAATCTTTAAGAGCTTTTACAATCAGATGAAATGATTCTACATTGCGTGCTGCCTTGCCTGTGCCTCCGTAAACAATCAAATCTTCGGGGCGTTCTGCAACATCAGGGTCAAGATTGTTGTGCAACATTCGCAATGCTGCTTCCTGAATCCATCCTTTACATGATATTGTATTACCGGTAGGTGTTTTAAGTTTGCTTATGTCTAATTTTTCTGAAATGGTTGCCATGATCGACTTTATTTAATCATGCAAAAATATAATTTACACTCTAAATTTTAGCATTTTTTATTATAGCAACAATGTATATCTGTAAAACTTCATTGAAAACAAATGGCTGCAGCCATAAATAAGCAAAAGACAATAAAATGCTTACCTCAAAATACAATTTAAGCCAAGCAAAATAATTCCTTTTACTGCAAAAATTGATGAGCTTAAATGCAATACTCATCAGATGCTGATCCAGTATGTATTATAGTAAATTTCCTGCAAGATTGGCTAACTCACTGCGCTCGCCTTTTTCGAGAGTAATATGGGCATACAGATGAGAGTTTTTCATCTTGTCAATGATGTTTGACAAACCATTACTGTGTGCATCAAGATATGGTGTGTCTATCTGAAAAATATCTCCTGTAAAAATTATTTTTGTTCCTTCACCTGCACGAGTGATGATTGTTTTTACTTCGTGAGGTGTAAGATTCTGCGCTTCGTCAATGATGAAACAGATATTACTCAAACTGCGACCACGGATATAAGCAAGTGGTGTGATGTGCAGTTTTTCGTTGTCAACCATATCCGTTATTTTCTGATATTCTTTATCTGTTTCGCGATACTGACTTTGTATGTACTTAAGATTATCCCACAATGGCTCCATGTAAGGATTGATTTTCGACTTGATATCTCCCGGGAGATAACCAATATCTTTATTACTTAACGGAACAATTGGTCGTGCAAGATAAATCTGTCTGTAATTCATTTTTTGCTGCATGGCCGAAGCAAGTGCAATCAGGGTTTTTCCGGTTCCTGCCACTCCCTGCACCGTTACAAGCAAAACATTCGGATTCATCACAGCATGCATGGCAAAAGCCTGCTCGGCATTACGTGGTTTAATTCCGTAAGCTGACTCTTTCTGTATGCGTTCAACACGGTCTGTAGTTGAATTATAAAATGCCAAAGCTGATGAAGACTCTGCCTTGCTTCTTAAAATAAAATAATGATTGGCAACAGGCCTGCTTCGCACCAAATCTTTGTAATGGCAATAGCCATTCTGATAAAGTGAATCAATTACTCTTTTAGGAACATTGTTCAGTTCCGTCTTTCCTGTATAAAGACCATCAATATCTTTAATCTTTCCTGTCATGTAATCTTCCGCCTGTAAGCCTAATGATTTAGCTTTGAGACGGAGATTAATATCCTTTGAAACAAGCACAATGTTTTTCTCATTGGTCTCGTGCTTCAGTGCAAGAGCAGCATTGATGATATTGTGGTCGGCCTTTCGTTCGCCAAATACTTTATTGGCATCAATTCCATTTCCTGTTTCATTCATCAGCACTCTGAACTTTCCTTTGGTAGGTCCATTAAGAGGAATCCAGTCGCCTAGCGAAACACCCTGTGACATTCTGTCGAGCTCACGAATAAATTCGCGGGCTTCGAAATTGATAACATCGTTTCCCTTTTTAAACCGGTCTATCTCTTCGAGTACTGTAATTGGAATAGCAACGTTGTGTTCCTTGAAATTTGCAATTGCGTTGTGATCGAAAAGGATGCAAGAGGTATCGAGTACGAATACTTTGCGTTCTTGTTTTTTTGCCATGCTCTCTATTTTGGTTTTACTCCTTAAAAATATGCAGGCAGTGCAGCATCCTCACCATAGTACACTTAGTTTAATACACATTACTATGTTAATAAGGATGAAACTATGCTAAGCTTGAAAATGAGTTAGTACTTCTGTAAAAATTTTAACCAATTCTATGTGCATAAGATTAATGAATCCATACAACATCAATAGTATAGATATAAAAAAACAAGAGGCGGCAATGAAATCATTGCCGCCTCTTACTTAAATATGTCAAACGATTAACTCTTCAGCAGTGTATTTTCACATGCTTTCAGAATATCAAAAGCTTTCTCTCTGCTGCTCGACTCGGCATAAGTTCGCAACACAGGCTCTGTGCCGCTGGCACGAATCATCAACCATTCCTTATTGGTGTCATCAAAATAATATTTAAATCCATCCAGGTCTTCAATACGCTTTACTTTGTAATCGCCAAACTGAGTGTATTTATTTCCGAGACAATTCTGCAAAATTTTTTGTTTCACTTCTTCTTTGATATGCAGGTCGCTTCGTTCAAATGAAAACTTGCCTGTAATCTCATACACCTCCTGAATCAATTCATTGAGTGACTTTCCTGATTTTGCCATAAACTCCCACAACACAAGTCCCATCCATATACCATCTCGCTCAGGAATATGTCCTTTAATGGCAATACCTCCTGACTCTTCACCTCCAAGCAGCACATCTTCTTTTATCATTATTTCGCAGATGTATTTGAAGCCGATTTTTACAACATCAAGATCCAAACCATAATGCTTGCAAAGTGTCTGCACTTTTGGTGTTGTTGAGAATGCAGTACATACTTTTCCCTTCATTCCTTTATATTTATAGAGATAATGAATGAGTAACAAAATAATGTGATGTGAGTCCACAAAATTTCCTTTGTCATCATACAATCCAATTCTGTCAGCATCACCATCAGTCACCAGTCCACAGTCAATATCGCCACGTGACTTAATTAACTTTGAAAACTCCTGCAGATTCTTATCAATCGGTTCGGGTGCCTGACCCATAAAACCGGGGTTGTGCTCGCAATGCAGCATGATAATTTCAGGGAAAAGTTTTTTCATCACATTCTGTCCTGCGCCATACATGGCATCATAAGCCCACTTGCGTCCGCAGTTTTTTATTGCCTGCAAATCGAAGTTTGCTTTTACATGATCAATATACATCGTTTCAAGATCAACGATTGAAAGCATTCCACTTGCCTTAAAATCCTCTAATGAGAGATTATTTACATCTATTGTTGACCGGTCTTTGATGATGGCTTCAATTTCCGCTACTTGTGCAGGCAACAGCGGACCGCCATAGGAGCCTTTCAGTTTAAATCCATTATAACTTGGAGGATTATGGCTTGCAGTGATGATGATTCCGATATCTGCCTTCTCGCGCAGCGTTCCCAGCGATACCATGGGGGTTGAAACAAATCCCTCTGCAAGTTTCACTTTTACGCCTTTGCTGCACATTACTTTTGCAGTAGTTTCAGCAAAAAGATTTCCTGCAAACCTACAGTCATTTCCAATTACCACACTTGCATTTTTGTTTTTTGAAAGTAACCAGTCTGCTGAAGCTTCTGCTACTCTTGCAACATTTTCAACAGTAAAATCCTGAGCAATGATTGCTCGCCATCCATCCGTACCAAATTTAATTTTAATAGCCATAATTTTATTTAAAAAAGTTTAATAATATTTTACATACTCCGTTATCTGACTCCATTTATACGTTTGCAATGCCTTTTGATAAGTATATGCATCACGCAAAGGAATTATTTGCGAGTTGATTTGAGTTATCAGATAATTAAATTTTTTATCTAATAACATCAGCACAAATTTTTGTCCTTCCTGTTCAATATCCATCAACGTAAGCTCACTAATGGTTAATTTATTCAATGCACTGTCATTAACAAAAAATTGCACTGTGCGGGGTTCATAGTGAATTTGACCATCACTCTTCTTCCACATCTCCGTAACTTCTATTGCTGTTACATACAATTTCTGTTTTTCACTGACGAAATTCTGGAGTTTATCTCCACCCAGATTATAAAACTCTTCTTTGTTTTTCGATAAATAATCCTCAACCATACCTATCAGTCTTGCTGAATTTGCAGTGTATAAAGTGTCATCGGTAGGTTTTGTGTCCACACGATAAACAATCAGTTTTGCTTCTTCATCGCCCATTGCAGATGCAGGGCTGCTGAACTTTCGTCTTCCTTTAAACGAATGAATAACTGACTGCGATTCTGATACACTTTGCACAACTTTATAATTAAACTGCACAAGATTAAATGCAAACTTTTTTGATTCAAGATAATACCCGACTGTTTCTCCATAATTCCCGTTGGCATTCATTGCCATTTCAGTTTTATTAAGATAAGGAGAAAGTTCGCTGAAGTCAACATAACCATAAGCTACTTCCTGCCCTCTGCTGTCTTTATTTGAAAAAGTAATTCCAATGGTTTTGGTTTGCACATCTTTTTTCGTCAGAGTCCATTTCTCGTAAATAAATATCACTTCCTGATTTTTAAAACTTGTGGATGACGAGCGTTCAATTTCCTGAAGTGACGAAGCTGTTATCTGAATATCTTTAGAAGGTGAATCCCATAACTTAACTTTATCATTAAGGATTAAATCGTATGTTACAGAAGATAGTTGCTGAACAATATTATAACCAAGAGTATCGGGTTGTTCACTGCTGCTTACCCTCAGCAATGCCGGCACTTCCTCGGCAACAGAAAAGGTGCGGGTTAATAAAATGAAACTTATTATCAATAGTGGTCTGAAGGTCATATCAAAATCTTACGGTAAAAATAAGGTTTTACGGTTAATCATCGTCTGATGTTACGTCTGTTAAGTTCAGCCTGATAACGCCTTGCATTCAGCATATGTGTTTTTAAATCTGATGCAAAGGAATGATATCCGCTTAAATCTTCACGTGCACAAAAATACATGTAATCGTGTGAAGAAAAATTTAAAACAGCTTCGAGACTTGAAATTTCGGGCAAGCAGATGGGGCCCGGAGGCAATCCAAAATATTTGTAGGTGTTATAAGGCGAGTCAATTTCTTTATACTCATTCAACACCCTCTTTATACTGAAATCATTCATGGCATAAATAAGTGTAGGATCCGCTTCCAGTTTCCAGTTTTTTCTGAGACGATTCATATACACTCCTGCAATGGTACTTTTCTCGCTGTTGCGACTGGTTTCAGATTGAACTATGGATGCCAGCACACTCACCTGTATTGGCGTAAGGCCTTCATCTTTTGCCTTATGTAACCTGGTTTTATTCCAAAAACTCTCGTACTCAGTATCCATTTTTTTAAAAAATTTTTCTGCCGACATATTCCAATACACTTCATACGTATTCGGAATAAACATGCATAAAATATTCTCTGTATTAAATCCTAAAGGTGAGAGCACAGCACTGTCATTTAACAGTTGAAGTAATTGCAAACTGTCCACTTCCAACTGTCTGCTTATTTTTCCTGCAAGGTCAGATTTTGTTCTGATGTTATTAAATATAAGTTTTACCGGCACCTGCTTACCCGACCGCAACAACTGAACCAGTTCGCGGTTATTCATTCCGTCTCTGAGCTGATACTTCCCCGGTTTTACCTTCTCAGGGTATCCCATTCTTTCAGCAACCCATTGAAACGATGCTACATTTTGCAACATCCCTGAAGCTTGCAAACTATCTACAACCTGACTGAATGTACTGCCTGTTGGCAGATATACAAATTCATTCTCTTTGGTAACACTTACGTTGGGTGCCAATATCTGTCTGTATAAGTAATAGACTACTCCTGCACCTGCAAGAATTAAAATAAAAAATATGGTCAATAATATTTTCTTCACTCTTCTATTATTTCAGTTGTTGTATGAGTTGTTTTGCCTGTTGATTGGTTGCATCAAGTTTAACAACTTTTTGCAAAACGTCAACAGCCTCCTTTTTCTTGTTTTGATAAATAAATAATCCCGCCATATTCATAAGTGCGGGTTGGTAATCCGGATCAAGTTGCAATGCTTTTTCGTACATGTTGACAGCAGTTTTATCATCATGAAATACTGACAAATAAATATATCCTAAATTGGTAAGGGCAGATACATGACGTGGATATTCTTTCAGAATTTTTTCAAAATAATACTTGGCTTCTTTAATTTTCCCTGTAGTGCTGAGTGCAACAGCGTATTTATTTAATATATCCAAATGAAAAGGTGCCAGTTGTGCAGCATGCTGATAAAATTTCAATGCTTCGTCCCATTGATTCAACCCCTGCAAGGCAGCTCCTGCACGGTAACACGTCCATGCATCATCATTGGAATAACTTTGTTTGTTGAAGCGCTCAGTTAAATCAGGATTTTCTTTGATCAACTCTGATATTTTATTGTATTCATTCTTCAAAAACCACACCTGTATCAGTTCTGCAGCATATTCAGAACGCTGTTGCCTTGTTGCATGTGGTATGTAATTCAATGCCGAATCGAGCACTGACTTGTCATAATCGAATTTTTCGAAATATTGTATAAACGCTCTTCCTTTTGTTAATGCATCAACTGAAGGATTGTTGATACATGCTATCCCCTTAAACACTTTTTCGCTTTGCTTAAGTTCGAGTTGCGGAATACTTATTTTATGATCATGAACACTCACGTGAGGAATATCCGTAGTACCTGAAAAAGGCATGTGGCAACTCACGCAGTTATCTCCTGACTTTTGCCGCACTTCAGTTTTCTCGGTGCACAATGTATTTGGTGTATGGTGACAGTTACTGCAAACTTTATTGAAATGTTCATCGTTTGTAAACCTTACACTTACATGCGGATTGTGACAGGTGACACATGTTAATCCTTTACTGTAGGGTTTTAACAGTTTATCAAATCCTTTTTGTTGTTCAATCTGTCTGGAAGTTTCAATAAAGCAGCGGCTTTGTTTCAAACGCTCTACATGCGATGCCATAATATGTTCGCTGCTGCGACCTTCATACACAGGTGTAAACACATTCATCACATCACTGAGTTTCATTCCCGGTTTAAAATCATAAAATGATTTTCCTTTGTTCAACACAGCATTTCCCTGCAGATGACAACGCTGACAAACATCCAGCTGAAGGTTGATAGAAAGTTTTGCAGGATTTACAATGGAATAATCTATTGCGATAGCAGTATCCACCAACAATCCTGTCATTTTCTGCTGCACATGATATTCTCCCGGGCCATGGCAGCGCTCACAACCGATACCGGTCTCCACTTTGTTGAACTTATTCTCAGACCCCAAAACAAAATCAGGATAACTGTTGTGGCACGACATACATTCCAGTCCGATAATTCTGCTGAACCTGGTATTATGTCCGTCTTCAAAACCTGGAGGCAGATGCCATTCTCCTTTTTGGACATAAAAAGTTGCAGGTGCCTGATTCAAATAACCATTGGTGCTGATAATATGCGAATTGGTATGCTGCCCGGAACCAATAATGTAATTGATGGTTACATCCTGACGGTAAATTGTATCTTTCCCATGCAAACGATATTCAAGCAAATGCAATGAATCGCCTTGCCAGTAAGGATGATAATAAAAATTTCTGTACTTATCGTAAATAACAGCATGCGTAAAGTTGGCCGATGACTTATTATGGGAGGCCACATCAAACGACATACCCATACCGGTATGCATAAACGATTCATAAATATCGGCATGGCAACTCCTGCAGGTTTCTTTGCCAACATATTTCACTGTATCATTCAGGCCGGCATAGGTGCTTAACAGCGGTAAGGCAGGTTTTTTTTCAGTTGTACAGTAGTTCAGTCCGAGTACTGCAGTCATTACCATACCCAAGACCATCAGTTTTTGCTTCGACTTTCGAAACCATCTGTTAACACTGTTCATACAGGCAGCTAAATTCTCCTAAACTGTGCACATTTCAAAATAGCCTTTTTATAAATGATTTATTAAACATATAACCCTTTAATTTCATCCTTAATTTTTTTTTGTAAAACCGCAAGGTAAACATCATTTCAAGAGCCTAAAAAACCTATTTTTGCAGCCCAATGGAAAATATCAGAAATTTTTGCATCATAGCCCATATTGATCATGGCAAAAGTACACTTGCCGATCGCCTTTTGGAATATACCAATACACTGACCAAGCAGCAAATGCAGGCTCAGGTGCTTGACGATATGGACCTTGAGCGCGAAAGAGGTATTACCATTAAGAGTCATGCCATTCAGATGGATTATACGCTTGATGGGAAAAAGTACGTCTTAAATCTGATAGACACTCCCGGCCACGTTGATTTTTCGTATGAAGTATCACGAAGTATTGCTGCATGTGAAGGTGCTTTGTTGATTGTGGACGCTGCGCAGGGAATCCAGGCGCAGACCATCAGTAACCTGTACCTTGCACTGGAACACGACCTCACCATCATTCCTGTCCTCAATAAAATTGACCTGCCGAGTGCAGAACCTGAACTGGTGAAAGACCAGATTGTGGATTTATTGGGATGCAAGCGTGAAGAAATTATGGCAGCCAGTGGAAAAACAGGAATGGGAGTACATGAAATACTGCAGGAAATAGTTCACCGTATTCCCGCACCTAAGGGCAATCCAAAAGCACCTTTGAAAGCACTCATATTCGACTCGGTGTTCAACTCCTTCAGAGGTATCATTGCCTATTTTAAAGTGATTGAAGGTGAAATCAAGAATGGTGAGAATGTTAAGTTTGTTGCCACTGACAACGAATATATCGCTGAAGAAATAGGCATTCTCAAACTCGAAAAATTACCACAGAAAACAATTGGTACAGGTAATGTAGGATATATTATCACCGGAATAAAAAATGCCAAAGAAGTAAAAGTTGGTGATACCATAACCACGGTTGAAAATCCATGTGATGAAGCAATTGCAGGTTTTGAAGATGTGAAACCAATGGTATTTGCCGGAATTTATCCTGTAGATACTGAAGACTATGAAGAGCTTCGTTCGTCCATGGAAAAACTTCAGCTCAACGATGCTTCACTGGTGTTTGAACCTGAATCGTCTGCTGCACTTGGCTTTGGTTTCCGTTGCGGATTTCTGGGTATGTTGCACATGGAAATTATTCAGGAACGACTGGAACGTGAGTTCAACATGACGGTAATTACTACCGTTCCCAACGTGTCGTATAAAGCTTATCTGACCAATGGCGATCAGTATGAAATTCATAACCCCAGTGATTTCCCTGACCCAAGCAAGTTGGACCGTATAGAAGAGCCTTACATCAAAGCTCAGATTATCACCAAGGCAGAATTTATTGGAGCTATCATGACACTCTGCATCAACAAACGTGGTGTGATCACAGGGCAGAATTATCTTACTACCGACCGTGTGGAGCTGATGTTTGAAATGCCTCTTGCCGAAATTGTATTTGATTTTTACGACAAACTTAAGTCTGTTTCAAAAGGATATGCTTCTTTCGATTATCATCCTATCGGATATCAGACCAGCGACCTTGTAAAACTTGATATCAGGCTGAATGGTGAACCTGTTGATGCACTCTCTGCACTTATTCACCGCGACCATTCCTATACATTTGGTAAAAAGATTTGTGAGAAATTAAAAGAACTCATCACACGTCAGCAATTCGAAATTATTATACAGGCAAGTATAGGAGCTAAAATTATTGCCCGCGAAACTGTAAAAGCCATCAGAAAAGACGTAACTGCCAAATGTTATGGTGGTGATATTTCACGTAAGCGCAAACTTTTGGAAAAGCAGAAAGAAGGTAAGAAACGTATGCGTCAGGTTGGTAGTGTTGAAATTCCACAACAGGCATTTCTTGCAGTGCTTAAGTTGGATTAAAAAACTTTCGTACTTAGTTTGTTATCAACAAAAATTATTTTTAAATTTTATTTTTTATCTCCTGCAAAAATTGTTTCAGGTTTTGCAACGATTCTTTAATCTTAACGGATGGATTGGTTTCTTCAGTTACCACATTACCTGACTTACGCTGCTCTTTCAAATATTGTTTGGCACCATTCAGAGTAAATCCTTTTTCCTTCACCAGCTCATAAATAATGCGGAAGGAATCAATATCCTTTTGGGTGTAATGTCTGTCGCCCTTGGTATTTTTCTTAGGACTCAAAATTGTAAACTCTTTTTCCCAAAAACGCAACAGTGAAGCATTCACCTGAAACATGGCCGCCACTTCGCCTATGCTGTAATAGAGTTTCTCGATATGCAAATCGTCATCCTGCATAATTTACGATTTTCAGAGTTCTGTACAAATTTAGTCGAATGATTGATTGTATTTCGAAGAAATTTCCAACACCTGTTCATATTGTTCAGGCGAGAGGTCATTAAAGAAGTAATTAATCGGGTTGATTTTATTACCGCTGCGAATAACTTCATAGTGGCAATGTGGCCCTGTGCTGCTGCCTGTACTGCCTACAAAACCAATAACCTGACCACGAATTACTTTTTGACCCGGCTTAACTATAATACGACTCATGTGAGCATACAATGTTTCGTAACCAAAACCATGATTTATCATCACATTATTGCCATAGCCACGGCCCTCGCGCTCAACTTTTTCAACAACTCCATTTCCTGTTGCATAAATTTCAGTACCTGATGGTGCTGAAAAGTCAATTCCCGTATGCAACTTACTTGTCTTATATATAGGATGAATACGGTAACCAAAGCCTGAAGCAATTCTTGTTAAATCCTTATTACTTATTGGCTGAATTCCGGGAATGGAGGCCAACAATTCCTTTTTATTCTTAGCCATTTCAAACACCTCATCAAATGATTTAGATTGAATGTAAGCCTGCCTCATCAGATTATCTAACTGCTGAGTTGTTTCAATGATAAGAGATGAATTATCATACCCTTTTAATGTTCGGTACCTTTCTACACCACCGTATCCGGCCTGCCTCACACTCTGCGGAATAGGATCAGCTTCAAAAATTACCCTGTAAATATTATCATCATTCTGCTGGAGGTCCTTCATCACTTTTTCCATCATACTCATCCTTTGCTGCAGTATTTCATACTGTAATGACATGACACCAATTTCGCGTTTCAACTGCTTTTCCTTAGGTGAATCCAAAAACTGATATGCCAGAGCAATAATAATGGAACTAAAAACCAAAGCAGTAGCTAACCACCCCAATACCCCTAAAAACTTCTTTCTGAAAGGAACAATAACCTTTTCATACTTCAAAGAATGTGTATTAAAATAATATTTGGCTTTTGCCATACTCTTAAAATGTATTTTTGTGACTTGGTTAGCAAATATAAGTATTCATTAAACATCATTCTTTCTACGCTTGTCAAAATCACATAATATTGACCAAACGTCACAGAAATTTTAATTTTCAGTAACAATTACATGACCTCTTCAGAAATACGAAAAACATTCCTTGATTTTTTTGCCTCTAAACAGCATCACATTGTACCCTCTGCACCAATTGTAGTAAAAAACGACCCTACATTAATGTTTACCAATGCAGGTATGAATCAGTTTAAAGATTGGTTTTTAGGAAACCAACCTGCAAAATATAAACGAGTTGCCGATACACAAAAATGTCTCCGAGTTTCCGGTAAGCACAATGACCTGGAGGAAGTGGGTGTTGACACCTATCATCATACCATGTTTGAGATGCTGGGCAACTGGAGTTTTGGCGACTATTTTAAAGATGATGCTATTGCATGGGCTTGGGAACTCTTAACTGATGTGTATAAACTTCCGAAAGACCGTTTATATGTAACTGTATTTGAAGGTGACAAAAATGAAAACCTGCAGTTTGACCAAGAAGCATTTGATTGCTGGAAAAAACATATTTCCTCAGACAGAATTTTGATGGGAAATAAGAAAGATAACTTCTGGGAGATGGGAGATACAGGACCTTGTGGTCCCTGTTCAGAAATACATATTGACTTACGCACTGAAGAAGAGAGGAAAAAAACAGATGGCAAATCAGTTGTAAACTCCGGTCATCCATTGGTTATTGAAATATGGAATAACGTCTTTATGGAATTTAACCGTAAGGCCGATGGCTCTCTCGAAAAATTACCATCCAGACATGTTGACACCGGAATGGGATTCGAACGGTTGTGTATGGCCATACAACAAAAAAAATCCAATTATGATACTGATGTTTTTCAGCCAACAATAAATTACATTGAATCTGTATGCGGAATAAAATATGGCAGCAATGAAAAAACGGACATAGCTATGAGGGTTATGGCTGATCATATACGTGCCATTGCTTTCACTATTGCAGATGGACAATTACCATCAAATAACAAAGCCGGTTATGTTATCAGAAGAATTTTGAGAAGAGCTGTCAGGTATGCATTTACATTTCTGAATCTTAAAGAACCATTTTTAAACAGGCTCACTCCATTAATCGCAGACCAGTTTAAAGATGTATTTCCTGAATTGGATTCGCAAAGGGATTTCGTTCAGAAAGTGATTCGTGAAGAGGAAATATCATTCTTAAGAACACTGGAAACTGGTATTAAACGGTTTGATCAATACACCAATAAAACTGTTGACGGAGCTTTTGCATTTGAATTGTATGACACCTATGGATTTCCGATAGACCTCACACAACTTATAGCACGCGAGAGAAACATGACTGTGGACATGGACGAATTTCATAAATGTCTTGAACAGCAAAAAGAACGATCAAGAGCAGCATCAGCTATAGATACAGATGACTGGGTTATTTTGTCTGAAGACGAAACTCAGTTTATCGGATATGATGCTTTAAACTGTGAAGCACATATTGTCAAATACAGAAAAATCCGGACAAAAAACAAGACACAATATCAACTTGTACTGAATCAAACTCCTTTTTATGCTGAAAGTGGAGGGCAAGTTGGTGATACAGGATATCTTGAATCTCATGGTGAAAAAACTCCTGTACTTGACACACAAAAAGAAAATAATCTGATCATACATATTGTTGACAAACTGCCATCCAATCTCACATCAACTTTTTTTGCACAAATAAATACCGAAAGAAGAAAATTAATTACGTCCAACCACAGTGCAACACATCTCATGCACTCTGCGCTAAAACGAATATTAGGTTCGCATGTTGCTCAAAAAGGTTCGCTCGTTAACGAACACTATACACGCTTTGATTTTTCGCACTTTGCAAAAGTTACTGATGAAGAGCTTCAGAAAATTGAAGCAATGGTAAATCAGAAAATCCGTGAAAATATTTCGCTTGACGAAAAAAGAAATATACCAATTGAACAGGCCAAAGCTATGGGAGCGACCGCTTTGTTTGGAGAGAAATATGGTGACTTTGTAAGGGTAATCACTTTTGATCCTACATACAGTATGGAACTTTGCGGAGGAACACATGTAAAAGCTACAGGTCAGATTGGTTTGTTCAAAATAGTAAGTGAAAGTGCTGTGGCTGCAGGCGTAAGACGTATTGAAGCATTTACTTCTGAAGGTGCAGAGAATTTTATTGACGCTCAGATAGAACAACTGAATGCAATAAAATCCACTCTGAAAAATCCTAAGGATGTAGTTGTAAAGGTAAAAAGTCTGATGGAAGAAAATGAGAATTTACAGAAGCAGATAGATGTGATGATACATGAAAAAGCTCAGCACCTGAAAACTGAATTGCTTCAAAAAATTAAATCAGTTAATAACGTAAATATTATTGCTGAAGAAATAAATCTTGACAATGCAGATGCTGTAAAGAACATTTCATTTGAAATGCGTAATCAAATCGAAAACGCATTCATATTACTGGCTTTTCCATCGAAAGAAAAAACAATGTTGTCTTTAATCATCTCCGACAATTTGGTTAAAGAACGCCAATGGAATGCGTCAGAGATTATCAGAAAAATATCCAGACATATTGAAGGTGGTGGCGGAGGTCAGGCATTTTATGCAACAGCCGGAGGCAAAAAACCTGATGGAGTTTCACAGGCATTTAAAGAAGCGTTAAGTGTAATATAAAAAAAAGACCTGCCAAATGGCAGGTCTTTTTTTTATCAGGAATCTTTAGTATTCCCACATATCGTGTTCGAGATTGATGATTTGATTTTTAATTCTCTCTGCTTCTAACAAAGCATCCAATCCTGTTTTATAATCTTCAATACGTCTGTTATAAACATTAGATTCTTTAATGATATAACTGTTGAACATACGTTTCTGGAATATATCATCAAATGTTCTGCGCTCAGAATCATTCTCGCGATTGAAAGCCTCGGCATTTACAAACAACTTACGTGCTTCCGGATAATAAATCCAGAACAATGGTTTAAGAATATTTCCTTCTCTGATATTCCCATTCTCGTCTTCAGCCAACATAAGAGGTGCAATACCGTAAATACGGCATTCCATCACAGAGCGTTGTTTGTCAAAAAACCAATCTTCTTTTATACGATAAGCAACTACCTTATCTCTTGAGAAAACTCGCTCAATAGCTGAATCTCTGGTAAGATATGGAGGTTCAGGATCAACAATCTGAATCGTATCCATTCCTGCATTGCCAATCTTCTTAAACTCCTCCATTGTCATAGGAGTGGTAAACTCATCGTCAGTATAATTATAGGCTGTTAAAGATCCTTCCTGAACAGCATCCATAATTACTTCAATCAGACTTTTTCTATCCTTAGTATCGCCTTCACGAGGGAAACGTAACGGAAGATTAATCTTTTGTTTCAGATCAATTACTTCCCAAACACGTTTAGCCCACATCACATCTGCTTCTCTAAGAAATGCATAAGGAATTACCTGACGTGTAGGATTGTGCTCCTTTACGTACACTCCATCCAACACATTCTGTGCATTTGACTTAATACCTAAGGCAATGAACAGTGTTGCTGTAAAAATCAGAAACTTTTTCATTTTACCCTCCTTGCTTATTGTTTTTAATTAATATCCTTTATTGTAAAGTAAAGTTAATACCTGAGATACTTCTCGTTCCTCCATCAGGCCCTACCGCTTTAATGTACTCAAAATATACCTTATCACCAGCTCTTGCTTTACTTAAAGCAGATTTCATTTGTGCTGTTATTAAGTTACTGTTACTGTCTATCTCAACCGGGTCTTTACCTTTTGGATATAAAGACATTTTAAAACGTGTAACTTTATAATAAATTTCAAAGTCGAAATTTTCCAGCTCTGCGATAACCGCACTTTGTGCAATCAATGCATTCTTCTGCATTGGGCCTTCTTTTTTGCCTGCAATTTTTGCAACAGGATCAGGAACTCTCTTCACACGAAACTTCATTGCTCCCATGTTGATTTTCTTACCATCCATGTCGGCAGTAATTGAAATTGTTGCTTCACCTTGTGTAGTTACTTTAACAATGTAATCAGCACCTGTGCCTTTTGGATTTTTAGTTAGAGTTCCTCCGCCACCGGAAATGCTGGCAGTTACTTTATTATTTGGCACTCCTGGAACTGAAATAGATACCGGATTTTCAGGTCCAATATAAAATACGTTCATTTTGGTCGGAGAAATTACTGCAGCAGGCTTAGCTGCAATATATTCTGCCTCGAATGGATAATCTTTTACCTTGGTAGGATCAACAGGGTCTTTCACTCTGATAACTCCACCCCACTTTTTTATACCCTCTGAACCGGGACGGTCAACGTATTTACCCATACCGTTTTCAACCGGCAGTGGTTTTCCTCCAACCAGAATCTCAGCATCAGAACTTTTGTTAAATGCAGCTAAAAACACATCTGCTTTATAATCCTGACCGGTTAATACATAACTTGTTGGTGCAACTACTTTAGGCTCTACATCCGTAAATTTAAGGTCTTTGGCATTAATCTGCGACAATAGATAGTTGTTTACCTGCGATTCAGCAGTTTTTACGTCAGATTGTAATTTACTCAACATCGCCAAAGTTGCTACGATTGGAGTATGGTAAAAAGTTGCCATTTCCCATGTTTTCTTTTTCTCTTCTTTAGCAAGTCTGCTATTGGGATCAGGGTCTTTAAGATTAATTAAGTCATTAATCTGAGTCTTTAAACCTGGATCGGTTACAAATCCGCTCAACTTTACTTTATAATCTTCCAGTTTCTTTTTAAGTTCAGTAGCTTTAAATCCCTTACCATCCTGCTTATCTCCACACATTACCAATGTTGAAATGTCATAGTCATCATTCTTCTTAATATCAGCAGGAGCCGGAACAGGGTCATTGGGTCCTAAACCCTCTACTTTACGAACCATTTCATTCTTCAGGTCTTCCATATACTTATTGAGTTCGTCTGAAGCTTTATGTACCTGTATTGCTTTATCCTGAAATGGTTTTGCTTTTACAGCATCTGATTGTGCAGCTGTAGCAAAAGCATCCATTACCTGTTGATTTTTTCTTAGTTACATTCTTATTTGAAGCTGTTATACCTTCATCTATTGTAAGGAATGCATTTATAATTTCTTTCGAAACGTTAAGCGCAAGCAGAGCTGTTAACACGAGATACATCAAGTTAATCATCTTCTGCCGCGGTGTCAGTTTACCACTCGCCATAGTTCAATATTTCTAAATAAATTGGTTGGTTAAATGAATAATTAATTACTTGTTAGGATTCAGGTTCATTGCTGACAGCATGTTACCATAAACTGTATTCAATGAGCTAAGATTCTTAGCGAGTTTTGAAACCTCATCTTTATATTTCTTGGTATCATCCAATGACTCATTGAGATTTGCCATTAACTGATTTATACCATCATAGAATTTAGATGTTTGTTTCAAATGACTGTTTGAATCCTGAAGTTGTAATTCATATACGGCATTCAGTGCACCTAAGTTTTTACCTGCAAGTTGAACCTGCTCGTTATACATTTTTACATCGTCACTTGCAGTTGATAATCCGCTCATGGCCTGAGAGGCTTTCTGATAAGATACTGACAAGTCACTAACTGATTTGGTAGCAGCGCTAACGTTTTTCACATATTCATTGGTTGCAACTGATGCATCACTCAGGTCAGACATCTTAGCAGTGTTTTCACCAAGAGTCTTTAACCCTGTGCCAAGACTAGCAATCAAATCCGGTCCAACTTTGGCATCTGAAAGCATTTTGTCCAACGCTTGTGCCACAGGATCTACTTTCTTTCTTTTATCTTTAGAAGTACTTGGGTCATGCATTCCTGCAAGTTCAGGGTAAACAAGTGACCAGTCAGTCTCTTCATGCAAAGGTTCAAATGCAGAGAAGAAGAAAATTACAGCCTCTGTCAGAAGTCCAATCGTAAGCATGATACCTGCACCTTCCCAGTGCTGGATTTTAAATAATGCACCTACAAGTACGACTGATGCTCCCCAGCCATACAATTTAGCCATAAAGTTTTTGTAACCTTTACCTGATGTGAATTCAGCTAATCCCATAATTGATTTTTAAATTTTTAATTGGTTGTTGTTAATTTGAATATTTGGTTTGTTAATGAATAATATTTTTATTGATTAGAAATCTGCTTTGTCGCGTCCAAGGAATGACATCACACAACGAAATCCGACATAACATTTTGCAGTATCCTGATATTCGTAAGATCTGGTTCCTGTCTGTAAGAAATAGCCTACATCTTTCCAAGAGCCACCACGAATAACTTTACGTTTCAGAGCTACAGGGTCCGAATCTTTTGCCTCGTAAGAATAATCAGGGTTCAAATCATGTGTGAAATTGTATGCTGATTCATCATAAGCGTTGCTAGTCCACTCAGCCACATTACCTGACATACAATATAAGCCATAATCATTAGGCCAGTAAGATGTTACCTTTACTGTATAGAATCCACCGTCATCCTGATAGTTTCCTCTCATTGGTTTGAAGTTGCCTAAGAAACATCCACGGCTGTTGCGGATATAAGGACCACCCCAGGGATAAGGAGCTAAATCATGTCCGCCACGGGCTGCATATTCCCACTCAGATTCTGTAGGCAAACGGAAATCCTGAACAAATGACTCGCCATTTGATTGCAGATAGCTATTAAGCAATTGTGTTCTCCAGATACAAAATGCTCTTGCCTGTTTCCAGGTAACACCTACTACAGGATAATCATCATAAGCCGGATGCCAGAAATACATATTAGTAACCGGATCGTTAAATGAATAAGTGTAGTCATGTATCCATGCTAAAGTATCAGGGTACACATTGATAATGTCTTTCTTAATGAATACAGAGCGGTCAGTCATACCTTGTTCACGGTTTGACTTCTGAGCAGCTTCTTTTAAGTCAACCCAATAGTACTCGAAATTGAGTTTACGTGAATCAATTTCTTTACGTCTGTAGAAACGCTCACTTTCCGGAAGGAAAAGTTCTGCAAGAGTTTCAACATTCTGTTCGTCATCCCATCTGATTTTCTTCTTCCAGTTAATTCTCTCTCCATATTCACCTTCTTCAATCAAATGGTCACCACCAATCAAACGATGAGCTAAAGAGTCGCGCACCCACTCTACAAATTGTCTGTACTCATTGTTGGTGATTTCGGTATTATCCATATAGAATGCATGAACGGAAACCGTTTTGCTTTGAGCCACCATAGCATAAGGAACATCCTGATCGCTAGGTCCCATATTGAAAGACCCGGATGGAATGAATACCATACCATAAGGATCTGCCTGATACCAGCGTTCACGGTCGAGTGCGCCTACCAACTGGCCTTTGTTACCTCCTCCGCAACTGCTTAATAAAACAATTGCAAAGAATGGGAAGATTATTTTTCTCATGTTATACCTGTTTAGTAACTGGAGAATGAGTGGTTAAAACGTTAATTTGAATAAAATATTACTAATCACTTTTTGCTTGAATACTAACTCGTTTATACTCTGCTTTTCAAAGATAGGTTACTATATATTTTTAAATTTTCTAAATCAGAGAAATCTTACATTTCTGAGTACAGGAATTACCTTAGGTTTTATCTGATAGCAATAACCTAACATTATCTCGTGGGTTCCACTATGATATCCTTTTAGTTTTGAGGTAGTTATATCATACGAATAACCCAATTTAAGGTTTTCGATGATATTGATTCCTGCCATAACCACCACAGCATCCTGAAGACGATAAGAAGCACCTACCCACACTCTGTCTTTAATATGCAGGTTGGCATTAATATCTGCCTGAGTTTCTTTGGCATCTGATTTCACAAACAGAGATGGCACCAATTTTAATGATGGTGTCAGATCAAAATTGATTCCTCCCATAAAGTAATAATGTGGTATTACTTCCACCTTAGCATTGTCGGTATATTCAATTTTTCCTCCGGTAAGATGGGTTGCTGAAGCTCCAACATAAAATTTATCAGTATTATAATATAATCCTGCACCTAAATCAAATTTGGATCCTGTACCTGATTTTACCAATGGATCATCCGGATCTATTGCATTAAAATCGTTTCCATAACCTCTTTGTAATAATCCTGCACTTAAACCAATACCCAGTTTACCTGCACCCAATTCGAGGTGATAAGAATAAGATAGTTTAATATCCAGATTCTTTTGATTCAATGGATGATCGGTTAACACTGAAAGTCCTAAACCTCCATGTAAAAAGTTGACCGGTGCATCAATGCCAAAAACTGCTGTTTTGGGTCCTCCACCAAATTTATCCCATTGATCGCGATAAATAAGCGAACCGCAAATTGCTTCGCTGGTACCTGCATATCCCGGATTAGGATAAAGGCGGTTAAACATGTTTTGTGAAAATTGCGGATCCTGTTGCGCAAAAGTTGCTGAGGCTGCAAGAGTAGCTACGACCGTTAAAAGTCTCTTCATATACTATTCAGGTTGATATTTAATTAGACGTCTGTTCAAAATTTAAGGCCGTAAAGTAAGCAAAAAAAGAAATTACTTACAAACCCAAGTTTTTTGTTTTCAATAAATGCGTTAATATTCAGTACAATTAAGATAATTTTTTCAAAGCCTGCCACCATCTCTCCGGTATTTCGTTCCTGCATGCCTTCTGATAGTCGTCATAACTGCATGGCACCAACTGGTGGCGGTCAAGTTTTCTTTTTGTTTTATTTAATGGCACTTCCATCCACCATCTACCTGTTACATTACTTTTAAGGAAGTGTATCTCATCATTATTTTCTCTCAATGCTATTTTATATACAGTAAACTGCGAGCTGCTGCTGTCAGGCAAATCGTTCTTTCTGTTGCTGAATCCCTCTATGAAATACCAGATCATCTGCCCTATTAAAGTTGCCGTCATTCCTTCTTTATCCAGTGACGGAACATATTCATAAATGCCTATCCCCTCCAGTTTATCACTCATTCCGGAATAATACATAATCTGACAGATGGCTTCTCCATTCAGACCATTTGGCGATGGCTTCACTACTGCTGAGGCATCGCTGTATCTGATGGCTGATAAATCTACTGTCAGCACATCAGCATTTCGTACAATAGGTTCTATTTCTTTGATGTCTTCATTGACTACTCCCAGTCGGTAAGTATCAAAGAAGAGATTATCCATCATATTTACTGCATAATCACCTACAAAATATGTTTGATGAGCTATGTTGCTGTAATTATATAAATGATTGGGCTGATCCATTACAATATTGCCCAGCCAGGTAACAGAAGAAAGTGGTTCGGAAGGTAATCCCAAATCGAATCGTGGGTCCACCCCTACCATATTTATAATCTGATCAATTTTTTTATAAGCATTATAATGTGCCACTGTCAAATCCTGCTTCCGCCTATTATCACCGGAATAATTTTAGCCTGCACTAGCGAAATAACAATTTCAGTCAGCGCAGCATAGGTGTCTTCAACAGTAACTCCTAAAACAATATTCCCAATGTCAGCTATCTGTACCTTATTGCCATGAAATTTCAGCTCGTATAATTTCTTCCTGATATTATCAGAAGCATTGTTTACGTTGTAATCCTTTTCTGCTCCACGGTTTTCATCAACACCAACAATTGCAATCTTAGTGTTATTCAGAAAAGGAAAACGAGATTCGTCCGTAAATTTTTCAGCAACTGCCCATAACGAATCAGCAGGTGCCTGACTGAATTTGTCTATTACCTCCTGAGATATGGGTTTTAAAAAATCACTGATATTCATTACTATTTTTTACGTGCTTTTGATGTTGACTTCTTTTTTACTGACGATGCAGCTTTCTTCTTCACTGCAGGAGATTTCTTTTTAGCAGCAGCTTTCTTTTTTACCGATGCTTTTTCTTTGGTTTTTGTTTCCTTTTTAGCAGACGCCTTACTTGCTTTAGACTTCTTTGCAGCTCCTGAATTCGCCTTAACACTTCCTCCTGATTTTTTCTCTTCAATCAGTTCAATTAACCTCTCGAGGCTTACTTCAAATGGATCGTCTGTCTTTTTTAAGGCAACAAACAACTGACCATATTTAATATAAGGGCCAAACCTTCCTTTGGCAATGATTACCTCTTGTCCATCATATTCACCTACATTGCGGGGGAGTCTGGGTTTTTTTAGTATTTCTATTACCGTTTCCAGTTCAATCTCCAATGGGTCTTCTCCCTTGGGAAGCGAAATAAATTCTGCACCATATTTAATATATGGACCAAATCTTCCTTTGTTAATTACAACATCCTGTCCTTGAAATGCACCTAATGTGCGTGGCAAACGTGGACCATCAATAATACTTTTGATGCTGTCCAGGTCAATACTTACAGGATCTTCTTCTTTGGGAAGAGAGATATATTCGTCTCCATATTTAATATAAGGACCAAACCTGCCGTTGTTGATTACAATTTCTTTACCCTTGTATTCACCCATTTGTCGGGGTAATTTAAACAACTCGAGCGCTTCTTCAAGAGTAATAGTCTCAAGTCGCTGACCTTTCTTCAGACTTGAATATAAAGGAGAGTCACTTTCTTTCTCCGCTACAATTTCAGCCATTGGACCAAATCTGCCAAGCCTTACGATTACTTTACGTTTTGTCTTGGGGTCTTTACCTAATACACGTTCACCGGTTGCACGTTCGCTCTTTTCAATTGTATTCTCTACATTTTTGTGAAATGGCTTATAAAAATCTGCAATCATTTTATTCCATTTCATTTTGCCTTCTGCTATCTCGTCAAACTCCTTCTCTATTTCTGCAGTAAAATTATAATCAAGAATATTCCCAAAATATTCTACCAGAAAATCATTTACAACAACTCCTGTGTCAGTTGGATATATTTTGTTCTTCTCTGCGCCAGTAATTTCTGTTTTCGGAATTGTTTTGAGTTTGTCTGCCTTTAACTCGAGCACGTTATAAGCACGCTCTTTGCCCTGACGTTCTTCTTTAACAACATAACCACGCTTAAGAATGGTAGAAATTGTTGGCGCATAGGTTGAAGGGCGGCCAATACCAAGTTCTTCAAGTTTTTTTACCAGACTTGCCTCCGTAAACCGTGCAGGAGGTTGTGTGAAACGCTGCGTTGCTGTAATGGAATCGTAAGTCAATTTCTGGCCTACAGACATTGGTGGAAGCAACGAATCATTTTCTTCTTCGTTATCATCATCTGTTGATTCCATATACACTTTCAGAAATCCGTCAAAGATGATGACCTCACCCGTTGCAACAAATTTTTCTGAAGCATTACTTGAATTAACCTTTACGATTGTTCGTTCCAGTTTTGCATCTGCCATTTGTGAGGCAATAGCGCGTTTCCATATTAATTCGTACAGTCGTTGTTCACCCGGACTGCCACTTATTACTGACCGGTTGAAACTTGTAGGACGAATAGCCTCATGTGCTTCCTGAGCGGATGATGATTTAGTCTGATATTGTCGTTTTTGATGGTATTCGCCACCATAGTTTGTCTTAATTTCCTTAGCTGCATTGGCAAGTGCCTGCTCCGAAAGATTCACAGAGTCGGTACGCATGTAAGTTATCTTACCACTTTCATACAACTTCTGTGCAATGCTCATGGTTGTTGCAACAGCAAAACCTAATTTTCGTGAGGCTTCCTGCTGAAGGGTTGATGTGGTAAACGGTGCTGATGGCTTGCGCGTGGCAGGTTTTTTCTCCAGTGACTCTATGGTGAATACTGCATTTTTTTGTTTTTCCAAAAATGCAGACGCTTCTTTCTCGGTTTTAAATTTCTTGTCGAGTTCTGCTTTGAGAATACTCACATTACCATTCTTATCTTTTACGATAAAATGAGCTACTACTTTATAAAACGATTCTACTTTAAATGCTTCTATATCCCTTTCGCGCTCTACTATCAGTCTTACTGCTACTGACTGAACCCTTCCTGCCGAAAGGGATGGCTTCACCTTGCGCCATAATATAGGCGACAATTCAAAACCAACTAAACGGTCAAGAATTCTTCGTGCCTGCTGTGCATCCACAAGATGTTTATCAATCTTGCGCGGATTTTCAATAGCATTTAATATAGCATCCTTTGTGATTTCGTGAAAAACAATTCTTTTGGTGCTGCTGTCCTTCAATCCAAGCACTTCAGCCAAATGCCATGAAATAGCTTCTCCTTCGCGGTCCTCATCAGTTGCCAGCCACACCGTTTTTGCTTTTTTCGATAGTTTGGTAAGCTCACTTATTACTTTCTCTTTATCCTCACTTATTTCATACAACGGCTCAAAATTCTTTTCTATCATGACACCATTATTAGCTTTTGCCAAATCACGTACATGACCATAACTTGATTTCACAACAAAATCTTTCCCCAGGAATCCTTCTATCGTTTTTGCCTTAGCCGGTGATTCAACTATCACTAAATTTTCTGCCATCGTTTTCTTTTAGAGGGCGCAAATTAAATCATTTCATTTCGTTATTTCCAAATGGTTTTTCGAAATCAACATTTGTATGCATCCGGATTTTAAAGTACTTTTGCCTGATTATTCAGAGGTAAAAAGGCCGAATTATTTTTTTGTTTTTTGTTAATAATAAAAAATAAAACTGCCCTGCCGAATTAAACATAACAATGCAAACAGGATTAAAACATATAGACGAATCAAGACAAGGTGAAGCTACCCTGCTTAAGGACACAACCACTTCAGCAGAAGGCAATCGCAAACTTTATCTGGAAAGTTATGGATGTCAGATGAATTTTTCTGACAGTGAGATTGTTGCTTCTATTCTGGCGAAAGAAGGTTTTGTGACCACGGGCGAACTTGAAGAAGCTGATGCCGTTTTTATAAATACCTGTGCCGTAAGAGAAAATGCAGAGCAAAGAGTTAGAACAAGACTTAAAGATTTTAAGAAAATTAAAAAGACTAAACCCGGACTGATTGTAGGAGTTTTGGGTTGTATGGCAGAAAGACTTAAATCGCAATTTCTTGAAGAAGAAAAATTGGTGGACATTGTTGTAGGCCCTGATGCATACCGCGATTTACCTAATCTGATTGAAAAAGTTGAAGACGGACATAAAGCCATCAACGTATTATTATCAAGAGAAGAAACCTATGCTGATATTACACCTGTACGCCTGGGAAGCAATGGTGTAACTGCATTTGTAAGTATCATGCGAGGCTGTGATAACATGTGTTCTTTTTGCGTTGTTCCTTTTACAAGAGGACGAGAACGCTCACGCGATCCTGAAAGTATTGTTAATGAAGTGCGTGAATTGTATGAAGAAGGATACCGTGAAATAACCTTGTTAGGCCAAAATGTAGATTCCTATCTATGGAGTGGCGGAGGACTGAAGAAAGATTTGGAAAACGAACTTGTACTAAAAGTTCTTAATCATCAGCTTCCTGAAGACGAACAAAAGAAATATACCACCTTTGCCGACCTGCTGGAACTGGTTGCACAGGTTCACCCTGATTTAAGAATAAGATTTTCGACCTCCAATCCGAGAGACATGACAGATGCTGTACTGCATTCTATGTCGAAGTATGAAAATATCTGCAAATACATTCACCTGCCTGTGCAATCGGGCAGCAGCAGCATGCTTGAAAGAATGAACCGTGGTTATACACGCGAACAATATATAAAGCGCATAGAAAGTATCAGAAGGATATTACCTGACTGTGGAATCTCCACTGATATTATTGCGGGGTTCTGTGGTGAAACTGAAGAAGAACATCAGGATACACTCTCACTCATGGAATGGGCTGTGTATGATTTTGCATTCATGTTTAATTATTCTGAAAGACCAGGAACAATGGCTGCACGCAAATTTGCTGATGATGTACCTCAGGAAGTGAAAACCAGAAGGCTGAATGAAATCATTGCACTTCAACAAAAACATTCAGCTATCAGAACTCAGAATGCATTGAATAAAGTACATAAAGTGCTGGTAGAAGGATTTTCAAAAAAATCGGATGAAATGCTGATGGGTCGCAATACTCAGAATACAGTAGTCGTTTTTCCTAAGGAAAACTTTAAAACGGGTGATTATGTTAATGTGTTGGTGGAATCTTGTACCTCCACCACATTAATAGGAAAAGCAATTTAAAAACAGAAGTCAAGTACTGCAAGTATGACCATACAGGATATCAAAGCAAGGTTCGGCATTATTGGTTTTTCACCGGCACTGGATCATGCCATTAATACTGCCATGCAGGTAGCACCTACCGACCTTACCGTGTTGATTACAGGAGAAAGCGGCTCGGGAAAAGAAGTATTTCCACAGATTATACATCAACTCAGTGCACGGAAACACGGACCTTATATTGCCGTAAACTGCGGTGCCATTCCGGAAGGAACGATTGACAGTGAACTTTTCGGGCACGAGAAAGGTTCGTTTACCGGAGCACATGAAGCACGCAAAGGTTATTTTGAAGTTTCAAACGGAGGAACAATTTTTCTTGACGAAGTAGCCGAGTTGCCCATGCTCACACAGGTAAGATTGCTTCGTGTGCTTGAATCAGGAGAATTTATTAAAGTAGGTTCGAGCAAGGTTCAGCGAACTGATGTTCGCGTAGTAGCTGCTACCAATGTCAACATTCCTGATGCCATTGCCAAAGGAAGATTCAGAGAAGATTTATACTACCGGTTAAATACAGTACCTATTCATATACCACCTTTGCGCGACAGAGCTGAGGACACGCATTTGCTTTTCAGAAAATTTGCAGGAGATTTTGCCGAAAAATACCGTATGCCTACACTCACTCTTCAACCTGAAGCACAAAAACTGTTGATGAACTATCGTTGGCCCGGCAATGTAAGGCAATTAAAAAATGTAACGGAACAACTTTCTATCCTCGAACAGAATAAAGATATAAGTGCTGAAGTGCTGATGCATTATCTTCCGCAGGAAACTTTTTCAGGTGTGCCTGCTTTGATGCATACTGACAGAGGACATGACCTGAACGAACGTGAGCTTCTCTATAAAGTACTTTTCGATATGAAGAAAGATATTTCCGAGCTGAAGAAAATTGTTTTTAATATAGTCAGTGGTGAAGAGAATATTGAAATGCAAGATCTCTCTGCCGAAGCACAAAATTTTCTGAAAGAGTCAGACACTGTTACTCCGGTAATTCAGACTTCACAACCATCCATTACACTCACAAAGCCTACACAAATAGAAGTAAAATCGCATGAACCGGTAGAAGAATCGTTATCTATTGCCGACAGAGAAAAAGAACTTATCACCAAAGCACTGATTAAATACCGTGGTAAGCGCAAAGGTGCAGCTCGTGAACTGGGAATTTCAGAACGGACACTGTATCGCAAAATACAGGAGTATGGCATAAAGAAATAAAGCATGCAGGTAAAGAAATTATTGGTGTTAAACTCCGCTATCTTGCTTGTTGCATCACTTTTGATGCTGAGTGGATGTGGTGTTTATTCATTTACCGGTGCCAGTATTACTCCGGGAGTAAAATCAGTAAGCATACAGTATTTTCCAAACAGAGCTTCGGTGGCACAACCAACATTAAGTCAGGTGTTCACTGACAAACTACGGGATAAATTTGTATCACAAAGCAGCCTTACCCCTGTAACTGATGCAGGTGATTTACGTTTCGAAGGATATATTTCGGATTATACCGTTCAGCCTACCGCCATACAAAGCAGCGATGTTGCAGCTCTGAACAGACTTACCATAACCGTGCATGTAAAATTTGAAAACACCAAAGACCCCAAGCAAAATTTTGAAACAAATTTTTCAAGATTTGCCGACTTCGACTCGAAGAAAGATTTGAGTACTGTGGAGTCAGGTCTGATTAATGATATATCTTCGCAACTTGTAGATGATATTTTTAACAAAGCAGTTGTTAACTGGTAAATGACTAAGGAGAAGTTCATATCTTATATTGAAAATCCGTTTGCCATCAGTCAGGCCGACCGAGAAGAGTTATCGGATATCATTGAACAATTTCCTTATTTCCAAACGGCAAGACTTTTATATACCAAGGCGCTACACAATGAAAATAATTACCAGTTTAATGAGGAACTGAAAAAAACTGCTGCCTGCATTGGCGACAGAAGAATATTATATGAACTGATTCAGAAAAAAGATGACAGATTTTTTGAAACTGAAACTGTAGTAAAATCAACACCGGAACCTGAAACAGAAATTCAGCAGAATGCTATTCCTGAATCTGAAACAACGCATGTATTTACAGAGCAGCAGGATGAACCTCCTGTTGTTTTTGAAGCAATTGATACGTCCGATGTAGCCGAATTGAAAACAGAAGAAACTGAATTTAAACAGGAAGAAGAATCAGAAAATGCTTTTGTTTTTGAAGCAGCAGATGATAATAATTTAAATATTGAAGTGGATGATGATGAGGAAGAAGATGAGGAGGTAGAAAAAACTGAAGAACCATCTCCACCATCAAGACCACTGACACCTGCTGAAATTTTATCTCAGCGTCTCCGCGAAATTGAAAACAAATTATCAGGTCAGAATGATGAAACAATATCTGTTGACTCAAAAATTCAAACCGAATCAAATCCGGAAGCCGAACCTGAGAAATCATATATTAATCCTGCGCCTGAAAAAATAACTGAACCTGTACTGAATATTGTTACTTCAGAGATAATAACTGAACCTGAAGAATTATCTGTTCAAGAAAAAGAAGAAATAAAAGAAGAACTTGCCGAAACTGTCAATATTCGTACAGAAGAACCTGAATCACCACAACCTGTAGCGGATGAACCAAAATATCAGGAAACTGTTAATGAAGAGCCAAAAGAATCTCCTGTTGAAACTGTCAATCTTCAAACAGAAGAACCTGAATCACCACAACCTGTAGCGGAAGAACCAAAACATCAGGAAACTATTATTGAAGATCCCAAGGAGATAAAGATTTCACCATCTGCCGTTGTTATCGAACCATCTGCAAATGATAAACATTCTTTTAGTGAATGGCTGCATCTGTTGCAACCGGACAGACCTGAAAAAAAAACTCATGATACCAAACTGAAAATTACAGAAAGCACTGAAAACGACCCAATTGAAAATTCAGAATCCACTCAATCTGCAAATTCTAATATTTCAGAAAAAGTAGTTGACCAAAAACAACTGATAAATAAGTTTATCAGTGAAGAGCCCCGAATAGATCCATCAAAAGCCAAGTTTTTTAACCCCGGAAATATGGCCAAAAACAGTGTTATGGATCAATCGGAAATTGTTTCTGAGACTTTGGCAAAAATTTACCTTAATCAGGGAAATATAGGTAAAGCTATACAAACTTATGAGAAACTGATATTGAATTATCCGGAAAAAAAGCTTTACTTTGCAGCCCTTATTCAAGAAATTAAAAAAGCACAGCAATAAAACTTAAAAAAAATGTTCGTATTTATAACAGTACTCATCATTCTCGTAAGCGTTGTTTTAGGACTTGCAGTATTGGTTCAAAATTCAAAAGGTGGTGGTCTGGTATCAGGCTTCTCAGCACCACAGCAGATTATGGGTGTTCGTAAAACAACCGATTTCCTTGAAAAATTAACCTGGGGATTAGGAATAGGCCTGATAGTATTATGTGTGGCCGCAAACTTTATGCTTCCAGGAAGTACATCTCAGGGTCAGGTAAAATCTTCATCCATACAGGAGCAAATTGACAATGCTGCACTACCGGCTTCGCCACAGGCTCCACTACCGGGTGCTGATCAGGCAAAACCTGCCCAGCAACCGGCTCAACAACCGGCAACTCCCGCTAAATAATTTCTGACAGAATATTCAGTTACCGGTGTCATAATTTCAGCAAAGTGACACCGGTTTTATTTTGATAAGACAGCTCTAATGAAATAATGGCAGTAAAACCTGAATGGCACACTTGCTGCAATGCCCAAATTAAATTTTATATCTACTAATTTTTAATAATCAAATCATACAATGAGCAAAATTAAATTAACACCATTGGCAGACCGCGTCATCGTGGAGGTAGCTGCTGCCGAAGAAAAAACTGCAAGCGGAATTATTATTCCTGATACAGCAAAAGAAAAACCTCAAAAAGGAAAAATTGTAGCTGTAGGAAGTGGCAAAAAAGATGAGCCAATGACTGTAAAAGTTGGCGATAGTGTATTGTACGGTAAATATGCCGGAACAGAAATTACTGTTGATGGCAAAGAATATCTTATCATGCGCGAAAGCGATATTTTCGCAATCGTGTAAATCCAATTGCAGGGAAACAATTTCGTTTACTCTGCTTTTTTGTTTATAATTAATTATCATAGAAAATTTTAAAATCAAATAAAAAAATGGCAAAAGACATCACATTTAACCTGGAAGCCCGCGATGCACTGAAAAAAGGTGTGGATGCATTGGCAAATGCAGTGAAGGTAACTTTAGGACCTAAAGGACGCAATGTAATTATTGACAAAAAATTCGGTTCACCAGCGATAACAAAAGACGGTGTTACCGTAGCTAAAGAAATAGAACTGAAAGACAGTATTGAAAACATGGGTGCACAGATGCTGAAAGAAGTAGCTTCTAAAACTGCAGACATAGCAGGTGACGGAACTACTACTGCTACCGTGCTTGCTCAGGCAATTGTAACTGCAGGACTGAAAAACGTAACCGCAGGTGCCAATCCAATGGATTTGAAACGCGGAATAGACAAAGCTGTTGAAGCTGTAGTTGCCTCATTGAAAAAAATGAGTAAAGAAGTAGGCGATGACAATAAAAAGATTGAGCAGGTAGCAACCGTTTCAGCAAATAACGACAGTGAAATTGGAAAACTGATTGCTGAAGCAATGGCGAAAGTTAAGAAAGAAGGTGTTATCACTGTTGAAGAAGCAAAAGGAACCGAAACAACTGTTGAAGTGGTTGAAGGTATGCAGTTTGACAGAGGATACATCTCTCCATACTTTGTAACCAATGCCGATAAAATGGAAGCAGTTCTGGAAACTCCTTACATTTTATTATACGACAAAAAAATTTCCAATATGAAAGAATTACTTCCTATACTTGAGAAAGTAGTTCAAACAGGAAAACCTCTTTTGATAATTGCTGAAGATGTAGATGGTGAAGCATTAGCTACTCTGGTAGTAAATAAAATCCGTGGTTCACTGAAAATTGCTGCTGTAAAATCTCCCGGATTTGGTGACAGAAGAAAAGCAATGATGGAAGATATAGCCATTCTTACCAAAGGAACATTGATTGCTGAAGAGCAAGGTTTCAAATTAGAGAATGCTGATCTTTCATATCTCGGAACCTGCGAGAAAGTAACTATTGACAAAGACAATACTACAATTGTAGGCGGTACAGGAAAGAAAGCTGATATTACTGCAAGAGTAAATCAGATAAAAGCTCAGATTGAAACAACAACATCTGACTATGACAAAGAAAAACTTCAAGAGCGCCTGGCTAAGCTGGCCGGTGGAGTAGCTGTACTTTATGTAGGTGCTGCAACCGAAGTAGAAATGAAAGAAAAGAAAGACCGTGTGGATGATGCATTACATGCAACACGTGCTGCTGTTGAAGAAGGTATTGTTGCAGGTGGAGGAGTTGCTTATGTGAGAGCCATGAGTGCATTAGACAAACTGAAAGGAGAAAACGATGATGAGGTTACAGGAATTGCAATCATCAAACGTGCATTAGAAGAACCTCTTCGTCAGATTGTGAGCAATGCAGGTATTGAAGGAAGCATTGTAGTGCAAAAAGTAAAAGAAGGAAAAGATGACTTCGGTTATAATGCACGCACAGATAAGTATGAGAACATGCATGCAGCAGGTGTTATTGACCCTACCAAGGTTACACGTGTGGCTTTAGAAAATGCAGCTTCAGTAGCCGGAATGCTATTGACTACAGAGTGTGTGCTTGCAGAAGTGAAAGAAGAAAAACCCGCTATGCCTCCAATGCCGGGCGGAATGGGTGGAATGGATTATTAATTCCGTTCAATATAAAACTAAAAGGCTGTCTCAAATTGAGGCAGCTTTTTTTATGATTAATATATTCTTTTTTACAATAATAGACTTATTCAAATAAAAAAGTCGCTGAGAGAATTTACTCAGCGACTTTTTCTTTTGGTAGCGGGGGCTGGATTCGAACCAACGACCTTTGGGTTATGAGCCCAACGAGCTACCCCTGCTCCACCCCGCACTGTTATTTTGAGGCTGCAAAAGTAGCAACCACAGTCATATCTGCAAATAAAAAATCAAATTTGCCCGATAATAAGTTTTCTAAGTTGATTAAGAGCAGTTTCGGATGCGACCTGAATTACTCTCATGCGATTGGTACCAAGCAAAAATTTCTTTGCAATAGTTTTTTCAGCATCAGCAACAGCGATCCAAACTGTGCCTACAGGTTTTTCTTCACTTCCACCATCAGGTCCTGCAATTCCTGTTGTGCTGATAGCAAAATCCACATTGTACTTTTTCCTCACACCCTCTGCCATTTGAATAGCTACCTCCTCACTCACTGCGCCTTTACGCAATAACGTGTCAGCATTTACATTCAGCTCATTCTTCTTAATTTCATTGCTATAACTGACTACACTTCCGACATAATATTCAGAACTTCCGGGCACAGAAGTAATCAGATGTGCAATATTTCCTCCTGTACAACTTTCGGCAGTAGCCAGAGTTTTTCCTGATGCTCTGAGTAATTTCCCAATTATCTCTGCCAGCGTTTCATCTTCTTCTCCATAAATATACGGAGCTATCAGTTTTTTTTAGTTTTCCTGTTTCAATTATCATTTCATTCTCCATATTCTTACTCTCTCCCATACCTGTGAGCCGCAACCGCACCATACCTGCAGCAGGCAGATATGCCAGTTTCATATATTCAGGCAAATTATTTTCCCATTCAGCAATCATATCCGACAAATAACTTTCACCAATGCCTTGGGTAAGTATTGTTTTGTGAATAACAGGAGTGGACTTAAATTCCTGCATCAGTTTTGGAATAACAAAATCAGTCATCATTGCTTCCATTTCGTAAGGAACTCCGGGCATGCTCACAAAAACTTTTCCATCTGCATGAAACCACATACCCGGAGCAGTTCCGTTTTTATTATAAACCGGAATACATGATGCGGGTAATTCAGCCTGTGTTCTGTTGGTAGGAGTTACTTCACGGCCTCGTGCTCTAAAAATATTTTCAATATCGTTATATGCCTGTGGATCGAATACCAGATGTGTATTGAAATACTTACACAATACTTGTTTGGTTAAGTCATCCTTGGTGGGACCAAGGCCTCCGGTAATCAGAATAATATCCGCTCTCTTGCGTGCAAGATCGAGTGCATTGATAATCTCATCTTCAAGGTCGCCTACAACAGTAATCTGTTTCACTGCAAATCCTGCTTTATTAAGTTGACGGCTTATCCAAGGGGCATTGGTGTTTACTACCTGCCCTATGAGCAACTCATCGCCTATGGAAATAAGTTCAGCGTAAATCATAACTTTATGAACAAAAAATTAAATGATAACTTCGCAAAATTAATTTTAGATAAATAACATCAACATATTTGCTTAAACTAATTACTGGCAATATGTTTGAAATAATTCTTTAAACTATTAAACAGGAAAATTATGAAAAGGATTCTTTTAGCTGTATTAATTTTAGCAAGCATTCAACTGCCTGCACAGAGTCTTAAGAACAAGCTTTCTACTCAATCTACCCCCAATGCACATTTGGGTGAAGGTTTACCAAATTCTGAAATCATTAACGGACTTAAAGAAGCTTTGAAAGTGGGAATGAACAATGCCACTGCATCAGCGTCAAAAGTAGATGGGTTTTATAAAAATCCTCTTATTAAAATTCCATTTCCAAAGGAAGTAAGCGAAGCTGAAAAAACCATGCGCAATATAGGAATGGATAAAGAAGTGGACAAGTTTGTTAAAACACTTAACCGCGCAGCTGAAGATGCTGCAAAATCTGCAGCACCTATATTTCTCAATTCAATTTTGAAAATGAACATTGATGATGGATTGGGTATTTTAAGAGGTGGAAACGATGCAGCTACACAATATCTTAAAAACACTTCAAACGCTGCATTGATTGCCGCCTTTCAGCCTATCGTAAAAAACTCGTTAGATAAAGTTAATATCACCAAATACTGGAAACCTTTAATGACTAATTACAACAAATTGCCTTTTGTAAATAAAATTAATCCTGACCTAAACAGTTATGTTACCAACAAAGCTATTGATGGATTATTTAAACTTATTGCATCGGAAGAGTTAAAGATCAGAAAAGATCCTGCACAGCGAATCAATGATTTGCTTCAAAGTGTATTTGGTAAATAATTTTCTCATCGTACCAGGGTTACACTTCCTGCATAATCATTTTCGTGACCGGAATTTTGTACCACTTTGAGTGTATAATAATAAACTCCCTGTGGTGCATCATTGCCTGAAGCATCTTTGCCATCCCAAACATGAGACATATTATCCGATGAGAATACCATCTGTCCCCAGCGGTTCCAAATTCGCATGGTTACTGATGACACATCAAAAGCATATCCGGGATCATAAAATGTTTCGTTTTTCCCATCGCCATTAGGCGTAAATGCATTCGGAATAAAGAAAGGTGTGATGAATACTTCACGTGAAGTTACACTTTCACATCCAGCAATATTGGTTATCTGCAATGTAATGGTGTATTTACCGGGCGACTGATACTGATACTGACTGACAGGAATATCTGATTTTTGTCCGTCCCCGAAATCCCAATGCCAGGTAACAGCATTTTCTGAATTATCTTTTAATTCAATAGTTGAATTATAGAGCGGAGCAAAGTCCGGTGATACATCAAACTGAGCAAGAGGCAACGGGAATATGGTTATATCTACATTCTGTGTTGAAGAATCAACACAACCTGCAGGAGTGGTAATGATTAAAGTTACAGGATAAGTTCCTGAGCTATCATACTGATGTACGGGATTCATCTCCGAAGAAACTGCATCACCAAAATTCCAGCTAAACACAGATCCTGCAGGATAAACAGAAGTATTTGTGAAATGAATTCTGGGTACTTCGCAAGTAAGACTGCTGTCGTTTGTAAATGTAACTACCGGCAAAGGATTTACAGTAAGATAAAAGTTGGCAGAATTAACACAACCGACTGCTGAAGTAACTGTACAAGTATAATTGCCATTGGTATTTGCATTTATAAATGCAGTATTCTCACCTGTTGACCACTGATATGCTGCAAACGCACCTGCATTAAGCATCGCTGTTTCATTCTCACAGATGGCAGATGGCCCCGTGATAACAGGTTGAGGAAGCGGATTGACAGTAATTGCTGCGCTGCCACCAAAATTCCCATTACAATATAAATCAGTTATCAGATTCAGCGTATAAGTGGTTGCAGAAGTTGGTGCTACCGGAATAGTTACTGTAGAATTTGAAGTTGTAAACGGCCCGAAAGCTGTGCTTCCATCTGTGTAACCATAACGGAATGGCGGAGTTCCGGTGATGTCAATCTGTACCGGGGTTGACTGCCCGACACATATTGCAGTAGTTCCTGAAACAATTGCTGAAGGTAACTGATGCACGGCAACATTAAATGGTGCAGATGTGTTTACGCAACCATTCATATCTGTAACAGTAACGATATAATTTCCGGCAGTTGTTGTGCTGATAGAATCAGTTGATGCTCCTGTTGACCATTGATAAGATGCATAATTACCTGTACTCAGAGTAGCTGTCTCACCAATACAAATGTTATTATCTCCAGAAATCACCGGTGACGGAAGACTCCATACTGTAATGCTTTGTGATGCAGATGCTGTGCAACCATTGGCATCAGTAACTGTTACTACGTAATTGCCACCCGCGTTAACAGTAACAGCAGATGATGAAGCACCTGTTGACCAAAGATAAGATGGATAATTTCCTGTAACTGTAAGTTGAGATGAATCGCCACTGCAAAATGCATTGATACCTGTTATTGCGGGAGTAGGCAATGGATTTACCAGCACAGCAAATGATGCAGCTGCAGAACATCCGTTGGAATTTGTTACGGTAACGGAGTAGGTTCCGCTCTGAGTTACTGAAATGGTTTGTGTGGACGCACCTGTTGACCAGTTATAAGACGTAAAACTTCCTGCATCGAGTAAAGATGACTGGTTTTGGCATATAGCTGCTGTGCCTGTAATGACAGGTGTAGGATTTGTGTAAGCTGCAAGTGTATAGCTTACAGAGTCAATACAACCATTTGCATCAGTTACGGTAACTGCGTAAGTGCCTGGTACGTTAGTGTTGATTGTTTGGGTATTACTTCCGGTTGACCAAACATAAGCAGCAAAACTTCCGGTGGTCAACGCTGCTGATGCTCCCGGACAAATTCCGGCAGGGCCGTTAATTACAGGAGCAGGTAATGAATAGACTGTTATTGGTAAAGACGCAGATGCAGAACATCCGTAAGCATTGGTTACCGTTACGCTGTAAGTTCCTCCGGTTGTAACATTGAGTGTTGGCGTAACTGCTCCTGTTGACCAAAGATAACTTGCATATCCACCTCCTGCACTGAGTGTTGAATTTGCTCCCTGACAAAATGCTGTTGTGCCTGTTATTGCCGGTGATGGATTTGGATTGACTGTAAGATTAAATGTCGTGCTTCCCGTGCAACCATTGGCATCTGTAACAGTTACGGTGTAAATACCTGAAGTGTTGGCTGAAATATTTGCACTTGTAGATCCTGTTGACCACTGATACGAAGTATAACTTCCTGCACTGAGTGTACTGCTTTGTCCCTGACAAATTGAGTTGTTACCAGTAATAGCAGGTGTTGGCAAAGGATTGATGGTTGTGGTTGCTGAAGTAGTTCCTGTACAACCATTCGCATCTGTTACCGTAACGCTGAATGTATTTGCTGTGGACACTGTAATTGAATTTGCTGTTGACCCTGTTGACCATTGATATTGTGGGTAAGTACCTCCAACATTCAAAGTAGTGGAAGTACCTGTACAAAATGCAGTGGTGCCTGTAATCGCAGGTGTAGGATTGGGGTTTACTGTAACCACTGTATTGGTTGTTCCTGTACATCCTGTAGCATTTGTTACCGTTACGCTGTAAGTTCCTCCTGTTGTAACATTGAGTGTTGGCGTAACTGCTCCTGTTGACCAAAGATAACTTGCATATCCACCTCCTGCACTGAGTGTTGAATTTGCTCCCTGACAAAATGCTGTTGTGCCTGTTATTGCCGGTGATGGATTTGGATTGACCGTAAGATTAAATGTAGTGCTTCCCGTGCAACCGTTGGCATCTGTAACAGTTACGGTGTAAATACCTGAAGTGTTGGCTGAAATATTTGCACTTGTAGATCCTGTTGACCACTGATACGAAGTATAACTTCCTGCATTGAGTGTACTGCTTTGTCCCTGACAAATTGAGTTGTTACCTGTTATTGATGGTGTTGGCAAAGGATTGATGGTTGTGGTTGCTGAAGTAGTTCCTGTACAACCATTCGCATCTGTTACTGTAACGCTGAATGTATTTGCTGTGGATACTGTAATTGAATTTGCTGATGATCCTGTTGACCATTGATATTGTGAGTAATTACCTCCTACATTCAAAGTAGTGGAAGTACCTGTACAAAATGCAGTTGTGCCTGTAATCGAAGGTGTAGGATTGGGGTTTACTGTAACCACTGTATTGGTTGTTCCTGTACATCCCGCAGCATTTGTTACCGTTACGCTGTAAGTTCCTCCTGTTGTAACATTGAGAGTTGGTGTAACTGCTCCCGTTGACCAAAGATAACTTGCATATCCACCTCCTGCGCTGAGTGTTGAATTTGCTCCCTGACAAAATGCTGTTGTGCCTGTTATTGCCGGTGATGGATTTGGATTGACTGTAAGATTAAATGTAGTGCTTCCCGTGCAACCGTTGGCATCTGTAACAGTTACGGTGTAAATACCTGAAGTGTTGGCTGAAATATTTGCACTTGTAGATCCTGTTGACCACAGATAAGAAGTATAACTTCCTGCGCTGAGTGTACTGCTCTGTCCCTGACAAATTGAGTTGTTACCTGTTATTGATGGTGTTGGATTTGTATTGGCAGTTACAGCAACCGAAGCGGAAGCAGTACATCCTCCCGGATATGTAACTGTAACAGTATAGGTGGTTGCACTGCTGACAGTAATAGATTGTGAAGTTGCACCGTTACTCCAAATATAACTGTTACCGGCAGTAGCAGTAAGTGTGGTAGCTTGACCTGAACAGATAGTGGTTACTCCCGAAATTGAGGCAGTTGGTGCTGCAACAGTTACTGAAATAGTATCACTTGCAAAACAGGTTGGAGTCTCGTACACTGTTACGATATATGTCCCTGCTGTCGAAACTGTAATGGTTTGTGTTGTTTCACCTGTACTCCACAAATAACTGTTACCTGCATTAGCCTCTAAATCTACACTACCACCCGGGCAAAGATTTGTTGAACCTAAAGGAGTGATGGTTGCAGTTGGTGTCGTAAAAATTATTTTTACCTGCTTGCTTGAAGCAAAACAAAGAGCAGCCAGATTGACCACTGCATACTGATAAACACCTGTAGAGGTAATATTGGCTTCCGTAACTACAATTGACTGAGTAGTAGCTCCATTATTCCACGTAACACCTCCAACAGTATTTGAAGCTGACAATATAACTGAATCACCGTGACAGGCATAGATTGTATCCACAGTACAAAGTGCACCATTTGCATACATATTAAGATTACCAATACTGGTAAAACTTTTTGCTTCAAGAAAAACTCCTGAATCATATACTCCATCACCAACATCTGCAATTGCAAATTTCATGTGATAGGTCTGACATGGCAAAACCGCAATACCGGCATTGATTACATGCGTAAATCCATCAAAAAATATTGCACCACCTCCGTTAGCTACATTATCTGTATAATAAGCACAGTTAGTACATGGCCCTGTTGCCACACCACCGCTGTTGCCGTTATTTACATTGTCAATTGATACAGGAATAGTAGTAGAAGGTATTAATGCCAGATTCTTTGATCCAACAATTCCAGGTCCTGAAATATAAAAAGCAAACACATCGTTGAAACCTGCGTTTACAAACTCATTATACTCTTCAGATCCAAAAACAAACCGAAAACCAATACTATCAGCAGCAGGTGTAAAATCAAACTCGAGCACCGTGGCATCGAATGTTTGCTGAGGGCTTACTATCATATTCAACTGTGCATCTCCGCTGGCACCTAAATCTGTACTGTGAAAATCTGAAGGTGGAGAGGTGGGTGTTTGACCGGCATTACCTGTGGAGAGAAAAATTCCTTTTGCTATGCCCAGATTACAACCTCCTGCACAACTGAAAAGTCCACGTGCTGAGGCATTGCCCGTGTATGTAATATTGCTAACCGTTACTCCTGTTCCAACTAACGAATCAACGATAGCGTTTACCGGATTTCCTGAAGTTACTGTTAACTGTGCTTGTCCTTGTATTGATGCAAGAACAAACATGATAATAATACATAGTTTGTTTTTCATATCAATGGCTTATAATGTCCAAAGATATATAAAAATACTAATTTACAAAACGTTTTTTTTGGTTTAATTTAATGGGCTTCAAGCCAGTTGGCACCCACCCCTATTTCAACTTCAAGCGGTACATTGGTCTTAATAGCCTGAATCATTCTGTCATGAATAATTGGTTTTATTATTTCCAGTTCACTTTTATGTGCATCAAAAACGAGTTCGTCATGCACCTGCAGTGTCATACGCGTTTTGAGTTTAAGTTTTTTAAATTCATCATAGATATTAATCATGGCCAGTTTAATTAAATCAGCTGCACTTCCCTGAAGCGGTGCATTGATTGCTTCGCGCTCCGCAAAACCACGTACGGTAAAATTTCTTGAGTTAATATCCTTCAGATATCTTCTGCGACCCATGATGGTTTTAACATATCCATTTGCTCTTGCAAACTCAAGCGTATCATTCATGTAGTTTTTCAGCTTAGGATATTGTACAAAATAATTTTCAATCAGTTCACTTGCTTCTTTTCGCGGAATACCCAACCGCTGAGATAATCCGAAGGCCGAGATAGCATAAATAATTCCAAAATTTACCATCTTGGCCTTACTTCTCATCTCTTTTGTAACATCATCCATTGCCACATTGTACACACGTGCTGCAGTAGCTCGGTGTATGTCGTGTCCTTGCCTGAATGCTTCGAGCATGTTTTCATCACCACTGATTTCGGCTGCCAACCGCAGTTCAATCTGAGAATAGTCTGCAGATACCAGTACATGTTCATCATCACGTGCAATAAATGCTTTTCGTACTTTCTGTCCGCGCTCGGTACGAATTGGAATGTTTTGCAAGTTCGGACCAATAGAGCTTAACCTTCCTGTAGATGCAATGGTTTGGTTAAAAGTAGTATGCACTCTTCCTGTTTTAAGGTTAATCATCTGAGGCAATGCATCCACATAGGTTGATTTCAGTTTTGTAAGCTCGCGGTATTCGAGAATTTTTTCAGCAATAGGATATTCTGTTGCAAGTTTACTCAACACTTCTTCGTTGGTAGAGTGCTGACCGGTAGCTGTTTTTTTGTCAACAGGAAGTTTTAAATGTCCAAACAACACATCGCCCAATTGCCGAGGTGAATCCAGATTAAATTCCATTCCTGCAAGTGAAAAAACCTGATCACGATAATGAATCATTTCTGCCTCTAACTCCTTGCTGTATGATTTAAGATAAGGCTCATCAATCTTCACACCTTCATATTCCATATCAGTAAGCACTTCAATCAATGGCAACTCTATTTTATACAACACATCTTCCACTTCTCGCTTTTGTACCATCGGACTTATAACCTGTTTCAACTGAAAGGTAATATCGGCATCTTCAGCGGCATATTCAGAAATTTTTTCAAGAGGAACATCGCGCATGCTCCCCTGCCCTTTTCCTTTCTTTCCTATCAGTTCTTCAATATGCACCGGAGTGTATCCAAGATAGGTTTCGCTCAGATAGTCCATTCCGTGTTTCATATCAGCTTCCACCAAATAATGTGCTATCATAGTATCATAAATAGGCAAACTCACTTCCACACCATAACGTCTCATTACCAGCATATCGAATTTTATGTTCTGCCCGATTTTTACAATTGTTTTGCTCTCCAGAACAGGTTTGAATTTCAGGCAAATTTCTTTAGCTTTTGTTTCATCATCAGGACAGGGAACATAATAACCTGTTCCTTCTTTGAATGAAAATGAAAGTCCAACAATACTTAATGAAAAATAATCGAGTGAAGAAGTTTCAGTATCAAAACAAATTTCTTTTTGCTGTAACAGTTCATTCACCAAATTATCCATTGCATCATCGTCTTGTACCACAATGTAATGATGCGGAGTATTGCTTATGTTTTTCCCTTTTTGAATATCTGACTCCGGACTTATTTCTTCATCACCAAATAAACTTGCCTGAACAGGAACAACGGTTTTTTGTTCCCTGTTTACAGAAAATGTTTCACCTAAAATTCTTTTCCCTAACGAACGAAATTCAAGTTCTGTAAAAATCTGAGATAATTTTTCTTTGTCAGGTTCCGACATCAGCAAATCATCGTCACTTACCTCCACAGGAACATCGAGAATGATGGTGGCTAACTGCTTACTGATTTTTGCTTGTTCAACATTGCTTCTGATATTTTCACCGAGTTTTCCTTTAATTTCTTCTGCAGATGCAATCACATTTTCCATGCTTCCATATTCTTTAATCAGCTTCTTGGCTGTCTTTTCGCCAACACCGGGAATTCCCGGAATATTATCCACTGCATCACCCCACATTCCGAGTATATCAATTACCTGTTCGGGATTTTCAACTTCCCATTTTTCACGAACTTCCTTCACACCCATTATTTCAATTTCATTTCCTTGACGTCCGGGTTTATAAATAAAAATATTCGGTGACACCAGTTGTGCATAATCCTTATCGGGAGTAACCATGTAAATAACATGTCCATCTTTCTCTTTCTGCTTTGCAATGGTTCCGATTACATCATCGGCTTCATAGCCATCGCACTCCAACATCGGAATCTTAAACGCTTTGATAATTTCTCTGATATATGGAATAGCATACTGAATATCTTCAGGCATTGCCTCTCGGTTTGCTTTATAAAAACTATGTTCAGCAGCACGGTTTGTTTCGGCAGCTGCATCAAACACAACTGCTATATGTGTTGGTTTTTCTTTTTTTATTAAATCGAACAATGCAGTTGTAAAGCCACTAATAGCAGAAACATTCTGACCTTTGCTGTTAATCAGTGGATTTCTGCTGAAAGCAAAATAAGCACGATAAATTAGTGCATAAGCATCCAGCAGAAATAATCTTTTGTCTTCGTTCATTAATTTTTGTTTAAAATACTTTTTACTTTTTCGATGGTATAGTTGATTTCTTCTTCAGTGGTAAACCGTCCAAGGCTGAATCGTACAGAAGCATACGACTCATCATCATTTAACCCCATTGCTTTCAATACATGTGACGGTTGTTGCATTGCCGAAGTACATGCCGAACCGGCAGCTACTGCAACAGGTCTGATATTCTTAATAATCTCTTCGCTTTTCAAATCCTTAAACATCAGGTTGGTTGTATTACACAGTCTGTCTTTAATATTGCCATTAATAAACACATTGCCCTGAACTGTGAGGCTTTGTTCGAGCAGCGTACGCAATCGCGACTGATTCATGGAATCCGACAATAGTTCTTGTTCTGCCAGCGCACAAGCTTCGCCTAATCCGACAATACCCGGCACATTGAGTGTACCTGAACGAATGCCCCGTTCGTGTCCTCCACCATGAATCTGTGCTGCAACACTCAGTCGCGGATGTTTTCTGCTGATGTAAACAGCACCAACTCCTTTGGGTCCATAAATTTTATGTGCTGAAATAACGCATGCATCAATGCTATCTTCTTTTACGTGAAATGGAATCTTTCCAGCAGCCTGTGTAGTGTCACTGAAAAAGAACACATCCATTCTGCGGCACAATTCTCCAATCTCCTTCACAGGAAAGACCACACCGGTTTCATTGTTGGCATACATGGCTGCCACCATAAGTGTATCTTTTCTGATGGTATTTTTCAGCAATTGTAAATCAATTGTTCCGTCACGATGAACGGGCAGCAGTGTAATGTCTGCACCTTTTGTTTTCAGAAAAGATAATGTATCGAGCACTGCCATGTGCTCTGTCTGATAAGAGATAATGTGTTTACCTTTCTCACAGTAATTTTCGAAAATGCCTTTAAGAGCAAGATTAATTCCTTCAGTTGATCCTGAGGTAAAATAAATTTCACTTTTCTCACAACCTATGAGTGCAGCAACCTTTTCTCTTGCCTGTTCTACTGCTTCTTCTGCAGCCCAGCCAAAAGCATGCGTCTTGCTTGAAGCATTTCCGAATTTTTCTGAAAAATATGGAAGCATTCTTTCGAGTACACGTTTGTCAACAGGGGTTGTTGCATTATAATCGAGGTAAACTGATTTCATTTAATAAGACAGAAAAAATAAATGTCTAATTTTGGTTCTAAGATAAACAATTATTTTATGCACACCCACCCGCCTGTACATCACGGTCATCATCAGGAAAAACACTTTACGCAATCGGATCTTATTCGTGATATTGTCATTGGAATGGCTGACGGATTAACCGTTCCTTTTGCACTTGCAGCAGGTCTGAGCGGTGCTGTTGACAGCAATACCATTGTCATAACTGCAGGGCTTGCTGAAATATGTGCAGGATCAATTGCAATGGGTTTAGGAGGTTACCTTGCAGGACAAACCGAAGTTGAACATTACAACAGCGAGCTGAAGCGTGAATATTATGAGGTGAAACACTTTTACGAAAAAGAAAAAGAAGAAGTGCGTGAAGTGTTTGCTCAGTATGGATTATCAGAAAAAACGCAACATCTTATTGCTGATGAAATGGCTAAAGACGAAGACAAATGGGTTGAGTTTATGATGCGTTATGAATTAGGTCTTGAAAAACCGGATGAGAAACGTGCAGGAAAAAGTGCATTAAACATTGGTATATCCTACATTGTTGGAGGAATTGTTCCTTTAAGTGCATACTTTTTTACAGAGCATCCTCAGGAAGGATTGTATTATTCATCGCTGATTACAATTATCTGCCTGTTTATTTTCGGATATTATAAAAGTAAATTTACAGGACAACCTCCGGTGAAAGGCGGCATAAGAACAACTATAATAGGAATTATTGCAGCAGGTGCAGCTTACGGCATTGCACGATTAATAAGCTAAAAAAATAACCAATACTGCGTTTTTGCAGAAGTTGCTTTTACTGCTTTATCAGCTTTCGTTTATAAACTCCTTTATCCGTAATGATACGAAGTGTGTAAACACCTTTGGCAAATGTCGGAGTGCTGAGCTGAAAACTGTTGATGATATATGGATTAAAAATTCCTGTCTTTTTAGCTAACAGTTTTCCGGTAATGTCAAAAATCTCAGCAGAATATTTACGGTTACTGTCTGCATAAAAATTTATATTGACAGTATTTGAAAAAGGATTGGGATAAATATTTTCTATAAAATCTCCTTTACCAAAATTGGGATTGTTAACTGACAGCAACATCATTCTTGCAGAATCGAAATTAGGAATGCCATAGCCCAACAACGAATCGGGATTCAGATACTGTGATGCACTTTGTTTGACAGCTTCAATTATCTGCATATTGGTTGCAGAAGGAACACTTTGCCACAGGCATGCAACCATACCTGCAATCACCGGGCATGAAAAAGAAGTACCATTACCCGAGAAAACAGAATTATCGTAAGGACTCGAAACATAGGTACCCATCCCCTGAGCTGAAACTGTAGGTTTCACTCTGCCATCGGCAGCAGGACCTGTGCTGCTGAAAAATGCATACTGCTCAACTGAGTCAACAGCGCCAACGGTAATAATGCTGTCAGCATCACCGGGACTAATAATATAATGCCATGGATTGTTGCCTTCATTCCCCGCACTGTTCACCACAATCATTCCTTTGCGTGATGCCATGGTTGCAGCAATAGCTATGGGTGTTGTGCGACCATCCAAATCGGCATAGGTATGACTTAAAGTTGAATCATCAAACGTAAAGTAGCCTAGCGAACTTGAAATGATATCTGCACCTACACTGTCGGCTGCCTCGGCAGCAGTAGCCCAGTTGTATTCTTCAATAGGATTTTCAGTGAAGGCATCTTCTGAGCGAAAAAGATAAAAGGATGCCTCAGGTGCTGTACCGATTAAATTTCCGGGATCATTTGCTCCGATTATTGAGAAACACATGGCTCCATGCGAATGGTCGTCATACACATTGGTTTGATGATCTACAAAATCATACGTATCAATAATTCTGTTATGAGCACGCAGACTGTCGAATGCTGTCATCACATCCACATTAAAAAAACCTGCATCCAACATAGCAATAATTTTTCCGTTTCCGCGGTAACCCATGTCATGCAGTTTGTCACCGTCTATCATTTTAATCTGATTTTGCGCGTATCCATAATTATAAAATGATGATGTTGAAGCCACTTTCTGCAACTGATGTTGCTTGTATGACAAATTTTGCATTACAAAGCTGTACTTGTTAACATGATGCCCGTTTGTTGACGGCCGCCCAACAACTTTTGTCTGTTTCACAAATGGCAAACCATTGATTGCAGCCAAAGCATTTGGCGCTGACGATACATCAACGGTAACTTCATTCAGCCATTTGGAAGTATTCAACACTACAGCTCCTGTATTTTTAATCGCATTGATATAGGCAGGATTCACAGGAAGGTCGGTTGAATCAATTGCAATGGAAGCCTGTGTTCTGCGTGCGATTGCCTGCTGCGATAAATACGCTGAAGGATTTGATAAAGTATAAGGAGTTCCACCTTTATCATTCAACAATACTGCAATTCTGTTCTGAGCATTGACAGTTTGCGTAAACAGTAAGATAAAAATCAGGAGTAAAAATCTTGGCATGCTATTATTTTTTGTTTGATGATTTCAGTGTTTCAGTATAATGTATGATGCGTCCGCCCGGGCTGCCCTGAAGTGAGTCGTAAACTTCTTTATAAATCATCCCCACTCCTGCTGCATACTTCTCATAATGTCTTCGTTTTTCAAAACCATAATCGTAATCCACCTGTCTGACGGTAAGCGTACTGTCGAAGTTTAGATTGTTTGCTGAATATGATTCATCAATACCAATGATTTTATAATCGTCAAACTCATCAGCCATATAATTTTTGGCGTTGCCATTCCAGTGTTCGTCCAGTTTTACAGGGAAAACAAGTTTTACATAGGTGATGTTATCTTCCTTTTTTTCTACACTTGTGGTTAAAAGATTTGCTGTCCACACTTTATATATCTGCCAGGGGTCTGTATCCGAATTGCGCGTATATCTTTCCAGTCGGAAAGTAGGACGACCCTGGTTATCTGAAAATACAGACTCAACACGTTCCAGCAACTGATAGCTGCTGTCATAAGTATTCAGGTCTTTATCAAATGAGCTAACATCATAAATCAATGAATCTCCAACCTGCATCGGAAAATAACGATAACTGATTTCTCCCTTCACTGATTCATCCTTCTTACAGCCGGCATAAATCAAAGTGATGATTGTAACAATAAGAAATATGTCAGCTTTTTTCATTTTTCTTTTTCGATAAATCCTCCGCCAAGCACATCATTGCCTTCGTAAAACACAGCACTTTGCCCGGGAGCTATAGCATGCACAGGAGCATGAAATACTACTTCGGCAGTTTCATCTCCGGTTTGTTTAACTGTGCTGAGAGTTCCGGGATCTTTATATCTGATTTTGGTCAACGCTTCTGTTTCGTCATTAAGGTGGCTGTACTTAACCAGATTAAGTCCTCTCACATTCATTGTTGTTCTTTGCAAGTCGTCATATTCGCCCAGCACCACAGTGTTGCTTTCCGGTTTTATTTTTACAACAAACATCGGTTTTCCGAAAGCAACTTCCAAACCTTTGCGCTGACCAATGGTGTAGAAAGGATAACCTTTGTGTTTACCTATTACTTCGCCTTTGGTGTTTACGAAAGTACCTCCATCGAGTTTTTCCTCAATACCATCCACACGTTTTTTCAGGAATGCGCGATAATCATTATCGGGAATAAAACAGATTTCATAACTCTCACTTTTATTCGCCAGTTCCTTAAATCCCATCTCCATTGCCATGTTGCGAATCTCTGTCTTTTTAAATTTTCCCAATGGAAATTTTGTTCGTGCAAGACTTGACTGACTCAAACCCCACAACACATAGCTCTGATCTTTGGAAGTATCCAGACCACGCGAAACCACATAGCGCCCATTTTCTTCGCGAACAGATGCATAATGTCCTGTAGCGATAAACTCACAGTCGAGCATATCGGCACGTTTTATCAGTGCACTCCATTTGATATGGGTATTGCACAACACACATGGGTTAGGAGTGCGGCCACCCAGATATTCATCCACAAAATTATCAATCACAAAATCGCCAAACTCTCCTCTGATATCGAGTATATAATGAGGAAAACCTTTCTGCACGGCAATACTGCGCGCATCGTTTATTGAATCGAGACTGCAGCAACCGGTTTCTTTTCCTGATGTACCGGAAGAAGCATAATCCCATGTTTTCATAGTTATGCCAATTACTTCATAACCTTCGTCATGAAGCATCATAGCTGCAACAGAACTATCAATTCCGCCACTCATCGCCATCAGAATTCTGCCTTTCTTACTCATTTCAAAAAAATAAATTACTTTTTAATTGTATCTGTTTTCACTTCGAAGCCGTTCCTGTACGTTGATTCAATCCAGGGATTTCCTTTGTCATCACACAGAACCCACTTACCTACCCTTTCACCTTTGACATAATTACCCGAGTTGTAGGGCTTTCCGTCCACAGTGTAAACAACAAACTTGCCTGTTAGTTTATCGTCCTTATAAGTTGCTGTCATCATAGGTTTGCCATCGCTGAAATATTTGATGTAAGGTCCTTCCAGCTTATCTTTCACAAAAGTTTTCTCTTCTACCTTTCCGCCCTCAGGATAATAGGTGGTCCATTTACCATGACGTTTTCCGTCTTTAAAATTTTCTATGGCTGAAAGTTTTTCATCCGGTGTATAATAACGCCATGTGCTGTCTTTTTTTTCATTTTTATAAAATCCCTCTGACATTTTCTTTCCATCTTCAAAATAAGAAATTGCTGATGCAAACACACCGGGTTTTTTCCAGTTCAACTGTGATTTCAGCTTTCCGCTTTCGTAATAGAAGCTTGTTGTACCTGTTTGCTTATCATCTTTGAAAACAGTTTCAGAAAACAACTGGTCGTTCCGATAATATTTTTTCCAAACACCCTGCTTCTGCCCTTTGCTGTCCTTACGGTTGATGGTATCTCCTTTGAAAACCATAAATGTTTGTGCGGAAGCATTCATCATCAATGCTGAAAATACAAAAAATAATACGCTGCGTAACATTCGGCAAAGGTAATGTATAGTTATCTGAACCTGTAACGGCTTTTCAAAAATTAAATTGAAAAATCAGGTAAAAGAAACGTGAAGAAGGTGCCGGTTTCTGTTATTGGTCAATGGTTTCCACAGCCTTAATTTCGGGTACCATACGGAGGATAGTTTCCTCGATTCCGGCTTTAAAGGTCATTGCACTCATGGAGCATGAGCTGCAGGCTCCTTCAAACTTCACCCTGGCTATGTAATCGGGAGTAACTTCTATCAAACTTACGTCTCCACGGTCAGCTTTCAGATAGGGGCGAACAGAATCAAGTGCTGATTCTATTTTCTTTAACAGAGCGTCTTTATCTTTCTGAATTGTTTCCATTATTCATTAATATCCTTTTGCCGCCACTTTCTGCGCTGGTTCATAATTTGCATTTCGGATGGCTACCTGTTGAGCTACACTTTTGGCAAGGTTTTCAAATGCGTCTGCCACGAGTGAGTTATCGGTCACTGCAACGGGCAATCCATTGTCGCCACCCTCTCTTACCGACTGAACCAACGGAATCTGACCAAGTAATTTTATTTTCATTTCATCGGCTAACTTTTGCCCACCGTCTTTGCCAAACAAATAATATTTGTTCTCAGGTAATTCTGCCGGTGTGAACCATGACATGTTTTCGATTAATCCCAGAACGGGAATATTTACTGAAGGCAACATAAACATAGCAACACCTTTGCGGGCATCCGACAGAGCTACAGGCTGAGGAGTGGTAACAATCAATGCTCCTGTAACAGGTACTGCTGATATAAGTGTTAAGTGAATATCACTGGTTCCCGGAGGAAGGTCAATAATCATATAATCAATTTCGCCCCACATCACATCACTGAACAACTGTTTAAGTGCTTTTGATGCCATGGGACCACGCCACACAATTGCCTGAGATGGATCAGCAAGAAATCCGATAGAAATCAGTTTCACTCCATATCTTTCAATCGGAACCATATACTGTCTGCCATTGTGTTCCTCTACAAAGGGTCGTTCATGTTCCACTCCGAACATAATTGGTACACTTGGCCCGAAAATATCTGCATCAACCAATGCTACTCTGGCACCACTGTTTGCCAATGAAACTGCAAGGTTGGCTGCAACGGTAGATTTGCCCACACCACCTTTTCCTGAGGCTACGGCAATAATGTTTTTTACTCCCTTCATCATTTGCTGGTCATCCGCTCTGTTGGTAGTCACCTTAGCAGTCATATTCACGGTAACTTCGGCTTCTTTGTCAACAAACTGAATAATAGCATTGCGACAGGCGCGTTCAATTTCAGCTTTCAGAGGGCATGCAGGTGTTGTTAAAATAACGGTAAAGGCAACCTTCTTACCTTCAATTTCAATATCTTTAACCATGTTCAGTGTTACCAGATCTTTTTTCAAATCTGGTTCCTGAACATAACTCAGCGCTTCGAGAACTTTTTCTTTCGTAATTGACATGGGTGCAAATATAAGTATAAGCTTTTTGTCCGACTATAATTTAAGTTCAACAGCAGGATTCCAAAAGTGTTTTTTAAAGTCCACAATTTTATCTGCATCAACCTTAATGCCTTCCTTTTCAAGTAAATGTTGCATTACATTCTGACCTCCGAAAAAATGCTTACCTGTAAGCAAACCATTGCGGTTGACAACCCGATGCGCAGGTACTTTAGGTCTGACTTTATGAGATCCATTTAAAGCCCATCCAACCATACGCGATGACTGCGCACTGCCAAGATAAGCGGCAATGGCTCCATAGGATGTCACTCTGCCTTTTGGAATAAGACGAACTACCTGATACACTTTTTCAAAAAAAGAAATATCGTCATCATAAGCTTGCAAAGTTTTTCTCATATCTGTCTTGCTAAAATAAGGAAGGCTGCCCTTGCGGGCAGCCTTCCAGCAAAATATTATCTGTAAATTATTGCTTTACAAATTTATTGATTACAACACCATCAGCATTGTTAATCTTAACTGTGTAAACACCTTTTGCAAGTGACTGAACATCTAACTGAACTTTGAAAGGTTCGTTGTAAGAATATTTCATTACTTCCTGACCAAGGTTGTTATAAATTACCAGAGTTGACTCACCTTTAAGTTTGGCAGTAACATATAAGAAGTCAGATGCAGGATTTGGATAAACTGATACTTTGTTCTCAATAGTATTATCATTGATACCTGTGCTTACAGCCAATGAAGCATCATCCAAACGCAATGATACTTGTGGAGCTGCACCAAAGCCATTGAATCCTACATAATATACACCGCTTGAAGGTACAGTAAATGTATGAGAAGCCAAATGATAGCTTGAATCAGCATAAAGTGGATCAACAGCAATATTATTAGTCATTGCAGAGCCAACAGCAGCATTACCGAAACGAGATTCCAGTTCGTAAGATGTTTGAGTATCATCATAACTCTTATACCAGTATTCCAATACATAGTTTGTTCCTGCAGTTAAATCCAGACATGGAGTGATGAGCCAGTTTTCTGCATTACTTACAGCGCTTCCTGCAAAACCAATACGTGCACACATGGTACCATTGTTAGGTAAAGCATTGGAGAAATCCCAATTTGCACCATCACCATCAGTATCTTCAGTAGTCCAACCCACAGGAGGTGTTGCACCTACAACTGTTGACTCAAAGCCTTCAGTATAAGCAGTAGTTGTAATTACGGCAGGTGCAATGTTGGTTACCGAAGTAGAAAGTGTGTCATTTAATGGGTTACCGTCAGAAGGTAAAGTAATGAAAGCCGTTACAGTGTGAGCACCCGGTGCAGATAAATCAGCTGTACCGGTAAAAGTGTAAGAAGCTGTTGCATTAGAAGCAATGGAACCCGTAAATGTTTCATTTACCGGAGTCCCGTTATCAACCATAAACCCTACAGAGAAGCCTGAGATAGCACTGCCCCCGTTGTTCTTCAGAGTAACAGTAACAGGTGTGGTAGCACTTAATCCACAACCTGAAGGGATATTGTCCATTGCATAAAGTTGTCCATCTACTGCCTGTGGTGTGTAGATATCCAACTGATCAATGCCAATAAAATTACTGTTATTTCCGTTAGGACCACCTTCAATCACTGCATAACGAATAGCAAAACGTGCAGTGGCACCTGCTGCAGCTACAGTGTAAATTTTTTGCTCCCAAGCCTGATCATAAGCCTGAAAACGTCCTAATTCAACCCAGGTTAATCCTTCGGGAGTTGAATCACCTGCTGCAGAATACATTACTCTAACAGAATCAGGCCATATAGATCCTGCTTGAGTTCTGCAATAAAAAGAAATAACATCACCTGCACTTATGTTCATTGCAGGAGTTACCAGCCAGCTGTCAATGTCATTCATGTTGGTTACTACCTGATAGTTTGCAGCTACATAAGCATCTGCAGCTCCATTATATGCAGCAAATACGGTAGGATTACCCTGAAACCAGGTGGCACCTGTACCCTGTGGGCCTGTTCCTCTGTAATAAGGAAGGTAACCTCTAGCCTTAAGTGAAGTAGTATCATTAGGCTGGCTGAAATCATCAGAGTAAGCTACGTTGATAGCGCTTACACCACCACGTGCAACAATTTGGTTCTGATGTGAAACTGTTCTTTGATTAGTCTGAATACGTGCTCCATTGGCAGATTCCTGCGGAACTACCAGACGATCCTGAGCAACGGCACTAATCGTCATTAAAGCTGCAATAGCAGAAACGAAAGTAAATTTTGTCATGTTTTTAAATTTATTTAATTATTAGAATTAATTAGCGCGTAAAAATAAAATACAGAAATTAATAATTTAGTTTTGTTGATTAATTTTAATAATAAATTATGAACATTCGGAAAATTGCAGTTTTCACTTCAGGAGGCGATGCTCCGGGTATGAACACCTGCTTACGGTCGGTGGTAAGATGTGCCTTGTCACACGGCTGTGAGGTGGTGGGTATAATGCGTGGATATGAAGGAATGGTACAAGGTGAATTTATACCTCTGACTGCTCGTTCTGTAAGTAATATTATGCAACGGGGTGGAACTATCTTAAAAACTGCCCGAAGCCGGGTGTTTCGGACTGCAGAAGGGATGAAGCAGGCAAATGAACAATTAAAAAGTCACGAAATTGAGGGAATTATTGCCATTGGAGGTGACGGAACATTTAAAGGTGCTGTTGAATTTAACAAATTGAATAAAATTCCCTTCATAGGTATTCCGGGAACCATAGATAATGATTTATACGGAACCGATTATACCATAGGTTTTGACACGGCATTGAATACGATAATTGATGCTGTTGATAAATTAAAAGACACAGCAGCATCTCACGACAGAATTTTCTTTGTGGAAGTGATGGGGCGCGATTCAGGATGCCTTGCACTCTATGCCGGTATAGCCTGCGGTGCAGAAGAAATATTACTTCCGGAAGAAAAAACGGATATTGAAAAACTGGTAAATAAACTAAAGGACAGTTTGCATCGCAGAAAAACTTCAAGCATTGTGATGGTGGCTGAAGGTGATGATGGCGGAGGTGCGTATAAGATTGCTCAGGAAGTTAAAAAGAAATTCGATTATGATATCCGTGTCACTGTTTTGGGACATATTCAGCGAGGTGGCAATCCGTCAGCTAAGGACCGTATCATGGCAACACGTTTCGGAGCAGTGGCAGTAGAGGCATTGCTCAATGGCGAAACCAATAAAATGACAGGCTGGAATGGTCATGAAGTAATACTAGTTGACCTTCAGAAGGCAGTAAAACAGGAAAGTCCATTGGACAAAAATCTGTTGAGATATAAAGAATTTTTATCATTGTAAATCAATTTTTAAATCATAGTATGTTATTAGTTGCCGACAGTGGCTCCACCAAAACCAACTGGTTGTTATCAGACAAGAAAAATAAACCTGTAGAAATTGAAACCATTGGCTTCAACCCTTTCTTCCATTCAACTGAATTTGTTTTGAATGAGCTAAAAAAAAGCAATCAGCTTCAGCAATTCGCAAATACTGTTACCGAAGTAAAATATTTTGGCTCAGGATGCTCGAGTGATGACAGAAAAAAAATTATTGCTGATGCATTGCAACAGATTTTTACGAATGCCAATGTTTTTGTAGATCATGATATGCTTGGTGCATGTATTGCTGCATGCTATGATAAGCCGGGGCTGGTAGCCATCTTAGGTACCGGATCGAACATTGCTTTCTGGGACGGACAAAAAATTTACCCAACCAACCATGGGCTCGGATACATTTTAGGCGATGAAGGTAGCGGAAGTTATTTTGGCAGAAAACTTATCACCCATTTTCTTTATGGCATTATGCCTGATGATTTGAAGACAAAGTTTTTTTCGGAATATAATATGACGAAGGAAATGGCCATTGAAAACGTTTATCATAAGCCGGGTGCAAATGTTTATCTTGCATCTTTTGCCAAATTCCTTTCAGTTGAATCACAACATCCTTACCTCAGAAATCTGATTTATAATGGCTTTTTGGAATTTGCCGAAACAAGTATTCTCGCCTATCAGCAACACCGGCAGCATCCTGTACATTTTATAGGAAGTATTGCTCATCATTTCAGAGATGTTTTAGACAAAGTTGCTGCCGAAAAAAGTTTTACAGTCGGAAAAGTTATAGTGCGACCTGTGGATGAATTGTTGCATTATTATTCAACATTCAAATAATTATAGTTGAGGGCAGTTTCTTCATCATAAAAAAATACTTTTTCGGTTTAAACCTTACCTGTTGAATAAAATCCAATAATAATTCGGATGTATGTCCGTTACTTATCTAATTTCGAAACAATTCAAAATTCAAATTCAGCTCAAATATGAAAAAGCAGATTATCGGAATTCTAAGCGCAGTATTGCTCACCGGATTCATTTCATCATGTAAGAAAGATGACCAGCAAAAACTGGATGAACAAACCCGTCAGTTTAATGACGACTCTAACAACTACAAAGCAGAATCTGATCAGGCAGATGATGACGTGAATAACGCAGTAAATGATATTCCTGCTTTTGGAAGAGGTGCAGGTGTTTTGTCAAGCCCATTATGTGGAGTAACCATTGACTCATCTCAGCTTTCGCAAAAAATTCTGTTCTTTAATTTCGATGGTGTTACTCCATGCTTCAGTCCTTCACGTACACGTTCAGGACAAATAAAAGTACAACTTACATCAGGAGCCAGCTGGCACGACCCCGGAGCTGTACTTACTCTTACCTATAACAGTTTTAAAGTAACACGACTCAGTGATAATAAATCAATCACATTTAATGGTGTGAAAACTCTTGAAAATGTAAACGGTCACAACTGGCTTACCTTTTTAATGGGAACAAGTACATTTAAATACAGAAGCAGAGCATACAACGTTCAGGTTAGTTACGACAATGGTGCTTCTGCCGTATGGAATCAGGCTTACATGACTGAGTGGCTCTACACTCCAACGAGTGCACATGGAGCATATATTACATTTACTTGTAATGGTGATACAACCATGAATGGCTACTCAAATGTAAGTATGTGGGGAGTGAATCGCTTTTCACAGGCTTTTACAACAAACTACAACACACAAATTTTATCAAACACCTATTGCGGATTGTGGAGACCCAATTCAGGTGAGTTGGTACATCATGTAAACGCCAACACCTACAGCCTCACACTTGGAGTAGATCAGAGTGGTAATCCAACAACACTCGACTGTGCCTACGGATATAAAGTTACATGGACTGTAAACGGAACAACCAACAGTGTAGTGCTCAGTTATTGATTTTTGAAACCGTTTAAAAAAAATAAAAAACAGAGTTTGTTATCAGACTCTGTTTTTTACTTTTGATGCCGCTCTTCAAACAATAGAATATGGCATTACAGGAAGAAATGGAAAAGCAGGGCTTATGGCTTTTCAAATTCAGAAGTATATTACCTCTTATCCTATTAGCGGGAGGATTATTTTTATATGTCTGGAGAGAAAAATATAACCTTCGTCCATTTCATGAAAATTCGAAGGCTGAAGAAATTTATCTTTACATCTGTATGGCGGTTTCTTTTGTCGGGCTCATTCTCAGAATATATATTGTCGGTCATACACCGGTTAACACATCCGGTAGAAACACTTCAGAAGGTCAGGTTGCCGACAGTATTAATCAGACAGGTATGTATTCCATGGTTCGTCATCCGCTTTATGTGGGTAATTTTATCATGTGGCTGGGTATTGCATTGCTAACAGCAAGCATCTGGTTCGTTCTTGCATTCATACTTATTTATTGGTTGTACTACGAAAGAATCATGTATGCCGAGGAGCAGTTTATGAGAAAAAAAATTTGGTGAAGTTTACATAGACTGGGCATCCAAAACGCCTGCATTCATTCCTGATATTACACTGTATAAAAAACCTGCATTACCTTTCAGCTGGAAAAAAGTTCTAAAAAAAGAGAAGAACGGTTTTGCTGCCGTTTTTATCGTATTCTATCTGTTTTATGCAACAGGTGAATGGGCTGAGGGTGATAAAATCAACAATAAATTTCTGCTTTACGGAACTATTTTCAGTGTTCTGTTTTATATCGTTATAAAAACCATCAGAAAACAGACAACCTTGCTCAACGAAGAAGGTCGTTAAGCATGTTATTTCTTTTACAGGTTTATTAAATAATCCTATTGGGGATGATAATATTTCATTGCTGTTGGCATAAACTTATTGATATTATTTATGCGTGTTTCATTGCTGGGGTGTGTACTTAAAAACTCAGGCACTTTACCCCCACCGGCAGCAGCCATTCTTTTCCAAAATTCAGGAGCAGTGCGCGGATCGTAACCGGCCATTGCCATAAAAATTAAACCTAGTTTATCAGCTTCGGTTTCCTGCAAACGTGAGTAAGGCAACAGCACACCCACATTGGCTGCCACACCATATGCTGCGTTGAATAAAGCACGTGTTTCAGCAGGTTTATTTGCCATGGCTACATCTAATGCCAAACCTCCTGTCATGGCAAGAAGTTGTTGACTCATTCTCTCATTCCCATGCCGTGCTATGGCATGCGCAATCTCATGACCCATCACCATAGCCAACCCTTTCTCATCCTTTGTAACAGGAAGAAGTCCTGAATAAACCACTACCTTACCTCCGGGCATACACCATGCATTAACTTCTTTGCTGTTCACCAGATTAAATTCCCATTTATAGTCTTTAATCCTGTCGCCCATTTTATTTTCATTCATATAGCGGATAACAGCATTCTTTATTTTCTCACCTGTATTTTTTACTAATTGCGTTTGAGGGCTTGAAGGTGCAACAGGTGGATTCTCCTTTAGAAAATCGTTATAGGATGTAAGAGCCATTGCCACCATTTGTGATTCGGGCAACAGGTTAATTTGTTTTCTTTCTGTCAGCGGCACTTTGCTGCATGACATCAGCAGAACAATCAATATAAATGTTTTGAACTTAATAATATGTTTCATAATGGAAGATTTACAACAATTATAACACAAACGTAAACCAAAAAGTACGTCTGTAGTTAAAGTGTGAATGAAAATTATTCTACTTCAGCAGTTAGTCCTCTTTGAACAAGTGCTTTGCACATTGGCCTGAGGTCTTTTACCGTTCCGTCTTTTACAGAACATCGTCCGTTATTATGAACAATTACCGAGCACTGTTCGGCCTGCACACGTTCGTGATGACAGATTTCTATTAATGATTCAATAACGAAATCAAAAGTATTCACATCGTCATTATATAAAACCAAATGACGCTCCTTACTTACATCGGAGGATTTCTCAATTTCCTGTTCAGCATGTTTTGCAGCCATGAAGATTTATTAATTATTGAACACTGCAATAATAAAAATCTATTCAATAAAAAAAATGCTGTTGTGAATAATTTTTGAGATGACAAGCATCACTACTGAAAGCATCAATTGGAAGCAATGCTTCTGTACTTTCCGATAACAGAACCACTTTCACGTCTGATGCTCACCGGAATTCTCTCATTTACATCTACATAAGATGCATTTTGGAGTTTATCGGCAAGTGACGTATTTTGTGTTGTTGGAATTGGTTCTGCCGCTGACTTAGCGTTTTGGCGATTATGAATTTCAAAAGTAAGTTTCACAGGAATTTCTGTAATAGCCACATTCAACTCAGGCAAATGCTTTTGTGATACTGTTGCAGGTTGCACTTCTTCGCTCGTCTTGCTATTATCCGGTTTTTGAATTTCTGTCACTGGAATGTTGCTCTGGTCATTTACAGGCACTACACGAACAGCAAGTGAAGAACTTTCATAAGATGCTGTTTTATTCTCAGTTTTCTGTAAATCATCAAGTGATAAATTTGTTAAGTCGTAATTTCCGGTTACTGAAAGTGTGTTTTCAACAATTTCATTTTGCTTTTGTTCATCCTGCTTCTCCTTGGCTAATTCAACTTGAGCCTGCTGTGCCTGTGTGAGTTGAACCATATCTTTATCCTGAGGAGGATGAAGAACCATTTTCAAAGCGGATAGCGGCAACTTTGGTGCAGGTATAATCTGCAGTTCTGTCGTCTGCAATGGAATTAACAGGTGTCCTATATCTGCTTTACTTTCAAGCAAACGAATATCAGCAGATTGTTGCGCCTTCGAAATCAAAACAGATAAAGAAAGACAAACACTGATGGTAATGACAATTCTTTTCATTGTATATATGCTTAGCCGTTATACTGCAAGCCGCGTCTAAAAGTTACCCTTTTCCGCCTTTTTTATCCATATTCCTCTGTACTTTATTTTTTTAGATTTGCTTTCAACTTTAAAATACTTCTTATATCATGCTAAAAAAATTCATTTTCATTGCACTGCTTTCTTTACAATCATTTAACCTTAAGGCTGATGAAGGCATGTGGCTTCCAATGCTCTTGCAAACGGTCAATGGTGATGCTCTTTATACTAAAGGGTTAAAAATTCCGATTGATTCAATATATTCAGTGAACAAAACTTCGCTTAAAGATGCGATAGTATTGTTTGGAGGTGGATGCACCGGTGAAATAATCAGTAACAAAGGACTTTTACTTACCAATCATCATTGTGGTTATAGCCAGATTCAAAGCCACAGTACAATAGAGCATGACTATCTTACCAACGGCTTCTGGGCAAAGAATATGTCAGAAGAATTACCATGCCCGGGGCTCACTGCAACCTTCATCATTCGTATTGATGATGTAACAGATGACATAATAAATCAGGTAAACGGACTGAAAGAAGATGATAGAAATAAAAAAGTTAAAGAAATATCTGAACAACTAATAAAGAAAGCTATTGAGGGGACTCATTACTCCGCAGATATAAAACCATTTTATTATGGCAATAAATATTTCATGATTGTTACCGAAACATTTAAAGATGTACGCATGGTAGGTGCTCCTCCCTCTTCTATAGGTAAGTTTGGTGCTGATGCCGACAACTGGATGTGGCCACGTCATACCGGAGATTTTTCAATTTTCAGAATTTATGCCGACAAAAACAATCAACCTGCGGAATACTCCAAAGACAATGTTGCTTACACACCCAGATATTCCTTCCCTATATCCATAAAAGGAGTAAAAGAAAATGATTTTACAATGGTATATGGATTTCCGGGGCGAACACAGGAATATATTCCCAAAGAAGCTGTGCGAACAATTATTGAAAACACAGATCCTAATAGAATTAAATTACGTGATATCAGGCTTAAAATTATGGGAGAAGCCATGCGCAATAACGATACAATCCGACTGCAATATGCTTCTAAGTATGCAAATGTGGAAAATGCCTATAAGAAATGGCAGGGAGAAGTGCTTGGATTAAAAAGATTGAATGCGATTGAAGTGAAAGCTGACTTCGAAACCAAGTTCGTCAACTGGACAAAGAATGTGAAAGACGGACAAGAGTATGTAAATGCCTTAACACAACTCAACGAACTGCATCAAAAAATCAGACCTTACAGTGCTGCTCTGGATTATTACGCTGAAGGAATTAAAGGAATTGACCTTCTGAATTTCGCTGCCAACTTCACCAAACTTGAAAAACTTTGCGAGAAAGAACCTGTAGATGAAAAAGCATTGAGTGATGCTGTGGATCAACTGAAAAAATCATCTAAAGGATTTTTCAAGAATTATAATGCAAGCATTGACAAGGATATTTTCGAACGGCTAATACAGGAATACAGAAAGGGAACGCCACAGGATTTAGCTGCTGATCTTTCAATGATTGACAAAAAATTCAAAGGTGATTACCATAAATATACAGAATATGTTTTTGGCAAATCACATTTCTCTGATCTTGCAAAAACAGAAAAATTTCTCAGCACTTTTTTCAGCTAAGAAATTAAAATCACTCACTAATGATCCTGCATACCAACTGATGAAAACATGTAGCGCAGCCTATGCAGACAAGGTGAGCATTCCATACAAAAGTCTGATGAACGAAATTGACTTATTGCAACGCACCTATATGAAAGGGCAGATGGAAATGGCTTCTGATGAAAAACGAAAAATTTATCCTGACGCCAACTTAACATTACGGCTTACGTATGGAAAAGTGGAAGGTTATGAACCACGTGACGGAATAGTGTATAAATATTACAGTACACTTACCGGAGTGATAGAGAAATACGATTCAACGAATTATGATTTCAACGCACCTGCAAAACTACTCGACCTGTACAGGAAAAAAGATTTTGGAGAATATGGCAGTAACGGAAATATCACTCCATGCTTTCTAGCTTCCAATCATACTACAGGGGGCAACTCAGGCAGTCCGGTGCTGAATGCTTATGGCCAACTTATAGGCACCAACTTCGATCGGGTGTGGGAAGGAACTATGAGCGATATCATGTTCGACCCAGAACGCTGCAGAAATATTTCACTTGATATTCGTTATACTCTGTTTATCATTGACAAGTTTGCAGGTGCAAGATGGCTTGTTGATGAAATGAATATTGTAAAATAAAGCTGCGTTTAATCAGTGTACTGCAAGTCGCAGTGTTTTACTATTATTACCTTGCGTAATTCTTACGAGATACAATCCTTTACTGTAACCGTTCAGTGAGACAGGAAAACGTGTGATACCTCTTTGTGAATTAAACTCCTGTTGTGAAATTAGTTTGCCGGTCATTTCCATTATCTGTATCTGAGTAACAGAATTAATGGCAGAAGTAAGAGTTAATAATACTTCCCCTGCAGCAGGGTTGGGACTTAACATAGCCGTAAAACTCTGACTGACCAATTCAGTTGCTGAAACCGGAGTAAATAATATGGTATCTGAAACTGTACTGCATCCGCTTGCGCTATCAGTAGCAGTTACAAAATATGTTCCCTGTTGTGCAGCATTCAACGTTTGACCTGTTTCTCCTGTGAGAACATTATTCTGAAAATACCATTGCAACATGTAACCCGAGAGCACACAATTTAGCGTATTGCCTGCGACATAAAATGTAGGTTTAGGCGGATTTGGATTTACAATTACAGAGGAAACAACAGATTGAGCAGTACATCCTGTTGAGTTGGTAATGATGACGCTGTAATCACCAGAAGTATTAACAGACAAACTGCTTCCTGTTTCACCAATCAGCATATTTCCATCTACGTACCATTGTATAGCGTTGGTATCATTACAGGTTAATACAACAGAATCGCCATCGCAAAACGTGAGTGGACCACCGGAAGTTATTACCGGAACAGAAGGATTTGCAAACACATGAACAGTATCAGTGTGAGTATAAACAGGAACAGGAATTTCAAGAATGGTATAGTTAACTACCAGAGAACCGGATACACCGGACAATGTTCCTGAAGCAGTACCGCTGCTGCTCCATCCCTGAAAAGATATGGAACCTAAATCATCATCTGCTCCAAACAATCCTCCGTCTTCGTCCCAAACATGCACAGTGTAATTACCGTTCTGCAAAGGTATATTCGGCAATGCCCACGAATGTGGTGCATTGGTATTTAACACAGCAGGACGACTGTCATATATCTGGCTTCCCAGTGAATCATAAATAAAAAAATACATATCGGGTACATCTACAGGTGCACCATAATTGTCGGGAATGCTTGCTACCGTTAAATCCGTAAGGAAATATTGCGGGTTTCCACTTGCAGTCACTGTTTGTGTTACTACGTAATTGCCGGGTACGTTATAGATTTGCGAAGGAGGATTTTCCAAATTACTCTGAATACCGTTTCCAAAATCCCACAAATACGCAGATTGCCCCGGGTCGTTGTTGCTAAACGAAACTGTTAGTGGCGCACATCCATTGCTGTTGGTCATTGAAAAACCCGGATTGCTTACCGTATCGGGCACCACAATAAAAGGGATGGTATAGGGTATGGTCTGATCACCTACAATCTGCAATGTGGCAATAACAGTAACTGTCACCGAATAAGTTCCTGCTACAAGAGGAGTACCACTCAGGTTTACACAACCATAGATGGATACAGAAGGATCGTAATTACAATTGTTCGAAAAATTATTGCATTGCCAGGTCATTCCTGCCGGAAGACCTGTTACACTTGCCAGATGAAAGTTATTAATTGTCAGACCAAGTGTGTCAGTTATCATCACAAATGTGATATCCTGATTATAAAACTGATTAGCTACAGCAGGCTGCAGTGTATCAGGATAAATCCCCGGATCGGTTTGTGTTGAATCAATGGAACATTGTGCATGAACTGCCATTGATGATATCAGCAGCAGCATTAGTAGTGCGTAACGTTTAATCATTTGTTTTCAATTTTAATTGGGTGAAAGGTAATTGTTGCATCAGTAATTATGATGTTATAAAACTAATTTTATCCACAAGTAGCTATTCATTGGTATTTGGTTTATAAATTTTTCCAACTATAAAAATTTCTTTAGAACTGTCGCGTGTGCTTTTAGGTCTTACGATATGCACTTCAGAAAAAAACATTTTAACCTCATCGCGGAAAGTCATGGCGTCTTCGCCATCAAAAATTTTACAAATAAAATGTCCTCCTGATTTCAGAAAACGGTGTGCAGTTTGCAAAGCCATCATGCTCAAATCAAATGAACGTGCCTGATCGGTAAACCTGTTGCTGCTTGTGTTAGGTGCCATATCACTCATCACAATATCGAAATGGCTGTTGAAATTATATTTATCGAAAAGTTGCTTTAAATCAAATTCATTAATGTCGCCCTGTACGGTGAATACATTTTTCAATTTCACTTCAACAGGTTTTAAATCTATTCCGAAAACTTTACCTGTTTCACCTACTTTGGCAGATGCATATTGCATCCATGAACCTGGGGAAGCTCCCAAATCAAGAACGTTGTATCCATTTTTAAATAACCGGTATTTTTTATCAATCTCTTCAAGCTTATAAATACTCCTTGCAGCAAAATTTTCTTTTCGTGCTTTTTGTGCGTAATAATCATTTGGCTTGTATCCCACTGCATTAAAATTTAGGTGAAATTAAAAAATTCATCTTAAAACTCAATTATACGCAGGTAAAAGTGTTGCTCACTGCGACTTAATGACGGAGCTAAAACCTAAAAGACAACTCTTAACCCGAAAAAAATATTTATTGACATTAAACCTTAAGGTAGATGCATAAGTCCTAATATAAAATTTAAAAAACAGATAAAATGAAAATGAAATTCATCACCCTTATAGCAGTTACAGCTTTAACTGCCGGGCTAACATCCTGTCGCAAAGACAAAAGCGATAGTTCTCAAATGGAAGAACTGACACAACAACAAACCAATGCCGGAGATGATGAGCGAGTGATGGCAGCAACTGATGAAATCAGCGATGATGCCAACAAAATTATTGCTCAACATCCACGCTTACGAGGTTTCAACTATTGGGGAATATTTACCGGACAAGTTACGCCCTGCAACACAACAGTTGACACATCACTGATTGCTCAGGGACAAGTAACCGTAACTTTCAACGGACTATCATGCGATGGTAAACGGGATCGCTCAGGTTCTATGACTATTCAACTTCCTTATGATGCCAACACCCAAACTGTAACACCCTGGAGCGATGCAGGAAGTCAACTTACTGTTACATTCAACAGTCTTACCATTACCCAGGTAAGTTCCGGTAAATCATTTACCTTAAACGGGGTGAGAACCATTACCAATGTTAACGGAGGTTTGGTGGATAATTCTCCAACATTCACTACTCCTATATTACATCACATTACCGGAATGCTACAAATCACTTTCGACAACAATACTACACGCACATGGAATGTTGACCGCAATCGTTTGATTGAAAGAACAAACAATGTGACTACTATTACTTCCACAGGTAATGCATCTGAAGGCGGATATTCCAATGTAGCTATGTGGGGAATCAATCGTTTGGGAAATATGTTTTATGTTACAATAGACACAGCCATTGTAAGAAGTTCAACCTGTGATTATGATGCTATGAGCGGAGTAAAAATACATCATGGTGTTGTGAGAGATCTTACAGTAACATTCGGTGTAGATCAGCAAGGCAATCCACAGACAAGCGGTTGTCCTTATGGGTACAGATTAAAACTGGATAGACGTCCATGGAAATCCAAGACAATGCATAGTGGCATATTAAGAATTCCCTCATAATAAGTTTACTGCCGTTTGATTTCTCTTCGTCAAACGGCAGTTTTTTATTGAAAATAAAAGCCGGATGGAATATTTCCCGTGCGAAACTGATGTAATAAGGCACCATCAGTATTATATCTGTAAACTACACCCTGCTGAATATAATCTACAGCATCTGCAACATACACTTCATTCAACAACGGATCAACACCAAGTCCATAAAACAGATTCGCACTGCCATTAATAAATGCATCTACAGGAAGTTGTGCATCGTAAATACTCATGCGATAAACATTTCGATCCAAATAATAAAGTGTATCATTTTGTGCATTCATGCATAGTCTCCATGGTGCATGATTTCCTGAAAATGTAAATGATTTTATCACTGAATTGCTTAAGGGATTAATCTGAACCAAGGCAGAGGACTTGTTGAGCAATGAATCACCTGAACACATTACCCACAATGCACCGTTTTTGTCCTGGCAAACTGAACCCGGTGCCCATGCTACTGTAATACTGTCAGAAACCTGATCGGTAGTTGTATTCACAACAATAATTTTATCAGAATACATTGAAGTAACAAAAACTTTTCCATACATCATCACCATCTGCTGCGAATCGTGACTTAATGGAATTGTAGAAGTGATGGTATTGTCAGAAAGATTTACTACATAAATACAGTTGGCATATATATCTGACACATACGCTTTATTATTGGTTATTGGAACAAAATATCTTGGCGAATTAAATCCTGTTATTTCCGCTTCTTTTACAAATGAAGCTGCGTTCACTACAACAATTTTGGAAGAATTGTTCAGCACAATGTAATAACGGTTATTAAACAGTGTCATTGACTGACAAACATCGCCCAGGGGAGTATGATTAACCTGCTGATAAATATCCTCAACAACTGTTGAATCATTTTTATCATATAAGGAAACCTTTGCATTACCAAACTGATAATTTCCTTCGCAGGTGATATAAACCTTACCTGCTCCTCCTATATTTATTACGGGAGAAGGTGAATCATCAGGTTTATCAGATTTACAACCGAATAAAAGTGCTGAAAACAGAATTGCAATAAAATATATGCTCTTATTCATTGACAATAAATTTATAGGTTGAAACCGAAGTATCATCAGACAATACCACAATATAAACACCTTTCTTCAATTTCATTTCGTTTAATGACAATGTTTGTACTCCCTCACTCTGAAAAGACTTCTCACCAAACACCATTGAACCATCTGCACTGTAAATTTTTAAATCAACAGTTGAAGATTTATTGAGACTATACTTTAAATAACCTGAATGATGAAGTGGATTGGGAAACACCTGAATGTTACTGAAATTACTCTGCTCCTGAATCGAGGTTGTACTCTGATGAATCACACCCACTGCATCAAGGTCGAAGCCGGAACTTGGAAACGGAGTAGGCCAAGGATCATTTACTTTATGCCCCTGACTGTCGTATGTAGCAAACATTTCATCTACACTTCCAACAACATCTACCACACGAATGTGAGTTATATGCATCACATCAAGCCCCTGAATATTGATCATCTCATCCAAATCGAATGGCGTACCAAATAAA
>LNBX01000027.1 GCA_001567275.1 Bacteroidetes bacterium OLB10
ATTTCATTTAAGAATGGATTTAAAGACAAAAGAAAAGAACAATTTCCAACAAAAAAATAGCGGACAAAATCGAACTTCAAAACCAACAAAGAAATATTGCTAAACGTGTTCAAGACACTCTTTTTATCAAGTCCAACAAAAGGTTGATTGGGACACTACCAAGACAGCTTGGTATAACCTATGTGATGAAAAATATATTCTGACCTACAACAAAAAAGGGAAATTAAAGAAGGTTTGGGTAGACTGGGAAGGAGAAACATTCAGAGAAAAAATTGATGACTGGTGGTGGAATATGACAGATGATAGAAAATGCAGGAGAACAATTAAAAAAGCATTGAAGCCATTCAAAATCTCTTACCTTGACTTGCCAAAACATAAAATAGAAATTCCATTTGAAATCATTTACGACAGAAAAATTAGAGCTATGGAAAGAATTTTGGATGGAAGAAGAATAACTACTGCCAACACAGGTTTTGCGTCAGGCGGGGTGATGTGCAAACTTGGAACTTTGTGCTTCTATTGAACTTTAGTAATAAATTGAAACTTTGTGCTCCGAAACCCGCCCGAACGCAAAGCCCGAAAACGTTATGCGCTATTAAACTAACCGAGAATGAAACGACTTAGTATTCTATTAATTCTAATAGCATTTTGTTTCAGTGCTTATTGTCAAAGCACGAACGAAATCGCAGTTAAGACTTTAAATGCTACTGTTTCTGTTTTTATGCAGGACAATGCTAACCAGATTAAGTCAATGGGCTCTGGAGCAATAGTAAGTGAAAACCTAATTGTCACTAACTATCATGTTATCGAAGGTGGATACAAAGGTTATGTTTTATTAAATAATGATCAGACAAAGTATAAAATTGAGGGTTTTGTAAGCTCGGACACAAAAAACGACTTAGCCTTATTAAAAGTAACAGGCGTTCCATCAAAAGAAATACAGTTTTGCGAGGCATCTTCTAACATTGGAGATAACATTTATGTTGCTGGAAATCCGCAAGGACTAACTGGTACATTTTCAGACGGAATAGTTAGCGCATTGAGAATTCTTGAAGACAAAGAACTTATTCAAATAACCGCGCCTATCTCACCGGGTAGTAGTGGAGGCCCAGTGGTAAACTCTAAAGGTGAACTTATTGGTATAGCGGTGGGGGCATACACAAACGGACAAAACTTGAATTTTGCAATTCCAGTTAAATATGTGCAAGATTTAGTAGCCTCGCAAACGATTTTAAAACCTATCAACACGCTATACAAAAGCTCTACACCATCTCTAACTAAGAGTTCTGTTAGCATTCAAGGCATTGAGTTAAAAAATATCGTTTGGGGAAATGACGACTATGCTGGTAGTACCAGTATTTCAGGCTATGAACAGCTACAAGAATTTGTAATTAAGAACAATACAGAATACTCAGTTGGATGGGTTCGGCTATTACTCCTTGTGTATGACAAAACAAAGACTTTAGTTGATTTCGCGGACGCAATTTTTAAGGTTGATTTGCAATATGATGATATCACGATACCACCAACTATGGCTAAGACCTATAATGCAACTCGATCCGTTGAAACAAAATATGGGAAGTATGACGGACCTGCATTTAGAAAAAAAATTGGGATATTACTATGAGTTACGCATTTTAGACTATGAAATAATCAAAGAGTAAATGATTTAATATGGAGGCTGTCTTAGTTCCTGGCATTTCCGCAATTATTGTAGCAGCAATTACAGCCTACATTACATATAGGCTCGAAATTAAAAGACTGATTCAATCTAAGGTCGAGTTAGAGATCAGTATCCAACATGGAAATTTTTTGAAATTATATGAAAAGAGATTAGAGGGATTAAAAGCAATAAATCATTTAAACTTTGATAAACTAAAAGTTAGTGTACAGGAGATCTCGGGGCCAGACGATTCGTTCCTCGAACCAATCTGCTTTAAAGTAGGGGACATCCAAAATGAGCTAAAAGAGATCATCTTGAAATATGGTTACTTATTCAACTCTCAACTCCGACTAACTCTAACTGAGTCTTATGATTATTGTGAGGAGATGTTTTTAGAAGTTGATTTCAAAGAGAATATAGTTTCAAAACAAGCACTTGCCTATGCTTATGAAATTAAACAGAACATTACACAAGTAATTGAAACAATGGAAAAGGATTTGTTTTTAGACAGCGAACATTTAAGGACGTTATTGCAAAGGACAAGAAATTAACAGCGCATAACATGCCTTCAAAGAAAAGCGGGCGGATAATCGATAAGTTGAAGCTTGGTAATCCGCTTGCAGTTTTTCACGGGTGGACAAGTGAGTACCCCGCTTGCCCGCCTTTCTTTGCAGGCAGGGAACGTCAAACTGTCTAAAAACTCAGCTTCATTTTGTTTAATACTTTTAAGGCAGGTATAACCTTTAGTATAAGTGTTGTATATTTACTCCATGCAATACATACAAGGAGCAAACAGAACGCAGTCCGTATTATTTTCTGAAAATCTGGATCAGATTGTTGACAAAGACAATGAGGTTCGACTCATTGACTTGTTTGTGGAAAGCATTAAAATGGAAAATTTTCATTTTGATATGCACCTCAACAGTGAAGGTCGCCCGGCTTACGATCCCAAAGACCTGCTTAAACTTTTTATCTACGGCTATCTTAACTCCATACGTTCATCAAGGATATTAGAGAAGGAATGTAAACGCAACGTGGAAGTGATGTGGCTGCTCAAACAATTAGCTCCCGACCACAACACCATTGCCAACTTCAGACGCGATAATGATAAAGCCATACGAAAAGTATTTAGGTACACAGTGAGTTTATCCAAAGAGTTTAACCTCATAGGAGGAAAACTGATAGCCGGAGACAGCACCAAACTGCGGGCACAAAACAGCAAGAAGAATAATTTTAACCAAAAGAAAATAGAACAACACCTTCAATACATAGATAACAAACTCAGCCAATATACCGAAGCACTGGCTCAGGAAGATGATGATGCAGGCAAAAAAAACAATTGAGGCACACATTGCAAAACACACTAATCGCAAAGAGTTTTACAACAGTTTATCCGATCAATTGGAACAAAGCGGAGAAGTGCAAATCTCTACCTCCGATCCGGACAGCAGGCAGCTCATCACGCGCAACAACATAACCGAAGTAGCATACAACATTCAGACAACAGTAGATGAAAAAAATAAACTTGTACTGGATTATAAAGTAACCAACACCAACGACAGTAAAGCCATGGGCGGCATGCTGCGCAGAGCTCAGGTTATTTTAAACACAAATAACTTCACTGCATTGTATGACAAAGGTTATCACACCGGCAGTGAATTGAAAACAGCCATAGAACACGGTATTGAAGTAATGGTAGCCATACCGGATGTACCGTCTGCTTCGATGGCACCCGATGCGGCTTACAATGTTTCCGAATTTATATACGATGCACATACACACAGTTATACTTGTCCACAACAACACAGTTTAACCACCAATGGTCGTTGGTATAAGAAAGACCGCAATGCACCGGGAAGAAAACGCAATGCACCTGTTATGGTACAACATTTTAAAACAACAGCATGCAAGCAATGCCCTGTAATAAACCGGTGTACCAAGAACACCGGAGGACGAGGAAGAGTGATTGAGCGAAGTGAGTTTCAGAAATATGTTGATCAAAATAAAAAGAATATTGAAGGGCAACCGGAAATCTATAAAAAACGACAAGCCATTATTGAACACACTTACGGCATCATCAAACGGCAATGGGGATTTTATTACATCACCACCAAGCGAGGGATAAAACGGGCAAGTGCAGATGTAGGGTTGATGATGACGGCCTTCAACCTGCGGAGAATATTTAACCTGCTCGACAAAAACGCACTGAACGAGTTTCTGAAGAAGCTCGTCTTTATTTTTTACTCCTCTAAAACGCCTGTAGCTCCAAAATACAAGCCGATCATTTTTTCATTTTACTGCCACACACAGAAAAATGCTTTTTTAAAAGCCGCTTAAAATCGTTCTGATGCATTTTTGAAACTATAGATTTGTTACTTTTGAATGTAATTAGAGGTTTTTAGACGAACTGCCGTTGTGTGTAACTTTAAGGAGATGACAGAAAAGCATTTAGACATAATTAAAGGAGTTTTTTACGGACAAGCTATTGGTGATGCATTGGGGCTTGGAGCAGAGTTTTTGAACAAAAATCAAATATCAGAATATTATCCCAATGGACTTTCTGAATATTCTCAAATAGTACAAGACAAACATAGGAGCCGATGGGAAATTGGCGATTGGACAGATGATACCGACCAGTTTTTGTGTATTTGTAATTCAATTATTAAATCTGGTGAAATCAATGAAATAACATTTGCAGAAGAACTTTTTAAATGGTTTAAGGAAATTCCGATGGGAATTGGGCAAACAGTCTATAAGGTTGTTACATTGCCTCAGTTTACATTATATCCTCACAAAGGTGCAAAATTAGTCTGGAAAATATCAAAACGAAATAACGCTTCTAACGGAGCGATAATGAGAACTTCAATTTTGGGAACATTTGAGTTTTGGGATTATAATAAAGTTGCCATTAATACAGAGAAAATTGCTAAGGTTACTCACTGGGACAACAGATGTGTTGGTTCCTGTGTTATTATGACAATGCTAATAGCTCATATTCTTTTTGAATCGAAGCTGCTGAACTTAGAACAACTATGTGATTTTGCTAAAAAATACGATGATAGAATACAGCCTTTTATTGAAAAATCATATACATTACCTATTGAAGAGTTGCTATTAGACGAGCCTACCAGTATCGGATATACCTTAAAAGCAATGTCGGCAGGTCTTTGGGCTTACTTTAATGCTGAAAATTTTAAAGATGGTTTATTAAGAGTAATAAATGAAGGCGGAGATGCTGACACGAATGCTTGCGTTGCAGGTAGCATTTTAGGTGCTAAATTTGGTTACAAGGCTATACCTAAAAAGTACATTGACGGACTTATACACAAAGACATTTTAGAAGAAAAGTTTAAAAAATATATTGAACTGCTTAATAAAAGCTACACACAACACGGGTTTTGCATCAGGCGGGCTGACGTGCAAACTTGAAGCTTTGTGCTTCTACTCAAGTTCAGTGCCGGCAGACAGTTTTGTGCTCCGAAACCCGCCCGAACGCCAAGCCCGAAACCGTCAAACTGTCCAAAAACCCAATATCAATTTGTTGCAAACTTTTTAAATAGCAGTGGGTTGTGTTGCATGCGCAAGTTTATAATTATTGCATGCAATACAAAGGAACAAACAGAACACAGTTTTTTTAAAGCCACTTAAAATCGTTCTGATGCATTTTTATAGCCATTTATTTGTTACTTTTGAATGCAATTAGAGGTTTTTAGACGGACTGCCGTTATGCGCAACCCGTTGGCGGCACAGCGACTACCAACTGATTGCAAGAAATGGACGACTTTATAAACTAAACATTAACTCATCATTAAAAAGCAGAATATGAAAAAACTTTTTTTAATAATTGTATTGCTAAGTGCAATTAAATGTTTCGCTCAAGAAAAGATTAAGGGAATTGGCAAATTTAAAATCAACGAGTCAACAAGGACGCAAGTTGACTCAATTTTAGCTGGTGACTTAGGGCAACAATTTCCTGATACATTTGATAAAAACGAAAATAATTTTCTTTCCATACACGAATCCAAGTGGGCTATTCTAACACCTGATTCCACCCAAGATTACGCACACCCTTACTATAATTATGAAAAAGTAAATCTTTTGCCTCTACATTGCTCAATGGCAACAGTTTACTTTATTAAAAGTTATTCTATTGCTAATATTCAATTTGAAAGTGTTTATCTAACATTTAGAAAAGATACCTTAGTAGGATTTGTATCTGACTATTCAGAGGAAATCACAGATGCAATGAAATTAAAGTATGGTAATATTCAACCAACTATGAAGACAACTCTAATCAACTGTCAAAATAAAATTGGTAACAAATTTACTAAAGATGAAACGGAAATAATCTATTCATGGAAAAATGGCTCAATCGAAGCTAAATCATATTTTAAACAATACGGTTGTAATGGAAGCTTTCTGACTTATTTTTCTGTTAAGGATAATGCGAAGTTGAGCACTCTACAAAAAATGTTCCAATGATGCTTACTTGAAAATCAAAGGGAAATTAGATACACAAAAGAAGAAATCCCTTAAGGACTTTTAAGCATGGCAGAGCTGAATCTATTAATTAACATTACTGCTGACATTAAACTGCATCACTCTTTCCAACAGTTGGGTGATGCGCATAACACAAAGATTAAGAGAAATAAAAAAAGAAGGGCTTTGATAGGTAAACAAAGAGTTGAGCTTCTAACAAACAGTGCAGGTAAACGAACAGTTGTGCATCTAATCCCCCTTTTAAAAAACTTCTTTAATCCCTTCTTCGTTGTGCGTCAGGTTAAAACAACACAGTTCAAAACAATAAACAACAAAAACAAAAAATATGAGATTTTTTTACTTACATTTATTATTTATACTTACAGCATTAACAAGCTGCTCAAACGCATCACAACCAAACGACCCAATTCCGGAACACGAAACTTTTAAAATTCAATCAAAAAAAGTTGGAGAAGAAAGAGTCATCAACGTTTGGACACCGGAAAATTACAAAGCAAGTAAAGACTCTTTGCCCGTAATGTATATGGCAGATGGTGGAATAAAAGAAGATTTCCCTCACATTGCAAATACATTAGCAAAATTGATTGAGGAAAATAAAATAAAACCAATTATCCTGGTTGGTATCGAAAACACTCAACGCAGAAGAGATTTAACAGGTTTTACCGAAGTAGCCAAAGACAAAGAGATTGCACCGGTTGTTGGTGGATCGGAAAAATTCAGAGCATTTATTAATGATGAACTTTTTCCTGAAATCAATAAAAGATACAGAACAACATCAGAAAAAAGCATCATTGGAGAATCTGCATCAGGACTTTTTGTAATGGAAACTTTCTTTTTGACACCAGAAATGTTTGACAATTACATTGCTTTTGACCCTTCTCTTTGGTGGAATAATCATTATTTAGTGAGAACTGCAAAAGAACATTTGGCAAGTTTTCCTGAAACTGAAAAAACGACTTTGGTTTGCAGGTTCAAACGCAAAAGATATTTCTGTATTCACAAAAGAATTAGCCAAAATTTTCAAAGCCGAAAACAAAACGAATCTAAAATGGAAATTTTCTGACGAACCGAAAGAAAAACACACTACAATTTTCAGAGCGACAAAAGAGAAAGCGATTATTTGGACATTAAACAAAACAATGGACTAAAAAGCCGAACGCACAACAAGCGGTTTGGCGTTATGGCGTAACTGAAATGCAAAACACAATCCCGGATGTCCGAAATACTTCTATTAAAATATTGTACATTAGCCGAACACAATGGCTCCGATTACCCTGCCATAGTAATACACGAGAAACGTTGTGCGTAAGCAAAGTAATGACTGCAATGTAATAATTCGAAATATTAATTTGACAAAACTATAATCATGCACAAAAAAACAATTTTCACTTCAGTATTATTCACATCTCTTTTTATATCTGCATCCGTTTCAGCACAGACTGCACAATGGGCATTGCCTGATGATAGCACAGCCATAAAGCTTATATCAATGGAAAAGATGTGGTTAAATGCAAGTTGCAGCGCACAGCCCGGACTAAAAGAAGTGTTTGCAGATGATTTTCAGGGAACATCAACAACCGGAACCCGATATGATAAAGTAGAAGCCATGTCAAATGACGTTAATACCCGGGACAGACAATGCGAATTAGGAGATGTTAAAATCCACTTTTTTGGCGATAATTTAGCCATAGCATATGGCAACGAAAGCAGCATTCGTAAAGGAGCAGATGGAAAGGAATATACACGTTGCTTAGCTTGGACAGATACCTGGCTGAAACGAGATGGAAAGTGGCAGATTATAGCAGCACAAGATAATGTTGTGGAATGTCACAAATAAGCTAATTGAGGTAAGAAATTTAAACACTTCTACGCATAACATGAGGCTTTAAACAAGTTGGGCACGACATTGTAATATCAGCTATATGCAAATCCCAACTTCCTTGCCTTGGCAAATATTGGAACGTTTTGCGTCACCAATGCCTGAACACTAAATTTTCATGGTTGGAATTCTAATGAGCATTACTTTTGTTACAAAGTTAGACAGTTCAACTGTAACAAATTTTAAACATCCACCATGTACGAACGAGCCATGTATTTAAAAAACAAATTTATTCGCAATGGCATTGCATTATTTACCATAAGTGCATTACTAATTTATTATGCTGCTACCAAAAGTGAATCATTTTCGCCAGTGCTGATAATAGTTCCTGTTGCCGCTCTTATTTGGCTTTACTTAGGTTTATGGATAAATAAAAAGTTGAAATTGAAAGTTGCGAACAAGGATTCTGAAATTACTGATGTAAGCATTTCATACAAGCAGGTTGAATTTATTCTTTCTGTTCTTTTAGTTGCAGTGATTTTCCTTTTACTCAAACATTGGGTGTATGCCAACTACTTAACAAACTTAATACTGATTGCTTACTGCTATTGGTCATATATTCAAATAAAAATGCTGAACAATTATTTCAATGCTTAAATAAATGTTTTTGATAAACTTATACTGACGACATTGCATTGAACAAACCTTGATGTGGGCTTCAGTCAAATGCAATCTGTATCAATAGCTTGGTGAACCTATAATATCAAGCAGCGTTACACAAACTCATTATAAATAAATACAAAAACTTTTTCGTGGCGGTAAATTTTATAGAAGGTTATAGGACTTAATAGATTACCTCTTCCATAAGCTTACAAATAAACTTAATGAGCTTACACTCTCCTCCGCGCACCCGTGGCCCTGAAGGGCGCAGGCGTAGGGAAGATGTTTTGTGTAAACTTATATTAAGTCAGCGGAGAGTGTGTTGAAAAAAGAAGAAACGGCCACCCCGTGCTGAATTACTACTATCGTGGTATTGCGTGATGCGGCATACGGATGCAAATTTGTCACAGCAAATTGTAAAATAAATTCGCATGACAAAAGTATCTGCCTTATCGCTGCTGATGGCCCTGAGCATTAACCTTTCAGCACAAACACTCGACTATGGCACTTACAGTATGGTGCTTTCTGATGTGCAACACATCCGCGTAGCCGACAATTCTTCGTTCAACACGGCATGGTATGGCATTACAGGCAATGGAGTTACCTGGAATGCTTCTTCACTTACTGCCAACAATGCCTACCCTGTTCTTAACTTCTCTTACTTCAACCCTAACACAACGCCATATTCAGCTCTTTACCCGGCAGCTAATTATGCATTTTACGAACCATCGCTCACCTCGCTGATTGAATATGAGTATGACTACATCTGCAGCGACAGCGTAGTGCTGCAGGGAAGTTATGCACCATCAACGGAACATGAAATTTATCAGAATGGCGATAAACGAATGATATTTCCTTTCTTCTATGGGCAAACTTTCAGCGATACGTATGAAAAAACAAATTACAGCGATGCCAACACCGTAAGCAGTTATCAGAACGGTACGCGCACGGTAACTTTCAGCGGCTACGGTACCCTGATATTGCCTCAGGCAACTTTTAGCGATGTGGCATTGATTTCAGAAACAAGAACCAACAACCTTGGTCCCGATTCTTATGTTTATACATGGATCAGCCTCAGCAACGGTCATTCACTTCTGAGATACAGCATCAACGGAAGTTCCATCACCACAGTTTTTACTACAGATATGCCAACGGGTATAGCATTGCAGGAGAACGAATCAGCTGTTTCAGTTTATCCAAATCCTGCTGCAGGTGATTTCACTATTCAAACTCCGCAACATACCGACAAGGTGAGCATTACGTCAGCAGACGGAAGAACTGTTTATCATAATGAACTGAATTCGGGAGCAACATCCATTCGCTTGCATGCACAACCCGGAATTTATTTTGTTCATATATGGAATCAGAATAATCACCGTGTAAAAAAATTAATCGTTCAATAAACAAACACAAAAAAAACAATACAGATGAATAAATTAATTTATGCTCTTCCTGCAGCAATCCTCATGTCAGGATTCTCAAAAGCACAGGAATTAAAAGAAGTAGTTCAACCATTATCATCCAAAGCGGTGAAAGGATACATGTACGACACACGCAAAGGTGATGACGGTTCCGTATATGTAACATATCAGATGAAATTAAATAAAAAAAGTGACGACATCACCTATGAAGAATATGGCTTTGACAAGTCGCTGAACTTTACCGGCTCAAAGGATGTGCAGGAAAAAAAAGTTGACAAACCTGATTTTGAAAAAACATACTACTATGCAACAGTGGGTGGCACCAACTCATTTGACGTGTTGAGCATGAAACTTAAACTGAATAAAGTAGTACAGCTGAAAACATGGAACTATGCAAAGCAGCGATTTGTGACCAAGAAAACCATTTCGCGTGATGTGATTAAACCAAATAACGATGATGGCAAAGTATATCTCGGATATGCAGCTTACTCGTCAGAAGACAAACCCGATGTGCTGACCATTGCCAAAGCTGACTCCAAAGACAAATCGGTTGCTGATAAATTTTGTATTGCAATGTTCAACAAGGATTTGAATCTGGTGGAAAAACCAATTGACCTCAACGGCAAATATTCTCTTGTATTCAGCGACCAGCTTTCCAATGAAGATGTGGTGGCCATTTTTGCTCCCGTAAGAGGTGCTGCTGATGTTTCCAAATATGTTTATTTCAGATTTGATATTGAAGGTAACCAAAAAAGCCGCGTGGAATACAGCAGCCCGGCATCAGCCATGTTAATCACTGCATCGTATGACAAAGATGGAAATGTTTACTTCTTTGGTTCGTCAGGTGATTCAAAAGAATCGTTTGAAAGAGTATATAGCGAATATGCACCTATTTACAATCCCGGTTTCACCGAAGGTGGCGAAAACAGACTGGATGCCAAATGGAGGAAACATCTCAATGAAAAAATGGAAAACATTCATTTGCTGAAGTTCAGCAGCAATGCGCTTGATTTTGCATCAACTTCTCCTGTATCTGAATTCAAAGCCAAATTTAAACCTGCTGCAGGTGAAAAGGGTGCAAAGGCTTACAATGGAAAACGTTTTTCTGTCAACAACTTTTATGTTACACCTGCAGGCGAATACTTAGCAGCAGGGCAACTGATTGATGATGGCAACTTCAGTGATTTGATTTGTTTTCATTTTGATACCAAAGGAAATCTGAAAGCACAATATGGAGTGAATAAGATGAATACTGATAAAAAAAGTGAAGTGTTCCGTACGATAAATAATTTTTATGTAACCTCCGATAACAACATCTGCTGGGAACTGCTTGAAGTGAAAGGCGTAAAAGGTTATGAATCTTTTATGGACGCTTATAATGGTGAAGCAACGTTTTATCCGTTGTATTTTCCGAGAGTGGCAAAAATTGATATGAATGCAACTACAGTGAGTGCTTTTAAAACTATGGGCAATGAAAAATATTTCTTACGGAGAGATTTTCTGCCTATGTATGATGAAAAAGAAAAATCAGTAATCTACTTTGGGCATGATGAAGATTACAAAAAACTGTGGGTTGGAAAAATGATGATACCCTGATAACCTACATTCAGAACAATGACAAAGGCAGAAAAAATTTTTTCTGCCTTTGTTTGTTTTTGAGGGGATATCCTAATTAAAAACTTATTTCCTGAATTTAATTAAATAGCAGATTGATTTTAAAAAACAGTTTGTTTACTTGTAAGAATCATCTGCTGATGAATTGAACTCTACAATCTTCTTCCAGTCAATAATGCCGTTGTTATCACAATACTCATTTGAAAATTCTTTGGTAAACTTATTAATCATCTGAGCATAGGATTTTAAGAAATCATCATTCTTCTCCTTAGCTTTATGCCCTAACGGTTCAATTATTTCTGTATAAAGATTGTTGTTGCCTGAAATAAATTCCCAAAATCGTTGTCCGCAGTATTTGAAGTACTCACCTTTATCCGGTTTGTTATCTCTTCCATAACAACATCCGTTAATTGCAGTCACCATAATTTTAGAGTTGGAAGTTCGCAAAGTCTTCTTAGCTGTTTTAAAGTCTGAAATCAGCTTTTCAATTTGAGAGCTATTGCCCCAATTGGGGCCAGATTTAATAGTGACAATATAGCGTACATTGTCCTTGTCAAACTCCAAGTCAATTCCTTTAATGCCTGATTTTTTTCCTCCAAACACCTTACTATTTATAAATATTGCAAGCCCTTCAAGCCAGTCTCCGAATATAGTTTCTTCATTGGAAGAAATGTGTGCATCAACAAATCCTTTAATTATTTGCTCAGCTGTCAGAACATATTTTGCTTTGAAGAGGTACGGGTTTTTTCTTTTGAGAACTTGTGAAAGCTTCAAACTTTCTAAGCTCTGTATTCTTTTCAAATGAAATATCCCGATATGATTCTCAACGTACTGTGAAAGATCTTTTAGATTTAGCTTTTGCATATTTTACTTTTGGTTCAAGTAAATAAAGTTCAACCGGTTGTAATTTCTTTTTTACCATTTCATAGTATTCAGGAATAATATCTATACCTATAGAATGTCTCCTCATCCTGTTGGCAACAACTAATGATGTTCCACTTCCCATAAATGGATCAAGCACCGTATCAAACTGTTTTGTAAAAAGTTTTATAAACCACTCCGGTAACTCTTCAGGAAAAGCAGCCGAATGATTCTTATTATTACATTCTGTTGCGAGATGAAGTACATTGGTTGGGTAAGCTTTATCTCTGTCAATCCAGTTAGATATATTTTTGCCAAAACCACTTCCTACTTTCGAAGTGTCTCTTATTTTGTCTGTGTCAGATAGCTTTTTCAATCGGGTTTTTGCCCAGTTGCCCATAGGAACCATCACCTCTTCCTGATACATATTAAATTTCTTCTCTTTATTAAACTGCAGTAGTCTCTCCCAGCTATCACGAAAACGATTAGGCCACTTCCCCGGATAACTATTCTTCTTATGCCAGATAAATTCTTCTGTCCATAGCCAACCTTGCTTACGCATAGCGAGAATTAACTCCATTACATAAGTACTGCGCTCCCCATCAACAACCTTTTCTTTAATATTGAGAATGAAAGTTCCTGTTGGTTTAAGCACCCTTAGCAATTGCTCTGAAATTGGAAGAAACCACTCAACATATTTGTCATGATGGATGCCTCCATAAGTGTCTTTTCTCTGATCTGCGTATGGTGGTGAAGTAACAATAAGATCAACCGAATTATCAGATAAACTCTTCAGAACCTCTTTGCTATCGCCTAATAAAATATCTGTTTTAATTTCCTGCATTGTTTATCATTTCATTAAAAATTGTTTTATATACAGTATTTATATCTGTAAGTAAGCCATATTCCAGACCCTTCTTAACAATACTGATTTCCTCTTCATTCAACTCTCTGCCTAAGTAATGCAATGCCTCTGCTTGTAAATCATTACCGGTGATAGAAAATAAAATTTCATCGTAATTGTATTCCGCCATCTTATTTATGTTTAGTCACTCCGTATTTAATAGTTTTTTCAGCTACTTTCAATGCCTGTATTCCTAAATCTTCGTCCTGAATTTCGTAAAGAATTTTCTCGCTTAAATAATGAATAAGCAAGGTTTCCTTGTCGAGTTCAAGAATATCAGCCAACTTTGTAATTTGTTCTCGTGTGGCTTTTCTCTCCCCACGTTCAATTTTACTGAGTATAGCTGTGTCAATGTCGAGTTGAGCAGAAACATGTCGCAAGAGCAACCCTTTTTTCTCTCTTCTCTCTCTGATTATTTCTCCTGTTGTTCTCATTTGAAAATTTCTTTTTGACAATATTTGTCAAATGTAACAAGTCTTTTCTGATTTACTTTATATAGTTTGTCATTTTTATCAACAATCTGAAACTGTACTCTTCTCCTCTTCACATGTCATTTCCTCATATCGTTGCCTGTATTCCAGTCGCTCCATGTGTATAACTTCAATGCTGTAGAAGCCGAATTCTTCCGTTACCTTTCCGGTGATGAAATAACAACCCTTGCCGCGAAAAGGAAATTGTTTGACGGCATCAGGAAAATGAACCGTATCAAGCCACTGTCCGTCTTTATCCAGAAACGTACCAAAAGCCATGATGTCACCTTTCTTAGTACGCGTATGTTTGCGTGTAACAAAATAACCTGTTACCGAAACTGTTTTTCCTGCATACTTCGGCAATTCCGAAGCCGTTGAAAGAATCACCGCTCCATTTTTTTGCTGATGAGATGGCGGCACAGCCAAATCAAACGGTGAGCATAACGGGAACCCCAGCAACTCTATCTCATCCCATGCTTCATCGGTTTTGCTGTAGTGCAGTTTGGGTAATGAAAATGTTTTGCGTTGTGCTTCAAACAACTCACTTTCCGTATGCGTTTTCTTTTCACTGCCTACAATGGTATGAATATCCCACAGCAACTGTTGCCGCGTGCGCCCTGTGAAACGAAAAGCGTTAACCCGGATAAGCAAACGCAGTTGCTCAACAGAAACCGAAACACGCTGCATAAAGTCACTGAGTGAAAGAAAATTTCCGTTTTGCTGTCGCTCGTCATACAATGTTGTTGCTGTTTTCTGTTCCAGCTCATGAATGAGGTTAAAACCGAGATAAATATCCTTCCCTTCAATAGTGGTTTCGCACATACTCTTATTGATGTCCGGAGCATGAATATGGCCTCCATATAGCCGTGCTTCATTGATATAAAATTCTGTATCATAAAATCCGCCACCATTATTAATTACTGCCACCATATATTCTAACGGAAAATGTGTTTTCAGATACATACACTGATAGCTCTCTACCGCATAAGATGCTGAATGACCTTTAGCAAATGCATATCCGGCAAATGACTCAATCTGCCGCCATACTTCCTGTGTTGTATAATCATCGTAGCCTTTGGCTTTACAGTTTTCAAAAAACTTTTTTTCTACTTTTTTAAATTCTTCACGCCCGCGATATTTCCCACTCATGCCCCTGCGTAGCATGTCAGCTTCAGTAAGCGACAGCCCTGCAAAGTAATGGGCTACTTTTATGACATCTTCCTGATAAACCATCACTCCAAAAGTTTCACTCATCAACTCTTTCATCAGCGGATGGATGGATGTTCCGGAAATTTTATTTGAATGATTCACCTGTTAAGTTGTTTATGGTTTGATTGCATCAATGTCATTCTCTTCCATGAAAAAATACATAATTATTTCGTCAGACAATTCATTTATCAGAAATAAAATAATATGGCATACGTTTCGCCCTGCAGGCGCGTATTGGCTGTTATTTCATTCATGTATCACCGCAAATTTCTTTGAAACCAAATAATCTCCTGATTTTATTACACCACCTCACCCTCTTATCCCTCTCCGGTAGAGAGGGACGATCAATCGCGTATGATGGCAAGTTTTTTTGTTACTATGTAGTTCTCGCTCCTTATCATACAATTATACACCCCATTTGCAATTTTAGGTAATGATATATTTTGCAGCGTACTCCATTGAGGTAAGTTTTGAGAATAAACTACTCTGCCGTTTATATCAAATATTTCTAATTTGCCTGATTTGTTTTGCGGCAATAAATACATGATTCTGAAATTTCCATTGTTAGGGTTTGGGGAAACAGAAAACTTAAAATCATGCTGACTGATTTCGTTTATTCCTGTTATCAAACATGGACAACCGCTTGTAGTATCACATCCTAAATAATAGTTAGGGTGATAAACATTTGCTCTGAATGAATAACAAGGCAAATGCAAATCGTGTAAGTGAACATCACAAGCCATGCCTGCGGTGTCAGGATAATTGATATAATGCAAATCAACTACACCGTTACCCGATGAAATATAAATTTTTCCGTTAGCAGCAAGATACATATACCAAAAATCTGTTTGAAATGGAGGTATAGGAGAGTAGAATCCGTCATTAACGGCTACTATGGTTTTACTTGCGGCAATGTTAGGAGCATCCGTATTAAACTGATAAATCCTGTAAAATGATGAGTTATATAAGTATTTTGAGTCAGACGAAAATGCCAAGCCGAAACCTGTTGAACTATCATTTAAGGCAATGTATGCTAACCCTGTAAAATTGCCATTACACCTGTCAAAGTTAAACAACCTTACATCGTGAAATGGAGGCGGATTTCCTGTCCCTGAGCCATAAACAAACTTAGTTCCGTCTGGTGAAAAGGTGGGTTGGGTTGCATTACCTTGAAATGGTAAGGGAAATCCTATATTTTGAGTACCCATGTAGGTAATCCCCGATGAATCTAATAAAAATTTATGAATTAAAGTGCTTGCATCTTTTAATGCAAAAATCCACCAATCTCTGCCGTTGGCGTGTTTGCATGCTGCTATTCCACCAACAATATAATCATTCAATATAATTTGATTTTTTGCTGTTACCGCACCCAACCCTCCATTCAGCGATAAATCAATTTCGGAATAATACAGTTCTGTTGAAATCAAATAAGGGGCATTGTAATTTCCTGTCTGATGAAGCAAAATATATTTATCAGAATTATTCGGATAAGGCAAAATAATATTACCATGTGACAAGGGTAATCCACCAAAGGAATCGCAAAAATCAGTTGTATAGGAATTTGGATTCAAGCCACTTCCGTTTAACATGGTATCACCTGTGGCATCAGCTATCCAACAACCATTGCTTACCATCAATAAATTTCCGTTTTCATCGGAAATATTGGCTTGTGTGGCACGAAAAGATATTTTTCTTGCTTCACCAATTACATTTACCGATGTGTTGTCAAATAAAATCCTTCCCTTGCCTGATATTGTATATTGGTCCGTCAAATAGTTGTGTCCGATTAAGAAATTATGCGTTTTACCCTGCGCTTTTATAAGCGCTGGGTAAAACAGCATTAAAATCATCAAATAGCATTTGTTTTTCATCACCTTACAATAACGAGTTTAAAGTTCTGAACCCTATTCTTTGTTTTTACTACCACAGTATATGACCCCTGTTGTATTCCGCTGATATTGATATTATGCTTTTCATTGCATGGAAAAATTTTAGTTAAAACTTTTTGTCCTGTTGCATTTATTATATCAGCAACATACGTTTCATTCTCCTTGCAACTAACCTCAACAGAAACATACTCATTTGCAGGATTAGGCTTTACCTCAATCCTTTCAGAATTTACAAAAGTGGAATCTGTTACACCTGTTCTATAAAAACCATATACCAAACAATTTGCATCATCGTTAAACTGTAATGTGTCATTAATCAAATACAGCATTGCCCTTGCGCGGTAAACGCCTTCGCCACCGTAATACGGACATTGCTCCGCAATGCTTAACAATTCTGTATAGTATTCATCAATGTTTGAATAACTAACATCTTCCAGAATCATAAATATTTCGTTCAATCGCGCACTATTGTATTCGGGAACTTCTTCGGGTTGAATAATATTATTAGTCAGTTCACCTTCATACATTTCTCCAGTTATAACAGCATTGTGCTGCATGACAATATTCGCTCGTGTAATATCCAAATTCTCTATTTGTACATACCAAGCTTCTTTTAGTGAATCAGCGTTCATTCCGAGATGTTCAATGGAATCACGCATTTCATCAAAATGCGCTTTGTAATAATTATACACGTTTACAAGCGAATCTATATTATTCAGCATGGGAATAAATGTTGAATCCATTTTTCCGTACCGTTCAAAATTACGTTCTACTTCTTTCAACTGCCCTTCTGCTTCGGCATGCATAGTATTATAAGAATATAGGCTCATTTTATAATCACCAATTTTTTTGTAACAGAATAATTATTGCTTTTAATAATACACTGATAAATTCCATTGTTCAAAAAACTCAAATCAAAGTTTTGCAATGTACTCCATTGAGGAAGGTGATAAGAAAGAACTTTTTTTACCTGTTACATCATAAACCTCAAATATTCCTTTTTGATTTAGCGGCAACAAATACATGATTTTAAAATTGCCATTATTGGGATTTGGTGAAACAGAAAATTTAAAATCATGCTGACTGATTTCGTTTATTCCTGTTATCAAACATGGACAACCGCTTGTGGTATCACACCCTAAATAATAATTGGGGTGATAAACATTTGCTCTTGCTGTCCAACAAGGCAAATGCAAATCATGTAAATGCACATCACAAGCCATGCCTGCACTGTCAGGATAATTGATATAATGTAAATCAACTACGCTACTGCCTGACGAAATATAAATTTTGCCGTTAGCAGCAAGATACATAAGCCAAAAATCAGATTGATAAGGCGGCACAGGTGAATAATAGCCGTCATTAACAGCAACTATGGTTTTGCTTGCTGCTATATTTGCAGTATTGGTATTAAACTGATAAATTCTTTGAAACGAGGAATGATATAAATATTTTGAATCAGGTGAAAAGGCAAATCCAAAACCTGTTGAACTGTCATTAATAGCTACATACTCTAACCCTGTAAAATTGCCGCTACATCGGTCAAAATTAAACAGTCTTACATCATGCAAAGGATTTGTTCCTGCTTGTCCTGAACCGTAAACAAACTTTGTTCCGTCAGGCGAGAATAACGTTTGTACTGCATTGTTCGGTGCTATGGGTAAGGGGAATCCTAAATTTTGTGTACCCATGTAGGTAACACCTGTTGAATCCAATAAAATTTTATGAATGATAGTGCTTGCATCTCTCAATGCAACTATCCACCAGTCCCTGCCGTTGGCGTGTTTGCACGCTGCCAAACCCCAAACCAAATTATCACTGAATATAATTTGATTTTTTGCTGTTACCGCACCCAAACCGCCATTGAGTGATAAATCAATTTCGGAATAATAGATTTCTGTGGAAATTAAATTATTGTTATAGTTCCCTGTCTGGTGAAACAAAATGTATTTATCGGGATTATTCGGATATGGCAGAATAATATTTCCGTGTGGTAAAGGCAAACCAAATGAAACTACATTACAGTAATCATTAGTAAATGAATTAGGATTTAAGCTATCGCCATTCATCATGGTGTCGCCTGTGGCATCCGCTATCCAACATCCGTTGCTGCTCATTAGCAAATTTCCGTTTTCATCACTGATATTAGCTTGCGTTATCAGGAACGGCATTTTTCTGTTTTCACCAATAACGGTTACAGAGTTATTATCAAATAACAACCTTCCTTTTCCGTGTGTGGTGTAAGTCCCTCCTGTGTTTTGGTAGCCGATTAAAAATTATGTGTTTTGCCTTGTGCCATTGCGGGCACACGGCAAAACACTAATAATATTCCTATTAAAATTATATTTTTCACTATCTGATAATTGATAACTTGAATGACTGAATTTTAGAATTTGTTTTAACTGTAACAGTGTAAATGCCTTGCTGAAAATTAGCCGTGCTGATGACGTTATCTTTATTGCACTGTAAATTTGTTTCTAAAACTTCCTGTCCAACAGCATTGATAATTTTAGCAGTAAACATTTCGTTTTCTGAACAACTCACCCTAATTCTCACAAAAGTATTTGCAGGATTAGGTTTTATGCTGATTTTTGTTTCATCCGAATATTTATCGGATAAATTTCCTTGCCTGTAAAAACCATAAAGCAAACAATTTGCATCATCATTATATTGCAATGTGTCATTAATCAAATACAGCATTGCCCTTGCACGGTAAACGCCTTCGCCTCCGTAATAAGGGCACTCGCTGGCAATGCTCATCAGTTCATTATAAAACTCGTCTATGTCGCTGTAATTGCCTTCCTCTAAAATCATAAATATTTCGTTCATGCGTGCGCTGTTGTATTCGGGAACTTCTTCGGGCTGAATGAGGTTGTTGGTTAATTCTCCTTCGTACATTTCGCCTGTTATAACAGCGTTGTGCTGCATAACAATGTTGATGCGCGTAACATCTAAATTTTCAATTTGAAAAATCCACTGTTCACGTAATGAATCAGGATTTATTCCTGTTTGCTCAATAGAATCGCGCATTTCATCAAAATGCTCAATGTAGTAATTGTATAAAGCTGTAAGCGAATCAACATTATTCAACATGGGAATAAATGTTGAGTCCATTTTCCCGTATGTTTCAAACCTTCTTTCAACCTCCTTTAGCTGACCTTCGGCTTCGGCAAGCATAGTGTTGTAAAAATTCAAAAACAATGTATCGCTTTCGCGCAATTCGGGATTATTTTCTAAAACGGAAAACAAATACTGCCTTGCCATACTTTGGCTTTCGGGGATAAACTCCTCTGTAAGAATACTGTCGTCTGCAATAATACGGTACAGCAATTCATTGTCCGGATATTCAAGCATATCATAACAGGTATTGCCACATTGAAATGGGCTTGTTGTTAATATTGGGTTAAACCATCCTGTGTTTTGCTGCGCCAACACAGGATAATAAATATTACCCATTACATCCGTTGTTCTTACACGAAATTCTGAACCAGATAATCCAAACTGGCTTAAATTCGCATTGTATGCTCCTATGGTATCCCTGTAGTCAATAAACTTGTTCCCGTTGTTGTTTTGCACTCCTATTAGCCCCACATTGTTTATGTACAATCCGAGCATATTATTCCGCATGGTGTTTCCTTTCAGTTGTGTGCCTGCACAATTACCGCCAATAAATATTCCCGTTGCCGTAGTGTCTATAAAGTTACAGGCAATAGTTCCGTTTTGGCTAATGCTGAAATAAATGCCTTTAGAAACAGTGTTGGTAATATCCATTGCCCGCACTTGGTTGCAAGTAAGATATGTGCTGTCGCATCCCAATGCGGTAATACCCTGCACAACAGATGTTCCGTTCTGCTCAATGTAATTATGTTTTAATACAGGCTTAAAAGTATTCAGCATCAGTATGCCATTAGATGCACCGTCAAGATAAATGGAGTTATTATTGATGATATAATTTCCATGACCGGAAGGATTAAACTCATTCAGAAGTATTGCCGTAAATGCGCCATTCTTCATGTAAATGCGGTTACCTTCTATCTGCATATTTGCCGCGCCTGAATTTGCAACAAGCATCAAGCCATAGGTGTTCGCCTTTATTTCATTATACAGGATTTTACTTTGTAAATAATCTTTGCACTGCATGGCGTACACTCCAACAGTCATGCTGTCCATACGCACATTCTGAATGTCTAAATTGCTGTAATTCGCCCAAACGCCATAGTCGCAGTTCACCATTGTTTTGTTATTGTTCATTACAGGTTGCACCGTTAATGAACCTGCTCTTGCAATGAGCGGATTGCCTCTGTTGAATATATTTGTGCCGCTATATGTTTGCGTGTAAAAATTATCTTTTTGTATGTTTTCAAAGAAACAATTTTTAACCGTAAGTAAACTTCCAATTCCTACTACTCCTGTATGCAGATTGATAAACTTATTCAGCCAGTAATCTTGTATGTATGTTCCTATTGTTCCAATCCAATCATTGAGTAAAATACCGCATTGCGATTTTAAGCCATGCGGGTTTTGCCCTGTGTAATCTGGTTTGAAGGCTGTAAATTCAAACGTAGCCTGTTGAACCGTTAAAGTAGTTCCGTTATACAATGCACCTGCTTTTGGTGGCATATATACACCCAAAACAAAATTTCTGAAATAGGCATTGTAAATTTTTATTTTGGCTTTATCATGCGCAAGTATGGTTGTATCGCCATCGGCAACAGTGCTGCCTTCCTGTATTATCAATTCTCCCAAGTCCTCAACCGTTATTCCGCGCCACATCGTAAGGCATCCCTGTACCGTACTGCTGTCTATATCTAAATAACCGCCATGTGTTACTAAAGGGTATTTTGCACATACAATATCATTATTCATACCGTCTAATTTTTTACTCCATCACAGCAAATCGTTTACTTACTCTTTTATCTCCTGAAATTATAACAGCATTATACACTCCATTAGAAAGTTTTGGCAGTTTGAAACTTTGTACATTACTCCATGGTGGTAGTGTATATCTAAAAACTACTTTTCCAGTTACATCATATATTTCAAACAAACCTTGTTTGTTTTGTGGCAATAGATATCCGACATTTAAAATGCCATTACGTACAGGGTTTGGATACACTCTAAATTTAAAATCATGTTGCTCCAAATAACTTACACTCGTAAGTGTATCACATGAGCTTCCAATTTCCCTGCCTAAATAATAGTTAGGATGGTTTGGAACACCAATAAAATAACAATCCGTAAAAATATTATGTAGCTGCACATCACAAGCCATGCCCGCGCTATCAGGATAATTTATTTCATGTAAATGTTTAACACTACTTGTTGATGAAATGTAAATTTTGCCGTTTGCGGCAAGATACATTAAATGAAAATTTGTATAAAAAGGTGGAACAGTGGAAGGAAATATATCATTAGTAGCAACAGTTTGAAGCGTAGCTCCAATATTAGGGGTATCTGTATCAACCTGATAAATATGCTCTGATGTAGAAAAATATAAATAGCGTGAATCGGGTGAAAACATTGTTCCATAACCTATCGTACTGTCTGAATAATTAATAACTGTATCTAAAACAAAATCCCCTGAACACCTGTCAAATCTCATTATATTTATGTATAAATTCCAATATGTTCCCTGAACATACCCATCTCTAAAAGCAAATTTTTTACCGTCAGGAGAAAAAACAGGCTGTCCCGCCCAACCTAAACCTGTTTGTAATTGTAAATTTTTTAACTCCAACATAATTAACTCCATTTGGAGTAATAAAAATTCATGAATCAAACTCCCATCATAAGAAATTGTAATTATCCACCAATCTCTCCCATTGCCATGTTTACAAGCTGTCATTCCCCATCCGAACATATCTGTATGAGCAATATTATTTTTACTAATTACCGCTCCTAATCCATTATCAAGAGTAATATCTACAACACTATAATAAAAATTATTGTCAATTGCTGTTGGGCTGTTATAATCACAAGTCTCATGAAATAAAATATACTTATTACTATCATCAGGCATGGGCAAAAACATATTACCGTATGCTATTGGCATGCCCCATTCATGTCCGTAATCATAAGTACATTGATTAGGATTTAACCCACTACCATACAGCATGGTGTCACCTGTTGAATTAGCAACAAAATAACCATTACTGCTCATTAATATATTTCCGTTTTCATCAGAAATATTTCCTTGGGTGTACATAAAGGGTATTGTTCTAACTTCTGATAAAATACTATAAGAAGTATCAGTAAAACTCATTTTTGCTTTTGCCTGATAACCTAAAAGGAAACTACTGTTATATCCTTGTGGCAAACATTTAATTGAGAAAAATAATAGCGCAGGACACATTAAGTATCTTGCATTATTACTAATATTTTTAATTATCATCTTATAATTGCAATTTTATGAATCAACTTTGCTTCATTGTTAATGTAAACATTAACCGAGTAAATGCCCTGAGCAATTTGAGAGACATTAATTGTTTTTGTTTTTTCATTACAGGGCATTTGCTCTTTAAGAACAACTTCATTTAACGGACTTAGTATTTCTATTCTGCAAATCCCTTCATATTTACCGATTAATTCTATTGTTATTCTGTCATTTGTCGGATTTGGTCTTACAGAAATTTTACTTATATCATTTAATATTGAATCCGCCTTTGCAGTTCGGTATATTCCATTTTGCAAACAAGTGTAATCATCATTATAAATAACAGAATCATTTATAAATGAAATTAAACTTCTTGCTCTCTCTACCGCACCGCCTCCTGAATATGGACATTGGCTTGCTACTGAGTATATGCTTGCATAATTATTTTGCAACACTTCAACATTGCCTCCTGATTCAAGGAAATTAATTTCTACTTCATTTATGAATGCAGTATTTAATTCAGGGATTTCACCATTTACAACATATTCGTTCTGCAATTCAGCCTCTGCAAGATTGGCATTTAAAGTAGCCTCTCTTAAAATGTACAAGTTATTAATGGTTTGATTTAAAAAACCTATTGTATAAATTAACTGCTCTCTTATTATATCCCATCCATTAGGTTGAAATTCTTCTAATTCATTTATACTATCTGTTAATAGAGCTATTTGCAAAATACAGCTATCAACCAAACTCATATAAAATGTATCAACGGAATATGCTGCTTTTAAATATTCTTCGGCATCATATAAATAACCTGTGTTTTCGAATCCCTTGTCAAGCATGAACTGAATGTAAGTGGAATCACTGAACCATAATGCGGAGTCATCTGCCAACTCCCTATATAGATATTCTTCTGCAATGGCTTTGGTTTCAGCTACATATTCATCAGGTTCTATTTCACCATTAGCTATCATAGCGTTTAATGCAGAATCAGAAAGTGCGACAGGCGGTAATGAACTGCATACAGTAGAACTTGAACAGTAGTATGTACTACCAATTGTATCACTAACAAACCAACCACTTGTGGGGCTTACCATTGGATTATAAATAGGGTCTAATGTTAGGTTAACTTTAAAAAGAGAAAGCGGAACAATGGGAAATGCTGCTGCATTTATCGCACCAAAGTTTCCGAACGTACCGTTCCATTTATTGCCATGATGAGGCTGTGTGCCTATGTATGTACCTCCATTATTCAGGTAAAGTCCGTCATAATGATTTGTCATTTCATTTCCTTTAAAAACAGTATTAGGGCAAGCACCGCCAAAGAAAAATCCTCTGTAAGTGTCTTTTGTCGAATTACAGTAAATTGTCGTTTTGTTGCTGCTGTTGTTTGTAGCAATGCCAGCAGATGATTGACTACCTCCCGAATAATTTCCATTAACAACATTACAGCTTATATTTGAATTTATGTTTTTGCTCACTGATATTCCTGTTCCGCTTCCTGTCATACCAATATCATTATATTTTATTTTGGCATTGGTAAGGACACCTGCATAAATTCCAAAACCTGCATTACTCATACGTACAGTGTTTCCTGTGGCTGTGTATTGCACAAAACCATTTGAAAACTCACTCATGTAAATGCCACTGTTTGCAACAGAAAAGAAACCACCACCCTGTGATGACCCTATAATTGTTATGTCATTATTGTTTGCATACATAAACTTTGCGAGCGGATTATAATTCCAGAAAATTCCGCTATGGTTTGCTGTTATCGTGCAATTGGTAACCATATTTATTGAAAGTAGTGGACTGTTTTTACTTGCAACACCTGTTCTTACATTTAAGATATGAATGTAACTTGCTGTTAAATCTGATCCATCGGTATATATACCTCTATAACTGCTGTCAACAGTTATGTAGTTATACACTTCGGGCATTACTTTTAAAGAGGTTGTGTTTTGAGAGTTACCTTTTACGTTTGTTATTGCCGTGCCTCTGTACGGCTCATTGTAAAAAGTATCGTAGGTTATATTTTTAAAACAACTTCTTTTTACTGTTAATATGCTTCCAATGCCTACAACTCCTGTATGCAGGTTGTTAAAGTAATTCAGTTCATAAGGTTGTGTTCCGCCTCCTATTGTTCCAATCCAATCATTCAATAAAACTCCACATTGTGATTTTGAGCCGTGCGGGTTTTGTCCTGTGTAGTCCTGTTTAAATGCCGTAAATTCAAACAGAGCGCGTTCAACGGTGAGTGTAGTTCCGTTGTAAAACGCTCCAACTTTTGGCGGAATGTAAACACCCAAAACAAAATTTCTGAAATAGGCATTGTAAATTTTTATTTTGGCTTTATCATGCGCAAGTATGGTTGTATCGCCATCGGCAATGGTGCTGCCTTCCTGTATTATCAATTCTCCCAAGTCCTCAACCGTTATTCCGCGCCACATCGTAAGGCAGCCCTGCACCGTACTGCTGTCAATATCTAAATAGCCGCCATTTTGCACAACTATCTGTGCTTTCTCGTCCATAAGCACCATGCAGCGCATGAATTTAAGTGTGTCGTTAACATACAGCGTTCCTGCAATGTAAATATTCAGCGTATCGTAACGATAGTTTAACGTGGTGCTGTATGTGTTGTGCGGAATTATAAAAGTAGTACTGTCGGTGCATGGAGGTTTTACATTCACGCAAACACTATCCGTCCATGTTGTATTTGCAGGTGAGGTAACAGAAGCAACATTGTAAAAACAACTGCCTGTTTGCGTGAAGTAACCGCTCACCGTAAATGTATCGCACTCCATTGAGTTAAGCGTTACCGCTGGCGGCAATGTTGAACCTGTAACAACAAAGCCGCTTGGCAACGCATCGGCCAACACTCCGGTTTGCGTATTTGCGCTGTTGTTGCACACCGTGATGGTGTAAGTAACCAGGTCTGTCACTGCTGCTGCCGTATCTCTGTCGGCTGTCTTGGTTATCTGCCAACAGTCGGTGCAGGCACTCTGCACGCTACTCATCCTGAAAGTGCTGTTCATCATTTTATGTGCATTTGCCGATATTATCTCATTACAAAAATCATGAGCAAATATAACAATATCCGGCAGTGTGGTGTCGCCCGCAAAGGTGCATGTGGGAACAAATGTTACCTGCACCGTAACCGTCTGACCATTGTAAATTCCACCCTGCGGAAACCCTGCTGCCGACATCACAGCAGAGCCAATAAGCCACACCATAGGCTGTGTGGCCGGTGCAAGCTGTGCAGTTGCGCTGTCGGTAATAAGGTTCACACTTACTATCTGCAATGCCGGATCAGTGTTTTGCAGCATCACCGAGTCGGGATATACATAACCCAACTCCGTACTGGAAAACTGTGCCGACACCGTCACCGTGTCGCAAAGCGTATAGGGTGTTTCGTAGGTTTTGCCCGGAGTGTTAAATCCTGTCATTGCTTTTTTATATGTCAACTGCATGGTAGAAAATTCACATATTTTAGTGCTGTCGTAAGGGCTTTCCGGATAGCTGCCACAGTTCCA